>NZ_JAZHFF010000006.1:0-440447 GCF_036541985.1 Rhodococcus sp. IEGM 1306
GCAACCATTCAGACGGAAGAATGAACAATCACCGACGAAAAATACTCACACCACACACAAACCAACCAAACCCCAAGAGGCGGTTGATCATTCGCGGATGTGAAGTACCAAAAAAATTTTGGCACTGACATTCATCGACACACTGTTGAGTTCTCAAAGAACACGCACACACCATCACTTCAACCAGGTTGAAAGCTCCGGGGCAAGGGTTACAATCTTAGCTTGTTCGCTCCAGGGAAGCAAGTTCCCGCTGAGCGTGATTGTCTCCGACTTCGTCCAACCGCGTTTCCCCGGCCTGTCGGTCGGGGTTGGTGTCCGTGTCGCTCTGACTTGGACAAAGTTACGCGAATGAAAACTGAGCGTCAAACGTGCAGGTCGCAGATGTTCGACAGGTTAAATCCGCTGGTAGCCCGCCCGGAGGCGGGCCACCAGCGGCCACAGGAGCCCCGCAAGACAACTGTGACCCCACACACGTCAGTTCGGAAGGATTCTCACGCCGGCGAAGTTGCGCTTTCCGCGCCGGACGACCAACCAGCTGCCGTGAAGCAGATCGGATGCGGTGGGCTCCCAGTCGTCGGCCGACACCTTCTGGTTGTTCACCGAAGCACCGCCCTCTTTCACGGCGCGTCGAGCGGCCCCCTTGCTCTCGCACAAGCCGCTCGTCACGAGCAGATCGATGATCGTGCGCGGCTCCCCCGGCGCCAATTCGCTGACCGATGCTTCTTTCAGCGCCGCGGCTAGCGTCGACTCGTCGAGTTCCGCCAGCTCCGCCTTGCCGAACAACGCCTGACTGGCGAGCTCGACAGCACGGGTGTTGTGTTCCCCGTGAACCAAGGTCGTCATCTCCGCGGCAAGTCGCTTCTGCGCTTCTCGCGCATGCGGCCGCTCTGCCGTTGCAGTCTCCAACTCTGCGAGTTCGTCCGCAGTCAGGAAGGTGAACCAGCGCAGGTACTTGATCACGTCGGCGTCGCCAGTGTTCACGAAGTACTGGTACCAGGCGTACGGGCTGGTCATCTCGGGGTCGAGCCACAAACTTCCGCCACCGGTCGACTTTCCGAACTTTTTGCCATCGGCCGAGGTCACCAGCGGAACCGTCATTGCATGAACGCTCTCACCGTCGACACGACGGTTGAGTTCGACGCCGGCAATGATGTTGCCCCACTGATCGGACCCGCCGACCTGCAGAGTGCAGCCGAGATCGCGTCGCAAGTGCAGGTAGTCGTTGGCCTGGAGCAGCATGTAGCTGAACTCGGTGTACGACATCCCGTCCGACTCGAGACGACGCTTCACGGTGTCACGCGCAAGCATGACGTTCACGGAGAAATGTTTACCGACATCACGCAGGAAGTCGATGGCCGACATCTTGCCGGTCCAGTTCATGTTGTTCTCGATGACCGCGCTCGTCGGCGAATCGTCGAAATCCACGAATCGTTCGAGCTGACCACGGATGCGACCTGCCCAGTCCGCGACGGTATCGGCGGAGTTCATCGTCCGTTCCCCGACGTCACGGGGGTCTCCGATCAGGCCCGTTGCACCGCCGGCAAGAACGATCGGGCGGTTGCCGGCGCGCTGAAACCGCTTGAGCGCGAGGAGCGGAACCAGATGACCTGCGTGCAGGCTCGGTCCTGTCGGGTCGAAGCCCGCATACAACGTGACCGGTCCGGCCTCGAGATCTTTACGCAAAGCGTCGAGATCGGTTGATTGGGCGATCAGCCCGCGCCAGGTCAGTTCGTCGAGAATATTCTCAGTCACGGACTCGATCATCCCATCTTCACGAAATGACCGGCGCTCGCGGGCTTCGGCGATACGCGGACACCGCTCGCGAGTCCGGAATCCACAGGCGCCACGGAACCTCCGCCGCGGTACTGACCCCCACCCGCGGTCCACTGACCCATTCCTTCGACTCCCCCAATTCGAGCCGAATCCGAGAGGCAGGGTTGAACACGTCTGTTCCGTTGTCCGCCAACGTGATTGCGACAGAAGCACCGAGATTACCCGGCCCTCTGGCCCATTGGTGAGATGGTCGATCCGGCGATCTCCGAGCAGACACCACATCGTGACCGGCCTCGATTTCGGCCGCTCGGAGCAGAACACCACCCGCGACACCATCCGGGCCGTACGAGATGTTCATACAAAAGTGCATTCCGTAGCTGCGGTAGACGTAGAGACGCCCCGCCCGCCCGAACATCACGCTGTTCCGCGGCGTTCTCCCCCGATACGAATGTGCTGCCGGATCCGGCCATGGCCCGTCCCTCTCCCCTCCGTACGCCTCGACCTCGACGATCCTCAGCGAGATGTCGTCGACGGTCAGGGTCGAGCCGAGAATTGTCAGGCCCGCTTCCAACGGGTTCTCCACATTTTCCAAGGTCTCGATGCTCACCCTTCGATTGTGCCCACGCCGTTGACTCATCGGTCGGCCGAGTCGCATAATTCAACAAGTGATGAATTATTGAAACGAGGCGAACCGTGACCACAACGCCGGCAATAGATATCCGCGGACTACGAGTCATTCGCGGCAAGCACGAAGTTCTTCACTCGCTTGACCTGCAGGTATCAGCAGGATCGATCACCGGACTGCTCGGCCCGTCCGGCTGCGGCAAGACAACCCTGATGCGCGCGATTGTCGGAACACAGATCGTCGAAAGTGGTGAGGTCAGAGTGCTGGGCGACCTCGCCGGTTCCGTTGCTCTTCGCCGCCGGGTCGGATATGTCACCCAATCCCCCAGCGTGTACGGCGACCTGACGGTCACTCGAAACGTCCAGTACTTCGGCGCTCTCTACGGCAAGTCCGGCGCCGACGTCGCAGCGGCGGTCGACGCCGTCGGATTGAGCCGATACGCCGACCAGACCGCCGCCGATCTGTCTGGTGGTCAACGCGGGCGAGTCTCGCTGGCTTGCGCGTTGGTGGCGTCACCTGATGTGTTGATCCTCGACGAACCGACCGTCGGCCTCGATCCGGTGCTTCGCGTCGAATTGTGGGAACGATTCGCTGACCTTGCTCGCAGCGGAACCACCCTGTTGGTCTCCAGCCACGTCATGGATGAGGCCGACCACTGCGCTGAGCTGATCCTGATGCGAGACGGGCACCTCCTCGCTCAACTCACACCCGATGAATTGCGCGCCAAAACCAGATGTGAACGGCTCGAGGACGCCTTTCTCGAGCTGATTCGGACTTCACCCGTCGGAGGTGAAATATCATGAGCATCAGGATCTTCGGCGCTACGACCGTACGCATTCTGCTTCAGCTCCGCCAGGACCATCGCACGGTGGCCATGATCTTGTTGGTCCCGTCGTTGTTGATGATTTTGCTGTATTTCCTCTACCAAGACGTCCCGACGCCACCCGGCCAGGTTTCGCTCTTCCAACGAGTGGCGATCACGATGTTGGGAATCTTGCCGTTTGTGGTGATGTTCCTGGTCACATCCATCGCCATGCAGCGCGAACGCAGTTCAGGAACCCTCGAACGCCTGCTCACCACACCGATGGGCAAACTCGACCTTCTCGCCGGATACGGGGCGGCATTTTCGCTCTCCGCCGCCGCTCAGGCAGCCCTCGCGTGCGCGGTTGCTTTCGGATTCCTCGGACTCACCATCGCCGGCAGTCTTGCCTGGGTCATCGTCATTGCAGTTCTCGGCGCAATACTGGGCGTTGCGCTAGGCCTGTTGGCCAGCGCATTCGCGAAGACCGAGTTCCAAGCGGTGCAATTCATGCCGGTAGTTGTGGTTCCACAGCTCTTCCTCTGCGGACTCCTGGTACCGCGCGACCAATTGCCGACCTGGCTCGAATGGATCAGCAACGTCCTCCCCTTGAGCTACGCCGTCGACGCACTTCAGCAAGTGTCGATGCATGCCGACGCGACGGGTCAGATGTGGCGTGATCTCGCCGTCATGGCGGGCTTCGCCGCCGCCGCACTCTCGCTGGCCGCGGCCACACTCGATCGCCGCACTCCATGACCGACAAGGACACGAGTCCTGCACCGATTCGTTCGGGGCGACGACCGGGCAAGTCGGAGACTCGCGCGCAGATCCTCGATTCGGCGCGACGGGCGTTCTCCCAGAACGGTTTTCGACGAACAACCGTTCGATCGATAGCTGCGGCCGCTGACGTCGATCCGGCTATGATTCATCACCATTTCGGGAGCAAGGAGCAGTTGTTCACCGCTGCGATCGCGCTACCGATCGATCCAGCAAAGGTACTGGGACCGGTTCACACCTCCCCGACCGAAAACCTCGGCGAAAGCCTTCTCCGGGCGGTGATCGGGCTATGGGATTCGGAACACCAGCCGGCGATTCTGGCGGCTTTTCGATCAGCCATTTCCGGCGACGGATCGCAGTTGATCCAGAGCTTTCTGCTCGATGTCGTATTGCGCGACATCATTCCGCGGGTGGACACACCACCTGGTACCGGCTTGATCAGAGCGGAATTGGTGGCATCTCAGATGGCCGGACTGCTTGTCACGCGATATGTGCTCGGACTCGAACCACTCGCATCATTGAGCGTTGACGCGTTGGTACCGCTGGTGGCGCCGAACCTCCAGCGGTACCTGATCGGTGAATTACCGATCTAGCCTTCAGCCCGCGCGAGCAACTTCTCGTGTTCGTCGTCCGCTACATCGCGTGCCTCGTCGATCAACAGAACGGGAATGCCGTTCTCGATCGGGTAGGCACGTCGCAGGCGCGGGTTGTAGAGCAACTCGTCCCCGACCAGCAGCAGCGGGCCTTTGTCCTGGGGGCAGGCCAAAATGCTGAGCAACGTCGAATCAATAGCCACGTGTGTCCTCTCGAACCGATCAAACAGAATGTCCTCAGGCTACCGTGCTCCGGTGCTCACCCTCGTCGGCATCAACTGCGCGGCAATTGCCTTGGTCAGCCGCTTGTACGACTGCGACTCGGAATCGAGGAACCAGGTCCGTGGCCCCGGCGCCGGCAATCCGGCCGCAGCCAAAGCAGTGGAGCTCGGACGGTACGACGAACCCACCGGGATCTCGTCAACCACCTGCACGATATCCGGACGAGCGTCGAAAGCGATGCGCGAGAGGGCCTCTGCAAGCTCGGCAGAACGGAACTGCCGCCCCGGACGCCAAGTCACGGCAGCGACCGCCAGCTGATGCGGCGCGTCACCGACTCCGTATGCGACGGCAAGATCCACCCGCGCCACACTCGACAACGCGTCGACGATCGGCTGGGTGAACACGGGACCGCGGAGCGTGGAAATGACCGTGTTCTTGTGGTCGATCAGCCAGTAGTCGCCGTCGGCGTCCCGGCGGAAGAGATTTTCGGTGGGAATCCACGAATCGCCGGCTTGGAAGAGACCTCGCATGGCTCCGCCCGAGAGATCGGCGGTGAATCCCGCGCGCCCGAGCAGCAATCCGACCTCGTCTTCGGCGCACTCACGGACAAATCCGTTTCCGTTCTCGAGGAGCCGACCACTCAGCGGGTCGTATGCCGCCAACCGCACCTGCGCGCTACCCGGCAGCGGGCGCCCCTTGGAACCAACTTTGGAACCTGCAACATTGGCAAGAATCACGTCGCCTTCGGTCGACGCATAGAACTCGAGTACCTGCGCGGGGTCGAACGCCTCCGTTGTCCGCTTCCACAGACCATGGGGCATGCCCGAACCGATGAACAGGCGGACCGGATGACTACCGTCGATGAGAAGAAGATCCTCGTCGAGTATCTCGCGCATCATCGACCACGTGTAACTCACGACCGTCACGCCGTAGCGGTGGATTTCCTCGACGAACCTCGCGGGGTTCAGTCCACGTGAGAGCGCAATGCGTGAGCCACCGGCCATGGCACCACCGATGGTCGCGAGCAGACTCGACGAATGATGGAGTGGCGCAAGGCAGTACACGGTGTCACCGCGATCGAGATCTGCCGCCGTAGCCGTGCCGAAGGCCGACAATGCCCACCGGTAGTTGGTGATCTGCTTGGCCTCGAGCACACCGCCGGATTCCGCAAAGATGATGAAGGCGAGTTCGCGGGCGACACCGGGATCCGGTCGGTACCACCCGGGCAGATTGACCTTCGTCGGATCGATTTGTTCGAGATCGATCACGTCGTGTGACGGATCCACCTCGAGGCCACGGGCATCGCCGCCGCCGAGCACCAGTACCGGCCGACCGGTAACCACTGCAGCATCGACGTTTTCCGGATCGGTGATGATCCGATCGACCGACCCCAGCTTGACCGCCGCCGTGATGTCGGAGCCTGGCGGAAGCATGACCGCGACGGCACCAAGTCGCGACAGGGCTGCGATGGCCGCGAGTGCGCTGGGACGGGTCTCCATCAGGACACCGACATGCGCTGCCGGACGCACTCCCACGGAGGTCAATCCACGCACGACATTGTCGATACGCGCGTTGACCGCTTCATACGTGTGCACGCGATTGTCGAAGAGGAAGCACTCGCCGTTCGGCGCCTTTCGACGCTGCTCCGCCAGCAACTGGCTCAGCGAGATCTTGGTGTGCGGCTGAATCTGGTTGAGTCGAGCCAGACGTGGCAACGCTCGTGCCGCTTCTCCCGACAATTCGAAAGTGCCGCGCAACGCACCGGCGGCAAGGTCACTGATTCCCTTGGTGACTCCTGCACCTACTTCAGCGACCGAGGCGACGGTGTGGATAATCCGATTGCTGATCGACACACCGGTCTGGTCTTCGAGGTCGGCGCCGTAGACCATGTTCGCGATACGGTCCGGGAGGGGTCCACCCGTCTCGGTCCACTGTACGAATTCACCGGTGGTCGGCCAGGTGTGATTGGCCGCGGTGGAACCGACAACCAAACCGAAATGGCCTGCACGCAAGGTAGATTCGTAGACCTTCGCCCGCGGAGCGGCTTGACTGATGCCTCGAACCGCTTGCGGCTGGCCGATGTCGTCGACCTCACCGACGAATGCCAGGATGGGGCAGGTGATCTCGGCGAGCGAGACCAATTGATCCTTGATGACGAACCCACCGGTCATCATTCGGTTGTGCACGATGAACTGCTTGAGCAGTTCGGCTACCGCGGGCCCCGACCACGCGACCCAACCCTCGGTCGCGAGGAAGCGGCGTTGCTGCTCCCGCGGAAGCAACGCCTCACGGTCGTGCAGTTGAAGCAGAAAGTCGACGCGCATCTTCAGCGTCTTCACGGGATCGAGCAACTGGAACCCGGTACGGGCCATCCACCCGGTGACCGCCAGGCGATTGAAGACGTGATCGGCGAGGAAATCTGCACCCTTGGTTGCCAATCCCGCCGGGATGCCGAAGGGTAGCGCGGCGAGTGTGTCGACCGGACTGCCGAAGGTGATGACGCTGGCGATGTTTCGACTACGCCGATACGCGGCAGCCTGATAGGCGAACATGCCACCCTGCGAATAACCGGAGATGTGAACATCTTTTCCGGTGTGACGGTGGATGTGATCGACGATGTCGCTGAGAGCGATGATGTGATCGGCGAGGTTACGATCCCAACCGCCCTCTTCGGAGTCGGGCGAACCGAAATCGACGACCCAGGGATCAAGGCCCATCTCGTGCAGAGTTCCCACAGCGCCCTGGTCACGGGTCACGTCGTACACGTTCGCCGACATCATCATCGGCGGGATCAGCAAGATCGGTGCGCCGACGGTTTCCGGGTCACTGTCCGGGAAGTAGCGCCGTAGCCGATACATCGCTGCGCGTTCGACGATCTCGAACGGCGACGTGGTCGCATCCGTTTCCAGCCCACCCAACCGGACGACCTCGAGGCCGTTTTGTGCTGTCGCAACCACCCGACGAATCGGGCCCAGCACAGACTTGGAATTCAATCCCACCATTTCACTCCCAAGTTACTCACCATGTGACGTCAGTCTCATTTTTCCCGCGCGCGACAAGCCTACTGACGATGAATACGCGTACGCGGTCAGGGAGCAAATTCTGCTACCTGACCGCGTACGACCGAAGGACTACTGCCGAAAAGAGAGCGACAACACTCGTGACCGCGAGGTCACAGGGTCCATTCCCGCAGTGACTGCGCCACTGCTTTGACTCCGTCCAGCTGCTCGGCAACCCGCACCCCCGCAGTGCCGCCTCGCGCGTTGCGCGAAGCAATGGAACCCTCGACTGTCAGCACCTCACGAACAGCGGGTGTCAGCGCGCTGTCGACGCCGGCCAGCTCCTCGTCGGTGAGATCTTCGAGTCCGACCCCTCGTGCTTCGGCGACACGCACGCACGCTCCGGCAGCCTCGTGGGCAACCCGGAACGGCACGCCCTGACGCACCATCCACTCCGCGATGTCGGTGGCCAACGTGAACCCTGCCGGAGCTAGTTCCGCCATGCGCTCGGTGTGGAACTCGAGCGTCTGCACCAGACCGGTGATGGCCGGGAGCAGCATCTCGAGCTGCGCAACCGAGTCGAAAACCGGTTCCTTGTCCTCTTGCAGATCGCGGTTGTACGCCAGCGGCTGAGCCTTGAGCGTCGCCAACAATCCGGTCAGGTTGCCGATCAAACGACCCGACTTACCGCGCGTCAGTTCCGAGACATCCGGATTCTTCTTCTGCGGCATGATCGACGATCCCGTCGACCACGCGTCGGCAAGCGTGATGTAGCCGAACTCCGGTGTGCTCCAGATGATGATCTCTTCCGCCATACGGGAGAGATCGACACCGATCATTGCGAGCACGAACGCTGCCTCGGCTGCGAAATCACGCGAAGCCGTTGCGTCGATCGAGTTCTCGGCCGAGCTGTCGAACTTCAGTTCCGCCGCAATCGCTTCGGGATCGAGTCCGAGTGAGGAACCGGCCAGTGCACCGGAACCGTACGGGGACACCGCAGCTCGCACGTCGAAGTCGCGAAGGCGCTGCACGTCCCGCAACAGTGGATGTGCGTGAGCGAGCAGGTGATGCGCCAACAGGACCGGCTGAGCCGCCTGCAGGTGCGTCTTGCCCGGCATCACGGCATCCGGATGCGCCCCGGCCTGAGTCGCCAATGCGTCGACCACGTCGAGAACTCCGGTGGAGATGCGGCGGACTGCATCGCGAAGCCACATGCGGAACAGCGTGGCCACCTGGTCGTTTCGCGAACGTCCAGCACGCAGGCGCCCACCGACCTCAGGCCCGACACGCTCGATCAGACCGCGCTCGAGTGCGCCGTGTACGTCCTCGTCCGACTCGCTGGGCCCGAAGGCGCCACTGGCAACATCTGCCGCCAGGCGGTCGAGACCGTCGAGCATTGTCACGAGGTCGGCTTCACTGAGCAGGCCTGCCTTGTTCAGCACACGCGCATGCGCCTGCGACGCCCGCACGTCGTACGGAGCGAGGACCCAGTCGAAGTGAGTCGACTTGCTCAGCGCCGCCATGGCAGCGGCCGGTCCGGACTCGAACCGCCCGCCCCACAGCGCACCTTCGTTGGTGCCGTGTTTTTGAGCGTCTCCGTCACCGTGAGCCGTCATGGCTCAGAGTCCCAGATCGCGCTTCGCGGCGACCTTCGACGACAGACCGTGGATCTCGACGAAGCCCTTCGATGCGGACTGGTCGAAGCTGTCGCCCTCGTCGTACGTCGCGAGGTTGAAGTCGTAGAGCGACTCCGGGCTGCGACGACCGTTGACGGTGATGGCTCCACCGTGCAGGAAGAGACGGATGTCGCCGGTAACGCGTTCCTGCGTCTTGTTGACGAACGTGTCCAGTGCGTCCTTGAGGGGCGAGAACCAGAGTCCGTCGTAGACCAGCTCGGACCAACGCTGCTCCATCTGACGCTTGTAGCGACCGAGTTCGCGTTCGAGGGTGACGTGTTCGAGTTCCTGGTGCGCGGTGATGAGAACCATGGCGCCGGGAGCTTCGTAGATCTCACGGCTCTTGATGCCCACGAGACGGTCCTCGACGACGTCGAGACGGCCGACGCCCTGAGCGCCTGCGCGCTTGTTCAGTTCCTGAATGGCTTCGAGAACCGACACCGGGCGGCCGTCGATGGCGACCGGGCGGCCCTTGTCGAAGCTGATGATGAGCTCGTCGGGTGCGTTCCAGTTGACCGTCGGGTCCTGGGTGTAGTCGTAGACGTCCTTCGTCGGCGCGTTCCACAGATCCTCGAGGAATCCGGTTTCGACGGCGCGGCCCCAGACGTTCTGGTCGATCGAGAACGGCGACTTCTTGGAGACGTTGATCGGGATGTTGTTCTCTTCGGCGAAGGCGATGGCCTTCTCGCGGGTCCAGGCGTAGTCGCGGACCGGTGCGATGACCTGAAGGTCGGGTGCGAGGGCGCCGAATCCGACCTCGAAGCGAACCTGGTCGTTGCCCTTACCGGTGCAACCGTGCGAGACGATGGTGCCGCCGTGCGAGCGTGCAGCTTCGACGATGTGCTTGACGATCAGCGGACGGCTGATGGCCGAGACCAGCGGGTAGCGGTCCATGTACAGGGCGTTGGCCGCGATGGTCGGCAAGCAGTACTCGTCCGCGAACTCGTCGCGGGCGTCGACGACAACGGATTCGACTGCGCCGCAGTCGATCGCGCGCTGACGCACGACCTCCATGTCCTCGCCACCCTGCCCCAGATCGATGGCGACGGCGACAACTTCAGCGCCGGTCTCCTTACCGATCCAACTGATGGCAACAGAAGTGTCCAGCCCGCCCGAGTAGGCGAGTACGACGCGATCGGCCATGGTTTTTGTGCTCCTTCGGTTGAAAATCTCTATCAAAGAATAAGGGGTCAGGCGAGCGATTCGATCATGGCCGCGAGTTCCGCTCCGGAAAGCGGTTCCCGGGCCACTACGAAGATGGTGTCATCTCCGGCGATCGTGCCCACGATGTCCGGCATCGAGGACCGATCCAGTGCGCTCGCGAGGTAGTGCGCGGCTCCCGGCGGTGTCCGGAGGATCGCCATGTTGCCGCTGAAATCGGTGGAGACCAACAACTCACCCAACAGCCGTGAGAGGCGGTCGGTACCGCCGGCCACACCGCGTACCGGGTTCCCGTCCTCCGGCACCACGTAAACACCGGCGCCGCCGTCGGCGGCTCGCAGTTTCACCGCTCCCAGCTCTTCGAGGTCACGCGAGAGCGTCGCCTGCGTTGCTTCGATGCCCTCGGCACCGAGCAAGGCCGCCAGCTCCGTCTGACTTCGGACAGGGTGAGCCGCCAGAAGCGCGATGATGCGCGACTGGCGACCAGCCCGAGTGGGAGCGACGCTCACGCCGGGTCCAGTTGGGTTCGCTGTTCCAGCAGCCACACGAGCAATGCCTTCTGGGCGTGCAGACGGTTCTCCGCCTCGTCCCAGACAACACTCTGCGGCCCGTCGAGAACCTCGTCGGTGACTTCTTCGCCGCGATGCGCGGGCAGGCAGTGCAGGACGACGGCCTTCGGATCTGCCTTTGCGAGCAGCTCCTTGTTGATCTGGAACGGACGGAAAGGTCCGACCCGATCGAGTCCGTCGTTCTCCTGACCCATCGAGGTCCAGGTGTCGGTGACCAACGCGTCGGCGCCGACGACGCCGGCCTGTGGGTCCTGCGTCAGGGTGATGGTCGCGCCGGTTTCCTCGGCGCGTTTGCGTGCTGCTGCCACGACCCAGTCCGCCGGTTCGAAGCCGGCGGGGCTTGCGATGGTGACGTCTATGCCTGCGGTCACTCCGCCGAGCATCAGCGAGTGAGCCATGTTGTTGGCGCCGTCGCCCAGGTAGGTCAGCTTCAGCCCCTTGAGCTCACCCTTCTGTTCGATCAGCGTTTGCAGATCGGCCAGAACCTGACAGGGATGAAATTCGTCGGACAATGCATTGACGATGGGAATCGTTGCACCCGTAGCCATTTGCTCCAGTCGCTTCTGGCCGAACGTGCGCCACACGACGGCATCGACGTAGCGGGAGAGAACGCGTCCGGTGTCCGCCAAGGTCTCTTCACGACCGAGTTGAGTGCTGCGCCCGTCTACGACGACAGCGTGGCCGCCCATCTGTGCGATGCCCATCTCGAACGAGAAACGTGTACGCGTCGAGTTCTTCTCGAAGATGACACCGACTCCGCGGGGACCCTCGAGCGGACGCCGAGCGAACGGGTCCTTCTTGAGAATCGCTGCGAGTTCGAGAACTTCGGCCTGCTGTGCCGGAGTCAAATCGTCGTCCCTGAGAAAGTGTTTCACCACGGTAGTCACTTCTCCCCCGGCTGGTCAGCCGATAGTGCGCTGTCGAAGATGGCAGGTAGTGCTGCCACGAAGGTTTCGGCCTGCTCGTCCGTGAGGATGAGCGGCGGCGCCAACCGGATCACTCCGGGTTGCGCTGCATTCACAAGGTACCCGGCTTCGCGCGCTGCGTTTTCCACCGCCGGCGCGACGTCCTCGGTCAGCACGACACCCAGCAACAGTCCTGATCCCCGTACGTAGTCGACCAACGGATGGCCCAGATCTTCGATGCCCGCCGAGATGGATTTACCCAAGCTGTCGGCGCGTGAGATCAGGTCTTCCGCTGCAATGGTTTTCAGCACGGCAAGTGCCGCCGCAGCACAAACCGGATTGCCACCGAACGTCGTACCGTGCTTACCCGGTCCGAACAACTCGGCCGTTGCCCCGGTCGCGATGCAGGCGCCGATCGGCATTCCGCCACCGAGTCCCTTCGCGAGGGTGATGACGTCCGGCACGATGCCGACTGCCTGATGGGCGTAGAACCAGCCGGTCCGGCCGATGCCGGTCTGCACTTCGTCGAGCACGAGAAGTGCACCGCGCTCGGCGGTGATCCGCCGAGCCTCGACGAGGTATCCCTCGGGTGGCACCACGACGCCGCCCTCACCCATGATCGGTTCGAGGAACACAGCGGCGGTGTCGGAATCGACGGCCTGCTCGAGTGCCTCGACGTCGCCGTACGGCACGAACTCGACACCGGCGGGCATCGGTTCGAACGGCGCCCGCTTTGCCGGCTGACCCGTCAGAGCGAGTGCCCCCATCGTGCGACCGTGGAAGGAGCCTTCGGCTGCGATGATCTTCTTCCGGCCGGTGGCGCGAGCGAGCTTGAAGGCAGCCTCGTTCGCCTCGGTACCCGAGTTGCAGAAGAACGCGCGCCCGGTGACGTTGCCGAGATGAGCGAGCAACTGCTCCGCCAACTCGACGACCGGCTCGCTGGCGTACAGGTTGGAAACATGGCCGAGTGTCGACAACTGAGTAGTGACGGCTTCGACGACGGCCGGATGTCCGTGTCCGAGGATGTTGACCGCGATTCCTGCCAGGAAGTCGACGTACTGCTTGCCGTCGGCGTCGGTGAGTACGGCGCCGTCACCGCGGACGAGAGCAACCCGGGGTACGCCGTAATTGTTCATCAGCGAAGCGGACCACCGCTGCTGCAGATCGATCGTGCTCATGAGATAGCTCCCTGCTGGGGACCGGCGACCGAGGAACCCGGCACGACCATCGTGCCGATTCCTTCACCGGTGAAAAGTTCGAGTAGGACTGAATGTTCGAGCCGACCGTCGATCACGTGCGCCGACGGCACACCTCCGCGCACCGCGCGAAGGCAGGCCTCCATCTTGGGCACCATGCCGGCATCGAGACTCGGCAACAACTGAGCAAGGGCGTCGGTGTCGATCTCGGTGGCCAGCGAGGCTCGGTCCGGCCAATCGGTGTACAGGCCCTCGACGTCGGTGAGGACAACGAGCTTCTCGGCACCGATCGCCTCGGCCAGTGCGGCAGCAGCGGTATCGGCGTTGATGTTGTGGACGACGCCGTCGGCGTCGGGCGCGATGGTCGAGACCACCGGAATACGTCCTGCCGCAATGAGATCGAGTACCGCGTCTGGGTTCACGGTAGTGACGTCTCCGACCAGGCCGATGTCGGTCTGCTCCCCCTCGACCGCAACAGTGCGTCGAGTAGCGGTGAACAGGTGCGCATCCTCACCGGAGATACCGACCGCGTACGGACCGTGCGCGTTGATCAGCCCGACGAGTTCACGGCCCACCTGACCGAAGAGCACCATCCGCACGACGTCCATCACCTCGGGCGTCGTGACCCGGAAACCACCGCGGAACTCACCCTTCATGCCAAGGCGTGCCAGCATCGCGTTGATCTGCGGGCCGCCGCCGTGCACGACGACGGGGTGGATGCCGACAGTCCGCAGGAACGCCATGTCCGCGGCGAAGGCGGTCTTGAGTGTCTCGTCGATCATGGCGTTTCCGCCGTACTTGACCACGACCACCTTGTCTCGGAATCGCTGCAGCCACGGCAGCGCGTCGGCAAGGACATGCGCTTTCTGATGCTCGCTGATCACGGGATACGTCTCGGTCATGACGAGTACGCCGAGTTCTCTTCGACGTACGCGTGCGAGAGGTCCGTGGTGCGAATGCTCACGGACTCGTTGCCGATTCCCAGGTCGATGTCGAGTTCGATGTCGATCCCGCTCAGGTCCACCTCACGCGCTCCCGGAGCGCCGACGCCGTCGATGCAGACGGGACTCCCGTTGAAGGACACACTGATTCGATCGGGATCGAGCTCGATGGGGGCGATACCCACTGCGGCGAGGACGCGGCCCCAGTTCGGATCGGATCCGAACAGTGCCGTCTTGACCAGGCTGTCGCGGGCGATGGTCCGGGCGCCGATCAACGCATCGGACTCGGACGCCGCGCCGCGAACCGTCACCTTGACCCGCTTGGTGACGCCCTCGGCGTCTGCCATCAACTGATCCGCGAGATCATCACACACGGCCAGCACTGCGGCGTTCAGTTCGTCCTGCGTCGGCGTGACACCGCTGGCGCCGGAGGCCAACAGGAGCACTGTGTCGTTGGTGGACGTGGCGCCGTCGACGTCGAGGCGATCGAAGCTCAGGTGGGTGGCGGCGCGCAGAGCGGTATCGAGCTGCTCGGCCGTTGCGACAGCATCGGTCGTGACGACGCACAGCATGGTGGCCAGCGCAGGCGCGAGCATGCCTGCGCCCTTGGCCATTCCGCCGACGTTCCATTTGTTCGCGTGGTGCAGCGACGCCTGCTTCGGCACGGTATCGGTGGTCATGATCGCGTATGCCGCGTCGGTGCCGCCGGAGATTCCGCCAGCGAGTTCGTGCACTACCTCGGTGACACCGGGGATCAGCTTGTCCATGGGCAAGCGGTCACCGATAAGTCCGGTCGAACAGACAGCGACCTCGATCGCGCCCGTCTCGGTGCCCCAATTACTCAGTGCCGAAGCAACTTCCTCGGCAGTCTTGTGTGCATCCTGGAATCCACCCGCGCCCGTGCAGGCGTTCGCGCCGCCCGAGTTGAGCACCACCGCGCGCAGCTTGCCCGTCGTCAGGACCTGCTGAGACCAGAGCACCGGAGCTGCCTTGACCTTGTTCAGGGTGAAGACGCCGGCAGCGGCCAGATCGGGTCCCTCGTTGAGCACCAATGCGAGGTCCGACTTGCCACTCTTCTTGATACCGGCAGCAATTCCGGCACCGCGGAATCCGGCAGGTGCGGTGACGCCCTGCGTGCGGAGCAGACGTCCCCCGGCGACGTGAACCACGTCTGCAACGGTCGCGTCAGGCTCGGTTGCGTTGTCGATCTGCTGCGGATTGTCGGTGCTCACGGAGCTACTCCCACGGTAGAGAGACCTGCGGTCTCGGGTAGGCCAAGGGCGAGATTCATCGATTGCACCGCGCCACCGGCGGTGCCCTTGGTGAGATTGTCGATTGCCGAGATGACAACGAGCTGACCGGCGTCGGCGTCAACGGTGACCCCGATCTGCACGGCGTTGGATCCGATCACAGCGCCGGTCTGCGGGAAGATGCCGGCAGGCAGCACATGAATGAACGGCTCGTCGTTGTATGCCTTTTCGTAGATTTCGCTTGCCTGCTCTTCGGTGGCCGTGGTGGCTGCCGTGCAGGTCGCGAGGATGCCGCGCGGCATGGGCGCGAGCACCGGAGTGAAGGAGACACTGATGTCCTTGCCGCCTGCGGCCGAGAGATTCTGAATGATCTCAGGGGTGTGGCGATGGACGCCGCCGACGCCGTACGCACGGACGGAGCCCATGACCTCGGAACCCAGCAGATCAGCCTTCGGTGCCCGGCCGGCGCCCGAAGTGCCACTGACCGCAACTACGTTCACGTGTGAGTCCACGATCCCCGCGGCAACGGCGGGGGCCAGCGCGAGGCTCGCTGCCGTCGGGTAGCAGCCCGGAACGGCGATGCGGGTTGCGCCTACCAATTTCTCACGGGCACCGGGCAATTCAGGAAGACCGTAGGGCCAGGTGCCGGCATGAGCGCTCTTGTAGTACTTCTCCCAGGCTGCGGGATCCTGCAGCCGGAAGTCCGCGCCGCAGTCGATGATGACCGTCGACTCGGGCAGCAACTTGGCGTACTGAGCCGAATTTCCGTGTGGGAGACCGAGGAAGACGACGTCGTGACCCGAGAGGATCTCGACAGTGGTCTCTTCGAGTACCCGCGAAGAGAGTGGAAGCAAGTGCGGATGATGCTCACCGAGCGTCGAACCGGCGTTGCCACCGGCGGTCAGCGAACCGATAACCAGGCTGCCGTCGACATAGGAGGGGTGCCCGAGAAGCAGACGCAGAACCTCACCACCGGCGTACCCACTGGCGCCGGCAACGGCGACTCTGATCGGCTTGCGTGCGTTCTCGGTCGTACCACCTTCAGTCATGTCACACAGTATGCATCATTGTGCATCGGAATGCATAATTACTTACCCATGGATCGCCGGATCTCCTCGAGCTTGGCCTTTGCGGCCTTCTGGCGCTCGTCCCACTGCTCGTCGACGGACTTTCCGGCAGGACTCTCGTGCGCCAGTTCGGACGAACCTATGGAAGTACCGAAGCGCCCCTCTATCTTCTCCCGAACGCGGTCGAAAGTGGGCACTCCCCCTTCGGTGTAGTCGGGTTCGGGAATTCTCGGATCGGTCGCAAGTACCACCGGGACGTCGATGATCTCGTCGACCTCCACAACGGTGTCGGGTAGTTCGACTTCTTCGGCGTCGGTGATCTCGTTCTCGTCCTCGACGCGGTTCGGCTCGAGGCTCGCGGCAGCGGTGTCCACCACGGAAAGAAGGACCGACAAACTCGGACGACGCTCGACCACTGCGCGGACGACCGCGAGGAAGTCCTTGTCGTCGAGTGCACTGGCGGCCTCGACTACCTGGTGCACGGACCCATCATGTTCGGACCCATCATTTCGTGACACTGTCAGTCCCTTCTCGAAAACGCCGACGGACAATTCCGATCCTTCCACGACCGTCCGTCGAAGGGGTCAGCGTGACGCGAGATACGCGACAAACGCTTCCTCGCTCGAGTATTCGGGGACGTATCCGAACTGTTCCTTGAGCCGCCGATTGTCGAGAACCGGTCGGTACTGGAGAAATCCGACGCGCTCCGGACCGTGTTCCGTTACGCCCAATCGCCGTCCGACGCGTAGAACGCCTCGCAGCAACCATGCAGGAAGCGTCACCGTGCTCTTGCCCATCCGGGAAGCCAACTCGTCGACGGTCAGCACGCCGTCGCCCGCGACATTGAAGATACCCACTTGGTTTCCGGTCACGGCCTCCGCAAAAGCGCCCGCGACATCGGTGTGCCAGACGAAGACGAAGGGGCTGTCGCTCCCGGCAACCTTGAGCAGCTTGCGGCGATCGAACAACGCGGTGATCTGATTGTCGACGCTCTCACCCAAGATCGTGCCGATCCGGAAGACAACCTGTTCCAACTCCGGGTGTTCGACGCGATATTCGGCGAGCATCTCCTCGACCAGGCGTTTGTGGCGACTGTATGTGAATTCGTCGTTGCCTCGGACAGGTACGTCCTCGGTGATCCACGGTGGGTTGTCGGAGTGGTAGCCGTACGCCGCTCCGGACGAAGACACGACGATCCGTCCAACCCCGTGTTCGACGCAGGCCGCGAGCACGTTTCGTGTCCCGTCGACGTCGACGCGGTACTCCTGCTCTGCTGTCGTGTTCTTGCCGGGATTCACGATGGACGCAAGGTGGATCACGACGTTCGGTCGGTACTCACCGAACACCCGCCCCAACTCTGTGGGGTCGCAGACGTCCGCCCTGACGCGGCGGATGCGATCGTCGGGCGTGTCCTTGACCGTGAGGTCGACACAGACGACGGCGATGCCCTGCGCGATCAGTGCGTCGATGACAGCGGTACCCAGGAACCCGTTCCCGCCCGTGACGAGTGCGACGGTCATGCCGGTACCGCCTTTCGGGCGCGTCGCTTGGACCAGATCGTCGCCAGAGCCAACCCGGCGATGATGTCCCAGATCCCCCACCAGCCGGCCACGACGGCCATGCCACCGAGCCCGTCGAAGAACGTGAACACCAGGCCAAGCCCCAGTCCGGCATTGCGGATGCCGACCTCGAAAGAGACGGCGCGACGGCTGTATTCGTTCAACCCGGTGACGGCGCCGCAGAAGTATCCCAGTGCGAGGGCAACCGTGTCGTGCAGGAAGACCGCGAGCAGTACCACCCCGATGTGGTCGACGAAGTACGACGCATTCCCTGACACACCCGCGACGATGAAGATCAACAACGCCACCAACGAACCGTTTTTCACCCAAGGCTGCGCTTTCGCGGCGATCTCCGGGAACTTTTGTGCCGCCCAGATGCCGAGAACGAACGGCACGCCGATGATCAGGGCGATTTGCGCGACCATCTCGAGCGCATTCAGGTTCACGGACTGCAACAGAGCGTCGGTCTCCGGGCGTCGACTCCCCCAGAACGCGAGATTGAGCGGCATGAGGAAGATCGCGAGGACGTTCGACACCGCCGTCATGGACACCGAGAGTGCGACGTCGCCGCCCGCCCGGTGAGTCAGGACGTTCGAGATGTTCCCTGGCGGGCAGCACGCCACCAGGATCATGCCGAGTGCTACCGACGGAGCCGGCGAGAGAATCAGCGTCAGGAGAAAAGTCACTGCCGGCAACAGCAGGAACTGCGCAGCAATACCCACCGCCATCGCCTTGGGTTTGGTGAGCGCACGACGAAAGTCGTCGACCGAGGTGTCGAGGGCGATCCCCAGCATGATCGCGGCCAGCACCGCGTTGAGGATCATCAACGATCCCGGGTTGAAGTTGAGCACCACGTCGTCGATCGGCATCATTGTCCTCCCTTCGTCAGAGCGGCATCAAGCAGTCCGATGTGCCGCTTGATCGCCGAGCGGTAGGCGTCCTTGTTCACGTAGTAGGCCATTCGTCCCAACTTCAGGTACTTGTATCCCCCGGACAGATCGGGAGGAGGACCGGCCGCCGCCGCCGAGAATTCCCGCGCCGCGGCGGGGGCTTCGGTACGTGCGGTGATCAATTTGGCCACCAACTCGGCCTGCTCGAAACGGCCCTGCCACCCGAGACCGGATGCTTCGACCATGCCGAGAACAAAGAGATTGTCGTGGCGGCGACTCGCGACGTTGAGGAACAGGTCCGGGGCAGCGCCCGACCAGTCCAAGTCCTCGCGCGCGATGAAGGGATAGTCGAGGTGATACCCCGTGGCGCAGAGAACGAGGTCGTAATCGGCAGACGATCCGTCGACAAACCGCACCGTCTTCCCCTCGAACCGGTCGACGTCGGCGCGCACGTGCACATCACCGTGCCCGATGTGGTGCAGGATCAACGAGTTCACGACCGGATGCGATTCGTAGATCTTGTAGTCCGGTGCCGGAAATCCGAACCGCACCGGATCACCCGTGAACTGCTTGAGTACCAAGGTGTCGACGCGTTGTTTGATCCACGGCGGCAACGGCTTTCCCTGATTCAAGGTGTCCGAGGGTCGGCCGAACAGATACTTGGGAACGAAGTAGTAGCCTCGCCGAACGCTCAGGTCGACGCACTCGGCCTGGTGGACGGCATCGACGGCGATGTCGCATCCACTGTTGCCCGCTCCGATGACCAGTACCTTCTTCCCACGGAAGATCTCGGCGCTGCGGTACTGGCTCGTGTGCATCAACGTGCCGGTGAAGTCGCCCCGGAAAGTCGGCATGTTCGGCTTCGACAGCGTTCCGTTCGCGATGATCACGCCTCGATACCGCGCGACTGTTGTCTCACCGCTGCGACTGCGCGTGGTGACCTGCCATAGCGAATCGACCGGCGAAACGTCGACGACGGTAATGCCGAAGGCAAAGTGCCTGCGAAGATCGTGAGTATCGGCGTAGTCGCGGAAATAATCGGCAAGTTCGACGTGGCTCGGGTAGTCGGCCACCGAATCCGCCATCGGGAACTCCGCGAATGCGGTGGTGCCCTTCGAAGAGATGAGGTGCGCCGACTCGTAGACGGTGCTGTGCGGGTTGTCGATGTCCCAGAGCCCACCGACGTCGTCGTGGCTCTCGAAGCCGTCGAACGCTATCCCGGCCCGATCGAGGTTTCGCGCGCCGGCCAATCCAGACGGGCCCGCTCCGATCAGCGCGTACTTCTCCTCTGTGATCATCCGTCGAGCGTCGCAGATAGTCCGAATCTTGCAGCAATATGCCGGATAATGACGTTATGAGCGCACCAGATGCCGGCAACGGTCGCAGGATAGATGAAATCGATCTGAGGATAATCAATGCACTCCAGCTCGCACCGCGATCGAAGTGGCTTTCGTTGGCCGAACCACTCGAACTCGACGCCGCGACTCTCGCCCGTCGTTGGAATCAACTCTCCGAATCGTCGTTGGCCTGGGTCACGGTCACTCCAGGGCCACAGGTGCTGGGCAGCATCGTCACAGCGATCATCGAAATCGATTGCTCACCTGCTCTTCTCGACACCATCGCGGCACGGTTGACTCGCTCGGCCCACGCCGTGACCATCGAAGCATCAACGGGCAGAGCAGATCTGCTCGTCACAGCCGGTACCGCGGATCTGGCGTCGATGTCGCGCTTCATCTCGGAAGACGTCGCAACGATCGACGGTGTACTGGCGACACGAACCTCGATCATCACACGCTGGTTCACCGAAGGTGGGCGATGGAGACTCAATGCGCTGGCACCGTCCGAGAAGGGTGTGCTGACCACCAGCGAAAACCGTCCTGCCGTGCGCGCTCGGCCGACCGGGATATCCGAACAGGATCGCAAGGTTCTGACGAAGCTCGCTTACGACGGGCGCACTCCCATGAAGGAGTTGGCCGACGCGATCGGTGTCAGTCCCGCTGCGTGCAAACGCCAGATCGACCGGCTCACGTCTTCGGGGTTGGTGGCGCTGCGGTGTGAATTCGCGCGGCCGCTGGCCGGCCTTCCCGTGCTCGCCACTTTGTGGTGCCGCGTCGAACCCGAGCTTCTCGATACGGCGGGACGAGTGCTGAGTCGGGCGTCGGAAGTTCGAAACTGCTTCGCTGTAGTCGGCCCCGACAACCTGGTGGTTCAGTTGTGGCTGCATTCTCCTGCAGAACTCGATGCATTTGAAACTCGTCTGCGCAAGGAGATTCCGGGTCTTTGCGTCACGGAACGATCTATCGTGCTGTATCTGCGCAAACTGCTCGGCCACGTGCTCGACCAGCAAGGGCGACGGACGGACACCGTTGCGCCAGATGTGTGGCTTTCCGATTCACCTCAGTCGAAAAGCCGATAACACGACAGAGCCCACGACCACCTGGGATGGACGTGGGCTCTGTGATCAGTTGAGGAAATCAGCCGCGCATCTGCGCACCGACGGCCTTGGAGGCAGCCTCGACCGCTGCATCGCGCGCGGCACTGGCCTCGTCCTCGGTCAGCGTCCGGTCGACACCACGGAATCGCAATGCGAACGCGAGCGACTTGCGGCCTTCACCGACCTGCTCGCCCTCGAAGACGTCGAAGAGGCGGATGTCTTCGAGAAGCTCACCGCCGCCGGAACGCAGAGCTTCCTGCACCTTGGCTGCCGGAATATCGCGATCGACAACAACCGCCACGTCCTGGAGCACTGCGGGGAAGGGCGAAATGCGCGGCGCCGGCAGGTTCTCGACCAACGGCAAAGCGTCGAGGTCGATCTCCAGTGCACAAGTGCGCGCAGGCAATCCCGCACGCTCGAGAACAGCCGGATGCAGTTCGCCCGCATGACCGACTACGGTGCCGTCAACGACAACCTCGGCGCAACGGCCGGGATGCCACGGCAGGTACTGCGCCGCACGCAGTTCCACCTCGACGCCTGCTGCAGCTGCAATGACCCGCACTGCTGCAAAAGTGTCCGAAGCCTCGGCCTGACGGCCAGGACCCCAGGGGCCGCTCGGCTCACGCAAACCACTCAACACTGCAGCGATGTGCACCGGCTGTGCCGGCAACGACGCGATCAGGTTCGCGATCTGCTCGTCCGTCGGGCGACGATCCACCGGCAATGCATCCACCGGCTTGGTGTCGGGGCCCGGCAGGACGACCTGCGCGATGCCGTACAGCGACAGATCACGCTGACCGCGAGAAGCGTTGCGAGCCAGGATCTCCAGCAGACCCGGGAGCAGCGTGGTCGCCAACTCCGGACGATCGGCTTCGAGCGGGTTGAGGACCTTGCTGGTGTTGCGGCGCGGATCATCCGCGTCGAGGCCCCAGACGTCGAAGACGTTCGTCGGCAGGAAGACCGGAGGAAGGACCTCGACGTAACCGGCGTGAGCCACGGCCTTCGAGACCGTGCGCTTTCGCCGCTGCGACGGAGTCAACCCACGTCCGGCCGGAGCGGCGGGAAGAACAGACGGGATCTGCTCGAGACCTTCGAGGCGAAGAACTTCCTCGACGAGGTCCGCAGGCTGCACCAGGTCCGGACGCCACGACGGCGGCGTCGCGACCAACTGGCCGTGTCCTTCTTCGCTGACGCCGACCTCGACGTTGCAGCCAACCTGGGTGAGGCGGCGAGCTGCGGTGCCGTTGGGGTACGTGACTCCGGCGACACGGTCGGGCAGGTCGATATCCATGCGAATGGCAGCGCGAGGGGCAACATCGCCCACGTCGGTCAGGACCGGTTCGATCCGTCCGCCGGCAATCTCGACCAGCAGAGCGGCTGCGCGGTCGACGGCCGCGAGCGGAATTGCCGGATCGACGACGCGCTCGAAACGCTTGCTCGCCTCACTCGGCAGCTTGTGCCGGCGCGCCGTCTTGAAGACTGCGAGCGGATCCCAAGTAGCTCCTTCGAGGAGGATGTCCGTCGTTGCCGTTCCCACCTCGGTGGTTGCGCCGCCCATGACGGCAGCCAGCGAGATGACTCCGGAATCGTCGGCGATGACAACGTCTTCGGGATCGAGCGTGCGTTCGACGTCGTCGAGCGTCGTCAGCTTCTCCCCCGCCTTGGCGCGACGGACCACCAGGTCGCCCTGCACCGAGGTCGCATCGAACGCGTGCAGAGGCTGACCGAGTTCGAGCATCACGTAGTTGGTGACGTCGACGGCCGGCGAGATCGGGCGAACACCCGAGAGCAGAAGTCGACGCTGCAGCCACCACGGGCTCACTGCCTGCGGATCGATACCCGTGATCTTCCGCATCACGAAACGCGAAGCCTTGGAC
Organism: Rhodococcus sp. IEGM 1306; assembly: GCF_036541985.1. Taxonomy (NCBI): domain Bacteria; kingdom Bacillati; phylum Actinomycetota; class Actinomycetes; order Mycobacteriales; family Nocardiaceae; genus Rhodococcus; species Rhodococcus sp. IEGM 1306. The sequence continues at coordinate 23,314 of NZ_JAZHFF010000006.1, forward strand.
TCCGGTTCGAGGCGCACCGGCCAGGCTTCACCCTCAGCCGGGTGCGCGGGAACCGAAGCGGGATCGGCATATTCGAGATCGAAGCCGCACGCGAGCTCTCGCGTGAGACCGCGGACCGAGAAGCAGTAGCCACGGTCCGGGGTGATGTTCAGTTCGATGATCGTGTCACCGAGACCGAGCAACTCGTTGCCATCTGCGCCGGGTTCGGCGGTACCAGGCTCGAGCACCAAGATGCCCGAATGGTCTTTGCCGATACCGAGTTCCGAGACGGAGCAGATCATGCCGTCGGACACCTGGTCGTACGTCTTGCGAGTGGCGATTTCGAATCCGCCGGGCAGCACCGCGCCGGGCAACGCAACGACGACGAGGTCACCCTCGTTGAAATTGCGCGCGCCACAGACGATGCCACGGGGCTCGGGTTCGCCGACCTCGACCTGGCAGAAGCGGATCGGCTTCTTGAACTCGGTCAGTTCGGTGATGGAGACGACCTTGCCGACGACCAACGGGCCGTCGATCGCCTCGAGTGTGTCGAGTTCCTCGACTTCGAGTCCCACCCGGACGAACCCGGCGTCCAGCTCTTCCGGGGTCACCTCCCAGTTGGGAGTTGCCCGCTGCAGGATCTCGGTCAGCCAGGATTGCGCTACTCGCACGTCTGCTCAGCTCTCTCGTTTGTCGATAAGTCTTTGTGAAGGTTCCGCGGACCGGATCGGTCAGCCTGCGACACCGAAGGGCAGCGTGAAACGGACGTCACCTTCGACGATGTCGCGCATGTCCGGGATACCGTTGCGGAACTGCAGGGTCCGCTCGAGGCCCATGCCGAATGCGAAACCCGAGTACTCGTCGGGATCGATACCGCTGGCGCGCAGAACGTTCGGGTTGACCATGCCGCAGCCGCCCCACTCGACCCAGCCTGCGCCGCCCTTCTTGTTCGCGAACCAGACGTCGACCTCGGCCGACGGTTCCGTGAACGGGAAGTAATTGGGGCGCATACGGGTACGCGTCTCGGGGCCGAAAAGGGCACGAGCGAACGCGTCGAGAGTCCCGCGCAGGTTGGCCATGGTCAGGCCCTTGTCGACGGCCAGGCCCTCGACCTGCGAGAAGACAGGCGTGTGCGTCGCATCGAGTTCGTCGGTGCGGAACGTGCGGCCCGGGCACACCACGTAGATCGGTACCTCACGCGAGAGCATCGTGCGGACCTGCACCGGCGAGGTGTGGGTACGCAGCACCTGGCGAGAGTTCTCGGGTGCCAGGTGGAAGGTGTCCTGCATCGTGCGGGCAGGGTGATCCGGCAAGAAGTTGAGCGCGTCGAAGTTGAAGTGCTCGGTCTCCACCTCCGGACCCTCGGCAACTTCCCAACCCATCGCGACGAATACGTCGGCGACCTGCTCGGAAATCAGGCTGATCGGGTGACGCGCCCCGACGGGGTGGCGATCGGAGGGCAGAGTGACGTCGATTGCCTCGGCAACCAACACCGCGGCGTCACGCTCGGCGAGGAGGACCTCACGACGAGCGTCGTACGCGTTGTTGATCCGAGTGCGGAAGATGTTGACGCGCTTACCGGCGTCCGCCTTTTCCTTGCCCGGAAGGCTGCCGAGTCCCCGGCGAGCGAGGGCGATCGGGGACTTGTCCCCCAGGTGCTCCACCTTGACGTGCGCCAGCGCATCCAGGTCGGCGGCGTCCGCCAGCGCCTTCTCGGCGTTCTCAGCCGCAGCGGTCAACGCCTCTTCGGTGAGTACACTCGCGTCGACCTCCGGCGGTGTCGCGCCCTCATTTTTGGCCACGGCTGTGACGCTCCTGTCGCTTCTCGGTTTACTTCTCGTACTGCGTGCTTCTTGTACTGCTTACTTCTTGTACTGCGAGCGAGCATTCGAACTCGCTCGAGCATTGTCTCTGCTCTTGTATTGTCTCAGGCTTCCGCAAATGGGATTCCGTGAGGTCTTCGCGTGCGTTTTCAGCCGTGATCGGTGGTGCGATTTTGCACCCGTGCGCTTGCGTACAGGCAAATTGCCGCCGCTGTCGCGAGGTTCAGGCTTTCGGCGCGGCCATGGATCGGAATCCGCACCCGATGATCAGCCTGGGCGGCGATCGCCGGATCGAGACCGTGCGCTTCGTTACCGAACAGCCAGGCCGTCGGCTTGCTCAGCAACTCGTCGGCCTCGTCGAGATCGACCTCGCCGTCAGCTGCAGTCGCGAGAATCTGAATGCCGGCTGCGCGAATCTGCTCGATCACCGACACCGTGTCTCGATCGCGGACGACTGGCAGGTGAAAGAGGCTGCCCGCCGACGAACGAACGACCTTGCCGTTGTGCGGATCGACGCTGTCGCCGGCGAGGATTGCCGCATCGGCACCCACTGCGTCGGCGATGCGAATGACGGTGCCCGCGTTACCTGGTTCGTTGACCTCGACCGGCACTGCGAGCAGGCGGGTCTCCTGATGGACGGCTGCGCTCAGCGGTACATCCAGTAGATCGCTGACGGCAACGAGTCCGGGCGGCGTGACGGTATCGCTCAGAGCTTTGATTGCTCGATCGGTCACAAGAGCAACACGAACTCCAGCGGTCAGCGCCCGATCGATGACGTGCTGATAGCGCTCGGCTGCGTCCTCGGTGTAGAAGAGGTCGTGTACCGGGCGGGCCTCGCCATTCGAGAGTGCACCGTTCAACAGTTCGGTGACCGAGTTCTCGCCCTCGACGAGGAAACGTCCTGCTTTGCGTCGTTCTGCTGTGCGCAGGAGCTTGACAGCAGAAACGACCCGCGGAGTCCGCTCGGTGAGCGGGTCCACGGGCCGTTGCTGTGATGCGTGAATCAGGCTGCTTCTCCGGCAGGAGCGTTCACGTCAGCCGGCAAAGCGGCCTTCGCGAGTGCGACCAGGCCGGCAAAGGCCTCGGCATCGGAGACAGCGAGCTCAGCCAGGATCTTGCGGTCGACGTCGACCTCTGCCAGACGCAGGCCCTGGATGAGGCGGTTGTACGTGATGTCGTTTGCACGAGCTGCAGCGTTGATACGCGTGATCCACAGCTTGCGGAACTCGCCCTTGCGCGCACGACGGTCGCGGTACGCGTAGGTGAGCGAGTGGAGCTGCTGCTCCTTGGCCTTGGTGTACAGACGCGAACGCTGTCCACGGTAGCCGCTGGATGCAGCAAGAATTGAACGACGCTTCTTCTGGGCGTTGACCGCCCTCTTTACGCGTGCCACTTGAAAAATCCTGTCAATCTAGGGGCTGAAAGTACGGCCCCGGGTGGTCAGTAAGGGGGCGACTCAGATGCCGAGCATGCGCTTGATGCGCGGAGCGTCGTCAGGGCTGACAACAGCGACACCGTCGAGACGACGGGTAACCCTGCTGGACTTGTGCTCGAGAAGGTGGCGACGGCCGGCCTTCTGGCGCATGAGCTTTCCGCTGCCGGACACCTTGAATCGCTTCGAGGCGCCGCTGTGGCTCTTCATCTTGGGCATGGAGTCCTCAGTTCTTGTTACGTGGTGGATCTTGGGAAATCGACTAGCTGGCCGGAGCCTCGGGAGCGGCATCGCCGGTCGCCGGTGCTTCCGGAGCTGCTTCACTGGAAGCCGGTGCGGCCGGAGCCGGACGCGGAGCAGCCTGAGCCACTGGCGCCTGAGCGCTCTCCTGCGCCTTGACACGAGTCTTGGCGCCCTTGTGCGGTGCCAGGACCATCGTCATGTTTCGGCCGTCCTGCTTTGCCGAGGTTTCGACGAATCCGAGATCTGCGACGTCTGCTCCCAGACGCTGCAGAAGGCGGTAGCCGAGTTCGGGGCGTGACTGCTCACGTCCGCGGAACATGATCGTGACCTTGACCTTGGAACCGGCTTCGAGGAAGCGAACGACGTTGCGCTTCTTGGTCTCGTAGTCGTGGTCGTCGATCTTGGGTCGGAGCTTCTGCTCCTTGATGACCGTCAGCTGCTGGTTCTTACGTGACTCACGTGCCTTCTGTGCAGCCTCGTACTTGAACTTGCCGTAGTCCATGATCTTGCAGACCGGTGGACGGGCGTCAGGAGCTACCTCGACCAGGTCGAGGTCGGCCTCAAGGGCCAAGCGGAGTGCATCTTCAACACGCACGATGCCTACCTGTTCGCCGCCAGGTCCGACCAAACGAACCTCGGGAACGCGGATACGATCGTTGATGCGGGTCTCAGTGCTGATGGGGCCTCCTAGGTTGAACGGTGCGGTCTTCATGACCGCACGCAGCCCGTACCGCCCGCACCCCAACAAAAAAGCCCCGCTGTGATGATTGCTCATCCGCGGGGCCCGATGTCGACCGATCACATAAGATCCAGCTCACGCCGAAACCTATCTCCTCGACTGAGCGAGGAACCTGACGAAGAATGATCTCCGATAACAGGTGACCGGAACCACTGAACTGCAGTTTCACCTGCCGCGCAGAGGTGGGAGTCGGACTCCACTTGCTGCCCCCGAACAAGTCGGAGGCGGTCGTTACAACAAGAGTAACAGGTCGCCACAGATGAAAGAAATCGGTGCCGCTCCCAGTGCTGCCGGGAGAGGCCCGATTCAACACCGTCACGGCCTGATGGAATCCTTACATCCATGAGTGAGAACTTCGAGGCAGAACAGAACACCGACGGCGCGAACCCCGACGTCCGCGAACTCTCCGAAGTTCCCGCGGTCGAGGTCATCAGCCGTGCTGCAGTGATGCTGATGAGTTCGGCTGCCGAAAAACTCGGCCTCTCCGACGCCGATCCGTCTTCCAGCCCCTACCTGGACCTCGACGAAGCGCGTCGAGTCATCACGGCACTTGCCGGACTCGTGACTGCGTCGGTCGAATACCTCGGCCCTCATGCCGGACCCATCCGTGAAGGCCTCCAAGCCCTGCAGCGCGCATTCCGTGAGGCGTCCTCGCACCCGGACGAGCCAGGAAAGGGACCGGGCGAGAAGTTCACCGGTCCGGTCTACTGAGTTGGCAACCGCCAACAAGACTCAACCGACGCCCGAGGACGTCGACGCATTCATTTCACGCGTCGACGACCGCAAACGCGCCGACGCCGTGGAGCTGATCTCCCTGCTGTCGGCCGCAACCGGCGAGCCTGCTGTCATGTGGGGCTCGAGCATCATCGGATTCGGGGCACGGCACTACCGATATGCGAGTGGCCACGAAGGTGACACCCCACTGATCGGGTTCTCCCCCAGGGCCACCGCGCTCACGTTGTACTTGTCGCTGAACTTCGACGACTACACCGACACGCTCGCTCGCCTCGGCAAGCACAAAATCGGCAAGGGCTGCCTGTACGTCAAACGGCTGAGCGACGTCGATGTGACCGCCCTGACCGAACTGATCACGGATTCCGTTGCCGCAGCCCGCAACATGATCGACTGAGTCACTCACCTACGGGGAGAAACAGGCCGAGCGTCTTCGGGCGGTTGCCCGAAGACGGTCGAATCGCGTGGTGTGAAGTGATCGTTCGTCAGCGTGGCCCGACGCATTCGATCGAGTCGAAACCACCGCACCGCGTCGCGCTGGCGACACCAGCCGATGAGAAACCACTGCCCACGGTCCTGCGCCAGAATGTGCGGCTCAACTGCCCGCACCGTCTCCGCACCGTCCCCATCCACGTAGTGCAACGACACGACGCGACTCTGCTCGAGACCCTGCTCGACGGCCTGCCGGTTCGCGCGCGAATCCGTCAGAGCCCCGCCGTCACCGCGAATCCACACGCGGCCACCGAGCTCGGCGACCTTGCGACGACTCTCCTCGTCCATCACATCGAGCAGTTTCGCCAGCGCTGCTCGCCCATCCGGCGCAAACGGAGCATCACCCATCGCCGTCAAGGCCAACGCGATCGAAACTGCCTGCGGAACAGTGAAATTCACCGGCGGCAGCGTGGCGCGACCCACGAGTCGGTATCCACCTCCGGGACCTGAGCGCGCTTCGATCGCCGCACCCGACATCATCAGCGTCTCGATATCCCTCTTGATCGTCCGGGTGGTGACACCGAATTCCTCGGACAATCGGGAGCACGTAGTCCCTCGATCGCCCTGTCGCCGAAGTTCCTCGACGAGAGCATGCAATCTCGCAGCTCGATTCACGTTCACCAGTGTCTCAGATTCCGATACCAAACGGTGACATAATTGGTGACACTCTGCTGTCACCAACCCGGGTGCACTGTAAGTACATGAAAACTCACATCGTTCTTGTTCCCGGATTCTGGCTCGGTTCATGGGCTTGGGATGCAGTACTCCCACACCTCGAACGTTCCGACACCCGCGTGACCAGCCTGACACTGCCCGGGCTCGACGCAGTAGACACAGATCGATCAGCGGTCACCTTCGACGCTCACGTCCGTGCAGTCGTCGACGCCGTATCGGACTCCGACGAGCGCACGGTCTTGGTCGTACACAGCGGCGCCGGCCCGGCGGGGTACGCCGTCACCGATCGCATCCCGGATCGCGTCGCTCGGATCGTCTACGTCGACTCGGGCCCCATGCCCGACGGCGCAGCGCTGCGACCGGATCTGGCTTCCGATGTCATCGAGATTCCGCTCCCCACGTGGGCAGAGCTCGAAGCGGACGGCAGCAGCCTCGAAGGACTCGACGAGAAAGCTCTGGAGACGTTCCGCGCCAACGCGGTCCCCGAACCGGCTGGGCCCGCGCGTGAGCCGATTGTCCTGACGAACGAAAAGCGCTACCAGGTGCCGTCAACCGTCGTTTGCAGCACCTTCCCCTCCGCGGTGATCGCCCAGATGGCCGACGGAGGTCATCCGATGGCCGCCGAACTGGCGAAACTCCCCGTGACGTACGTCGACCTCCCGACCGGCCATTGGCCGATGTGGTCGCGCCCCGAAGAGGTCGCCCAGGTGATCCTCGAGGCCGCCGCTTCCTGATCGACAAAGCAGTGATGCCGGATCGGATTCCGACCCGGCATCACTGACCGACTTCTACTTGCTCACCTTCTACTAGCTCACGGAAGCAGCTTTCTTCCGTGGCGCCGCCTTCTTTGCGGCAACTGCCTTCGTCGCACGCTTCTTGGTGATCGGCTTGGCCTTGACCGGCGCGTGCTGTGCGGTGAGAACCTCACTGAGGAACTTGCCCGTGTAGCTCTCGGGGACCGCGGCAACGTCCTCCGGCGTACCTTGCGCCACAACGGTTCCGCCGCCGGATCCACCCTCGGGCCCCATGTCGACGACCCAGTCCGACGTCTTGATCACGTCGAGGTTGTGCTCGATCACGATCACGCTGTTGCCCTTGTCCACCAGACCGTTGATCACGATCAGGAGCTTGCGGATGTCCTCGAAATGCAGACCCGTGGTGGGCTCGTCGAGGATGTACACCGTGCGACCGGTGGACCGCTTCTGCAATTCGGCGGCGAGCTTGACGCGCTGCGCTTCACCACCGGACAGAGTCGGAGCCGGCTGACCCAGTCGGACATAGCCCAGGCCGACGTCGACCAGCGTCTTGAGGTACCGGTGAATTGAGGTGACCGGCTGGAAGAACTCGGCTGCTTCCTCGATAGGCATGTCGAGTACCTCGGCGATCGACTTGCCCTTGTAGTGGACCTCGAGCGTTTCGCGGTTGTACCGAGCGCCGTGGCATACCTCGCAGGGCACGTACACGTCCGGCAGGAAGTTCATCTCGATCTTCAAGGTTCCGTCGCCGGAGCACGCCTCGCAGCGTCCACCCTTGACATTGAACGAGAATCGGCCGGGCTGGTAACCGCGGACTTTCGCTTCCGTCGTGGCCGCGAACAGGGTTCGAATCTTGTCGAACACACCGGTGTACGTCGCCGCATTCGATCGCGGAGTCCGGCCGATCGGAGACTGATCGACCTGCACGAGCTTGTCCAGCTGATCGAGACCGTTGATTCGTGTGTGACGCCCAGGCACCTGGCGTGCACCGTTGAGCTTGTTCGCCATGACGGTCGCGAGAATGTCGTTGACCAACGTCGACTTGCCCGAACCGGAGACACCGGTGACAGCGGTGAGAACACCCAGCGGGAAACTCACGTCGATGCCGTCGAGATTGTGCTCGCGAGCTCCGACGACCGTGACCTGGCGTTTGCGATCCACCGGCCGACGAATGGCCGGAACCTCGATGAAGCTACGACCCGACAGGTAGGCGCCGGTCAGAGATTCTTCACACGTCAGCAGTTCTTCGTACGGTCCGCTGTGGACGACCTTGCCGCCGTGCTCGCCGGCGTACGGTCCGATGTCGACTACCCAGTCGGACGTGCGGATCGTGTCTTCGTCGTGCTCGACGACGATCAGCGTGTTGCCGAGGTCGCGCAAGCGCGTCAGGGTTTCGATCAGTCGTCGATTGTCACGCTGATGCAGGCCGATGGACGGCTCGTCGAGTACATACAGCACGCCGACGAGTCCGGAACCGATCTGCGTTGCCAAGCGGATTCGCTGGGCCTCGCCACCGGACAACGTGCCAGCGGCACGCGAGAGGGAAAGGTATTCCAAGCCGACGTCGAGCAGGAACCCGAGTCGTGCCTGAACTTCCTTGAGGACCTGACCCGCAATCGCCTCTTCGCGCGAACCGAGAGTGAGGCTGTTCAAGAAGTCCGCGCAATCGGAGATCGACAGTTCACAGACCTCGGCGATGGACTTACTGCCGAAGTCCCCAGCCGCGATAGTTACCGACAGGATTTCCGGGCGCAGGCGAGCACCACCACACGCCGGGCACGGCGTGTCGCGCATGTACCCGTCGTACCGTTCCTTCATCTGATCCGATTCGGTCTGCTCGAGCCGGCGATGCAGGAACGGCATCACACCTTCGAACTCCGCGTAGTAAGAACGGGTACGGCCGTACCGATTCTTGTACCGGACGTGAACCTGCTCCTCGCTGCCTTCGAGGATTGCTTTACGGGCCTTCGCCGGCAACTTGTTCCACGGCGTCTTCATGTCGAAACCGAGAATGTCGCCGAGGCCGGAGAGCAACCGTCCGAAGTACTCCGAACTCTGGCCCATCGACCACGGCGCGATCGCTCCGTCTTCGAGACTCAGGTCGGGATCGGGAACCACCAGATCCGGGTCGACCTCCTTGCGGATACCGAGGCCAGTGCATTCCGGGCAGGCGCCGTAGGGCGAGTTGAAGGAGAACGAGCGCGGTTCGAGATCGTCGATCGCGAGTGCGTGGCCATTCGGGCAGGCCAACTTCTCGGAGAAACGACGCTCACGATCAGGTGCATTTTCTTCACGGTCGACGAAGTCGAGGACCACGATGCCTTCAGCCAAGCGAAGTGCGGTCTCGACCGAGTCGGTCAGGCGCTGCTTCGAACTCGCCTTGACCTGCAATCGGTCGACCACTACTTCGATGTCGTGCTTTTCCTGCTTCTTGAGCTTCGGCGGATCGGCCAGCGAATGGACGACACCGTCGACGCGCACTCGCGAGTAGCCCTGGGTGTTGAGCTGATCGAAGAGATCGACGAACTCGCCCTTACGAGTACGGACCACTGGTGCGAGGACCTGGAACTTGATGCCCTCCTCCATCTCGAGCACCTGGTCGACGATCTGCTGGGGCGTCTGACGTGCGATCTTCTCACCACACACCGGGCAGTGCGCCGAACCTGCGCGGGCATAGAGAAGTCGGAGGTAGTCGTAGACCTCGGTAATGGTGCCCACCGTCGAACGGGGGTTGCGGTTGGTCGACTTCTGGTCGATCGACACCGCAGGAGACAATCCCTCGATGAAGTCCACATCCGGCTTGTCCATCTGACCGAGGAACTGACGCGCGTATGCCGAGAGCGACTCGACGTAGCGGCGCTGACCTTCGGCGAAGATCGTGTCGAACGCGAGGCTGGACTTGCCGGAGCCGGACAACCCGGTGAAGACGATCAGGCTGTCTCGCGGGAGGTCGAGATCGACTCCTCGCAGATTGTGCTCACGCGCACCCCGCACGATCAGGCGATCCGCCACACCAATTCCCTTCATTGTCAATCGTCCGGGGCCGTCCCCCCGGAGAAGTCTCGAGTGGCCTCGCAAACGCGAGTCCTCGAGCGATCGTCATCGTAGGCCGAGCCACCGACACGTTTTTCTCACCAGGCGAGCCCATCGCTCTACCTGCCCCTATTCGAAGGTAGCCTGCGTTTCATGACGAATCAGCCCATCGTGATCGACGACTCCTACACCGGTCAGGTCTCCCCCGATTCTGCCCCTCAGCGGCGCACAGTCGAAGGCGCCGTCATCACGAAGATGTCGGTCGGCCCCATGGACAACAACACTTACCTCGTCGCCTGTTCCACGACCGGGAAATCTCTCCTGATCGATGCGGCCAACGAAGCCGAGAAGATCATCGCGCTCATCGAACAGGAAGCACCTGTTTTCGATTCCATCGTCACCACCCACCAGCACGGCGATCACTGGTTGGCCCTCGAAGACGTTCACGCCGCAACCAAGGTGCCGACCGCCGCGCACCCCCTCGACGCAGAGGTCCTTCCCGTCACCCCGGACGTACTCCTCGAAGACGGCGACAAGGTGACCGTTGGCAACTTGAGCCTCGACGTCATTCACCTGTCCGGCCACACGCCCGGCTCCATCGCGCTGGCTCTCACCGAACCGAGCGGACAGGTTCACCTCTTCACCGGCGACTCACTCTTCCCCGGCGGAGTAGGCAAGACCGCCGACCCCGAGAAGTTCACTTCTCTGCTCGACGACGTGGAAAACAAGCTGTTCGGAAGGTACGACGACGCGACCGTCGTCTACCCCGGGCATGGCAAGGACACGACGCTCGGCGCCGAGCGCCCGCACCTGGCGGAATGGCGCGAGCGCGGTTGGTGAAGTGTCAGGTTTTGGTTGGTCTTATGTGAGCGTTTATCGGATGTCGCGTCGGAGTTCTTTCAGCCGCGAACGTACAGGTGATATGGCCATCCCCTTCAGGTTCAGCGGAGGGTCGATATCTGCCAGTACATCGTGCTCAAGGGATCCGAGATTGTCGGGATCATCACTAGGAATCGCGATGACCTTTAGGTGCTCCTTCATCCACGAGGTGAGATACGCCTCATCGATTCGTGGGCTTTCAGCGGCGTGGGCGAGAATCGACCCTAGTGTCTTTCGAAATGTCGAGAATTCGTGATTGCCGCCAAGGTGCATGCCACAGACACGAGTCCACAATGTGTTCGCCGAACGCTTCCCACTCGGCCATCGGGTCGCACCAGCCAGTCCTGCGTAGATCAGTCCGGGTTCGACCAGTAGTTCGAGACCATCAGTCAGGTCAGATGCGCCGTCCTGGTCAACCCACCAGCTATAGAGACCAGGCGACTGTAGCTCCTCGCGCTTGCTCTCAAGCAACTCAGAGGGGGTGATCGAACGTGACTCGTCCAGCAGCATCGCGACGAATGATGCGGTGCCGCTCGGGAAGAATTCACCCGACCCGTGGTAAGACTCATCGAGCACCTCCGGGTCTGACGAATACCACGCGAGTCGCTCGCCCAACGCGAGCCCTTCGAGTGGAGTAGTCACCGTGGCTCCCTTGGAGCTCAGCGCCGCTTTCGCCGCGTCGACATAGGCAGCGCCCGCGTGCATCTCGATGACCTTGCCTTGTAGGGGACCCGCCAATAATTCGAGACGTTCCGCGGTCCACAATCCCCACGCTGCGCGGTAGGCGGCGGGCATTTCCGGCAAGTACCGCTCATACGGTGCAATCCACGAATCTGGGGCCACAGGTCCGTGCTCTGCGGAGAGGACGAACCAGGGAACACGCTTGCTTTCTGCATACGCGCGTTGTTTTTTGAACAGCGCCGAGACATACAAGTCCTTGGCAGCGGCGGGCGCGGATCCCTTCGACTTGACACACGTGACAAGAAGGAGATCCGGCCGGGCGACGTTGTTGTCTGTGCCGGCTCCCAAAGCCAGCACAGTCGCGGCCGGAGAATACCGGTCAGATGTTGAAGTAGCCGCTTGAACTCGTTCTGCACGAACAAAAGTAACTTCCTGCCCCAGTTCCAGGCTGGCCACGCTGAACCCCGCTCGTTGCCACATTCGAACGTGAGGACGATCGCCCGACCACCAAGCTCGGTACCTCGATGCAGACGGCGGTAGCTCACCGACGATTGACTCAAGTTCCTGCCAGGTCAGATGAATCGAATCGTTGACCTCGACCAATGTCACTCTTAATGTGTCCCACTGCGCCACAGAAACAGTGTGCACCATATGACCCACAATCTATTGCAGACACGATTCCTTGCGCCTCAACTAGGTGGGCGCTTCGTCCGAACCATCGACGTGCGCACGTGCGGCAACCACGAACACGCCGTAAGCGGACAAACGGTAACGGATACTTCAGAACGGTGTGTCCGGATCAGTGGAGAAGTCATCGTCGCAGTACAGCGCGCTTCGGCGACCAGGAATCCGGCGACCGGGTCAGGCGTGCCGGGATCGCCGAACCGGACCAATTCCTTGTGAGATCGCTAGGGTGGAAAACGAACCTACATCGGGAGGCTTGAAACATGCTGGTACGTCGAATTGCTCGTCCACTGCTTTCCACGATCTTCATCGCCGGGGGAATCGATGCTTTGCGCAACCCCGCTCAGCGAGCAGCCAAAGCGTCACCGCTGATCGACAAATCCGTCGAGACGCTGCCAGGAGCAGTGACGCAGAAGGTGCCTGCTGATCCGGAAACACTCGTCAAGATCAACGCCGCCGTCCAGATCGGCGGCGGTGCCCTGCTGGCCACCGGCAAGGCGCCGCGGCTCGCGTCGTTGGTGCTCGCGGGGAGCCTGGTACCGACCACGCTTGCCGGTCACGACTTCTGGAACGAAACCGATCCGTCACTGCGAGCGATGCAGCGCACAAACTTCATCAAGAACGTCAGCTTGCTCGGCGGACTGATGATCGCCTCCGTCGACACCGAGGGCAAGCCGTCGCTCGGCTGGCGTGGCCGCCGCGCCGCGAAGAAGGCCCAGGCGTCTATCGCCGCAGCACTTCCATTGGTCGCATCGCAGACCGATCACACGAGCGATCGCGTCGAACACGCTCTGTCGGTGGCGTCCGAACGCGGTTCCGAACTTGCCGAAACCGCGAAGGCACACGGCACGGATTGGCTCGAACTTGCCAAGGAGCGCAGCTCCGAGTTCGCGGAGATCGCGAGCAAGCGAGCCGCGGAATTCGGAGAGGTCGCCAAGGAACGCGGCCCGGACATCCTCGAAGTCGCGCAGAAGCGCGGCTCCGAACTGGCCGAGACCGCACGCGAGCGCAGCGCCGAACTGGCAGAGCTGGCGAGCAAGCGCAGCTCGGAGTTCGCCGAACTCGCCCTCGAGAAGAGCAACGAGTGGGCCGAAACGGCGTCGGAGCAGACCGAGGTGCTGGGTAAGCGTGCTCGCAAGCGCGCAGAGAAGGCGCTCGAAAAGGCTCGCGCCAAGAAGGACGAATTGACGCACTGAGTGCACCGAAAGACAGGTCAGGCCACCTTCGGGTGGCCTGACCTGTATCTATGCGGCAGTTCATCTGGGGGAACTAGACTGTCTTGGCGCTTTTGCAGCGCGTGAATTTCTCATCAAGCCTAGGAGATCCTTTGCCCGACGCGGACCCGTCACTGAACGAGCAAGAGCTCGAGCAGCAGTACGTGACGATGTTGTACTCCCGTCTCGACGATCTTCGAAAGTATGCCCAAACTCGCTTGAGCACGGTCCTCCTCGAGACCGGCGGAACCCCGCAAGCACGCAGCGAACGCGAATCCTTCAACGCCATGTACACCGAGGATCTCGCCAAGTACGACGCAGCCGAGAACGGAATGTGTTTCGGACGCATCGACTTCGACGACGAGCGACGCTACGTCGGCCGACTGGGAATCCTGGACACCGACAACGACTACGAAACGCTGCTCCTCGACTGGCGAGCTCCGATGGCACGCCCGTTCTATCTGGCGACGCCCGCGGCACCCGAGGGCGTGAAGCGGCGACGCCATATTCGCAGTCGGAGCCGCACAGTCACCGGCATCAACGACGAATACCTGGACCTCGACGCGGCCCGCGCCGCAGGCGTGGTGACCGAAGCCGGCGGCGTCGCCGGTGAGAGCGCTCTCCTGGACGCTCTGAACGCAGCGCGTACGGGTCAGATGAACGACATCGTCGAGACCATTCAGAGTGAGCAGGATGCCATCATCCGCTCCGAGCACAAGAGCGTTTTGGTCGTCCAGGGCGGTCCGGGTACCGGCAAAACCGCAGTCGCCCTTCACCGTGCCGCCTTCTTGCTCTACACCTACCGCCAGCAACTGGCCAAGGCCGGTGTTCTCATCATCGGGCCGAACGCGACGTTCCTCGACTACATCAGCCAGGTCCTTCCTTCACTCGGTGAGACCGGAGTTCTACTCTCGACGATCGGGGACCTGTACCCCGGAGTGCGTGCGACTCGTACGGATTCCCTCGCCGCCGGTGAGATCAAGGGTTCCCTCGCGATCCTCGACGTGCTCAAGAACGCCGTCCGGGATCGGCAGGAAGTTCCGTCGAAGCCGATTACCCTTCGATTCGACACGTACGACTTGAAGCTGGATCGAAAGACTGTCACGAAGGCGCGCGGGCGTGCTCGGTCGTCGCGTCGCCCACACAACCTGGCGCGCCCGATCTTCGTGGCAGCAGTCGTCGAGGCGTTGGCACTGCAGATGGCCGAACTCATCGGCGGAAACCTCGTCGACGGTGGGTCACTCCTCAGTCGGGACGACATCGCCGACATTCGCGACGAGATGCGTGAGGACCCGGACATCATGTCCGCCATCGCGAAGCTGTGGCCCGAATTGTCGCCGCAGCAAATCCTCGCGGAACTGTGGACGTCGCCGGCGAGGTTGGCCAAGGCAGCACCGCAACTCGACGACGCCCAACGCGACGAGCTTCTGCAGAGCGTCGGACCGGGTTTCAGTGCGGCCGATGCTCCCCTGCTCGACGAACTGGCCGAGATTCTCGGCGTCGACGACGCCGCCGAACGCGAACGCGCACAACGTGAATGGCGCGCGCAGATCGCCGACGCCCAGGGCGCCCTCGACATCCTCACCGGGTCTGCACCACAGGATCTCGAAGACGAGATGGATCCCGAGATCTTGATGGCGTACGACTTGATCGACGCCAGCCAACTCGCCCAACGCCACGATCAGGGCCAGCGCCAGACCACGGCAGAACGCGCTGCCGGCGACCGAACCTGGACCTACGGTCACGTGATCGTCGACGAAGCCCAAGAGCTCTCCGAAATGGCGTGGCGAATGCTGATGCGGCGCATACCGAATCGCTGGATGACGTTGGTCGGCGATACAGCTCAGACCGGTGATCCCGCGGGAACTTCGTCCTGGCAGAAGATTCTCGAGCCTTACGTCGCCAAGCGCTGGAAGCTCACCGAACTGACCGTCAACTACCGAACTCCCTCGGAGATCATGGATGTCGCGCACCGTGTGCTCGAAGAGATCGACCCGGAGCAATCCGTGCCCCGGTCGGTACGCGACAGCGGATTCGCGCCGTGGGCGCTCAAGACCACGGCCGAAGAATTGGAATCGACCGTGCGCCGTTGCATCGAGTCCGAGTCGCATCCCGGTATCACCGCAGTGATCGCCGGTTCCGAGGTCGTTGCCGATCTGGCGGGCATTGCGAGTGACACCGTAAGCGTCCTGTCCGTCAAGGACGTCAAGGGACTCGAGTTCGACACAGTGTTGATCGTCGAACCTGCCGACATTCTCGACGAGTCACCACGCGGAATGAACGACCTCTACGTCGCATTGACCCGCGCTACCCAGAGGCTCGGCATCATTCACGTCGAGTCGCTCCCCTCGGTTCTCGACGGCGTCGAAGCAGCAGAGTTGGCCTTCGATTCGTGAGCATCACGGAGTAGGTTCGTGCGTGACACCACGAATGGTGGTGTCACTCCAATTTGTGTCGACGACTGAAGGAATGACCCCTCGTGCTTGGCCTGCCCGCAAGTTCCGCCGCACCCATCCGCAAGATCGCTCGCGTGGTGATCGGCGTCGGGATGCTTGCGGCGGTGACAGCCGGTTGCTCAGAGGATGATTCGAGTTCGACGGCTGCTGCCGGCAGCGACGACATCGCTGCTGTTGCTGCCGCACCGACCGAAAAACCGGTAGACGAGGCAGAAAGGCTGCGGGCGGCGCTTGCGTCTACCGGGGTCACGCCCGCCTTTTCCGACGACATGTTGCAGGCGCTCGGTGACGGCGTCTGCCAGCAGCTCGCGGCCGGAACGGATCGAGCGATGATCATCGCGAATCTGCGGGCGGTATCGCTGAACGGAGCAAGCGAACCAATGGTCACCTCCGGAAACGGCTCGGCCGCATCGACAACACCCCCCAGCGCCGATCAGCTGGCTGAAGTGTTCGTCGATGCGGCCGAGGCCGACTACTGCCGGTAGTTCAGCGAACGGTGTGCACGATCAGGACATCGGACGTCGCCTTGCGAGCGGCATCGGAAGGCACCGATCCGAGTAGACGCCCGGTCAACGTGTTCAATCCGCGATTTCCGACGACCAGCAAGTCGCCCTTCACCTCGTCGAGCAAAGCGAGAAGCGATTCGACGGGAGCGCCGACGACGGCGCGCTCGACAACATCCTTTGCCCCCTGGGCATGTGCGCGCTCACGAGCGGTGCGAAGGATCTCGTAGGTCGGAGCGGAACCGGTGACCTGGTAGGCCTCGTTACCCAACGCATCAGCGGCAGCGCTCACGTCCTTGGGATCAGCCGGGTAGTACGCACACGCGATGACGAGCTGAGCGTCCGAGCCACTGGCAATGGCGGCAGCTCTGTCGACTGCCTTCAGTGACGACTCGGAGCCATCGGTTCCTACGACAACGGTCCGGTAGGCACTCATTCATTCCTCCATGGTTACGGGACGGACGGTACGGCCGGCACCGGGCGCAACGCTGTTGCGCCCGCTCGACAACCGCTGCGCTGACATTAGCGGGATTGTGCCGCGGATAGTGTTATTTGCAGTACACGCCACAAGCCCACAGTGAATGTGATTCTTCGTCACAGACACATTTGTTCGGTGGTGACCACTCAGCGAAGTTTGCCGAAGCGGGGCCCGAACAGCGCCGCCGGAAATACTTCCTGCTCGACCAGGGCGGTACGCCACGGCGTCGCCAATTCCAGCAACCGCTTGGCACCCTCCTCACCCAGCGCATCCCACGGAGCCAAAGCGAGGTCGTCCGTCAGGTCTTCGACGACGTCACGCAAGTCCTGCCCGTCCTCGGTCAGCGCACCGGACGAACGATCCAGCAGTTCGCGGTCCTTCAAACTCTCGACGGCCTCGTCCCACTGTTCCTGCGACCATCCGCGACGAGTCTGCGCGAATTTGCGCTGAAACCCGATTCCCGTCGCGGTGTGCGTGATCAACGCGTCCAGGCCGTTCAATCCCGCGGTCTGAAGGGCCGCAATGTGGCCGTCACCGCGATACTCACGCAGCAGTGTCAGCGCGTGCCAGAAACGCAGGTGCGGCTCGGCCGGCCAGTCGAGCGACGCCCAACCCGCGTACAGAGGGCGGCCGTCCACTCCAGGAATGTTCTGGGCAGCGATCGACACGAGTTCGGCGGCCTCGGCCATGTCCGCCGATCCTGTCACGTCTGCACCGAACAGGCGGACGTACGCCGCGTCGATTGCCCGATACCGCGCGGCGACAACCTCTGTGGGCCTTGCCAATTCCCAGGCACGTGGGATGACACTGGCGATCAATTCAGGATTGAAGTTGAAGAAGGTGGCCGTGACGACAGTCGCGGGTGGAGCGCCGAGCGGAGCTGATCGCCCGGCAAAGTACACCATTCGGCCAGGCTCCAACCCGACGCCGACAAGTTCCTTCTCCGTCTCCGGGACGAAGTACGCCAAGGAATGGAGAAGTTCGAGAGTCCGCGCGGTCTTGCCTGCAGTCTGTGCATCCATACCTGAAACCGTAGCGGTCGAAAGCACGAACGCACGCGAGGCGACCTACTTGAGACCCGCGGCGTCCATTCCTCGAAGCTCCTTCTTCAAATCCGAGATTTCGTCTCGCAATCGCCCAGCCAACTCGAACTGAAGGTCGCGGGCAGCGTTCATCATCTGATCGGTGAGTTCCTTGACCAGATCTGCCAATTCGGCGCGAGGCATCGATTTGGTGTCGCGCCCCTCGTACACACCCGCACTGACCGCACGACCGGCCTCACCCTGCGCACGCCGACCACGCGTCGCATTGCGACCCGAACCACCGACGTCCACGGACGCCGCAGTGTCCTCTGCCTCCTCGTACACCTGATCGAGAATGTCCGCGATCTTCTTGCGTAGAGGTTGTGGGTCGACGCCCATCTTCTCGTTGTAGGCGACCTGCTTCTCGCGTCGTCGCTCGGTTTCCTCGATGGCCTGCGCCATGGAAGCGGTGATCTTGTCCGCATACATGTGCACTTGACCGGATACATTTCGAGCCGCTCGGCCGATCGTCTGAATGAGGCTGGTGGAGCTACGTAGGAAACCTTCTTTGTCGGCATCGAGAATCGCGACCAGCGACACCTCGGGAAGGTCGAGTCCCTCACGCAGGAGGTTGATGCCGACCAGCACGTCGTACTCCCCCAGGCGGAGCTGACGGAGCAACTCGACTCGCCGGAGCGTATCGATATCCGAGTGCAGGTAGCGGACGCGAATACCGAGTTCGAGCAGGTAATCGGTCAGATCTTCCGACATCTTCTTGGTCAACGTGGTGACCAGCACACGCTCGTCACGTTCCGCTCGCTCGCGGATTTCGTGAACGAGATCGTCGATCTGTCCCTTGGTGGGTTTGACGATGACCTCGGGATCGATCAATCCGGTCGGGCGGATCACCTGCTCGACGAACTCACCGCCGGACTGACCCAACTCGTACTTACCTGGTGTCGCCGACAAGTAGACGGTCTGACCGATCCGCTGACTGAATTCTTCCCAAGTCAGAGGGCGGTTATCTGTTGCCGACGGTAGCCGGAATCCGAACTCGACCAGGTTTCGCTTGCGCGACATATCGCCCTCGTACATGGCGCCGATCTGAGGAACCGTCACGTGCGACTCGTCGATGACCAGAAGGAAATCTTCCGGGAAGTAGTCGATCAAGGTTGCGGGGGCAGTTCCAGGGCCACGGCCGTCGATGTGGCGCGAGTAGTTCTCGATGCCGGAGCAGAATCCGACCTGTTTGATCATCTCGAGGTCGTACTGCGTACGCATGCGCAGACGCTGAGCCTCGAGGAGCTTGCCCTTGCCTTCGAGCTCGGCGAGTCGCTCTTCGAGTTCCGCCTCGATGTCCTTGGCGGCACGCTCCATGCGTTCAGGGCCGGCGACGTAGTGCGTCGCCGGGAAGATACGAACCGTGTCGACCTGGCGAACGATGTCACCGGTCAGTGGATGGAGGTAGTACAGTGCCTCGATCTCGTCACCGAAGAATTCGATGCGGACCGCCAGCTCTTCGTACGACGGAATGATCTCGACCGTGTCGCCGCGCACGCGGAACGAACCTCGCGTGAACGCCATGTCGTTGCGGTTGTACTGAACGTCGACGAGCAGACGCAGGAACGCATCCCGCGGTACCTCCACACCGACGTCCAGCTGAATCGAGCGATCGAGGTACGACTGCGGTGTACCGAGGCCGTAGATGCACGACACCGAGGCCACCACGACCACGTCCCGTCGTGACAGAAGGCTGGACGTCGCCGAGTGGCGCAGCCGCTCGACATCGTCGTTGACGGACGAATCCTTCTCGATGTAGGTGTCCGTCTGGGCGATGTACGCCTCGGGTTGGTAGTAGTCGTAGTACGAGACGAAGTACTCGACCGCGTTGTTGGGTAGCATTTCCCGAAGCTCGTTCGCGAGCTGAGCCGCCAAAGTCTTGTTCGGAGCCATCACCAGAGCTGGGCGCTGCAGCTTCTCGATCAACCACGCAGTCGTGGCCGACTTACCGGTACCGGTCGCACCGAGGAGGACTACGTCCTTCTCCCCCTCGTTGATCCGTTTCTCCAGCTCGGCGATAGCTGCCGGCTGATCGCCTGCCGGTTCGTACGGGCTGACGACCTCGAAGCGCGCGTCTGAGCGCTCGATGTCACCAACCGGCCGAAACTCGGAATGCGCGACCACGGGATGTTCGGAAGCAAACGCCATGAAACCAGGGTAAGCGCACCTACCGACACAATGCCCGCTCGTCCGCGTTCAGCCGAAAATGCAGTTCGGCGGTAGGTTCTTCGACCATGAGCGAGGAACGTCCCCACATTCACCGGCCGAAGGTCGAAACCTTCGACATCGCAGCTCGCACCAACGTCGATCCCAAGGGCTTCGTTCGCCCGGTCGAGCACTACCGCGAAGAACCGTGGGGGTTGTACATGGCGCGTCACGCCGACCATCCCCGGTTTCACTACCTGGAGTCCTGGATCATTCCCGAACTCGGAATTCGGGCGTCGATCCTGCACTTCACCCCGGAACACATCCGAGACTGGGATTTCTATGTCGACATCGGCGACTTCATCCGCGGCGACCAGGTCTGGACGTCCGAGGACCACTACCTCGACCTGATTGTGCAGACCGGACGCAGCGTCGAATTGCTCGACGTCGACGAATTGCTCGAGGCGAACACCGCCGGGATTCTCGACCCGAAGACGTCAGAGCGTGCGATGCTGAACGCGGCCCGCGCTATCGACGGCATCGCCGCCCACGGTCACGATCTCGACGCCTGGCTCACCTCGGTGGGCATGCCGGTCACGTGGCGCTAGTGGTTAGAGGGACCAGCCTGATTTCTCGGCCCACTCCCATGCCCGGTGGAAAGCGGCGTCGAACCACGGCGTCTTGACTCCCAGGTAGGCGTCGATCGCAGCGGCGTAGTCGTCGATGCCTGCGGCACTCTCGGCTGCCTTGACCTTGAGTTCGGCATATTCGGCACGCGCCGACGCATCGGCGCGAAGCCAGTCGCGGAACAGGATCGCGAACTGCTGACCTGGCCAACCGTCCACCCGAATGTGAATGTTCGCGCGGCGCCCTGGATCGGCACTCCCGTGGATCCGCTTCGCCCACACTGCCGGATCGGTCTCGCCACCGAGGTACGACGGTTTCGGGTCGTCGGCGACGATGTGCTCGATCCGGGGGAACCCGGCAGCGGCCAGATCTTCCGCGAGGTCGTCGGCAACGCCGAGGTGCTCGACAGTGATCTGAATGTCGATCACGTCCTTGGCATCGAGACCAGGCACTGCGGTCGATCCGATGTGATCGATACGGCGCGCGCGGTCACCGGACGCCAACGACAACCGGCCGATGATTCGTTCGGCCTGCGCCGGCCACGACGGGTCGGCTGGAGTCAGCTCGGGCAGTGCGCGCACTACCGTGCCCTCGCGGAGGTTCTTCTCGAAGGGAACAAGTCGATTCGCCCACAAGTCGCGGACCACGTCGTCGAGTGAACCCGGCTCTCCGCTGTTGTCGAGCCACACGTCGGCAACAGCACGACGCTGATCGTCATTTGCCTGCGCTGCGATGCGCGCACGAGCGTCGGATTCAGGCATGCCGCGCGAGCCCACCAAGCGTCGAACTCGTTCCTCCTCGTCGACGTAGACGATGACGACCAGATTGAATGCCGGCGCCATCGCACCCTCGACCAACAGCGGAATATCTTGAACGAGCACTGCATCCGACGGCGCAGACGAAATCTGCTCCATCGTCCGCGCACCGATCAGTGGGTGGAGGATGCCGTTGAGAGTTCCGCGTGACGTGTCGTCGGCAAACGCCAACGACGCCAGCGCGGGTCGGTTGAGGCTGCCGTCCTCGGACAGAATCCCGTCGCCGAATGCATCGACCAGAGCGGCAAGTCCCGGGGTACCGGGCTCGACCACTTCTCGGGCGATCAGGTCGGCGTCGACGATGACGGCTCCCAGTTCGCTGAGGATTTTCGACACTGTCGACTTACCGGCTCCGATGCCTCCAGTGAGGCCAACTCTCAACACACTCGACAGTCTCTCATCTCCGCGCCCGAGAGATTCAGACACGCCTACTGATCGAACACGCCGGGGCGTTCGAGGCTCAAATACCACAATTTCGGTGACCGTGCGGTTATGTTCTAGCGAACGCACCTGTACCTGCACCTTCTCGAGAAAGTGGACGCCATGCGAGCAGATCGCGACCATCACGGTCAGCACCGCCTCGGAATGCCGAACGGCGTGCACTGCATAGAGTTTCCCGAAGTTGCTTTTGCCCTGGCAGAGCACCGTCGTACGTGGTTCACGATGCTCGTGAGCCAAGGCCGACACAGCTTCGCGTCGATGCGTAAGCGCACAGCCGAAGCGACCGCCACCTACTGGGTGCCTGCTCCCGCAAACTGAGTTCTCTTCACGAAGTACAAAATGACCGGCAACCCTTCGGTGCCGGTCATTTTTGTGTTCACTCACTGAATTGATTCTTCGCTCGCAAGTGACACCTGGCAGAGAAAAGAACCCCGCCCCTGCACGTGCAGGGGCGGGGTTCTTCACAGATCTCGCCTGATCAGATCAAGCGGTAATCCTTATGCGTTGCCCGACAGCTTCTCGCGAAGTGCGGCGAGCTGTGCATCGCTGGCAAGCGATCCGCCAGCGGACTCGGCCGGAGCGGAGCCGGCAGCAGCCGGAGCCTCGGCGTCGTCTGCAGCAGCCGTCTCCGAGGAGTAGCCGGCAGCAGCGGTGGCAGCCTCAGCGGCCTCGTCTGCAGCGGTCTTCTCCATCTGAGCGGTGTGCATCTTGTGGCGACGCTCAGCCTCGGCGTAGCGGTTCTCCCACTCTTCACGCTGCTTGTCGAAGCCCTCGAGCCATTCGTTGGTCTCGGGATCGAAGCCCTCGGGGAAGATGTAGTTGCCCTGCTCGTCGTACGAGTCGGCCATGCCGTACTTGGACGGATCGAACTCGGCGTTGTAATCCTCGTTGGCCTGCTTCAGCGACAGCGAGATACGACGACGCTCGAGGTCGATGTCGATGACCTTGACGAGTGCATCGTCGCCGACGCCGACAACCTGGTCCGGAACCTCGACGTGGCGCTCAGCGAGCTCCGAGATGTGAACGAGGCCTTCGATTCCCTCTTCGACGCGCACGAATGCACCGAACGGAACCAGCTTCGTGACCTTGCCGGGCACGATCTGGCCGATGGCGTGCGTGCGGGCGAACTGACGCCACGGATCTTCCTGCGTTGCCTTGAGCGACAGGGAGACGCGCTCGCGGTCCAGGTCGACGTCGAGAACCTCGACGGTGACCTCGGTGCCGACCTCGACAACCTCGGACGGGTGATCGATGTGCTTCCAAGACAGCTCGGAAACGTGAACCAGACCGTCTACGCCGCCCAGGTCCACGAATGCACCGAAGTTGACGATGGAGGACACGACGCCCTTGCGGACCTGGCCCTTCTGGAGCTGGTGCAGGAATTCGCTGCGAACCTCGGACTGAGTCTGCTCGAGCCATGCGCGGCGCGACAGGACCACGTTGTTGCGGTTCTTGTCGAGCTCGATGATCTTGGCCTCGATCTCCTTGCCGACGTACGGCTGGAGGTCGCGGACGCGACGCATTTCGACGAGCGAAGCGGGGAGGAAGCCACGAAGACCGATGTCAAGGATGAGGCCGCCCTTGACGACCTCGATGACGGTGCCCTTGACGGCCTCGTCCTTCTCCTTGAGCTCCTCGATGGTGCCCCAGGCACGCTCGTACTGAGCGCGCTTCTTCGACAGGATCAGTCGACCTTCTTTGTCCTCCTTGGTGAGGACGAGAGCCTCGACCGCATCTCCCACGGAGACGACCTCATTGGGGTCGACGTCGTGCTTGATGGAGAGCTCACGAGAAGGGATGACGCCTTCGGTCTTGTAACCGATGTCGAGCAGAACCTCGTCGCGGTCGACCTTGACGATGGTTCCTTCGACGATGTCGCCATCGTTGAAGTACTTGATCGTGGCATCGATGGCGGCGAGGAAGTCGTCGGCGGAGCCAATGTCGTTAATGGCAACCTGCGGCGAGGTGACGGTTGTGGAGGGCATATGTTGAATTGCTCCGGACGAGTTGTGGTCGGTTGATGGATTTTGTCGGACGAGATGCGCGACTGTGGCGTACAAATGTTGGAAGTACTTTGTGAAGTACTAGATCGAAGTACCCAGCTGCATCAATAACGAACAACCGAATACCGGATCACATTCCACACCGCGGAAGCGCACCGCGAGCTCCCTCGGTCCGACTGATTCCGAGACCTTGGTAAAGATCTCGTATAGACAATCGGTCGGATGACAGACACTCGCGTGAGTAAGACTACGCGTCGGCTATCTTGCCGGGCAAACCCGGGTACCCTGCGCCCGCATCACCCGTTCTACTGTGTTGTTCATGTCTGACGAGCGCCATGCCGCTGCCAATTCCATTCTCGGTACCAGCGGCGTCGGCCGAGTCCGTGTCGATTCAAGTGCCAGCGACCGCGCCAGCCGTGCGTGGTGGGACGCCGACGCCGACGATTACCACCGAACCCACGGCGAGTTTCTGGGCGTGAACAGCGCGGAAGGTGAATTCGTCTGGTGCCCCGAAGGGCTGCACGAGGGCGATCACCACTTGCTCGGCGACATAGTCGACAAAGACATATTGGAAGTGGGTTGCGGCTCCGCGCCGTGCGCCCGATGGCTCGCCGGACACGGTGCTCGGGCCGTCGGTCTCGACATCTCGATGGGGATGCTCGCCCGCGGGCAGGACGCGATGAATGCCGGCGGGCCGGCAGTCCCGTTGATTCAGGCAAGTGCGGAACTCCTGCCGTTTGCCGACGAGAGTTTCGACATCGTTTGTTCTGCGTTCGGCGCCGTCCCGTTCGTTGCCGATTCGCAGCGAGTGATGAACGAAGTCGCCCGGGTTCTGCGTCCCGGCGGATCGTGGGTCTTTGCCGTCAACCATCCGATTCGATGGATCTTCCCCGACGATCCCGGGCCGAAGGGCTTGACCGCGACCCTCCCCTACTTCGACCGCACCCCGTACGTCGAGGTCGATGACAACGGAGTCCCCACCTACGTCGAGCATCACCGCACCATCGGCGACCGGGTTCGTGAGATCGTCGCGGCCGGACTTCAGGTGCGCGACATCATCGAGCCCGAATGGCCGGAGTGGTTGGACCGCGAATGGGGACAGTGGAGTCCCCTGCGCGGC
Organism: Rhodococcus sp. IEGM 1306; assembly: GCF_036541985.1. Lineage (NCBI taxonomy): Bacteria > Bacillati > Actinomycetota > Actinomycetes > Mycobacteriales > Nocardiaceae > Rhodococcus > Rhodococcus sp. IEGM 1306. The sequence continues at coordinate 48,345 of NZ_JAZHFF010000006.1, forward strand.
CAACTCTTTCCGGGCACTGCAATTTTCAGCGCCGTCAAACCCTGACGGCTACAGCAGCTTCGACAGGAAAGCCTTGGTCCGGTCGTGCTGAGGATTGGCCAGGAGTTCCCGCGGCTCGCCTGCCTCGACCACAACTCCCCCGTCCATGAACACCAACTGGTCGGCGACTTCGCGGGCGAATCCCATCTCGTGGGTGACGACCACCATCGTCATACCTTCTTTGGCCAACTGCTTCATCACGGTGAGAACTTCACCGACCAGTTCGGGGTCGAGCGCGGACGTCGGCTCGTCGAACAGCATGAGCTTCGGGTCCATCGCGAGAGCGCGGGCGATGGCAACTCTTTGCTGCTGACCACCCGACAACTGGGCCGGGTAGGCGTTGGCTTTGGCGCTCAACCCGACCTGATCGAGGAGGTCCTTCGCTCGTTCGACAGCCTTCTTCTTACTGACGCGCTTCACCTGCGTCGGCGCTTCGATGATGTTCTCGAGAGCGGTGCGGTGCGGGAACAGATTGAAGTGCTGAAACACCATCCCGATGTCGCGGCGTTGTTTGGCCGCTGCTCGCGGGTGAAGTTCGTACAGTTTTCCGTTCTTCTCCGAGTAGCCCACCAGGTCGCCGTCGACGTACAGTCGGCCGGCGTTGACCTGCTCGAGGTGATTGATGCAGCGCAAGAACGTCGACTTGCCTGATCCGGACGGACCGACGAGACACAGGACCTGACCGGGGTCGATTTCGAGCGAAATCCCTTTCAGGACCTCCAATGCGCCGAAGTTCTTACAAACTCGGTCTGCTTTCACCATGGGTGTCATTTGCGTTCTCCTCCGGGGGTATCCGGAAGCGTTTCCACTACCGTAGCTTTTCCTTGCGCGTCGGCCAGTGCCTGAAGTTGGCGCGTGGTCAGTGCTCGGGTTGCGCCCTTCGAATAGTGACGCTCGACGTAGTACTGCCCGATCATGAGCAGACTCGTGATTGCGAGGTACCACGTCGCCGCCACCATCAACAGGGGAATCGGCTCGAAGTTGGCGCCCGAGATATCGCGCGCTCGACCGTACAACTCGAAGCTGTAAGGGACCGCCGTCACGAGCGAGGTGGTCTTGAGCATGCTGATGACCTCGTTACCGGTCGGCGGAATGATGACGCGCATCGCCTGCGGTAGAACGGTTCGTCGCATCGTCTGACTCCACGTCATACCCAATGCAACAGATGCTTCGGTCTGGCCCTCGTTGACCGAACTCACGCCGGCGCGGACGATCTCGGCCATGTAGGCGGCCTCGTTCAATGCCAAACCGATCACGGCAAACAGAAACGCTGCCTGCAAGTCCTGGAGATTGATGTGCGCAAACTGATGTACGAAGGGAATACCGAGATCGATGCTCTTGTAAATCGACGGGAACAGGCCCCAGAAGACCAACTGCACGTAGACAGGTGTTCCTCGAAAGATCCACAGATAGCCCCAAGCCGCGGCGCGAAGCACCGGGTTGGGAGAGAGTCGCATGACTGCCAGAATCACACCGAGGACGATCGCGATCACCATTGCCAGCACCGTCAGCTGGATCGTTGTCCACGCACCAGCGGAGATGCGTTTGTCGAACAGATACTGACCGTAAGTCCCCCATGCAAAGGCTTCGTTGGTCGCCGCGCCGTAAACGAACAGTCCGAAGAGGACCACGACGACGACCGCGGCAATCCAACGACCAGGTCTGCGTAGTGGAATTGCCTTGATCGGCACCGGATCGCCGGTCTCAGTTGTTGTCATGTTCATCAGCTTTCCGCGCCGTTGATCTTGGATACTTCGATGACGCCGGCCTCGACACTCCAGGTCTGCGCGATCTGTTGATAGACACCGTTGTCGATCAGGTACTGCATTGCCTGCTGCAGGGCGGGACCGAGGGCGGAGCCCTTCACGATCGGCCAGCCGTAAGGCGCCGAATCGAAGGGTTCTCCCGCAGCTTCCATCCGGCCCTTGCTCCGTTTGATCGCATAGCCGGTCACTGGTGAATCAGCGGACAGCGCGTCGACTCGACCGAGAATGAGCGCGTTGGCCGCGTCGTCCTGGCTGTCGTACTTGATCTTGTCGATCGGGGGTTTGCCCTCGGCCACGCAGGCCTCGCTCTTGGCGGGCACCTCGTCGATGTCCTCGGTGGTCGTGGTCTGCACCGCCACCCGAAGCCCGCACGCATTGTTCGGATCGACTGGCTTGTCCGGCCGCTGGGCCCACTGGATACCCGCGCTGTAGTACGTGACAAAGTCGACCGTCTTCTCGCGCTCCTTGGAGTCGGTGAACGAAGACATGCCGAGGTCGTAGCTTCCCGACTGAATAGCAGGGATGATCTTGTCGAAGTCGGCTTGGTTATAGACAGCTTCGACCCCGAGCACAGTCGCCACTGCGTTCATGATGTCGACGTCGAAGCCGACGATTTTGCCATTCTCATCTTTGAATTCGTTTGGTGCGTAAGGAATGTTGACCCCGACCTGCAGCTTGCCCGACTCCCTGACGTTCGGGGGCAACAGGGCGGCGATCTCGGGCACCTTCTGGATGTCAAGTGGCGGCCCCTCCGGAACGAGGCCCTCGTTGTTGGTCACACACCCGCCGCACAGTGCGACGATCAAGCCCACCAACAAGACTCGCACCACGTTGGTGCGGATACGCCCGCCACTGCTCGAGCCATAACTCACGCCACGTGGCCTTGGTGCCCGTGCGTTTTCATCGACCACGACTCTGCTCTCCACTCGTCGATCGCCGCACTTGCAACGTCCATCCGAAATTCAGTCGAACGGTAGGTTACGGCAGGAGTTCCACCGTCGCCGACTTCGCAAGATTCCGGCCTGTCGTACAAGAATCAGCGACGCAGAGTGTGTGCGTACACGACTTCGGAAAATTCGCTGGTCGATGCCAAACCGCCGAGGTCGGCGGTCGCGATGCCCGACGCGATGGTCGTGCGAACGGCATCTGAAATCCGGCGTGCTGCCGCAGACAACAACCGATCGCCACGCGCATCACCGAGCCAGTCGAGCATCATTGCACTCGAGAGGAACAGTGCCGTCGGGTTCGCCCGATTCTTCCCGGCGATGTCGGGTGCGGCACCGTGCGCAGCCTGAGCCATGACCTGCGTCTCGGAAGCGTTGATCGACGGCGCGGTTCCGAGTGAACCGGACAGCTCGCCCGCCAGATCCGACAAGATGTCGCCGAACATGTTTTCCGTCACCACGACATCGAAGTCGCCGCCGCGCCGAACCAGGTGCGCCGCCATCGCGTCGACGTGCTCGTCGTCGACAACGACGTGCGGGTACTCCGCAGCGACGGTTCGGCAGGCGTCACGGAACAGGCCGGTGGTCAGTGTGAGAACGTTGGCTTTGTGGACGATCGTGACGTGATTGCGCCGTCGCGACGCCAACGCGAAGGCAGTGCGTGCGATCCGTTCACACGCAGCGCGGGTGAACACACCGACGGCCAGCGCGATGTCGGGCGTCGGCATGAACTCGCCGCTGCCGACTGCCATGTTCCGATCCGCGTACAACCCCTCGGTGTTCTCACGGACGATCACCAGATCCATGTCGGGGACCATCGCCTTGACACCGGGGAACGCCGCTGCCGGCCGAATGTTCGCGAACAACTCGAACTTTTTCCGGATGACGCCGCCGGGTGTGAGTTGTCCGCGAAACCTCTCCGGATAGGACGCGCTGTCGTGGGGTCCGAGAATCCAACCCTGCAGCTGCCCCAACGAATCGATGGTCTCGTCGGGAATCGGTGTGCCGTGGCTGTCGATGGCCGTGCTCCCGAGCGGAAGCTCGACCCACTCGACGGGCGGAGCATGAACCGCTGACAACGCCGCATCCACGATCTGCCGTGTCGCCGGGACGATTTCGTGGCCGATTCCGTCGCCGTGCATGAGTCCCAGCCGCATGGCCGAAGTACCGATTGCGCTCGCACCTGTCATCAGGCAATCATTGCTCACCATGGTCCAGTCGGTGGAATTGCTCCTCGATCCAGTGAGTGAGTCGGCAGTCCGAGCACAGTGGCAGCTTCTCGCCGACGCCGGTTTACCAAGTCAGGCCTCTCATCACAGCCCGTCCAACCGTCCGCACATCACACTGTTCGTCGCCCGTGAGATCCCCGCGGAGGTCGACGGACTGTTGAAGCGGCGCTTCTCGGCCCCTGACTTCGAGGTCCGACTCGGTGGCTACATCGTGTTCGGCGGCAAGCAGATGGTCTTGGCGCGCTCGGTCATTCCTTCGCGCGCACTCCTTCACCTGCACCGAGAAATAGCCGAGGCAACCGTTGGTTCGACGGCGCTTCCCGCCCACGTCGAGCCCGGCGGGTGGACTCCTCATGTGACGCTCGCCCGACGCGTCGAACCTGCACGTCTGGGTGAAGCCATTGCCCTGGTCGGTAACGACGTGATTCACGGGCGCAGCGGCGCGATCAGGCGCTGGGACGGCGAACAGAAGACGGAGTGGTTACTGACGCCGCCGCTGTGACAGATCGGGTTGCACGTCGGGTCACCAGGATTCCCGCGATCACCGCGAGTGCACCAACCGGCTGATTCCAGCCAACGCTTTCGTTCAAGACTATTGCGCCGAGAGCGACGCCCACCACTGGACTGAGGTAAGTGACGGTGGACGCCGCAGTCGGCCCCCACCCCTGAACGACATTGGTGTTCCAGATGAATGCGAGCCCGGTCCCCAGTGCGCCCAGAGCGATCATCGACAGGACAACTGCCGGCGTCAGGTGCATCGGTGTATTCGCGATGACCGGTGAGGCCAGAACCATCACGAATGCACCGATACTGATCTGTAATAGCGCGACCGTGCGGGTGTCGACGCCGAGAGGAAGCACGAAACGTCTGAGGTAGACAAACGAAATCCCGTACGAGGCAGTCGCTCCCAGGCAAGCGACCTGAGAACTGACACTTCCGCCGACGCCGAGATTCCACGGCGCCAATACGATCAGCACCCCACCGAATCCGAGAAGCAACCCCAGCGATTTGTATCGCGTCAGCGTCTCCCCCGGCAGAAAGGCAAGGGAGACAGCCATAGTCATCAGTGGCGTGGTGGCGTTGTAGATGCTCGCGAGTCCCGAAGACATGTTTTGCTCCGCCCAACTGAACAGCAGCCACGGCACGATGCATTGTGTCGCTGCGAGAAAAGCCATGTGTTTCCAGACGCGAAAGTCCCTCGGTAGGCCGATCCGGCTGACCGCTGACACGAGAACCAGCGCGAGCGCACCGAAGACCAAGCGCCACAGAACTACCTGCGTGAAGGACAGACCTTCGAGCCCGATCTTCATGAAGAGGAAACTGGCTCCCCACACCACCGCAGCTGCGGTGTATTGAAAGGCCAGACTTGCCCTCAAAGGGTGAAGTCTCCGTGCGGACTGACGTCGTGACGAGTGTCGGGCGTTCGGCCGGCAAGAGCTAGTACGTTCAGGACCAGTAGGACCAAGACGCTGATGACGATGATTGCCATGTGTCCAGCCTGACGGAATGTCCCACGTGGCAGTAGTGGCAGAAAAGCCAGACTTGGACGATTTTCTGCCACTTTCCTGTTTTTCTGTCACACTCGAAAGATGCTCGCGAAAGTGGTGGTCCCACTGATGCCGATGACCGAGGCGTTCGAACTCGGCGTCGCATGTGAAGTCTTCGGCTTCGACCGATCCGACGACGGCCTCCCCACGTACGACTTCTCTCTGATCGCCGCAGTTCCGGGTCCGATCCGAACGCGGTTCGGGTACAACATCGATGTTCCGTACAACCTCGATTCTCTCGACGACGCCGATCTCATCGTCGTGTCCGCCGGCGGAACCTACGACGCCGGCGACGCGTACATGTGCTCACCGAGTCCCGACTCGAGTGTCGATCCCCTGTTGGTCAAACTCAACGAGGCCGTAGCCCGGGGCGCCAAGGTGGCGAGTCTGTGCACCGGAGCGTTTGTCCTCGGGGCGGCTGGACTACTGGACGGAAGGCGATGCACGACGCATTGGCGGCATGCAGAGAGGCTTGCCCAGACGTATCCGGAAGCCAAGGTCGATCCGGACGTGTTGTACGTGGACGAAGATCCGGTGTTCACCAGCGCAGGCACCGCGGCAGGAATTGACCTGTGCCTGCACATCGTCCGAAAAGAACAGGGTTCTCGCGTTGCCAATGGCATCGCGAGAAGGATGGTGGTGCCGCCCCATCGTGACGGTGGGCAAGCCCAGTACGTTGCCACTCCCCTCGCCTCGACGCCGAGTGCAACCCTTGCCCCGCTCCTCGACTGGATGACGGAGAACCTCGCCCTCGACCTCACTGTGGGCATGGTCGCAGCCCGCGCGAACATGTCCGCGCGCACGTTCGCGCGCCGTTTCCAAGCGGAAACGGGAACAACCCCCGCCCGCTGGCTCAGCGATCAGCGAGTACTGGCCGCCCAACATCTCCTCGAGAATTCCGACCTCTCCGTCGACGTCATCGCAGAACGCGTCGGATTCGGCGGCGGTGCCGTGCTTCGCCAGCACTTCATTCGTCTGCGTTGCACCACGCCGCAGGCCTACCGCCGGACGTTTCGGGCGACCGAGAACGCAAGCTGAAATCGGCTCAGGGAAGAATCAGCGGTTCCGGGGCGTTGCACACACCAACAGCCCGCACAATGGAAAGGACCCCTGTGGCCACCCAGACACTCACCCAGCAGAACTTCGACGAAACGATCAACGGCAGCGACGTCGTCCTCGTGGACTTCTGGGCCTCCTGGTGCGGCCCGTGCCGCCAGTTCGCACCGACGTTCGAAGCCTCTTCGGAGAAGCATGCCGACGTCGTTCACGCCAAGGTCGACACCGAGGCCGAGCAGGGAATCGCAGCGGCCGCCAACATCCGCTCCATCCCCACGATCATGGCCTTCCGCGAAGGCGTACTCGTGTTCAACCAGGCCGGCGCGCTTCCCGCCGCTCAGCTCGAGGAGCTCGTCACTCAGGTCAAGGCACTCGACATGGACGAGGTCCGCAAGCAGATCGCAGAGCAGACCGCATCTGCTGAATAGCGTGAAAAGGCTGGGCCGGAATCGAAGTCGATTCCGGCCCAGCCTTTTTCGTTGCTGCCTAGTGAGCCGCGCTGTCCCAGCTTCGACCGGTTCCCACCGAAACATCCAGAGGTACCGACAGCTCGATGGCTGTGGCCATCTTGTCCTTGACCAGCGCGGTGACCTCCTCCAACTCGGAGGCAACCACTTCGAGCACCAATTCGTCGTGCACCTGCAACAGCATGCGCGACTTCAATCCGGCGTCGGCGAGAGCCTTCTGCACGTTGATCATCGCCACCTTGATGATGTCGGCCGCAGTGCCCTGGATCGGCGCATTGAGGGCAGCACGTTCGGCAACCTCACGACGCTGACGGTTGTCGCTGTTGAGGTCCGGCAGGTAGCGACGACGACCGTAGAGCGTCGAGGTGTAGCCGTCCTTACGTGCCTGCTCGACCACCGCGTGGAGGTAATCCCGCACGCCGCCGAAACGAGCGAAGTACGCATCCATCTGCTGCTTCGCTTCTTCGGTCGAAATCTTCAGCTGCGACGCCAATCCGTAGGCACTGAGCCCGTAGGCCAGACCGTAGGACATCGCCTTGACCCGGCGCCGCAGTTCTGGAGTCACCTCTTCGATCGGTACACCGAATGCGCGCGAGCCGACAAAGCTGTGCAGGTCCTCACCGGTGTTGAATGCCTCGATCAGCCCCTCGTCGCCTGACACGTGCGCCATGATGCGCATTTCGATCTGGCTGTAGTCGGCAGTGAGTAGAACGTCGAACCCTTGCCCGACTACGAATCCGTCGCGAATCTCGCGCCCCGCGTCGTTTCGCACCGGGATGTTCTGCAAGTTCGGATCGGTCGACGACAGACGTCCGGTCGCGGCAACCGTCTGGTTGAACGTCGTGTGAATGCGTCCGTCTTCGGCTACGGCCTTGAGAAGACCGTCGACGGTCACCTTCATACGCGTCGCATCACGGTGCGCGAGAAGGTGTTCGAGGAACGGGTGTCCTGTCTTGTCGAACAGACCCTGCAACGCCTCGGCGTCGGTGGTGTAGCCCGTCTTCGTCTTCTTCGTCTTGGGCATGTCGAGTTCTTCGAACAAGACCACCTGCAGCTGCTTCGGCGAACCCAGGTTGATCTGCTTGTCGATCACCTCGTAGGCCGAGTTTGCTGCGTCGGCGACCTGGGAGGCGAAACGGCTCTGAAGATCGTGCAGATGCGCGCTGTCGACGGCGATGCCGGTGGCCTCGATCTGAGCGAGCTCGATCGTCAACGGCAGTTCCATGTCGGAGAGGAGCGACTTGGATTCGATCGACTCCAACTCGGTGTCCAGTGCAGCTGCCAAGTCGAGAACGGCCTGAGCGCTGAGCATCGCGGTCTCGGCCGCTTCGGCATCGAGCTGCTCGGTGTCGTCGAGCAGTGAAAGCTGTTCCTGGCCGGATGTTTCGGCGCGCAGTTCACGCTTGAGGTAGCGGAGCGAGAGGTCGTCGAGATTGAAGCTGCGCTGGCCCGGCCGGACGAGGTACGCGGCCAGAGCAGTGTCGCTGGTCAGTCCACCGAGCGTCCAACCACGCCCACGCAGAGCATGGATCGCCCACTTGGCTTCGTGCAGCGCCTTCGGCTGCGATGCGTCGGCGAGCCAATCACCGAGAGCTGCTTCGTCTTCCGGTGTTGCCGTCGACGCCGCGATGTATGCACATTCACCGTCGGAGGCCGCGATCGCGAGTGCAGTGACGTCGCCGGCGAACGGAGTTCTGGTTCCGAGCACCGTCACGCCGTGACGCTCACCGGTTCGTGCGTGGGCGTCGAGCCACGCGGCAACCGCACCCGGGGCGAGTGCGTCGCCGCTGACCTCGAACCCTTCCTCTGCTTCGGGCTCGGACGACGACAGGGTCGCGAACAGTCGATCGCGGAGAACCTTGAACTCGAGATCGTCGAACAACGCATGAATCTTCTCGCGGTCCCACGGGGCCAACACCAACTGCTCGGGCGTGTACGGCAAGGGAACGTCGCGAACCATTTCGGTGAGCTGACGATTGAGCAGGACGTTCGCGAGGTTCTCCCGCAGTGAGTCGCCCACCTTGCCGCGGACCTTGTCCACGTTGTCGACCAGTCCCTGCAGGTCGCCGTACTCACGGATCCACTTGGTGGCGGTCTTCTCGCCGACGCCGGGGATGCCGGGGAGGTTGTCACTCGGGTCGCCGCGCAGTGCAGCAAAATCGGGATACTGCGCCGGGCTGAGGCTGTACTTCTCCTCTACGGCCGTCGGCGTGAATCGGGTGAGCTCCGAGACACCCTTCTTCGGGTAGAGCACAGTGACGTTGTCGGTCACCAGTTGCAGCGAGTCACGGTCACCGGTCACGACGAGAACCCGGTATCCGAGGGCCTCCGCCTGCGTGGTCAAGGTGGCGATCACGTCGTCGGCTTCGAAACCTTCCTCGGCCATGACCGGGATGCCCAGCGCGCCGAGAACGTCCTTGGTGATGTCGATCTGGCCCTTGAATTCGTCAGGAGCCTTCGCGCGCTGCGCCTTGTATTCGGGGAACAGGTCGGCGCGAAACGTCTGACGCGACACGTCGAAGGCCGCGGCCAGGTGGGTGGGCTGCTCGTCACGAAGAAGGTTGATCAACATCGACGTGAAGCCGTACACCGCGTTGGTGGCCTGCCCACTGTGTGTCTTGAAGTTCTCTGCAGGCAGCGCGTAGAAGGCGCGAAACGCCAACGAATGCCCGTCGAGAAGCATCAGAAGAGGGCGATCGTCCGCCTTGCCGGTGGTGCCGGCTGGAGCGGTGGACGTGCTGGACCGAGTTGTGGTTGCGGGGCTCACGGTTCATCAGTCTAGGGATCGCGACCGACATCGACGCCTTCGCCGTTGTTTACGCAGGAACAGACACAAGAATCGGACAATTGATGCAGCCTTCGGCCTTCGATACGGAACCGAAACATCCCGGAAATCTCAGAACCCCATCTGAAGCGAACGGAGCCGTTAGAGTCCGGAAATCGCAGCAGCGAAACAATCCCTCTGCTGTGCGGCACTTTGTCCAGACGCGCTATTCCCGACCCGCTCGGAGGACGTACGTGGCCCCACCCGTAGTGAAACGGCAGACCCTCGCGACACTCAGCCGACTACTGGCCTTTGCATTACTGACGTTCTTCGCATTACTCAGCCTGGCCGGAACTGCTTCGGCTCAGGAACCGACCACTTCCCCTACACCGCCGACCCCGACAGCATCCGCAACACCAACAGCACCGGTTCCCGACAACGCTGTCCCCGTCAGCGGCAATCTCAACAACGGCGGCACACGCCTCGAGGGCGTCACCGTCCGTGCGCTCGATTCTTCCGGCACGGAAGTCGCCACCGGAGAATCGGCATCGAACGGCCGTTGGGAACTGGCCGTGGCACCGGGCACCTACACCTTCGAGATCGTTGCCGACACACTTCCCGACGGGGTCAGTGTGCAAGCCGCTGTCGAACGCGAGGTGGTGGCCGGCCGCGCGAACACCGTGATCTTCTCGTTCGGCGAGGTACGTACCGCCTCGAATGTCAGCTTCGGCGAGAAGCTGATCCGCACGACGGTCGACGGTCTGCGGTTCGGCCTCGTGATCGCGATCGCCGGTGTGGGTTTGAGCCTGATCTACGGCACCACTGGCCTGACCAACTTCGCTCACGGCGAGATGGTGACGTTGGGAGCCGTTGCTGCCTGGGTGATCAACACGTCCTTCGGCGTTCCGCTGATTCCCGCCACGATCCTCGCGATCTTCGTCGGCATCGGCATCGGCCTGCTGACCAACGGAATCGTCTGGAAACCACTGCGTAAGCGCAAGACCGGGTTGATCGCGCAATTGGTGGTCTCGATCGGTCTCGCGATTTCATTGCGCTACTTGATCCTGATCTTCTTCTCCGACCGCGCCGAACCGTTCGACGACTACCAGGGCCAGGTCGAGAAGAACTGGGGCCCGATCGCACTGACCGACGCCAACGCGATAGTCATGATCGTCAGTCTGGTCGTCCTGGTCGGCGTCGCACTGCTTCTGCAGAAGACTCGCATCGGAAAGGCCATGCGTGCCGTCTCCGACAATCGTGACCTCGCCGCTTCGTCCGGTATCAACGTCGAGCGCGTGATCATGTTCGTCTGGGGTCTCGGCGGCGGACTGGCCGCCCTCGGCGGTGTGCTGTTCGGTATCTCCGAACTCGGAGGACGCGTCCAGTGGGAAATGGGATTCAAACTGTTGCTGCTCATGTTCGCCGGAATCACCCTCGGTGGTCTGGGAACCGCGTACGGGGCGCTACTCGGCTGCGTCATCGTCGGACTTCTGGTCCAACTCTCGACGCTCATCATCAACCCAGACCTCAAATACATCGGCGGACTTCTCGTCTTGATCGTGATCCTCGTGGTTCGCCCCCAGGGCATCCTCGGATCCAGACAAAGGATCGGGTGACGAACATGGACATCATGGGAGCTTTCCAGGTTTCCTTCGCCCAGCTGATCGGGCCGTCGGCAATCTTCTACGCACTGTTGGCAATCGGGTTGAACCTGCACTTCGGCTACGCCGGACTGCTCAATTTCGGTCAGATCGGTTTTGCCCTTCTCGGCGGCTACGGCGTCGGCATCATGACCGTGACCTACGACCAGCCGCTCTGGCTCGGCATCCTCGTCGGACTCACCGCAGCCGGGCTCCTCGCGCTCGTGCTCGGTATCCCGACGCTGCGTCTGCGCGCCGACTATCTCGCCATCGTGACCATCGCCGCTTCGGAGATCCTGCGTCTGATCTTCCGCTCGACCGCGTCGGATTCGGTGACCGGTTCCACCAATGGCCTGTTCGGTTTCGCAGACCCGTTCACCGCACTGAGCCCCTTCGACTCGGCCAAGCAGTACTCATTTCTCGGCGTGAAGTTCTACGGAGACGACCTCTGGTCGATGGTCGTGGGGTGGACGCTGGTCTTGATCTTGTGCGGATTCGTCTACCTGTTGACGCACAGTCCGTGGGGGCGCGTCCTCAAGGCGGTTCGCGAAGACGAGGACGCAGCGCGATCGTTGGGCAAGAACGTGTTCGTGTACAAGATGCAGGCGCTGGTTCTCGGCGGCGTGATCGGTGGTCTGGCCGGGGTGTTCAACGCTTTGCAGACCAAGTCCATCAACCCGGACTTCTACTCGACCGCGCAGACGTTCTTCGCGTTCGGCGCACTGATTCTGGGCGGGGCGGCAACGGTATTCGGCCCGGTGCTCGGCGCAATGTTGTTCTGGTTCCTCCTCGCCATCCCTGACGCCTTGCTGCGTCAGGCGATCTCCGGCGAGAATCCGCTGCTCTCGCTGACCGAACAACAGGTCGGGGCCACCAGGTACGTCCTGCTCGGATTGATGATTGCTCTCCTGATGGTCTTCAGACCGCAGGGAATACTGGGTAACAAGCGGGAGGTGCAACTCAATGCTTGACGCCGATACCAGAGCACAGATCTTTGCCGACGTTCCTCACCTTCCCGGATCGGCGAAACCCGACCCGGTGTTGGTCGCTGACAACGTCTCGCGGACGTTCGGCGGTCTCAAGGCCGTCGACGTCGATCACCTCGAGATTCAACGAGGGTGCATCACGGGTCTGATCGGTCCAAACGGTGCCGGAAAAACGACGCTCTTCAACCTCCTTACCGGATTCGACCGGCCGGACACCGGTACGTGGTCGATGGACGGTCAATCGCTGGGCCGCATGTATCCCCACCAGGTAGCCAGGAAAGGAGTGGTACGGACGTTCCAGTTGACCAAGGCGCTCTCCAAACTCACCGTGCTGGACAACGTACGTCTCGGTGCCACCGGCCAACGTGGTGAACGCATTTTTGCATCTCTCGTCCCGTGGATCTGGAAAGGCCAGGAACGCGAGATCACCGAACGCGCCAACGAACTCCTCGCACGATTCAAACTCGACACCAAGGCCGACGACCTCGCCGGTTCACTCTCCGGTGGGCAGCGCAAACTGCTCGAAATGGCTCGCGCACTCATGACCTCGCCCTCGGTGGTGATGCTGGACGAACCGATGGCGGGGGTCAATCCTGCTCTGACGCAAAGCCTGCTCGGACACATCAAGTCATTGCGCGACGACGGAATGACCGTCGTGTTCGTCGAGCACGACATGGACGTGATCCGAGACATCAGCGATTGGGTGGTGGTCATGGCGCAGGGCAGCGTCATCGCCGAATCCACCCCGGACGAACTCTCGTCCAACACAGCCGTCGTCGACGCATATCTGGGCAGCCACCATGACCAGGCCCTCGAGTTCGACGACAACGGAAATCCGGTGGGCGAGACGGCCGTTCTGGCCGCCGCCCTGGCTGAAGCCGAGGTCGAAACCCTCGAGTCGGGCGGGGACCTGTCGGAACCCGACGTCGACAACCTTCCGGCCGATCTCGCCGCGACGCTGGAATCGAGTCCCGAGGAACCGCGCGGAAGGCACGAGAAGCCATGAGCGAGAACAAAGCACGAGCACTCACCCCTGCAGAGTTCGCCGCGACGGCCGAGGAGCATCAGCGACTGTCGGCAGGTGCCCTGCTCCGCGCCGACAGCCTCGTCGCGGGCTACATTCCCGGCGTCAACATCCTGCGTGAGTGCAACTTCTTCCTGAAGGAAGGGGAAATCGTCGGGATCATCGGACCGAACGGCGCAGGCAAATCGACACTCCTGAAATCACTGTTCGGACTGATACCGGTACGCGAAGGGTCGGTCACTCTACGCGAGGACAACATCACGTCTGCGCCCGCTCACGTCCTCGTTCAGAAGGGAGTCGGGTACGTCCCTCAAACGCAGAACGTCTTTCAGACTCTGACCATCGAAGAAAACCTCGAAATGGGCATTTATCTGCGCCCCAAGGCATTCGCGGAACGATTCGCCTTCGTGAGTGAACTGTTCCCTCTCCTGAGTGAACGACGAAAGGTGAAGGCCGGCGCACTCTCGGGTGGTGAACGCCAGATGGTCGCGATGGGCCGGGCCCTGATGATGGATCCGTCGGTGCTGCTGCTCGACGAACCGTCCGCGGGCCTGTCCCCCATGTTCCAGGACGAGGTGTTCATCCGCTGCAAGAAGATCAATGCTGCGGGTGTCTCGGTCATCATGGTCGAGCAGAACGCGCGCCGCTGCCTTCAGATCTGCGACCGCGGTTACGTACTCGATCAGGGTAAGAACGCGTACACCGACACCGGCGCCAATCTGATGAACGACCCCAAGGTGATCGAGTTGTACTTGGGAACGCTCGCTGGAAGCAAAGAGAAGTAGGACAGACACGAGAATGGGCCAGGGTCGCGAGACCCTGGCCCATTCTCGTTGGCTGCTTACCTGCCCACGACTTACTTGCCCACCACCACGAATCCTTCTGTGGTCAGGGTGTTCTCAGGGCCGAACTTGAGCTTTCCGTACGAACCGATGGACGGCTCCCCCGAATCGTTGAAGTCCAACTCACCGGTGATGCCGTCGTAGTCGATGTCGGTTCCCGCCTTCACCAACGGCAGGCACTCGACGTAGGACGTGCACTTGGTGCCGCCTTCGGTGACGCTGTTGATGTTGGCCGCGATGTCGGTACCGGCCGTCGACTTCGCCTGCTCGGCAGCGAGCGCTGAGATCACCACCGCGTCGTATGACTCTCCGGCGTAGTTGAAGTCGATCAGAGAGGGGTTCACAGCCTTCAGACGATCCTGGAAGGCAGCTCCGACGTCCGTCAGGGGCGTCGTTCCCTGCATGGTGTCGAGCAACGGCTTCGCCACGGATTCGCCGAGAGCGTTGCCCATGTTGCCGTCGACGCCGTACATCGCCATTCCGTCCGACGGGCCGATGCCCACTTCGTGCATGCGCGTGATGATCTTCGCCGACTCTTCGAAGCCCACCAGTGCCACTGCATCCGGATTGAAGTTCTTGACTTGATCGACTTCGGAGTTGAACGACTGCGCGTTCGGGTCGTAGATGATCTTCTCGATCTGATCGGAGGGGACACCCGAATCGATCAGATTCTTTTCGATGTTGTCCGCCAGACCCGTCCCGTACGGGTCGTTGAGGGCCATGATCGCTACGCGCTGACCACCGTCGTCCGAAATGAGCTGTGCGACGGCCTGAGCCTGTAGTACGTCCGTCGGAGCGGTGCGGAAGTACATGCCCTTGTCTGGGTAGCAGACGAATTGGTCCGAGGTGTTGGCAGGCGAGAACATCACGACGCCTGCGCTGGCGATCTTGTCGATCACCTTGAGCGAGACCGAAGACGACGCGGCGCCGACGATGACCTGAGTGCCTGCAGCCAATTCGCGGTCGACGGTGGTATTGGCGGTGTCCGTTGTGGTGTCACCCGAATCGCCGGGAATCAGCTGGACCGGTTGGCCGAGAACGCCTCCGGCTGCATTGACGTCGTTGACTCCCAGCTGGGTGCCCGCGACCATCGGCGGCCCGAGGAACGACAAGCTGCCTGTATCGGGAAGAAGCGTGCCGATGCGCAGCGCTTCCGTGGACGGGGTGGCGCCGGCCTTGGCCTGCTCCGGGGTGCAATCAGTCGTGACGGATGTCGTCGCGGCAGAAGCGCCGGACGTAGAGCCACTCGAAGACGAGTCATCCGACTTGTCCGAGCTACAGCCTGCAAGTGCCAGTGATGCCGCGCCGAGAACTGCAGCAGTACGCACAAGTGTTCGTCTAGCCATCCCACGCTCCTAAGATCAGCCGGTGCTCGCGCCACCCGAACTGGCGCTCGCTGTGGGATCAGACGCTAGACCTTGGAACCGTTTCGCGATCCTTCAAGAAAGCCCTGTGACCTGACTGTTATCTGAAGGTGCACAGTGTTTACACGGCTGTAGCGCTGCGCGACGTTTCGACGGTCGACGCAGCCACTCAGTGCAGCCGGATAACCCGGACACTTTGCTCAAGCGTCCGGTTCACCGCCCAGAGTTTCCAGTACGACCTGTGCGACCGCCTTCATCGTGGAGCGCCGATCCATCGCGGCGCGCTGAATCCACTTGAACGCCTCAGGTTCGGTGAGCGCTTGGCGAACCATCAGAACACTCTTGGCTCGCTCGATCAGCTTGCGTGCTTCGAGCCGGTCGGAAAGATCAGCGACCTCACGCTCGAGCGCCGTCACCTCGCGGAAACGACTGACCGCCAATTCGACAGCGGGAACGAGGTCACTGATCGAGAACGGCTTGACCAAGTAAGCCATGGCGCCGGCATCGCGTGCGCGCTCGACCAACTCGCGCTGACTGAACGCTGTGAGAATGACAACAGGAGCGATGCGTTTGGCGGCAATCTCCGAAGCGGCGTCGATGCCGTCTCTCCTGGGCATTTTCACGTCCATGATGACCAGATCAGGCTTGAGCGACTCGGCCAACTCCACCGCAACCTGCCCGTCACCGGCCTCACCGACGACGTCGTAGCCCTCTTCGCGGAGCATCTCGACCAGATCCATACGGATCAACGCCTCGTCTTCAGCGACGACAACACGACGGGGTGCGAGCTGATTGCCTTGCGGCTGCGGCGAATTCATGGCCACCATCCTCCTCCATCGAACCGCCCCGACACGAGACGCGAACGATTAGAGGGTACCGGTGTTTGACATTGAAATCGCATCTTCTAATGTAGTCATCGCAACAAGCCCTCGTATCCCAATTGGCAGAGGAAACGGATTCAAAACCCGTCCAGTGTGAGTTCGAGTCTCACCGAGGGCACCACCTGCCGCAGTTGGCCGTACCGCAAGGTTTCGGCATTCGGCTGTACCCCAGATCGACCGCCGTTAGATTCGATCCATGAACGGTCGTCGCCTGATTGCTCTGCTCGGAGCCATATCTGTTTTCGCGCTGCTCACCGGGTGTCAGACTGACGACCAATCCGACACTGCCGGCGAATCCAACACTGCCGGCGAATCTTCCACCCAGGCCGTCCTCGATGCTGCAACACAGACAGGCACCGTTCAGGTCGGCACTCCCCCGATCGATGCCCCACCAACCGAGATCTCCACGCTTGCTCCGCTCCCGAACGACACGGAGATCCCTTCACCGAATCCGCGCGTCGACGTGACCGAGATCGACGTAACCGATCACGACGGTTTCACCCGAATCACCTACCGATTCGACGGAAATGGATCAGTGTTCTGGAAAACCGAATACGTCAGCGAAGCAATCCGAGCGGGAGACAGCACAGTCGTGGACGTCGGAAGTCGATCGATACTTCAAGTCGACCTGATGGGAGTCCAATCGGATTCGTCGCTCAACTCCGTATCTCACGAGGGCGAAAACATCACGCGCATAGACAGTGCAGCCAGGAACAGTGCGATCCTGCAGTCGTTTGTCGGCACGGTCGACATCCGTCCGGCATACACCGTATCGGCATCCGATTCACCGTCCCAGTTGACGATCGACATCCCCACAGCACACAGCTGACTGTCGATTACCCAATTGCGCGCTCAGCTCAGCCATTCCAGCGCAGCGGTGCTCGACGCGGTAATTCGGTTATCGAGGGGCGGATGAATACTCCGTCTCGAAACCGAGGTCTCACAATCGATCCGAGGCGATTGCGGGGTCCGGTTCAACACGACTGTCATGATTCTCACTGCATGCCCGAACGTCCGCTGATCGAACTGCTGCTGCCAGTGTTTGTTCCAGCAGGACTGCCACCGTCATGGGGCCGACGCCACCCGGCACTGGTGTGATCGCACCGGCATGTGGGAGCGCAGCGGCGTACTCCACGTCTCCGACGTTGCCCTCGTTGTACCCCGCATCGATCACCACTGCCCCAGGCTTGATCCACGCCCCTTTGATCAGTTCCGGAACACCGACGGCCGCGATGACGACGTCTGCCGAGGCGACGTGGGCGGCCAGGTCGACGGTTCGCGAATGGCAGTACGTCACCGTTGCGCCTCGACGCAGGAGGAGCATTCCCATCGGCAATCCGAGTATCGGGCTTCGGCCGACCACGACAGCATGCTTTCCGGTGAGTTCGACGCCTGTGGCGTCGAGGAGGCGCAGGATGCCACTCGGTGTACATGATTCGAATCCCCCACCGGTCAACGCCATTGCCGCGAACGCTGCCGAGGTAACGCCGTCAACGTCTTTGTCGGCCGAGATGGCATCGAACGCGGCCCGTTCGTCGATGTGGCCTGGCACCGGGTGTTGCAGCAGTATGCCGTCGATCGAAGGGTCCGCCGACAACGCTCTCAGCACGTCGACCAGTTCTTCGGTGGTTGTACTCACCGGGAGTTCGACCGTCCGCGACGTCATTCCGACGGCGACAGATCGTTTGGCCTTCATCTGTACATACGCCTTCGAGGCCGGGTCCGCTCCCACGATGACGGCGGCCAGGCAAGGAACGTGCCCCGCCTCATCACGAAACTGCCTGGTGCGCACTGACAGGTCCGCGAGCGCAGCATCGGCAATTGCGCGTCCGTCGATTATTCGAGCGGGCGCGGTCTGGGTCGACAGATTCTTGGTAGAGACGTTTTCGGTAGGCCGATTCTCGGTAGACATGAATCCCCCTTCACACAAGATGTGTGAAGCACCCAGGCGGTCGATGCCTCGCGATGTGCACTCCCCGGTGGTAATTCCCACCCGCGCCAGTCGTGCTTGGTCAGCGTACTGCGCGTTTGTCTCACTGCCACGAAACGCATCCGGAACGCCGCTCTCAAAACGAGACAAATCGACATAACCTATCAATAGGTAACGATCTGACCTGCAGTTATTCCATCCCAAGCAATTAGATGGCACGATGGGGGCAACCGCACGGGCACCAAGCATTGGAGGCACCGATGGACAACGGCAAGATAAACCTGACCTATGACGGTCGGGTGTCACTGAGCTTCCAACTGGCGATTCCGCACGCACTGGACAAGGTCTGGAAAGTGATAACGGAACGCGAGTACCTCGACGCCTGGTTCCCGGCGGACGTCGATTTCAACCTCACTCCAGGCGCGGATCTGCTGTTCAAGGTGACCCCGGAACAAGTCGAGCGATTCGGACTGCCAGCAGATCACGTGACGCGCGGGACGGTCATCAGCGTCCACCCGCACCGAATTCTCGAATTCCTCTGGGACGCAGATACTCTGCATTGGGAACTGGCACCGGACGGCACCGGCGGTTGCTGGCTGACCCTCACCCACACGATGGAAGACGAAGAGTCCGCGTACGCCCACGCTGCCGGCTGGCACGCGGGCTTGGAAGTTGTTGCGGCCCAACTCGATGGACGCGAAGTCGACTGGTCTCCGTGGGACCGCGCCGACGAACTCTCACCGCAATATCGCAAGTCTGCTTGATTCTGGGCCCGAGTTCAGTCTCGGGCCCGCATCTCATTCCCCTTTGCGCGGGAAATGCCTGATCATTCCTTCTTGGACCACCGTCGCCAACAGCAGTCCTTCCACCGAGAAGTACCGTCCGGTTGCCAGACCGCGCGAACCTGCGGCGACCGGCGATTCGGTGGCGTACAGAACCCAGTCGGTGAACCGGAACGGGCGATGGAACCAGATCGAATGATTGACCGTCGCCGCGACGATACGATCATGACCCCAGGACAAACCATGAGTGGTCAGAATCGAATCGAGCACGGTGGTGTCGGACGAATATGCCAGCGTCGCAGCGTGAATGAGCGAATCGTCCGGCAGATCACCGTCGGGGCGCATCCATACCCGATTGTGGTTGAGTTTCTCGCCGGTGCCCTTGAGGATCCACGCCGGATCGTTGGCGTACCGCATGTCGATCGGCTTGAGCGCCGCACTGAAATGCGGCAGTTTCTCCTCGTACCCCACCAGATGATCGCCGATGGGAGGCAACGACTCCGGAAGTGGAACATCCGGGATCTCGACAGCATGGTCGAGCCCCTTGCCGGAGTCCTGGAACGCCGCGAGCATCACGAACAATTCGTTCTCACCCTGATAGGCAGTCACCTGACGGTTGGCGAACGCCCGCCCGTCGCGATGACGATCCACCCGATACTCGATGGGCGCCTTGACATCTCCGCCGCGAATGAAATGGGCATTCACCGCATGGATGGGGCGATCACCGTCGACGGTCCGCCCGGCGGCCATCAGTGCCTGAGACACCAACTGACCGCCGAACGTCCGCGAACCTACCTGTTTCGGGTGGTATCCACGGAACGCGTCTTCACCGATCTGCTCCAGATCCAACAGACCGAGGAGAGTACCGAGGTCGGTGGACGCGTTCGCGTGGGTCACTCAGTGGTCCTCTTCGCCGATACGGTGGACGTGAATGAGGTTGGTGGAACCGACAGTTCCCGGAGGGGATCCGGCAACGATGACCACGAGGTCGCCCTTGACGTACCGCCCGAGGGAGAGCAACGCACTGTCCACCTGACGCACCATCTCGTCGGTGGTGGCCACCGCATCGACCAGGAACGTCTCGGTTCCCCACGTCAGCGTCAGCTGACTGCGCACCGCGGGCAGCGGTGTGAAGGCGAGCAACGGCAGCGGCGTGTGCAGACGAGCCAGTCGACGCACCGTGTCACCGGACTGAGTGAACGCAACCAAGGCCTTGGCGTCGAGACGTTCGCCGATGTCGCGTGCTGCGTACGAGATGACACCGCGCTTGGTGCGCGGGACGTGGGTCAACGGTGGGACACGGGTTGATTCGTTCTCGACGGCCTCGACGATGCGGGCCATGGTGCGAACGGTTTCCATGACGTACTTGCCCACCGAAGTCTCGCCCGAGAGCATGACTGCGTCGGCGCCGTCGAGAACGGCGTTGGCGACATCGGATGCCTCTGCGCGAGTGGGACGTGAGTTCTCGATCATCGACTCGAGCATCTGCGTCGCGACGATGACCGGCTTCGCGTTCTCACGAGCAATCTGGATTGCGCGCTTCTGAACGAGCGGGACCTGCTCGAGCGGCAACTCGACACCGAGGTCACCGCGGGCGACCATGACGGCGTCGAACGCGAGCACGATGGCTTCGAGATTGTCGATGGCCTCGGGCTTCTCGAGCTTCGCGATGACGGGAACGCGGCGCCCGACTCGATCCATGATGGCGTGAACCAATTCGACGTCCGCCGGTGAGCGAACGAAGGAGAGTGCAATGAAGTCGACACCCAGCTTGAGAGCGAACTCGAGGTCGGCGATGTCCTTGCCCGACAGGGCTGGAACGGAGACGTTCATACCGGGCAGTGAGAGGCCCTTGTTGTTGCTGACCGGACCGCCTTCGGTGACCCGACAGACGACGTCGTTGCCGTCGATGGACGTGACGACCAGGCCGACCTTTCCGTCGTCGACCAGCAGTCGATCGCCGGCCTTGGCGTCGCGCGCCAATTCCTTGTACGTGGTCCCGACGCGATCGTGCGTTCCCTCGACGTCGTCGACGGTGATACGAACCTCTTCACCGTTGGCCCAGGTGGTCCGCTCGTCCTTGAATCGGCCGAGGCGAATCTTGGGCCCCTGAAGGTCGGCGAGAACACCGACGGCCTTTCCGGTGGCGTCCGACGCGGCGCGGACGCGAATGTAGTTTTCTTCGTGATCGGCATGCTCGCCGTGGCTGAAGTTGAGGCGCGCCACGTCCATGCCGCTCTCCACGAGCTCACGGATGCGGTCGCCAGAAGCTGTCGCAGGTCCAAGTGTGCATACAATTTTTGTCCGTCGGTTCACGGCTCGAGCCTAGTCGCTACCCCACCGCACTTCTATCCGGCATTTGCGACCTGCACTTTCTGTACTTACTCGATTCAGTTGGTCAGCTCACGAACAGCGGAAATGCCTTTGGATGAACCGGAGCCGGAAGCGCCGACTCGCCTGTGAGAAACACGTCGACGGCACGTGCGGCCGACCGTCCCTCGGCAATCGCCCACACGACCAGCGACGCCCCGCGATGCGCGTCGCCGCAGACGAATACGCCGGGTGTCCGGGTCTGCCACCCGACATCACACTCGATTCTGCCGAGTGGATCGGTGCCGACATCAAGGTCGGTGAGCAGTGGGGCGGTTTCGACGCCGTCGAAACCCAGAGCGAGCAAGACCATCTCGCACACCAGATCCGTCGTGTCGCCGGTCTCCACCAGGGTCCGTTGTCCGTCCTTCGCTCGTGACACGGCTACCGGAACCATCCGGATTGCGCGGACCGCACCCCCACCGTCGTCGAGAAATTCCTGCGCCGCCCATCGGAATCGTTTGTCACTGCCCTCCTCGTCCGCCGGCGAGGTGCGCAGGACCCGCGGCCACAACGGCCATGGGTCGCGATCTCGATCGCGGCGTGCCGGAGGTGGGACGTGGTAGTCCAATTCCGTCACCGAGAGCGCACCCTGGCGATGCACCGTGCCGAGGCAGTCGGCGGCCGTGTCGCCGCCACCGATGATCACGACGTTCTTACCTCGCGCCGAGATGCTCGACGCACCGTCACCCTCGCATTCGCGGTTGGCCGCACGCAGGTACGTCATCGCACGATGGATTCCGCGAAGACTACGACCCGGTACGTCGGTGTCTCTGGCACGATCAGCCCCGACCGCCAGGACTACCGCCTCGAATTCCGTCGAGAGGTCGTGCGCGCTCACGTTCACTCCGACGGCGCAGTCGGTGACGAACCTGGTCCCCTCGGCGGTCAGTTGGTCCAGCCGCCGGTTGATGAGGGCCTTGGGCAACTTGAATTCCGGAATTCCGTAGCGAAGCAGTCCCCCGATCCGATCGCTCCGCTCGAACACCGTGACACTGTGTCCGGCTCGTGTCAGTTGTTGAGCCGCGGCCAGTCCCGCCGGTCCCGAACCGACAACCGCAACACAGTTTCCGCTGTGAACTACCGGTGCCTGCGGCCCCAACCAACCCGACTCCCAGGCGTTGTCGACGATTGCCTGTTCGATGCGCTTGATGGTGACACCCCCCGACGTGTGCTCGCCGTCGAGTGCGAGAACGCACGCCGTTTCGCACGGTGCGGGGCACAGATGTCCGGTGAACTCGGGGAAATTGTTGGTGGAATGCAGATTCTCCGAGGCTTCGGACCACCGTCCACGCCGAACCAGGTCGTTCCATTCCGGAATGAGATTGCCGAGCGGACACCCCACATCGGCCGAATGGCAGTACGGCACAGCGCAGTCCATGCAACGCGAGGCCTGTGCAGATACGTCTCGATTTCGCACGACGGGATCCAGCGACTCGTATACTGACGCCCAGTCACCGACACGCACATCGGTCGATCTGGTCGGTGAGCCGGATCGTTTCACGTTGAGGAACCCGCGTGCGTCAGGCATGAGCTGGCTCCACCAGTTCGTTCTCTTCCACGACCTTCTGATAATCGACAGGCAAAACTTTGGTGAATCTCGGACTCTGGCCAACCCAGTCGTCGAGAAGTTTTGCCGCCACCGGCGAACCGGTCGCAGCCAAATGCTCGCCGAGAATTTCGACCAGCTGACGACAGTCTTCCGCCGAAGGCCGCTCCAGAACGACCATGTCGCGGTTGACCTTTTCTGCCTTCACGTCGAGTACGAAGGCAATTCCGCCCGACATTCCCGCAGCAAGGTTCCTACCAGTTGGGCCGATGATGACGACGCGACCCCCGGTCATGTACTCGCACGCATGGTCTCCGACGCCTTCCACCACAGCGACCGCGCCCGAGTTGCGCACCGCAAATCGTTCCCCGACACGCCCCCTGGCATAGAGCGCACCGCTCGTAGCGCCGTACAGCAGCGTATTGCCGGCAATCACCTGATCCTCGGCCACGAAGGGTGCGTCCTCACTCGGCCGAAGCGCGATTCGTCCACCCGAGAGCCCCTTTCCCACGTAATCGTTTGCATCGCCGACGACGACCAGCGAGATGCCCGGTGGCAGGAACGCACCGAGTGACTGGCCTGCCGTTCCTCTGAGCACGACGTCGATGGTGCCTTGAGGTAGCCCGACGGCGCCGTAGCGTCTGGTCACCTCAGCGCCCAGCCTCGTTCCCACCGCTCGATCCGTATTGTGTACTGGCAGTTCGATATGTACGGGTCGAGCGTCCTCGAGCGAGTTCGCAGCCAACTTGATCAGGGTGCGTTCGAGTTCGCTCGAAACAGGTACATACGGTTGGTAGGCCGCGCCGGCCGGCGTGGCCGGAACGTCGAAGAGTGGTGAGAGATCCAACGTCCGACTCTTCCAATGCGCCACCGCCGGAGACATTTCCAATACGTCTGCGTGCCCCAGCGCATCGTCGATACTTCGAAACCCCAGTTCTGCCAACAACCGTCGTACGTCGGCGGCGATGAAGCGAAAGAAGTTCTCGACGTACTCGGGCCGGCCGGTGAATCGCTCGCGCAGTTCGGGATTCTGCGTCGCTACTCCGACAGGGCAGGTGTCGAGGTGACATACCCGCATCATGACGCACCCGGCCGCGATGAGTGGCGCCGTGGAAAACCCGTACTCCTGCGCCCCCAGCAACGCAGCAACGACGACGTCCCGCGCCGTGCGCAAACCCCCGTCACACTGGACGACGATCCGATCGCGTAACCCGTTGAGCACCAGGGTCTGCTGAGTTTCGGCCAGCCCGATCTCCCACGGCGTAGCCGCGTGGTGGATGGACGAGAGTGCCGCAGCACCCGTCCCGCCGTCGTGACCCGAGATCAGCACCACGTCGGCGTGTGCTTTGGCCACACCTGCCGCAACAGTCCCGACTCCGGCTGCGCTGACCAACTTCACGTGTATCCGCGCGCGATTGTTCGCGCATCTGAGGTCGTAGATCAATTGGGCGAGATCCTCGATCGAATAGATGTCGTGGTGCGGGGGCGGAGAAATGAGGCCGACTCCAGGTGTCGAGTACCGGGTTTCCGCGATCCACGGGTACACCTTGGACCCCGGAAGCTGCCCTCCTTCACCGGGCTTGGCGCCCTGGGCCATCTTGATCTGAATGTCAGTGGCATTGACCAGGTAATCGCTGGTCACCCCGAAGCGACCACTCGCGACCTGCTTGACTGCGCTTCGACGCTTGTTGTCACGCAACCGCTCCGGTGACTCTCCGCCCTCACCGGTGTTCGAACGTCCGCCGAGAGCATTCATCGCAACCGCCATCGTCTCGTGCGCCTCGGCAGAGAGGGAACCGTAGCTCATCGCACCGGTGTTGAATCGAGCGAGAATCATCTCGACGGGTTCGACCTGATCGAGGGGAATCAGCTGACGAATCTCACGCCGAAATCGAAACAATCCCCGAAGTGTTCCGCCCTGCGCGCTCAGTCGATCGACTTCATCGCTGTAGCGACGAAACATCTCACTTCGCCCCGTCCGGGTCGCATGCTGAAGGAAGAACACGGACTCGGGTGTGAACACATGCAATTCACCACCGCGGCGATACCGGTATTGTCCGCTGTCGGTCAACTGACGATTGTCGAACTGACGATGCTGCACTGCGGACGACGAGAACGCAGCCGCGTGACGCATCAGAACTTCTCGCGCGACTTCGGTGATACCGATCCCGCCGATCCGGCTCCGTGTGTTGCAGAAGTATTCGTCGACCAACTCTCGACCCAAGCCCACGGCCTCGAATACCTTTGCGCCCGTGTAGGAGTGAACCGTAGCGATTCCCATCTTCGACATCACTTTGCGCACGCCGGAATTTGCCGCTTTCAGATAGTTGTCCGATGCCTTTTCCGAATTTATCCCGGGAAGTTCGTCTTGCTCGCTGAGTGCTTCTACCGATTCGAGAGCAAGATACGGGTGGACAGCCGCCGCACCGTAGCCGATCAGCAGCGCGATGTGATGAACTTCGCGCGCGTCACCCGACTCGACGACGAGGGAAACCTTGGTCCGCAGGCCATGACGAACCAGATCGTGGTGCACGGCTGATACTGCGAGCAATGACGGAATGGGAGCCTGCTCAGGGCCTGATCCACGGTCGGAGATCACCAGAATCTCGATACCGGCTGCGGCGGCTGTTCGGGCGGACTCACGAAGCCTCTCGACGCCTTCGGCGAGACTGCCTCTCGGATCGAAACCTCCCCGTAGGACAGCGCTTCTCGGAGTTCTTGCGCCGCATAGTTCGGCGACCTTCGCCATCTTCACCGGTCCGATCACCGGTTTATCGAGAACAATCCTTCGGCACGACAGCGCCGACGCTTCGAACAAGTTCTGCTCAGCGCCGAGGGTGACACCAAGCGTTGTGACGACTTCCTCGCGAATCGCGTCCAAAGGCGGGTTGGTCACCTGAGCAAAGAGCTGAATAAAGTAGTCGTACAACAGCTTCGGCCGCTCCGAAAGAACGGCGAGAGGCGTGTCGACACCCATCGATCCCAACGGCTCCGATCCTGAGCTTGCCATCGGGACAAGAATGTCCCGCAGGTCCTCGGCGTGGTATCCGAAGAGCAACTGCCGTTGCAACAGCGGAGCCGGATCGCCTCGGGCAGGCGCAGTCTCGGGGATTTCCTCGAGGTCGACCAATCCCCCGTCGACCCAGTCCCGGTAGGGGGCTGTGCTCGCGAGTTCGGACTTGATCTCCGCATCGGAAACGATCCGATGGCGAGCGGTGTCCACGAGAAACATGCGTCCCGGTTCGAGGCGCCCCTTCTCCAACACCTCGGACGTGGGAGCGTCGAACACACCGCTCTCACTGGCCAACACGATACGGTCGTTCTTCATCCGCCACCATCGCCCTGGGCGAAGACCGTTGCGATCCAACACGGCCCCGACAACAATGCCGTCGCTGAACGTCACGGACGCCGGACCGTCCCACGGTTCCATCAGACAACCGTGAAATTGGTAGAAGGCCTTTATCTCGTCGGGCATCGAAGAATCGTTCTCCCAGGCTCCGGGAATCATCATCGCGATGGCGTGTTGCACACTGCGGCCCCCGAGCGTCAAAAGCTCCAGTACTTCGTCGAACGACGAAGAGTCGGATCCTCCCGGGGTGCAGATCGGAAACAGGCGATCGATGTCCCCACCTAAAAGTGTGCTCCGCAGCATCGGCTCGCGAGCGCGCATCCAATTCCTGTTTCCCACAATCGTATTGATCTCGCCGTTGTGGGCGATGCAGCGATACGGCTGAGCGAGTGGCCACGACGGAAATGTGTTCGTGGAGTATCGACTGTGCACTACTGCCAACGCAGTTCGCATTCGGTGGTCGCGTAGGTCGGTGAAGTAACCGGGTAACTGCGTCGGCGTCAGCATGCCCTTGTACACGATGGTTCGGGCGGACAACGAGGGGAAATACACTGCAGTGTCGGCACAGTGAATCCGCTCGGCTTGTCTCCTGAGGGCAAAGACTCGTCGGTCCAAGGCAATTCCGCCCACACTACGATCTCGCGACTCGGCGCACGTCACAAAACACTGACTGACGTACGGAGCGCACTGCGCGGCAACGGTTCCGACGCAGTCTCGGTCGACCGGCACCTCTCGCCACCCGATAATCCGCAGTCCTTCTGCCGCTGCGTACCGGTGTATCCGAACGACCGCGCGCCAACGTGCTTCCTGATCCACCGGGAGAAAGCAGTTTCCGGCCGCGT
The DNA here is from genome assembly GCF_036541985.1 of Rhodococcus sp. IEGM 1306. Lineage (NCBI taxonomy): Bacteria > Bacillati > Actinomycetota > Actinomycetes > Mycobacteriales > Nocardiaceae > Rhodococcus > Rhodococcus sp. IEGM 1306. The sequence continues at coordinate 75,716 of NZ_JAZHFF010000006.1, forward strand.
AGGTGTTCTCACCCATCGCGTTGGGTGGTGGAAGCTCGAACCCGGTCACCGCGTCGAAGAACTCCGTCGGCAGCTGAATCAGAATGCCCGCGCCGTCTCCGCTGTTGGATTCGCGCCCAACTGCGCCGCGATGGGAGAGATTGCCCAGGACCGCGAGCGCATCGTCGACAATGGAATGCAGGTGGCGTCCAGAGGTGTCTGCTACCACGGCTACACCACACGAATCGGTTTCCTGATCGGGGTCGTACAGGCCCCGAGGTTCAGGTATTCGAGAAAACAGCACTCGGCGACCTCCACGCGGACATGCAGCCGACGTGCGCTAGTTTATCAGCCCATAACCGCAGGTCGCGAGAGCAAAACGGTGACCCCCTGATACGGAGGCATCAGGGGGTCACACTTGCCGAGGGTCGTTTCGATCAGCTACGCAAAGGGCGGTTGTACTGATCGCGCACACTGCCGGTCAACATCATGATTCCGTCGATGAGCGGCCAGATGCCACCGATTCCACACGTCAACCAAGTGACCGCGATCTGTGCGACAGCCATGCCGGGCTGGTTGAGATAAAAACGTCCTGCACCGAATCCGCCGAGCAGAATGCCCAGCAATCCGGCAGTCGTCTTCGACTTGTCCGAGTACGGTTCACCGGTCATCGGGTCACGTCCGTATGGTGCGGACGGGTCGACCAGGCCGTAGCCAGGCTGAGGATAACCCTGAGCTTGTGGGTACCCCTGAGGCTGACCGTAACCCGGCTGTGAGTATCCCGGCTGGGGGTAGCCCTGCGGCGGAGCCGCGTAGGGATTCGGAGTCTGATCTGCCGGTGCACCGTAGACGGGACCGTCCGTCGGGGTTTGGGTCGGCCTCGAGTAGTCCGGCGCCGGATAGTCGGTCGCCGGATAGTTCTGAGCGGCGTAGCTTTCCTGCGACGTGTACGGCGCTGTGGGCTGATTCGGGGTGGAATCAGAATCGGCAGCGGGAAACGCTGTGGTCGATTCGGTTCCGGTCGGCGGCGGGTAGATGGGGTGGTTTCCCCATCCCGGACCGTTTCCGACTCCCGAATACGTGTCCCAGCCTGGACCGGTGCCGGTGGTCTCCGTCGACGGCGTCTTTTCGGTGGGTGCCGAGGTTTCCGTCAACGACGCATCCGCCGTCGCGTCGTAGTCGAACGGCGACCCGAATTGCGGTGGAACCGGCGGCTGTGATCCAGACGAGTCCCCCGACTCGGAAGGTTCCGGATTCTTGTTCAAGTTAGGCAACGTACTTTCCTTCGATTCGACGACGGTACGTAATAGCTTTTGTTATCGGACTTCGAGAAGGTTCGACCTTCTCGAGGCCAGTCCCCCACACATGTTTCCTCGGTTCGCGCTCGCGACTCATCCTCGCAATGGCCGGCGAGCACCGTCCCGCGCATTGCCCGAAAGTATCACGATGCCGTCGACGAACGCCCAGATCCAGATTCCGATCGCAAATGGAATTCCGATGAGGAACGCCGACATGAACAGCGCGAAGAACATGCCGAGCAGTTGGCACAATCCGATACCGACACTTCCGAAATAGAGGCGCCCGACTCCACAGATTCCGAAGAAGCCCAGCAAGATCTGCAACAGTCCAGCGGTGGCCTTCGACTTGTCGGAATACGGTTCCCCGGTTACCGGGTGCCGACCGTACGGGGCGTAGGGATCTCCGAACCCGTACATCGATGGAGGCGGCAATGGCTGCTGATATCCGTACGGATTGGGCGCGCCGTAGACCGGTCCCTGATCCTCGGGGAATCCCCCCTGCGAATAGGGACCTGTCACGGCTTGTCTTTCTTCGACAGCTTCACCGCGTCCGACGACTCATCCGACGCTGCCGTGGAGTCGCTTGCCTCACTGGAAGCGGATTCAGCAGCATCGGATTCAGAATCTTCAGCGTCGGCGCCTTTCGCGTCGGCCTTCGCCGAATCAGTTACGGTAACTGGCGCCGCGACTCCTGCTTCGCCGGCAGCTACCGCAGCGACGTAGTCCTTCGACTTCAAATCAGCCGGATCCTCACGACCCTTCTTCGCCAGGAAGAAGTAGGCCAGTGCGGCGAAGAACACGATCCCCGAAGTGAATGTGTTGACGCGAATGCCGGCGATCTCGTAGGCGAAATCGTCGCGCATCAGTTCGACGACGAACCGGCCCAGGCAATAGCCCGCGACGTACAGAGCAAACAGACGTCCGTGGCCGATCTTGAATCGGCGGTCGACGAGAACAAGCAGGATCACGATCAGTACGTTCCACACAGCCTCGTAGAGGAACGTCGGGTGAACGACCCGGATGACTTCTCCGTTGGAGACACCCGCGAGTTGATCGAGTTGGCCGGAAGAGTTCACTCGCTCGAAGATCTCGAGGCCCCACGGCACGGTGGTCTCGCGACCGTACAACTCCTGGTTGAAGTAGTTGCCGATACGGCCGATGGCCTGCGCGAGCAGGATGCCGGGCGCAATCGCGTCACCGAGGGCAGATACGGGAATGCCGCGTCGCCGGCAGCCGATCCACGCACCGATACCGCCGAGGAAGACAGCTCCCCAGATTCCGAGGCCGCCCTGCCACACCTTGAGTGCGTCGAGAGGCGTACCGTTCTCGCCGAAATAGGCAGGCCAGTCGGTCAATACGTGGTAGAGCCTGCCACCGATCAGACCGAAGGGAACAGCCCAGATCGCGATGTCGAGAACGGTCCCCTTCTCGCCACCGCGGGCGACCCAACGACGATCTCCCCACACGATCGCGACGATGATGCCGAGGATGATGAAGAGCGCGTAGGCGCGCAGCGCCACCGGTCCGACGTACCAGACGCCTTGGGGCGGGCTGGGGATATAGGCCAGCAGGTCCACAGTTGAGGTCACGACGCCACGGTAGCCGAGCGGACGCCCTCGGCGAGTTCTTCGGTGAGCGAGCGAACCGCACCCAACCCGTTCTCGACCGCGGAGACCAGGGCCGAACCGACGATGACGGCATCGGCGTACGCCGCGATTTCGGCAGCTTGTGCGCCGGAGCGGACTCCCAGTCCGACGCCGACGGGGATGTCGGAGTGCGCGCGGATTCGTGCGGTCAGTTCCGGAGCCATGGACGAGACGGCGTCTCGCGCGCCGGTGACACCCATCGTCGAGGCCGCGTAGATGAATCCGCTGCTCGCGTCGAGCGTCATGGCGAGCCGTTCCTCGGTCGAAGATGGAGCGACAAGGAAGATCCGGTCGAGGTGGTGCTCTTCGGATGCTTCCATCCAGGCGCCGGCTTCTTCCGGAATGAGGTTGGGGGTGATCAGTCCGAGTCCACCGGCGGAGGCGAGGTCCCGTGCGAACTTCTCGACGCCGTACTGCAGCACCGGGTTCCAGTACGTCATCACGACGGCCTTGCCGCCGACCGAGCTGATCTGCTCGATCACGGTGAAGATGTCGCGCAGACGGACACCGTTCGAGAGTGCGGTTTCGGCTGCGCGCTGGATGGTCGGACCGTCCATGACCGGATCGGAGTACGCGACACCGACTTCGATGATGTCGCAGCCACCGTCGACCATCGCCTTGAACACGTCGATCGACTCGGGAACCGTCGGGTAACCGGCAGGAAGGTATCCGACGAGGGCGGCGCGCTTGTCAGCCTTGCACGCGGCAAAGGTGGGTGCGAGGCGTGATGGTCGTTCGCTCACTTGTCCGAGCCTTCCGTGTTGTCGTTCTCGTCTGCTGCATCATCCGAAGCGGCTGCCTGACCTGAGGCGCCGTCGAAAAGACCGAACCAGCTTGCGGCGGTATCCATGTCCTTGTCACCGCGACCGGAGAGATTGACGACGATGATCGCGCCCTCGCCCAGTTCCTTGCCGAGTCGGAGCGCGCCGGCGACGGCATGGGCGGATTCGATGGCCGGGATGATGCCTTCGCGGCGCGAGAGCAGCAGAAGCGCATCCATGGCTTCGCTGTCCGTGACGGGTTCGTAGGTGGCGCGCCCGATGTCGCTGAGATAGGCGTGCTCGGGCCCGACACCCGGGTAGTCCAAACCGGCAGAAATCGAGTGCGATTCGATGGTCTGACCGTCTTCGTCCTGAAGCAGGTAGGAGTAGGCACCCTGGAAGGCACCCGGTGTACCGCCGGCGAATGTTGCTGCATGCCTACCAGTTTCGACACCGTCACCGGCTGCTTCGTAGCCCACCAGCCGTACCGACAGATCGTCGATGAACGGGTGGAAGATTCCGATCGCATTCGAACCACCTCCGACGCAGGCTGTGACTGCGTCGGGCAGGCGACCGGTCAGTGCCTGAACCTGGACACGTGTTTCGAGACCGACCACTCGCTGGAAGTCGCGAACGATGGTGGGGAACGGGTGCGGACCTGCCGCGGTACCGAAGCAGTAATAGGTGTTGTCCGCGTGGGAAACCCAGTCGCGCAAGGCTTCGTTGATCGCGTCCTTGAGCGTGCGCGAACCGGTCTCGACCGAGACGACCTCCGCGCCGAGCAGGCGCATGCGGGCGACGTTCAGTGCTTGACGTTCGGTGTCGACAGCACCCATGTAGATGACGCACTCGAGACCGAGCAGTGCACAGGCGGTGGCCGATGCCACACCGTGCTGGCCTGCTCCGGTCTCGGCGATGATGCGGGTCTTGCCCATACGCTTTGCCAGCAGAACCTGACCGAGAACGTTGTTGATCTTGTGAGAACCGGTGTGGTTCAGATCTTCACGCTTGAGAATGATGCGCGCACCACCGGCGAACTCGCTCATTCGCGTTGCCTCGAAAATCGGCGACGGGCGTCCCGTGTAATCGCGCTGCAGGCGATCGAGTTCGTTCAAGAACGTGTCGTCCGCGCGAGCCTTTTCGTACTCCGCGGTGACCTCTTCGATGACCGCCATGAGAGCTTCCGGCACATGCCGGCCGCCGTAGACGCCGAAATGGCCGCCGGCATCGGGATCATGTGAGCGCTCGGTGAGTCCCGCGCTGGCGGGCGGCAGATTGCCGCCCTTGAATGCTGCACCTGATACTGCACCGGAGCCTGGTTCCTGAGTACGTGAAGTCACCCCACCAGTCTGCCCCAAGGGTGCCGCTGGTCACCGCCCGGGTGCGTCAAAGCACGCCGGGCCGGTGATGCGCTTTATCGAGACGGTTTCGGGCAGGACGGGTGTGCGCCGGCGTTGACCAGATCGGCGACGGCCTTGCGAGGGTCGCCGCTGGTCACGAGGCCTTCACCGACGAGCACTGCGTCGGCGCCCGCCCCGGCGTACGCCAACAGATCGGCAGTTCCGCGAACACCGGACTCGGCAATCTTGATCGTCTCGGTCGGAAGACCGGGAGCGATGCGACCGAAGGTGTTCTTGTCCACCTCGAGAGTCTTGAGATTGCGGGCGTTCACACCGATCACCTTGGCGCCGGCTTCGAGCGCGCGGTTGGCTTCTTCCTCCGTGTGCACCTCGACGAGTGCAGTCATTCCCAGAGATTCGGTGCGATCGATCAACGAGGCGAGCGCCTGCTGCTCGAGTGCCGCGACGATCAGCAAGATGACGTCGGCGCCGTGAGCGCGAGCCTCGTGAATCTGGTACGGCCCCACGATGAAATCCTTGCGGAGCACCGGAATGGTGACCGCTTTACGGACTGCGTCCAGGTCGGCCAACGAGCCGTGAAAACGGCGCTCTTCGGTGAGAACACTGATGATGCGTGCGCCACCGGCTTGGTACGCCGCGGCAAGCTCAGCGGGATCGGCAATGTCGGCCAACGCACCCTTTGACGGGCTCGCTCGCTTGACCTCGGCGATGACGCCGATGCTCGATTCCAGAAGTGCTGCTGCAGCATCGAGTGCAGGAGGTGCAGCGGCCGCAGCAGCCTTGACTGCAGCGAAGTCGAGTACGGCTTCGCGGGCGGCGACGTCAGCGCGCACCCCGTCGAGAATCGAGTCGAGTACGGTCATCGTGGCCCGAATCCTTTCTGGGCAAGAGCCCGATGTGAGATACGTCATCAGGGTGGTCTCAGCCTAGTGGGACGAAATTTTGCTACTCCGTCGGGGTACCCACGCAGGTGAGGGTTCAGTCTTACTCAGTGGGACGACCCCGGTTTCGCGCCGTTGTCTCCCCCAACTCCGTCGTCCCCGTCAGTCGCTGTCGGGTCCTCTCCGGCGTCGAGCGCATCCCACAACATCCGTTGTGTCACAGGCTCGTCCGATGCGGGTTTGTCTCCCTGACCGAGCTTGGCCGCGGCCTCGCGGCGCGCGGCAGGGTTGTCGTATTTCGACGACAACCCGCCTCGCACTGGAGGTTTGCGCATCAGAAGCACTGCCGCGCCGAGCGCCGCCACCGCTCCGAGCAACGCAAGCAAGGCAGGCAGTACCGAAACAGTCGTCGAGAGATCTTCCGGGTGACCGGACAACTCGGCCAAGTCCACCGCTCGGTCCGCAGAGGCTCCGGACACCAACAACTGCACTGCCGGAACCGCTACCGCGACGGCGACGAGGGCAACCAACAGTCCGACTACCCGAAGTGCCCAACCTCGCACCGCAAACGACGCCGCGATCGCCGCCAGAAGCGCGAGCGCGAGCGGAGTCATCGCCGCCGCCCAGGTGCTGCCGTCGAGATCCGTCGTCCTCTCCAGCGTCTTGCCGTCGCTCGAGGTCAGATGAACCCACGTCATTCGTGAGCTGCCCCACAGAGCTGCTGCCGACAACGCCAGCAGAAGCGTTCTCGGCACGGCGGTGCCACGAGAAACGCTTGTAGGCTCCGCTGCACTCGACTCGTTCTCACTCACTGATCGTCACCTCCGATGGTGCGCAGGGTGTGCGCCGACGCAATCGCGCTCAGCACTGCCATCGCCTTGTTGCGGGCCTCGGTGTCCTCGTAGACCGGATCCGAGTCGGCGACGACGCCGGCGCCCGCCTGGACGTATCCGATCCCGTCCTTGATCAATGCCGTTCGGATCGCGATCGCGGTGTCGGCGTCGCCGGCGAAGTCGAGGTAGCCGACGATGCCGCCGTAGATACCGCGCCTGGTCGGTTCCAGTTCTTCGATCAGCTGCATCGCTCGGACCTTGGGTGCCCCCGAGAGGGTTCCAGCGGGGAAGCATGCGGTGACGGCGTCGAGAGCGTGCTTTCCCTCGGCCAGATGACCGGTGACGGTCGATACGAGATGCATCACGTGGCTGTACCGCTCGATGTGCCGGTAGTCGTGCACCTTCACCGTGCCCGGGCGACAGACACGACCCAGATCGTTTCGCCCCAGATCGACGAGCATGAGGTGCTCGGAGTTTTCCTTCTCGTCGGCGAGGAGATCTTTCTCGAGCAGGATGTCGTCCTCCTCTGTGGCACCGCGCCATCTGGTTCCAGCGATCGGGTGTGTTGTCGCGACGCCCTCGGCGACGGTTACCAGTGCCTCAGGGCTCGAACCGACGATCGAAAACGCCGTCTCTCCATCACCGTTCGGCACGTTGAGCAGATACATGTACGGGCTGGGGTTCGACGCGCGCAGCATCCGGTACACGTCGATCGGCGCTGCAGTGCAATCGATCTCGAATCGCTGCGAGAGAACTACCTGGAATGCCTCGCCCGCTTCGATGTCGCCGATCAACTTTTCGACGTCGACACCGAAGCTCTCGGTGGTGCGCTGACGACGGTAGTTCGGAGTCGCTTTCGAAAATGTCGACACCGTCGATTTCGCCGGCGCCGCGAGAGCACGAGTCATCGCGTCCAACCTGGCGACTGCGTCGTCGTACGCCGTGTCGACGCGCTCGTCCGTGCCGTCCCAGTTGACGGCATTCGCGATGAGGGTGATCGCCCCTTCGTGGTGATCGACTGCGGCGATGTCGGCGGCAAGCAGCATGACCATTTCGGGGATCTGCAGGTCGTCGACCGCGGAGTCACCCAATCTCTCGAGGCGCCGCACCGCGTCGTAGCCGAGGAATCCGACCATTCCGCCGGTCAGCGGGGGCAGGTCGGGCAGCCGCTCCGAACGAAGCAGCTCGAGGGTGGCACCGAGCGCGTCGATCGGGTCGCCGCCGGCCGGAGCGCCGGCCGGAACGTTGCCGTACCAGGCCGCCTCTCCGTCCACGACGGTCAGTGCAGCCGGACTTCCGACGCCGATGAACGACCACCGCGACCACGAACGACCGTTCTCGGCCGACTCGAGCAAGAAGGTGCCTGGACGATTGCCGGCCAACTTCTCGTACGCCGAGAGCGGAGTTTCGGAGTCCGCCAACACTTTCCGAGTGACCGGAACGACCCGGTGCTCAGCTGCGAGAGCTCGGAACTGCTCCCGGGTCGTGGTGGAATCGGACGCGTCACCGACGATCGCGGTGTCGGACGACCGTGCGGACATGGAGGTGGGCTCGCCGTGCATGGCTCCATCATCCCAGGCTCCCCCATGTGGCCGTCGTGCGCGGGTAACCTCGGCCGAATGAAACCAGGCCAACTCGCTCCCGATTTCTCACTGCCCGACCAGGACGGGACTCCGCGCTCGCTGACGAGCCTGCTCGAGAACGGACCCTTGGTCCTCTTCTTCTACCCGGCAGCCTCGACGCCGGTGTGCACCGCCGAGGCGTGCCACTTCCGTGACCTCGGCAGCGAATTCGCCGCGGTGGGCGCTTCGCGAGCGGGCATCAGCACCGATACGGTCGAAGCTCAGTCCACCTTTGCCACCGCACAATCCTTCGACTACCCCCTACTCGCCGACACCGAGGGCAAGGTAGCCGAACAGTTCGGCGTCAAGCGCGGACTCCTGGGCAAGTTGGCTCCGGTCAAACGCTCGACCTTCGTGATCGACACCGACCGCACCGTCCTCAAAGTCATCTCGAGTGAACTACGCGCCAACACCCACGGAGACCAGGCGCTCGAGTTCCTTCGCAATCGAAGCTGACGTGCCTGGGCACCTGATTCTCTGCGCGATTTAAACCCTCTATGCGACCTGAATCGAGCGCTTCGCAAGCCCCATCCAGAATCCGTCGATCACCTGAGTGGGCACCTGTTCCGGATCGGACGACGCACCGAGCGTGACGAACAACGGGGCGAAGTGCTCGATGGTCGGATGCGCGTACGGCATCCCGGGAGCTTGAGCGCGGAAGTCGATCAAGGAATCGACGTCACCGGCAGCGAACCTCTCCCCTGCCCACGCGTCGAATTCCGCCGACCATCCCGGGGCCTGCGCCTCCGGTGACGGATCGCGCAGGAACGGTAGCCCGTGCGTGGTGAATCCGGATCCCACGATCAGTACACCTTGCTCACGGAGTGGCCGTAGGCGCTGTCCGAGATGGAGCAAACGCTCGGGATCGAGGGTTGGCAGCGAAATTTGCAGTACCGGGATGTCTGCGTCCGGGTACATCACCGTGAGCGGCACGTAGGCACCGTGATCCAGGCCTCGATTCGGCTGCTGAACCACGCGTTCGTTGTCCGGCATCAACGCGGCAACCTGGGCGGCGAGTTCCGGAGCGCCGGGAGAGTTGTACTTCGCGCGGTAGAACCTCTCGGGAAAACCACCGAAGTCGTAGATGAGCGGGGTGCCCGTGGTCGTCGATCCGATCGTCAGCGGTGCTGATTCCCAGTGCGCCGATACGACGAGGATTGCCGTCGGCCGCGGAAGATCGCCAGCCCACGCCCCCAACTGGTCGACCCACAACGCGCTGTCCACCAGCGGCGGAGCACCGTGGCTGAGATACAGCGCAGGCATGGTTGTGGTGGACATACGGACTCCTCGGGATAGACATTCGTCGTAAGTTGAAGGTTCAACCTAATATAGAACTCAACACTTGCGTCCCGCAACTATTCCCCGCAGGATTCTTCTGGACATGCGTCTGAGACGCTGTACACAAGCACGCTCCGTGCACGAAGAATGCTCGACCCGAAGGAGAAGTCACCGATGAGTGAACCGACCGCGCAGCCCGACGCGCAGTCTCAGACGAAGTGGCTCACAGCCGAGCAGCAAGAAGCATGGCTGACACTGATCGCTCTCGTGACACGGTTGCCTGCCGCACTCGACACTCAACTACAACGCGATTCGGCACTCACACACTTCGAATACTTCGTACTCGCGGCACTCTCGGACGCCCCCGAGCACAAGCTCCAGTTGTCGGTACTGGCCCAGCGCGCGAACGCGTCCCTGTCCCGCCTCTCGCACGTGATCACGAAGATGGAGAAGGCCGGCTGGGTGAAACGGGAAGTCATTCGTGGCAGCCGCGGCTCCAACGCAGTGCTCACCGACGAGGGAATGGCAAAGGTGGTCGCGGCCGCACCGCCGCACGTCGCCTCAGTTCAAGGTCTCCTCTTCGAGGGCCTCGACGATCGCCAGGTCGCCCAGCTTTCGTCGTTGGGTACAGCAATGCTCACCCAACTGGACAAGGGAATCGCCGCCGGACTCGGCAAGGCCTGACCACATCCCCGAGACGAGCGACTGATGATCAAGACGGCAGCTTCGCGAGGTCGAGTGCAGCCAAGTGACTGAACAGCATGCTCGCTCCGATCGGGTTTCCACCGCCGGGGTACGTAGTCCCGCTGGCCGCTGCCATCGTGTTCCCCGCCGCGTACAACCCGGCAATCGCCGTACCGTCGGCTTTGAGCACCCTCCCGGTCGCGTCGGTCCGTAGACCACCTTTGGTCCCGAGGTCGGAGATGCCGAAAGCGGCAGCGTGAAACGGCCCTTGATCGATCGGTACGAGCGGAGAAGCCCCCTCGGAGAAGGCGCGGTCGTACGCAGTGTCTCCTCGACCGAAGTCCGTGTCGACGCCAGTCGCCGCAAACGCGTTGAATCGCTTCACGGTCTCCACCAGTTCCGCTGTGGGAACATCGATCTGGGCAGCGAGGTCTTCGAGTGTCTGTGCACTCTTCCACAACCCCGCAGCCACATACTGCTCCGTCTGGGCCATGGGTACGTTGGGTGCCTTCACCGGCGGCACTGCGCCTTCTCTGTTGTCGTAGATCATCCAGTACGGCGTGGTTACTTTCCCTGCCCGCATGTGTTCGATGACAGAGCGACCCAAGCGGTCGTACGGCGCTGATTCGTTGACGAATCGACGACCGTCGTCGTCCACGAAGATTCCGCCGGTGAACCACAGCGCAAACGCGGAGCGCCCATCTGGATGGGTGAGTCCCGGCGACCACCAGGCCTCGCCCATCAGGTCGGTGTCGGCACCCGCGGCGACCGCCGCCTGGTGCGCCTTCCCGAGGTTGCCGGGGCAGCCCATCGTGTCGAGAGCGGATCCGGGGACACCGAATTCGGCACGCATGGTCTCGTTCTGCTCGAATCCACCGGCGGCGAGGATCACTCCTCTGCGTGCCCGAATGGTTCGACGCCGACCATCTCGGTCGACGACGGCTCCGACCACCACCCCGTCCTCGACAACCAGTTCCTCGAGAGTGGTCTTCAGGTGCATGGTGGCGTTCGGGAGTTCCGCAAGAGCCAACAGGAATCGACCGATCAACGACTGGCCGCCGACGAGGTACTTCGGCAACTTCTCCCCCAGCCGTTCCGTCGCCAGCGGCGGACGAAGCGAATCACGTAGGGCACCCATCTTGTTCGCGTTCATCGGCTTGGGAACAATGTGCCGTCCACTCGCTCGAGCCTTGGGCTCTTCACCGAAGTAGTCGGGCCACGGCAGTATCTGAAACTCGAAGTTCGAGTCCTCTTCGAGGTAGTCGATCAACCCGGCGCCACCTCGAACGTAAGCTTCCTGAACGTCGGCGGGCGTACGATCACCCACCACTGATCGGTAGTACTCCAGCGCATCCTCGATGGTGTCGTCGTCCCCGCCCCGACGAAGAACGGCGTTGCACGGGAACCACATTCCGCCGCCGCCCGAGTACGCCGTTGTTCCGCCGTACTTGTCGGTTGCTTCGATCGCAATGACGTCGAGGCCTTCGCGGGCTGCCGTGTACGCGCCGGTGAGTCCGCCGCCTGATCCCACAGCGAGTACGTCGCACGTCTCGTCCCACTTCGTCATCGTCAGCCTCTCTGATTCTGGGCACAGTTTCCGAACATGTTCTAGAAATCGTTCTAACACATGGACTTAGCGATCGCGGGGGTTCGAAATTCTGTCCCACCGAGCGGGAGCGAGACATGACGCCGAGCGGGAGCGAGACATGACGCCGAGCGGGAGCGAGACATGACGCCGAGCGGGAGCGAGAACAGGCGGAGATAGCGCACACTTTGCCCGCATGGGCCTGATCCCGTAGTGTCTGGACACATGTCTGGTAAGACCAAGTTCGAGTCCACTCGCCGCCGACTGACCCAGCAGCAAGCCGAAACCGTCGATCGATTGACCGCGGCAGCGATCACGGTCCTGCGCGACAAAGGGTTTGCCGATCTGACCGTGCGGATGGTGGCAGCAGAAGCCGGTGTCGCCGCGGCTACGGCATACACCTATTTCTCGTCCAAGAGTCACCTTGTGGCAGAACTGTTCTGGCGTCGCCTCGACGCGGTACCCCACGAGCCCTCCCCGGAGGCGGAACGGGAAGCGCAGGTCTGTTCGGTCCTACGCAGCGTCGCACTCCTCGTTTCCGACGAACCGGAGCTGGCCGCGGCCGTGACCACGGCGATGATGGGCAATGATCCCGACGTCGAACACCTTCGGGGACGTATCGGCAAGAACATCCGCGAGCGGCTCATCGAGGCGCTGGGGCCGTCATACGATCCCGACGTACTCGAAGCACTCGAAATCTCCTGGTCCGGAGCGCTTGTTCGAGCCGGCATGGGTTACGAGTCCTATTCGCAGATCGCAGACCGGCTCGAAGTCACTGCCAGGCTGATCATGGCGGGCCGCGACAACCTTCACTAGATGGGGGTCATGGCACTCACCAGCCATGTGCCGTCGACTCGATCGAGTGTCACCTCGACTCGGCTCGACGTCGACGCTGGTGCCGGCCGCGCGGTACTCGTCGTGATCTGATCGACGAACACGAGCACTTCCGCGCGGTCCGCGGCAACGGAGAGCACACCGACATCGACGACTCGGGCTTTCGTGCTGATTCCCTGCTCCTTCGACTGTGGGGCAACTGTTTTCGATCCGAATTCGGTGAAACTGTCCTGAAACGATCCGCCGGCGCCTTCGGCCGCTCGTGCGAGATCGTCGTCGACGGTATCGCTGTTGTAGCTCAAGAGCTTCTCGACGAGCGTGGGCGCCACACCGATCACCTCGGCACGTGCGGTTTCAGCGTCCCCCGAACGGTGGTGACTCCAGATCGCAGTGCCGCCGACTCCCATCAAGACCAACGCTGCAAGCGCTATGACCATGCGCTTCACGGCACGAACTCCACACTCGACATCAGTACCCGCCCGTCGACGTCCTCGACACCGACGCGCAGACGGTAGGTGCGCGCCGAAGACTCTCCCGCTGAATTGCCGACCTGAGCAGATGCCGCGATCAGCACCACCCCCGAGTTACCGGATTCCGATGCCAAGGCTGCGGTGTCGACACGCCCGTCGGAATCGACGGCAAAATCACGGATGGACGCGACGAACGCAGATTCGCCGGACTTCAGTTCGTCGGCAAAGGTTCCCGTACTCAGCGACTGCAGTGTCTCGAGGTCCTCGTCGACTGTGGCGGAGTGAACGTCGATCAGAGCGAGGGCTCCTGCGACCGCACCGTCGACGTACTCTTGACGCTGGGTCTCGCGCGCCCGGTCGGATCGAACTGCCAGAGCACCGAAGACGACAACGACGCTCAGAGCCGCGAGTGCGATCCATGCCAGGGCAGTGAGAACACCGCGTTTCCCTCTGACCGGCTCCAGCACCTCGCCCCTCAGCGATTCGTCGGCATCAGCAACTGTTGCCACGGCTCACCCTCCCCCGAATCGGAAGCAGCAGGAGCCAATTCCGTATGTTGATAGTCGACTCCGTCAGGCCCCGTGTACAACTCGCCGGGAGCATTGGTCCCCGACGGCACGTACGCTTCGGGGCTCCGACAGATCTCCGGGCTCGGTGCTCGTTTGCCCGGTACCTCCATACAGGGAATGTTCCGGGATCCACGAACTGCGAAGACCGAGTTCTGCGGAACTTTGCAGTACAGATCAGCCGGGGTGTCCGGCACACTCATCTGGGTCGGGTCCCGTCGCTGATCGGCCGGAAGGTAACCGGTCGAGCACGCCGCGGGGTCCTGCGCTTGGAGGTGGAAGTTGACGTTCGCGGCGCCGTCCACCTGCCCGCGTTGTACGACGGTTTCCTGTGCCGCGACCAGTGGCGGCAAGATGACGAGCACCTGCTCCAAACCGGCGTTGTACGTCAAAGCCACCTGAGCGGTGCTGGTGAAATTGGCAAGCAGCACAGGCAAAGTGGGTTTGAGGCCTTGAAACAGCAGGTCGGCTTCAGTCGCGAAGCCCGGTCCGGTCTCGAGGATATTGCGCACGGACCCGTCGGCGACCTCCAACTGTCCACTGAGTTGAGCGACACTGGACGCCCACTGGCGAATCTGATCGCCCGTCACCACCTGTGTCTGCAGGAGCGGATCCAACTGCTGTACGAGCGTCGTGGCCGGGGTTGTGGCAGCAGACATCTGATCGACGAACGAGGTGGTCGAATCCAGCAGACGAGCCAGGTCCTCTCCCCTGCCACCGAATGCTGCCGCGGACTCGTCGATCACCGACCGCAACTTGTCCTGCGGTACCGATGCGAGCATCGCCTGCGCCTGATCGAGGACCGGTCCGATCTCGGTCGGGATCGTGACAGCGTCGGGGCCGATCACGTCTCCGTCGGCCAGAAACGGTCCGTCCGCGGTTCTCGGTTGCATGTCGACGTATTGCTCGCCGATGGCCGACACACTTCGCACCGCTACTGCGAGCCCGCTGGAGGGAACGGGAACCGCACTCTCCAAAGATAATTCGGCGCGTACCACTCCCGGAGACAGACGCACCGATCTGACCTGACCGATGGTGTCGCCGCGATAGGTCACGTTCGCGTTCCGATACAGGCCACCGGCGTCGGGCAGTTCGACTGTCACCGAATAGCGCCCGATTCCGAGCATGGTCGGAACTCTCAGGTACGAGATAGCCGCTGCGCTCATGCCTATCACCGCCAGGATCGCGAAGATCGTCAATTGCCTTCGCACCAACTTCGTGAGAATCATCGTCCACCTCCCTGGGCGGGCTGCGCTGTGCCAAGTGGGCCGGGCTGCCCTGTGCCGAGTGGGGCGGTCAAGGGATCGACCAGTACTCCGTTCTCCACGGGGGTTTGCGGCGCCCCGAACGGCGTACCGAAGCCGAGACCTGACTGGAGGCGATTATTCGTGAGGTCGATCAGCGCCCACAGATTGGTGTAATCGCCGCGCATTCCGTCGTCGATGGTCGTCTGGGGGAAGGGGAAGGTACTCAGGTTGCCCAAATTGTTGATCAGGTCCGGTCCTGTTTCGACCACCTTCTGCAGCGTCGATTCCAAGGCGCTCAAATTGGCTTTCAAATCGTCGCGGGTCCGGTCGACCAGATCGGTCCCGACGTCCCCGAACCTGCCGACCGCATCGAGGGCGGTGGTCAGGTCGACGCGTTGGGCGCTGAGTTCCGCCAAGGCCGGATCAAGGGTCTCCAACGCCTCACCGAGAACGTCTCGCTGGGCCGTGATTTCACCGGCGAAGACGTCGAGATTCTCCATGGTCGTGACCATCGCATCACGTTGGCGGTCGAGTGTTTCGGTCACGGTATCCATCTGACTCAGCAGGTCGCGAGCCGCGTCGGTCCGTCCGCCGAGCGCCGTGTTCAGCTCCGTGGTGATGCTGTGAATCTGAGCGAGCCCGCCGCCGTTGAGGACCAATGACAGTGCCGTCAACGCTTCCTCGGTGGTGGGATAGACGCCGGCCGACGCGAGGGGGATCACCGATCCCTCCGACAACCGCCCTTCCGGCGCAACATCGGTAGGCGGCGCAAGCGCAACGTGTTTGGACCCGAGCAGGCTGGTTTGGCCGATCTTGGCCGTCGCATTGGCGGGCAGGGACACCGAGCCGTCGAGCGCAACCGTCACCCGTGCGTGCCAGTTGTCGGTCTCGATCGCACTGATACTTCCGACTGTCACGTCGTTGACCATGACCGGAGAGTTGGGACTGATCGACGTGACGTCCGGCATCTCGATCACGACCGAGAAACTTCCCTCACCGCGGCCGGCCGCGCCCGGCAGCGACACCGAATTCAGCCCGCTCCATTGACAACCCGTCAGAACGAGCACGGCGCTCGCCGCCACACACACTGTTCCCCACCGGCGGCCAGTCATCGTGATCCTGTCGACGGCATGAGCAAGCCGGTCAGATCAGACGCCACCGGTACCGTCGGAAAGCCCAAGGCGCCAGTCGGTTCCAGATCAGGCTCGCTGTACACCAGTTGGTCCGGAAGAGCGCCGAGCGCCCGGGTCGGATTGATGCTCAGGTCCGGGTAGTTGGCCTTGATCGTGTTGAGCAACGGGCCGAGGTATTCGATGCACAAATCCGCGCCCTTCTTCGAGGTGTCGTTGGCCAGGCCGGCGATTCCGCCGCAGATCAAGTCGATCGGGTTGCCGACGTTCTGGAATGCGGGCACACCCACCATCGCTCCTTGGGCCGGCCGGTAGACGTTGTAGTAGTTCGACAACGCTGTCGGAGCCAGATGCAGTACCTTCTCGAGGCCTGCGCGCTTGTCGACCAGTACGTGGGACACGTCGGCCAACTTCGCGATCTGCTCCGTCAAGCCGGTTCGGTTCTGTTCGACGAACCGCTGTACGTCGACGACGGCGGCGTCCAGATCGGCGAGAGCCGGAGCCAATTGCGTCCGGCTCTCGGCGAGCACACTCGAGACATTTGCCAGTCGTCCTTGGAACTGAACGATCTGTTCGTCGCTTGCGGCGAGTGCGGTCGTGAAGGTCTGCAGGCCGCGGATGGTGCCGAACAGATCGGCTCCGCCTTCGTCGAGTGTGCTCATAGCCTCCGAGAGTTCGGTCACCGAGCGCCCCAGCGCTTCCCCGTTGCCGGCCAGTGCGGATCCGGCACCGTCGAGGAAGTTGGCGGCGGGACCGCGATCGTCCCCGACGGGACCCAAAGCGTCGGCAGCCCGGCCCAGCTGTTCCTTGATCTGGTCCCACTCGACCGGGACGGCCGTTCTGTCGAGTGGGATCTCCGCACCGTCATTCAGTGCGGCGGCGCCGTCCGTCACCGCCGGCGTCAACTGCACGAAGCGGGCCGAGACCAGCGACTGGGCAACGATCACCGCTTTCGCGTCCTCGGCGACGGGAACCTCGCGCGCCAATTTCAGTTCGACGCGCATTCGATCTCCCTGTGGGGCGATCGCGGTGACGCGGCCGACGTCGACTCCCACGACACGAACGTCGTCACCGACATACAGACCGGTCGTCGAGGTGAAGTAGGCCGTCACGTTGTAGTAGCGCAGATGTTGCACCGCAAGGTATCCCGACACGACGACGATCGCCGCACCGATGACGCTTCCACCAACGACGGCGATTCGACGCCAGTTCACCGGTTTGCGAACTCGTAAGGCACCCATCATCGAACCTCCGGAATCGGTAGCGGCGCAGGTGGTAGCCCGAACATCGCGTTGATCAACGGTTGGGTGTATTGCGCTGGCACCAGGTTCTGGACGTAGGCGTAGTAGAAGGGGCCGCTGGCCACGGTGTCACCGAGCGTGCCCACGTACGTACCGAGACCGTCGATTCCCTGAGAAAGGTTGTCCTTGTTGTTCTGCAGAATTCCGACAACCGTGTCGAGTTTGCCGAGGACCGGCTGCAATTGCGCCTCGTTGTCGTGGACGAGTCCGCTCAGCTGGGTCGACAACGCCGAGATGTTCGTGATCACTTCCCCCAGCGCCGCCTGTCGCCGATCCAGTTCTCCCAACAAGGCGTTGCCGTCGACGAGTAGCGCGTTGACCTGTGGTCCACGCTCGGCCAGCGTCCCGGCGACGTCGTTTGCATCGGACAGCAAGGTGCGCAACATGTCGTCGCGTCTATTGACGCTGTCGGAGATCCGTGCGACACCGTCCAGCGCCGGCCTCAGGTTCGGCGCACTGTCGGACATCACCTGTCCCACTGCGTCGAGCGATTCGGAGAGTTGGTCGAGATCGATGTCCTCGACCGTCGTGGTGAGGTCACCGAGCACGTCGGGCAGCGAGTACGCCGATCTTGTTCGCTCGACCGGGATCTCGCCGCCGACCGCGATCCTTCCCGGACCGTCCAGATCGAGCGATACCGCTCGCTTGCCGAGCAACGACATCGTGGTGACGGCCGCCGATGTGCTTTCTCCCAAACCGATCGAGCCGTCGAGTGTGAAGTCCACGCGGGCGAGTCCGTGCTCGACCTCGATCCGGTTCACCGTTCCGATCTTCACTCCGGCGGCGTTGACTTCGTCTCCCGGCGCGAGACCGCTGGCGTCGGCGAACACCGCGCTGTACCCGACACCCGATTTCAGGAACTGCAGATTCTGATACTGGAGCGATGCCAATACGACGGCGGCCGTGACGACCAATCCCACGACCCCCACGCGTACGGCCTGGCTCTGTGCCATCTCTCTCATCGTGGTGCGCACCTTCCGGTCGTCTGATCCACCAGGTCGACAGTGAGCGGCGTACCGTCGGCACCGTCGACCTTCAGTGCGATTCCGCACAGATAGAAGTTGAAGAACGACCCGTACGAGCCGACTCGGATCAGCTGCTTGTAGTTCGAGGGCATGGACGCGAGAATCCGATCGAGCTCACTCTGTTGCTCGATCAGCGGATTCAGGCTTGCGTCCAGCTTCGACAGGTTTCCCGCGATGTCCGGGCGAACTCCGGCGAGGAGATCGGCGAAGGTGCCTGATGCGGTGTTCACACTCTCGACGGCAGTCCCGATCATCTCCCGGTCCGCCGCGAGCCCGCTGACCAGCTGTTGTAGGTGATCGAGAGTGTCACTGAACTGACCACCGCGGCTGCGCAATTCGCTGAGCACACCGTCGAGGTTGCCGATCACTCGACCGATCAGTTGGTCGCGGTCTGCGAGAGTGTTCGTAATCGATCCGGTGTGCGCCAGCACCGATGCCACAGTTCCGGACTGGCCTTGAAACACCTCGAGCAAGGACATCGACAACGCGTTGACCTGCTCCGGGTCCAGGGCTTGAAACAGCGGCTTGAAACCACCGAGTAGCGCATCGAGGTCGAGTGCCGGTGCGGTGCGATCGACGGGGATGCTCTCGCCCTCCGGTTGCGGTTCCGCGATCCCCGGATCGTCGAGCAATTCGAGGTATCGATTACCCACCAGATCCTGATATCGAACAGCGGCTCTGGTCGATACAGTCACGGTGTCACCCGTATCCACACTGAAACTCACGTGGGCACGGTGATTCCCACCGAATTCGACGGAGCCGACAGAACCGACCGGCACACCGGCGATGCGCACCTTGTCGCCGGCTCTGAGCCCGGAGGCGTTGACGAACTCCGCCGAGTACGACCTCGCGTCGCCACCTCGCATCTGGCCGAACACGAGGATCAGCCCGGCGTTGACGAGGATCATCACCAGAACAAAAATTCCGAACTTGACGGTGTACCCACGAACTTTCATCGGATCTCCGTCCCGAACAGGTAGCTCATCAGATCCGGGACCGTGTTCATCGGTTGCCCACCATTCGGCTGACGCTCGGGCGCAAACGGATTCACCCCGGTGTCGGTCACCAGGTACGGAGCATTGACGTTCGGGTCGCGCAGTGGAAGGCCCATACACTGCGGGCCACCTGTTGCCGCGACCTTCGGGAGGTCGTCGGGATATCGGTACGGTTCGGTTCCGGCGATCAGACCGATCGACATCTTGATTCCTGGTTGTCCGTTGTAGGCGCCGTCGCCGATCTTCTTGCTCTCCTGCAGTCCCTGGAACATGCAGGGAATCACCGGGGAGTATTCCTCGAGCAGTGCGGTGGTCGGCCGCAGTAACGACAGAACGGTGTCGATACCGTCGGCGTTTTCTCCCAGTACATCTTCTCCGGTGCGGGCGACCCCGATCACGTTGAGCAAGAGGAGATCAAGATTCTGCTGCTCGTCGAGAACAGTGGTTCCCGTCGTCGTGAGCGAGTCGAGTGTGTCCATCAAGTCGAGAACAGCGTCGCGGTAGGTCTGTGTGACGGCTGATAAATCCGTCAACACATGATCGAGAGCCTCACGTGCAGTGTTGAATTCGAGCAAGGAGGAATCTGCTTGTTCGAGTGCGACCCCGAGCCGTTCGCCGCGTCCTTGCAGAGCAGTCGAGAGGGCACCCAATGTCGAATCGAGTTTGCCCGGGTCCACCGTCCGGAGCACGGTGGTGAGTTTCTCGAACACCGTGTTCAGCTCGACGGTCACCCGGGATGCGTCGATCGTCGCTCCGGCGGCAAGTCGCGCACTACTCGGCTGCTCCGGCGAGGACAGGCTGACGAACTTCGCGCCGAAGGCCGTGTTCGACGTGATCGCCACATCCACGTTTGACGGAATCGATTCGAGCGCTTCGGGATCGATCGACAACGACAGTTGTGCGGTGGCGTCGTCAGTCGGCGTGATGGACTCCACCGAGCCCACGGTCACCCCGGCCATCTTCACCCGCGCGCCCGGATCCATCACGAGCCCCGCGCGCTCCGCGATCACCGTGATCGGGACGCGAGCGACAAACACCTGGTTGAAAGACGCGACCGACAAAGCGATGACCCCGACGATCGCCGCAGCCAAGCCCAGAGCAGCCAACTTGTAGCCGTATCTGTGCACGCAGTCCCCCTAACCGGACAGATTGAAGTTGCCGGAACCGCCGTAGAGCGCGAGTGAGACGAGCAGGGTCACCGCCACGACGCAGATCAGCGAGAGCCGAACCCCGCGGCCCACTGCAGTTCCCACGCCCGACGGTCCCCCGGACGCGTTGTATCCGTAGTACGTGTGGATCAGCATCACCAGTAGTGCCATCACGAGCACTTGAACGAAGGACCATGCGACATCGACCGGATCGAGGAACGTCGTGAAGTAGTGGTCGTAAAGACCGGAGGACTGACCGAACAGCACGACCGTGGTGAACCTTCCGGCCAGAAAAGATCCTACGAGCGCCAATGAGTACAGCGGCAAGATCGCGATCATCCCTGCGGTGACGCGGGTGCTGACGACGTACGGGACCGAACTGATCGCCATCGATTCGAGGGCGTCGATTTCCTCACTGATGCGCATGGCACCGATCTGCGCGGTCGAACCTGCGCCGATCGTGGCCGACAGGCCGATTCCCGCGATGACCGGCGCAGCGATACGAACGTTGATGAAGGCGGAGAAGAATCCGGTGAGCGCTTCGACTCCGATATTTCCCAGTGAGCTGAAACCTTGGATCGCAATGGTGCCGCCCGAGGCGAGAGTCAAAAATCCTACGACCGCAACCGTGCCGCCGATCACTGCCAAAGCTCCGGTGCCCATGCTGATCTCGGCTACCAGCCTCAACACTTCCTTAGGGTGTTTGCGAATTGCCCACGGGATGTGAGCGATGGCGCGCGCGAAGAAGACAGCTTGTCGCCCGACGTCGTCGATCGAGCGTGACGTTCGAGCCACCCGCGCCCGCGTGCGTCCGAACTTGCCGATTTGTGCCAGCGAATCCGACAGCGTCACCTCGATCACCCCGCCGTCAATCGGATGCCGACCGCGGTGACGATGGTGTTGACGACGAACAACGCCATGAATGCGTACACCACCGTTTCGTTGACGGCCTCCCCCACGCCTTTCGGCCCACCCCGTACCGACAGTCCGCGATAGCAGGCCACCAATCCCGCCAGCATCCCGAACAGCGCAGCTTTGACCATCGACAACGCCACCTCGGGCAGGCCGGTCAGCAACGTGATTCCCTCGACGAAGGCGCCAGGGTTCACGCCCTGGAGAAACACCGAGAAGGCGTAACCGCCGGCGATGCCGATGACACAGACGAGTCCGTTGAGCAGCAAAGCCACCACGGTCGACGCGACCACCCGCGGAATCACCAGCCGAGTGATCGGATCGATCCCGAGCACCTCCATGGCGTCGATCTCTTCACGAATCGTTCTCGATCCCAGATCGGCGGCGATGGCTGTCGCGCCCGCACCTGCCACGATCAGCACCGTCACCACCGGACCGACCTGAGTCACAGCACCGAGCGCGGCCCCGGCGCCGCTGAGGTCGGCGGCACCGATTTCGCGGAGAAGGATGTTGAGGGTGAAACTCACCAGGACCGTGAACGGCACGGCTACCAACACTGTCGGCACGATCGATACCCGGGCGATCATCCAACTCTGCTCGAGAAACTCTTGCACCTGAAAGCGGTTGCGGAACAAGCCCACTGCGACATCGGCACCCATCCGGTAGAACTGGCCGAGTTCGCGCATCGGGCCCGCAAGTGCAACTCTTCCGCTGTACACGTCAATGCCCCGAAGGACATGACGCGGAGTTGCCGTAGTCGACCTTGAATTCCTTGATCCCGTTGAGCCAACCGGACGAGAGCCTGCTCGGATCGCCGAGCTTGCTGATGTCGGGCATGTGATCGGCGATCTTGCCGAAGATCAGATCGACCTCCATTCTGGCCAGGTTGGCGCCGACGCAGTAGTGCGGCCCGGTTCCTCCGAACGCGAGGTGCGGGTTCGGGTCTCGGGTGATGTCGAAGACGTCGGGGTTCCCGAAGACGGTTTCGTCGAAGTTCGCCGAGCCGTAGAGCAGTACGACGCGCTGCCCCTTCGCAATCGCAGTGCCGGCAATCTGTGTGTCCACCACTGCTGTTCGTTGCATCGACGTCAGTGGCGAAGCCCAGCGGATGATCTCGTCCGCGGCGGTGCGCGGACGCTCGCGCTTGTACAATTCCCACTGATCCGGATGCTCGAGAAATGCCATCATGCCGAGTGTCGTTGCGTTTCGCGTCGTTTCGTTGCCCGCGACAGCCAACATGATGACGAAGAAACCGAACTGTTCCGGGGTGAGTTTCTGCCCGTCGATGTCGGCATGCACCAAGCGTGAGATGATGTCGTCGAGCGGTTCCTCCCGTCTCGCCTCAGCCAGTTGATAGGCGTAGCCCAGGATCTGCGCCGACGCCATCCGAGACTCGCCGGCGAGCGACTCGTCGTCGTATCCCGTCATCTGATTCGACCATTCGTACAGCTGACGGCGCCCGTCCTGCGGTACACCGATCAGCTCCGAGATCGCCTGCATGGGTAACTCGCTGGCGACCTGGCTGACAAAATCACCGCTACCTTCCGCCACGGCAGCCGACGCTATGTCTTCTGCCCGCGCTTCCAACCCGGCCCGCATCGCTTCCACCGACCGCGGAGTGAACAAGCGCGCCACCAACTTGCGCAGCTGTGTGTGCTCAGGGGCGTCCTTGTTGATGAGGACGTGTTTTGTCGCCTCCAACTCCTCCGCCGAGATGTTGTCTTCATGCCGCGGAATGCAGCCGTTGACGTTGCTCGAGAACTCCTCGCTGCGCAACGAGACGTCGCGGACGTCTGCGTGGCGGGAGACAACCCAACAACCACCGTCGTGAAATCCGCCGGTACCCGGTTCCTGGGCGTTCCACCAGACCGGAGCGCATCGTCGTAGTTCGGCGAACTCGGCAAGCGGGACGCGCTCGCCGTACAGATGCGGGTCGGTCACGTCGAACCCGTCGGGAAGGTCGATCTCAGGCATTGCAGATGCTCCTTTACGGATGGGTGCCGGGTGCCGGGTGTTGCGTGTGAGCGCTAGTCGATCCGGTGGACCGGGTCGCTGTTCTGTGAGAACTCCTTGGCCCAGCGGTAGTCCGGCTTGCCGCTCGGCGCTCGAACGACCTCGTCGGCGATCCAGAAGGAACGCGGAATCTTGTAGCCGGCGAGGTGACTGCGGGCGTGCTTCTCGATGGATTCGAAATCCGGTTCCACACCGTCGCGGATGCGAAGCACCGCCGCCACCCGATTGCCCCACCGCTCGTCCGGAACACCGATCACTGTCGCGTCGTAGATGTCGGGATGGGCCTTCACCACGGCTTCGACTTCTTCCACGAAGACCTTCTCGCCGCCGGTGTTGACCACCATGTTTCCCCGTCCGAGGAGGGTGACCGAGCCGTCGTCCTCGATCCGCGCCCGGTCTCCGGTCACCACTGCCCGCGCGCCGTTCACCTCGCGGAATATCTCGGCCGACTTCACCGGATCGTTGTAGTAGCCGAGTGGAACGTTTCCGAGTTTCGCCAGCCATCCTTCGGCGCCCGAGCCCGGCTCCAACACTCGGTTGTCGTCGTCGACGACGACCGTGAATCTGTTGGCGCCCACTTTGGGTCCGCCACGCTGCTCGAGCCCTTTGGTTGCGAATCCGATTCCGCCGAAGCCTGTTTCGGACGATCCAACCGAATCGGAGATCATCAGATTCGGAAAGACGTCGAAGAACGCATCTTTGACCGATCCGGAGAAGAGCGCAGCGCCGGAGGCGAGCACGGCCAGGCTCGACGCATCCGGTTGCAATTCGTGATGGGCTTCGACCAGTGGACGGCCCATGGCGTCGCCGGTGATGACCATGACCTGCGGGCGATATTCGGCGACGACTTTCCAGACCTGCGCCGCATCGAACTTCGGTTCGAAGATGACGGTGTTTCCGGAGAACAGAGCGTTGAACGTCGGCATCAGTGCCGAGGTGTGGATCAGCGGTGGAAGCATGCACCACCGCATCGGTTCGGCTGCCGCGGCGCCACCGCGCGACTGCTGGTACTCGTCGGCGATCGGCTCACCCGAATAGAAGTCGTAACCGCCGGCCAACACGCGCCAGATGTCTTCCTGCCGCCAGACGACGCCTTTCGGTCGTCCGGTTGTTCCGCCGGTGTAGAGAACGTAGACGTCATCGCCGGAACGCTCGGGAAAAGCATGTTCACCTACGCGCAGCGGGGATTGGTTGCCGAGCGCATCCTCGTACGCCACTGCCCCCGGAATCGACGGTTCGTTCCCGAGAGCGAGTTCGTCCGCCACCTCGATCACGTACTTGACCCGCGGCGCGGACACCAACGCCGCGGCAACCCGCTCAGCGAAACCACGATGGAAAACCAACGCCGTGAGATCCGCGTTCTCGTACAGGTAAACCAATTCGTCGCTCGTGTAGCGGTAGTTCACCGTGATGGGAACGCCGCGGATCTTGAAGGCCGCGAGGACAGCAACCATCGCCTCGATCGAGTTGTGCAGTTGAATACCGATGTGCGAACCGACACCTAACCCGACGGACTGGAAGTAATGCGCCAATCGGTTGGCCCGCTCGTCGAGCTCACGGTATGTCACCTCGTCGCCGGAAACGATCAGCGCGAGGCGATCGGGCATCGCATCGACGGAATGCTCGAACAGGTCTGCAAACGTGTACGCCATAGGTTGAGTCCTTCGGGTTCGGCCGGTCAGACGACGAAGAGAGGCAAGGGGATTCCGCGATCTTCGAATACGAATGCCGCGCCGGTACTGACCTTCGTGATGGCGACTTCGACGCATTCCGGAGCGGGAGCTTCGGTGATGTCGACGGCCAGAAGAAGCCCCGCGGCATCTTCGGCCACCACTCTCACGGTGAAGTGCGGATTCACGCCGCGGACCAAAGCTTGGAGAGGATCGAGGTGCTCGCTGCCGAGCAAGGTCGGCCAACCGCCGTCTCGGTCGACAAGAGCTTCTCGCGAGATCCGCAGCTCCAGAGCACCGCCGTCCTGTCGAATCTCGCTCTCCACATACTGCTTCGGATTCAGCAAGGGATGCACGGACAGGACCAATGCCAACGATTCCAGCGTCGAAGGAAGCCCGAGCGCATCTCGAATACGCTGTGCCGCAACTCCCGCGATTCCGGTCAATTGCTTTCGCGTGATCTCGCGAGCCTTGTCTTCGTCGGCACGGCGGCGAACCGCTGCCAGAAAGCCCAACGCCAACAGATGATGCTGCACGCAGATCTCCTCTGCGATACGAACCAAGGCTGATCGCGAGAAGTCGGAAAACCTCAGGTCGGACAACAACGGACCCGAGTAGTCCGCCCTACCGTCCCCACCGTGATCGATCGGGCTCAGCTCGACCGTCACCGCGGCGGTGCTTCCGATCTGCTCGGTGTGCGCGGTCATCACGGGAGGCGTGTGCGACGGGTCGATGGACACGGTCCAGGCGCAGTGCGGATGTCGGTCGGCGGGCCTGCGCGGTGGTCGGTGAATCGGCCGGATCTGGGCGCGCGGGTTGGTCGCGATGGCCGTTGCATCGAAAGTCGGATCCTCGATGTCGTGACACATCGAGGTCACGAACTCATCGCCCAACGGCTCGACGTCCATGAGTGCTCCGCAATGGTCGAGCCAGAATTCACCGTGCAGCGGATCGTCGACCCGGTATCGAAAGTCCATGAACTGTGGAGGAGCGCCGATGTCGAGTTGTAATCCTTTGAAGATCGTCACGACGTCGTCGCCCTCGTATCCGAGAGCCTTCTGCATGCGGCGGGTGTACCAGGGGCTGGCCGACTCCCACTCCTCGACGGCCACCTGTGCCATACCCTCGCGTCCGAATTCGACGATCAGATGCGCCATGCCCGAGCGATCGATCAGCTGCCCGCACAGGAGCAACTCGGGCACCAGCACGGCAAGGTCGCGCTGCGAGAGTGCCTCGAAGGAATCGCGCACCGACATCGGACTCACCACAGCGAAACCGGCGCGGTGCCCACCGGATACCAGCCCGGTAGCGGGTCGCCCGAGATCGATCGCTGGATCCGGCCCTGCATCCCCTTCGAGAGAGCGTTGTTGCCGATCATCTCCATGAACAGTGCCGACACGTTCCCGAAGTCGAAGAAGTCACGCTGCCAGGACCATTGGAAATCCCCGCCGTAGCGGAACCAACTACCACCGATACCGTAGACGGAGTAGTTGCTACCGTCCTCACGCTTGGCATCGGAAATCTGCTTCCACAAGCCGATCACGTTTCCGCTACGGTCGTCGATCACAAAGTCTTGATACGGATACTCCCAGCCTTCGAGGCCCTTCATCTCGAGACCGAGCGCGACTTCGCGAATCTCCTCGCGCCCCACCGCCATGAAATCCTGCTTGGGGCCGTAGTTCCACCCGTACGTGGCGTCCTCGGTATACATGTCCGCCAACGGTTTCCAATCGCCGGCGGCTTCGGCCTTTTTGTTCGCCTCGATCCAGCGTTGGACCATCTCGTCGAGCTCTGCGCGGTCGAAACCCGTCATCTGAACTTCCTCCCTCGAGCACATGAATTCGCTGCAATCAATCGACAATTCTCAGGGCGCCGGTCGGGCAGTACCTGACCGCCATCTCGGCTTCACCGCGGAGCGACTCGGGTGGGTCCGAGTCCAGAAGACTGACCTTCCCCCGCTTCGGGACGACAAAGATCTCCGGTGCCTCCAGCTCACACGCCGCATGGCCTTGGCACAGGTCGAGGTCGACTTCGACGTGCATGATCACCCCTCACGCCCGGGACGTGTTCGGCGCCGGTACCTCACCGCGCACGGCTGCTGCAACTGGACGACCATCTTGCTGTGGTCGTTTCGGTAGGATTCCGACGGCTGCGCCATCTCGAACTCGAAGTCCCGCAGCAGGATCGAGAAGATCGCTTTGAGCTGCATCTGGGCGAACGCAGCGCCGACGCAGCGATGCCGGCCGGCTCCGAACGGAATCCACGTCCAGCGGTTGACGATGTCCTCTTGATTCGGGTCGATGTACCTCCCGGGATCGAAGGTGTCCGGCCGGGGAAAGTCCTCGGCGATTCGATTGGAGATCGCGGGTGTCGCGGCGACAAGATGGCCCTCTCGGATCTCGAAGCCGCCCACTTCGAAATCTCCACGTGCCACCCGCAACAGGATGATCAACGGCGGATGCAGTCGAAGGGTTTCCTTGACCACAGCCTCGAGAACCGGAATCTGGCGCAGGGCATGAAAACTGATATCGGCGCCGTCGGAGTACAGATTGTCGAGTTCGTCGACGACGTCCGTCATGGTGTCGGGATGCCGCAACATCTCGATCAGCGACCACGCTGCCGTGCCGGAAGTCGTGTGGTGGCCGGCGAACATCATCGAGATGAAGATTCCGGTGATCTCGTCGGCACTGAACCGGAGGTCGCCGTTCTCGTCCTTGACCGAGACCAACACGTCCAACATGTCGCGGTCATCCCTGCCCTGCGGAGGATTCGCGATGCGCCCGTTCATGATGTCCTGTACCAGAGCGACCAACGCCAACCGGGCCTCGTCGCGGCGGCGGAAACTCTCGATCGGCGCGTACGGATCCACGAAAGCCAATGCATCCGTTCCCTGTTCGAGCTCGTGATACAGCTTGGCGAAGCTATCATCCAGTTCGTCGCGGAACTTCTTGCCGATCAGGCACGCCGACGAGGTATAGATGGTCAGCTCGGCGAAGAAGTCGAGCAGATCGATCTCGCCTTCGTCTCCCCACTGCGCGACCATCGCCTCGACTTCGCGGCCGATCGTGGCGGCGTGCCCGCGCATCTGTTCGCCGCGCAGAGCCGAGTTGTGCAGCATCTCTTTACGCCGCTCCGGGCTGGCGTCGAAGACGACGCCTTCACCGAATATCGGCTTCATGAAGGGGTAAGCCGCTTGTTGGTCGAGATCCTCGTCGGTGGAGCGGAAGAAGAACTCGTTTGCCTCGGCTCCGGACAGCAAGATCACTGTGCGGTCGGCAAGTTGAAAGGCGCCGACGTCACCACATTCCTCACGCACCCGGCGCATGAGCGCTATCGGGTCGGTTCGCAGTTCCTCGAGATGCCCGTGCGGGAGATCCCCGCCGGACACCCGCGGCGGCTCTGGCAGTGTTCGCGACGTCTCTTGCACTCCGTGCGTCATGTCGTCTCCTGTGAGTTCGCAGTGGGAAGTTTGTCCAGTGGCGCCTCGGGCTGAACTTCGACGAGCACGATGTGTGCTCCTCGCGGCGCCGACACAACGGCGACGATGGCATTGGCGATGTCCGAGGCGCGCAGAAAGTAACCATGGCGGGCGAACCCCCACTTGCTCCACGATTCCCCGACCGGTCCGATGATCTCCGGCGTCGTGTCCATCCCCATGCCGGTCAGTGTCGGCCCGGGTCGCACGATCGACGCGCGAATGCCTGTTCCCTCGAGCTCCATTCGCATCTGACGCCCCATTGCCTCGAGCCCGGCCTTCGCTGCGTCGTACGCACCCATGAGTGGACGCTGGCGCTCGGCACAATCCGAGCCGATCAGTACGAAGTCACCGCGCTGTCGTTGCCTCATACCGGGGAGAACACGATGCGCCAATCGCTGCGCACCGACGAGGTGAACTTGGATCTGCCGTAGAAACGCCTCAGGATTCATCTCGTCCGCAGCCCCGAATTCGAGGTCTCCGGCACCGGAGACGACGATTTCCGCGGGGCCGTGGACTGCCTCTGCGGCCGAGACGAACCCGTCGACCGAATCACCGTCCGTGACGTCGAGGAAGTGGGCGAACGCTTCACCACCGTTGCTGCGGATCTTCTCGGCGATGGCTTCGCATTCGGCGACTCGACGCGCACCGAGTGCAACCGGATGCCCGAGTTCGGCCAGGGCATACGCGGTGGCTGTGCCGATTCCCGACGACGCACCACTGATCAGTGCCGGCCGGCGAACAGGATTGGGTTCGAAACGAGGCATCAGCGCACCTGCACTTTCACCGGCAGGGCCGCAAAGCCCCGGACATTTGTCGAATGAACACGCTCGATTCCGGACTCGACGACTTCGTAGTCGCTGACCCGACGCCCGAACTCCGCCAGGGCGATCTTGGCTTCGAGCTTGGCAAGGTGGGCACCGAGGCAGAAGTGCACGCCACCACCGAAACTCGCGAGTTTGCCCGACGAACTCCGGCCGATCTGGAAGCTGTCGGCATCGTCGAAGACGTCGGCGTCTCGGTTGGCCGATCCGATCAGGAGCAGGACCTTCTCCCCCGCCGGAATCGTGCGCCCGTGGTATTCGAGGTCGACAACCGAAGTCCGAGCCACGATCTGACTCGACGTGTCGTAGCGAAGAGTCTCTTCCACCCATTCCGAGGCTCGTTCGGGATCGTCGAGGACCGGTGCGATCTGCTCCCGGTGGTGCGAACCCCAGTACAGAGCGTTTCCGAGAAGCTTGGTCGTGGTCTCGTTTCCGGCCACGACCATCAGAAACATGAATCCGAGGATCTCCTGGTCCGAAAGCTTGTCTCCGTCGATCTCGGCGTCGAGCAAGGCCGAGGTCAGATCGTCCGTCCGCGATCGGCGACGCTGCGCGATCATCTCCTTGTAGTAGCCCATCAAACTGATCGAAGCCTCCACCGCAGGTTGCGGCACGTCGAGAACACCCGCCTCTCGATGCACCACCAGATCCGCCTTGCGCCGCAGTTCGGCTCGGTCGGGTTCGGGGACACCCATGAGTTCGGAGATGACGTCCATCGGCAGCTTTCCCGCCACCTCCGTAATCCAGTCGAACTCCCCCGCGCCCAGCGCGGGTATCAGATGTTGCTTCGTCAGTTCGAGTATCCGGCCGTCGAGCTCCGCAACACGCCGCGGTGTGAATCCGCGAGAAACCAACTGGCGCAACCGCATATGGCGGGGATCATCCATAGCGAGAAACGACATCACATAATGCGCGTGTGGACCGTAGGCTGCGGGGTCGAGTGATACTCCGTTTGCGCTCGACAGACGCTTGTTGTCCTTGAATCCGTCGACCACGTCCGCATATCGCGACAATGCCCAAAATCCCACGTCCGGATTGTGATACAGGGGTGATTCTTCGCGCAGACGCTTGTACGTCGGATACGGATCGTCGTGAAAGTGGTAGTCGTACGGATTGAAGACCACCGGATCGATCAAAGCTTCTGTCATGATTTCTCCAGGATCAGTAGAGCTGAGGCCTCGAGGCGTCCAGCGATTTGCGCGTAGGTTCCGTAGCCGATCCCTGCCCGCAGAAGCGCCCCGGCATAAAGCATTTCGAGCGCTTCCAACACTTCGGGTTCGCCATTCGGATCCAACGCCGAGGCGAGTCGTTGATGGATCTCGAGCCCGATCCGGCCGCGAAGATGTTCCACTTCAGGGTCGGATCCGAGCAGTGCATTGGTCACGGCGGCCGATACCTCCGGTTCGTCCGCGAGAAGCAGCGCGATATTTCGAAGTACAGACAGCACGTGCGCGGTGCGATCCAACCCTGAGCCATCAGGCGCCGACGAGTTCTGAAGTCTTCGCCAGAAAACCTCTGCGACGAGATGCTCCTTGGACGCGAAATACGTGTAGGCGGTCGCAGTTCCTACGCCCGCTTCGGCCGCAACCGAACGGACAGTCAGTCCGGAAAACTCTTGTTTGCGTAGAACTTTCACTGTTGCTTCGGCAAGCCTGGCCACAGTTTCCGCCTGTTTGCCCGTGAGGCGCCTGCGAGTGGATTCGTAGACAATCGATCCCCCGCCACTTGAATCGCCCCGTTTGCTGGACACGTGTCTGGACGTTACTACAGCGTCCTGTCCAGGGCAACGAAATGGGGAAACTTGGAAAATTCACCACGAACAGGCAGCAGCGACGCGAAAAGTTCTACTACAGACCGATCTTCATCCCGGCACCAGCGTCCACGCGCAGTTGCTGGCCGGTGACGAATCGCGACTCGTCCGAGGACAGGTACACGACTGCATGCGAGATGTCCGCGGGTTCGACCCACGGGATCGGCATCGCCTGCATGAACGGGAACGTCACAGCCGCATCCTCGGCGGTCGGATTCTCGAGGTCGGGACGGAACGTCCGGTACATCGGCATGCTCTGCAACATGTCGGTGTTCACATTGGTCGGATGAATCGCGTTGACGCGAATGGAACTCGGCCCGAGGGTCAGCGCCAACGAACTGGTGTAGGCCTGAATCAGCTTCTTGGCCAACCCGTATCCGTCGCCACCCGGACCCTGGAGCGCCTGTTGCCCGTTGAATCCGGTCTGCGGCACCAAACCGGCAACAGAGCCGATCGCGATGATCGAACCCCCTTCGCCGAGGTATTCCATCGACGCGTGCACTGTATTGACGACACCGAGAAAGTTCACATCGAAGGCGTCGACGAAACCGGCGGTCGACACGTGTTTGCCCAGCGGACAGATACCGGCGTTCGCCACGACGACATGCAATCCGCCCAACTGCCCTACCGCCTCGGCAAGTGCTGTTTCGAGTCCGGCGCGATCACGGACGTCGACACGCGCCGTCACCACCTGCTGCCCGGCCTCTTTCACCAGGCGAGCGGTTTCCTCCAGATCGGCTGGACTGGCGAGCGGGTATTCGTTGCTGGCGATGTCTGCGCACAGATCGAAGGCGATGATGTGCGCGCCCTCCCGCGCGAGACGGACGGCGTGACTGCGCCCCTGACCTCGAGCAGCGCCGGTCACCAACACCACTTTTCCGTCAACTCTGTTCATTTCGACCTCTCTCCTGTGGATGTGAAGACGTGGTTGTGAATGTGCGGTGAACCGTAGCGGCGCCGCACCGGACACGAGGCGCTTTTCGTCGAAGCAGATCCGAGACCCTCTCGAGACCGCTGGGCTCTCGAAATCTCTTATGCCCCAAAAACCATTGCCTCAACCACAAGTGTGAACTAGAGTCCAGACACATGTCCAGAAAGAGAGGGTTTGCGCTATGACGCTTCGACCCGCAGACAGTTCTGCACTTCTCGTCGACGGAAAACTGGTTCCCGGATCCGGCGGGACCTTCGAAGTTTTCAACCCGGCGACCGAGGAACTGATCGGCCGTGCGGCCGAAGGCACCGCCGCGGACATGGACGCGGCCATCGCCGCTGCGCGCCGTGCGTTCGACGACACCGAATGGGCACGCGATCACGGGTTTCGCGCTCGCTGCCTGCGCCAACTGTGCGATGCACTCCAGTCCCACATCGAGGAGTTGCGTGAGATCACCGTCGCCGAGGTCGGCGCACCGGTCATGCTGACGAGCGGTCCGCAACTCGAAGGCCCGATCGAAGATCTTCGCTACTGGGCCGATCTGATCGAAACCTATTCGTGGGAACAAGATCTCGGGCACGCGTCTCCCATGGGGATTCCGACCCATCGCCGACTGCTCAAGGAAGCCGTCGGCGTCGTCGGCGCAATCACACCGTGGAACTTTCCGCACCAGATCAATTTCGCCAAGCTCGGTCCCGCCCTCGCAGCCGGCAACACCGTCGTTCTCAAACCCGCGCCGGACACGCCCTGGTGCGCCGCGCTGGTCGCCAAGGTGATTGCAGAAGAAACCGAGATCCCGGCCGGCGTAGTCAACGTCGTGACGTCGACGGATCACTCCCTAGGCGCGCAGCTGTGCAGCGATCCGCGCGTCGATCTCGTGTCCTTCACCGGTTCCACCGCCACCGGACGCACAGTGATGGCCACGGCCGCGCAAACTCTCAAGAAGGTCTTCCTCGAACTCGGGGGTAAGTCCGCATTCATCGTCCTCGACGATGCGGACATCAAGGGTGCATGCTCGGTTGCCGCGTTCTCCGTCTGCGTTCATGCCGGTCAGGGATGCGCGCTCAGTACCAGACTTCTGGTGCCGCGCGCTCGGTACGACGATGCTCTGGCCGCGGCATCTGCCGCGATGGCGGGTATCCGAGCCGGCGACCCCAGCGCGCGCGGAACGGTGTGTGGCCCGGTCATCTCGGCGCGCCAGCGCGCCAGGGTGGAGAGCTACCTCGCCCTCGCGGTCGAAGAGGGCGGCACGATCGTGACGGGTGGGGGCCGTCCCGACGATCGCGAGAGGGGTTTCTTCGTCGAACCCACTCTCATTGCCGGGCTGGACAACTCGTCTCGCGTAGCGCAGGAGGAGATTTTCGGGCCCGTCCTCGTGATCCTTCCGTACGACAACGACGACGACGCTATCCGGATTGCCAACGATTCCCCCTACGGCCTGTCCGGGTCGGTGTGGGGCACCGATCCCGATCGCGTCGCGCACGTCGTTGCCGGTGTCAGAACCGGAACGCTGAGCGTCAACGGCGGCGTCTGGTATTCGGCCGACGCACCGTTCGGCGGCTACAAACAATCAGGGATCGGCCGCGAAATGGGCCTCGCGGGTTTCGAGGAATACCTCGAAACCAAGCTCGTCGCTTCACCTTCCTGACATTCCACACCCTCACCCCACACCCTCACCACAGAATGATCACCACGAAAGTAGGTCGACATGGGACGTTTCGACGGTCGCACCGCGATAGTCACCGGAGCAGCGCAGGGTATCGGAGAGGCGTATGCCCGCGCTCTGGCCGCGGAGGGGGCCAACGTGGTCGTGGCGGACCTCAATCGCGAACTCGGCGAAGCAGTCGCCAAGCAGATCAACGCGGACGGCGGAAGTGCCGTGTTCAAGGACGTCGACGTCGCCGACGGGGAGTCGACTGCGGCACTTGCCGACTTCACGATCGAGCAGTTCGGCAGCATCGAGCATCTGGTGAACAACGCTGCCATCTACGGCGGAATGAAGATCGATTCCCTGTTGACGGTGGACTGGGACTACTACCGAAAGTTCATGAGCGTCAACATGGACGGCGCACTGCACGTGTGCCGGGCGGTCGTACCTCACATGCGAGCGAAGGGCGGTTCGATCGTCAACCAGTCCTCCACAGCAGCCTGGCTGTACTCGAACTACTACGGACTCGCGAAAGCCGGCGTCAACAGCCTGACACAACAACTCGCGACCGAACTCGGCTGGTCGAACATCCGGATCAACGCCATCGCTCCCGGTCCCATCGACACGGAGGCGACTCGAACCGTCACCCCCGGCAACATCGTCAAGGACATGGTGAAGCGAATCCCGTTGCAGCGCATGGGAACACCGGAGGATCTCGTCGGCATGTGCCTGTTCCTTCTCTCCGACGACGCAGGCTGGGTGACCGGGCAGATCTTCAACGTCGACGGAGGCCAGGTGTACCGGTCATGACGGAATCGGCGCCGAAAGCCAGCGCTTCGAAAACCAGACTGGGATACATCGGCCTAGGCAACATGGGCGCGCCGATGGCGCAGCGCCTCCTGGACTGGCCGGGCGGACTGGTGGTGTGTGATGCCCGCGCAGAAGCGCTCGAACCGTTCACCACTGCGGGCGCGAGCGCAGCATCGACGCCCGCCGACGTTGCAGCGCAGGCGAGCATCATCTCCGTCACGGTGCTCGACGACGCGCAGGTACGCGAGGTTGTGTGCGGGCCGCACGGGATTCTGTCGACCGCACAGCCAGGCACTGTCGTCGCGATTCACTCCACTATCTCGGACACCACGGCGGTGGAACTCGCTGACATCTGTCAACAGCGTGGTGTTCTGCTGGTCGACGCGCCGATCAGTGGCGGTGCCGGCGGCGCAGCGCAGGGCAGGCTGGCAGTGATGATCGGCGGCTCCGACGAGGCGTTCGAAGCCGTCCGCGAGCCCTTCGGATCCTGGGCCGAGCTGGTGGTTCACGCCGGTGACGTCGGCGCGGGAACGCGAATGAAGCTCGCACGCAACCTTCTTCACTTCGTCTCGTTCACCGCCACGACCGAGGCCGCGCGACTCGCCGAAGCAGCAGGACTCGATCTCCGCACGCTCGGAAAGGTCGTCAGGCACACCGATGCGATCACCGGTGGCGCGGGCGCGATCATGCTCCGCGACACCACCGCACCGGTCTCGGAGGACGACCCGTGGTTCTCGATACTGCGGCATGTTCGCAATCTCGGGGAGAAGGACTTGGCCTTGGCCATCAACCTCGGTGATCGGCTGAATCTCGACCTGCCGCTCGCGCACCTTGCGCTCGCCGGACTCGGTGCCGGTCTGGGCGTCGGGAATGACAGCGAAGTCAGGCCGGCCGAACCTTCAACGGCATCTACTACTCGGGAGCACGCATGACCGACACCACTCACATGACCGATGCCGGTGGAACCGACGAAAGCCGCATCTCCGAGGCCCGTGCTCGTGGCGTCGCGAAGATGAACGAGGTGTACGGCTGGGAGCTTCCCGCCGACGTTCCCGGCGACTTCTTCGCGGTCACCGCCGACCACCTCTTTGCCGACATCTGGACGCGACCGGGACTGTCGGTACGTGATCGACGACTACTCCTGATCGGTGCCATCACCGCCCAGGGGCAGAACGATGTGGCGAAGATCCAGATCAACGCTGCTCTCCACAACGAGGAGTTGACCGAGCAGCAGTTCGAAGAGGCCGCAATCTTCCTGTGCCACTACGTCGGCTGGCCGCTGGCCACCGGGCTCAACAATGCGCTGATCGCCGTGAAGGCCGACAGACGTAAAGCCGCGCGCGCCAAGGAGAAGGCCGCGGCCGATTCCGCGAAAACGGACACCGACTGACTTTCGGTCGAGATACTGCCATCAGGGCATCGATCACACCCACCGATTCCCCCACCAACCAACCAGAAGAGCGAAGGATCCGAATCCATGGCCGAGGCCAGCTCAATCCGTCCGCAGTCCTCCGCAAACATCGAGCAGTGGCACTTCGAGGCTGACGTCGTCGTCGCCGGCTACGGCATTGC
Source organism: Rhodococcus sp. IEGM 1306 (assembly GCF_036541985.1). Lineage (NCBI taxonomy): Bacteria > Bacillati > Actinomycetota > Actinomycetes > Mycobacteriales > Nocardiaceae > Rhodococcus > Rhodococcus sp. IEGM 1306. The sequence goes on from NZ_JAZHFF010000006.1 coordinate 112,025, forward strand.
CGGAGTGAGTGCTTCGATCGAGGCCGCGCGAGCGGGCGCCGACGTGTTGGTGCTCGAGCGCACGAGCGGCTGGGGCGGCGCTGCGGCGCTGGCAGGCGGATTCATCTATCTGGGCGGCGGGACCCCGTTGCAGCAGGCACTCGGGTTCGAGGACTCCCCCGCCAACATGAAATCGTTCATGATGGCCGCACTCGGTCCCGGCGCCGACGAGGAGAAGATCACCGACTACTGCGAAGGCAGCGTCGAGCACTACAACTGGCTCGTCGACAACGGTGTGCCGTTCAAGGAGAGTTTCTACGGCCAACCCGGCTGGGAAACACCCTTCGACGACGGACTCATGTATTCCGGCGGCGAGAACTCGGCACCGTTCAACACGATCGCGACACCGGCCCCTCGCGGGCACGTTCCACAGATGAGCGGCAAGCGCACCGGGGAGAAGGGCGGTGGTTTCATGTTGATGAAGCCACTGATCGAGACGGCCGAAAGCCTCGGCGTACGAGCAGAATACGACATGCGAGTCCAGCGCCTGGTCGTCGACGGAGATCGAGTGGTCGGCATCATCGCCAAGCAGTACGGCAAGGAAGTGGCAGTTCGAGCACGCACGGGTGTCGTACTGGCGACGGGAAGCTTCGCCTACAACGAAGCGATGATCCAGTCGTACGCCCCACGGCTGATCGGGCGCCCCGGTGCGGCTATCGAAGAGCACGACGGAAAGTCCATCCAGATGGCGCAGGCTCTCGGGGCCGACCTCGCGCACATGGACGCCACCGAGGTCGCATTCTTCGGCGACCCCCAGTTGATGATCCGCGGCATTCTCGTCAACGGACGCGGCCAGCGCTACGTCAACGAGGACACGTACCCGGGAAGAATCGGCCAGGAGACGCTGCTGCGCAACGAGAATCAGGCCTACCTGATCATCGACGAAGCTTCCTACGAAGAGGGCTGCGCCGCCGACAGTTCCACACCGTTCTTCAGATTCCAGCCCAAGTGGGTGGCCGAGACCGTCGAGGAACTCGAATCCGACATGGGTCTGCCGGAAGGCACCCTCCAGTCGACCGTCGAGGTCTACAACCGCCACGCCGCCCGTGGTGAGGACCCGGTATTGGGAAAGAAGAAGGAGTGGGTCAAGCCGATCGGCTCACCCGTCGCTGCGCTCGATCTTCGCAATTTCACCGCCGGATTCACGCTCGGCGGTCTGCGCACGTCGATCAACTCGGAGGTCATCCACGTCTCCGGCGAACCGATCCCGGGTTTGTTTGCCGCTGGACGCTGCACCGCCGGCGTCTGCGCCGGTGGATACGCCTCCGGAACGTCCCTCGGTGACGGCAGCTTCTACGGGCGACGCGCCGGAGTCAGCGCTGCTAAGGGCTGAGCGTCTCTTCTCAGATGTCAGCGTCCTCGCTGCGACGTTCGAGGAACAACGTGTCACGCCACCGCCCACCCAGTTGAGCGATACGCGACCGAGTGCCGACGACTCGGAATCCGACGGCCTGATGCAAGGCGACGCTTGCCCGGTTCTCCGGGAAAATCGACGACTGCACTGTCCATATCTCACTGGCGTCGGCGGCTTGCACCTGTCGGCGAAGCAGCAGCTTGCCCACGCCGCGCCCGCGAGCGCCGCTACCGATGTAGATGGAGTTCTCGGCGACCCCGCGGTAGCAATCACGCGAGGACACCGGGCTGAGGCTCGCCCAGCCTTCGACGCGGCCGTCGATCTCGGCCACCCATCGATGATCGGGTAACCATTGCGCGTCGAGCTTCTCGGCGGATGGCACCGAGGTGGTGAACGTCGCGGTTCCGGTGTCGATTCCTTCGCGGTAGATCGAGCGGACGGCATCCCAGTCGCCGGATTCCATGCGGCGCACCACCACGTCATCGGGAAGAACTCCCAGTGTGTCTTCGACCGGACCACGAGCAGCCACGACGGCGGCCGCTGCCATCAGATCGGAGTATGCCGTTCCGGCAACACTGACAACCGAAGTGCCTTCACGCACCGAAGCCTCGACAAAACCGACCTCGATCAAGGCCTCGAGGTGAGCACTCAACGCCGACGGCTCGAGTGATGCGGCGTGTGCAATCGTCTCGACGTCGATCGGACCGCCGGCAGCAAGTCGAAGCACTCGCAGCCGCGTCGGATCACCCAGGCACGCAAACCTGCGCGCAAGTACGTCGGTGTCGAGGGGAGCGAGTGTTTCTGAACTCATGAGGCGACTATAACGCCGCTGACCTGCAGTTCGGTCGGCTAGGTTCGGCAAGAGTGTCCCGGAGTGAGAAACAACTCAGCCACCGACCCCAGGGTTCGCCGGCTAACGCGCACCGATCGACGCGGCAATCATCGACCACGAGTTGTGAAGATCGTCCTGCCAGTAACCCCAAGAGTGAGTGCCAGTTGCCCGGAAATCATAGGTGGCCGGGATGCCCAAGGAGTCGAGCCGCTCGGCCAAACGCTGGGTGCACTGGTTCGTCCCGGCCTCGATGACTCCACCCACGATCACCTGGTTCGCCAGAACGCCGAGGTCGCCGTTGACCATCGGTCCGCCCAGATTCTCGTGTGGGCCGGGCAGGCCCGATCCATTGCTGATGTAGAGGTCGACCCCCCGCAATCTCTCGGCATTGACCACAGGATCGTTGGCTACCCAGCCCGGACCGCCGGGAGGACCCCACATGTTGTCCACGTTGCCGCCGCGGAATCCGACCACGAATCTCACGTAGTCCTGACCGGGTTGAGTACTCGTCTCGGCACACCCGCTGAAAGCACCGACGGCACGGTAAACGGATGGCGCCGCCTCGGCCAGGCTCAGAACCGAGGTACCTGCCATCGACAATCCGGCAACGGCATTCGTACCCGTAGTCCCGAGCGTGGCATCGACGATCGGTGGCAACTCCTGGGTGAGAAATGTGGTCCACTTGTTCAGTCCGAGAACAGGATCGGGCTTCTCCCAGTCGGTGTAGTAGCTGTAGGCACCGCCGATCGGGTTGACGACGTTGACGTTCTTGTCGCCGAAGAAGTCGACGACGTCTGTCCGTGTCTGCCACGTCGCCGTGTCCTCGCCTCCGCCGGCCCCATTGAGTAGATAGAGGGTCGGCCGGGGCGCACTTGTGTCTGCCGGCCGAATCACCTCGAGCGGAATCACCTTGTCCATCGCAGCCGAGTAGACGTACATAGTCAGCTGACGGGCGTTGATCTCCTCGACGTGATCGAGAGCTGAACCGCCTGAAGGGGATGTCGGGGCCGGGTCAGCCGAGGCCAACGCTGCTTCGCCGAACAGTCCCGTCCACGCGACGAGGGCGACGACAAGCATTGCCCGAGTACGTCCGATTCTTCTCATTGCCGCTCCTCGTGCTCGATTGCGGTGCCCGGCAACAGCTCGGTGGCGCTCGCTTCGCGGGCGTGCGGCTTGGTGGCTTGAAGTTGTCATGCCCGTTCGGAGTATCCGGAAAACATCGAGAGCACCCGGGCGAGCACCGGTCCGATGACCGCCATGGCCGGAGGTTCGATCATCTCGTTGTGTTCGCAGCGCACGGGCACCTCCACGATCCGGCCCGTCACGAGTGGGCTCCATTCCTGCGGCGACCTGTCGCGCGGAATCGTGTCGTCTTCTCCGGATGCCAGGAAGATCAGCAGATCTCCTTCGTAGACCTGGGGAACGAACTGGTGCGTGATTCTCTGCGAAGTCTCGTACCCTCGGGCAATCCGTTCGAGGTCCCGACCGTCGACTCCCGTCTCGGGCCCGAGCCTCCGGGCCAACACGGCCGCCGCCTCGTCGAAGGTCAGATCTCGGTCGGTCTCGATCTCGAGGCCGAGTCCTCGCAGTAGATCTCGGACGTCGAGTTCGGCTGACGCAGGGGCATTGCCGTTGTCGGGGTAGCTGTCCATCATCGCCAGTGTGGCGACGTCGCGGCCGGACGATTGCAGTTCGACGGCCATGGCGTGCGCGATGACTCCGCCAAGGGACCACCCGAGTAAGTCGTACGGCCCGTCCGGCGAAACGGCCTCCACCTCTTCGACGTAGCGATGGGCTAACTGTTCGATCGACTGATAGTCACCGTCGTCGCTGAGAGCGGGGAGCTGAAGTCCGTACACGGGTCTGTCCTCGGGCAGATACCGCACCAAGCCGGCATACCCCCAGGACAGGCCGATACCGGGGTGCACACAGAACAGCGGTCGCCCAGTCCCTTTCGTCCGCAGTGGAACAACCACGGCGAGAAGCTCTTCCATACCGGCGTCGGCTGTCGGCATGTCGAGGCGTCGAGCGATTCCAGCGGGTGTCGGGTCGAGGAACATCCACTGAAGCGGGATTCTCCGTCGGAAACGAGAGTGCAGTGCGCTGACGATTCGGGTGGCCACCAGGGAGGACCCGCCCAGGTCGAAGAAGCTGTCGGTAGTGCTCACCCGGTCGACACCCAGAACCTCGACGAACGAGTCGACCACGGCGCGCTCGGTGTCGGTGACCGGCTCGCGGAACTCGGCTGCAGCCGAACCGAATTCGGGTTCCGGTAAGGCCTTTCGGTCGAGCTTGCCCACCGGTGTCATCGGAATCCGATCGAGAAGCACCACTGCCGACGGAACCATGTGCGAGGGTAGTCGGTCGGCTGCGTACGCCCGTATCTCGTCGGTGCCGGTGGCGTCGGCAGCTGACGCACGCACGTACGACACCAGGACCGTTTCACCCGACGGTCCCGTGTGGCCGACAGTCGCGGCGAAGTCCACCGACGGATGGCGTGAGAGAACTGCATCGATTTCCCCGAGTTCGATCCGAAAACCACGGACCTTGACCTGGAAGTCGCTGCGCCCGATGTATTCGAGCGTGTGATGCGCTCCATCGCCGGAGCCAACGATTTTGGCACTGTCACCGCCGGATTCACGCCAACGCACGACATCTCCGGTGCGGTACATCCGGCGCCCCGGCGATCCGTACAAGCAAGCGACAAATCGTTCCGACGTGAGCGACGCCCGATTATGGTACCCACGTGCCATACCTGGGCCTATGATGTACAACTCCCCCGGCACGCCCACCGGGACGGGCTGCAAACGCTCGTCCAGCACCAGGAAGCCGAAACCCACTGCCGGCGAGCCGATGTTCACTCCCGCACCGGGTTTCATCGAATCGCTGACACTCGCCTGCACGGTGGTTTCAGTCGGGCCGTAGCCGTTGTGCAGCCTCCGACCCGGCGCCCATTGCGCGACGACCTCCGGCGGGCAGGCCTCGCCCACCAGATCGAGAACACGGAGCGCCTCGAAACCGTTGTCACCCAACGCCGCCAGCGCGGTCGGTGTAATGGTGGCATGAGTGACCTGCTCGCGCCGGAAAACATCGGCCAATTCGGCGCCACCGTACACAGCAGGCGGAACGATCACGACTTGCGCCGAGGCGCTGAATGCCATCGTCAACTCGAAGATGGAAGCGTCGAAACTCGGCGATGCCAACTGAGAGACATGAGAGTCGTGAGTGACCTCGAACCTCTCACGAGTTTCGGCCGTGAAGCTCGCCAAACCTCGATGAGTAATGTTCACTCCCTTGGGTTTCCCGGTAGATCCCGAGGTGTAGATCAGGTAGGCCGGATGATCGAGGTTCAGTTCACCGGTTCGATCGTCATCGGTGATCGGTTCCGGCGACAGCGCGGCTACCCGCCGGGCGAAGTGTGGGTCGTCGAGTTCCAGCCAGGGAACAACGTCGGGTAGGTGAGTTCGGCTGGTCTGAACAGTCAAACCGAGCGAGGCTCGGCAATCGGCGAGCATGTATTCGACGCGCTCGCGCGGATAGGCCGGATCGACAGGCACAAAAGCCGCTCCGGCTTTGGTCACCGACCAGATCGCCACCACCGATTCGATCGAGCGAGGCATTCCCAGTGCCACGAAGGTCTCCGGGCCCACACCGCGACCGCACAACTCCCGGGCAACACGATTCGACCACTCGTCCAGGTCGCGATAACTGAGCTGCCGGTTCTCGAGCGACAGGGCCACCGAGTCAGGATCGATCGCCACGGCGTCCGCCAACAACTCAGGCCACAATTTCGGAGGTACTTCGGGGAGCCCATGCGCCGGCGTCAACTCGCGACGTTCGAGATCGCCGAGTAGGTCGATGTCACCGATCGGTACCTGCGGATTCCGGGTCACGGCCTCGAGCACACGAACGAACATGTCGGCAAAACCGCCGACCGTACCGGGGTCGAAGAGATCAGTGGCAAAGTCGACGGCTCCGCTCATCCCTCCCGGTTCACCGCGATCGTCGTACTCCTCGGCCAGAAGGAATTCCAGGTCTACCTTCACTACCTCGAGTTCAGGGTCGATCCCGCGGACTTCCAGTCCCGGTAGCTTCAGAATCGGTCGTTTGTTGTTCTGGAATTCCAGCGACACCGAGGAAATCGGTGCATAAGCGCTCGACCGTTTCGGCCCGACCGCGTCCACTACCCGCTCGAAGGGCACGTCGGAATAAGCGAACGCGGCGAGGTCGACTTCGCGGCAATGCTCAACCAACTCGCGGAACGATCGAGCCGGATCCACCTGTGTGCGCAGTGCGAGCGTGCCGACGAACATGCCGACCAGATCATCGAGGGCACGATCTCCCCGGCCGGCGATCGGCGTGCCGATCACGATGTCGTCGGTGCTGCCCAAACGTGCCAGCAAGAGCGCGAGCGCTGCATGCACAGTCATGAATGCAGTGGACTCGTGCTGCCGCGACACGTTCAGAATACGGCGGTGAAGATCACTGCTGATCGAGAAGTGAATCCGCGAGCCGTGAAAACTCTGTTGCGTCGGCCGGTCTCGATCGAGCGGAAGTTCCAAGAGGTCGGGAGCACCTGACAATGCACGTCGCCAGTAAGCCAACTGCTCACTGATCACCGACCCGGGGTCGTCGACTGAGCCCAGAATCTCCCGTTGCCAGAGCGCAAAGTCGGCGTACTGGACTGGAAGCGGCGTCCACTGGGGATCCCCGCCGTACGCGTGGGCCTCGTATGCAATCATCACGTCTCGGGTCAACGGAGACATCGAGAAGCCGTCAGCCGAGATGTGGTGCACCACTACGGCAAGCACGTGTTCGCGCTCATCGATGGTGAACAACGCTGCCCGCAGGGGAATTCGTGCGGCGACGTCGAAACCGGCCGAGACCATCCGGGCAAGCTCGTCACGGAGATGATGTTCGTCGGTCACCGATGTCTCGGTCAGTTGCGGCAGCTCGGCGCTCTCGGTGGGCAGGATGTGCTGGACCGGTCCGTCACCGTGGACCGGGAACATCGTTCGCAGCGATTCGTGGCGGGCGATGACATCGGACATCGCTGATCTCAAGGCCGGTTTGTCGAGTTCACCGCTCAACCGCACCACGAGCGGAATGTTGTATGCAGGAGAACTGGTGTCGAGTTGATTGACGAACCACATCCGCTGCTGAGCAAACGACAAGGGGATGTTGTCGGGTCGGGGGCGCGGTCCCAGTCGCTCCGCCCCTTCGGCAACCGACTGGCCGATCACCGTAGCCAACTCGGCCACCGTCGGCGTCTCGAACAGATCCCGCGCGCCTACGGTAGCTCCGAGCACCGCCCGTAGCCTCGCCGCGACCGAAGTGGCGCTCAGAGAATTTCCACCGAGCTCGAAGAAACTGATGTCGGTACCGACTCGTTCGAGGCCGAGCACCTCGCCGAACACGTCCGACACTGCCTGTTCGACCGGGCCGACCGGGGGACGGAAATCCCCTGTGGTCGTCTCGATTTCGGGTCTTGGCAACGCCGAACGGTCGACTTTTCCGACAGCGGTCAACGGAATGTTCTCCAGCACCGTGAGAACGGCAGGCACCATGTGCGAAGGCAAGCGCCGGGCCACGGCGCGACTCAGGATCCTGGTGTCCAGTCGACCCGCCGTGGGCACGACGTACGACACGAGTCGGGTGTCTCCGGTGGGGGCGGAATCGGCAACCGTAACGGCAAAACCGACGTTGGGCTCCGACATGAGCACACTGTCGATCTCACCGAGTTCGACACGGAAGCCTCGAACCTTGACCTGGAAGTCGCTTCGCCCGACGTACTCGACACACATGTCCGCCGTCCATCGCACGATGTCGCCGGTGCGGTACATCCGCGTTCCAGGGTCAGCCGGGTTGGCAACAAAGCGTTCTGCCGTCAACCCCGCCCTTCGGTGATATCCCCGTGCCACGCCTGGTCCGGCCAGGTACAGCTCGCCGGGGACCCCGACGGGAACCGCTTGAAGTCGAGTGTCGAGCACCAGTTCGCTGACGCCCCTGACGGGTCCACCGATGGTGATTGGTTCTCCGGCGGTCATCGGCGGGCTGACGTTGGACATGATCGTTGCTTCGGTCGGTCCGTACGCGTTGTACAGGCGGCGGCCAGGTGCCCAGCGAGCGACGAGGTCGGGCGGGCACGCCTCGCCCCCGAATACGACTTCCGAAAGTTGTTCCAGCCCAGCCGGGTCCACCGATGCCAATGCCGCTGTGGTGACGAACGCGTGCGTGACGGCGTGCTCTGCCAGAAGTTGCGCCAGGTCCTCGCCCCCGTAGATCCCGGGTGGAGCGACAACCATCGTCGCCCCGGCTCCGAAAGCCTGCAGATATTCGAAGAGCGACCCGTCGAAACTCGGAGTGGAGAAGTGCAGCGTGCGTGATTGTGGAGTTGCGCCGTAGCGTTCGAGCTGGTCTCGGGCGAAGTTGTCGAGCCCTCGCTGCGTGACCACGACGCCCTTGGGCACGCCGGTCGACCCCGAGGTGTAGACCACGTAGGCAGCTGAATCCAACCCGATCGGACGGAGTCGGTCGTTGTCGGTCAACGGGCTCCCCGAGAATCCCTCGCACTTCTTCGTGAAATGCGGATCGTCGATAATCAGCCACTCCGCGATATCGGGCAATCGATCTCGGCCCGCGGTGGTGGTCAATCCGAAGCTGACCTTCGAATCGATCAGCATGTGATTGATCCGCTCGTCCGGATAGTCGGGATCGATCGGCACGAACGCAGCGCCTGTCTTGGCGACGGCAAGTATCGACACCACGGACGCGAGAGAACGTGGGACACCGACCGCTACATAGTCCTCGGTTCCCAGGCCGTGCGAGACGAGCATGCGAGCAATGCGATTGGAGAGGATGTCCAGCTCGCCGTAGGTCATGCTGCCGTCCGCCGATTCCACGGCCGGTGCGTTCGGATCACGCTGGGCTGCCTCGTCGAAGATCTCCGGGAAGACGCGCGACGACCCGCCGGCCGTGCCACGGACTGGCACCAATTCAGCATGTTCGGAGGCTGCGAGCACCGACACCACAGCCAAGGGGCGATCCGGCTGGGTACACGCTTCGAGTACGCGCCGCAGTCGTCCGGCGATCTCTTCGATGTCGGCGGCACCGAAAACCTCGGGTATGTACTCGAATTTCAGGCGGAGCCTGGTGTCGAACGATGCTACGAGGCTGAGCGGGTAGTGGGCAGCGTCCTTGGCTTCGACATCGGTGATCCGGACCCCCGCAATATCGGTATCGGACGAAAGCCCCTGACGGTCAACGGGATACGATTCGAAGACAGTCAACGTGTCGAATACGATCTCCGGCCCCGCGCCTACGTGGATCTCGGAAAGCCCGAGACAGTGGTGATCCGACAGCTCTGCTTGCTCGGCCTGGATCCGCGCGAGGAGTGTGCCGATACTTTCACTCGGGCGCAGCGTGATTCGGACCGGAATTGTGTTGATGAACAGCCCGACCATGGTTTCGATCCCGGTCAGCTCGGGAGGTCGACCCGACACCGTCGCTCCGAACACCACATCGTCTCTCCCGGTCAGTGCAGCAAGGACGATCCCCCACGATGCCTGAACAATCGTGTTGATCGTCAGCCCGAGTTCACGCGCCATCCCGCGAAGTGAGGTTGTGAATTCCTCGTCCAGATCGAACACCCACTCGGCCGCCATGGTGGAGAGTCGACGCGATCGAACCGCTGGAGCCAACAGCGTCGGTCCTTCGACTCCGCTCAGCGTCCTCGCCCACACAGCTCGGGAAGCTTGCTGATCGCGGCGGCTCATCCAGGTCAGATAGTCGCGATACGCGCGCGCGTGAGGCAAGGCCGCCACTTGACCGTCGGCGGCATAGAGCGTCGCCAATTCCCGGATCAGCAGGGGCATGGACCAGCCGTCCAGAAGGATGTGATGATTGGTGAGCACGAGCGTGAACTTTTCGGGGGCGAGAGCGATCAGGGTGAATCGGATCAACGGCGCCCGTGCCATGTCGAACGGGCGCGCTCGGTCCTCGGCCAGCGCTCGATCAATTTCCTGATCTGGTGCACCCGTGAGGTCGATTTCCTGCCACGGCGCTGCCACGTTGCTTCGGACCACCTGGACGGCACGGCCGTCGGCGCTGTGAAGGAAGGCGGTACGCAGGTTCTCATGCCGGCCGAGCAGCGCGTCGGCGGCGCGGCGCAGGCGCTCCGAATCGACTGCGCCGGCTAGATCGAGAGCCACTTGTACGAGGTATGCGTCGACCGATCGTTCGGCCAATTCGGCGTGGAACAACAACCCCGCTTGCAGTGGAGAGAGTGGCCAGACATCGCTCAGGTCGGGACACCGACTTTCGAGGTCGTCGATCGCCTCCTGTCGAAGATCGACCAGATCGAAGTCCGAGGGTGTGAATCCGCCGCCGCCCGCCGCGAACTCTGCGAGTCCGGCCAGTGCGTCGAGCCACCACTGCCCCAGTTGCCGAACGTCGTCCGCACCCAGAATGTCCGGTGGGAACGTCCAGCCGGCAACGAGCTGCGGACCGTCCTCGGTATCGCTGTCGACCGTCATCACGTTGACCTCGAGGACGCTGGCGAGTGGGAGATCGACGGCCGCAACCGTCCGCAGGTCCTCGTCACGGATCGGTACCCATCCCGCTGAAGCGTCGGCGTCGGATCCACCGACGCGTCCGAGGTAGTTGAAGCTGATCTGAGGCACCGGAAGTTGCGAAAGAGTGTGTGCCGTTTCGCGGTTCAGATAGCGCAGCAACCCGAAGCCGATGCCGCGGTCCGGCACCGCCCGGAGTTGTTCCTTGACAGTCTTGGCAGCGACGCCGGCAGCCGGGCCGCCGGCGAAGGCGTCACCCGGATCCACTCTGCTCAGATCGATCCGCACCGGGAAGATCGACGTGAACCATCCCACCGTGCGAGCGAGATCTGCCCCGGGAACCACCTGTTCCTCGCGTCCGTGCCCCTCGAGACTGATCAATGTCTCCGGATTGTCGATGCCGCGGTCCATGCGCCAGCGGACCATCGCAAGTGCCAAAGCCGTCAACAATCCGTCCTCGACGCTCCCGTGAATCGCCTGCGGAACTGTCGTCGACACGGCCTCGGTCAATCCCGTGGGAACTCGTACTTCGATGTCAATGGTGGCCGAGGCGGTGTCCCTCTTCGTCAGGGCGCGCACACCCAGAGTCGGATCCGGGCCCTCGAGCACCTCTCGCCAATAGTCGATTTCAGCGACCCGATCCGGCTCGCGCGCGGCGTCGACGAGGCCATGTGCCCATCGACGCATCGAGGTTCCGACCGGAGCAAGTGACGGGTCGACGCCTGACTGCACCTGCGCACAGGCAAGTGCAAGATCGGGGATCAGGATTCGCCAGGAAACACCGTCCGTCACCAGATGGTGCGCTACCAGTAGAAACCGTTTCCGGCTCTGCCGGTCCTTTTGAATCTGCCCGTCGGTGTCGAGCAGGACTGCCTGCACCATCACACCTGCCTCTGGGTCGAGCCGCCCCAGAGCTGCGTCGAGTTCTGTCGAGACCGTCTCCGCGGCAGAACCCCCGAGGCTCACGTGGCGTACGACGGTCTCCGCCCGCACCGTACCTACAGGCGCAACGTCCATCCGCCGAGCGGATTCAGGATGATGCGTCGCCCGGATGCCCGCGCGGAGGATGTCGTGGTGGTCCAGCACAGCCTGCATGGCCAGTGTCAGCGTGACCTCGTCGAGCGTGGCAGGAACCGAGAGCAGAACAGATTGGGAGTACCGGCGAAAATCTCCACCACGGTCAAGCATCCATTCGACGATCGGCGTCAATTCGATCTCACCGACGCCGCCGCCAGGTAATTCGTCGACGACGACACGGTTGCCAGCCGTTCCGGCCGTCTCGGACAGCGCCGCAACAGTTTTGCGTTCGAACACCTCGCGCGGTGTGATCAGAACTCCGGCAGACCTGGCGCGCGTCACCAACTGGATGGACATGATCGAGTCACCGCCGAGAGTGAAGAACGAATCGTCGACCCCCACCTCCTCGAGTCCCAGAACTTCGGCGAACAGACTCGCAAGGATGTTTTCCGTCGCGGACGCGGGGCCACGACTTACGGTTGCCTGTCGCCCGAAGTCAGGTTCAGGCAATGCATTCCGGTCGAGCTTTCCGTTCACCGTCAGCGGCAAACCCTCGAGAACCGTCACGACAGCGGGGACCATGTGGGGCGCCAACCTCTGTGAGACATACTCGAGCAACGCCGCCGGAGAGATAGTGGCACCGGACTCCGGCACCACGTAGCCCACCAACCGGTCTCTGCGGGCTACCACCGCCGACTGAGACACGCCCACTCCGGAGAGCAGTGCAGCCTCCACCTCGCCGAGTTCGATTCGGTACCCCTTCACCTGCACCTGCAGATCGTTTCGTCCGAGGTACTCCAGCTGCCCGCTGTCGTTCCAGCGCCCCAGGTCACCGGATCGATACATACGCGCACCACTGACCGCGAGGTCGGGAATGAACCGCGCGGACGTCAGACCGAACCGGCCGAGGTATCCGCGTGAAACCTGATCACCGGAGACATACAGTTCACCCACCACACCGGGCGGCACCGGGTGCAACCGCTGATCCAACACATACACACGCAATCCGGGTAACGCCCGACCAATCACCGAGGCCGATCGTTGACGCACCAGCACACGATCGAGCGGTAAATGGCTGACGTGCACAGTGGTCTCCGTGATGCCGTACATGTTGACCAGATCTGGTGACGAAGTCCCGCGACGGGCGTACCAGCGCGTCAACTGTCCGAAGTCGAGCGCTTCTCCGCCGAAGATCACGTAGCGCAATGACAGGGCCGCACCCCCGGTAAGCCGGTCGGCTTCCGCCAATTGATAGAAGGCGGTGGGAGTTTGATTGAGCACCGTGACACGTTCGTGCCGTAGCAATTCGAGGAATGCCTCTGGTGAACGGGCCGTGAAGTAGTCGACCAGTACCAGTCGGCCACCGTGTGCGAGTGCGCCCCACATTTCCCAGACCGAGAAGTCGAATGCCTCCGAATGGAACATCGTCCACACATCGCCGCTGCCGAAGCCGAAGAGCGCTCTGGTGTTTGCCAGCAACGTCACTACGCTGCGGTGAGAAACCTGCACCCCCTTCGGGCGCCCGGTGGACCCCGAGGTGTAGATCACGTAGGCCACCGATTCGGGTCGGAGCGGTAGCAGCCGATCTCGGTCGGTCACCGCAAGCGGAGAAAACCTGTGCAGTGCATCGAGAATCACCGGGTCGTCTACCGCAATCACTGGAATCTCGCTGTCTGCGATTGCGTCACTGTCTCGTATGTAGTCGCCGTCGGCCCGGGTGGTCAACACACACTTCGGCCGGGCGTCACGCAGCACGAAGTCCACCCGGTTTACCGGAGAAGTCGAGTCCACCGGTACGTATCCGCCACCCGCCTTCACCACCGCCAGCAATGCCACCATCAGGTCGATCGAGCGGGCCATCGCGACTGCCACCAAGGTTTCCGGCCCCACCCCCTGCGCCACCAACAGTCGAGCAAGGCGGTTTGCTCGCTCGTCGAGTTCGCGGTACGTAACCGACAATCCGCCGCAGCGCACCGCCACGGCAGCACCGGACGTCCGCGCCGTGCGATCGAAGAGATCCGACAACGAATCCTCGTCTGTTCCGGCGCCAGAGGGCGTGGGCGCAACCAGCAACCCGCTGAGTTCGCCGGCCAGAATCATGTCGATATCACCGACGACCACCGACTGGTTCTCGGTCACGGCGCCGATCACTCTTTCGAAGCGCGCCGCGATGCGCGCCACCGACATTCGATCGAAAATATCTGTTGCATAACGGAAACCGGCGCTGATACCAGCGGGCTCACCGTGCTCGTCGACGTGCTCCATCACACTCAGTTGCAGATCGAATTTCGCAACCGCGAGATCGACGTCGAGCGAGCGAACCGTCAGTTCCGGCAAGTCGAAGCGCAGTCCCGTATCGGTCTGGAATTCGAGGAGTACCTGAAACAGAGGTGAATGCTCGGTGGAACGGTCGGGCGAGAGGTAATCCACCAACCTCTCGAAGGGGATGTCTGCATGGTCCAGAGCACCGAGATCCGTTGACCGCACCGCGGCCAACACCTCGGCAAAGTTTGCTCCGGATGAGACAGGTGTGCGAAGGACGAGCGTATTGACGAACATCCCGACCACATCGTCGAACACCGATGCACCGCGACCTGCGACCGGAGTCCCGATCACTACGTCGTCCGCTGTAGTGAGCCGTGCCAGCAATACCGCCAGAGCCGCATGCATCACCATGAACAGAGACGAACCGTTCTGGTGTGCGAGTTCGTTCAAAGCTCGATGGATCTCGGGCGAGAAGTCCATCGAAACCACCGCGCCCTCGGCAGACCGTTTCGAGGTTCGTGGTCTATCGAGAGGGAGCGGCAAGACGTCCGGAATACCCGACAGCTTCGCTGTCCAATAATCGAATTCGGCCGAGGGCGAAGTTTCCGGACCAACGTCTGCGTCGACGATCTCACGCTGCCAGAGGGTGTAGTCGGCGTACTGAATCGGCAGCGGCACCCAGTCCGGGCTCCGACCTTGCGTGCGCGCGGTATATGCACTCATCAGGTCGCGTGCCAGTGGTGCCATCGAGAAGCCGTCTGCGGCGATGTGGTGAACAACGATCGCGAGTACATGCTGCTCCGGCCCGTTTCGGAGTAACCTCACGTGCAGCGGGAACTCTTCGGACACATCGAATCCGATGTCGAAGAACGCGCGCAAGTCCGTGAAAAGCCCCTCGCCGGGAATCGGCACGGGGTGGATTCGAGGAGCAGCGACCGCGGGTTCGGCGATCACCTGGTAGGGCCCGTCTGCGGACGCAGGAAAGATCGTTCGAAGGGATTCGTGCCGTTCCACCACATCACCCAGCGCGGCTTGGAGCGCACCCGAATCCAGGAACCCGTCCAGTTGTAGTGCGACGGGGATGTTGTAGAGCGGAGACGACGTGTCGAACTGGTTGACGAACCACATCCGCGATTGCGCGAACGACAGCGGAATACGTTCTGGCCGTGTCCTACTCGTGAGGGGCACACGAGTAGCTTCCTCGAGTCCAGGCTCGCCCGGCGCGGAGTCGATTGGATCTATCGAGGCCGCCAGGTCCGCGACCACGGGGGCGTCGAACAGTGCATTGACCCCCATATTGGTGTGCAATGCGGCGTTGATGCGGGCGATGACTCGAGTGGCGCTGAGGGAATCCCCGCCGAGTTCGAAGAAACTGTCGTCGGCACCCACCTGGTCGAGACCGAGAACGTCGGCAACAGCACGGGCGATTCCGATTTCGGCAGGAGTGGCGGGAGTCCGAAACGCAGCGCTCGCAAAATCAGTGTCCGGGAGGGCTTTACGGTCCAACTTCCCATGCACCGTCACCGGAAACTCCCCCAACACCACCACCACCGACGGCACCATGAACCCCGGAAGAGACCTCCGCACCCCCTCCAACACCACCACCTCATCGACCACCACCCCCACCTCACCCACCACAAACCCCACCAAAAAATCCCCACCCACACCCGACCGCAACACCACCACCGCACCAGCCACCCCCACCTGAGCAGCCAACACCGCCTCCACCTCACCCAACTCCACCCGCTGCCCCCGCACCTTCACCTGAAAATCCGTGCGCCCCACAAACTCCAACACCCCACCACACCCCCACCGCACCACATCACCCGTCCGATACACCCGAGCACCCACCACCCCCGACACCGGATCCGCCACAAACCGACCCACCGTCAAATCCACACGACCCTCATACCCCCGAGCCACCTGCACCCCACCCACATACAACTCCCCCACCACACCCACCGGAACCGGCCGCAACCGCGAATCCAACACCAACACCCGCGTATTCCACACCGGCCGACCAATCGGAACACCCACCCCCACAACACCCTCCACCACATGAAACGTCACATCCACCGACGCCTCCGTCGGCCCGTACAAATTCACCAACTCCGCACCACACACCCCCGCAAACCGCCCCGCCAACACCGACGACAACCCCTCACCCGACACAAACACCCGACGCAAACCCGAACACCCCACCCCCAACTCCCCCACGAACACCTCCAACATCGACGGCACAAAATGCACCACCGACACCCCCCACCGCTCGATCACACCCACCAAATACACCGGATCACGATGCCCACCCGGATCCGCCACCACCAACCGCGCACCCACCATCAACGGCCAAAACAACTCCCACACCGACACATCGAACGACACCGGCGTCTTCTGCAACACCACATCCCCCACACCCAACGGAAACTCCCCCTGCATCCACAACAACCGATTCACCACCCCCGCATGCGACACCACCACCCCCTTCGGACGACCCGTCGACCCCGACGTGAACATCACATACACCGCATGCTCAGGCAACAACACCCCCAACCGATCCCCCACCCCCACCGGACCACCCGAAAACCCCGAAACATCAACACAACCCACATCAACAAACCCCACCCCCACCGGCAAACACCCACCATCACCAACCCGCGACAACACCACCACCGGATCCACCACCCCCACCACAAACCCCACCCGCTCCACCGGCGCACCCACATCCACCGGAACAAACACCCCACCAGCCCGCACCACCGCAAACACCGCCACCAACAACTCCACCGACCGCGACAACGCCACACACACCCGCGACTCCGGACCCACCCCCAACGAAATCAAAAACCGCGCAAAACGATTCACCCGAACATCGAACTCACCCCACGACAACACCACCCCACCACACACCAACCCCCCACCACCCACACCAGCAAACCGCCCATCCAACACATCCACCAACGTCAAACCCCCCACCACAACCCCCACACCATCCCAACCACCCACCACCAACCCACGCTCACCGGCGACAAACACGTCGACCTCACCGACCGGTGTATCGGCGTTCGCTGCGAAGGCGGCAAGAATCCGCGACATTCGCTGTGCAATGGTGTCGACCGCGGCGCGGTCGAATGCCGCCGGCTGGTACCGCAGGCTGACCTGCAGCGTCGGTTCCGCGACCGACAGCACGGTGAGCGGGTAATGCGTGGCGTCGCGGGCATTCACAGCGGTGACGCGCATACCGGCAATGTCGGTGTTCCCGCCCATCCCCGAGGTATCGATCGGATACGACTCGAAGACCGACAGTGTGTCGAACAAATTGCCTGTCCCTACGACAGATTGAATCGCGCCGAGTCCGACATAGTGATGATCGAGCAGAGCTGTCTGCTCGCTTTGCAGTCGAGCGAGCAGCTGCGTACACGTCTCGTCCGGATCCAGTTGCACTCGGACAGGCAACGTGTTGATCAGCAGCCCCATCATGTTTTCCACACCAGACAACTCGGGTGAGCGGCCCGAAACCGTGACGCCGAAGACTACGTCGTCACGGGAAAGCATCCGAGACAGTAGGACACCCCACGCCGCCTGGATCACCGTGTTCATCGTGATCCCGCTCCGTTGGACCAGCGCACCGAGTCCGTCGCGCACCGAATCGGGTAGATCGACGGCAACCTCTTCGGGCACCAGTTGCTCCGCGATCGGCGTCGAAGGCGCCAACAACGTCGGCTCGTCGACGCCTTCCAAGGCGTCCTCCCACGCCGCGAGCGAGGTCTCCATATCGCGGTGCATCAACCATTCCAGATAGCTGCGGTACGACGGAGTCTCCGGAAGATCGGACGGGGCCCTCTCGACCGAGAGACTGTCGTCCGCGTATCGCATCAACAGTTCGCGAACCAGCAACGGCATCGACCAACCGTCGAGAACGATGTGATGGTTCGTCACCACCAACACACACCTCGTCGGCGAGGTTCGCAGCAACGTCAGCCGAAGCAGTGGCGGCGAAGCGAGGTCGAAGGGTGCACTGCGATCCTCGGCGAGGCGGCGCTCCAGATCTGCGTCGGTTGCCGATCCGCGATCACTCAGGTCGACCTCGGTCCAGGGAATCACGGCATCGTCGACAATCAACTGCACCGGTAGGCCGTGTACGTCGTAGACGAACGCTGCACACAGATTCGGGTGGTTTGCCAATAGTCCGGCAGCAGCGCCGCGCAAACGCTCGGAATCAACCTCTCCTTCGAGCTCGACGAACAACTGCGCTGTGTAGACGTCCGTCGACGTGGCCGCCAGTGAGGCATGGAACATCAGCCCGGCCTGAAGGGGCGACACCGACCAGACATCGTGCAATCCGGGGAAATCGTTCTCCCAGCGTTCGATCTGTTGTTGGTCGACCGAGACCAGGGGAATGTCCGACGGCGTCAGACCGCTCGCATCAGGTCGCGACGCGTGCGCGCTGAGTCCGTCGAGCGCACGACGCCACAGTTCCGCGAACTCCGCGATGTCAGACCTGTCGAGCACTCCGCGGGGAAAGGTGAAAGATGCTGTCAGGCACGGCCCGTCGACGTGGTCCTCAACCGCGGCGTTGATGTCGATCACGGACGCCACAGGCATGGACGGGTTCTGGGTTCCGCCGAGCCTTCGATTGCCCTCCACCGGCAGCCAGTCCTGTGTTCCGTCAGAGGAGCTGATCCGGCCCAGATAGTTGAAACTGATCTGAGGAGAACGGAATCGGCCGAGTGGGTCGCTCTCGCCCGACAGGTACCGCAACATCCCGAATCCGATTCCATGATCGGGGATCGCACGCAAGTACTCTTTGACAGCTTTGAGAGCCCGCCCGGCGTCGGCGCCACCTGCCAGTGCGTCGTCGACGTCGATTGCGCCGAGGTCCACGCGCACCGGGTAGAGCGTGGTGAACCAACCAACGGTACGACCGAGGTCTGCGCCAGGAACCACCCCTTCCTCGCGCCCGTGTCCTTCGAGCGTGATCAGGGCGGCAGCGGTATCCATACCGCGGCGTCGTCGCCACCCGATCGAGGCCAACGCAACAGCGGTGAGGAGTCCGTCGTTCACGCCGGCGTGGAATGCCGCAGGAACCGTGGTGAGAAGGTTCCTGGTCGCCGAAGGCGAGATGTCCACTGTAACGGTGTCGACCGTGTCGTCTACGTCGATCGTGGGATCGAGTGGGCGCGAACCGATCAACGGGTCATCGCCGTCCAGGATCGTTCTCCACATGTCCAGTTCGACGCTCCGGTCGCCCACGTGCTCGACAAGCCCATGCGCCCATCGCCGGAACGACGTCCCGATCTGTGGCAGTTCGGGAGTGACACCGGCCTGGAGTTGTGCTGTCACCGACGCCAGGTCGGTGACCAGAATGCGCCACGAGACGCCGTCGACAACCAGGTGATGAATCACCACAAGTAGTCGGCCCCGCCTGGTCGACACGTCAGGTTTGTCGGCCAGGTCGAACCAGATCACGCGCACCATGTCAGCCGCGGCGGGATCCAAGCTGTCGGCCGCGGCCTCGAGTTCTCCCGACGCCAAGGCCCTGAAACCTTCGTCGTCCACCGAATCGACAGCTACGCGGTGGATCAGTCCTTCGGCCGAGATCGAGCCGGGTGGTAAGACTTCCATGACCCGGTCACTCTCAACCAAGCGAGCTCGAAGCATTCCGTGGCGGTCCAGCAACACCTGGAGACCACTGACAAGGAGATCCTGGGTGACATCAGCGGGAGCTGTCAGCAAGAGCGCCTGGGAGAACCGTTTCAATTCGCCGCCACGCAGCCCGCCACTGCTGCGGTCGAGCATCCACTGCGCCACCGGGCTCAGTGGAACAGTTCCGACAGCGGATCCCGGTAGCTCCGCGAGTACATCAGGACCGTCCTGCTCAAGGTGCGCCGACTCGGCAAGCGCGGCGACGGATTTGTGGTCGAATACATCTCGGGGTGAGATGATCACACCCGCATCGCGAGCGCGGGCCACCAATTGGATGGACATGATGCTGTCGCCACCGAGCTCGAAGAACGAATCATGCACTCCTACCGCGTCGAGACCGAGAACCTGCGCGAACAGAGCGGCAAGAAGATTCTCGGTTTCCGTTCGCGGTGTCCGGTCGGGTGTGGCGGCGGACGAGAAATCGGGTCTGGGAAGCGCTGCGCGGTCGAGTTTTCCGTGAACCGTCAGCGGAAGTGCGTCGAGCACCACCACCGCCGCCGGCACCATGTACGACGGCAGGCGCTTGCCTGCATGGGCGAGGACGTCTCGCGGATCGACACTCGCTCCGCGATCGGGAACCACGTAGCCGATCAACCGATCCCTGCCGTCGCCGTTCCAGACGGCCGTCACCGCCTGGGCCACGCGCGGGTGCGTCTGCAGTGCCACCTCGACTTCCCCGAGTTCGATGCGGAACCCACGGACTTTGACTTGGGCATCGGTGCGCCCGAGATACTCCAGCCGTCGGTCGGGCGTCCACCGCACGCGATCGCCCGTGCGATAGATCCGCGTTCCCGGCGCACCGAAGGGATCTGCGACAAACTGCGTGGCGGTCAACGGGTATCGCCGGTGATAGCCGCGAGCGAGAGCCGGCCCGGCAAGATACAACTCCCCCGCGACACCTACCGGTACCGCTCGCAGACGCGAGTCCAGCACTACCTCGCTGAATCCGCGAGTAGGTGTGCCGATAGTGACCGGGTCGTTCGGAGCCAGTGCCGCACTGATGCTCGACACGACAGTTGCCTCGGTAGGACCGTAGGCGTTGAACATCTTTCTGCCCGGCGCCCAGCGGGCCACCAATTCCGGCGGACACGCTTCCCCACCTGTCACGACACAACCGACAGTGGTGAGACCGTCTGGGTCGACGGACGTTAAGGCCGCCGGAGTCACAAAACAATGGGTGACGCGCTCGCGCTCCAGTAGCGCCGCCAGTTCCGACCCGCCGTAGACGGTCGGTGGCACGATCACCATCGTGGCTCCAGCACCAACGGCCATCACGAGCTCGAGAACCGACGCGTCGAAACTCGGCGAAGCGAAGTGCAGAGTTCTGGATCGGGTCGTGGCGGCGAAGGTCTCACGCTCCTGGAGCGCGAAGTCGCTCAACCCGCGATGTGTGACCGTCACGCCCTTGGGTGTTCCTGTCGACCCCGACGTGTAGATCAGATAGACCGGATTGTCGATGCGAATCGGTGCCTTCCGATCCGCGTCGGTGACTTTCGATGGCGAGTACGCCCGCAGCCGTTCCTCGAAACCGGCATCTTCGAGGACCAGCCACGGCACGAGGCCGGACAATGCCGCGTTGTGAGCTCGAGACGTTATCCCCCACCCTGCACCGGAGTCGCCCAGCATGTGCTCGATACGAGCAGCAGGATGTCCCGGGTCCACGGGAAGGAATGCCGCACCTGTCTTGGCAATGGACCACACCGCCAGAACGGACTCGATGGAGCGTGGGAGACACAACGCCACCACCGATTCGGGACCCACTCCGGATTCGATCAGCATGCGGGCCAATCGGTTCGACTGCGCGTCGAGTTCGAGATAGGTCACTTCACGTTCCTCGAACACCAGCGCAACGGCGCCGGGATCCTGGGCGGTCGCCATATCTGTTGCTGCAGTCAGCAAATCCGGAAGGGTCTGAACAGCGGCGGAAATCTCACCTCGCACGGGTACCAGTTCGGCTGACTCATAGGCGTCGAGGATCTCGATATCTCCGATCCGTGATTGCGGATCCGTGATAACGCGCTCGAGAATCCGTTGCAGGCGGTCGGCGAAGCCCGCTACCGTTTCCTCGTCGAAAATATCTGTGGCATATCCGAATTCGGCGCGAAGACCGTCCGATTCGCCGGCTGCGCCGGCGTTCTGCGTCACCGTCAACTGAAGATCGAAGTTGATGGTGTCGATCTCGACGCCCACGTCGGTCACCTGCAGGTCGGGGAGTTCGAGTGCAGGCCGTTCGATGTCTTGGAACTCCAACATGACTTGAAACAGGGGCGAGTACGCCGTCGAACGTGAAGGATTCACGATCTCGACGACTCTTTCGAACGGCACGTCCGCGTGAATGAAGGCGCTCAGATCTACGTTTCGGACCTGGTCGAGGAAGTCTCCGAAAGTCGCGCCGCGGTCCACTGCAGTGCGCAAGACCAACGTGTTGACGAACATGCCCACCAGGTCGTCGAGTTCGCGCTCCCCACGGCCGGCGATGGGAGTTCCGACGGCTACGTCGTCCTCATCACTGAGCCTCGCCAGCAGCACTGCCAAGGCTGCGTGCACAACCATGAAGACCGTGGCGTTGTGTTTGCGCGACAGGGCAACCACACCGGCATGCACCTTCGGACCGAACACGAACCTGATCCGTCCGCGTCGAAGCGAACGCACATCAACACGCGGTCGATCGGTCGGAATGTCGAGAACCTCCGGTGCGCCCGCAAGATTCTCGGCCCAATAGCCGAGCTGTTTCGAGATCAGAGACCGAGAGTCCGATTCCGAGCCCAACCAACCACGTTGCCACAACGCGTAGTCGGCATACTGGATCCCGAGCGGCGCCCACTGCGGTGCCTTACCGTTCACACGGGAGGAGTATGCGCTCATGAGATCTCGGGCCAGCGGTACCGTCGAGAATCCGTCAGCGGCGATGTGGTGAATCACGATCACCAGGACATGCGAGTGGACCTGGTCATCTCGCCGCAACAAGGCGGCGCGCATCGGGACCTGCTGCGTGACGTCGAAACCATCCGAAGCGATCTGCCGGCTACGCTCGCGCAGCTCTTCCTCTCCCTGCACAAGTCTCGGTGCAAGATCCGATACCACCTGTGAGGTGGACATGATCACTTGACGCGGGCCGTCATCGGTGAGAGGAAAAACGGTGCGCAAGGACTCGTGCCGCTCGACGACGTCGACAAATGCAGTCTGAAGCGCACTCACGTTCACTGCACCTTCGAGCCTCAACGCGCACGCGACGTTGTAGGCGGCGGACTCGGGGGCGAACTGATTCGCAAACCACATTCGCTCCTGCGCCGGTGAAAGTGGGATATCCGTCGTCGTACCCCGCGGCGTCAACGCCGGCTTGGCCCCCTCTCCTCCGCGACACTGCGCCAATTCGGCCAGCGCTGCAACGGTAGAAGCATCGAAGACGTCACGAATGTTGATCCGTTCGCCGAGAACAGAATTCACTCGCGCAACCAGCCTGGCCGCACTGAGAGAGCTCCCACCCAGGGCAAAAAAGTCGTCGTTCACGCCCACCGTCGACGTTCCCAGCAGATCATCGAAGATTGCGGCAACCGTCTCCTCGACCGGCGTTCGTGGCGCAACATACTGCAGCGGTTGAGGTTCGAAGGTGACGTCCGGGAGGGCTTTACGGTCCAACTTCCCATGCACCGTCACCGGAAACTCCCCCAACACCACCACCACCGACGGCACCATGAACCCCGGAAGAGACCTCCGCACCCCCTCCAACACCACCACCTCATCGACCACCACCCCCACCTCACCCACCACAAACCCCACCAAAAAATCCCCACCCACACCCGACCGCAACACCACCACCGCACCAGCCACCCCCACCTGAGCAGCCAACACCGCCTCCACCTCACCCAACTCCACCCGCTGCCCCCGCACCTTCACCTGAAAATCCGTGCGCCCCACAAACTCCAACACCCCACCACACCCCCACCGCACCACATCACCCGTCCGATACACCCGAGCACCCACCACCCCCGACACCGGATCCGCCACAAACCGACCCACCGTCAAATCCACACGACCCTCATACCCCCGAGCCACCTGCACCCCACCCACATACAACTCCCCCACCACACCCACCGGAACCGGCCGCAACCGCGAATCCAACACCAACACCCGCGTATTCCACACCGGCCGACCAATCGGAACACCCACCCCCACAACACCCTCCACCACATGAAACGTCACATCCACCGACGCCTCCGTCGGCCCGTACAAATTCACCAACTCCGCACCACACACCCCCGCAAACCGCCCCGCCAACACCGACGACAACCCCTCACCCGACACAAACACCCGACGCAAACCCGAACACCCCACCCCCAACTCCCCCACGAACACCTCCAACATCGACGGCACAAAATGCACCACCGACACCCCCCACCGCTCGATCACACCCACCAAATACACCGGATCACGATGCCCACCCGGATCCGCCACCACCAACCGCGCACCCACCATCAACGGCCAAAACAACTCCCACACCGACACATCGAACGACACCGGCGTCTTCTGCAACACCACATCCCCCACACCCAACGGAAACTCCCCCTGCATCCACAACAACCGATTCACCACCCCCGCATGCGACACCACCACCCCCTTCGGACGACCCGTCGACCCCGACGTGAACATCACATACACCGCATGCTCAGGCAACAACACCCCCAACCGATCCCCCACCCCCACCGGACCACCCGAAAACCCCGAAACATCAACACAACCCACATCAACAAACCCCACCCCCACCGGCAAACACCCACCATCACCAACCCGCGACAACACCACCACCGGATCCACCACCCCCACCACAAACCCCACCCGCTCCACCGGCGCACCCACATCCACCGGAACAAACACCCCACCAGCCCGCACCACCGCAAACACCGCCACCAACAACTCCACCGACCGCGACAACGCCACACACACCCGCGACTCCGGACCCACCCCCAACGAAATCAAAAACCGCGCAAAACGATTCACCCGAACATCGAACTCACCCCACGACAACACCACCCCACCACACACCAACCCCCCACCACCCACACCAGCAAACCGCCCATCCAACACATCCACCAACGTCAAACCCCCCACCACAACCCCCACACCATCCCAACCACCCACCACCAACCCACGCTCGGGCACGCCCAAAATTTCCGTATCCCCTACTGGCACTGTTGGATCCGACACGACCGACCGGAGGAGGCGGACGAAACGCTCGCCGAACTCGGCGACTGTGGTGCGCTCGAAGATATCGGAGGCATAGGTGAAGGCGGCATCGAAACCCATGGGGAGGCCGTCTTTGCCACGCTGCTCGGAGAGCGACAGTTGCAAGTCGAATTTGGCGACACCGACGTCGACTGGAACAACATCGACACCCAGTCCGGGTAGTTCGAGGTGGGGATCTGCGGTGTTCTGGAATTCCAACAGAACCTGGAAGAGCGGTGAGCGAGATGACGAACGCTCCGGCGCAACTGCATCGACGACTCGCTCGAACGGCACCTCGGCTTGTCCGAACGCTGCCAGATCGACTTCGCGAGTTCGTGAAAGGATCTCCTCGAAAGTCGCGGCGGTGTCAACGGTGATTCGCAGGACGACCGTGTTGACGAACATCCCGACCAGATCGTCGAGGACTTGCTCGGCGCGCCCTCCTACCGGAGTCCCGATCGCTATGTCCGGCGAGGCGCTCAGCCGTGCCAACAGAACCGCCAGCACTGCGTGCATCACCATGAACGGTGTCGTGTTGTGATTCCGAGCGAGTTCGAGGAGTTCACTGTGCACGTCTGCGGGCACCGAGAATCGGACCGATTCACCGCGCATGGATCGTTCCGCCGGTCTCGGTCGATCCAGCGGAAGGTCGATCACGTCAGGTAGACCGGCCAGGGTGGACGTCCAGTAGTCCAACTGCTTCGCCTCGAGCGTGTCCGGATCGTCGTCACTGCCGAGCAGTTCGATCTGCCATTGGCTGTAGTCGGCGTACTGCACAGGCAAAGGCGACCAGTCCGGTGCCCGTTTCGCAGCCCGCGCCGCGTAGGCGCGGGTCAGGTCGCGGGCCAGCGGCTCGAGGGATGCTCCGTCCGCCGAAATATGGTGAACCACCAGCGCAAGGACATGATCGTCCGGCGTGACCCGAAAAAGGGAGCCGCGCAGGGGCACGTTCGCGCTCACGTCGAACCCCTCGCGAGCGAGATCGGCGATGCGCCTGTCCAAGGCTTCCTCGTCCACGGATACTTCCCACGCGATCTTCG
Source organism: Rhodococcus sp. IEGM 1306 (assembly GCF_036541985.1). Classification (NCBI taxonomy): domain Bacteria; kingdom Bacillati; phylum Actinomycetota; class Actinomycetes; order Mycobacteriales; family Nocardiaceae; genus Rhodococcus; species Rhodococcus sp. IEGM 1306. The sequence goes on from NZ_JAZHFF010000006.1 coordinate 138,071, forward strand.
ACGTCACGCGTTCCGAAGGCACTACTACCTGATGTGGGCCGTCGACCGACGCCGGGTAGACGGTACGGAGCGATTCATGCCGATCGACAACATCTCCCACCGCGCGCTGCATCGCAGCGACATCCAAGGCACCTGACAGTCGGACCACCATCGGAATGTTGTAGGCCGGGGACGACGTGTCGAACTGATTGACGAACCACAGGCGTCGTTGTGCCACAGACACCGGAATCTTGTCCCTGTACGAATGTGCCTGCAGGATTGGACGCTTCGAACGCGTGCGATCAACGCGGGATGACTTCGCATCCCGCACGTGACGGGCCAATGATTCGATAGTCGGTGCTTCGAACAAAGTCCGCACCCCGAAATCGATTTCTTCAGCGGCATTTACGCGAGCGATCAGCTTCGTGGCAATCAGTGAGTTCCCGCCCAGATCGAAGAAGTCGTCACCCGCACCCACCGTCTCGAAGCCTAGAACATCGGCAAAAATCTCGGCGAGCACTAGTTCCTCAGCGCCCTCGGGCGGTCGAAAGTCGTCCGACCGAGCATCGAGCCGAGGTGCAGGTAAGGCAGCGCGATCGACCTTTCCCGCCGGAGTTACCGGCAACTCGTCGAGTAGAACAAATGCCGCAGGAACCATGTACGACGGAACACGGCTCGCGACGTACCGCGTCAGCTCGGCCGTCGAGAGCGCACTTCCGCCGGCAGGCACGACGTACGTGGTGATCGTCGCTGTCCCGGAGGGAGCCGCACGCGCCACGGTGACTGCATTCTCGACCTGCGGACACGACCGCACGACGCTGTCGATTTCCCCGAGTTCGATACGAAATCCGCGAACTTTCACCTGGAAGTCACTACGACCGACGTACTCGAGTCCACGGCCACGGCGCCACCGCACCAAATCCCCCGTTCGATACATCCGCTGCCCGGGGAGGCCGAAGGGGTCTGCCACGAATCGTTCTGCGGTCAACGCATACTTCCGGTGATATCCACGTGCGAGCGCGTCTCCCGAGATGTACAGCTCGCCCACAACACCGTCGGGGACGGGGTGCAATCGCTGATCGAGCACGATCTCCTCGAAGCCGCGGAGCGGACCGCCCACTGTGATGTCCTCCGACGACACCATCGGCTCGCCGATGTTCGACATGACGGTGGTCTCGGTCGGCCCGTACGCATTGCACAGCCGTCGGCCGGGAGCCCACCGCTGCACGAGATCCGGCGGACAGGCCTCACCACCGACCACCACTTCGCCGAAGTCCGAAAGGCCCTCGGGCGAAACTGTCCCGAGCGCCGCAGTAGTGACAAAACCATGCGTGACACGCTGGGATTCGAGGAAGTGAGACAACTCGTCACCGCCGTAGATCGTGCTCGGCGCAATCACCATGGTCGCTCCGGCACCGAAAGCCAGCAGGTACTCGAAAATCGAGGCGTCGAAACTCGGGGTCGAGAAGTGCAACGTTCGCGCATCCTGGGTCGCACCGAACCGCGAACGCTGTTCGGCAGCAAGCGCTTCCAGTCCACGATGCGAGACCGTCACCCCCTTGGGGAGTCCGGTGGACCCGGACGTGTAGATCACGTATGCGGGATTGTCGGGCCGGATCGGGCGCACCCGATCGACATCGGAGATGGAACGCACGGACAACCGTGCAAGTCGGCCACGGAACTCAGCGTCGTCGATCGCTGACCAGGGAACCGAATCCGGCAAGCGATGAAGTTCCGCGACGACCGTGAGTCCCAGTACGGCGCCGGAATCGGTCAGTATGAAGCGAACACGTTCATTCGGATAGGTCGGATCCACCGGCACGAATGCCGCGCCGGCTTTGCTCACGGCCAACATCGCGACAACCGATTCGATCGAACGCGTCATACCCAGCGCCACAATGTTTTCCGGACCGATGCCGCGGTCGATCAATTCTCGGGCCAACTTCGACGAACGCTCGTCGAGTTCTCGATACGTCAACTCGTCATCGAGATACGACAGGGCCACGCCGTCGGGGTGTGTGCGCGCCGCACCGTCGAACAAATCGGCCAGGGTGCGATGCGAAGCGCGCGGGTCACCGCGGACAGGCCGTATCGCGGATCGCTCGTCGTCGGACAAGATATCGATGTCGCCGACCATGATTGCCGGATCCGCTGTGACGGATTCCAGGACGCAGGCGAACCGCAAACCGAGGCCGCGTACCGTCTCGGCGTCGAATAGATCGGTGGCAAACGCGAGCCTCACCGAGATTCCGGACGGCGTACCCACCTCGTCGAACAGTTCGACTGCAGACACTCCGAGATCGAAGCGGCCGATGTCGCGAGGGCGCTCGTCAGCGCCGGCGACGGACTCGAACATCACCTGTACAACCGGCGCATAGGCGGGTACATCCTCCACGTGCAATGGCTGAACCAACTGCTCAAGCCGTATCCCACTGTGCGGCAGCGCATTACTTCGGACCTCGACGACACTGCCCAAGAGTGCCGTGAACGGCGTCTCCAGATCGATGCGACTCCGGATGGCAACGATGTTCGCGTCGGATCCCGTCGGCGTACCGATCACAACATCCGAAGCACCGGACAACCGGCTCACCAGGAGAGCAAAGCTTGCATGTAAGACCGCACGAGTGTCCGTCCCGAGATCACTCGCCATCGCCGTGATCCGCGCGTGGGTGTCGGCGGCGATCTGGACCTCAACCCGTCCGTTCTCCAGCGATTGCGTTGCAGGTCTGGGCCGATCGAAGGGAAGTTGCAATAGTTCGGGCGCCCCGGTGAGCTCATGTCTCCAATATTCGAGGTGCCGCACTTCGCGTTGTCGTCGCTCGCCCTCCCAGGCCGTCGGGCCGTGAATGTCTGCCAGCTCGGCACCGGAATCAGACGCGATCAACTCTTCCAGCAAGCCGACAAAATTCCGGTGGTGCTCGCGTAAACCCGCCTCCTCGTATCGGATCGGGTTTGCCCGGAAGTCGACGCGCAGCCTGTCGCCGCTCGGATACACGTTGACCAGAAGGTCTTCCACCGGCCCGGAGGTGACGATGTGATACTCCCCAACCACCTCGCCCAACTGCACCTCCTGGCGAAACAGCATGACGTTGACCATGGGCCCGGCATATGAGTCTTCGCCTTCCAGACCGCTCGTCACGCCTGCGTCCCGACGGATGTCGTCGAGGCTGCAGCGCTGGTGCCGCAATGCACCCATGAGCTCATGTTGGACCTGGGCAAACAGTTCACCGACGGTGTCGACCGCTGCGACACGGATGAGCAGTGGCGTGACGTTCACCATCATGCCGCCCGAATCCCGCAGCACCGCCGTAGTCCGTCCGGACATCGGAACATGAATCTGGACAGTCTCTTTCGCCGTCATCCGCGCGAGGTACAACGCGAGCGCAGCGATGACCGGTGCAGCGTGGTTCTCGGATTCGTAGAGAAGGGCACAACTTCGGTCCGACATCAGTGTGCTTTCGAGTCGGCTCTCGGTTTGCGCGGGCCCAGAAGCCTCCGCCAGGCTGGATCCGGCGAGGGTGGTATTGCGCTCAGCCCAGTACTCCCGGTCGGCGGCGAATCGATCCGACATTCTGTACCGCTCGTCGATGTCGTACAGCGTCCGGAGTGTCGCCGCACGACTCGGCTGCGAGTCCTTTCTCGCCGCCGAGGCCGAGTACCGATGCGCAATGCGGTTCATCATGGTCATGGCACCGAAACCGTCGAGCGCAACATGATGGATGCGGCTGTACCACAGATAGTGCGCGTCCCCGACGCGCAGCACAGCGGTCGCGACGATTCCGTCGACTGCCAGGTCGAGCTGCGTCCGGCAATCTCGGCGCATCCACCCGAGGGCATCCTCGATCGGATCGGGGGACCCACGGAGGTCGACAAGACGGACGGTGATCTCAGATGTCTCGTCCACGTACTGCATCGGTTGACCGTCGATCTCGATCACTTTGAGCAAAGGAGATTGAAACTCGTATGCCACCGCTCGCGTTTCGCGATCCAGCAGTTCGACGTCGAGTTCGCCGCGCAGCTCCACGTAGTGCGCTATCAGAATCGGGACTTCGGGATCGAATTGCTGAGCGAACCAGGTTGCCCGTTGGGCGGCCGAGAGCGGAAAGAGCGTCTCATCAGAAGGGTCGGTCCGACTTACCTCGAAGGGTTTCACAGCGCCCCGCCCCGCATGATCTCCGCGGCCGCCGAGTGCGTAGCCGCGTCCGAATCAACAGCGCGAAAGCAAGAGGCTGATCGCGCCTCTCAAGCAGTCGTACCCAGAATCGGCAAGCGCATGCACCGCCCCACCAGTCGATGTCACGTACGTATCGCTCATGTTTCGCGTGCCCGATATGTACTAAAAGTGTGAATGCGTCTCGTCACCTCGGTAATGTCCCACTCCGAGAAGACACATCCCCCGAGGGGAGCAGGCGCATGGACATCACCACCATTACCGACGTGATACGCCGACCACCGGATCGCCCAGGGGACGTGTGGCGTCCCGGCGACGCCTGGCTCGCGGGAGGAACGTGGCTGTTCTCAGCAGAACAACCCGACACGCGTCGACTGGTCGACCTCACCGCGCTCGGTTGGACACCACTGGAGGTCGGCCCGACTCATTTCGGTGTCGGAGCTACGTGCACCGTTGCCGAACTGTATGCGTTTGTCCCGCCGGACAATTGGCGTGCGAGTCCACTTATTCGCGTCAGCTGCGAGTACTTCCTCTCGTCTTTCAAGGTGTGGAATTCGGCCACCGTAGGCGGCAACATCTGTATGTCGCTTCCGGCCGGACCGATGATCACCCTGGCAGTTGCACTCGAGGCTTCGTTCACACTATGGGCTACCGACGGAACAGTGAGGACCGTCGACGCGTGCGACTTCGTGACCGGTGACCACCAGAATGTCCTGGAGCCGGGCGAAGTCCTTCGGAGCATCGAGTTCCCGGTGCACGCACTCACCAAACGGCACGCCCACCGCCGCTTCAGTCTCACGCACCTCGGCCGTTCGACGATCTTCATGATCGCGACGCAGACTCCTGGCGCCGACGACTTTCACCTCACCATCACCGCCGGCACCACCCATCCGATCCGGCTGACGTTCGACACCATGCCGGACGAGCACTCTCTGCGACGAGCCGTCGACTCCATTTCGGCCGACATTTGGTTCGACGATCCCAACGGAACCCCAGACCACCGCCTCCACCTCGCCCGCCACTACGCCGACGAGCTCCGAAACGAACTCACGGGGAGCCAGTCATGAGCTACACGGTGAACGACCGGCAGTTCCACGAGGAGCCGTTCCCGGGACAGTGTCTCCGGACGTTTCTTCGGCACCTCGGACACCACGGGGTGAAGAAGGGGTGCGACGGCGGGGACTGCGGGGCGTGCACAGTGTGGCTCGACGGAACACCGATACACAGCTGCATCACGCCCGCCTTTCGCGCCGACGGTCGCGCGGTAACCACGATCGAGGGACTCGGCACGCCCGAAGATCTCCATCCGATTCAGCAGCAGTTCCGGGATGCACCCGGCTTTCAGTGTGGGTTCTGCACCGCCGGGATGATCATGACCTCGGCGGCGCTCACCGACGCGCAGAAAGAAGACTTGCCGCGAGCGCTCAAGGGAAACCTGTGCCGCTGCACCGGTTACCGATCCATCGAAGACGCGGTCAACGGTGTCGGTGCTATCGAAGTTGCCCTCCCGGGACAGGCCGTCGGAACCAGCGTCGGGGCGCCGGCGGCCACCGACGTGGTGACCGGCCGAGCCGAATACACTATGGACACCGCCATCGACGGCATGCTGCACCTGAAAGTGCTGCACTCGCCGCACGCACATGCACGCATCACCTCCATCGACACCACCGAGGCGCTCGCCGTCCCCGGTGTCCATCGCGTCTACACCTGGAAAGACGTGCCGCGCAAGCTCTTCACCACGGCAATACATACCGACCACCTTGTCGATCCGGACGACACCTACATTCTCGACAACGTCGTGCGGTTCGTGGGTCAGCGTGTAGTGGCCGTCCTCGCCGACTCCGTCGTCGCTGCGGAAGAAGGCCGTCGGAAGGTGAAGGTCGATTACGAGATCCTGCCTTTTGTGTTCGATCCGGAAGAGGCCATGGCCGACGGCGCTCCAGCCCTGCACGGATCCGACGATCCCTTTGTTCGAGATCCAGAGCACAACATCCTGCTCGAACTTCACGGTCATGTGGGCGACGTCGAGGCCGAGTTCGCCGAGGCCGACGTCATCCACGAAGGCACCTACTTCTCGCCGCGGGTTCAGCACGCGCACCTCGAGACGCACGGTTCGATCTCCTGGATGGAAGACGGACGCCTTCACGTTCGCACAAGTTCGCAGTCCCCCTCCATCGCCAAGGTCAAACTCGCCCATCTCTTCGACCTCCGCCCGGATCAGCTACGCGTGTTCTGCAAACGCGTGGGCGGCGGGTTCGGAGGAAAACAGGAAGTGATCAGCGAGGATCTGGTGGCGCTCGCCACCCTCGACACCGGTCGTCCCGTCTGCCTCGAGTTCACCCGAGAAGAAGAGTTCACCACCGCGTCGCCGCGTCATCCGATGAAGCTCACGATCAAGCTCGGTGCCAAGTCGGACGGAACCCTCACAGCCTTTCAGTACCGAAACATCTCGAACACCGGTGCGTACGGAAACCACGGTGGAGAGACACTCTTTGCCGGCGGCGCGGCAGTATCGCTCTACCGCTGCGCCAACAAGAAGTTCGATGCGTATTCCGTGTACACCAACAATGTTCCGAGCGGCGCTCTACGTGGGTACGGGATGACGCAACCGGCCTTTGCCGTGGAATCGGCCATGACCGAATTGGCCATCGCGCTGGACATGGATCCGCTCGAACTGCGTCGACGCAATATCGTCCGACCGGGCGATTCGCTCGTCGCACTCGAAGACGGCCCAGACGACGTGATCTTCACCGAAGACGGACTGGGGCAATGCATAGATCTGATCGACGCCGCGTTGAAGCGCCAACCGGTTCCCTCGCTCGGAGACGATTGGCTGATCGGCACCGGCACTGCCAGTTCACTACACGAGACCGCGCCACCCACCGAGCACATTTCCGAGGCTTGGCTCACCCTCGACGAAGACTGTGTATACGAACTTGCCATCGGCACAGTCGAATTCGGTGAGGGTACTTCTACCGCTCACGTGCAGATCGCCGCGAATCAGCTGGGCACAACACCGTCACGTGTACGAATCATTCAGTCGGACACCGACCGAACCGGTTTCGATACAGGCGCTTTCGCCAGCGCCGGCCTGTTTGTCGCTGGGAACGCGGTACTTCGCGCGTCGAATGCGCTCCGCGATCGCCTACTTGCCTTCGCCGCGCACCACACCGGCGTGTCGATTGACCAGTGCTCGATGGACGACGACAAGATCGTCTGCGGTAGTACTCGATTAACACTGCAAGAGATACTCGAGGCCGCACGCCCGCGCGGGATCCGATTCACCGAGGCGCGGAAGGCATACGGATCTCCGCGCAGCGTGGTGTCCAACACTCATGGCTTCCGGATTGCCGTCCATCGCATCACCGGCGAGATCCGCATTCTCTACAGCGTCCAAGCCACCGACGCTGGGGTGATCATCAATCCGGCGCAGGTGCGGGGACAGATCGAAGGTGGCGTCGCCCAGGGCATCGGCTTCGCACTCACCGAGAACTTCCACGTAGACGCAAACGGCGCGATGATGAACCCGAATCTACGTAACTACCGGATCCCGACATATGCAGATATCCCACGCACGGAGGTGATCCTCGTCGAGTCATCAGACTCCGTCGGCCCACTCCGCTCCAAGGGCATGGCGGAGTGCTGCATCAATCCGGTTGCCCCTGCATTGGCGAACGCACTGCAGGATGCAACCGGGTCACGATTCCGGTCACTACCGCTCACCCCGGAACGCATCTACTCAGGCCTGAACCGATGACCGCGAACACGTCGGCGGACAGCGCCGCGACGGTCATCATCGGCCAGCGGGTGCGTGCCGGACTGGAGAAAGAATTCGAGGTCTGGCAGAAAGATCTCAACCGAGCCGCCGCAGATTACGCGGGCTTCCTCGGGGCAGAAATCGCGGCTCCGACGCCCACCCAACCCGATTGGGTGATCGTGTACCGCTTCGACTCCATCGCTCATGTTCAAGCGTGGATCAACAGCGCGACGAGGCAGAACTACCTCGACAGCGGGCGTCAGTACTTCGACGGCCCGGCCACGCAGCAGGTAGTGAGCGGTGGGATCAGGCCTCCGGACCCACTGCTGACCGTCGTAGTGACGCACCGAGTCGGTGACGACAGCATCGACGAGTTCCTTGCCTGGCAGGATCGCCTTCGGGAGGTGGAGAGTGCTTTCGACGGATTCCGCGGCACCGAACTGTTTCGCCCCGTCGACGGTGTGCAGGATGAATGGACCCTGCTGTATCGCTTCGACAATGCTGCCCACCTCGATACGTGGCTGACTTCCCCTGAGCGACAACAACTCCTCGCCGAGGGCCGCAAGTTTCACGACTTCGAACTGCGAACCGTGGACAATTCGTTCGGCAGTTGGTTTGCCTTCGACGAGAACGGAAACGAGGCCCCTCCACCTTCGGAGACAAAAACCTCGATCGCGGTCTGGGTCGGTCTCTACCCGACTGTCGTCTTGCTTACTTTGGCGCTGTCACCGCTGAAGCTGCCACTCTGGCTCGGATTGTTGATCGGCAATCTGCTGTCGAGCTTCATCATGAGTTTCTTCACGATGCCGTACTACGTGAATCGACTCCTGCGCCGTTGGCTGCGTCCGCCTCCGGGGATTCCTGTCGCAAAAACCAACGCACAAGGGGTGGCAATCGTCGCCGCTGTGACCTTGTTCTGGGTTGTCGTCTTCTACCTCGTGACTACTCAGTTCTGGTCGCTGCCCTGAACTCTCCGGAACACGAAAAGCCAGCGCATGTAACGGGGCATGATTCTTCCCCGGTGCATACGCTGGCATTTTCAGTTATGTCCGTTCACGCGGCCGTTGGTGGGCTGTTCCCGCCGATCGGCTGCTGGAACGGATCGATCGACATCGGTGGATAGAACACCGATTTCCGATCCGGACCGATCTCCACCCGCCACTCCGTGTGATGCAGCGTCCGATGATGATGACCACACAACAGAATCAGATTATCGAGATCCGTTGGGCCACCATCACCCCAGTGAACAATATGATGAGCATCGCACCACCCCGACGGAGTCCCGCACCCCGGAAACGCACACCCACCATCACGAACCGCCAACGCCCGCCGCTGCGGAACCGTCGCCGTTCTCGCTTCCTTACCGCAGTCGAGCGGAACACCACTCTCATCCAACAAAATCCGGGTGACCGTGCAGTCGCACGCCAACATCCGCGCGGTATCGATACTGATCGGGCCCACCCAATCCGTCCACGCGAAACCCAGTTCCTGAGTCGACGGCAACATATCCTTCAAGGCTTTGAGGTCCGTCATGTCTTTCGCCGACGCAGTCACCGTGATGTGCGGTTTCACCCCGCCCTCGACCGGACCCAACCCCGCCCGCTCGTACCGGCGCAACAACTCACAAAACCCATCCGCACGCCGTAGCGCCGGAGTACGCGTGTCCTTCACGCCGTCCTTCTCCGGCGTCGGCGCAGACAGACTCGACAACAACGTGATCAACCGGGCCCCGTTCACCGCATCCAGATCACCCTTCACCGACACCCGCCCGTACAAACCCTTCGACGCGTAGAACTCGTTACGCTCCGAATCCTCACCCACCGGAACGCCGTCCTCACGCCTGCCGTACTGCTTCTCGATCCGCCGAATCGCTGCCCGAACCGCATCACAATCGGCGATGTTCTTCGACGCCAAACCCAACAGAATCCCGCGAGCCTTGTCCACATCCGCCAGGGTCATGTTCTTCGGCGGATGCTGACAAAACGACGCCACCTGCCGCGCCTTCAACGCATCAACATCCCCGCGATGAAACGCATCCGCGACAACAGGTTCGAGCATCAACAACCGCGCCAACCCGACCAGCAGACTGCACTCACCGATCTCCAGATTCGTCGAACCATGCAACCACTGCGCGATCGCCCGAAAACCCTTCCCACCGAAAACGTCACGGGAAAACATTTCCACGATCAGCAACACCATCCGCGATTGCAACTCGTGTCGGGCGCGCACCAGATCGAGAACCTCACTCTTGAGGCCCTCACCATCCAGTTGCCGCGCATCCCGACTGTCCATACCGAAAGTTTAATCGAACACACTTTCGATAACCAGAGACAAAACGGACAACTTCGAGAACAGGAAGGCTCGAGACACGTTGATATGAAACTACTTTCAGCAACTCTCAAAACCGGATCATCGGCCGCCGAGCGGCAGAACTCCCCCGCCGACGGGATAGGGCGGCAGCGTTCCCACAAGCGTCGGTGTCAATGTGGTCGCAGACGGATCGGCACGACCGAGAGTGAATTTCCGAACTTCGGCACCCGTTCCGTTGCTGCCGCTGACGAGGAGATCCGCGCCGGTAGTCGTGCTCGTCGTGGCCACTCCCACACCCGACTCTGGAGCGGTGAACGGGTCGAAAGCTGCAACCTCCCGAAATGCCACGTCCGTCGAATGGTGATCTGGACTCTCGAGGTACATCTCGGGTGCACCGTCGAGCCTGGATCCACTCGAGAAGACGCGGATTGATCCTTCTCCTCCGAGCATGCCTGCCACTATCGACTTTGCGCCGCCCTCGGCGCCGGCCACCCAACCCGTCGACAGAGACACCCCGTCGCGGTAGCCCTGATCGAATGCCAAGAACTGCGACGTCATTACAGGACCAGCCGTATGACCTGCGTGTTCATCGGAGCCGCCCTGCGCAGCCGCCGTCGGTTCGTACAGGTCGTAGCGGAACGTCTTGATAAACGGCTCCTCGCCCGCACCCGGTGCGGTCACGATGCTCGCTCGACCGGAGTGACTGTCAACCATTCCGGTTGCGAACGTGACTCCGCTACTCGATCCCGGGTACGGCGAGAACGAACCGAATTCTGCGGGTGCGGACCTCTTGTCCGCCGGAAGGTCGGTGGAGTAAATCTTGACCTGCGACTCCATCCCTGGGCCCGAGGCAACGATGATGTTGTCCGCCAGTGCGTTTCCGTCGATATCGACGCCGCCGATGTTCACTCCGCCACGAAAACCCACATCGAAGGGGGCAAATCTTGCCAACTCGTCGGTGAACGGCACGCCGCCGACTGCGTTGTACGCCACCACTTCCGGAGCCGAGCCTGCACCTGTTCCAGCGACCAGATCAAGCACCATGTCTCCGTTCACGTCCGCCATCGCAACACTCGGGGTGCCTTCGAACGACGGGAAGGGCGTCACAGCAGTGATCAGTTTGTCGCCGTTGGCATCGAATATCTGCACCTTGGCGGGCACGCCGGCCGAACCAGGTATCGCGACGGCATATGTCGATACCTCGGGAATCACGTTGACAGTCGCCATCAAACCGTTGTCCTCGTGATTGAGTCGGTGGCAGTGAATCACAAAGGTTCCGGTGTACTCGGTGAACTTCGTTCGCAACGTCACTGACGCAGGCTCGAGAGCATTCTCATTCTCGTCAGTCACCGGAGCGGGCACGTTCACGTTGTCGATTCCCCATGGCTGAACCCCTGTCGTGGTACCTGCGACGGGATCCACAACTTCCGTTACCTGGAAGTCGTTGACGTGAATATGCATCGGGTGTTCGTCGTTGTTGAGGTTCGTGATCTTCCATTCCTCAACGGAATTCAGTCGCGGTTGAATCAGCGGAATGTTGGGGAACGTGTTGTCGGCGAATTCGTAGGTGAAGGCCTTCGGATCACTGTTGCTGGCCTTCTCGTTTCCGAACCCACCGGACACTGTGAGGTTGCGGGTCACGTCGGGCGTCATCGCTGCGGTATCCACGAACGAGGTGTAGGTATCGAGCTTCTGTCCGAACTCGAAGGGAGTCGTCTTTCCTTCGCCCTCGTCTGGCGTCGCACGGATCAACTGCTGAGTCGGGAACGTGAAGAATCCGTCCGCGTAACTGATCACCGACGGGTCGACGGTGACGGTTCCGAGTTCGGCGGGCGGATTGTCGGTACCGTTGTTGGTGTAGAGAATGCCTGGATTGCTCACCGGCTTTGCACCTTCGAGCGGTGGCATCTCCAGCACCAGATCGCCGGACTCCGGCATCGTCACTGCGATTGCGTATCGCGAGGCCGGCGGAATCACCAGCCTGGTTCCGTCCCCATCCACGGGTGGCCTGACCTCGTCGAACGGGTTTCCGTCCTGCCCTACGATGGCGAACTTCGGATGGGCGCCGGTTGCGGTTTCCGTCAACGTGACCGGCATGTAGGCAAAGTCGCTGATGTTGGCAAGCACCCAGATCTCGGTCTGCCCCGGCTTCAGTTTCAGCGACGGCTGGAACTGACCGTTCACGGTGTACTGCACATCGCGTTGGTTGTCCGGCAGTGAGGGATCGGCCGGTACAGTCGTCGATTCACCCACGAAGCTCTGCAGATTGCCTGGAACGAATTGATTCTGTCCACGATGATTGGCCGGGGACAACGGTCCGGTATACCAGTTGGTGAAATACTGCGCGCCCTCGGTGGTGTCCGAGAAATTCACCGGAGCAAGGCTCGGACGGTACGTCCCGTCGGCTAGTTCCGTACCGGCGGGTGGCGTCAACGTACTGACGAATTGGGGCCAGTTCGCGTCGTTGAGCTGTCGGCCCTTTCCTTTTCGGTCGAATACGAAGTTGTACTGCAGTGCCATATCGCGAATCGGAACGTCGTTTGCCGTCACGACAGGCAGATTGCCGTCCGGCCGGCCGATTTCCAGTAGCCCGGCCAGGCCCATGTACGTCTGCTGGGCGGTGAGGGTGTGCCGGTGACTGTGATACCAGTACAGACCGTTCGGCATCGTCCCCGGAATCGCGTAGTCGTACACGTTTCCCTGGCCGGCGGGAATGTTGAGCAACACGTTGTCCGCATTGCCGTCCGGACTCACGTGCACTCCGTGCGTGTGCAGATTCAGCGGAGCCGACGTCAGCGCCGGCGGATAGATCGGCACGTCCCCGCCCGCCGGTGTGAATGCCGGATCGTAGAAGTCCTGGATCGTGAGATCCTGCAAATCGTTGTCGTAATGAATGATCAATCGCTCTCCGGGATTGACGCGGAGCGTCGGCGCCGGATAGACGTCACTCGCCGAGGTCGATCCGTCCGACGCCGTACCGCGGATGACCTCGTACCCGAAGAGCAGAAAATTCGACACGGGCGCCGAAGCGGTATCGAGCGGAATCACTCCCTGATGAGCGGACAAGCGCACCTCGAGAACACCATCTCGGCTACTCAGTTTCACCGGCTCCCGGTAGTCGACGGCGGTTCCGTCCGAGCCGTAATTGCCGCCCACCTCGGGCGCCGATTCACCGGAGGTACACGCGGCCAACGCCATAGTCATGGACACCACTACTGCTGCGGCTAACGACTTTCCTCGCAGTGCGATCACTGGTTTCCCCGTTCCATGGTGGCGTGAGGTACGTCCGATCAGCGCTCACCAGCCTATCGAGAAAACATCGGCTGAACAGGATATTCACGACAAATCGCCCACCTAAGGCCTGCGTGAGTGCTGCACCTTGCAAGCAGTCTCAGCAAACCGATCAGAAATCGAGAAGCACAGCCACGAGACCCGCAATTACGTTGAAACACATGAACACACCACAGAAGTCCACTTCCGACCACACGTCGCCAATCCACACATCAGCAGGGAGCGCCCAGATGACCACCGCGAAATCCGTGATACTCGACGTTCCCGACCTCGCGGCAGCCGAAGCCTTCTACAACGCTCTCGGCGTCGGAGATCGAATCCAGCTACGCGAATCGAACGAACCGACAACAGGGTTTCGTGGGTACACCCTTTCGCTCGTCGTCTCCCAACCGAACATCGTCGACGCCTTCGTCGGCGCAGCACTCGCAGCCGGTGCCACCGCCTTGAAGCCTGTCAAGAAATCCCTCTGGGGATACGGCGGAGTCGTCCAGGCTCCAGACGGTTCGATCTGGAAGATCGCCACGTCGTCGAAGAAGAACGACGGGCCGGCCACCCGCACGATCGACAGCCTCGTGCTGCTGCTCGGCGCCGAAGACGTCAAGGCCAGCAAGCAGTTCTACCTCGACCGCGGACTCGAGGTGTCCAAGAGCTTCGGTCGCAAGTACGTCGAATTCACCAGTGCAGCAAACAATGTGACACTCGCACTGTATGGTCGCCGCGCTTTGGCAAAGGATGCCGGGGTTGCTCCGGAAGGCACCGGATCACACCGTCTGACCGTTGCCGGCGCGTCTGGAACCTTCACAGACCCAGACGGTTTCGCCTGGGAAGCCGCCTGCGCTTGACATCAAGCACAGATCACCGGGAAGGCGGCCGGTATCAGACTTCGGAGTTGGCCGCGTCATGCGCCGGGTACGCATGCACCAAGGCAGTAGCGAGTTTGGGCACCGCGTGAGTGAGCGAATGCTCGGCGCTGTGTGCAATCGCATGAGCTTCGGCAAGTGTTGCCCGGGGATCGATGTCGAGTTCTGCATCGGCATGCAGTCGGTGTCCGATCCACCGCATCTTCAGATCACGAACACCGAGGACTCCAGGTACGTGCATCAATGCATGCTCTGCGTCGTCCACCAACTCAGGTTCGACGCCGTCCATCAACCTCCGGAAGACGTCTCGCGCTGCAGTCCTGAGCACCGCCACGATGGCAACGGTGATGACAAGGCCGATGATCGGATCTGCCAACGGGAAACCCAGCGCAACTCCCCCCGCCCCCAGAAGGACTGCGAGCGAAGTGAATCCGTCGGTCCGAGCATGCAATCCATCGGCCACCAGGGCCGCTGAACCGATTTGCCTGCCGACCCTGATCCGATACAACGCCACCAATTCGTTTCCGATGAAACCGATCAAACCTGCCGCCGCTACCCAACCGAGGTGCTCGATCTCGACCGGGTTGATCAATCGCCTCACCGCCTCGACACCGGCGATCACTGCCGACAGTGCGATCATGGCGAGCACGAACAGTCCGGCCAAATCCTCCGCACGCCCGAAACCATAGGTATAGCGCCTGGTCGCAGCGCGCCGACCGAGCGCGAAGGCAATCCAGAGTGGGACTGCCGTGAGCGCGTCGGAGAAGTTGTGAATGGTGTCCGCCAGCAGCGCCACCGAACCCGAGATCGCCACGATCGCAACCTGAGCAACTGCAGTGACTCCGAGCGCGACAAGACTGATCTTGACCGCCCGGATGCCGATTGCGCTCGATTCCAATGCGTCGTCGACACTGTCGGCAGCGTCGTGACTGTGCGGCGAGAACACTTCGCGGACTGCCGATCGAAATCCCTTCGGCCCGTGGACATGGCGGTGGCCGTGGCCGTGGGACGTCTTGGGTTCGTGCGTCATGACGCACCTTCTTCTTGATCGGTCCGATCGACGTTCGCCGAGCGCTCCGGGTGTATCTCCCGAAGCTCACCTTCACTACGGTGATGCCCCGGCAATCCGGGTCCGGCATGCTCCGCATTGAAGACCGCATCCGTAACCAGTTGGCGCACATGGTCGTTCTCCAGGCGATAGAACACCGTCGTACCATCGCGGCGCGTTCGTACCAACCTTGCCATGCGCAATTTCGCCAGGTGCTGCGACACCGAGGGCGCCGGCTTGCCGACGCGTTCCGCCAGTTCGTTCACCGAGCACTCGCGGTCTACCAATGCCCACAAAACCTGCACACGGGTTGCGTCGGCCAGCATGCGGAACACCTCGACGACGAGGTCGACCTGATCATCGGGAAGCTTACGGCGACAAACACCACTATCTGCGTTCATACGTAGATAGTAGATCATGCTGGACGCCGAAGATGACCTCTCGTCGATTCACCAGTTGTGCAAAGCTTGGCGGCAGAGCCCTTCGCCACTCGCAGACCGGGAGACAACGATGAGTACCGACGATTGGAACGCAGGAATCATTGCGGAATTTCGGGAGAACGAGGGCAAGGTAGGTGGCCCCTTCGAAGGTGCGCCCATGGTGTTGGTCCACCACACAGGACGCAAATCCGGACGCGATTTCGTGAGTCCCATGATGTATCTGGCAGACGAGCAGGATCCGAAGACCATCTACGTTTTTGCATCCAAGGCCGGTGCCCCGACCAATCCCGACTGGTACTACAACCTCGTTGCCACCGACCAGGCAGAGGTCGAGATCGGCACCGAAACATACCCGGTCTCCGTCAGCGAAGTAACCGGCGAGAAGCGTGACCGCATCTACGACGAGCAGGCCAGTCGATACCCGGGATTTGCCGAATACGCGGAGAAGACCGCTGGGATCCGCACAATCCCGGTGGTAGCCCTGACTCGCGCGTAAATCCTGGTAGCACCTCCCAGTCGTTTCCATTCGGAAACGGCTGGGATCGTTTGTACGGAATCAGGTCGCTGAAGGGGCTTTGACCTCACCCTTCGCATGCCGTCCGAGCAGCACGTATCCTACCCAGGATCCGACAACCACTGTCGCCGCGAGCGCCTGTACAAGGCCTTCGATACTCGCCGGATAGAACACGCCGGTGATGTAGTGCGAGATGAATCCGGTGGACGGCAACTCCGCGATCCCGGCCATCCGGCGGGCCCAGTTCTCGAGATTGGTCAGCGGGCAGTCATATCCGACCGCTATCGAACCGGCTCCCCAGACGACTGCAAGTAGGTGGAAACCGATGGTACGACGCCACTTCCACGCCACGAATCCACCCAGCACCACATAGAGAACAAACCCGAAGTGAACGAACACCGTTACTACTTCGATGAGCCGATACACCATCGTCGTCTCCGCTCGTGGCGCGGAAGTCCCGCAACAACCAGACTAATCCGATGTTAGTCCTCGTAGAGGTGATCTACCCGGTGTATGCAGCGGTCGTGCGAGCAGCGGCGGCTGCAGCCGCATCCGGGTCGTCGCCCGATGCGATCGCAGCTTCGGCCCACAGTTCACTGCTTCCCGCGATGAATGCCTTGGCCTCGTCGCTCGCCGACCACTCGGGTGTCTCGAGTGGCGTCGCGATCCCCAGTTCCACGTGTCGAGCCAACCCGAGCAGTCCCATGTCCCACCCGACACCGAGGGCACCTGGACCGTACTCGGCCCACCGATCCGGCGCCACGTCCGCGGCGTGTGCGAAGTCGAACAGAATTGCACGACGGCGCTCCTTGGTTCGGGAAAACTTCAGCTCAGGCGCTGCTGTAGATGTACCGCTACCTCTTCTCCAGCGGCGCTCTTGCCGATCGCCTTGCACAGCGCCACGCGCAGCGGAAGCCAGTGCGGTCCGTCGCCGGAGGGCATCAGCGTCGCCTCGAAGGGATGCTCACCATCGAGGGTTCCGAGCACCTTCACAGCGCGTCTGGTTCCCAGAAGTTCCGCCGAGCCGGGCACGGTCAAGAACGTTGCGAACGCACCGTCTTTCTCGATGGGAGCGGTGAACGAGTAATCGAGCGGTTGTGGAGTCTTGTCAGTGGCCATCTCGCGTCACTGCTCAGCAGCGAGCAGGACGTCGGTGTCGAAACACGTGTGAGTGCCGGTGTGGCACGCGGCGCCCTCCTGATCGACGATCAGCAAGACGGAATCGCCGTCACAGTCGAGGCGCACCTCGTGCACGTACTGGGTGTGCCCGGAGGTCTCTCCCTTGACCCAGTACTGCTGCCGCGAGCGCGAATAGTACGTCCCCTTACGGGTTTCCAGTGTTCGCGCGAGCGCTTCGTCGTCCATCCACGCGACCATCAGCACATCACCGGTCGACTTCTCCTGCGCAACCGCGCTGAACAGTCCGGCGTCGTTTCGCTTCAGCTTCGCCGCGATTGCGGGATCAAGACTCATATGACGTTTATACCTTCCACCTGTGACTTCCGTGGAATTCCCCTGCACGGCCGCCCTAGAATGGAAGTTCCTTCGCTTCTCTCGCTCTGGAAGAAGATCCGACGTGAACCATCAACGTCATGACGGTCCGCACCCGGAGTACATCTGCCATCTCGCGAACCTGAGTACCGATCGCGTCCGAACCCGCCACGTCGTTCTCGGCATCGGCCCAGGTGCTACCAGCAAGAATGTACTCAGCTACGCACTGACGCTTGCCGCCAAGGAGGATTCAGCCCTCCACGTCGTTCACTGCATCACGTCCGAGGACCTACCTGTCGAAACCGACTCACCAGAATTCGAAACGCGTCTGCACGACGAGATGGTGTCGCAACGCGAGCAGACAACCTCGGCACTTGCCTCGCACGCCGACACCTGGACGTACGACTGCACCTATGGAGACCCGGCCGGTGTCATTCTCGCAACCGCGGACAAATACGACGCATTTACCATCGTGATCGGATCTCCGCGAAAAGGCGCTGCCTCCGCGGTGAGCCGACTGATGCACATCTCGGTCACTTCCCGACTGAACCGGCAGAACCGTTATCCCGTGATATCGGTTCCGACCGGAGTCAGCTCGGCAAGATAGCCGAACGCGGGACAAGCCCGCCTAGATGATCGAATAGTCCTCGAGCGGAAAGCGTTTCGCTTCGACGAACGCATTCCGTGTAGACGTGGGCCGCAGAATCGCAGCCTCGCCGTGCTGATTGAAGTAATAGCTTCGTGCAGTCTGGCAACTACCGCCGTAGAAGACGGAGTCCGCCAGGTTCTCGGTCATCCGGTCGAGGAACTCGGCGTTGGCAGTTTCGGTGACCTCGAATGTTTCCGCGCCGCGCCGTTTCACCTCGCCGAACAGTCGATCCATGTGCTGCATCTGGGATTCGATCGTCGTGAAGTAGGACAACCCGCTGTACGAGTACGGACTGGCGAGCGTGAGGAAATTGGGGAAATACGGAACCGCGACCCCTTCGTAGGCCTGGAAACGGTTGTCGCGCCACCACTTACCGAGGTTTCGTCCCTCGCGACCGATAACCTCGATGGCTGGAAAGTTCACATCCCAGAGGTTGAATCCCGTTGCCAGCACCAAGGTGTCGATCTCGGTCTTGCGACCGTCGGCGGTGACGATTCCGTCGGCAGCGATGTGGTCGATCGGCGTCGTTTCGAGATGCACGTTGTCCTTGGTGAACGTACGGAAGTAGTTGTTGGAAAATGTGGGACGCTTGCACCCGAAGTCGTAGTCCGGTGTGAGTTGTTTGCGAAGGCTGGCGTCGCTGACCTGGGACCGCAGAAACGCACGTGATGCGGCCGCCGCACCCTTGTTCAACAGTTTGACCTGCTTGTAGTGAAGGACCGCGCTGACCATGATCATTTCTAGGATCGACGAACTGACAGCGCGGGCGATTCGCTGGGTGAGCGGAATACGCGAGAACAGCTTCTGCACTGCATTCGGAATGGAGACGTCGATCTTGGGAACCACCCAGATCGGGGTGCGTTGGTAGACGGTCAACTCTGCGGCCTGCCGCGCCACCTCGGGGATCAACTGCACAGCGGTGGCGCCGGTTCCGATGATTGCGGTCTTGGTGCCGGACAGATCGTAGGAATCGTCCCAGGCCGTGGTGTGGATGATCTTGCCGGCGAAGTCGTCGATACCGGAGATGTCGGGCCGATGCGGTTGCGAGAGGAAACCCGTCGCAGTCAGGAGGTACTTGGCAGTGATGTCCGGCGCGCCTTCGACGGATACGACCCAGTGCGAGGAATCCTCGTCCCAGCGGGCTCCGTTGACCACGGCACCGAACGTCATGTGCTTCCGCAGATCGTACTTGTCCGCGACGTGATCGGCGTACTTCTTCAGTTCCGCGCCCGGTGCGAAAAGCCTGGACCAGTTCGGATTGGGCTCGAACGAATACGAGTAGGTGACCGACGCGATGTCGACAGCCAGACCGGGATAGCGGTTGACGTGCCAGGTTCCACCCAGATCGTCCTCGCGCTCGAGGATCGCCAGGTTGTTCAGGCCCAGCCGCTTGAGTTGAATGGCCGCACCCATTCCGCCGAAGCCCGCCCCCACCACAACTGCGTCGTACTGCACTGCCATCGGAGAATCCCTCTCGTGAACTGCACATCAGAAAAACTGCACATCAGAAACTGACACGTCATTCCGTTATTGAGAACGGTATCATTCCTGATGTGACGAAGGCCATGACCAGAGCGGAACGAAAAAAGGCGGAATTGCGCCGCGAGATCATCGACGCATCATTCGAGTGCTTCGCGGAACGCGGCTACCACGCGACCGGAATTGCCGATATCGCAACAACTCTCGGAATCGGTCACGGGACCTTCTACCGGTACTTCGAGAACAAGCGCGACATCATCGACCACGTCATCGACGATCTGATCGCAAAGATCATCAGCGCACTCGCCGTCGAAAATGCCCCTGACGCAGCAAATACATTGGACGAGTACCGCGCCCAGGTCGGTCGCATCGCCGAAGCGCTCCCCCGCATCTTCTTCGACGACCCGCGCATTCCGCGGGTTCTGCTCTTCGAGACGACAGGCGTCGACGCCGATCTCACTGGCCGGATGCTCGATCTACTCGACCAGTCGGCATCGTTGACCGCGGCGTACCTGCACCACGGAGTCGAATGCGGCTATCTACGCGCCGACCTCGATGTCGACAACACTGCCCACGCCGTCAACGGCATGATGCTGGCAAGTGCGATTCAAGGATTGCGAGCCGGTTCGTCCGTCGACTGCACGGCGTTGAACCAAGCCATCAGCCGCCTCATGTTCGACGGAATCCGCGCCGAGAACGCCTAGCGAACGACGATTCCCTCGGCACGCATCGCATCCTTGACCTCCGGGATGCTCAGATCGCCGAAGTGGAAGACACTTGCTGCGAGAACTGCGTCTGCGCCCGCTTCGACTGCAGGGGCAAAGTGCTCGACCAGGCCGGCACCGCCACTGGCGATCACCGGTACGTGGACTGCCGCCCGGACAGCGCGGATCATCAGAAGGTCGAAGCCCGCTTTGGTGCCGTCGGCATCCATCGAGTTGAGCAGGATCTCCCCCACTCCCAACTCTGCACCACGCTCGGCCCACTCGACAGCGTCGATCCCGGTGCCGCGCTTGCCCCCGTGCGTCGTGACCTCCCACCCCGACGGTGTGTCCGGCTGCCCCTGGGGAACGGTGCGGGCATCGACCGAGAGGACGATGCACTGCGAGCCGAAACGCTCACTCAGTTCCTTCAGCAGTTCCGGGCGCGCAATCGCCGCGGTGTTGACGCTGACCTTGTCGGCACCGGCACGCAGCAGACGATCGACATCCGCGACCGTGCGCACTCCACCGCCGACGGTCAGAGGAATGAAAACCTGCTCGGCAGTGCGACTTACGACGTCGAGCATCGTGCCGCGATCCGACGTGGAGGCGGTCACGTCCAGGAAGGTCAGTTCGTCGGCGCCCTGAGCGTCGTACGCTGCCGCGAGTTCCACCGGATCTCCGGCGTCGCGAAGATTCTCGAAATTGACACCCTTGACCACTCGCCCGGCGTCGACGTCGAGGCACGGAATCACACGAACTGCGAGGGTCATGACTGTGGTCCTCCTGAGGACGAAGCGCGCGGATCACCGAGCGCGTTGAGGATATCGAGAATCTCACCGTGGATGCCCGGAGCGGCAGCGAGCACCGACTCCGATTCTACGGTCCACGGGCGGCCGGCCAGGTCGGTGACCACCCCGCCCGCACCGCGAACGAGCGCGACCCCGGCCGCGTTGTCCCACGCGTTGCGGCCGTAGACGATCGCACCGCCCAGGATGCCGGCCGCGGTGAAGGCCAGATCGACTCCGGTTGAACCGTGTATCCGGATCCGCGAGGACACCTTGCTGATCTCGGCGAGGAGGTCGAGACGGAAACTGCCGGGGATCCGCCCTCGACTGTTGACGTTGAGCGCACCCAAGCCGACGATCGACGACGCCAGATCGGTTGGCTCCAGCGGCGGTACGGCGATTCCATTGACCAACAACGGACCGCCGGCGCGAGTCGCGTACGTGTGACCGATCAATGGAAGCCAGGTCAATCCGAGCACCGGGACACCGTCGTCGAGAAGCGCCAACAACGTTCCGGCAGTGGGCAATCCGGCCGAGTAGTTGAAAGTACCGTCAACGGGGTCGAGAACCCAGACGAGCCCGGAACCGACGTCGGGACCGCCGAATTCCTCGCCGTGCACCTCGATGCCGGTCTGCTCGAACAACTCCGCGGTCAACCGCTTCTCGAGCGCAAGATCGACCTCGGTGGCAAAATCACCCCAGCCCTTGCGGACCGCACTCGGGGCGCCGACACCGGAGACGAACTGATCGTGGACGCCGTCGAGAAGCCGACCCGCAATCGCGAGAAGTTCGTCGAGGTCACGCGTCGGAGTCATCTGGAAAATCTATCCGGAAACTGCTGCCAGTGCTTCGGGGAGAGTGAAGCGACCGGCATACAATGCCTTGCCCACGATCGCGCCCTCGACACCCTGATCAACCAGGCTGGAAATGGCGAGTAGATCCTCGATGGTCGACACACCACCGGAGGCGACGACGTGCGCGTCGGTGACCGCGCAGACCTGGCTGAGAAGTTCGAGATTGGGACCGGTGAGTGTGCCGTCCTTGGAGACGTCGGTGACGACGTAACGAGTGCAGCCGTCACGGTCCAGACGCGCGAGGGTCTCCCACAGATCGCCGCCGTCGGTGACCCAGCCGCGACCACGGGTGCGGTACTGACCGTCGACGAGACGAACATCGAGGCCGACAGCGATCTTGTCGCCGTACTTGGCCAATGCACGCGCACACCACTCGGGATCCTCGATAGCGGCAGTACCGAGATTCACGCGAGCACAGCCGGTGGCCAGTGCGGCTTCCAGGGAAGCGTCGTCGCGGATTCCACCGGACAGTTCCACCTTGACCGTCAGGTCGCCGATGACGCCGGCCAACAGTTCACTGTTGGACCCACGCCCGAAAGCAGCGTCGAGGTCGACAAGATGCACCCATTCGGCACCGTCGTTCTGCCACGCAAGAGCAGCGTCGCGGGGCGACCCGTAACCGGTCTCACTTCCCGCCTCTCCTTGCACGAGGCGAACAGCTTCACCGTTGACGACATCTACAGCAGGCAAAAGGACCAGGCTCACGTGCGGTAACCCTAGTAGGTCAGGACCTCGAACCGTCTTCCGGGTCACCGAACGCTTTTCGGGTCATCCGCTTGGATACGACGCCCATTGCCGCAATCGCAGCGGCGACCCCCACGAGACCGATCACGAGGCCGACGCCCGGCGATGGTTTGAGAACAACGATGACGACAGTTGCGACCGCCAGCGCAGCCACAGCGGCGCCGAGCGAGAACAACGCCAGACGGGCGAGGGAGAAATCGTCACCGCGGTTCGGTCCGGATCCCCCGGTCACAAACTCTGCACCCAGTTGCTCAGCAGCTCGGCGCCCGCGTCACCGGATTTCTCGGGGTGGAACTGCGTTGCCGACAACGCACCGTTCTCGACGGCAGCGAGGAACTTTCCGCCGTGATCGGCCCATGTCAGCTTCGGGGGTGCAATGTGCTCGGACGGCGCGAGCTCCCAACTCTGCACACCGTAGGAGTGGACGAAGTAGAAGCGGGTATCGGCGTCTATGCCCTTGAACAGGGTGCTGGACTCCGGAGCCTCCACGGTGTTCCAGCCCATGTGCGGCAGGACCTCTGCTTGCAGCCTCTCCACGGTGCCGGGCCATTCGCCACAGCCCTCCGCCTCGACACCGAATTCGACTCCCCGGTCGAACAAAATCTGCATGCCGACGCAGATGCCCAGCACCGGTCGGCCACCGGCCAGGCGTCTGCCGATGATTCGGTCACCCTGCACTGCACGCAGACCTTCCATGCAGGCCGCGAACGCGCCGACGCCGGGCACCACGAGACCGTCGGCCGCCAGTGCAACCTTCAGGTCGTTGGTCACCTCCACCTGCGCCCCGGTGCGCGCCAGTGCGCGAGTAGCCGAATGCAGGTTGCCGGAGCCGTAATCGAGTACAGCAATCGTGGAAGCGCTCATGCCCCAACTCTATCGGGCAACCCTGCTGCCGATCACTTTGCCGCCCGCGGCCAGTGCCGGGAGGAGCGCGACAACTACCGCGGAGACCGCGAACACCCATGCGTAGCCGGCAGTCGTGGCCACGAATCCCAACGCCAGTGCACCGATTCCGGTGCCGGCGTCGTAGCCGATGTTCCAGATCGCGCTGGCGGATCCGAGTTGCCTCGGGCCGGCAGCCTGAAACGCCATGACCAAGGACTCGTTCTGCACCGCCCCGAACCCCAGCCCGAAAAGGACCGCCGCGCAGAACAAGACCGGCGTCGACCCGCCGTCGACGTTGATCGCGAACAGCACCAATCCGATGGTCGACGACGCCAATGCCGGCGCGAGTGTCCGACCACTGCCGAGACGATCGGCGATCAGGCCCGCCGAGTACCGGCCGACCAACATCGACCCACTGGCGGTCGCCAACACCACTCCAGCAACGGCCGCACGCTCCGAGATTGCGATCGGCAGTAGAGACGACAATCCGCCGAACGAGGCGGACACACACGCCAGAGCGAGCACCGGAACCAAGACGGCGAACACACTCAGTCGAACGGATTCCCCGGTCGGCTGGGCGAAGATCTTCGGCAACCCGGCAATGGCCACCAGCGCGAGCGCCGGGATCAGCGCACCGAGGACGAACACCGGTGTCGCCGACCACCGTTCCATGATCGCAAGCCCCAGCGGAAGCCCCGCCATTTGTGACGCTGCGATCGCGATTCCCTGAGCACCGGTGGCACGGCCCAGAATTCGTTTGGGCGCCAACTCCGCCACCAGTGCACTGCCGGCCACCGTCAGCATGCCGAAACCGATACCACGCACCGCGGAAACCGCCAGGACAGGACCGGCGTCGGCCGAGATCAACAGCACCAACGACGGTGGGCCGAGGAGCAGACACCCGACCGCCAGCACGCGCCGGTAGCCCTGCGTCCGCAACAACCGAGGCACGAGCAGTTGCGTCAAGACCGTGGCCGCCATGAAGACACCGGTCACCGATCCGGCAAGCGCATCCGATCCGCCGGACTGCGCAACCAGCAACGGCACCACCGGCAACAGCAACGACCAGCCACCGAAAGCTGCTGCCGCCATGATCAGGACACCGATCATGCCCGGAGTGCGAAGCAACCCCGGCGATGGAGCAGGATCTTGCGTCTCAGACACAGTCACTTTTCGCGTCACAGACGCAGTGCGCCCGCTACCGCCGCCAGAACCGCCAATGCCAGAAGGATTCCCGACGCAAGCTTGTTGACCTTGAACATCGAGTAGGCGCCGCCCACGGCAATACCCGCGCCGATGAACAGCAGATAGGTGAAGAGGACGCTCACAGTGTGCCCTTCGTCGACGGCACGCCACTCACGCGCGGATCCGGCTCGACCGCCTCACGCAGAGCGCGCGCAACGGCCTTGTACTCGGCTTCGGTGATGTGATGCTGATCGCGGCCGTACAGAACCCGAACGTGCAGTGCGATACGTGCATTCAATGCGATCGACTCGAACACGTGGCGGTTGATCACCGCGTGATACGGAACGCCCGGGTACCCGCCGATGACGGAATGCACCATGTAGTCGGGCTCACCGGTGTGCACGCAGTACGGGCGACCGGAGACGTCGACCGACGCGTGCGCCAGCGTTTCGTCCATCGGGATGAAAGCGTCGCCGAAACGACGGATGCCCTTCTTGTCGCCGAGAGCCTGGCCGAGCGCCTGGCCGAAAACGATCGCGGTGTCCTCGACGGTGTGGTGAGCGTCGATCTCGACGTCACCCTTCGCCTTGACGTCGAGATCGAAGCTGGCGTGCGTACCCAGGGCGTTGAGCATGTGGTCGAAGAACGGAACGCCGGTGGAGACGTCGACGATGCCGGTCCCGTCCAGATTCAGTTCGACGACGATGCTTGATTCCCGAGTTGTTCGTTCGATCCGCGCGATGCGATCGCTCATGCCGTCTCTCCTGAATTCGTGTCGACCAGCTGGGTGCCTGCGATTTCGTCACTGGCCTTGATGAACGCGTCGTTCTCGGCTTCGAGTCCCACGGTGGCCCGCAGGTATCCGGGGATGCCGATGTCGCGGATGAGAACCCCGCGGTCGAGGTATTCCTTCCACGCCTGTGCACTGTCGGTGAACTGTCCGAACAAGATGAAGTTCGCGTCACTGGGAATCACTCGGAAACCGGTGTCCGCCAGCGCCTTCGACACGCGATCGCGCTCGGCGGACAAGGCGTGCACACTGCCGAGGGTCTCGTCGGCGTGACGCAGGGCGGCACGTGCCGCCGCCTGCGTGACCACCGAGAGGTGATAAGGCAAGCGCACCAATAACAGTGCATCGATGAACGCGGGAGCGGCGGCGAGGTAGCCGAGTCGGCCACCGGCAAACGCGAAAGCCTTGCTCATGGTGCGGGTCACAACCAGCTTGGCCGGGAACTCGTCGATCAGCGTCATCGCGCTGGGGGCAGCGGAGAACTCCGCGTACGCCTCGTCGACGATCACGATGCCCGGCGCCACGTCGAGGATGCGTCGCAGTTCTGCAATGCCGACGCTGTGTCCGGTCGGGTTGTTGGGGCTGGTCACGAACACGACGTCGGGTCGACGTTCCGCGATCACGGTGACGGCAGCATCCACGTCGAGTGCGAAGTCGTCCCGACGGAAGACCTCGACCCACTCGGTATCGGTACCGTCGGCGATGATCGGGTGCATCGAGTACGACGGCACAAAACCCATCGCGCTACGTCCCGGACCTGCGAACGCCTGAAGAAGTTGCTGCAGAATCTCGTTCGATCCGTTTGCCGCCCACAGATTGTCGACGGTGACCGGTACACCTGTCTGCTTCGCCAGGTACGCCGCCAGATCCGTCCGCAACGCCACAGCGTCACGGTCGGGGTAGCGGTGCAGTTCCTTCGCGGCTTCGCGCACGGATTCGGCCACATCGTCGATGAGCGCCTGGGTCGGCGGATGCGGGTTCTCGTTCGTGTTGAGCTGAACCGGAACCGTCAACTGCGGTGCGCCGTACGCCGACTTTCCACGCAGGTTCTCGCGAATCGGCAGGGCGTCGACCGAAATCGACTCTCCAGGAGCACTACTCATCGCAGAGCCTCGAATCGCAGACGCACAGCCTCGCCGTGAGCCGGCAGATCCTCCGCATTGGCCAGCGTGATGACATGTCCGGCAGCGTCTTTCAGTGCAGACTCGGAGTAGTCGATCACGTGGATTCCACGAAGGAACGTCTGCACACTCAGACCGGAGGAGTGGCGTGCACACCCGGCCGTCGGCAGAACGTGGTTGGAGCCGGCGCAGTAGTCGCCGAGACTGACCGGCGCCCACGGGCCGACGAACACGGCACCAGCGCTGGTGACCTGAGCTGCCACCCCGGTTGCATCCTCGGTCTGGATCTCGAGGTGCTCTGCCGCATACGCATTGACGACGCGCAGACCAGCGGAAACATCAGAAACGAGCACCGTGCCCGACTGGCTACCGGTCAGTGCCGTGGTGACGCGCTCGCGATGCTTGGTGATCTCGAGCTGAGCAGCCAGAGCCTTGTCGACCGCGTCGGCCAAGTCGACGCTGGTCGTGACAAGAACGCTGGCGGCCATCACGTCGTGCTCGGCCTGGCTGATGAGATCGGCGGCAACGTGGACCGGGTCAGCGGTGTGGTCGGCGAGGATCGCGATCTCGGTGGGACCGGCTTCCGCGTCGATGCCGACCAGTCCGCGGCACAGACGCTTGGCGGCAGTGACGTAGATGTTGCCGGGACCGGTGATGAGGTCGACCGGGACAAGCTCGGTTCCATCGGTGTCGGTTCCGCCGTAGGTAAGGAGGGCGACGCCCTGCCCGCCGCCGACGGCCCACACTTCGTCGACGCCGAGCATGGCTGCTGCGGCAAGGATGGTCGGGTGCGGCAATCCGCCGAAGTCGGCTTGGGGCGGCGAGGCGACAACAAGTGATCCGACGCCGGCCGTCTGAGCCGGCACGACGTTCATGACAACGCTGGACGGGTACACGGCATTGCCGCCGGGCACGTACAGCCCGACGCGCTCGACCGGAACCCAACGCTCGGTGACCGTGCCACCCGGAACGACCTCGGTGACGGTGTCCTTGCGACGCTGGTCGGCGTGCACCGTGCGGGTGCGCTCGATCGCAACCTCGAGGGCTTCCTTGACTGCGGGGTCGAGTTCACGAAGTGCGCGCGCGAGCTCGGCCGCGGGTACACGAACCGAAGCCGGACGAACGCCGTCGAACTTCTCGCCGAACTCGAGGGCGGCTTCTGCCCCGCGATCACGGACGGCTTCGACCATCGGGCGAACCTGATGCAGTACCGCGTCCACATCCACTCCACCTCGGGGAAGCGCGGCGCGAAGTTCGGCCGTGGATGGGGTACGACCACGCAGGTCGGTGCGGGCAAGCATGAGAGTTCCTCTCGTACGCAAACGGGGTGCCTGTGCAAGCGGCAGCAAACCGGTCCGGCATCACAGGCCCTGAACAGCGCGCCTGAAACACAGAACTGATGTCAATTATCCAGGATAGGCGCACCCCGTTTTTCACCGGTCCACCTGCAACGCTCACTGCAGGTCCGGCGCCCGCCGCCGGGCGAGTTCGATCAGCTCGTCCCTTCGAGGTGTTGCCACCGAGATTTCACGGCCGTCATGCAGACGAAAGCGGACCCCGTCGCCGGGTGACGCGAGAATTACCCGCATACCTGGGCCGGTCATTCGATAACCGATTCCGGAGCCCATCCCGATATGTACTGCAGTGGCAGACACAACTTCGTCCCACCTAAATACCTGACGCAGCCCCGGAGACAGCGCGATCGACACTCGTTCGACGTCTGTGGTGATGATCACGCGCACCTTCCACATGTACGCGGCCAACCCGAAGGACAGGACCGCGGACAACACGGCGCCGACGTAGCCCGCCGAGTCGCGATCCACGATTGCCGCGAACCCGCAGACAATTACCAGGACAATTCCGAGGACGACGCACAATGCGACCGCCGAACGCCGCAGTAGTGGGCTCAGGGGAATGGACTCGTGAAATTCGCGCACAGCACCCCCCGCCTCGATCGCCGACAACCCCACCCCGAGGAATGACACCGGGAACACGACCATCCCATTACTCGCGCTTTTATAACAAACACGTCACGCACAGCTAGGGTCCAAAGTCGTGACAGACAGTGACGTGGCCACGACCGCACCTCCGGCCTTGCCGACCCCTCAGCGATCCAGCGGACCGAACCGAGCACGGATCGTTGCGATTGTCGCATCGATCCTCGGCATAGTTTTGTGCGGATCAGTGCCGTTCCTGCCGATCGAGCAGGACACCGCCGTCGTCAACTGGCCGCAGGCCGGGTCGACGACAAGCGTCGAGGCGCCATTGGTCTCGTACACACCGTTGCGCATGGAGGCATCGATTCCGTGCGCGTCGATCAGCGAGTTGGCCGCCACCGGCGGAACACTCGTCTCGACTGCACCTCCGGGTGCCCCCGATGCGCGCCGCTACGGATTTGTTGCCACCGTCTCCCCCGAATCCGCCGACGCTCCCGCTCGGGTCGACGTTGTCCTACGCGATCGAGTGTTGCTCTCGACACCCGTCGCTGATCTGCAGACTGGATGCGCACTCACGCTCGCCGCCGAGCCGACCCGAACCACCTTCAGCGCCACCGGTTCCGAACCGCGCGTCATCGAGGGCGACAGCCGACCACAGGTAGTCGGCGTCTTCAGCGACCTCGATTCGGCGGCAGCCGGTTTGAACGTCTCGATCGAGGCGGACTCTCGCTTCACGTCGAGCCCGTCGGTGATCAAGACTCTCGCCATGATTCTCGGGGCACTCACGGCTCTCGTGTCCCTCTTCGCGCTGCACCGCCTCGACAACCGCGACGGCCGGGGCACACGCAAATTTCTGCCCGCCCGATGGTGGAAGTTCACCGTCCTCGACGGGGTCGTCGTCGGAACTCTGGTGCTGTGGCACTTCATCGGCGCTACCACCACCGACGACGGCTACCAGTTCACGATGGCAAGAGCCTCCGAGCAATCGGGCTACATGTCCAACTACTTCCGGTGGTTCGCGGTCCCCGAAACCCCGTTCGGAACGCCGTATTACAACATCCTCGGACTCCTGGCCCACGTCAGCACCGCAAGCCCCTGGGTCCGTCTGCCTGCTCTGTTGGCAGGCATCATCACCTGGCTCGTCATCAGCCGGGAGGTTGCGCCTCGGCTGGGCGCCGCCATTCGCGGAAATCGACTCGCCCTCTGGACCGGCGCGCTTGTCTTCCTCGCTTTCTGGCTTCCGTTCAACAACGGACTGCGCCCCGAACCGATCGTTGCCCTCGGCGTGCTGCTGACCTGGTGCTCGATCGAACGCGCCGTCGCGACGAGACGACTTCTGCCGGTCGCAGTCGCGATCCTGATCGCCGGATTCACCTTGACTGCCGGCCCTTCCGGCCTCATCTGCTTTGCCGCACTCATCGCCGGAATACGCCCGATCATGCGCATCATCATCGAACGTGCGCGCACCACCGGTTACGTCGCGGCTGTCGGGCCACTGCTAGCTGCCGGACTCTCGATTCTCATCCCCGCGTTCGGCGATCAAAGTCTGGCCGCCGTCATCGAGATGCAACGCGTCCACTCGATCTCACCGAATCAGCCCTGGTTCGACGAGTACCTCCGCTATCAGTACCTCTTCAACATCTCCGTCGACGGTTCCCTGACTCGCAGATTCGGTGTGTTCGTCATGGTTCTGTGCCTTGGCGTCTGCACCGCGATGATGCTGCGCAAGGGGGGCCGGATTCCCGGTTTGGCCGCCGGCCCGTCACGCCGCGTCGTGGGGCTGACGATCGGCGCACTGCCACTGCTGATGTTCTCGCCGACCAAGTGGACGCACCACTTCGGAATCTTTGCCGGACTCACCGCCGTTCTGGCGATGATGACGGCCGTCGCCGTGGGAACAAAACTCCTGCGCTCGCCGCGCAATCGGGCCCTCTTCGCGGCGGCCGTCCTGTTCCTCCTCGCGGTGGCATTCACCGGCAGCAACAGCTACTACTACGTGTCCAGCTACAGCGTTCCGTGGTGGGACAAGCCTGTGTCCATCAGCGGACTCGGCGCGAGCACCGTCCTCCTCGGGCTGACGGTGCTGATGCTCGGCGTCGCCGCGTGGTACTTCTTCCGTGAGCCGTACACCGCGGGGAAGGAACCGTCCGCGAAGCACGCTCGACTGCTTGCCATCTCGCCACTGACGGTTGCCGCAGGTGCCATGGTCCTCTTTGAGGTGCTGTCCATGGCCAAGGGCGCGGTCACCCAGTACCCGGCCTATTCGGTGGGCCGTGCAAACGTCGACGCCGTTCTCGGCCAACACTGCGGACTCGCCAACGACGTTCTGCTCGAGACCGATCCGAACGCCTCGATGCTGACGCCCCTCTCGGGCAGCGTCGCCACAGGACTGTCCGCCGGTGGGGCTACGGGATTCGATCCGAATGGCGTCGCCTCCGACCTTCGAGCAGACAAGGAAGCCACGGCTACCGGCGGCGCGAACACCGTCGACACCTCCGAGGACACCGCCGGCAACTCGGCCGGAACCGGCGGTGGCGCCGGACAGACCGGAGTCAACGGCAGTTCGGTCGCGTTGCCGTTCGGTCTCGACCCGGCGACAACACCCGTCATGGGTAGTTACGGTCAGCCCTCCCCCGGCACTCTGACCAGTGACTGGTACCAACTCCCCGACGTGGGCGAGAACGCCACACGTGGCGACATCATCTCGATTGCCGCGGCTGGTCGTGTTCGGTCCGTCGACAAGGACGGAATCGTCACCTACGGCCAGAACGTCGAGGTCGAGTACGGCACAGCGCGTGGCGTCGACGATGCCGAAACAGACGCTGTCGAAACACTCGGAAAGATCGCGCCCCTCGACATCGGCCCGGCGCCGTCATGGCGGAACCTGCGTGTGCCGTTGGATCAGATTCCCGTCGAAGCCAACAGCATTCGACTGGTCGTCAGCGACTACGACAGCAAGCCCGACCAATGGGTGGCCGTCACCCCGCCGCGGGTTCCGAAGACCCAGAAGCTCAACGACGTCGTCGGTTCACAGGCGCCCGTCATGCTGGATTGGGCTGTCGGACTGGCATTCCCATGCCAACGCCCCTTCGATCATCGGGTCGGTGTCGCCGAGGTCCCCGAGTATCGGATCCTTCCCGACCATTCCGGCGCGCTCGTGACCAGTGCCTGGCAGGACCACTACGGTGGTGGACCGTTGGGGTGGATCGATCTGCTCCTGACCGCTCAGACCATTCCGTCGTATCTCGACAACGACTGGGCTCGCGACTGGGGTTCGATCGAGAAGTACACACCGATCGATCCGAGTGCAGTACCTGCCCAGGTCGACGAAACGACCGTTCAGCGCTCCGGGACGTGGAACCCGGGATCGATGACCATGGTTTTCTGAGCGGAATTTCTGAGCGGCTGGGTCACTGAGTGACACGGTCCTGCCGCGGGCGGATCGGACGAAACGCCTGCGACTGGACACTTGTATGACTTAGTCTCCCAGGCATGGGAGCCCTGTCACGGTCTATTGCGCCTGCGCTGATGGCACTGACGTGCCTGTTCGGGGTGCTGGCCCTTCCCGCTCACGCCTCGGCTGAGGTACCGGATGACTTCCTCTGGGGCGTTGCCACCTCCGGGTTCCAATCGGAAGGTTCGTCGCCGGACAGCAACTGGTCTCGATACTCCGATTCCGGACGAACCCACGACAAGATCGGTGACTCGGTCGACTTCCGTCATCGCTACGCCGAGGACATCGACCGGGCGGCCGATCTGGGATCGAAGGTTTTCCGATTCGGCGTCGAGTGGGCGCGAGTTCAGCCCACCGCCGGGAGCTGGAACGAGA
Organism: Rhodococcus sp. IEGM 1306; assembly: GCF_036541985.1. NCBI lineage: Bacteria > Bacillati > Actinomycetota > Actinomycetes > Mycobacteriales > Nocardiaceae > Rhodococcus > Rhodococcus sp. IEGM 1306. The sequence continues at coordinate 170,894 of NZ_JAZHFF010000006.1, forward strand.
CCGAATTCGCCTACTACGACGACGTGGTAGCTCACATCCGCGCGCGGGGCATGACTCCGATGATCACACTCGACCACTGGGTGTATCCGGGATGGGTTGTCGATCAAGGCGGCTGGACAAATCCGAAGACGGAAGCCGATTGGCTGGTCAACGCAGAGAAGGTAGTCGAGCGGTACTCCGGAATCGGGGCGCTCTGGATCACGATCAACGAGCCGACTGTGTACGTTCAGCGCGAATTGACCTACGGCGGAATCGCACTCACCCAGGCGCCGTCGATGTTCGACTCATTGGTCCGAGTCCACCGGGCGATCTACGACCGCATCCATGTTCTCGATCCCGGTGCCCGCGTAAGCAGTAATTTCTCCTTCATTCCCGGCGTGTCCGAGGCGATCGATTCGGTATTCACGGATCGAGTGCGCGACAAGCTCGACTTTCTCGGCATCGACTACTACTACGGTGTGGCCCTGAACAATCCGACTGCCGCGTACGCCGCACTCGACGAGTTCTACAACGTCACGCCGCAGCCCGAAGGCCTGTACGACGCATTGATGCGGTACTCGGGCAAGTATCCGGAACTCCCCCTCTACATCGTCGAGAACGGCATGCCCACCGACAACGGAGCGCCGCGCGCCGACGGATACACACGCGCGAATCACTTACGCGATCACATCTATTGGATGGAACGCGCCCGAGAAGACGGTGCCGACGTGATCGGCTACAACTACTGGTCCATCACCGACAACTACGAATGGGGTTCGTACCGACCTCGATTCGGCCTCTACACGGTCGATGTTCTCGGCGATCCCACTGCGGCCCGAATCCCGACCGACGGCGTCGCCGCCTACCGCCGAATCATCCACGACAACGGCGTCGGAGCCGACTACGTGCCCGTCATGGCCCCGGCTTTCTGCTCGCTCGTCGATCCTCCCCGCAGCTGTACGGCTACTCGATGAGGGCCGTTTTCCGAATTTCCTCCACTCCTCGTCGTTAGGATGTCCCATGCGAACACTGCGAAATATCGCCGGAACTGCCGCTGCCACCGCTGTCCTGATCCTGGTTGCCGGAGGCGCTGCGACGGCAGCCCCGAACCCGGCCGATTCACCCCGCGAGGCGCAAGCACGCGCCTACATCGACGCCCTCGTCTCCCATGACGTCTCCGATGTTCATTTCGCCCCGGATGCGACCCGCGTCGAAGCCGGACTCAAGACGGGGTTCTCCGGACCACAGATGTCCGCCGACCTCGAAAACGGCATCCAATACCGCGTTATCCAGGGCGTCCGAGACCTCGAGATGTCGGAGGCCGGGGACATCGTCTCGACCACCTACCTGCTCGACGCGGGAATCGGCGGCACTCGCCTCATGACCGTGGAGATTCGTGAAACCTTCGAAGTCCGTGACGGTCTCATCCACGACGTCGTCGCCGACATCATCCCTGTGTCTGTGTCGTGACGCGCGCCCGATAGCTACTGGGCGGTGCACCCGAGACTCGGGTGCACATCGCCGCGAAGGCAGCCGGCGTCGAGTATCCGAGTTCAGACGCAACGGCCGTCACACTGGCCCCGGCAGAAAGTTTCGGAAGCGCGTGAAGAATGCAGGCACGCTGCATCCACGACGACGCGCTCATCCCCGTTTCCGAGATCAGCAAGCGGTGCAGTGTCCGTTCACTGACGTGGAGTCGGTCAGCCCACCGCGTGGGCGAGTCATGGATCGACGGGGCTGCGAGATACTGCGCGCACAACGCCCGCAATCCCGGGTGCCGAGGCAGCGGGAGTTCCACAGGTAGGGGCGCAAGATCGCGAAGTTCGTGCAGGATCAGCTGAAATACCGCGGCGCTGCGTCCGTGTGCGGGGAAGTCGTCCTCCACATTCAGCTCGACATCCACGTCGACTGCAGCGACAAGTAACTCACGCAGGAGCGACGATACTGCGACGACTCGGCACCTGACCGGGAACCACGGCGCTGCGGACGGTTCGATGTAGAGGCTTCGCGTGCTGACGCCGTCCATTGTCACGGCATGAGCGACACCGGCGGGAATCATGACCGCATTGGACGGCAGAACAGTCCACTCACCGTCTTCGGTTTCGACGTTCATCGCACCGTTCACAGCGAAGAGAAACTGGGCTCGTCGATGTTCGTGGGCGGCCAGCACGTGACCGGGTGGGTAGTCGGTTCCGATTGCGAGAACACCGCGGGGTAAGTGATCGACGTCGTTGATCGAGATGTTGCGCACCGGAGGAACCTACCGAGTCCGTGTCTGATTGACAATGGAACCTGGCGAACCTTCGAATGTGCGCCAGCGGAGAAATCGCTACCGTTCATCGAGTGCTTCACTACGCCCTCTTCCTTCTCGCTTTCGGCGCCTTGACCGGAGTCACCACCGTTCTGTTCGGATTCGGTGGCGGGTTTGTCACTGTCCCAGTCGTTTACGCTGCATCGACGCTGAGGCCGGACGTCATCGATCCGATGCATGTCGCCGTAGCATCCTCGGCGGCCGTGATGGTGGTCAATTCACTCGGTGCCACAGTCGCATTCAGGAAGTCAGGACGGCTTCGGACGGAGTACATCAGACCTCTGATCGGCCCCGTCGCACTCGGAGCCGGGCTCGGAGCGGTTGCGGCGGGCCACGTAGACGACGGCGTCGTCCGGATTCTGTTTGTGCTCTACCTGCTGGTGACAATCTTGGACAGTCTTCTGCGACAAGGGTTTCTGACACCATCTGAACCTCGCGAACATCTTGACCGTCACGGCGTCCGCGCTGTCGGGATAGGCATCGGTGCCGTCGCAAGTTTCCTCGGAGTCGGCGGGAGCGTCATGACGGTTCCGATGATGCGACGCCGCGGAGTTCCGATGGCCGACGCCGCCGCGAGCGCCAACCCGTTGAGCTTGCCTGTCGCCGTCGTCGCGACTGCGGTGTATGCGGTCTCATCAGGGCACAGTTCAGCCTCGGATCTGTCGGCGGGCAGAGTCGGCGCTGTCGACCTTCTGGCCGTCTGTGCACTACTCGCCGGTTCCCTACCGGCGATCGCGCTGAGCCGACGAATCGTCGGTGCCATACCGGACCGAGTCCATGCCGCCGCCTACATCGCTCTACTCGGCGTCGTCACGGCAGTGATGGTGATTGCTTAGCGAACGGCGTATCGCAGATAGATGACGCCGCCGTCGAAGGTTTTCTCCTCGAGCAGTTGCAGATCAAGCCGGCTTTCCGGGAGAGCTCGCAATCCGCCACCGATATTGACCGGACACAGGAACAGTCTGACTTCATCGACCAAACCCGCCGCGAAAGCACTAACCGCAACCGTCGGTCCACCGATCGAGATATCTTGTACCGCTTCACTCTCGAGCAAACGGATGAAGTCTTCATCGAAGCTCGGGACAATCCTGGTACGTGCGGTCGACACCTCGTTCAGCGTCGTGGAGTACACGATCTTGTCGATTCCACGCCAGATCTGAGCGAACTCGGCGGTCGCCGCCTCGATACCGGCCAACTCGCCCGGAGCCGAAGGTCCTCCTGCCACCGAAGAACGCTCGAGATCCTCGGACGCCATTGTTTCCCAGGGAATCATCGTCTCGTACATCCGGCGCCCGAGCAGGTACGTGCCGACTCCCCTCTCTAGCTCGTTGACGAACGCGTGGACCTGCGCGTCGGGAACCGCCCAGTCGAAGTTCCCCTGCTCATCGGCCACATACCCGTCGATCGAGCAGATCGCCGAGTAGATCAGGCTCACCATCGGTCCACGTGCAGCACGTTGTCGACCGGTTCACGGGCGGCGGGTTTGAACGTCTCGCCGGTGAAGTACGCCGTCGGGATGAGCGCAGCCTGATGGAATCCGGCCGGAATGCCCAGCAGCTCGGCAACTTCCGCTTCACGCTGCAAATGCAATGTCGTCCACGCCGTACCGAGCCCACGTGCCCGCGCGGCCAGCGCGTAACTCCACGCAGCCGGGAGTAGCGAACCCCACAGGCCGGCTTGGTTCCCCTCCGGCAGCGTCTTGCCCGCCTTGATACACGGAATGAGAAGGACCGGCACCTCACCCATGTGCTCACCGAGCCACGCGACGCTGGTGCCCACGCGTTGTTGAATCGGCGCGCGATCGGGATCATCGGCGAAGAGTTTTGCCGCCGAACCGTGAGAGGCAAGGTACTCGTCGGTGACTTCCTTGTAGATCTGCCCGACTGCTGCACGCAGTGCCGGATCGGTCACCACCATCCACTGCCAGCCCTGGCGATTCGAACCGGAGGGCGCTTGCAGGGCGATCTGGAGGCATTCCTTCACCAGGTCCAACGGCACGGGACGGGTCAGATCCAGACGCTTTCGAACGGTCCGCGTTGTGGTCAGCAATTCGTCGGGTGTCAGGTCCAGTACGGGATACGACGTCATCTCCCGATCATTGCACTGTCGCGAGCAGTGAGCAGGACTGTCCGTCTACACTTTTCTGATCCCGTGCGTGCTCGTTGTCGGGAGTATTTCCCGATCAAAGGACTTTCGACATGAGTTGGCACGTCTGGTTGGCGTTCTTCGGAGCAAGTTGGGTGATCAGCCTGTCGCCGGGGGCCGGCGCCATTGCGTCGATGTCGTCGGGACTTGCCTACGGCTTGCGACGCGGATACTGGAACATCTTCGGGCTGCAGTTGGGATTGTTGCTGCAGATCGGAATTGTCGCGGCGGGGGTCGGTGCAATTCTCGCCAGTTCGACCGTGGCCTTTTCCTTGATCAAGTGGTTCGGTGTCGCATACCTCGTCTACCTGGGGATCAGGCAGTGGCGATCGGCGCCCACCGAGGTGGAGACCGACGAGGCAGCCGCGAGCAGCTCCGGTCCGATGATGATGCTTCGCGGATTTCTCGTGAACGCGAGCAATCCGAAGGCCGTCGTTTTCATGCTCGCAGTGCTCCCGCAGTTCCTGGACCCGTCGGCGCCGCTGCTGCCGCAGTATCTGATCATCGCCGCCACGATGTGCGCAGTCGACGTGATCGTGATGACCGGATACACCGGCCTGGCCGCCCGGGTGCTCACCTTGATGCGCTCCCCCAAACAGCAGCGAACCACCAATCGAGTGTTCGCCGGTCTGTTCTTCGGAGCCGCCGGCTTCCTCTCGAGCATCGGGCGTGCAGCGGCTTGATCGGTCACACGGCTCGAGAGATCACAGGCCCGCAATCAAGTTGACGACGGACGCCACGATCACCGAACCGAACAGGTACGACAGCAATGCGTGGCCGAGTGCCATCGCGCGCATGTCCGACGACTTCAAGTTGGTGTCGGAAATCGCGAAGCTCATCCCGACCGTGTACGCCACGTAGGCGAAATCGCTGTACCTCGGCGGTTCTTCCTGATTGAAATCGATTCCGCCGTCGGGGCCGGAGTAGTACAGCCGTGCATATCCGAGGGCGAAGAGCGTGTGGACCGCCAGCCACGAGATCACGACGCTGCCGACTGCAACCGATGCCGCCACTACTTGGTAGTGATGTCCGTCGGGTGCCGCCAGGAGCAAGAACGCGATACCGACCAGGCTCGCGACGGCGGCACCGAGAATCAGCAGGTGCGCGACGTTTCGGGCCGGCTCTTCGCGCGTTGCGTGGCTTGCGGTGAGCGTCGCGTCGAAGGGCCAGACCAGAATCCACGTCCACACCGTGAACACCATCGCCGCCACATCCCAGCCGATCAGAAACGCGAATCGGGGATAGCCGACCAACGCCGTGACGACACCGGCGGCCACACCGAGCAGCAGACCCGTCGACACTCTCAGCGCCGGCCCGGCACCCAGGGCGCTCCGTGGAACCGGGTTGATCGGAAGGTCGTGCGGTCGATCGTTCACGGGCTCAGTCAACCACTGTTAGAAGTGAGACGGTGGTTACGTGACACGGCGACTCAGGCGTTGCACGCACCGACTATCGGCTTGCCGTTGAATCTGTCCAGCACGTATTGCAATCCGACGCCGAAATCCGCTACGGCCGGCGCGAGGTGGTTGTTGCCGCTCCCCGGATTCACCGCAGGCAAAGTGTCGGTGAACAACGTCGCCTCGGCCCCGCGCGCGCACCAGTCCTGAACCAGGCGCCGGGTTTGCTCGTACGGGATGAAATCGTCGTTGAGCGCTCCGTTGACCAGAATCGGCGAGGCCGGGGTTCGCCACCCGATGCGTTGTTCCTCGATCACCTGTTGGATCTCCGGTACCGATTCCACCACGTCGGCGAGTGGTCGTCCGTCTGTGGTCCACGACGCCGTCGACTGCTTCCCGTACTTGGTTCGGGAATCGATGAGGCATTGCCCGGCGACGTCGGCGAGCACGGACCGGCCGTAGTCGTTGAGTCGAGATTCGATCGGCTCTCGGGCGGCGGGATAGCGGTCGAGGACGCCGTTGATCGTGTAACCGATCGCGGCCATCAGGCCGGTACCGTCGATATGACGCAGAACGCTTGCCAGGTCTGCCGGGGGCGCGCTCGCGTAACTCCCGACCAGATTCAACTCAGGCGCGTATTCGGGTGCCAGTTCGGTTGCAGCGGCAGTGGCGCCGCCGCCCTGCGAATGGCCCCACAGCGCTATCGGATCGTCCTCTCCTGCCTGCGCGAGGGCTCGGGCAGCGCGTGCACCGTCCAACATCGCATGGGCTTCCTCGGCGCGATTGACGTAGGTATGGACGCCGGGTGTTCCGAGTCCGATGTAGTCGGTGACGAATACACGAACGCCCTGGGCGAGGAAAGCGAAAGCAAAAGCTGACTCGTAGTTGACACCGACACTGTCCACACCGGCACCGTAGTTCGACGGATTCCCGGGTTCCGCCAGGCGGAGCTGACCGGCAGTGGGAAACATCCTCGACGGCGCGCACTGATCACCTTGGCCCTGCGTACCCGGACCGATCACCACCGTCGGGCGGGGGCCCGCTCCTGACCACGGGGCAGCCGGCTCCAGGTACGAGCCCGACACAGCAACCTTGGATCCGTGGGCGTCGGTACTCGAATACAGGATCCGGGTCCCCACACCAGGCACTCCGCCGACGGCACCGGCCAGAGCCAGCGGTTCCGTCCGAATCACCGAACCCGGATCACCGACGTCGCCCGGAATCGCATCGTAGAAATCGTTCACAGGTTCGGCGTTCGACATCGGTGTGAACAGCAGCGAGGTCGGCAACAGCGCTGATACCGCAATGGCCGTAACCTTCAGTGCCGCGAGGACAACCTTCCGGGTGCTCATGGAAATCCAACGTATAGGCCTCAGTCGACGCGCGGACCGGTTTCGATCTGCGGGACTTCAATCGATCGATACCAACTGTCACGCGAGCGGGCCATGCCGCTGGCCCCCCGATCCCCTGGTTTCACGGCCAGAACCTGATGAATCGTAAGCCTGTGCGGCTCCTCGAAACCCAGGGCACTGGCAGCGAGATACAGCAACCAGGTACGCACCCGGGGAGCACCGACCTGTAAGACCGATGCGTCCCAGTTCTCGCGAAGGTTCTGCACCCATGCGCGCAGTGTCAGCGCGTAATGCTCGCGCAACGCTTCGCTGTCACGCGTCTCGAAACCCGAAAGTTCCAGCGCATCAATGGTTTTACTCAAAGGAAGGATCTCACCGTCCGGGAAGATGTACCTGTCGATGAAGCTGGGACCGTCATCGACGTTGTCCGACAACGACTTCACCGCGGCGATGGCATGATTGAGCAGACGACCCTGCGGCACGAGCAGGTCGTAGAGTTTTGCCGTGTACACCGGCAAATTGACCAGGCCCACGTGCTCGGACATGCCGATGCTCGAAATCGCGTCGTAAGGGCCATCGTCGACGTCGCGGTAGTCCTGCACCCGAATCTCGATGCGATCGGTCAAACCCGCGTCGGAAACTCGCCCCTTGGCGTATTCGACCTGCTCGTTGCTCAGCGAGACTCCGACGACGTCGACGCCGTAGTTCTGGGCGGCGTGCAATGCCATCGATCCCCAACCGCAGCCGACGTCGAGCAGTCGCATTCCCGGCTTCAGATCGAGCTTGCGGCAAATCAAGTCCAGCTTCGCGTACTGAGCAGCTTCGAGGGATTCGACACCTTCCGGCCAGTATCCGCACGAATAGACCATGCTCGGCCCGAGGAACAGTTCGTAGAAGCGATTCCCGACGTCGTAGTGATGGGAGACAGTCGCCGAATCGCGTGATCTACTGTGCCGCTTGCCTCGCTTACTACGCATCTCGATCGCCGGGGGTGACGGTGGTGGACCCACCGCTCCCAAGCCGGCGAAAGTACCGGCGGCGCGAACAATCGAGCGCAGCGGCAACGTCGACAAACGATACTCACCGAGCCGCGTGACCAGTTCCGGAACGTCGAGGAGCGCGAAGATATCGCCGTCTACGTCCAGATCGCCGGAAACGTACGCCCTCGCCAGCCCTAATTCGTTGGGAGAGTAGAGGACCCGCCGTAGGGCACGCCGATTCCGGAAGTGAACCTGCGCAGCGGCGTCCGGTGGCCCTGCCTCCGAACCGTCCCAACATCGCACGCGAACCGGAAGCGGAACCCCGATCACTTCCTCGAACACCGTCAAAATCTTGGCCGCGGCACCAGTCACTGATCAACCCTCCGACAAAAGATGGTTAGCCGATGACAGAAAACTTACGCCCGATTCGCGAATCTTTCGCGCCATTTGTCCGAGTTTTGGACAGTGTTCATCGCGGTTTCGGTATTCATCGCCGAGTTCAGGGCTCCACCATTCCGGCGAGGAATTCCACCAGCAGTCTCTTCGTGACCTCACGTGGCAGCGATTCCACTGCCGCGAGGACGGCCGCCATGTCCAAGGGAGAATCGGAAGAGCCCCGAGGATCCAGCCCCGCCGACGTCAACGCTGCCGCGACGGTGTCACTGGGCAACGCAAGAACATCGGCGACGGTGACATCGCCACGTTCAAATGCTCCGGCCAACTCTGCCAGGGCCGGCGGCGCCTCGGCTGCCGCCGAGCCGCGAACGTCGTCGGCACCGAGGACGAGTGCGCTGGTCAACTCGCCGAGCACAGATTCCGTCACCGGGGTGACGGTGAGGTGGGTTGTTCGAGGCAACGTCGTCCCGTCAGGTTGCGTCGACGCCGGCTGCCCTTGAAGGACGAAGCCGCGAGCACCGACAGCGCTCACCCAGCGATGCGGATCCACTCGCCGTTCGAGCGGCACGGAATCGTCGGTAGCGACCGCGAACAGTGGTCCCACCGGCGAGCCCACGACGCGAAGACCCTCGATTGCCTCGACCGTGCCGATCAGTGCACGAGTGGCCCGCTGCGCCCGGGACACCAATTCGGCGTACCCGGATTGCCCGAGGACTTGCGAAATCGCCCAAGCACCGGCAAGAGCAGCAACGGATTTGGAACCGAGAAGCGTGGGATTGACCACCGGGTACCCCGGCCAGTCCGTGAGTCCGAAATACTGCTTGCGATGCAGATCTCGCCCTCGGTGCAGCAGGACCGAAACGCCTTTGGGCGAGTATCCGTACTTGTGGAAGTCGACGGACATGCTGGTGACCCCGGGCACCCGGAAATCCCAGGGTGGCAGATCACCCCACCACGGCAACGCAAGCCCACCGATGCAGGCGTCGACATGCAGTGGAATCGAATGTGCACGAGCAACTTCCGCGACATCGGCGATCGGGTCGAGCGCCGCGAACGGGTAGCTGGGCGCGGAGACGACGATCAAGACCGTGTCTTTCCGAACTGCCGTCGCAATATCTTGTGCGCCGACTCGCCCCGACGTGGGATCTACTGGTACCAGGATCAGTTCCAGTCCGAGCAGGTGAGCTGCCTTGTGGAAAGCGGCATGCGCGGTGGTCGGAAGAACCAGCGAACCCTCACCCGGCGGGAGCCCACGGAAGTCGCGAGCTGCCTTGACGGCCAACACACAACTCTCCGTTCCGCCGCTGGTGACATTGCCGACGACTACGCCTCCGGCGTCTGTATCTGCGGCTGTGTCTGAAGCTCCATGGAGGAACTCGCGTGCGAACGCAACCAACTCACGCTCCATCACCGCGGTGGACGGGAACACCGTCGGGTCGAGACCGTTGACCGGCTGAACCAATCGAGCTGCGTCCGCTGCCAACTCGTCGAGCGCTGCGAGGCCGCTGTCGTACACGTACGACAGAACCCGGCCTCCGTGCGTCGGAGCGTCCTGCTCGCGAAGCGAACGCAACCGACTCAAGATGTCGGCCGCCCTCTTCTCGAGGTTTGCGCTCTCGACGATCTTGCCCTGAAGTTCCTCGGCCCGAGTGGAACTCATCGTTCACCTTTCGTTCTCGTGAGTGGATTCTTGTTCGGTGCGGTAATTCCGCAATACGACCAGGCTGATCGCAACCAGGATCGCCGGCACGACCGAGAAGCCGAGGGCAATTCCGGTCAGCGCCGATTCCGGTTGCACGACAGTCTCGCCCGCAGTTTTCGAGACGAAGCCGGTCACCGCGAGTACACCCAAGAACACCGCGGGTCCCAGGGCAAGGCCTGCGGTTTCCGCGGCGGTCCAGATACCACTGAGCGAACCACCGCGTTGGCGCCCACCGATTCGCGCGTCGTCCTCGATGACGTCCGGAAGCATCGCCAGCGGGAACACCTGCATGCCGGCGTAGCCGACGCCGGCAAGCGCGACGGCACCGTAGATCCACGAACCCGCGTCGACAGCCGCAAGCGTCAACAACGCCGTGGCGACGACGAACAGAACCGAAGACACCACGTAACCGCGAAGCTTTCCGTACCGATGCGAGAACCGGTACCACAGCGGCATGACGACGAGAGCTGGTCCGACGAGTGCAACGAACAGACCGGTGAGCGCACCTTCGTTGCCCATCACATAGGTCGCCAGATATTGCGCACCCGCCAACATCACGGCGGTGGCAAGAGCTTGGAGCACGAAGACGCTGACCAGCAATCGGAACGCGCGGGTACGTCGTATCGCGTCGAACCCGTCCCGGTACTGCGAGAGCAACGAGCCGACCGGCGCGTCCGCGTGAGTCACCGTGTGGCGCGCGGCTCCGCGAACTGCCCAGATCATTGCCCCGCACATCAGCGCCGACACCCCGATCGCCATGACCAGATAACCGCGTGCTCCGCCTCCGGCAGCATCGCGGAGCTCGGGTCCGCCGGCGCCGATGACCAGAATTGTCAGGGCCAACACCGCAATTCGAACCGATACCAACCGAATGCGCTCGTGGTAATCGCCGGTCAACTCGGTCGGCAACGCGATATATGGAACCTGAAAGAGGCTGTAGGCACTCGCCGCGAGCAGGAAGAAGACGAGCACCCACATCGCCCCGACTCCGGGGCCGGCCGACACCGGGGCCGAGAACGTGAGAATGAAGAGCAACGGCAGTCCCAGAGCGCCTGCGAGCATGAGTGGCACTCGCGTACCGGTTCGATGAGAGCTTCGGTCGCTGATCGACCCGATCAGCGGATCGATCAGGACGTCGGCGATTTTCGGGACAATGACCACAAGCGACGCGAGCGCCGCGGCAACGCCGAGCGTGTCGGTCAGGTAGTACGCCAGTACCAGACCTGGCAGAACACCGAATCCACCCGTACCGACACTTCCCGCTGCGTATCCGGCCACCACACCACGCGAAAGCCTGTCGGGCGATCTACCTTCACGAAGACGTACCGGTTTGTCTGTAGTCACCGTCCACACACTAATGTCACGACTTCGTACCGCGAGGGCAAAAGAATCCCGATGACCAGAAGTCGCTCACTCGGACGGGCCTGGCATGCCAGACTGTGACCCGATTCGCACACGAAACGAAGGTCTGAAGACGATGGTTGACCCACTGCGAGAGATCTGGCCTCCGTACGGAGTCACGATCACGTGTGGGCCCATCACCTTGCTCCCTGTGCGCGACGATCATTTCCCCGAACTCACTGCGCTGGTCCGAGCCGGCATTCACCCTGCCGAACAGATGCCGTTTCTCGTCCCCTGGACGGTGGGCACTCCCGACGAAGTGTCGCGAAGATTCATCCAATACCACTGGTCGGTCCGCGGAGCGATGACCATGACCGACTGGAAATTCGAAACAGCCATTGTCGTCGACGGAGAAATCGTCGGCTGCCAGGCGTTCGCCGCGACGGACTTTCCTACCAGTCGTACCGGTGAAACCGGCTCGTGGATTGGACGCGGGTTCCAAGGCCGGGGTGTCGGCACTCTCGCCCGACAGGCAATCTGCGCATTCGCATTCGACTCTTTGGGTGCACGAAGCGTGGTGTCATCGGCATTCACGGACAACCCCGCCTCGATCACGGTGTCCACCAAAGTCGGGTACCGCGCAGACGGCACAGTAGAGGAGTTGGCTGCCGACGGTCGCATGACCGTGCGTCGTCTCTTCACCCTCAGCCGCGAAGATTTTGTCGCACCGCCGTATCCCGTCGAAGTGACCGGCGTGCGCGCGTTCAAGACGATGCTCGGCATCGACTGAGCGAGCTACCCGTGCACAGTGAGAACCGAGAGAGCAGCGACAACCAGTAGAACAGTGACAACCGATAGAACAGACACATGGAACCCTCCGACATGATGGCCGCAGTCACCTCGTCCATGCGCGACCGTACCGGGCGCACCCTCGAAGAATGGGTTGAGGCCGTACGGACGTCCGGGGTCGACCCGCTCGATCAGAACGAAGTGCGCAAGTGGCTGAAAGCAGAGCACGGTGTACCGCAGAATTCGCAGTGGGCAATTGCATTCGAGACTGCCGAACAGTCCGGATGGGTGGAGCCGACCGTCGAGCAATACATCGACCAGCAGTACAGCGGCCCGAAGGCAGCACTGCGGCCGATCTTCGATGCAGCCCGACGTCTGATCGAAGAACTCGGAGCCGATGTTCGGGTCGAAGGCCGCGGAACCTACACGCCCTTCATTCGCGCTCGCCAATTCGCCGCCATCGCAGCGGCCACCACGGCCCGAGTCGACCTCGGACTACGTTTTGTCGAGGCCCCCGAATCCGAACTTCTTGTCACGGCCAAAGCTCCCGGGCAGTCGACCCACAAGATCGGGCTCAGCAGCACCGCAGACGTGAACGACGAAGTCGGATCGCTGACAGCGATCGCGTATCAACAGAACGGCCGGTAGGTCACTCACTCACCGCCACGCAAACGCACCTGCAGGCTGCACGAAAGTCCCTGTCCTCCTTGTCGGAGAACAGGGACTTTCTTCACCGCGGGGGAAGGTCGCTGCGACGTGTCAGCTCAGGCCGAAGAGCGCGCCGATGATGGTCCGAGCAGCCTCGAAGAGCGCGTCGACGGACGGAACACCGATTTCAGAGCTGATGGAAAAAAGGGAACCCAACATACGATCCTCCGGAGATAGTTTCTGAATGGCTTACTGCCACAAGGGAAATGCTACCGATTCCACTTGCGGAACTGAAGCAAGGGGACCACGGGAGTGACAATTCCGGACCAAAGTCCCGGCCCGTTAGATCTACTGCACCCCAGTATGATTGCGATCCTTCGAATCCGAATCGACACCTTCGAGATAGCCGACGAGAACTTGGGCGACCTCCGCCAACACCTCAGTGCTCGACATTTCCGAGTGGGAGCAGTCGACCAGGTACGCCCGCAACGGCCCCACCAGTTCGGACCACCTTTCGACCAGGTGACGATGTTCAGGCAGATCATGCTGCGCCACAAACAGTTCCACTGACCCGAAATAGTGCCTCGGCGTGTGGTCCCGAACGATTCGCGACAGTTTTTCCACCCGACCCACTACGGATTCGAGTACCGTATCGGAAAGGAAATCCATACCGGTCTGCCTTCGGATCTCTGTCGCAACGTCTGTGAAAGTCAGTGCTGCAGTTTCAGTTTCAACCTCGGATAGCCCGATCTGCGCGAACAGTTCGGAAGGTTTCGGAGCCGCTTGTACCGATGGCATCATCTCCGGTAACAGCGCGTCGAGCATGACAACCGAACCGACCAGATCGCCGGCCTCTTCGAGCTGGCTCGCCATCTCGAGCGCGATCGTTCCGCCGGCAGACCAACCGAGTAGATGGTATTCACCCGACGGCTGCACCGTCCGTACGGCATCGACGTACCCCGACGCCAACTCCGCCACCGTGCCTGGCAATTCACCTGCTCCCGTTGCCTGGATGCCGTACACCCGTCGACCCCGCAGCTGACCGACGAGTCCGGCGTAGCACCAGGCGATTCCGCTGACCGGATGCACACAGAACAACGGCGGCCGTTGGTCATCGGGGTCGCCGCCGAGCATGACGACCGTGTCCAGCGGATCCGAACGAAGCGAATCACCCTCGAAGACATCGGCATGAACGAGATCCATCCGAGAGGCAAGCTCCGCCACAGTTCGGTCGGTGAAAATCCATTGAACCGGGAATTCCCTGTTCAGGCTCTCACGCAAGCGCGTAACCACTCGAACTGCACCCATCGATGTCCCGCCGAGCTCGAAGAAGTCGTCATAGCGGCCGACCGATTTCGCGCCGGTCACGCCCTCGAATGCCTGTGCCACGTGACGTTCGGTATCCGAGATGGGTCGATCCACACTCGACCCTGGCTGCGGTGAAGGAGCAGGAAGTGCCGCTGCGTCTATCTTCCCCGAAGCGAGCAACGGTACCTCGCCCACTATCGTCACCGACGAAGGCAGCAGGTGCTTCGGCAGCAGGCCGGAGACGAACCCGCGAAGCTCCGATTCCGTCGCCGAACCGTTTTCCGCCAGCGTTACGTACGAACGGAGTTCAGCGGCTCCGTGCCCGTCGTCACAGACAACGGTTACCGAGAAGGCCACTGCTCCATGGCTTGACAGGGCCGCGTCGACCTCCGCCGGTTCCACGCGGACACCCCGCACCTTCACCTGCGCGTCGTTGCGACCCAGGTACTCGAGCGCTCGGTCGTGACGCCTACGACGCACGAGGTCACCCGTGCGATACATCCGAGTCCCCACCGCATGAGGATTGGCAACAAAGCGCTCGGACGTCAGAGCCGGGGAAGCGACGTACCCCCGTGCCACATTCTCACCGGCGAGGAACAGTTCTCCCGCAACGCCATCCGGAACCGGTCGGAGCCTCTGATCGAGAACAAATGCTGTCGTACCAGGGACTGGAGTGCCGACAGTGACGTCCGCGTCAGTGATCCGTGCGGAAATCGATGCCGCGATCGTTGATTCGGTCGGTCCGTATCCGTTGACGATGCGATGTCGGGGTGACCACGCCGACGCAAGGCGCGCAGAGAGCGGCTCCCCCATCGATTCGACGATCAACGGTTGCACTGCATCCGGATCGACTGTCGCCAGGACCGTCGGCGTCACGATCAGATGTGTTACGTCGGCGGCTATCAGCAGATTCGTGAGTTCTTCTCCCCCGTAGACGAAGTCGGGAGTCAGAATCAGCGTTCCACACCCTGCAGCCGCGAGAAGGATCTCGATCACCGACGCGTCGAAGGTCGACGACGCCAATTGCAGGACTCGGGGGCCACGCTCGAGCTCGGCGATCTCGGCGTGGGCGGTGCAGACGTTCATGATTCCGCGATGTGAAACCTCCACGCCCTTGGGTCTTCCCGTGGAACCCGACGTGTAGATGACGTAGGCGAGGTTGTCGGGGTGAGCCGGCGTTGCCGATACCTCGGCAGCGCCACCAGCAGTGCGGGATTCGTCCATCGCCACCCACTCGACGCACTCGGGCAAACTCTCGGATGCACCTCCAGCTGTCAAACCGACAACCGAACCGCATTCCTCGACCATCGTCTGCCGGCGCGCTGTCGGCAGCGCCGGATCGAGCGACAGCCACGCTGCGCCTGCACGCGCTACTGCCCACAGCGCAACGATCCACAGATGCCCGCGCCCGAGCGCAACGGCCACCACGTCGTCGGGTCCGATTCCTCGGACCACCAACTCGCGTGTCCAGTGCGACGACTCCTCGTGCAGGTCGCGGTAAGTCCAGCGTCTGCCGTTCTCTTCCAGCGCGACGCCGTCGGGCGCCTGACGCAGAGCGCGTTCGAAAATGTCGGCAATCGTCAGAGGTTCGACGTGGCGAGGATTCGCAGCAGTCAGCGCCGAGCGTTCGAGTCCGGACAGCAGTTCGATCTCCCCGATCACAATCTCGGGTTCCGCGGTCACTGATTCGGCGATACGTCTCACCCGCTGCATGAACAGTTCCGCGGTCGACTCGCGGAACTTCTCCGTCGCATACAGCAATCGAATAGTCAGACTGTCACCGGTGTCGACCAGGTCCCACGTCAAGTCGTAACCCGTCGACGCCCCTGCGTTGTCGATGTCGAAGACGGTAATGCCGTCGATCTGCGGCAACTCCAGCGCTCGCCGGTACGCCAGCATGACCGTGAACAGCGGATGCTCGTTCATCCTGCGCGGCGGATCGACCTTCGCAACGACGTCGTCGAACGAGACGTCCGCGTTCGCCATTGCTTCCAGATCGGCACGGCGAACCTCGTCCAGAACAGCAGCGAAGCGATCGGTGGAGTTGATCCTCGTGCGCAATGCGACAGTACCCACCATCATTCCGGCGACGCTCAGCAGCGCCGGATCGTTCCGCAGACTCACAGCTGCTCCCACCACGACGTCGTCCGTGACGCACTCGCGAGCGAGCAGCACGGCAATCACGCTGTGGACGACCATGAATACCGTGACGCCATGCGAACGAGCCAACGCCGACAACGCGTCGTAGGTGGCGCCGTCGAGGACTTCCGTCACCATCTCCTCGGATCGTGAAGACACGGGACTCCGGGGGTTGTCGACGGGTAGAGCCAACACATCCTCGACGCCACAAAGTGCGTCCGACCAGTAGTCGAGTTGCCGGTGGGCCATGCTGAGAGAATCCTCGGGGTCACCCAAGCTCTCTCTCGCCCAGAAACTGTAGTCGCCGTAGCTGATCTCCCCCGACGAGCGATCCCAGGGAAGACCTGCCGACCTGGCCTCGAAGGCTGCCACGAAATCGGTCAGGATCGGGCCCATCGACGCTCCGTCGATCGCGATGTGGTGAACAACGATGACCAGGACCGTCAGTCCTGCAGAGTCGACTCCTGCCTTTTCGGTGAACACACGCACACGGAACGGAACATCTCGTTCGAGATCGAACGGCACAGTCGCGAATGCCGAAGCGCTCGCACGGATATCGCCGACGTATACCGCAGTGAGATCGAATGCAACAGAGTCCATTTCAAGTTGTTGCGGACCGAATTCGCCCGGAACACAGACAGTTCGCAATACGGCATGGTGATCGACGACGTCGCCGAGGGCGCTGCTCAAGACCGAACGATCGATGTCGTCTGCCAGGACCGCTGCAAACGTCAGGTTGTACGCAGTCGATTCCGGCTGAAGCTGATTGATCAGCCAGAGTCGTTGTTGCGAGGGCGCCAGCGGGGCCGGCTTGCCGGGATCACGTCGAGTCAGTTCGCGGCGTTTGCCATCGGACGCGCTCGCCGACAGCCACTGAGACATCGCTCGCGGCGACGGATTGTCGAAGACGGCGCGAACAGGCACATCTCGCGCGAAGATCGAGGCGAGTCGACCTGCCACCGCTGCCGCGGCCAACGAATCACCACCTGATTCGAACAGGTTGTGCAGAGCGCCGAAACTTCCGGACACGTGTTCCGACATGACAGCGGTGACGAGTTCCTCCGAAACCGTCACTGCTGCATCGGGCGCCTGGCTCTCGAACACATGGCGCCGCAACGCATCTGCGTCCAGTTTTCCGTTCGTCGTGAGCGGGATCGACTCCAATACGACCACGCGGCCGGGCATCAGATACGCAGGCAACATCGCGGCCAACTCGATTGTCAGCTGATCCGCCTCCACACCGTCGCCGACCGCACATGCAACCGCAATGTCGTCGACGAGGACAACCGCCGCAGCCTCGACGCCCGTGCACCGACGCAGAGCTGATTCGATTTCGGCGGGCTCGACGCGGATTCCTCGCACGCTCATCTGACGGTCGGAGCGTCCGACGAATCCGAGCGTGTCATCCGTGCGGCGATGAACCAGATCACCGGTCCGATAACGGCGGTGCCCACCGGGTGCTGCGATGAACGACGTGGCGGTGCCGGCAGGATCTCCGGCATAGCCCATCGCAAGCCCGGGCCCGCTGACGTACAACTCACCGATCCCGGCCCACGGCACCGGACGCAGTCGCGTATCGAGCACCTCTGCACCGATTCCGGCGAGCGGGACTCCGATGGTGACCCGATGATCCACCTCGGCGACAGTGGTGACCACCGTGCATTCCGTCGGTCCGTACGCATTGAGCATTCGCGCGCGGCGACTCCACGCACGCGCGGTGGAAGGTGAGAGCACATCGCCACCGACTGCCACCACCTCGAGCGAATCGAACCGCTCTGGAGCCATCGTGTCGAGTACGGCTGGAGTGGACAACATGTGAGTGACGCCGCGTTCTGCGACGAATTCTTCGAGTGCCCTTCCGCCGAAAGCCTCCCGAGGAGCGACCGCCAAGGTAGCCCCGGCGCCGATCGCCAACATCATCTCGAGGATTGCTGCATCGAACGTCGGTTTGTAACCGTGCAGCACAACCGAGTCCGAAGTCACGCCGTACTTGCGGACAGCATCGTCGGTCAGCAGGCCCAGTCCTCGGTGTGTGACTGCAACGCCTTTCGGTTCACCGGTCGACCCGGACGTGTGAACAACGTACGCGACTGAATCCGGATACTGCCGACCGGGAACAGGGCTGCGATCGGAGAGGACTGTGCGCAGCTGCTTCAGACGTGCCGGTGGCAGGTCGGGGTCGATCGGCACGAATGCCGCTCCCGTTTTCGAGATCGCCAACATTCGGACCAGGTACGCGATAGTCCGTACCGCCGGAATCTCGTACACGGCACCCGGTCCTGCTCCCCGAGCCACCAGTTCCCAGGCTTGGGCATCCGAGGCAGAGTCGAGTTCGGCATACGTCACCGTGCGGTGTCCGTCGTCGAGAGCAATGTTGTTCGGGAATCGCGCCGCGGTGGCGGCGAAGATCTCGGTCAGTGTGCGGGACGAATCGACCTCGGCAGCAGTCCAACTGGGCGCCGCGCCCACCACGAGATCCGAAACGAGTACTGGTACATCCTCGGCAATCGAGGTGAGCACTCTCGACAGCTGTCGGGTAACCGCGTCGGCGCTCGAAGGATCGAATGCGCTCGCGGCATAGATGAGCGCTCCGGTCAATGAACCGTCGTCAGCGGGTGCGAGCGAGACATGCATGGGGAACTTCGTTGTCGCGGTCTCGATTTCGCGAGCCTCGATCGTGAGGCCGGAAACCTCCACGGCAGGGATCGCGAAGTTCTGCAGACCCAGCGCAATCTGGGGAGTTCGTCCACCGAGCAGCTCACCAACCAACTCGGCAGGAACAGAGCTGTTTTCGAACGCTGCCACATCAGCATCGAAAGCTGCACCCAACAGAAGATCGATCGGCACGTCCCCGTCGATCCGAAGGCGAAGAGGCACCGTATCCACGAACATGCCGACCACGCCGTCGAGCTGAGGCGCCCGCCGTCCGTCGACAGCTGTCGCGATCACGACATCGGGATTTCCACTCAGCTTGGCAAGCACCACCGACAACGCCGCATGAACCACCGCGAACAGCGAGACCTTCAATCGGTCGGCTCGCGCCTGCAGTGCCGAGGTGATGACGGCTGGTATCACGAAGTTCACTCGCTGCGCTAAGGTATCCGGCCCGCCATCGGAGTGATCCACCGTCAGCGGAGACACAGATGTCACACCGTCCAGCGTTCGGCGCCAGAACTGCTCGACGACAGGGGAAACGTCACGTGCTGCCTCCCACGCGGCAAAATCCCCGTACTGGATCGGCAACGGAGACCATTGCGAATCCAGTCCAGCTCGTCGCTTGTCGTACGCGGTCAGCAGGTCGCCGACCACCGTTCGCATCGACACCCCGTCGACTGCGATGTGATGAAAGCTCACTGCCAGAACGTGCCTGACCGGTGACACCTGGAGCAGCATCCAGCGCACCGGCAGGTCTGCCGCTACATCGAAACCACGCGAGCCGAACTCTCGCAGCAGCACCTCGACCTCGATGTCGGCGACCAGCCGCGTTTCCATTGTCACGGAGGTCGGAGGATCCACGACCTGAACCGGTGGAGTGCCCGGATACCGGGTTCTGAGGACATCATGACGACCGACAAGATCCGTTGCTGCCTGACGCAGCGCCGCCGCGTCGAGTTCACCGTCGATCTCGATGCAGATCGGCAGGTTGTACGCGCCGCTCGCCGTGTTCCGCTGATTCAGTACCCACATCGCACGCTGGTTTCGTGACAGGGGTGCGGGCGTGGGGTCGCGGCGCGGTTCCAGTCGGACAAGATCGGTCACCGAGTCGTTCTGCTCGAGCGAATCGAGCCGGGCTGCCAACGCCGCAACTGTTGGATGCTCGAATACGGTCCTGAGCGGAACAACCAGCCCCAGAGTACTACTCAAAAGCGAGGTAACCTCCGCGGCCGACAGCGAGTTGCCCCCGAGCGAGAAGAAGTCTGCGTCGCGGTCGTCCTCATTCCCACCGAGGACGGAACCAAAAGCTCCGGCTACAACACGTTCGGTGGCGGTGGCCGGCCCCTCTGCACGGGAAGCATCCAGTGTCGGCGACGGGAGACGGGCGAAGTCGACCTTGCCGTTCCGCATCGGAAGCTCGCCCTCGATGTCGACGATGGCATGCGGAACCATGTACGTCGGAAGGACTTCTGCGGCGGCAGCGCGAAGTTGACCTGTGTCAACTCTTTCGGCACCTGAACTTCTCACGTAGGCGACCAACAGAGGACTTCCACCTTCGGCCGACCGAACCCCGACGACACAGAAGTCGACGTTCGCGACAGACTGAATGACTGCCTCGATCTCACCCGGTTCGATCCGGACACCGTTGACCTTCACCTGCACGTCGGTTCGCCCGAGATAATGCAGGCGATACGTATTTCCCTCGGATTTGGGGCTTTCCGGCTTCCACATCACCAGATCGCCCGTCCGGTACATCCGGGCGCCTGAACCGGTTGCCACGAATCGTTCCGCAGTTCGGGCCGGTTGGCCGGCGTAACCGCGAGCGAGCATTCGACCTGAGAGATACAGTTCGCCGGCGACTCCCGGCGGCACCGGTTCGAGTCGATCATCGAGCACGACGGCGTCGACCCCGGCCAGTGGATACCCGATCGATCCGTCGTGAGTGTCACCCGACAGTTGTTCGATCGACAGTGGTTCGGTAGCAAGCGAATACATCGTCGACTCGGCAGGTCCGTATCCGTTGATGACTCGGCGTCCGGCTTGCCAGCGCTTCGCCAACGCGCCGCCGAGTCGCTCGCCCCCGAACATCACCGTGGAAAGGTCCGGCAGCGAAGGATCGCCGATCGAGGCGACGACAGTAGGTGTGGCGCACAGATGAGTAATTCGCTCGCGCCTCAGTGCTGATGCGAGTCCCGAGCCGAACAGTTCTTCGTTCTTCGCCAGAACGAGCGTGGCCCCGGACGCACTCGCGATGAGCACCTCGAGCAACGTCATGTCGAATCCTGGCGCTCCGCGATGGAATACGCGAGAACCTGGCCCAGCCGAGAATCGACCGGGCAGGTCTTCGGCGATCACACCGAGCCCGCCGTTGGTCACGACCACAGCCTTGGGGGTTCCGGTCGTTCCTGACGTGAAAACTACGTAGGCCGCCAGGTTCTCGGAATATTCGCGCACCGAGTCGGTGACTTTCTCACCACCAGCGTTGCGGCCGCCGATCGCTCCGGTGCCCAGTGTTTCGAGGACATCGCGTACTCGCGCCTGCGGCTGTTCCGGGTCCGTCAATGCCGGAGCTGCACCGACCTTCGCGATTGCCCACAGTTGCACGATCGACGCAATCGACCGATCTGCAGTCCAAGCAGCGACCTGGTCGACTCCAACTCCCCGGGAGCGCAACTCGTCGGCTGCGACATCCGACTGGGCATCGAGTTCCCGGTAAGTCAGTGTATTGCCCTCACCCTCGACCGCCACAGCGTCCGGGGCGGATTCGACGCCGAAGCGCAGCATGGAGGCAAGTGTCGTACCGGAAAGTCGAGATCGATCAGGCCGGTCGACCGCGCCATGTACGGGGACGAGAAGAGCTCGTTCCGCACTGTCCAACAGGTCGATTTGCCCTACGGCGACATTCGGGTCGACAGACACTTGATTCAGGAAGCGCTCGAACCGGCCCGCAAAGCTCGATACCGTCAGATCATCGAATAGATCAGCGTTGTAGACGAATTCGAGACCGAGTTCGCCCCCGACCCCCTCGTCCGTGACGTTGACCTGCAGATCGAAATTTGCGTGCCTGACTTCAGGAGCAATCTGTGTGATGTCCAGCCCTGGTATCGACCACGCGGCGGTCTCAGCAGTTCGGAACGAGAGCGCCACCTGGAACAACGGATGTCGCGAACGCGATCGCGGTGGGTCGATCAGATCGACCAGCGATTCGAAGGGCATCTCTGCGTGCGCGAACGCCGCTACGTCACGCTGACGAACCTGCTCGACCAACCGGCCGAACGAGTTCGACGGATCGACTTCGGTTCGAAGAACAATCGTGCCGGCAAACATGCCGACCAGCTCGTCGAGTTCAGGTGTGACGCGTCCGGACACAACAGTGCCGACAGCTACGTCATTGCTACCGTTGTACCTCGCCAACAGCGCCGCGAGAGCGGCGTGTACAACCATGAACATGGTCGCGTTGTTCGATCGTGCGAGTGTCTGAAGGCCCGTTCGTACCGAACCTGAGATCTCCACCCGACAGCTCGACGCACGGGCGAACGTCGAACGTGGACGATCGAGGGGAAGCGTCACCTGCTCGGGAAGTCCTTCGAGAGCCTGCATCCAGTAGCTGCGTACCGTCTCGGGAATCCCCGATTCCCTTTGCCATGCACTGTAATCGGAGTATTCGAGCGCGAGCGGCGACCACTGCGGAGCGTGCTGCGCCGAGCGGGCGATGTACGCCGCAGTGAAGTCGCGGACCAACAATTCGAGTGATCGAGCGTCGGCGGCAATGTGATGGACGACGACAGCCAGGATGTGCTCGACAGGTGAAACCTGGAGAAGTGCCGCACGTACGGGCGGATCAACGGTGACATCGAAGCCCGAACCCACCAGTTCTGCTACACAATTCTCGGCGTCGCCGCCGTCGAGTGCCTCGAGCTGAAAGGCCGGAAGCGCATCCGCGGCGTCGAGCACCGTCTGAACCGGGCCGCCGCCGACAACCGGGTACACGGTCCGCAGGGTGCGATGGCAATTGATCACGTCACGAATTGCCAGTTCGGCCGCAACCACGTCCAGCTCGCCTGCCAAGCGCAGCACGATCGGGATGTTGTATCCGGCGGAGTCTGTATCCAACTGATTCAGAATCCACATTCGATGCTGGGAAGCTGACAGGTGCACTTCCGTGTTGTCCGAACGAGGCCCCAAGGACACGTCAGACGCGTGCTCCGCGCCGGTTCGCCCTACACCTATCCGCGCAGCAGCGATGTCTGCGAGCTGATCGACGGATGGGTGCTCGAACACATCGCGGACGTCGAGGTTGCAGCCCAGGGCGGAGTTCAGACGCGACGAAAGACGAGTGGCGATCAAGGAATTGGCGCCTTGATCGAAGAGGTTCCGGACCGGATCGACATGCGGAACTTCCATCAAATCGCTCAGAATAGCTGCGACTGTCTGCTCGAAGAAGTCTCGCGACTGCCGAGTCGGCTGCGTGAGAGACACCGGGGTCGGCAACGATGCTCGGTCGATTTTGCCGTTGATCGTGACCGGTAATGACGCGAGCGCCATCAAAGCCGACGGAACCATGTGCGCGGGCAGCAACGAACGAGCAGTCCGCAAGACGCCGTCGAGGTCGTGTCCGCTCCCCGGGGTGATGTAACCGACCAAAGTCGGCCCGCTGTCGAGTTCTCTCACCACTACCGCGGCCTGCTCCACCGACGTGTGAGCCAACAGCGCGGATTCGACCTCGCCCGGTTCGATGCGGTAACCGCGCAGTGCCATCTGACCGTCGGCGCGGCGAACATATTCGAGTCGGCCGGCTCGCCAACGGACCAGATCGCCGCTGCGGTACATCCGTGATCCATCGAATCCGGGTTCAGGCACGAATCGCGAAGACGTCATCGCGGGTCGACCCAAGTAGCCTTCGGCCACCTGCGGACCCGCAACATACAGTTCGCCGACAGATCCCGGAGGGACGGGCTTCAACGACGCGTCCAGTACGTAGCTGCGCAACCCTGGTAGTGGGGACCCGATCGGCGAGACAGTCTCGTCACCGGGGACAAGGTCGAAACTGGTGACATGGACTGTGGTTTCGGTGATTCCGAACATGTTGACGCCCCGCACGTCCGGGTGCCGATCGAACCAAGCCTCCACGCGCCCGGCGTCGAGGCGATCACCGCCGAAAACAATCGTCCGGAGCGGAAGCAGCATTTCCTGCGTGACTTCCGCCAACGCATAGAAGGCGGCCGGGGTCTGATTGAGAACGGTCACTCGTTCCCGCACAATCAGATCCGCGAATCTTTCGGGTGAGCGCGCGACATCACCGTCCACGATCACGAGGGATCCGCCAGTGGTCAACGAACCCCACATCTCCCAGACCGAGAAGTCGAATGCGTACGAATGAAACATCGTCCACACATCTTCGGCGTTGAAGTCGAAGATCTCTCGGGTCGAGGCGAGCAGCGCCAACACGTTGTCCTGAGACACCACTACGCCTTTGGGAGCTCCAGTTGATCCGGAAGTGTAGATCACGTAGGCGGCGGACTCCGACTGTGCAACGGGCCAGTCGGCCGTAGCGTCAGTCGTCTCGTCCACGAAGATGACAAGTTGCTCGTACCCAACGAACCGCCCAGCAGATTCGTCCGTCGACAGAATCGCTTTCGGGCCTGCATCGGCAAGTACGTAGTGGATACGAGCGTCGGGATACTGCAAGTCGATCGGTACGTACGTCGCGCCCGCGCGAACGACAGCGATGATGGCTACGACGAGGTCGACCGATCGAGGCAGGGCGACCGCCACGCGATCACCGACTCGAATTCCTCGATCGATCAAGACAGCGGCAAGGCCCTCCGAACGAACTCGCACCTCTTCATAGGTGAAACGAGTATCGCCACTCGACACCGCGATTGCATTCGGATGCCGGGCTGCGACGGCCCCGAAGAGGTCAGGCAGCGACTGCGCGACAATCGACGGCGCCGGCACCCGAGCCGACAATTCTTCGCGTTCCGCAACACTGAGAACATCGATGTCACGCAACATGATTGACGAGTTCTCGGTAATCGAGCCACACACTCGACGAAGCCGCTCGACCCAGCTCTGCACGGTGCCTGCATCGAACAAATCGTCGGCATATCGGAATGTACCGCGAATACCGCTCGCGTCTCCGTCAATCGTACGATCCTCGCGCACAGTCACTTCGAGGTCGAAGCGAGGGTGCACGGGGGGTAGCGGAGTGCCGTGCGCCGTCAGAGTTCCCATCGCGATCTCGGAGTCGGGCGCTACCGGATCGACAGCGAGAACAACTCGGAGGAAAGAATTCTTCTCGCCCACGGCCCCACCGACCGCACGGTCGACCACCCAGTCGAACGGAACGTCGGCATTGGACAGGGCCGCCACATCAACCTCGCGCACCTGAGTCAAGAACTCACCGAACGTGTCTCCGCCGCGAAGGAGCGTTCGCAGCGCGACGGTCCCGACGAACATACCGACGACACCGTCGAACGAAGGATGCGTTCGTCCGGAGGTCGGGGTCCCGATGACCACATCGGACGCACCGGTGATCTTGCTCAGTGCGATCGCAAGGCAGGCGTGCAACACCATGAAGGTTGTGCAGTCGTGCGCGCGAGCGATCTCGTTCAGCGCCGCATGGATAGGTGAGGGCAACTCGAACGCCACGTCCCGCGCCGACGACGGTTGGTCCGGCCGGCGGGATCTGTCCACGGGAAGCGCCAGAGTCGGATCAACACCGGCGAGTGTGTCGGACCAGAATTCCAGCTGGCGTCCTGCCAAGCTCTGTGGATCCGCGGGATCACCGAGAATGGTTCTGTGCCAAGCGGAATAGTCGCGGTAGTCGAGAGCGGGCGAAGGCCAGATCGGCGACCGTCCGTCGGCGCGAGCGTCGTACGCCGCGACGAGGTCCGAGACGATCGTCGCGAACGAAAGGCCGTCCAGGGCGACGTGATGGGCAACCACGGTCATGCGGTGGTCGGCGTCGCTGCCGGAGGCGAGGATCAAGCGAAGAGGCGCATCGGTCGCCAGGTCGAAACCCGCCGCAACCAAATCCGCTGACGCAGCCTCGTAATCCTCGGACGCAACCTCGATCAGAGTCACCGGAGTCGCGGTCGCAACCTGGATCGGCCACGCATCGTGATTCTGGTCGAACGAGAAAACAGTACGCAAGACGAGATGGCGATCGGTCAGGTCACCTACCGCCGCCCTCATCGCCTCGATATCCAGAGCACCACTGAACGCGACCTCGAACGCAATGTTGTACGCCGACGACTGGGGATCCAGACGGTTGAGTAACCACAGGCGTTGTTGCGCCGGTGCGATTTCCACGACGAGGTCGTCCGAAATGCGTTGGGGTTCCACCATCCACTCCGCCCGCCCCGCACGGATCACCCGGGCCAGGCGCGCCGGCGTCGGGGCACCGAACACGTCCCTGACACCAACCCGTCTTCCGAGAGCGGAACTCACTCGCGCGGCAACATACACGGCGTCGAGTGAACTACCGCCCCAGGCGAACAAGTCGGAGTGCGGTCCGAGAACTCCGACGCCGAGGACCTCGGCCATCACCGAGGCAATCAATTCCTCGTCGTACTCGATCGGACGGTTGACCGCCGCGCGCTGCTCGGCCGGCGCGGACGACGCCGGTTCGGGGAGCGCTGAACGGTCAGTCTTTCCATGGCTCGTGACGGGCAATGCTGCCAATATAGTCACCGAACTCGGCAGCATGGAACGAGGAAGTCGGGAAGCCAGATGATCGAGCACCATCGTCTGGCTCAACGGATGAGCTGCACCTTCGGCCACGGTCACATACGCCGCAAGCGACCCGGATCGCTCGACCACCGCTGCTTGCGCAACGCCGGGAGTCGACAGGAGCACAGCCTCGATCTCGCCCAGTTCGACGCGTACTCCACGGATCTTGACTTGTTGATCAGAGCGACCCAAGAACTCGAGTTGACCGGCATCGTTCCATCGCACGACATCCCCGGTGCGGTACATGCGCTCGCCGGCACCAGTGGCACCAAAGGGCGCAGCGACAAAACGCTCCGCGGTGAGCGTCGGAGAAAGGTACCCTCGCGCCAGTCCGTGTCCCATCACGTACAGCTCCCCCGCGGCGCCGACCGGAGTGGGCAGCAACGACGAATCCAACACCACAGCGGAAACGCCGTCGATCGGGCGCCCGATCGGAGTATCACCACCAGGCGCGAGCGGCTCGCTCATGAATGCCGCGACGGTTGCTTCACTGGGCCCGTACGAATTCACGATGTCGACGTGACTCGACCACGCATCCACTAGCGCTCCCGGCGGTCGCTCGCCGCCGACGTTCAAGACTCGAAGTTCCGGCAAAGCCCGAGGATCCATCGTCAACGGAACCGATGGCGTCGAGTTCAGGTGCGTGACACCTTCGAGCCGCAAATAGTCTTCGAGGTCCACTCCGCCGATCAATCCGGGAGGAACGATCACTGCGGTCGCGCCGCAGCCGTGTGCAAGCAGAATCTCGAGGATCGCCACGTCGAACGATGTGTTTGCAAGGAGCGCGACGCGGGAGGAACTATCGATGTTCAGACGCCGTGCGTGAGAACGCAGCAACGGCACAATGCCTCGGTGCGTGACCGCGACACCCTTCGGTCGCCCGGTAGAACCAGAGGTGTAGACCACGTAGGCGGTGTCGTCCAGAGACAGGTCGGCGATAGATGAACCCGCCCCCACGCGTCGATCCACCGGCCCTTCGACGGTCTCGTCGCCACTGGGATCAACGACGCACACCCAAGCCGGCACGTCCACGAGTTCGCCACCGACCACAACGGACACGTCGGCGTCGTCGAGAATGAAAGCGACACGCTCGGAGGGTGTTTGAGGATCCACGAAAAGAAGGACAGCACCAACCCGCACTACCGCGTGGAATGCAACTACGGAATCGGTCGAGCGCTCGGTGAGGATCCCGACGACGTCGCCTCGTCCGACTCCGTTCTCCACGAGCAAGGCGCAGAGTGCATCCGCGCGAGCGCCGAGCTGGTCGTAAGTGACGTCCACACCTTGCTCGCGGATCGCGACAGCACTCCCCTGCCTTGCGCCGCCTCTGATGACCGAATCGAGCGTCGCGAATCCGTCCGTCCGCGGACCCAGCGCAGGGACCAGATCCTTCACTTCATCCGTCGAGAGGATGGGGAGGTCACCGAGCGCACGGGTAGCCGAGTCGAGGAACCCCTCGAGTAGCCGAACGAACTGACGATGATGCATCGCCAAGTCACGTTCGCTGTAGAGGTGCGGATTGGCTTCGAAGGAAAGGCGAACGTTCTCCCCCGCGATCGACGGATAGATGCTGAAGAACAGGTCTTCGGTGGGGCCGGATGTGAGGACGTGAAACTCGCCGACGACGTCGCCGAGCCGAATGGCTTCGTGAAACATCATGACGTTCACGGCCGGGCCCGCCGCCTCACGGGATCCGCCCTGACCTTCCTGGAAGCCCATGTCCTCGTAGCGGAATCGCTGGTGGCGTAGCGCACCGGTCATTTGAACCGAGATCTGACGCACCAGTTCTTGTGGCGACAGATCCCGTTCGAGTTGCGCACGAACAGGCACGATGTTGGACAGCATCCCACCTGAACGTTTCGACGTCGCCGTGGTGCGGCCGGACACCGGCAAGCTGAGGACTACGTCATCGGAATCAGTCATGCGACCGAGATAGGACGCGAATGCACCGACGAGGACCGCCACCTCGGAGGTAGTCCACTCGGTCGCGACATCCGAAAGCTGTTTTGCAAGAGTTGGATTCAGTGTCCGCACCATCATGCGCTGCGGCATGGACGTCAGGCCGGCGCCGTCGGCGAGGCGAACCGGGCGGGGCAGGCCTTCGGACATCTCCGTCCAGTACTGCTCGTCCGATCGATACCGCGACGAGGATCGGTAGTCGACGTCGAGGTCATGCAGTGCACGTACCCCGAGACCACCGAAAGGAGTCAGCGTCTTGCCATGAACCAGATGCGAATAGCGCTCGGCCACCCGAGCGGTGAGTGTCATCGCCGCATGTCCGTCGAGCACGAGGTGATGGGCGTGCGAGTACCAGTAGTAGTGCTCATCTGCCAGGTGAAGCAAGGTTGCCGAGATCAGGCGGTCAGACATCACGTCAAGTGGCCGTGAGTATTCCGCTGTCATCCACTCGTTCGCGCGCTGAACCGGGTCGCGGTCGCTGCGTAAGTCGAGGTATGCGAGATCGTCGACGATCGAATGATCGACGACCTGTGCCGGCTCGGCATCGGTAGCGACGAGGCGAACGAACGGCGACTCCAATTCATGACATGCCGTATTCGTTGCCTCGATCAGCGCGTCGACGTCAACCGGTCCGCGTAGTTCCACGTACTGAGCCACCACGAACGGAGTTGACGGACTCAATTGCTGCGCGAACCACAGCGCGAGCTGAGCCCGAGACAACGGAAAAGCACTCAACCCGTCACCTCACATTTCACCAGCCTTGTTTTTCACGAACGTTCGGTGGCTGATCACGTGAATCCATGGGAGCGAACACCACGAACGGCCGAACCGAACCCTACTGTCTCGTCTAAGTTTTCACCACTGGGCCAACACTGCTAGACATGTCGACGCAGCTTTCACGCACTCAAACGTCAGGAGCTTCAGCGGATGAACAACGACACGGTGGGACCAAAGTCCGACGACGATTCCGGGGCTGAACCGAGCGGCTCCAACACCATCCCACCGAGGGGCCCGGAGCGCGAAACCAAGGGGGCGGCCGCTTTTCTCCGAAGCCGTAGAACGGCAGTCGCGATCACCGCAACGACGCTGGTAGTGGGCGGTTTCGTGGCATGGCTCGGGTACACGGCATACGAAGCGAAAGACAACCTGGAGGCGGCTCGCGACCACGCACAGTCGGCGAAGAGCGCTCTCCTGGCCGGAGATACGGGAGTCGCAGAGTCTGCCGCGGCGGAAGCCGATCGCGAAGCATCGGCCGCATACGACAACACCCATTCACTCCCCTGGAACATCACCGCCGCAATTCCCGTCATCGGGTCGCCGTTCGAGTCGACGCGCCAGATGACCGAGGTCGTTCAGGGGCTTACGCGTGACGTTCTCGGCCCTGCCGTGACTACCGGAACTTCACTCGCACCAACGGAATTGGTGCAGCCCGGTGGGCGCTTGGCACTCGCACCGTTACGCGAAGCGGAACCGAAACTGGCCGAAACAGCTATCGCCGCGGAATTGCTGTCGTCGCAGGCACAGGAAGTTCCCGAATCGAAGTACCTGGGCCGAGTTAACGATGCCAGAGCAGAATTACAGTCGCAGACAAGCGAACTGGCTACCCTCCTGACGAACACCGCCACCGCGGCGCGCATCGCACCGGCGATGCTCGGCACCGACGGACCGCGCAACTACTTCATCGGTTTCCAGACCAATGCGGAAGCGCGAGGAACCGGCGGCCTGTTGGGTGGATACGGCATCGTCCGAGTCGACAACGGCGCCGCTCGGGTGGACACACTCTCCCCCAACTCCGAACTAACACTGGACAATCAACCGATAGACCTTGGTCCTGACTTCAACCAGCTGTACGGAAACAGTCGACCGACCACCGATTTTCGCAACAGCAACCTCAGCTCGCACTTTCCCTACGCAGCGCAGATCTGGCAGTCCCTGTGGTCACAGGAGTCCGGGGGTGAGCTGGTCGACGGCGCGATAGCGACCGATCCGATAGCACTGAGTTACCTCCTCGAGGCGGTGGGACCAGTAGAGATGCCGGACGGAGAGTCGGTCACCGCCGACAACGTCGTTGAGTTGACCGAGTCGACCGCGTACGCACGCTTTCCCTCCGACAACAAGGCACGAAAGCAGTATCTGCAGACAATCGCGGCCCGTGTCGTGGCGAAGATGACCGGGAACATCAAGTCGCCGAGCGCATTACTGGAGGCTCTGGGCAGAGGTGTCAGCGAGGGCAGAATCGCAGTGTGGAGCTCTCACCCCGACGAACAATCGGTTCTTGCCGACACGGTCCTCGGGCACACCATTCCCGATGATGCCGCTCCGTACGCCGGTGTGGTGATCAACAACCAAGCCGGCAACAAGCTCGACTACTACCTCACACGAGAAATCGACTACACAGCCCAGACGTGCACCGGCGACACCCGAAAGACAACGGTCACCGTTCGACTGACCAACAACGCGCCCGACGCCGACCTGACCGAATATGTCAGCGGGATCGTCGACAACCCCGGACGACTGCCCAATGGCACCAATGTGGCTGCAGTCACTCTGCTTGCGACAGCCGGCGCCAAACTCGATGCCGTCTCCGTGGGTGGACAGATTTCGTTTGCCGTCAACGGAACCGAACAGGGTCACCCGGCCTACATGACCAGGGCCGTCATTCCGCGAGGCCAGACGGTTGAGCTGAAGTTCGATCTGACCGAGCCCACAGCCGAGGGCGAAGCTCGCGTACCGGTCCAGCCGCTGGTCGACGACCCGAAGATTACCGTCGACGTGCCTACCTGCTGAGCTTGACCGGCAAACGTCGACGAGGCCCCTGGCATGTCGCCGTTTGTCGGGCTCGTGAACTTTCAGCAGATTTGAAACTTTGGCGAAGGCTAGCCTATGCTTCCTGACGCGCCTGGAACCGGCCGTCGGCTGCGATCCGTCGGAGTCTCACTCCTCGGCGCATCGACAACGGAAGGTTCCCCATGCGATACGCCCGTGTGCGCTCACTTCGCCGAACTGTGGCGCTGAGTGGATTGGTCATTGCCGCCCTGGTAATCGGCGGATGCAGTAACAACGACACCGCAACCGAATCGAGCAGCAGCGACTTCGAAACCGTCACCATCGAAAGTGCGCTCGGAAACGCCGTCATCACCGAAAAGCCCGAGCGAATCGTGACTCTCGGCATGGGGTCGGCGGAGACCGTAATCGCGCTCGGCACGATCCCCGTCGGCGTCGAAAAGTACGCATGGGGCAGCGACGACACCGGGTATCTGCCGTGGGTCCACGAAGCGGTCACGAAGCAAGGTGGCGAACTGCCAGAGCAGTTCACCGGCGGAACCGATCTCAACATCGAGGCGATCATCGCTCTCGAACCCGACCTGATCCTCGCCCCGTGGTCCGGCATCACACAGCAGCAGTTCGACTCACTCAACGCGTTCGCGCCGACCGTCGCCTACGCCGAGAGCCCCTGGACCATCACGTGGGAAGACCAGATCAACGTCATCGGCAAAGCCATGGGCGAATCCGAGAAGGCGACAGCCGAAATCGACAAGATCAAGTCGCAGTTCGCGGAATCGACTGCAGCACATCCGAACTACGCCGACGTCAGCTTCTCCTTCATCTACAACACGGGCCCAGGAACCCTCGGCGTCTTTTTCGCCGAAGAGCAGCGTGTGGCCATGGTCCGCGCACTTGGCCTGCAGGTGGATCCCGTCGTCTACACCTTGACGGAATCTGAAGGAACAGACTCCGCCGTCATCGGCCTCGAGAACGCAAACCTCCTCGACAAGTCCGACCTGCTCTTCACCTTCTACTCGGACCCGGCCAACCGGGCCGAGATCGAAGCGCAGCCCGCTTACCAGGCAATCCCCGCTGTGGCTCGGGGAACTGTCATCGCTCCGACCGAACAGCCCTTCGTCACCGGTTCCTCGATGATCAACCCTCTGACCGTGCCCTGGTCGCTCGAGCGCTACGTGCCGATGATCGACGAGGCAATCGCGAAGCTGAACAAGTGATGTAGATCAGCATCGTGCGATCGAGAAACCCGCGTCCTATTCGGACGCGGGTTTCTTGCCGTCGCGTTCAGCTTTGAATCGCATCCACTCACTGCTCAGCATGCGATTGTCGATGATCCACCCCATGTAATCGCGCATGTTGAGCACACGAATGTACGCGGGACCGTTGGGGTTTGCGTACTGCAGGGCCTCGGTCGCAAGCTTGCGTTGATTCTCGAGATATACGTGCTCTGTTTCGAGGAATCCGCCCCACACGTCGGAATCCATGACGTAGTAGTGAGTCCGATCCCGAGGCTTGCGCGTGAGCTTGACGAACCCCCGGTCGATCAACCGACGAATGTAGGTGGACACCGATCCGCGACTTGCTCCGAGTACCTGCGCCAACTCTTCGGCGCTGACCCCTGGCGACTCGCTGATCAACAGATAGCCCGCAATACGTCCTTCGATGCGGGCCCCACCGCCGGACTGCCAGTACACGGAGAACTGGTCGATGAACCAGGTGGAGAAATCGTCACCGCGAGCAGGGCTGGCATCGCCCATTCGTTGAGCCTCCGACGTCTCTGGGTACGAACAATTCGCCACTATTGTGCCAGCACCACCGTCACCGAGCCGAAATCACCAGCCCTGGAGTGGTTGCGATGAACTCGAGCTGTTCGATTGTCAAAGGCGACGCCGATGTGGAGCCAGCCGATGTCACGAACTGGGTCACCACTACTGTTTCGCCGGAGGGGTGAACAACCCGGACCGTGTCATCGCCCGAGCCATCGGGATCGACCAGGCGAGTCACGGTGGTGGAGCCTGGCAACGTCAGTGTCTCACCCGGTTCCGGCACAGCGGTACCAACTGATATTTCGACATCGCTGCTGCCGTCCGCTGTCGAGGCGACGATCCGCTCGCACACTCCTCCCTGTCCGTAATCATCTGGAACCAACGAACCGAGCGGGCGCTCCAAAGTGATGCCTGCCGCGCCGAGATCCTTCCAACGTGCATCGAGCAACTGATTCAGTCGGTCGATATCCATGCGCGACGCAGGTGGACCGGCATTCACAGAATCGGTGTAGCAGGATGCCATCGGCGGCGGCGTCGAGTCTGGAACCGGCGCAGTCACCGCAAGCCCCGGCGCGGTCGCTAACGCGATCAGTTCGTCCATCGTCAAGAGCGGGGAAGCATCCGACGAAGTTCCAGTCGACGTGTCGACGCTGGCAACAACCCGGGATCCATCACCGAGATACGCGACGACTCCGCGCTCGCCCCCGACTTCCGAACCGTCTGTGTCTTCGAAATCGGCTCTGTCCTCGAAATCGGCGATGTCGAGCACTGTTCCGTTTTCGAGATGCTCCCGCCGATCCACCAGACCCTCCAAGCACGGCGGCACCGGCTGATCCCATGCACGCACCTGAACCGAGATATCCGCAGTCCGCCCGACGCGAGTCAAGGTTCCCTTCGCCGACGTAGAACCGCTGAACTCGATCGGGTCGACCCCGTCAGGAAACGAGGCACCCCGGTAATTCTGGATCGGCGCAAACTCGAGCGATTTCGATGGACTCGCAAATGCAACGTCGACATCGGAAGGCAGCGATTCGAGTAGTGCGTCGCTCATGGCGGTGGCCTTCGGTCCCGAGAACCATGGATAGTCCGGGTCGTCATAGCCGGGCTCACCGGCAAAACCGTAGTTGATACGCACCGGCGGACCCGGCGATGCCACCGAATCGCAGCCGGGAATCGACGCGCCCGTGTCTTCGTTCGTCACCGCCGCGACAACAGTTCCCAAGGCGACGATCGAGACGATCACCAGCCCGTCACGCCAGGTCCATTGCTCGCGGCGACGGTTCGACTCGTGTGCGGTGCGCCCAGACATTTCTCGATCATTGCCTACCACAACAACTACGTCGCTATCCGACATACCCGCTGAGGTCGTAGATCGTGGAATTTCCCACCGTTGTCGACGTGAAATTCGCTTCGACCCATTCCTGGATGACACTCGACGTGCTGTCCCCGCTTTGGCCCTCTCGCTGGCTTCCGCCCTGGCCACCGGCAATGTAGTAGTGAATTTTTCCGTCTGCCACGTACTGGATGAATTGATCCAATGTCGGTGCGGGATCGGAACTCCAACCGCCGATCGCCATCACCGCGGTATTGCTGGCCAACTCGTAGGTTGCTGCGCTTTGCGAGCCGTTGGTCGCGGCCGACCACGTGGTGCCCGCATTGACCAGCATTCCCGTCAACTCGGAAGTACTTTCACTGCCGCTACTCAGTTCTTGCCCGTTCGACGCCGGATTTACAGTCGCGTCAGAAGAATTCGGCGGAGCGTCACCGTTTTGCAGCTCTGGGCCCCCACCCATACCTCCTCCCCCGCCCATTCCGGAGTCGGACACGGCGCCGGTTGGTCCGGCCGTCGGGATGGATCCGCCGTGCGCTGTTGCGGCAGTGGCAATCGCGTAAGACGCAGAACCGGTTATCCCTGCCAACGATCCAAGAATCAATCCAGCGACAGCGAGCTTGCGGAATCGATCCTTGGCTCCCACTAAAACCAAAATCGCGCCGACGACAGTGCCCGCCAACAGAATCCACTTCAGCATCGGCAGCCAGTCGGCATTGCGGTGCAACAACACCCAGCTCCAGATTCCTGCGGCCAGCATCGTCGCAGCCAACCCGCAACGTCCGATCCAACGGGCACGGACCAACCACAGAGCGTATCCACCGGTCCCGATCATCCCCGCGACGGCGGGCGCCAGCGCAACTGTGTAATAGGGGTGGATCGTGCCGGACATATAGCTGAAGATCAGGCCGGTAACGAGAAACCAACCACCCCAAAGGATCAACGACGCACGGACAAGATCTGTGCGCGGTGCGCGTCCCCGAGCGAGCAGTCCGAACACCACTGCGATCAGTGCCGCAGGTATCAGCCAGGAAATCTGGATACCCATCTCGCTGCCGAACAGCCGCTCCAGTCCGGTACTCCCCCCGAAGCTCGAACCCGCACTGCCACCGGCCATTCCGCCACCGCCACCGGTGCTCCCGAAAAGTCGACCCAATCCGTTGTATCCCATTACCAAGTCCATGACGCTGTTGTTGGTCGATCCGCCGATGTACGGGCGAGAATCAGCGGGCCACAGCCACACTGCCAACACCCACCACCCAGCCGATATGACAACGGACGCAGCACCGATGACCAGGTGGGCCAGGCGAGTCCGCAAGCGCACCTGTCCGGCGATCAAATACGCGGCACCAAATGCAGGCAACACCATCAGCCCTTGCAGCATCTTGGTGAGAAAGGCAAACCCCAGCGCTACTCCTGCGAGCGCCACCCACATAGCGGCTCGACGACCTATCGCCGTGCACATGGCGCGAATAACGAAGTAGCCGGCGAGAGTCATGAGCAGAACCAACAGTGCATCAGGATTGTCGAACTTGAACATCAGGGCGGCAGCGGGCGTAGCTGCCAAAACAGCTCCCGCCACCAAACCCGCAGCGGGCGACGCCACTCGTTTGACGGCCGCGTATACAAGCGCAACTGATCCGATGCCCATCAATGCCTGCGGAACTAGAAGGCTGGCACTCGAAAATCCGAAGATTCGCCCGGACACACCCATGACCCACAATGAAGCGGGCGGTTTGTCGACCGTGATGAAATTCGAGGTATCGAGGGACCCGAAGAACCACGCTTTCCAATTCTGGGAGCCGGCCTGCGCCGCTGCAGCGTAGAAGGTGTTGGCGTAGCCACTCGCGGTCAGATTCCAAAAATACAGGACTGCCGTTGTTGCCAACAGGATCGTCAGCGCCAATCCTGTACTGCGCGTGCGGAACCACGACGGCGAGGGCTCCGCGCGATGGGCAGTTGGTGCCGGCCGCTGACGCGGGGCCGGATGCAGAACGGCGGTCATCAGGAAGTCCCTTCACGAGTTACTGTCCTGCCAACGATCGCGTCTCCAACCCTGGCGGCACTGGGAGCCGGCTGGAAAGTTGCTGTGAATGGCTCAGGTCAGGGAGCGCTCGAATAGCACGACGCTGAACCAACCGTTGTCGGCATCGTCTCCGAAGTCACGACGCCCTACCTCGGCGAAACCCGCGTCTCGGTAATAGCGGCGCAACCGCACGTTGGTTTCTACACAATCGAGCCGCAGGTACTGCGCGTTCTCCTGCGCGGACCGTCGATGGGCCCAGACGAGTAAGCGTTCGCCCAACGAGGTGCCCGAGAATTCTCGATCGATGACCAATCCGTGCACGTAACCAGCACGCTCGTTCGAATCGGGCCAGACCACAGGGTCCGACCAGATCAACCGCAGGGCGCCGACAATCCTCGACTGCTCCCGGTCTCGCGCAACAAAGAACTCCCCTCTCGAAATCTGCTGCTCGACCTGCTCGACAGACACTTCACGCGGGCGCCACTGGATGATTCCGCGTTCTGCCAACCAGTCTTCTGCCGCGTGCCGCAGCGCCAGAATCTCCGGCCCATCGGTCTCGACCGCTTGCACAACGTCGACAACCATATGACCTCCCCCATATCTGCAGCCGTTCACAACAACACGGCCTCCAGGCCCCAACCCGGGTGTATCTCCGAGTTGAAGCCTATCGGCGTGAAGTTGTGCGCCTGAACGGGTGTCACCACTCAGTCAGGTTTTGAATGTGGTGTTGGCCGGTCGCGGGTGCTGGCCGGGGTCGATCGAGGGCGGCGGGATGAACCACGGTTTGTTGTCGACCCCGATCCGGATCACCCACTTCCCGACGAACTCTGATTTGCGGTGCATCAACCGGTGATGTGAACGGCACAGCAGGACCAGGTTGTTCATCACCGTCGGCCCGCCGTTCGCCCAGTGCCGAATATGGTGCGCATCCGTCCAGGCGGGCACACATGTGCAACCCGGGAACGCGCAGCCCTTGTCCCGGGCGATCAACGCCACTCGCTGTTCAGCGGTCACCAACCGTTTCCCGGGTTTCGCATCGAGCGGCGCGCCGTGATCGTCGAGCAGAACGGTCGAGAGGAAACAATCGCACCCGAGAAGCCTGGTCTGCGACACCGACAGCGGTCCGAGCCAGGGCATGTGCCCGACATCGAGATCCGACAAGTCCAGATCGTGTGAGCCTTCGTCGTCCACATCAGAAGGCGACGCGGCGCAATCCCGATGCTCCGCCAGATCCCGAGCGTTGATGTGCACGTTCACGTGCGGACGCTGACCACCATCGGTACCGGTCTTGGCGCAGTCCAGATAGCGGCGGATCAGTTCGGTGAACCCGTCCGCCGTGCGTTTCGCCGCCGACCGAGCATCCGGCGTCCCATCCGGTGCCGGGGTCGGCATCGTCAGATTCGACAACGCCGACAACAGCATTTCACCGGTCAGGGCATCGAAATCGCCGCGCACCACCACTCGACCGTTCAATGTCGAGGCGATCCGCAACTCGTTGAGATCGACATCCTCGGCGGGCGGGATCTCATCTGATTCGAACAACCGCTCCAAGGTCGCGATCACGTTCCGCACTTTCGTCGTCGTCGCTTCCACACCCGACGCAGCCGCCAACAACAAATCGATGCACTTCGGTAGCGCCTCCTCCGGCATGCCTTTCGGTGGTGATTCACAGAACGCCACGATCAACACGGCATGATCGAACGAACAGTCCCCGCCATCGAACCGAGCAGCCACCGCCGGAAACGGCCGCAAAGCCGCACCCAACGCGG
Source organism: Rhodococcus sp. IEGM 1306 (assembly GCF_036541985.1). Classification (NCBI taxonomy): domain Bacteria; kingdom Bacillati; phylum Actinomycetota; class Actinomycetes; order Mycobacteriales; family Nocardiaceae; genus Rhodococcus; species Rhodococcus sp. IEGM 1306. The sequence goes on from NZ_JAZHFF010000006.1 coordinate 209,404, forward strand.
CGATCTTCTTCCCGTCCCGAACCTGCAACATCGTGTTCGCCGCCAACCACGCACCCACCCCGCGGCTCGCAATCACCTGATCATCCGGGCGCAACGACAACTCGTCCACCACCGCCACACGCACAGCTTCGAGACGCAGAATCTCCGCACTCGCCGACACCGCAGCAGCGCGCAACTCGGCAGCAGACAACTGCCACAACCGTCCGCGTAACCCCACCGCAGAACCAGACACCACATCCGACAACAAGACGCTCATTGAATCCCCCGATCCCCTCCCCAAATCATACTCGAACACCCGTTCGAGTCAAGAGTGGTAGACCTCGAGCGCCCGCGCTACCGATTCGTCACCCGCAGGTAGCAACGGCAGTCGCACATTGGGAGTCGGAATCTGTCCCAACGCATGCAATACGCCCTTGATCACAGTCGGGTTCGGTTCGGAAAACAGAGCTCCGGACAGCTTCGACAAACTCCGCCCGAGGTCACGGGCGCCGTCCACATCGCCACTGTCCCAAGCTTTTACCAAGCGGACGAACTCAGCGGTCGACACATGAGCGGACGCCAAGATGCCACCGGCCGCACCCAAGGCCAGAAGAGGCGCGAGAAACAGATCATCCCCCGCCAGTACGGCGAAGTCGCCTGGAAGATCCGCGAAGAGTTCGACGGCAGCTGCGTCGATACCGCCCGCGGCATACTTCACACCAACAACCCCGGGCAAAGTACCCACCTCCTGCATAGTGCCGCTGTCCAGATCGCACGCAGTTCGGTACGGCACGTGATAGACGATCAGCGGCACTGGGCTCGACGACTGCAGATGCGCGAAATGCGCCACCACACCGGCTTTCGACGGCCTCGTGAAGGAGGGAACCGGCACCAAGGCCGCCGAGACCTCAGGCCACCGAGCCAGCCTCCCGAGCGCCTGCGCACTGCCCGCCGTGTCGTTACTGCCCGCGCCGACGATCAACGTCGCGCCTCTCGCACGGCACACATTCGCACAGATATCCAGAACGGTCACTCTCTCCTGCTCGGTGAGTGTTGCGGCTTCCGCTGTAGTCCCCAGCGCAACGAGTCCGACCGCACCCTCGGAGAGGACCTGGTGCGCAAGCTGTTCGAGTGCACCGATTGCAATACGACCGTCGCTCTCGAAGGGCGTGATCAGTGGAACATGGATTCCGGCCAGGTCAACTCGAGTCGTAGTCATAGAACTCAGCCTCACCGAACAAACCTTGTAGGTCTAGTTCGCATTTCCATCGTCGAGCGTAAGCTGAGCTGATGCTCGATGTTCGCCGACTGAAGCTCTTGCGCGAACTAGCGCTGCGCGGAACCATCGTTGCCGTTGCCGAGGCGCTGTCGTTCAGTCCCTCCGCGGTGTCGCAGCAGTTGGCCGTCCTCGAACGTGAAGCCGGCGTGCCGCTGCTGGAACGAACAGGCCGTCGCGTCCGACTCACACCCGCCGGTGAGAACCTCGCACGTCATACCGAAGCCATCCTGCAACGCCTGGAGCAGGCGTCAGGTGAATTGGTCGACGCACGTCGTGGACTGGCGGGGCCGCTGCGCATCGGAACGTTCCCGACCGCGGCACGGGCGATCCTCCCGGCGGCATTGATCGCCCTGTCTCGCGAGCATCCCGGGTTGGAACCGATGGTTTCGGAGATCGACCCGGCGGACGTCGCCGACGACCTACGAGCTGGGACTCTGGACTTGGCGTTGATTCACGACTACGACTTCGTCCCTCGCCCCACCGAACCGGGCCTGACGACATTGCCGCTGTGCAGCGAAGCCGTGTACCTCGCATCTAGTGACATCGAGTCAGATCCCCACGACGCTGTCGCATCGCTGACCGACTGCGTAGAACGTCCCTGGATTACCGCAATTCCCGGAACTGCTTGTCATGCAATGACTATTCGCGCATGCCAGGCAGCTGGATTCACCCCGAAAGTGCGACACCACATCGACGAATTCGCCACCGTTCTCGCCCTCGTCGCTGCGGGACAGGGTGTTTCGCTGGTTCCTGAACTCGGAGCAATCCATCCGCCGCTAGGTGTGCGCCTGACGCCGATGCCCATTCGACGAAGGACCAAGATTGCACACCGAGCGGGCTCCGACGCTCACCCGGCGGTCGCAACCGTGACAAACGCGCTTCGCTCGGCCGTCCCACAACTGCTGGACGCCGAGCAATAGCGGCACCTACATGTCGAGCCCGAGGTCGAGGACCGTCACCGAGTGTGTCAAGGCACCTACAGCGAGGTAGTCGACGCCGGTTCGGGCGTACTCTGCGGCAACGTCGATGGTGAGACCACCGGATGACTCGAGTTTGGTTTCTGGAGCAACAGCGTCTCGGCGCTGGACCGCGATCTGCGTCTGCCACAGCGGGAAGTTGTCCAGCAGAACAAGTTCCACGTTCTCCGCCAGCACCTGATCGAGCTGAGTGAGGTTGTCGACCTCAACTTCGCACTCGATGTCCGGGGCGAGCTCACGGACCGCACGAAGTGCTGCGACCACCGAACCGGCAGCAGCAACATGGTTGTCCTTGATCAACGCCGCGTCACCCAATCCCATACGGTGGTTGACGCCTCCGCCCACGTGGACTGCATATTTCTGCAGAGAACGCAGTCCGGGCAGTGTCTTTCGGCTGTCCCGCACTTTGGCATGAGTGCCGGCGATGGCGTCGACCCACTGTGATGTCGCCGTGGCGATTCCCGAGAGATGGCAGACGAGGTTGAGCATCGTGCGCTCTGCCGTGAGAAGTCCGCGGGTGGGCGCGACAACGGTGAGCACCGATTGACCTGGCGCAACCCGAGTTCCGTCGGCCACCCGATCAACGACCTCGTAGTTACCCGCGCCGATCACCTCGTCGAGAACAAGCAGTCCGACGTCGATGCCGGCGACAGTACCCGAGGAGCGTGAGACGACCGACGCCTTCGCGACCGCATCGGCGGGAACCGTTGCGGTAGAAGTGATGTCGGGGCCATAGCGCAGATCCTCGTCCAGAGCGAGCCTGACCAATGTGAGCAGCTCGTCACGGTCGAGCGGCGCGGGCAGGATCTTCTGCTCGGTCATCAATGAACTCCTGTCAACAACATGTCGGGTATTTCGAGCGCTCCATCGGCACCCATCTTGATCCGAGTGCTGCGACGCTGATTCGGATCTGTTTCAGGATAGTCGGTGCGGGTATGGCAGCCACGGCTCTCGGTTCGCGCCACGGCCACGTCGACCAATGCAGTCGCGGTCAACGTGAGCGCCGCGTCTTCGAGGTCCGGAGCAGCCACCGCCACTGTCTGTTCGGCGTCGGCAAGCGCGGCTCGCGCAATCTGGAGACCGCCTCCGTCGCGAACCACCGACGCGTGTGCCGTCATGACGGACTGCACGGTCTCTCGCGGCAGGATCGGCATCGGCTTGCGCACCACGTTGACCACTTCGGCATGAACCTCGCGACGCTCGGCAGCTGCGATTCCTGCACGCTCCCCGACTACCAAACCCTCGAGAAGGCTGTTGGACGCAAGACGATTCGCGCCGTGCAATCCCGTGCGAGCCACTTCGCCTGCTGCGTAGAGACCAGGCACTCCCGTTCGTCCATGGACGTCGGTGGCGACTCCGCCGCACGAATAGTGCGCGGCCGGCGCGACCGGAATTAATTGGGTGCGTGGATCGATGCCCGCTTCGAGGCAGGACGCCGTGATGGTCGGGAATCTCGAATCGAAACCGTCGAGCTTGCGAGCGTCGAGATAGACGTGATCAGTGCCGAGATCGCGTAGGCGTGCTGCGATTGCCCTCGAGACCACGTCACGCGGGGCGAGATCACCCAGCGGATGAACACCTGCGGTGACCGAATCACCGTTGGTGTCGACAAGAATCGCGCCCTCGCCGCGGACCGCCTCACTGATCAGGGGTCGGCGGCCTACCCCGCCCGGAGTGAAGAGCACCGTCGGATGGAACTGAACGAACTCCAGGTCCGCAATCGCCGCACCGGCTTCGAGTGCCAACGCGATTCCGTCGGCAGTCGCTCCGGGCGGATTTGTGCTGCAGGCATACAGCTGACCGAGTCCGCCGGTAGCGAGCAGCACCGCGGGCGCATGGATCACTCCGAGGCCTTCCGGCGAGGAGACGATGAGTCCGCACACCCCACGCCGGTTGGTCACCACCTGGACTGCCGCTGCACCGAACAGAACGGGGAGCCCGGCAGCATTGAGAGCCCGCTGCACTTCCGCGCCAGTGGCGTCGCCGCCGGCATGGATGATCCGACGCGTGCTGTGCCCACCCTCGCGGGTGCGCGACACCTCGCCGTCTCGCCCGCGATCGAAGACCGCTCCCAACGCGGCCAGCGCAGCAACAGCGTCGTGACCAGCTTCGACGATGGAATAGACGGCTTCCTCGTCGCACAAACCGACGCCGGCCTCACACGTATCCGAAACGTGCGACTCGACGGAATCCGTATTCAGATCGTCGACGACCGCGATGCCGCCCTGCGCGTACTGAGTCGCGGTGTCCGTCGGACCGCCCTTGCTGACCGTGAGTACTTTCAGTCCCCGCAGGGAAGCGGTGCGCGCAGCGGTGAGGCCCGCGACACCGCCTCCCACGACGACCAGGTCGGCATGAGCCTCCCAGGCGAAACGCCCGGCAGGGCTGGTCACTCGCCGCCGCCCGGATTACCGATCTCGATCATGCGCTGCACCGACTTCTGTGCACGCTTGGCCATCTCGAGATCGACGTGGACCTCGTCCTTGCCCTCGAGAAGGCAGCGAAGCAACGCGGCAGGCGTGATCATCTTCATGTACGGGCACGACGCGCGGTCGTTGACGGCCTGGAAATCGACGTCGGGCGCTGCCTTGCGCAACTGGTGCAGCATCCCGATCTCGGTCGCGACCAGAACCTGCTTGCTCTTGGTGACGCGGGCCGCGTCGAGCATTCCGCCGGTGGAGAGAATCTTGACCTTGTCCGCGGGGACCGCGCCTTCACCGGCTAGGTACAGAGCCGAAGTAGCGCAACCACATTCAGGGTGCACGAACAGCTCGGCGTCCGGGTGCGACTTGGACTTGGCCGTCAGCTCGTCACCGTTGATGCCGGCGTGCACGTGGCACTCACCAGCCCAGATCTGCATGTTGGTACGGCCCGTCACGCGCTTGACGTGAGCTCCCAGGAACTGGTCCGGCAGGAACAGAACCTCGCGGTCGGGATCGATCGAGTTGACCACGTCGACGGCATTGGACGAGGTGCAGCAGATGTCGGTGAGACCCTTCACCTCTGCGGTTGTGTTCACGTACGACACCACCAGCGCGTTCGGGTTGTCGGCCTTCCACTCACGAAGCTGCTCGGCATTGATCGAGTCGGCCAGAGAGCAGCCGGCTCGCTCGTCCGGGATCAGCACGGTCTTGGACGGCGACAGGATCTTCGCGGTCTCGGCCATGAAGTGCACACCGCAGAAGACAATCGTGTCCTCGGGCGCCTCGGCAGCGATTCGTGACAGCGCCAGGGAGTCACCGACATGATCGGCGACGTCCTGAATCGCAGGCAGCTGGTAGTTGTGCGCAAGAATCGTCGCGCCGCGTTCGCGAGCCAGACGTTTGATCTCAGCGGCCCACTCGGGGGTCGCTTCGACTCCGTTGTATCCGCCGGGGCCGTCGTGAATCTGCGAGGCCGATCCCTCCCATAACGTCGTGGTCGTCATGGCGTTCTCCTTCACCGTGAACCCGGGCTCGTCACCCAGTTCAAATCCGGACGGGCTGGCCCGGATTTCCGTATTCGAGGTTTTCGACTTAGGATCGAAAACGTGCCCAATAGTAACACCACCCACGAAGTGCTTGCAGCGGTGTTCCAAGTTCGCACCTTCCCCGCAAGCATCGCCGCAGGTGACGGCGATCACTGCCCGCAAGGGCGTGAAGAGTTGGCCGTGCTGCTGTGGCAGCGTGCACTCAACCCACAGAAGGGCACGTGGTCCCTGCCCGGGGGCACTTTGCGCGACGACGAGGACCTGACGACCTCCGCTCGACGACTCCTCGCCGAGAAGGTCGACCTAAGAAAGGTCGCCCACCTCGAACAGCTCTCCGTCTTCAGTGATCCACAGCGCGTGCCGGGTCCGCGCCGCATCGCGTCGACCTTCCTCGGACTCGTTCCCCTCAGCGCCGACCCACAACTGCCACCGGACACGGCCTGGCACCCCGTTTCGAAGTTGCCGGAGATGTCGTTCGACCACGGAACCGTCGTACGGCACGCGCGCAATCGACTCGCCGCGAAACTCTCGTACACCAACATCGCATTCGGGCTGGCCCCGGAAGAGTTCGCGATGTCGACACTGCGCGAAATCTACTGCGCTGCCCTCGGTTACCAGGTCGATGCCACCAACTTGCAACGCGTGCTGGGGCGTCGAGGCGTTCTGACTCCCACCGGCAACACCGCACCGTCCGGCAAGTCGGGTGGACGTCCACCCGCCCTGTACCGTTTCACCGACTCCACCTTGCGGGTCACCGACGAATTCGCCGCACTACGGCCGCCAAGCTGACACCGATCGCACTGTCAGGCAACAGCTTCGAGACTTCCGCGTTGCAACCACACCGAGGTCACGGCGCCGGCCGGATCGATGACCCGGTTGATTACACCGAACCGAGTCGTCACCCGATCGAGAATCCGATCGGCCTGCCAACGATCCGTCGGATCGGCGACAATCGCAAAGAAGCGATGGGCAGGTTTTCCCGCCATGACGCGAACCAATTCGGTGACCGTCCGCGCCGTGACTGCCACGCTCCAACCAGCGTCGAGAAACTCGGCGGCCGTGCGCGCACCGTGCTCGAATCCGATGTCCGTGACAAGTACAACTCCCCTGTTGGGGGCGATCTCTGAAACACTCATTGCCGAACCTCCACTCGGAATCAAACTTCTTGACTCCTATGTAAGTCCGCAATCTTGTGCTTCCCTTGTGCTGGTTCTGTGAGAACTCTGGGGAATTGCGCGCCCCACCTCAGACAGCCCTGGAAAGGCCCGCCCAGAAGACCGTCGAGGCCGCGTTCACCACCTCGCCCACCGGCACGTCGCCCAACATTCCGCCCGCAGCAAGCGTCGCGACGCCGTGGAACGTCGCAAAGGCAACCAGCGCAATGCTTTCCGGATCACCGGCGGCAATGTCACCGGCGGCCTGAGCTTCCGACACGAGCCGGACGGTCAGGTCCATCGTCGCGTGCCCCGCGTTGACGACAGTTTCGGCGGCGCCCGGCGCATGCTTGTTGCTGTACATCAGAGAGAGCAGGCCCGGATGCTCCAGCGCAAAATCCACGTAGGCATTGGCGAGCGAGGAGAACCGGGCCCTCGCGGTCGGTGGAGCATCCGCGACTGCCCGCTCGAGCGCACCGGTCATCCGATGGAATCCACTTTCGGCCAAGGCATCGAGCAAAGCCTGGCGATCACGAAAGTGCTTGCCCGGAGCCGCGTGGCTCACGCCCGCCTCACGCGCGAGTTGCCTCAGCGACAACTTGTCGACGCCATCTCGTTCGAGTGTTGCTTCGGCCGACGCCAGGAGTTCCTGTCGCAGGCTGCCGTGATGATACGGCTGTTCGTGGGCGGGCATGGTGGCACCATATCAAAATGTTGTCATTGACAACTATGGTGTCAGTGCCTACATTTGGGATCACCCGAACCGAAGGAGCCACCATGGCCATCGACGTAGCCGGAACCACCGTCCTCATCACCGGAGCCAGCGCTGGGCTCGGAGTGGAATTCGCTCATCGCTTTGCCGCTCGCGGCGCAAACCTGGTTCTGGTCGCCAGGCGGGCCGACCGCCTCGAGGCACTCGCCACCGAACTCCGTGGCGTCCACGGCATCATCGTGACAGTCCTGCCCGCCGACCTGGCCGCACCCGGCGTCGGTGCATCGCTGCACCAGGAGCTGACAAACCGTGGCATCACCGTCGACTCGCTGATCAACAACGCCGGATTCGGAACACATGGGGCATTCGTGGACGAAGATCTCGAGCGCGTCACGTCCGAAATTCAACTCAACATCGCCACGCTGGTCGAGCTGACACACACATTCCTGCCCGACCTTCTCACCGGCCGCGGAGCACTGGTCAACATCGCCAGCACAGCGTCGTTCCAGCCGACACCGGGCATGGCCGTCTACGGCGCGTCCAAGGCGTTCGTACTCAACTTCACCGAAGCACTCTGGGCCGAAGCTCGCGGCAGCGGATTGACTGTATTGGCGGTGTGCCCCGGTCCGACGCGCACCGAGTTCTTCGACGTAGTCGGCTCCGAAGACGCGGCGGTCGGGCGAATGCAGACGGCAACTCAGGTGGTGGACACCGCTTTCCGAGCACTGGATCGACGCTACGCGCCGCCGACCGTCGTATCGGGACTGCCGAACTGGGTGTCCTCGATCAGCACTCGCTTCGCAACCCGCCGGTTGGGCGCGCTGATTTCCGGGCGACTGTTGGGTGACGTGCGAATGAAAGCCGAAACCAAGCGCTCGTCGACCTCTGCGGCGTAGCGACGCAACAGTTACGGAAGTTTCGGCTGGCTTTCGACTTCGGCCTGTTCGGTGTCGGTGGCCGGATCCCCAGATTCCGGATCCCCGGATTCCGGGTGGTCCCCCACCCCGAGGTCGTCGTACGGATTGAGCACTGCAAGAACCAATGTCACGACGCACGCCGCGAGCGGCTGAAACAGAAGCACGAGCAAAGTTCCGACGTTCGGGGCCCGCGCGATGATCTCCCCGACCGCCGGATTGTCGGCCGTGGGGAAACGCAGTTTTGTCACGCCCGAACCCACGAGTGCCATCAGTCCGGTACCTGCCACTGAACCGACTATCAACCCGCCCAGGGCATAAGGACCTCGACTCAGGCGTGCCAACCAGGCCGCCACCGCCGACAGCACACCGACGATCAGTGCCAGCCAGATGAACACGGCGCTCGCGTCGAACTGATGAAGGCTCTCACCCGTCAACGCGACGCCGCGCCCCTCGGACACCACCAACAGGTGCTCGGCCGGAGCCAAGAACGCCCACAGCACACCGACGAGCACGCTCACGCCCGCAATGGTTGCGGCGATCACGATCGCGGTGCGCAGACGAATCTGCCGAAGAGAGATCACACAGAGTGACGCTACCTGCGGGCGACGTCGATCGAGTCGACGACACCGTGTCGGGAGCATTTCGCCCACCATCCGTCAGGGCTGACCTGAACGATCATGCGGCGCCCGCACTGCTCGCAGAAGCGAGGAGGCTCGAGCCCCATCGACGCCGCAGTCGGCGTCGGATCGTCGACGCCGTCGACGATCCGACGCCCGGTGAACGGGTTGTACCGCTCCTCGGTCACCGGAGTGCTCACAGAGTGTCGTTCAGTGCTTTGATCGGCATCTGCAGATCCACCAACAAATCCAGATCCTTCTCGGCGGGACGTCCGAGGGTCGTCAGATAGTTGCCGACGATCACGGCGTTGATTCCGCCGAGGATGCCCTGCTTGGCACCCAGGTCGCCGAGAGTGATCTCGCGTCCACCCGCGAAGCGCAGGATCGTGCGAGGCAGCGCGAGACGGAATGCCGCCACGGACTTGAGCGCCTCGCTGGCGGGCAGCACGTCCAGATCACCGAACGGGGTACCCGGACGCGGGTTGAGGAAGTTGAGCGGGACCTCGTCCGGCTCCAGTTCAGCCAGGTTGGCCGCGAATTCTGCGCGCTGCTCCAGGGATTCGCCCATGCCGAGGATTCCGCCGCAGCACACTTCCATGCCTGCTTCACGAACCATCCGAAGCGTGTTCCACCGCTCTTCCCACGAGTGCGTGGTCACGACGTTCGGGAAATGCGACTTCGAAGTTTCCAAGTTGTGGTTGTACCGGTGCACACCCATGGCGGCCAGTTGGTCGACCTGCTCCTGGGTGAGCATGCCGAGCGAGCAGGCGATCTGGATGTCGACCTCGTTGCGGATCGCCTCGATGCCTGCGGCAACCTGAGCGAGCAACCGGGCGTCGGGTCCGCGGACGGCGGCCACGATGCAGAACTCGGTAGCGCCCGACTTCGCAGTCTGCTTGGCAGCTTCCACCAAGCTCGGGATGTCCAACCACGCCGCGCGAACCGGCGACTGGAAGAGTCCGGACTGCGAGCAGAAATGGCAGTCCTCAGGGCAGCCGCCCGTCTTCAGGCTGATGATGCCCTCGACCTCGACCTCCGGTCCACACCACTTCATACGCACATCGTGGGCGAGAGCCAGCAGGTCTTCGAGCCTGCCGTCGTCGAGTCGGAGTACGTCGAGCACCTGGCTTTCGGTCAGGCCAACTCCTCTATCGAGAACTTGCTCGCGCGCCTGGTCGAGGATGTCGACCGTCGCAGGGGCCGTGCTAATCGGGGGCGGGGTCACAGACGTCTCCTTCGAAACCAGCAAAATTGAACACCGTACAAGTTGAACGGTGTTCACGTTAGAGACGTGGTGGAATACTGTCAAAGGCGGGTCCGATCGACATTCGATCGAAAGCGCTCCACAGCGGGACGAAACGAGGGGAACAACAAGTGCAGTTGCGACGCGGCGACGTGCTGGACGGCGCCATGGCGATACTCGACGAGTTCGGACTTGCCGACCTCACGATGCGCAGGCTCGCGACCTCACTAGGTGTCCAACCCGGCGCTCTCTACTGGCATTTCCCGAACAAACAGACCTTGCTGGGCGCGGTCGTCGACAAGATCCTCGAAGACCTCGACGCCCCCGTCGACGCAGACACGTGGCAAGAAGCGTATTCCGAACTGGCACATAGACTTCGGTCTGCCCTACTGGCGCACCGCGACGGCGCCGAGTTGGTCAGCGCCACCTTCGCCTCGCGGATGACGAACAGCAAGGTGCGCGAGCATTTCGTACAAGCCGGGCAAGAATCCGGTCTCTCACGCGAGCACGCCCAACTCGCGGCGTACGCCCTGCTGTATTACGTACTCGGCCATACCGTGGACGAGCAGTCCCGAGCGCAGATGGAAGAAATGGGGGCACTTACCCGAGCACCCATTTCCCCCGACTCCCCCGAGGTGATCGGCGGCGGCTCCGACGAGGACCTCCTCGACGGCGATCCGACAGTGCGCTTCCAGTTCGGCCTGGACCTCTTCATCGACGGCATTCGCACTCGCCTGAATTCGATCCCCGATTCAACGCCCATCGAATCGGCTCTACGACACTCCTGACAGTCGGAGTACTGCAGTAGTGCCGGCCGCGACAATCACCACGACCACCAACGGCGCCTTGAACCAGGCGCAGATGCCTCCGGCCACCACGCCGAGCATCCGCGCCGGCCCCGCAACGTCATGCCCGGTGAAGACCGTCGATGTCACAACCACTGCGAGCAGCAGCACCACGACAGCACGATCGAGGGTTTTCTCGGCGAAGCCGGAGAGCTTCACCCGAGCGCGGAGCAGAACGCCACTTGCCCGCAAAGCGTAAGAACCGCAATCGAACACGACAATACCGATCCAGACCGACGCGGTATTCATCGAACCTTCTCCCGGAACGGTATCGTCACCGCGATACTCAGCAGCGCAACGAGCGGCGCGGTACCCGACGGCAGGAACGGCGACGTGGCCACCGCGACTGCTGCACCGATCAGGGCGGCAAGCAGCGTCACCTTCTCCTTCAGCGCAGGAAAGACAAGGGCTAGAATGACAACCGGAAACGCGGCATCCAATCCCAACGCGGCCGGATCTCGGACGACGCTGCCGAGCAGCCCGCCCAGGAGAGCTCCGATCGGCCACGACACCGCGATCCCGATCCCACAGAGCCAGAAGGCCGCACGCTTGCGCTCCACCGATTCCTGCGCCATGGCGACCGCGACGCTTTCGTCGTTGACCAGGTGCGCGCCGACCAACTTGCGCCAGCCCGAGCCCCTGCGCCAGCCTGAATCTTTGTAGCGATCCCTGCCGAGGAATGATCCTGCCGACATCCCATAGGCGAAGTTACGGGAGTTGATCAACAAGCCCGCCACAACAGCAGCGGTGGCACTGCCTCCGGCTGCGATGATTCCGATGAACAAGAACTCCGAAGACGCTCCCAGAACGAGTACAGCCAACGCCAAAAGCTGCCACAACGAGAATCCAGCCGATCCTGCCGTCACACCGTAGGACACACCGACGATGGCCACGGAGAGACAGATCAGCACGCTCACCCGAACCGTGTCTCGATCAGCTGTTCGCCATAAAGAACGCATGTATTCTATGTTGAACGAAGTGACACCGTTCGTCAAGTAGAACGATCGATCGGAGAATCGAACGATGCCCAGTAATGAAACGGATACAGCGGAGACTCCTCAGAAACTGGTCGCCGTCGCACTCAAACGCGAACGTGCCCGAGCAGGCTTGAGCCTTTCGGAGGTCGCCCGGCGCGCCGATATCGCCAAGTCCACACTCTCCCAACTCGAATCCGGACTCGGAAATCCGAGCCTCGAAACTCTGTGGGCACTCGGAAACGCATTGGGTGTGCCGTTCTCACAACTCGTCGACTCTCAGGCACAGACCGTTCAGTTGATTCGAGCCGGAGAAGGTCCCGCGATTGCGTCGGCAAACGCGTCGTACATCGCGACACTCTTGGCGCCGAGCCCACCGAACGCACGACGCGATCTGTATCGGATAGTCGCCGAACCGGGCGAGCCGCGTATTTCGACTCCGCATGCACGCGGCACCACCGAACACGTCGTGATCGGCACCGGACGGGCGCAGGTCGGGCCCACTGCAAATCCGATCGAACTCGGACCGGGCGACTATCTTGCTTATCCCGGCGACGAGGAGCACATCTTTCGGGCGCTCGAGCCCGGGACGACAGCGATCTTGGTGTCGGAACACACCTGAGCCGCGATGAGTTTCGCCGCTGCGGGAAGTCTGTATCTGGGAGGTGATGTGGCCAGAGCCTCGATTGCCGACGACAGTAACGACCGACAGCAGGAGGACCCATGTCCGGATCCAGCATCAGCAGCATTTTGCTCTCGAGCACCGACCCCGAACGCTTGCGCGACTGGTACGCCGAGGCGTTCGCCCCGAAGGTCGACCGGACTCCCGGCGAACCCGGCTACGACGTGCTCGACTTCAACGGTTTCTACGTGATGCTCGACAGACGCGACGACGTCGGCGAGACCAACCCCCAGCCGGGTCGCATGTTCCTCAACGTCGAAACCGACGACGCCCGGTCGATCGCACAGCGCATCGATGCGCTCGGCGGAAAATGGCACGCTCCACTCGAAGACCGCGGGGGCAGTTTGTTCGCCACTGCGATCGACCCCGACGGAAACTACGTTCAGATCATCGAGTTCAGCGAGGAAGCCAGGGCCGAGATGGAATCCGGAATGACGGATTCCCAAACCACCTAGTCCGGCAACCGCTGGGAACGGAGATAGTCATGCTTACAGACACGAAAGCATTCAGCGGATTTTCGGTGACAGACATCGACTCTGCAAAGAAGTTCTACGGCGAAACACTCGGGTTGAAGGTAACCGACGGAGACATGGGACTGATTCGCCTACATCTTGCCGGCGGAACCGAGATCCTCGTTTATCCGAAGCCGAATCACGAAGCGGCGACCTACACGATTCTCAACTTCGTCGTCGACGACATCGACACAACCGTCGACCAACTGACCGCACGTGGCGTGGAGTTTCTCAAATACGACGGATTCCCCCAGGATGAGCGAGGCATCATGCGTGGCAACGGCCCCGACATCGCGTGGTTCACCGATCCCGCCGGCAATGTTCTGTCGGTGATCAAGGAGTCCTGACGCGCTTAACCGCTGAACAGCTGCGACTGCCGCTGTTCAGCGGTGTCGGTGTTGGAGCGTTCTGCTGCCGCAGTTTCACGCTCGGCAGCCAGTTGCTCGGCGCTTTTTGCGTCGACAACGGGCTCCGACGCGCTGAGGTCGGAAAACAAGCCACTGCTCGATTCGTTCACATGCCACCCTTTTGCCTGGTCATCGTTACCGCGCGCAGATAAACCTGCGTTAGAGATCGGTCGATGGCTACTCAATTACTGCCGCCCGTACGGCGCCGACAAGACGCCGATGACTCAGCAGTTCTTCACCCAGTGTTGCACGCCTGTGTTTTCCACGAGAAATTCGGTCCAGACGGGTTGTCATCGCCCGCACGGCGGAGCAATGTGAAAGATGAGCGCGGAGCAGGTCGGCAGCACTTTCGTCGGACACCTGGCCCCTCAATTCACCGCACAATTTTTGGAGGAATCATGTTGGGAATTGCTTTGGGCCTCGGCAGCGCCGCTGTCGGAATCGGCCTCGGACTGCTCGGCGCAGGAGCGGGAATTCTGCTGAGCGACAAGACCGTCAAAACCGCACGACGTGAACTCACCGCCTGACGAGGGCGAGCGCACTGAATTTTTGGGCACTCGGGTCGGTATTCGGGTGAACGCCGCGATGCGACACCCCGCGCAGTGGGTGTTCGCACGGGCCGCGCATCGACGTGGCGTGCATACCGGCGTAGATGTTCCGACGAGCGCGCAGGACGTGCTCGACCGGTTGACGGCACTCCGAATAAGTACGTGGAGTTACGGATTCGACCACAAGTCGGTCCGTCACCTGGGTCCGATGGCGCAAGACTTTGCGGCGATTTTCGGCTTGGGATCCAACGCCCGCCGGATCTCCGCCGTCGACGCGAACGGCGTCTGCATGGCGAGCATCCAAGCGTTGAACCGCAAAATCAGTGCCCTCGAGACAGAAGTCAGCGCGCTCGAGAAGGACGTGAACAGACTGAGACGGGAAACGGGAGACACGAGCACGACTCGGAATGCATTGGAAACAAACAACAATCACATATCCACACCGCTCGACGAATTCGGTGGATCCACCGGTCTGTAGTTTGTTCGGTGTGACCGCCCCTGATTCAGACTCCGACTCAGCGCCCAACGTGATTGCCGCGCTGTTCGACGTGACGTCCGATGCAGTCGGCGACGAACATGTCGAACAGATACTTGCCGAATTCGACGTTGGCGCAACGGAGGTCGCGGAGACCGCGGCCCGCATCCGGGCCAGTCGGTCGGAATTTCGGCGACTTCGCCGTCGCGAGAACGAATTGGCGGTTCTCTATTCGAGTGCACGTGAGCTCGCGCAGGTTCGCGACGTGGACACACTGCTGCAGAGGCTGGTCAACCGCGCACACGACATCATGGGCACCGACGTCACGTACCTGTCCGAGTTCGACGTGATCACTCGTGACCTGAATGTTCGAAAGACGGCCGGCGCGGTCTCGCCGGAACTCCAGCATCTGCAAGTTCCTGCCGGCGCGGGACTGGTCAGCGCGATTGCCGAATCTCGAGCAGCCCAATGGGTTCAGAACTACAGCGACTACACGCAGTCGCGCCATGACGAAGTGGTCGATGCCGCGATCGTCGCCGAGGGTCTGGTGGCGATTCTCGGCGTGCCGATGCTCTCCGACGGCCAGATCCTCGGAGTCCTGTTTGCCGCCGACCGTCGGGAACGGCGTTTTACCGCAGATCAGATCGCCCTGCTCTCGGCGCTGGCTGATCACGCCTCGGTGGTCCTGCAAACCGCGCGGGCACTCGACCGCGCCGAGGAATCCGCTGCCGAGACCGGGAGAGCACTCGACGAGCTGCGCGAGCACGTGTCCGCGCGGGACAAATCGAACGTCGTCCACCAGGATCTGATCCACGCCGTTCTCCGCGGCGGCGGATACGCCCAGGTTGCACGAACTCTCAGCAGCTCTCTCGAGCGCAGCACCGTCGTCGTCGACAGTGAGCTACGCCCTCTCGTGAAATCCTCTGGCGAGCAGATCACGACGGTGCCGATGTCCCTTCCTCCCGCCGTGTCCGAGGCCATCGACCAGAGTCGCCGAAGCGGCCGATGCACGTTTGTCGCCGATGACAGTGAGACCGTGATCCAACTCGTCAGCGCCGTCACCGCCGGAGAATCGTTCCTCGGGGCCATCTTGCTGAATCGTTCGGACGCGCCGATCGGCCCCGTCGAACTCCGGACCGTGGAACGGGCAGCTCAGGTCACTGCCATCCTCGTGTTGCAACACTCGGCGGCGGCAGCAGCGGACCGGCGTGCACGTGACGAACTGGTCGCCGACTTGCTGAGCACTGCGCCCGAGCGCCGGCGCGATCTCGAACGTAGGACCCGAAACCTCGGCATCTCCCTCGGCGAACTGGACACCGTCCTCGTGGTGTCGGTCGCTCCGGAACTCCGCACCGCCGCGCTCCGCGCAATCGGGCAGTCTCTGCCGGTAGCGGGGTTGGCGGCGCAGCATGCCGGATTGATCGCGGTGGTCTCGCGCTCGGAAAACCCGGCAGCCGCGGCGACGGTCATTCACCGTCAGATCACCGGTTCGGTAGGACCGCACGCAGTAGTCATTGCGCCGGCGACGGCGGAACGCCCCGAAGAGCTCCCGGCGCGCTTCACCTCGGCGCTGCGCACGGCCCGCCTACTCACGGCATTGGGCAAGACCGACGGCGCGGTCACGACGGCGTCATATCTGCCGTACACCGTTCTGTTCGGCGAAAATCCGGAATCACTTCATCAGTTCATCGACGAAGTAATCGGCCCGGTACTCGCGTACGACCGCGACAAGGACACCGATCTCACCGCGACCCTTCGTGCCCTGGTACGCAACGACGGGAGCCCGACCAAGGCTGCCCGCGCACTCAACTACCACCCCAACACCGTCGTTCAGCGTCTCGACCGCATCCGTACGCTCCTCGGTCACTCGTGGCGCGAAGACGAGAACTTCTTCCGGGTGTCCATGGCGACGAGGCTCGACGAACTTCGGGACGTGGGAACCGAAGAGGGCGGAAGCGGCATCACCGACAGCACCGATGGTGCATGACACTACAATTTCGCCCGATCGATGTGTCGTGAGCACGTGGCCTGGCAGGCATCAACCTCCCTACTGTGAAGCGGAGCACAGAACCACTTCAGGAGGACGACCCCACGTGTCTATGAACAACCGGTCCATCAACAGCCGCATCGCCGATTTCCGGTCCTACGACGTCGCCGCACGGCGCGCCGAGATCGTCCGCCAGACCGACCTGACCGAGGCAGACATCGCGGTCTACGACGCCGCCGACGGCCTCACCATCGACCAGGCCGATCGCATGGTCGAGAACGTCCTCGGCGTCATCGGCATCCCGGTCGGCGTGGCCACCAACTTCACAGTCAACGGCACGGACTACCTGATCCCGCTCGCCACCGAGGAGCCGTCGGTAGTCGCAGCCGCAAGCAACGCTGCTCGCATCGCACGCGGACTCGGCGGCTTTCACGTCTCGAGTACCCCGCCGATCATGCAGGCCCAGATACAACTCGTCGACGTCGTGGATCCGGCAGCCGCCCGTATCCGACTCCTCGAGGCACGTGAAGAAATCATTGCACTCGCCAACGAACAGGACCCGAAGCTGGTCAGTGTCGGCGGTGGCGTGAAGGACATTTCGGTACGCATCGTTTCTTCGGACAAGGCCACCTACGTCGTCCTTCACCTTCACGTCGACGTACGAGATGCCATGGGCGCCAACGCCGTCAACACGATGGCCGAGGCAATCGCGGATCGAGTGGCCGAGATCGGCGGCGGACACGTCGTCCTGCGCATCCTCACCAACAAGGCCGATCTGCGGCTGACACGCGTTCGCGCCGTGTTCGATGCCGAATTGATCGGCGGCGCAGAGGTTGTGGACAACCTGATCCATGCCGCACGCTTGGCGGAGCTGGATCCCTACCGCGCCGCGACGCACAACAAGGGCATCATGAACGGCATCAGCGCCGTGGTGCTGGCGACCGGAAATGACACGCGCGCAGTCGAAGCCGGGTGCCACTCCCATGCAGTCAACGCCGACGGAATCTACTCGTCGCTCTCGCATTTCGAGAAGAATGCCGACGGAAACATCGTCGGCACCCTCGAACTGCCCATGCCGGTCGGCCTCGTCGGCGGGGCCACCAAAGTGCACCCCGTAGCGCAGGCCGCAATCAAGATGCTCGGCGTCGAGAGCGCCGAGGAACTCGCCGGCATCATCCTGGCAGTCGGCCTGGCGCAGAACCTGGCTGCGGTCCGCGTTCTGGCCAGTGAGGGTGTCCAGCGCGGACACATGGGGCTGCACGCCCGCAACATCGCTGCCACCGCCGGAGCGCAGAAGAACGAGATCGACGCCGTGGTGGCACGCCTGATCGCGGACAAGAGCATTCGCGTCGAGCATGCCGAGAAGGTTCTCGCCGAGATCCGCGGCGGAAACTGACGACAATGACCGAAACAGTTGCAGGATCACCGGTGTGGAAGCCGGCGCCTCATCGAGTGCCGGCGCCGGGGCTGCCGACCTCGGTCCGGATCTACGAAGTCGGGCCACGCGACGGACTTCAAGCGGAAACAGCGGTGATCCCGACCGAGACGAAAGCCCAGTTCATCGAACGCCTGGTCGCGGCCGGCTCCCGCACTGTCGAATTGACGAGTTTCGTCTCACCTCGATGGATCCCGCAACTTGCGGACGCGGAAGAATTGATGGGTCGGCTGCACCTGCCGGACTCGGTACGTACGGTCGTTCTTGTCCCGAACCGCAAGGGTCTCGAGCGGGCCGTCGCCGCCGGAGCAAGCGAGGTTGCAGTATTCGTCAGCGCCACAAAAGAATTCGCGAAACGCAACCTCAATTCCACGGTGGACGGCGCGATCGCCGCGGCTGCCGAGGTCACTACGGCCGCCCGAGCCCTGGGACTTCCCGTCCGCGGCTACATCTCCATGTGCTTCGGTGACCCCTGGGAAGGCTCCGTGCCCGTCGAGCGTGTCGCCGACATCGCAAAAACCCTGATCGACAGCGGTGTCACGTCACTCTCACTCGGCGACACCATCGGCGTCGGCACACCTGGCCATGTGCTCGCTTTGCTCGGCGCCCTCCGAGAACGTGGCATCCCCACATCGCAGATCGCCATGCACTTTCACGACACCTACGGCCAGGCGCTGTCGAACGTCTATGCGTCGTTGACCGCTGGGGTATCCGAATTCGACAGTTCCGCAGGTGGTCTCGGACGGTGCCCATATGCCAAGGGCGCGACCGGAAATCTCGCCACCGAGGATCTGGTGTGGATGCTCCACGGCCTCGGGATCGACACCGGCATCGACCTGGATTCGCTCACCGATACAAGCAGCTGGATGGCCGAACAGATCGGCCACTCGAGCCCGTCCCGAGTTGTCACCGCCCTCCGCGCAGCACGCACCTGACACCCGCAACGCAAGCCCCTCATCTCGCAAGCCCCTCCCTGTACGACCCCGCCATGCATGACACTGGAGAAGACTGATGTCACCACCGCAGCCGGCAACGACGCCGACCACCACGACCGAGCCGACCGAGCAGCAGACATACCTCGAAGTCTGGGGTGACACCGTAAACGGTCGACACCTCGCGATCTCCGTTGCAGTCGGCAGTGTCGTCGGCGCCTCGGCCCTTCTCGCGGCCCAGGCACTGTTCGAACGGGTCGTCAGCGAACCGTCCTTGGCCCAGGCGTACAGCCTTCTGGTCGGCATCGCGGCCTGCCTGCTCGCCGGCGTGGTCTGCGGAATCTTCATCAAGCCGAAGCGGATAGTCGCCTTGGCCGCCGCCGACGCGGAGTCGATCGACGGTGTCATCACGACGATGAGTGAACAGCGCCAGGGTCTGGGCACTCTCGCCGACATTCCGGAGCAGAGCCGACAGGAACTTCGCGAGCTGGGTCTGTACGACCACTTCGCCGCTGCCGAGGCCGAGCACGCACGGGTCTCGAACACACCGAAGGACGGTGGGCGCGCATGAGTTCGGTTCTGACCAACGAAATTCTGATTGCCGTTCTCTTCGGCATCATCGGTGCGGTCGCGTTCACGTTCATCGGATTGATCTCCGGCACGGACGAGACCGCCACGATCGCACCGCTGACTCTGCTCGTGATTCTGCTCGGCGCTCCCCCGGCGGCGGTCTTCACGTTCTTCCTCTCCGGTGCGATCGCCAAACACATGACGCACGCGGTGCCGACGATGCTGCTGGGCATTCCCGGCGACACGATGGCGATTCCACTCTTGCCGGAAGCGCAGATGATGCGCTCACTCGGCATTCCGCACATCGCACTCCGCAAGGCGATCTCGGGAGCAGTGATCTCGGCGTTCGTCGCTGTGCCGGTTGCCGTTTTGTTCGCGACCATCCTCGCGCCGTTCGCGGACACCGTTCAGTCGATAGCACCGTGGCTGTTCCTGGTCGCCGCCATCGGCATCGCCTACGCCTCACCAGGCCGCTGGGCCGGGGTTGTCGCCCTCGTTCCCTTCGTCATCTTGATCCTCGGCGCCCGCGCGTTGACGTCGAATTACGATGTGTCGCTGAACATCAGCTACTTCCTTGCGATCGCAGTCGGGCCGCTGATCGCGGACCTCGCATTGACCTTGGGCCCGTCGAGCCGTAAGGACATGGAACGCAGTGAACCCAAAACCGTTGCATTGGCCCCGGACATCAAAGGATGGAAGGGATACTTCCCCAATCCTCTGAAGGTCCTCGATCGCAAGCAGATCGGTTACACCGCCGCCGCTTCCACGGTGTCGAGCGCAACCTTCGTCTTCAGCCCGGTCGCCATGACTGTTCTGATGGGTGAGCTGGTAGGTGCGCGGATCAAGAACGGCTATCACCGACTGACCACAATGGTCTCGGCGAAGAACGGTACGACGGAATCCACCTACATCGCGGAAACCCTCATCCCACTCGTCGCTTTCGGCCTTCCGCTCAGCCCGCTCGCGGCAGGCCCCGCAGCCCCTCTGTTCAACGCTCCACCGGTGTTCGAGACCAATCAGGAAACCGGAGTGATCAACAATCTCTCCACGTACCTGACGCAGTGGGAGTTCCTGCTCTACGGACTGCTCGCAGTGGTCACGGCAACGGTCATCGCATACCCGTTTGCCATGAACTACGCGTACCGCGCTGCGTCAGCGGTGGTCAAGCACATCAGTCACGAAGCTGTGATCGCGGTGTTCACGGGACTCGTCGTCGTCATCAGCATCTGGGAGGGCGGCGTCCTCGGGCTTCTGATCACCGTGACGGTCGGCCTGGTCGGTGGCCTTCTCGGGCGCCTGTTCAAGATTCACGGCGGAGTTCTGTTCATGGGTTACTACGTAGCGCTGTTCAGTGTTCCTGCCCTGATCAATCTGTTCTGAATCGGTCGACTCCACCACCACGTGCGGACCCGCAACAAACTGCGGGTCCGCACGTATTTCTTCACCTACCGACCGTGAGCGCCACGGTTCGATTGCGGTCCAACTTCTTCGCTCGATACAACGCCTCGTCAGCGCAATCGACCAATTGCGTCAGGTCTGCGTCGCCGTGGGGTGAACACGCGACGCCGATGCTGACCGTCGGCCCGAATTCACCCAATACTGCCGACGAATTCTCCGCTTGCGCGCGTCGAATCATCTCGGCTGTTTCGGTCGCACCCTCGAGATCGACGCCGGCCATCAGTACGACGAACTCCTCGCCGCCCAATCGGGCGAAGAGATGCTTGTCATCGAGGTGCCGCCGCACCTGATCGGCAAAACTCACCAACGCCGTATCGCCGGCACGATGACCGAGGTTGTCGTTCACCATCTTGAAGTGATCCAGATCCATCATCAGGACGCTGACCGGACGTCCAGAGTGGCGACGCGGATCGGTCGCACCCGTCACGCTGCCGCCTCGCCGCAGGAATTCGTCCCGGCGCAACGCACCGGTGAGATCGTCGTGGGTGACGGCCTGGGTGAGTGCCTCGAGCGCGCGGCGACGCTCGAGGATCACGCAGGCCACCGCGATCGGCGCTACCGCCAGCAGCGACAATCCGATCTGGACCGACGCGCTGACCGGCGAGACGCCCTCGCTGGACAATCCGAGATGGCCGTCGGCCGTCAGTACCAACGTCCAGGCAGTTGACACAGCGGTGAGCACCGACGTGACAAATACATTGGTGAGCAAGGCTGCAGTCACCAGCGCCGGCATGGCAAACGCGATCGCTCCGGCACCGCCTATCACCCACTCCAAGATGATGCAGACGGCCAGCAGCGCCGTCGGAACGACTGATCGACGCACAAGCGTGGCAACAGCTTTCGGTTCTCGATCCACTCGTCGAAGCGAAGGGAATGTCAGCACCAAGGGGACGATGGTCATGTAGTTGACGAACTCACTCGAGAACCAGAGCAACCAGCCGTCCCACCACTGCCCGCCGAACAGCACGCGGTTCGCGATTCCGCCCACGAGCGCCGCCATCGACGCGGCGGCGACAGTCATCGACACGAGATAGCCGACGGACTGAATACTGGTCAGTCGACGGTCCTCACTGTCGACCCAGCGAAAGGCGTAGAAGCCGCTCGCAACCCCGACGATGTTGGCCGCGTTGAGCCACACCGTGGACTCCCATGCCCCACCGGTGATCAGGTCGGCTCCGACATAACCGACTACGACGCAGATCCAGGTGAGCAGTGTGGCGGAACGCGGCGACCGAAAGAGGATCCCGAGTAGCAGCGCGTTCGCCGGCCAGAAGACTGCAAGCGTGCCCGGCAGACGGCTCAGAATTCCGACCAGGCACGAGACGAAGACGACTACGCCGATAAGCAGTGCGCGACGTACGGCCGATGACGACAACGACTTTTCGACCGTGCTCACCACCTACATTCGACTGACCTACTCACAATTCGACAACCACTGTCGGTGACCAAGGCGCCCCGGATGCAGGGTCGCCGCAAGACACCCGTCGAAATATACCGACCGGAATCGTACGCGAGGGACGTCGAAACCCAAGGCGCCCCACTGTGCCTTGGCTATCGATGCGGACAAATCGGATGTTACGTCGTCAGTTGGTCAAATGAAGTTCACCGAGCGTGATCGGAGCGGTGCGAGCAAACTCTCGGACACTCGCGCCTCCACTTCCGGCAGGCATTACCCCGAGAAGGGGAACACCGCTGACTGAAACCAGATCCTCGCGATTGCATCTCTCGGCGAGGTCCGGTTCCTGCGGCCACGAACCGATCACCAACCCGGCGCAGTCCACGCCGGATGCACGTAGGGCTTCCACGGTCAGTGCGGTGTGGTTGAGCGTGCCCAGGCCGGACGCAACCACCAGCACCACTGGCACTGCCAGAGCCGCGGCAAGATCGCGAGCGGTGAACCCGTCGACGCCCAAGCGGACCAGCAAGCCGCCGGCGCCTTCGATCAGGGTCAAGTCGTGGGTGGTGTCCAGGTCGCGAGCAACTCGGACTACTTCGTCGAGCGCCAACAACGGCAGACCACTTCGACGGGCAGCAGTATCCGGCGCCAAAGGTTCGGGATACCGCGCCAACTCGACCAGCGTCACGCCGCCGCCGGTCAGACGCTCGATCTCGGCCAGATCACCCGCACCGTCCACGTCGACGCCGGTCTGGGCCGGTTTGAGCACTGCAACCGACTTGCCCGACTGCAAGGCCACCGATGCCAATGCGGCTGTCACCACTGTTTTTCCGACGTCGGTCGACGTTCCGGTCACCAGGAAAATGCTCATGCTCGGGCTCCGGCCAATACTTCGCGCAGTACGAGAGCGATCTGCTCCATCTCGGATGCGGACAGCGTCGCTCGTGCGGTCAGACGCAGCCGTGACGTTCCTTCCGGAACCGACGGCGGGCGGAAGCAACCGACATGCAACCCCTGATCCCGGCACGCCGACGCGGCATCGAACGCCCGCTGCGGATCACCGAGAACGACTGAGACGACAGCAGATTCAGGCGACGGAGCACCGGTGACGTCCGCCAACTCGGATGCCCGGGCCAGGACGTCGAGCGCTCGCGTCGGCTCACGCTGGAGTACGGCGAGTGCAGCCCTGGCCGCGCCTACGGCGGCCGGTGCGAGACCGGTGTCGAAGATGAACGTTCTTGCCGCGTCGATGAGATGCGCGCGGATCTTGTTGTCACCGAGCACAACTCCGCCCTGGCTGGCGAGCGACTTGGACAGTGTTGCCGTCACGACGACGTCGGGTTCACCGGCCAGGCCCGACTCGTGGACGAGTCCACGTCCACCGGCACCGCGCACACCGATGCCATGCGCCTCGTCGACCAACAGGATCGCCCCGTACTCGCGGCACACCTGATGCATCTGCCGCAGTGGCGCGAGGTCTCCGTCGGCACTGAAGACCGAATCGGTGACGACCAGCGCTCGCTCTTCCACTCTGCTGCGCATCGTGTCGGCGAGAAAGCCCACGTCCGAATGCGGAGCAACGGCGACCCGAGCACGTGACAGGCGGCAGGCATCCACCAGCGAGGCATGCGATCCCGCATCGGAGACGATCAACGACCCTGGACCCGAGAGCGCCGTCACCGCGCCGAGATTGGCTGTGTAACCGGAGGAGAAGACAAGTCCGGAGTCCGCCCCGACGAACTCGGCCAGTTCGACTTCGAGCAGTTCGTGTTCGGTGGTGGTGCCGGTGACCAGACGCGAGCCCGTGGCGCCCGCGCCCCAACGGCGCAGAGCCGCCGCGGCACCCTCGATCACATCGGGGTGCCGCACGAGTCCGAGGTAATCGTTCGACGCCAGGTCGATCAACGGGGAGTCGACCGTGCGAGGACGGAGTTCGCGACGCAGTCCAGCGGCCCTGCGGTCCGCTTCGACGGCCGTCAGCCAATTCAGCGAGGTGTTCACTTTTCCGACCATACTTGAACACCGTTCAACTCAATGGTTAGGGTGCATCCGTGCTCACAACCGGACTTGATCCCCATGACGTCTCCGCCATCGATGCCGATGTCCTCTGGCATCCGTACGGATCGTTTCCCGCGTCGACTCGTCCGCTGATCGTCGACTCTGCGCAGGGGGCTACCCTGACGCTCTCCGACGGCCGCCGATTGGTCGACGGGATGAGCTCGTGGTGGGCCGCCATTCACGGCTACCGCAATCCCGTGCTCGACACCGCCGCCGCACGGCAGCTCGGCAAAATGAGCCATGTCATGTTCGGCGGACTGACGCACGAACCCGCCGCTCGCCTCGGGCGACTGCTCGTCGACATCACACCACCTCACCTCGACAAGGTGTTCCTCTCCGACTCCGGTTCGGTGGCGGTCGAAGTCGCAGTGAAGATGTGCCTGCAGTACTGGCGGAGCCTCGGAAAGCCGTCGAAGAATCGTTTGATGACCTGGCGCGGCGGATACCACGGTGACACCTTCACCCCCATGAGCGTCTGCGATCCCGACGGCGGCATGCATTCTCTCTGGACCGACGTCCTGCGCCCTCAGGTCTTCGCGCAGGCTCCCCCGGCGGGCTATCTCCCCGAATACGTGCAGGAGTTGGAATCGCTCTTGGCCGAGCATCACGAGGACCTCGCAGCGGTGATCGTGGAACCGGTGGTCCAAGGCGCCGGCGGAATGCGTTTCCACGATCCCGCGTACCTGATCGACCTGCGTAACCTCTGCGACAAGTACCAAGTCCTCCTGGTCTTCGACGAGATCGCGACCGGATTCGGACGCACCGGAGAATTGTTCGCCGCCGATCACGCCGGCGTCAGTCCCGACGTCATGTGCGTCGGCAAGGCACTGACCGGCGGGTACATGAGTCTGGCGGCAACGCTGTGCACCACGGAGATCGCGGAGACCATCACTGCCGGTGAGGGCGGCGGGCTGATGCACGGCCCCACCTTCATGGGCAATCCACTCGCGTGCGCCGTCGCGGTGGCGTCGACCGAACTTCTGCTTGCGATGGACTGGCGGCGTGACGTCGCAACCCTCGAACGTGGCCTCGCTCGAGGCCTCGCCGAAGCCGTCACAATTCCCGGGGTCGTCGACGTCCGCGTCAAAGGCGGAATCGGAGTGATCGAACTCGAACAGCCGGTCGACATGCAGAGCGCGACCGATGCAGCCGTCGACGCCGGCGTCTGGCTCCGGCCGTTCCGCAACCTCGTATACGCGATGCCTCCGTACCTGTGTTCGGAGGCAGAGGTGGAACAGATCACAGCCGGAATGCTTGCAACCGCCCGCAGCCAGGCGAAACGGTGATCGGCACCGTAGACAGTCGACGAGATTCGATCGGCTGCACCCGATAGGGTCTGATTCATGGATCAACCGCCGAGCGAGACCTCAGCCACTCCCATCCCGGTATGGCCTGGCAGTGCGTACCCACTCGGTGCCACCTACGACGGCGCTGGGACCAATTTCTCGCTCTTCTCCGAGGTCGCCGAGGCCGTCGAGCTGTGCCTGATCGCCAAGGACGGAACCGAAACCCGCATTCGGATGGACGAGGTCGACGGTTACGTCTGGCATGCGTACCTTCCGTCGGTATCCCCCGGCCAGCGATACGGCTACCGCGTACACGGGCCGTACGATCCGGCTGCAGGTCTGCGATGCGATCCGAGCAAACTCCTGCTGGACCCGTACGGAAAAGCGTTCGACGGAGACTTCGACGGAGACCGTTCGCTGTTCTCGTACGACGTCGAATCGGCGGCGGACCCCGAACCTTCAGGAGACGACGAATCTCCCGCCGTGGGGCCGCAAGAGGCTACCGACGAAACGAGTTCGGAAGCCGAATCGGACGAGGTGGGCCTCGAAGACGACTCGCCCACGGGCGATCAGGAATCGGACGAGATCCTCGAGCCCGAACCCTTCGAGCCGGAACCACTCGTCGACGAACCCGCCACCATCCCTTTCCCCCAACATGATTCGCTCGGCCATACGATGTCGACCGTCGTCATCAACCCGTTCTTCGATTGGGCGTCCGACCACTCGCCGAAGCGTCCGTATCACGAGACGGTCATCTACGAAGCGCACGTCAAGGGTATGACCGCGACGCATCCCGGAGTTCCGGAGGAATTGCGCGGCACGTACGCGGGGCTCGCTCATCCGGTGATCATCGAGCACCTCACCGATCTGGGTGTCACGGCGATCGAACTGATGCCGGTCCACCAGTTCATGCACGATCAGGTGCTTCTCGACCAAGGTCTGCGAAACTACTGGGGTTACAACACCTTCGGCTTTCTCGCTCCGCACACCGACTACTCCTCGGCCACGAAACCCGATGCGGCCGTAGCGGAATTCAAAGCCATGGTGCGCAGCTTCCACCAGGCGGGTATCGAAGTGATCCTCGACGTGGTCTACAACCACACCGCCGAGGGCAATCACATGGGGCCGACCATCAGCTTCCGCGGAATCGACAATGCCGCCTACTACCGCCTGGTCGACGGCGACGAAGAGCACTACATGGACTACACCGGAACGGGCAACAGCCTCAACGCCCGTCATCCGCATACGCTGCAATTGATCATGGACTCTCTGCGGTACTGGGTCACGGAGATGCACGTCGACGGTTTCCGCTTCGACCTCGCCTCGACACTCGCCCGTGAACTGCACGACGTGGACCGCCTTTCGGCCTTCTTCGATCTCGTGCAACAGGATCCGATCGTCAGTCAGGTGAAGCTGATCGCCGAACCGTGGGACGTCGGCGAAGGCGGTTACCAGGTCGGCAACTTCCCCGGCCTGTGGACCGAATGGAACGGCAAATACCGCGACACCGTCCGCGACTACTGGCGTGGTGAGCCGGCAACGCTGGGGGAGTTCGCCTCCCGTCTCACCGGATCCTCTGATCTCTACGAGGCCACCGGACGTCGCCCTGGCGCGAGCATCAACTTCGTCATCGCTCACGACGGTTTCACCCTCCACGACCTAGTCTCGTACAACGAGAAGCACAACGAAGCCAACGGCGAGAACAACAACGACGGCGAATCGCACAACCGATCTTGGAACTGCGGGGTCGAAGGCCCCACCGACGACCCGGAAATCCTCGAACTGCGTGGCCGTCAGAGCCGGAACATACTGGCTACGCTGATGCTCAGCCAGGGCACCCCGATGCTTGCTCACGGCGACGAGATGGGCCGAACTCAGCAGGGTAACAACAACGTTTACTGCCAGGATTCGGAACTGTCATGGATGGATTGGACTCTCGCGGAAACCAACGCCGACCTCGTCGAGTTCACCAAGCGCGCAATTGCCTTGCGCGCCAAGAACCCGGTCTTCCGGCGTCGTCGATTCTTCGAGGGGCGACCTATTCGAAGCGGCGATCAGAGTCGCGACATCGCCTGGCTCACGCCGTCTGGCGAAGAGATGACTCCGGCCGACTGGGACAGCGGTTTCGGCAAGTCGTTGGCTGTCTTTCTCAACGGTGACGCGATCCCGGAACCGAACTACCGTGGCGAGCGCGTCACCGGAGATTCGTTCCTTCTCTGCTTCAACGCCCACTACGAAGATCTCGAATTCTCCACCCCCAACGCGGACTACGCGTCGGAGTGGACCGTCGTACTGGACACCTCGGTCCCCACCGGTGAGAGCGATACCGTGATCAAAGCCGGAACAACATTGGATGTAAAAGCGCGAGCATTGACGGTACTTCGCAGAACCGCTTGAGGGAGACGTGCACATGGCCCCGATAACCAGCACCTACCGACTGCAGTTGCGACCGGATGCATTCACTCTTCGTGATGCGGCCGCACAGGTGGACTACTTCGAGGCATTGGGGGTCTCACATCTCTATCTCTCCCCCATCCTCACGGCAACGTCCGGATCGACGCACGGCTACGACGTCACCGATCCGACAACCGTGTCCGAAGGACTTGGTGGCCGCGAGGCCCTGGTGGAGCTCTCGCGCGCCGTTCGATCACGTGGGATGGGCCTGATCGTCGATCTGGTCCCCAACCATGTCGGTGTCGCCAAACCTCGCGAAAATGCTTGGTGGTGGGACGTTCTCACGCACGGGCAGTCGTCGGAGTACGCGCATTTCTTCGACATCGATTGGGCCGAGGACAACGGAGCCAACGGCGCCGACGGCAAACTCTCACTCCCGGTACTGGGCAGCCCGGACGATCTCGACGCACTGACTGTCGAGAAAGATGGCGAGGAAACACTTCTCGCGTTCTACGAGCACCGCTTCCCCATCGCTGCCGGTACTGAATTCGGATCTCCACAGGAGGTGCACTCCAGGCAGTCGTACCGACTCGTACCGTGGAACGCCGGGATCGTCAACTACCGACGGTTCTTTGCCGTCAACGAACTCGCTGCGCTGCGCCAGGAGGACCCCCAAGTCTTCGAACTCTGCCATCGGCAAGTGAAGTCGTGGGTCGACGAAGGACTGATCGACGGCGTTCGCATCGATCATCCGGACGGACTCGCGAATCCGGCGGAATATCTCGGGCGCCTGCGAGAACTGATCGGACCAGATCAGTGGCTCGTGATCGAAAAGATCCTCGGCCATACGGAACCACTCGATCCGATGCTCCCGATCGACGGCACCACCGGATACGACGCCCTCAATCAGCTGGGCGGCATTTTCGTCGATCCCGCCGCCGAACTCGAATTGACCGAACTCTCGGCAGATCTGACCGGCGACGACGGGGACAGTACGTGGTTGCATCACACCGAACGTCAGTTCAAACGCGACACCGGGCGCGGTGACCTGGCACCGGAGGTTCGCAGGCTCGTACGTGCAATCCGACGCGAAACCGGAAGTCGTTGCAGTGAGACCGAACTGAACGACGCAGTTGTCGTCGCGATCGCTCGGATGCCGGTGTACCGATCCGACTACAGTCCCCTCGCCGGTTTGGCCGCTCGGATCGTCGGCGACATGCACGAATTGGCTCCCGGACATGAACCATCGTTCAACGTGTTGGCGCAATCCCTGGTGAACAGCGGTGAAGCCTCAGTTCGCTTCCAGCAGGTGTGTGGCGCTGTCATGGCCAAGTCCGTCGAAGATCGACTCTTCTATCGGACGGCGCGCCTGGTCTCACGTCAGGAAGTCGGCGGCAACCCGGCATCGCTTGCCGTCTCCGTCGCCGAATTCCATCTCCACAACGCGGACCGAGCGAAGCGGTGGCCGCGCGCGATGACGAGTCTGTCCACTCACGACACCAAACGCGGCGAGGACGTGCGGGCACGGATCGGTGTTGTGTCTCAGGTGCCGACGCTGTGGGCCCGGCTGATTCGCGAGTGGGAAGACGTGTGCCCCAGCCCTGATCCGCTTACCGGATTGTTCTTGTGGCAGAACATCATCGGTGTGTGGCCGGCGGACGGCCGCTCGGCAGCCTCGGTTCCAGAGCTGCGCGAGCGTTTGCACGCCTATGCGGAGAAAGCCGTCCGCGAGTCCGGCGCCAGAACTTCCTGGAACGATCCGGACGTCGACTTCGAGTCGGCAGTGCACCGCTGGATCGACGAGGTGATCGACGGCCCAGTCGGTGATTCGGTCAGCGAATTCGTCGGCCGGATCGCGCGTCACGGCTGGTCGGACTCTCTGGGCCAAAAGCTGCTCCAACTTCTCGGGCCCGGCGTTCCCGACGTCTACCAGGGCACTGAGCTGTGGGAGGACTCGTTGGTCGATCCGGACAACCGGCGGCTTGTCGACTACGGAACGAGGCGATCACTGCTCGATTCCGGCGCCGCGCCGATCGACGCAACCGGAACCGCAAAGTTGCACCTCGTTCGCACGGCACTGACACTGCGGCGGGAGAACCCCTCGTGGTTCGATCACGGTGAGTACCGGCCGGTCTTCGCTTCAGGTTCCGGATCCGGTCATCTGGTCGGCTTCTCGCGCGGCCCGGCAGGTGATCCGCCTATGGTCGTTGCTCTGGCGACGCGACATTCGCTCAGACTCTCGTCGCACGGTTGGAGAGATACGCGAGTGGACCTGCCAGATGGCGAATGGGTCGACGCACTGAGCGGACAACCCGTCTTGTCTTCGGATGCGCGGGACATCTTCGCTGCCGGGCCATGTGCCCTGTTGACCAGGGTGCGCTGAGCGGTTTCCGCTGACTGGGCATTCACCCCCGAAAAGAACTTCGTCGCGCTAACTTCCGAAGAGCAGATCATCACCACTAGTCGGAGGTTTGAGCATGGCCGCCAGTCGATTCACCGGAAAAGTTGCCTTCATCACCGGAGCCGCCCGTGGTCAGGGGCGCGCCGAAGCTGTCCGGCTGGCAGAAGAGGGCGCAGACATCATCGCCGTCGACGCGTGTGTTCAATTCGAATCCACCTCGTATGCCGGCGCCACCGACGACGACCTGGCCGAGACAGTCGAAATGGTCAAGGCCCTGGACCGTCGAATTGTCGCTACCAAGACCGACGTTCGCGACTTCTCTGCGCTGTCCGCGGCGCTCGCGGCCGGCATCGACGAATTGGGGCGACTTGACGTCGTCGTCGCGAACGCCGGAATCTGTTCTGCCAACATGTCCTGGGAAATCACGCCCGAGCAGTGGCAGGAAACGCTCGACGTCAACCTGACCGGCGTCTTCCACACCGCCAAGGCAGCGATCCCGCACCTGATCAAGCAAGGCACCGGTGGCTCGATCATCTTCACCAGCTCCGTCGCCGGCCTGCGCGGCCTCCCCTTCCTCGGCCATTACGTCGCGAGCAAACACGGCATCACCGGTCTGGCCAAGACGATGGCCTCGGAGTTGGGGCAGTACAACATTCGGGTCAACACCATCCACCCACACGGCGTGGAAACCGGAATGCAGATGACGGACATGCGGCCGCTCATCGACGCCAACGCCCACACACTCGGTCCGATCTTCATGCAGACCTTGCCCGACCCGGTCAGCCAGCCGGAGGACATCGCCGCCGCCGTCGCGTTCCTCGGTTCCGACGAGGCCCATCACATCACCGGCATCGCGATGCCGCTCGATCTGGGCACCCTGATCCGCTGATCGAATCTTCTCGAGTTTTTCCCGTCCTCGGGGAATATCGTTTCCCCGAGGACGGTTGCGCGAGACATGACCAAAACTGTTGTAGCGCAGACGTACGGCACGCCCGAGGTCCTGAAGCTGGTGGACGTCGATTTACCGGCACCGAAATCAGGTGAAGTCCTGGTCGACGTGAAGGCGATCGGCGTCAATCCCTTCGACTTCAAGCTCTACAGCGGCGCTTTCGGCACCGACCCCGAGAAACTTCCCATCCGCCTCGGCGGCGAGGCAGCGGGCGTCGTCTCGGCTGTCGGCGACGGCGTCACAAATGTGAACGTCGGCGACGAAGTGATCGTCAGCCCCGGCAACGGCCTCTACTCCGAACAAGTAGTCGTGCCGGTCTCCTCTGTCACCGCGAAGCCCGCAGGCATCAGCTGGGAACAGGCAGCCGGCCTCCTTCTGGTCGGCGGAACTGCAGTCGACGCCCTCGACACCATTCGGGTCGGTTCCGGCGACACCGTTCTCATCCACGGCGCGTCCGGCGGCGTCGGCGCGATCGCTGTTCAGCTGGCAGTTGGTCGCGGAGCTACGGTGATCGGCACTGCGGGAGCCTCGAATCAGGATTACGTGCGCTCGCTCGGCGCCACGCCTGTGCTCTACGGCCACGGCCTCGAAGCGCGTGTCCGTGAACTCGCGCCGAACGGCGTCGATGCGGCGTTCGACACCGCCGGAACGGACGAAGCCGTCGATGCATCTCTGGCTTTGGTCACCGACAAGAGTCGCATCGTCACCATCGTCGCGTTCGGACGCGCCCAGACCGACGGCTTCGCTTCCGTCGGCGGAGGCAATCCGGCAAGTGCGGAAGCGCGTTTGAAGGCACGATCCGAACTTGTCGAACAAGCCGGTTCCGGACACCTCATCGTGAAGATCGCCAAGACCTTCCCGCTAGCGGACGTGGCACTCGCTCACACCGAGTTGCAGAGTTCGCACCCCGCGGGAAAGTTCATCCTCGTTCCGTGACCTTCAGCTCTGTCTTGCCTAGGCCTTAGGGGCGAGTGGAACCAACAGGGTGGTGCCGAACGCGACGAGCACCGATTCGCCTTCGCGTTCGGCATGTACCTCGGCAGTGACGAACACCTGCTTGCGCCCGGCCTTGACCGAGCGCGCCGTAGCGACAAATGCGGTTCCGACGCCCGGACTCACGAAATTGACCGCGCAGTTGGACGCCGCCACGACACCTACCTGGGTGAAAGCAGCAAATCCGCACGCGGTGTCGACGAGTCCCGCCACGAGCGCAGCGTGCAGGTGTCCCGAGTACTGGCCCAGATCCTCACGCCATTCGAGCCGCAGACAAACGCGACCCGGTTCGGCCCCCGTGACTTCGAATCCGGCCCACCGGTTGAAGGCCGCCGAGGCGTTGACCGCGCGCAACTGTTCGAGCATTTCAGAATTTCCAATGTAGACCAGTCTACATAGATTGTGGTGGATCGCTGGGGTGTTTAAGCTCCAACTCGTGGCGACTCCCCCGAAACACCGCGAAGCACTCGTACGAGCTGCGGCCGATCTGTTTCGCCGCCAGGGGTATGCGGCAACGGGCCTCAACGAGATCCTCAAGTCGAGCGGGGCGCCGAAAGGTTCGCTCTACCACTACTTTCCCGGCGGCAAAGAGCAGATCGGCGAAGAGGTCGTCCGCGTCGGCGGGCAGTTGGTCACCGACACCCTGACCGAACTCGCCGACAGCCAATCGGACGCCGGGTCGCTGCTGCGCGAGTACGCGCGGTTGCTCGCCGGATGGGTGAGCGATTCGGATTTCCACGAAGGCTCGCCGATCACGACGGTGTTGTTGGAACTTGCCCCCGATTCGGAGAGCGTGACAGCCGCCGGACAGGCGGTGTATCGACAGTGGACTTCGCTACTGCGCGACACACTGATCGCGTCCGGGGTCGGACGTGCGCGAGCGGAACGGCTTGCCGTCCTGGCAGTGTCCTCGCTGGTGCGGGCTCGCGTCGAACGATCCGGTCAGCCGATTCTCGATTCCCTCGGCGAGGTCGCCGACGTGTTCGACGGAGCAATCGCCGCGGCGCACTCGCACTGAGCGAACGCGACCTGAGCGAACGGCACTCTCGGTCTCATGAAGGCGCCGAAAGGTACGTTCGCTCGGAATCGGAGGGTGACTCAGTCGGCTTCCGGGCGCCATCCCGAGCACCATCCCGAGCACCACCGCGGGCCGCGCCGATTCCTGCGACGACGACGCACGCGATACCTGCCACGGCCAGAACACTCGGAACCTGTTGCAGCACAACCAGACCGATAAGCTGCGCGAAAGCAGGCTCGAGACTCATCAGCGTGCCGAACGCCGCCGTGGACAGCCTTCGCAACGAGACCATCTCCAGAACGAACGGCACGACGGGCAGCAAGATCGCGAGTCCGAGGCCCACGAGAATCAGATGCGGAGTCAGCCGCCCGATAGCCGAGTGGCCTACGGCAATTGTCGCGGCCAACCCGGCTACCGCCATCGACACCGCCAGCCCGTTGATACCGGCAACCTCGTCGCCGACGCGCTGGGTGAGCACTATGTACATCGCCCAGCAGAGCGCCGCACCGAGTGCGTACGCCACACCGACCAGATCGACTGTCCCTGCCCATGGTTCGGTGAGAAGCACGACGCCCACGCCTGCCAGAACCGGCCACAGAACGCGGCCACGCCCCCGGAGCAATGCAACCGTCAGCGGACCCAAGAATTCCAATGCGCTTGCTGTTCCCAGCGGAAGGCGCTCCACCGCTGCCATGAACAGGAGCGTCATGCCTGCGGTGACCACACCCAGAACCACGCAAGCCAGAAACGCCTTGCGAGTGAACGCCGAAGGTCGGGGCCTGACGATGATCAGAAGAATGATGCCTGCCCAGGCGAGTCGTAGCCACGCCGCTCCGTCTGCGCCGAGCTGATCGATCAGGCCCACCGACACAGCGAGCCCGAGCTGCACGCACAACATCGCCAAAACAGCCAGGCCCACTCCGGCCCGCGCTTTCGTATCCATAGCTGAATTGAACGGGAGGCCAACCGTTCGTGTCCACGCGATTTTGACCTACATTATGTTCACGATTAGTGAATGATCGAAGGATGGAAACCCGTCGACTCCATCTCCTCCTCGAACTCTCCCGCTTGGGTTCGATGCGTGCGGTCGCCGAAGCGCACAACCTCACGACGTCGACAGTGTCCCAACAACTCGCGGCCTTGACCGCGGAGACCGGTACCGCACTGATCGAGCCCGACGGTCGCCGGGTGCGGCTGACGCCGGCCGGTCAACGGCTGGCCGAACATGCCGTCACCATCCTGGCAGCCGTCGATGCAGCTCGCCTGGACCTCGATCCGGACGCGGAACCGGTGGGGACCCTGCGAGTCGGCGGATTCGCAACTGCGATCAGAACCGCGATGCTCCCCGTCGCTCGAAGCCTGCAACGCAGTCACCCGCAGGTGGACGTGATGATCTACGAATACGAACCCGTCGAGGCTTTTGCACTCCTCGAACGCGACGATCTAGACCTCGCACTGACGTACGACTACAACCTTGCCCCCGCGTCGCCGAGCCCACTACTCGAAGCAATTCCGCTCTGGTCGACGCCATGGGGACTGTGTGTTCCCGACGACGCCAAAGCTCCCGACAAGTCCACAGAATCCGGAATCGATCTCCGCGCCTTCGCCGACACGTCATGGATAGTGAACTCACGCAACACGGCAGACGAGCGCGCTGTGCGAACCCTCGCGTCGCTGGCCGGGTTCACCCCTCGGATCACTCACCAGATCGACAGTCTCGACTTGGTCGAACTCTTGATCCTCAGTGGTTACGGCGTGGGGCTGATGCCGCTCGAACGCAAGACTCGCGAAGGCGTGCGCGTCGAACCACTCGTCGATCCGCCCGTCATCCTCACTGCCTATGCGGTGACGCGTCGCGGCCGATCGTCGTGGCCGCCGCTTCGGCTCGTGTTGGACCGACTCACGGCCTACCGATAACTCACATCCGATCAGCGTCGCCGTCGCGGCGCTGCTGCTTGGCAATTCGACGCTGCTCTTCCGCCCGCTCGCGGCACTGACGCAAGAAGGCTTCGTCCGCCGCCGGATCCTGCGCAACGGCACGTCCCGGGCGCTCGTATTCGCCGTAACCGGTTGGGCCGACGTAACCGCGGGGCGCGTTCTGTCCGCGCCCGACCACCAGCCACAGAACCGATCCCAAAGTAGGAAGGAAGATGATGATCAGAATCCAGACGACCTTGGGTAGGTACTGGATGTAGGCGTCATCTCTCGTGATGGCGTCGACGATGCAGAAAATCCACAGCAACATCGTGATGAGGCCGAACAAGGCATAGGGCACGCTGGCGATTCCTCCCGAGAATAAAAAACCCTCGCCATGCTAACGAAAACAGACCAATTAGTACATTAGATTCTGGCGAATGTTGAACTCGAGCCATCCTCGGTACGCATCGACGTCCCA
Organism: Rhodococcus sp. IEGM 1306; assembly: GCF_036541985.1. Taxonomy (NCBI): domain Bacteria; kingdom Bacillati; phylum Actinomycetota; class Actinomycetes; order Mycobacteriales; family Nocardiaceae; genus Rhodococcus; species Rhodococcus sp. IEGM 1306. The sequence continues at coordinate 245,466 of NZ_JAZHFF010000006.1, forward strand.
TCCACTGACCCGACGCAATTGCTGATGAAGCTGAGGCGAGACGAAAGCGGCAAGTATGCCCGCGGCTTTCTCGAGCGAAATCTCAGGCCTCAACAAGCCATGCTCGGAGAGACCCTCGGCTATCGACATCGCATTGACGGCCGACTGATCCGACGACTCCTCGGATAGTCGACGCATGTCGGCATCCGCACCCGAGGATTCGACCGCGACCATCATCAGAGCGCCAACACGTTCGAGCAGTCCGATGCCCTGAGCCACGATCTGGGAGACGATCCGGCGAACGTCATCGGAGTCCGAGGCCAGGTTCGGCGCGCCGAGTGGAACCTCTTCGGCATCGAGCGCCGCAGCGAGGGCCGCTTCGAAGATCTCGAGTTTCCCGCCGGGGAAGGCTGTGAACACCGTCCGATCGGCGACGCCGGCCGAGGCGGCAATCTGCTTGACGGTGGCTTTGACATACCCGTCTCGAACAAACAAGGCCGTCGCCGCATCACGAATGAGTTCACGCGTTCGCTGCGCGGAAGCTTCACGCACGCGGGAGTGGTACTGGCGTCTGCCCTCCATTGCGCACACTTTAGCCGCATTCGATGCAACGACCATGCATGGAAAGAATCGTGCAGCTCAGGAGCCTTTTCCGGGGTGATCTATCCAGCCGTCGCTACCGGGAAACACCAACGCCTCGTGGCCGTTGTCGTACCTGACCAGATACGGAGGACCGCCGTCCTCGCCGTGCACCTCGAGAACCTCGGCAGTTACCTCCGCCTGCCCCACCACGCGCCCCTGGACGTGGAGACGGTCACCCACTTCGGCATGCATCACTCCTCCTCGCTGCCCGCTCGCGCAGGCGCAGACCAACCACTGACGTTGTTCCCGCCATGCCGACTCGGAAACCCCGGGGCGAGTTGCCGTCGTGAGAAATCGCATATTCACCGAAGGTGACACCGACGGGTGAACAGTGGTTCACTCATGGGTGAATTCCCGTTCACCATCGCCGCGTGAAGGACCGTCTCTTGGCATTGCACTCGTCTCCGACCACTCGCCGTTCAAGTCGGCTCATTACCGCAATTCTCTGTCTTTCCGGCACCGTGGTCGCGCTGCAACAAACGATGGTCATTCCGTTGTTGCCCGATTTCCCGAAGATCCTCGGCGTCAGCGCTGACGACGCCTCCTGGCTCGTCACCGTCACGCTCCTCACGAGTGCCGTCGCCACTCCGATCGTCTCCCGCCTGGCAGACATGTTCGGAAAACGACGCATGATGCTGATCTCGATGACGATGATCGTGGTCGGATCACTGGTCGCGGCGATCGGCGGCAATTTTGTCGCCCTGCTCATCGGACGTGGTCTCCAGGGCTTCGCGATCTCGATGATCCCCGTCGGAATCAGCATCATGCGCGACGAACTGCCCAAGGAGAAGGTGGCGTCGGCAACAGCGTTGATGAGTGCCACTCTCGGAATCGGCAGCGCACTCGGGCTCCCGCTGTCCGGGTTGATCTTCGAGCATCTGGGCTGGCCCGCCATCTTCTGGCTCTCGGCGATCGTGGGCGTCCTGCTGATCATCGCGGTAGCCGTCGTCGTCCCGGAATCGAGTGTTCGTACCCGCGGCAAATTCGACTTCCTGGGCGCGGTCATGCTTTCGACAGCACTCACGGCGATCCTCCTCGCCATCTCCAAGGGCGCCCGTTGGGGATGGACGAGCGAACTGACATTGCTGATGTTCGTCATCGGAATCGTGACTCTCGCATTGTGGTTCCCTTACGAACTCCGCGTCACCCAGCCGATGGTCGATCTACGAACGTCGGCCAAGCGGCCTGTTCTGCTGACCAACGTCGCCTCGATCCTCGTCGGCTTCTCGATGTACGCGAACAACCTCTCCACCACCCAACAACTTCAGATGCCGAAGATCTCCGGCTACGGCTTCGAACTGGGCGTGATGGCGGCCGGACTGTGCATGATTCCGGCAGGCCTCGCGATGGTCTTCTTCGCGCCCGTCTCCGCGAACATCACGAAGCGATTCGGAGCCAAGATCACCCTGATCGTCGGCGGCACGGTGCTCGCGCTCGCCTACATCGCGCGAGTGTTCCTGACCGGTTCGATAGCACTGATCATCATCAGCGCGGCGGTGGTCAGCATCGGAACTGCAATCGCCTACTCCGCGATGCCGATGCTGATCATGCGATCGGTTCCGATCACCGAAACCGCGTCGGCAAACGGCCTCAATTCGCTGCTCCGCTCGGTCGGTACGTCGACCTCCAGCGCGGTGGTTGCCGCCATGCTCACGTCGATGGTCATCCCGTCCGGGCCGGGCGAGGGCCTTCCGTCGATCGACGCCTTCAAGAACATCTTCTGGCTGGCCGCCATCGCCGCCGTGGCTGCTGCCGCTGCCGCTGCGTTCATTCCTCGCCGCGGCGCAAAACCGGAAGCGGCACTTCGCCCGGTGACCCCGGAAGGGTTCGAGCTTCCCGACGCCGCCGTGTCCGAAACGGAAATTGTGGTTGCCGGTCGTGTGGTCCGGGCCGACAGCCGACCGATCCGGCAGGCCGTTGTCACCGTGATGGATATGGAGGGTCGACCGATTGACTGGAGTCGCGCCGACAACGAGGGCAACTTCTCCCTCGCCCTACCCCGGCCCGGCCGGTACCTGGTGGTCACGAGCGCCGACGGTTGGTCCCCGAGATCACAGGTAATCAGCTTCGACAGCGCGCAATCGACGCACACCGTCGAACTCGGTGACCGCCTCACCATCTCCGGCAAGGTCGGAGTCGGCGGCCGAACAACCTCGGGAACCGTCGTCACACTCACGAAACCGACCGGCGAATTCGTCGCATCCACGGTCACCGACGGAACCGGGCACCACGGAATCGCACTTCCCACATCCGGCCGGTACATCCTGACCGCGCTGACCGAGAGCGGACACGGCACATTGGCTCGTCAGATAGCGGTCATCGCGCAGTCCACCGTCGTCGATTTCGACGTACCCGTCGATGCCGAGCCGTTGACGACAGTATGAACGCCAGTACGAGCAACCGAACGCATGGCGATCGGGTATCGAGGCGGAGGCGAGCGACATGAGCAGCGGCGAAGCCAGCATCCTCACAGCAGCGAAAGCCTTGTTCGCGGAACGAGGTTACGCATCGACGACCATCAAGGACATCGCGGTCGCAGCCGGCTACTCCCCTGCCCTGGTCATGAAGATCTACGGCAGCAAAGCTCGGCTGTACTCGGCTGCGATCCCGTCCGCACCTCCGATGGACGAGGATCCGAATGCCGACGCCACCGGAGACATCGGCTGTCAACTGGTCGAGAAACTTGTCGCTCGTAGAGAATCCGACGAAACCGATCCGTGGGCAATGCTCGCAGTACACGTTCACGAGGCGCCAGATCCGGCCGCCGCTCGGGCCGAGATCAAGCAACGATACGTTCACGGGATCGCGCGCCGCATCGGCGACACGGAGCCCGGTTTGGTACGCAGCCAGATCGTCGTCTCACTGCTGCTCGGACTGGCCACCGGCATGCGGACGCTCGAACTCCTCGGTGAGGATTCACTGTCGTCGGAGGATCTGATCCGGCGCTACGGAAGGCTGATTCAAATAGCCGTCGACGAAATCGAACCGGTATCCGAGCACGAATCGTTCATCAGTGACACGGTGGAGGAATGACTACTTACCGATACCTCGACGCCGACCGGAATCTCCTCGAAGAGAAAGATTTCGAAACCGAGCAGGACGCACAGGAATACCGACTCTCCGTCCTCGGTGCCGAACACATCGAGCCCACCGACGAATGACGCCTCCGCAAAGGAAGCCGAAGCAAGGCATTCTGTAGCGTCGAGACCATGCCTGTAGCTTGCTTGGGATCGATCACCCTCGATTGCAGTGATCCACAACGCCTTGCGGAATTCTGGCGAAATATGCTGGGCGGCGAAATCACGTACAACACTGAGAAGTTTGCGACCGTCAGCACAGGCGGTGGCCAGATCACCGCAATCCGCATCGACGAACACCGCCCGAGCACGTGGCCGATGGCTGCAATACCGAAGCAGATTCATCTGGATTTAGTGGTCGATGATCTGGACATCGCACAGGAGCAAGCTGTCAGCCTCGGTGCTCAAATCGGTAGCCGGCAGAACGCGCCGGAGCGTTGCCGGGTTCTACTCGATCCCGCTGGTCATCCGTTCTGTTTGTGTCTGGCGGGTCCGAATCTGTCGCCGTGGTCAATGCCTGGCGAATCTGCGTGAGTTCGTCGATCAGAGCTTGAACGCGCCGCTCGATTTCGTCACGGATCGGGCGAACTGCTTCAAGGCCCTGTCCGGCCGGGTCGTCGAGAACCCAGTCTCGGTAACTCTTGCCGGGGAAGATCGGGCACGTGTCGCCGCAGCCCATGGTGATGACGACATCCGAATCCTGGACGGCGTCGACAGTGAGGATCTTCGGAGACTGCGCTGAGATGTCGATACCGCGCTCTGCCATCGCCTCGACCGCTGCCGAATTGACGGTCTCGGCGGGTGCGGATCCGGCGGAACGGACCTCGATGGCGTCGCCTGCGAGATGGCTCAGGAATCCCGCGGCCATCTGAGATCGACCGGCATTGTGGACGCAGACGAACAACACCGATGGTTTGCTCATGACCTCGCTCTTTCTCGACTGGATGAAACCTCTTCGACTGCAAAGCGTTTGCGTAGTGCAAGGGAGACATAGACCAGCCCGACGAGCACCGGTACCTCGATCAGCGGGCCGACGACACCGGCAAGAGCTTGCCCCGAGGTGGCGCCGTAGGTGGCGATGGCTACCGCGATCGCGAGTTCGAAGTTGTTGCCCGCGGCGGTGAACGCCAGGGTCGTGGTGCGTTCATAGCCCAATCCGATTGCGGCGCCGAGGATGTAGCCTCCGCCCCACATGAGCGCGAAGTACGCGAGCAAGGGCAGCGCGATCCGGACGACATCCCAAGGCTGGGAGGTGATCTGTTCGCCCTGCATCGAGAAGAGCACGACGATGGTGAACAGCAGACCGTAGAGCGCCCAGGGGCTGATCTTGGGGATGAACTTGTTGTCGTACCAGTCGCGGCCTTTGGCGCGTTCGCCGAAGAAGCGGGACAGAAAACCTGCCAGCAGCGGGATACCGAGGAAGATCAGAACGGATTTGGCGATCTGCCAGGGCGAGGTGTCGATGGTGGTCTGTTCGAGGCCGAGCCACCCGGGCAGGACCGAGAGGTAGAACCAACCGAGCACGGCGAACATGATCACCTGGAACACCGAATTGATGGCGACCAGCACCGCGGCGGCTTCGCGGTCTCCGCAGGCCAGGTCGTTCCAGATGATCACCATCGCGATGCAGCGAGCGAGACCGACGATGATCAAACCGGTTCGGTATTCCGGCAGGTCAGGAAGAAACAGCCAGGCGAGGGCGAACATCAGCGCCGGGCCGAGAACCCAGTTCAGGAACAGGGAGCCGGCGAGGAGTTTCTTGTCCCCGGTGACTGTGTCGAGGCGGTCGTAGCGGACCTTCGCCAGGACCGGGTACATCATGATCAGCAGACCGAGGGCGATCGGTAGCGAGATGCCGTCGATCTGCACCTTGTCCAGGGCAGTGTTCACACCGGGGATCCAGCGTCCAACCAGCAGGCCGACGACCATGGCCACGCCGATCCAGACCGCCAGATAGCGGTCGAGGGTGGAGAGTTTTCCGACGACTTCGGGGTGTTCGGTGGTGGCAGCGGTGTTGCTCATGCGGTGACCTCAGCGCAAGCGTCCACGGCACTCACGCTCGCACCTTCTACCAGCAGAACGGCGGAAAGCTGTTGCAGCGCAGCCGGAATAACCCAGTAGTACACCCAGGTCCCGCGTCGTTCACAATCGAGCAGCCCGGCCTGGCGCAACACCTTCAGGTGATGCGAGATAGTCGGCTGAGACAAGTCGAACGAGTCGGAGATTTCGCAGACGCAGGCTTCACCACCCTCGTGACTTGCCACCAAGCTGAGCAAGCGGAGACGAACCGGATCGCCGAGGGCCTTGAACATCCGAGACAAGTCGCCGGCCCAATCCTCGGTCAACGGTTCACGAACGAGCGGGGTGCAGCAAGCCTCGGAGTCCGTCAGCTCTTGATTCGACATTCTTCGATATTGACAGATATCGAATCAACGCGCAATCGGGCATCCGGTCAGCCGGATCCCGGACTCATCCCTCGGCGATCGCCGTTCGACGCTCGAGCAGAACAGTGTCGCGCCACACGCCGTCGAGTTCGGCGATCTTCTCGCGAAGGCCGACCGTTCGAAACCCGGCCGAATGATGGAGCGAGATGGAGGCACGGTTCTCCGGGAACATCGACGTCTGCAGAGTCCAGAGTCCGTCGGCGTCGGCGGCCATGACTTGCTTGCGCAACAACGCCTTTCCGACGCCACGACCACGCATGCCGTCCGCAACGTACACGGAGTTCTCGGCAACCCCGCGGTAGCAGTCACGCTCGGAAACCGGACTCAACGCAGCCCATCCGACAACAACACCCCCGACAGTCGCCACCCATCGATGCTGCGGCAGCCACCGTTCGTGGAGATGCTCACGCGAGGGGACCTCAGCGGCAAAGGCGGCATTTCGGGTGTCGATACCCTCGCCGTAAATACGGCGAACCGCATCCCAGTCGTCGTCGATCATGACCCGGACAGAGACATCGTCGGGCAGATCACTCGGGCAGCACGGACGCGGAGCAAGGACTCCCATCACCACATCCGCCGCCTGCGGCAAGGCAACGCAACACGTCGGACTCATCGCGACGACCGTGCTCGTCCCTTCCTTACGCATGGTCACAAAACCCACATCGGCGAGCTTGCGCAGGTGGTGCGACACCGTCGGTTGCCCGATCCCCAACGCCTCGGCGAGCGCTCCGACGGTAATACCACCGACCGCGCTCGCTACCCGGTGAAGCAATCGGACGCGCATCGGCTCGGCAAGGCAGGCGAACCACTGCGCGTAGGTATCGGCATCGCCCTGCGCGAGGACGGAAGAACGGATCTGATCCGGGTCCGAATCTCCGACTCGCACCGTCGGAGTCTGCAGCGAAGTCATCTCTCCACTATATCGACAGCTGTCGATGGTTGCCTACATTGATGATCGTCGATACAGTTCTCCGTAGATCGATAATCGTCGATGAAAGGCACGAAAATGAACCCCCTACCCGTTGTCGTGATCGGGGCCGGCCCGATCGGCCTGGCAGCCGCAGCAGAACTGCGCGAGCGCGGACTCACACCCCTTGTATTCGAGCGCGGAACCACAGCCGGTGCTGCGATCTCCGAGTGGAATCACGTTCGACTGTTCTCCCGGTGGTCCGAACTCGTCTCCCCCGCCGCGCGGCGACTCCTCGACCAGAATGGATGGAGCTCACCCGACGGGCAGACCTATCCGACCGGCCGGCAATGGCGCGAGCTCTACCTCGAACCACTCGCCTCGGCCCTCGCCGACCTGGTCCAGTTCGACACCGAGGTGATCGGCGTCGCTCGACGCGGACGTGACCTGGTCGTCGACGCCGGACGCGACAGCGAACCCCTCTCGATTCACCTGCGGCGCCGGGACGGAACCGAGGATCGGATGTTCGCCCAGGCCATTGTGGATGCGTCCGGCACCTGGGGCACCCCGAACCCGCTCGGTGGTGAAGGTCTTCCTGCGCTCGGCGAAGGCGCTGTGGGTACTGCGATCCGGTACCGGGTTCCTGATCTCGACGATCCGGCAGTGCGGGCACAGTTCGCCGGAACGCACACCGTCATCGCAGGTAGTGGCCACTCCGCGCTGACGGCGATCGTTGCGCTGTCAGGGTTGGCAGAGCAGGCTCCGAGCACCCGCATCACCTGGGCGGTCCGCCGAGGAAACATCGGCTCTGCATTCGGAGGCGGCGACGCTGACGAACTGCCCGCGCGCGGCGCCCTGGGATTGCGCGCAAAGAAGGCCGTCGAGGATGGCCTGTTGAGCGTCGTCAGCGGCTTCCGCACCACAGAGGTGACAACTACCCCTTCGGGACAACTCATACTTGCCTCCGATGCGGGTGATCGCATCGAGAACGTGGACAACGTCATAACGCTGACCGGCTTCCGCCCCGATCTGTCCTGGCTCTCGGAAATTCGACTCGGCCTCGACCCGGTCTTACAAGCACCGGTCGAGCTTGCTCCGCTGATCGACCCGAACGTCCACTCGTGCGGCACCGTTTACCCGCATGGCGCGAAGGAGCTTCGCCATCCGGAGCCGGGGGTGTACTTGGCAGGAATGAAAAGCTACGGCCGAGCACCCACCTTCCTGGCGATGACCGGCTACGAGCAGGTTCGCAGCATCGCAGCCGAGCTCGCCGGCGATCACGAGGCAGCGGCCCGTGTCGAGTTGATCCTTCCGGAGACCGGAGTCTGCGGCGGCGCAGGCATTTTCGACGAACCTGACACAGCAGAAACCGACACAGGGAAAGCCGAGGGCGGATGCTGCAGCGCCCCCGCTCCGAAACTGATCACGCTGTCTGCACCGTCCGGCAACACCTGCGGATAGAAACAGTCCTTGACGACGGAACCAGCCCGCCGGGCTGCCACATCCGGCCGAACAAGGCATGCTGATCGTGTGCATACATTCGAGGTCTGGGCGCCAACACCGGAATCGGTCCGGGTCGAAGTCGACGGCATCACGCACGAGATGGACCGGACCGACGACGGGTGGTGGCGCGCCGAGGTCGACTGCGACAACCGCGCTCGCTACGGCTTTGTCGTCGACGGTGAAACACTCCCGGATCCGCGTTCACCACGCCAGCCCGAAGGCGTGCATCTCCGCTCCCAACTGCACCAACTCGACGAGGCGTCCTGGACCGACTCTCAGTGGACCGGACGACAACTCCCAGGATCATCGGTCTACGAACTGCACATCGGAACGTTCACCCCCGAAGGAACATTCGACGCCGCGATCGAACGTCTCGATCACCTGGTAGACCTCGGCGTCGGCTTCGTGGAAATCATGCCGGTCAACGGCTTCAACGGAACTCACAACTGGGGCTACGACGGTGTGCTCTGGTACACGGTCCACGAGATCTACGGTGGCCCGGACGGATTGCAACGCTTGGTGAATGCGGCCCACGAACGCGGACTCGGCCTGATTCTTGACGTGGTCTACAACCACCTGGGCCCGTCGGGCAACTACCTCGAAAAGTTCGGCCCCTACATTGCCGATGGAGCGAACACCTGGGGCCGAACGATCAACATCGGAGGCCCGCAGTCGGGCGAGGTTCGCGAGTACATCATCGGCAATGCCCTGCGATGGATGCGCGATTTCCACATCGACGGTCTACGCCTCGACGCCGTCCACGCGTTGGTCGATCACACCGGAACGCACATCCTCGAGGAACTCGCCGTCCGAACGGAAACACTGTCGGCCCATCTGGGTCGACCGCTCACGTTGATCGCCGAAAGCGATCTCAACGACGCCACTCTGATCACGCCACGAGCGGCCGGCGGGTTCGGCTTGGACGCGCAGTGGGACGACGACATCCACCACACCATTCACACGGCCGTGTCCGGCGAACGCCAGGGTTATTACGCCGACTTCGGATCCTTGGAATCCCTTGCAAATACATTGCGGCGCGGTTTCTTCCACGCCGGAACGTATTCCTCGTTCCGTGGACGGGTTCACGGCCGGCCGATCGACATCACGCATCAGCCCGCCAGCGCCCTGCTCGCATACACGTGCACCCACGATCAGATCGGCAACCGCGCGATCGGGGACCGCCCGAGCGCCTATCTGACGCCAGGACAATTGGCGATCAAGGCGGCGCTGGTCCTGCTCTCGCCGTACACGCCGATGCTGTTCATGGGCGAGGAATGGGGAGCGACCACTCCGTTCCAGTTCTTCACCTCGCATCCGGAACCGGAACTCGGCGAGGCCACTGCCAAAGGCCGCAAAGCGGAGTTCGCGGCGCACGGCTGGAACAGTGACGACATTCCGGATCCGCAAGACCCACAGACATTTCTGCGATCGAAACTGGACTGGGACGAGCGAGACGACGAGACACGCGCTCGCGTCCTGGCCTGCTATCGCGATCTACTTGCCCTGCGCAGGAAGCGAATCGAGATCACCGACCCTTGGCTGGGGCACCTGCACGTCGACTACGACGAGGACGACCAGTGGATCACCCTGCGCCGCGGCGCATTACAGATCGTGTGCAATCTGGGAACGGACGCGGCCTCGGTCCCGGCCGGCGGAACCCCCATCCTCTGGTGGGATCCGCCGACACAGGACGAGACCGCGTCCGCAACAGTGGTGCCGGGGCACTCGTTCGTCGTACTCGAAAGCTGACTAACTCTCGAAATTCCGGTATTAACGCTTCGCGTTCTCTGGTGTACTCCGCAGCATCCTCAACACCAATGCGGCACTGACGAACAGAACCAAAGCTGTTGCACCGGCAGCAACGTGCATACCGTCGACAAACGCCTACTTCGCGGAATCGGCAAGCACCGAACCGAGTTCACCAGGTAGGTACGTTGCTTCCTGCAGGGCACCGCCGAGTGTGCCCTGTGCAGCATGCGCCTGATCTGCTTCGAGCATCGAGGTGTCGATTCCCTTGCGGAAGATCGCCATCACCACGCTGCCCAGAATCGCCACGCCGAGCGCGATGCCGAGTTCGTACGCGGTCTCCGACACAGCGGACGCAGCGCCGGCACGCTCGGGTTCCACCGAGCTGACCACGAGATCCGATGTCAACGTCAACGCGACACCGACACCAGCACCGGCCAGACCGAAGCCGAGCACGAACATCAACGGGCCGCTGTCGACGCCGAGCGCGAGCAGCATCGCAGCACCGATACCGGCAACCGCGAGGCCCGCGCTGAGCACGTGAGACACCGACCACCGGCGAATCAACCAGGCCGCCGCAACCGCGGTGAATGCGCTGAGCAACATACCCGGGAGCATCAGCAGCCCGGCGTCGAGCGCCGAGTTACCGAGCACCAACTGCAGGTACTGCGAGCCGAAGAACAGGACACCTGCCAGCGCGAAGATCGAGAGCAGGTTGGTGATGACGGCGGTGGAGAACGACGCGTTGGCAAACAGCTTCAGATCCAACATCGGATCCTTCAGCATCCGCTGACGACGCACGAACACGTAACCCGCCGCGAGACCAACGAGGCCGATCACCAGCAACGTGATGCTGACGCCGTGCACCACGGATTCCTTGACCGCGTACACCAGCGGCAACATGGTCGCCATCGACAGACCAGCGCTGATGAGGTCGAATCGACCCGGATTGGGGTCCTTCGACTCCGGGATCAGGATCGGGCCGAGTACAACCAGCGCGATCATGACCGGAATGTTGATCAAGAAGACCGAACCCCACCAGAAGTGCTCGAGCAACCAACCACCGACCAAAGGGCCTGCCGCGGTACCGCCACCGGCCATCGCGCCCCAGACACCGATCGCCTCGGTGCGCTGACGCGGGTTGACGAAGATCGTGCGGATCAGACCGAGGGTGGCCGGCATCAGCGTTGCACCGGAAATACCCTGCAGCACGCGGGCGGCAATGAGCATCTCGGGACTGACAGCGAGAGCGGCGATGATCGAGGCGAGACCGAAGCCGACTGCGCCGATCAGGAGCAGTTTTCGCCTACCGATCCGGTCGCCGAGCGTACCCATGGTGATGAGCAGACCGGCGAGCACGAACGAATAGACGTCGATGATCCACAGCAACTGCGTGCTGCTCGGTTCGAGGTCGGCGCTGATGAACGGAAGCGCAAGATCGAGCACCGTGCCGTCGACTGCGATGAGCAACACAGCAAAGGCAAGGACTATCAAGCCCGCCCAGTCACGCTTTGTCGCCCGAACCTCGTCGGGATTGATTGCAGACGTCTGATCTGCCGACACTGACATTGCTCCCCTGCGACTTTCTCTGAGTTCTTTCGAAAAGACTTCACTGCACCGTCCAGCCGGTACAGTAGGTCTACGGTAACAGTGAACCGTCCGAGCGGTAAAGTTATTTCCGGGTAGGGTCACATCACATGGCTGCCGACACTCGCGATCGAATTCTCGACGCACTGGAGAAGCTGCTGCTGGTCAGCGGCGTCGCCCAAGTCACGCTCGAAGGCGTTGCCGCCGAAGCCGGGGTTTCCAAGGGCGGACTTCTCTATCACTTCCCCAGCAAGGAAGCACTGCTCGCGGCGATGGTCCGCAGACTCGGAGAACGCTCGGATCAGCAACTCGAAGACGCCGTAGCCGGCGGTACGACGGTCACCGAGTTCTATCTGCAGATCCCCGATGCGAACGAAAGCGAAGAACTCTCACTCTTCCGGTCGATCATCGCGGCACTGCGAACAGTCGACGGACAACACGACGAGATCCAGAAAGCCGTCACCCACGTGATGCGGAGCTGGGACAAGGGCCTTCAGACCGAGATCGCCGACCCTGTGCAGGCCGAGATCATCCGACTCGTCGGCGACGGCCTGTATCTGGCGGCCATGCTCGGGCTCCCCCAGCCGGATCCCGAATTGCATCGACAGGTGGTCGAGCGACTGCGGCCCTGACCGGGGGCGTCCCTTACGTCAGATAGCGGTACGCCGGGCTTCCCGGCTCGAGCCTCTCGGACTGCATCGGCGCGCGCTCCATCCGCTCGAGTAACGCCGCCAACCCGTCGGCGGAACCGAGTTCGATACCCACCAACGCGGCACCCGTCTCGCGATTGTTTCGCTTGACGTACTCGAACAGCGCGATGTCGTCGTCCGGCCCGAGCACGTCCGAGAGGAAGCGACGGAGCGCTCCCGGTTCCTGCGGAAAGTCGACCAGGAAGTAGTGCTTGAGCCCGAGGTGAACGAGCGAACGCTCGAGGATTTCGCCGTAACGAGAGACGTCGTTGTTGCCACCGGAGATCAGGCACACGACGGTCGAACCCGGCTCGAACGTCAAATTCTGAAGTGCCGCAACGGAAAGCGCTCCCGCGGGTTCGGCGATGATGCCCTCGCTCTGATACAGCTCGAGCATCGCCGTGCAGATAGCGCCCTCGTCGATCTGATTGACGACAAACGATCCCGAACCGGACCGTGTCTGAAGTTGACGAGCCACGAGCGGCAACGACGCGTGCGACACCACGGCGGCACCCAGACGTGAGACGACCTCGTAGGGAACATCGCCGATCCTCTTGACCGCTGCTCCGTCGACAAATGGATCGACGTCGGGAAGAGTCACCGGGCCCCCGGCAACAAGAGCGGCCGTCATTGACGCCGCACCGGACGGCTCGATCCCGACGATCGACGTCTTCGGCGACCGTTCGTGCAGGTAGGTGGCGATGCCCGCAATGCAACCGCCGCCGCCGACCGGCACGACGATCGTGTCGAGAGGGGCGTCCAATTGCGTGAGAATCTCCGCTGCAATGGTTCCTTGCCCCGCAGCGGTGCGCACGTCGTCGAACGGCGGAACCATGGTTGCGCCGGTTTCGGCTACGTCCTCCGCGGCCGCAGCAGCGGCGGCGTCATAGGTCTCACCGATCATGAACAGTTCGACAAACGCTCCACCGTGCGCGCGGATGCGATCACGCTTCTGCTTGGGGGTATTGGCCGGAACGTAGATCCGACCCTTGATCTGCATCGTTCGGCACGCGAAAGCAACACCCTGCGCATGGTTACCGGCACTGGCAGTCACTACGCCGGCACCGCGTTCGGCCTCGTTGAGCTGAGCGATCAGGTTGTACGCGCCACGAATCTTGTACGAACGAACGCCCTGGAGGTCCTCACGCTTGAGATACACGTGTGCCCCGGTCAACGCCGAAAGACGATCGCTGTACTGCAGGGGCGTCGCCGCAATGACGTGCTGAATTCGCTCGATGGCCGCGTCGATCTCCTGCGCGTCGAGCGCGGGGACGGTGGACTTCGTTACTACGACATCGGGCGAGTTAGACACCCCGCCATTTTCGCACGTCGGAGATCAACCTTCCCACCACCCCGCCCCGCATGGTCTGCGAGGCAGGGTGGCGGTAGGTCAGCCGCGCGGATCCAACTGTGAGGGACGTGGCACGTTCCGCAGATTCGACTTGGCCATCTGTACTGCCTCGCCGACGCCGCCGTTCATCACCATCTTCGACATCGCCAAAGCGAAGCCCTTCATCTGACCACCGGTGATGGTGGGCGGCAACGACAATGCCAACGGATCGGTCACCAGATCCACCAAGGCCGGACCGTCATGATCGAGCGCGGCGCGTAGGCCCGCTTCGATGTCCGCAGGATTCTCGATTCGGCGCGAAAAGATACCGAGCGCAGCAGCAACCGCCGCGTAGTCGACCGCGGGCACGTCGACCCCGAAATCCGGAAGGCCGTCGACCAGCATCTCGAGCTTGACCATTCCGAGCGTCGAGTTGTTGAACACCACGATCTTGACCGGCAACTTGTACATCGCGACGGTGACCAACTCACCGAGCAGCATCGACAATCCACCGTCGCCCGACACCGAGATGACCTGACGCCCCGGACTCGACCATGCAGCACCCATCGCGTGTGGGAGCGCATTGGACATCGATCCGTGCAGCGCCGAGGAGATGAAGCGTCTCGATCCGTTCGGATTGAGATAGCGCGCCGTCCACACGTTGCACATCCCGGTGTCGGCGGTGAAGATTGCGTCGTCGGCTGCCAGATCGTCCAAGATCGATGCCGCATACTCGGGGTGAATCGGCGTGCGCTGCTTGACCGGATCCGTGTATGCACCAACCACTTTGGTCATCAGAGTGTTGTGCTTGGCGAGCGTGTCCTCCAGGAACCCGCGGTCGGTCTTTCGACCGAGCTGCGGAATCAGTGCGCGCAAGGTGCTCGCGACGTCGCCGTGCACAGCCAGGTCCAGGCTGGTTCGACGCCCCAACCGCTCGGCCGCGATGTCGATCTGAGCAGTGCGAACGTCGTCGGGCAAGAACTGATCGTAGGGAAAGTCCGTACCGATCAGGAGCAGGAGATCGGCGCCGTGGATACCGTCGTGCGCCGCACCGTAACCGAGCAATCCGGTCATCCCGACGTCGTATGGATTGTCGTACTGGATCCATTCCTTGCCACGCAGTGAATGCCCGATGGGAGCGCCGACGGTTTCGGCCAACGCCAGAACCTCCGCGCGCGCATCTCGCACGCCCGCGCCGGCGAAGATCGCAACCTTACGCGAGCCGTTGATCACATCTGCCAACGCCTTGACGTCACCGGCATCCGGAACGACTGTCGGCCTTCGGGTTTCGACGAGCGTCGGCGGGGTGCCTTCTGCCGGACGATCGGCGATGTCCCCGGGAAGCACGATCACCGAGACGCCGTTTCGAGCCACCGAATGCTGAATCGCCGACTGCACCACGCGTGGTGATTGGACTGCCGTGCTGACGAGTTCGGTGTAACTCGAACATTCGATGAAGATCCGCTCGGGATGCGTTTCCTGAAAGTAGCCCATTCCGATCTGGGCGCTGGGGATGTGTGAGGCGATCGCGAGGACCGGCGCGCCCGAACGATGAGCGTCGTACAGGCCGTTGATCAGGTGAAGGTTTCCGGGGCCGCAGGATCCGGCACACACTGCGAGTTTTCCGGTGATCTGGGCATCCGCTGCGGCCGCAAACGCAGCTGCTTCCTCATGCCGGACGTGTATCCAATCGATTCCGCCCTTCTCGGAACCACCGGTGCGACGAACCGCATCGACGATGGGATTGAGACTGTCACCGACAATGCCGTAGATCCGACTGACACCCGCGTCAACGAGCTGCTGAACCAATTGATCTGCAACGGTTTTCGGACTCATCAGACCTCCATGACACACTCACGGGAGTCGGGATCGCCGACCCCCGGGAGTGACGATTTACTTGTGATTGATGCAGCGCTTCTTGTGGAATGCGGGGTTACTTGGGTTCGAGCACGAACACCGGAATCTCACGATCGGTCTTCGTCTGATAATCGGCGTAGTCGGGGTACGCAGCGACAGCGCGCTCCCACCAGACCGCCTTCTCGTCGCCGGTGACTTCCCGAGCAACCAGGTCGAAGACCTGCGTCGCGTCACGCAGCGTGACGTGCGGGTCGGCTTTGACGTTGTAGTACCAGACCGGATTCTTCGGGGCGCCACCGAGCGAAGCCACAACGGCATACGAACCGTCGTGCTCGACGCGCATCAGCGGCGTCTTCCTGACCTTGCCGGACTTTGCCCCGATGGTCGTGAGAACGACGACGGGCATGCCGTTCATGTCGTTTCCCTCGGTGCCACCGGAGTTCTCGATGCGTGCGACCTGATCGGCGGCCCACGACGCTGGACTGGGTTCGTACTCACCTGTGATTGGCATGTGTACCAGTGAACACCCACTCGAGCACCTTGGCCACCGAACCACGCCGACCAGGCCTGTCGCCCGCACACTCCCCTGGTTGATCGATTAAGTGAGCTGCCGATCAATAAAGTTCGCTTGCCCGAACTCTCATCTCTGGCTACTCTGAAACCACAGCTTCGAACAGCCGTATCAGAAAGGGACGAGATGACCACCGCAGATATCTCCACTCGCGAATCACGCCCCTCCCCCGACTATTGCGTCGATCTGGCCGGAACTCGGTGGCCGCTGTACAAGATCGAAGCTCTCGCGGTCGGTTTTGTGCTGTTCGTGGTCGCCGGAGCTGTCACCCAGTCGATGCAGGTAGCCGTACTGACTGCCGCAACAGCAGCCGTGG
Organism: Rhodococcus sp. IEGM 1306; assembly: GCF_036541985.1. NCBI lineage: Bacteria > Bacillati > Actinomycetota > Actinomycetes > Mycobacteriales > Nocardiaceae > Rhodococcus > Rhodococcus sp. IEGM 1306. The sequence continues at coordinate 262,114 of NZ_JAZHFF010000006.1, forward strand.
TCACCTGGTGGGCGCGTCGCGTGTACTACTCGCGCACCACCTGATCACTCCACTCCCCGATCTCCCGCGAACCACGAAGGGACCTTGCTGCTGATGCAGCAAGGTCCCTTCGTTCTGTTCAGATCCGCTCGATCGGCGGTCAGACCGTCAGACAGCTCGGCCCGAGTAATGCCTTCAGGTCGCCCATCAAAGCCGAGGATGGTTCGACCCGAAGGACGTCGTCGACCTTCCACAAGCTGATCTCGGTTCCACCGATCAGCCGAACGTGAACGTCGGACGTTCCGGGGTGCCTCGTCAGCACCTGCTTGAGAGCACTGAGCTTGTCCTTGGTGCATTGCCGAAGCGGCAGCGAGACCGACAGGGGGCGCGCGACCCCGATCGCCGAAATATCAGGCACCGCAAGGTCGTTGCCGATCAGCGACATCCGATCGTCTCGGATCGAAACGCGAGCCTTGACCAACACGATGGCATCCTCGGCGATGTCCATTCCGTACACGGCGTACGCCTGCGGGAAGAACAGCACCTCGATTCCACCCACGAGATCTTCGAGCTGCACGATGCACCAGGTCAGACCGTTCTTGTTGACCCGGCGGTCCACCGAGGCAATGATGCCGCCGAGAGTTACCTGGGCACCGTCCTGGACGCCGCCTTCGAGTATCGCAGCGATGGACGTGTCGGACTGCTGGCGAAGAATGTGCTCGACACCGTTGAGCGGATGGCCGGAGACATACAGCCCCAACATTTCTCGTTCGAGTGCCAGGCGATGCTTGGAATCCCACTCTTCGTCAGGAATCTTGACGTCGAACACCGAGGTGATCGACTCGTCCGCCTCGGCACCGCCGAAGAGGTCGAACTGTCCGATCGCCTCTGCCTTCTTGGTGCTCATCACGGAATCGATGGCGTCGGCATGGACCAACATCAGGCCCTTGCGCGGATGACCCAACGAGTCGAAAGCACCGGCCTTGATGAGAGATTCGGTGACCTTCTTGTTGCAAGCCATCGCGTCGATCTTGCCGAGATAGTCGGAGAAATCTGTGAACTTCGACTTCTCGGTGCGCGCCTTGATGATCGAGGCGACGACGTTGGCGCCGACGTTACGCACCGACCCCATACCGAAACGGATGTCGTCGCCGACGGTCGCGAAGTCGACTCGCGATTCGTTGACGTCCGGTGGGAGAACGGTGATGCCCAACTTGCGGCAGTCTGCGAGGTAGATCGCGGACTTGTCCTTGTCGTCACCGACGGAGGTGAGCAGACCTGCCATGTACTCGGCCGGGTAGTTCGCCTTGAGGTACGCAGTCCAGTACGACACGAGTCCGTAGCCGGCGGAGTGCGACTTGTTGAACGCGTAGCCGGCGAAGGGAAGGACCGTGTCCCACAGCGCCTTGATGGCCGCTTCGCTGAAGTTGTTGTCCAACATGCCCTGCCGGAAGCCGGCGTAGGCCTTTTCCAGCTCGGACAGCTTCTTCTTACCCATGGCGCGACGCAGCAAGTCGGCCTGACCCAGGGTGTACCCGGCCACCTTCTGCGCCAGTTGCATGATCTGCTCCTGGTAGATGATCAGGCCGTAGGTCTCGGAGAGGATCTCCGCGAGCGGCTCCTCCAGTTCGGGGTGAATCGGCTTGACGTCTTCCAAGGCGTTCTTGCGCTTGGCGTACGAGATGTGGGCGTCCACACCCATCGGTCCCGGTCGATACAGCGCCAAGGCGGCGACGATGTCGCCGAATCCGGTGGGCTGCATCAGTTTCAGCAACTCGCGCATACCGCCGCCGTCGAGCTGGAACACACCGAGAGTGTCGCCGCGGGCGAGCAGTTCGTATGTTGCCGCATCGTCCATCGGCAAAGTGTCGAGGTCGAGGTCGATGCCGCGGTTGGCTTTGATGTTCTCGAGCGTGTCGCCGATGACCGTGAGGTTTCGCAGACCGAGGAAGTCCATCTTGAGCAGGCCGATGGCTTCACACGAAGGGTAGTCCCACCCGGTGATGATGGCGCCGTCCTGGGCGCGCTTCCAGACCGGGATTGCGTCGGTGAGCGGTTCGGACGACATGATGACCGCGCAGGCGTGCACACCGGCGTTACGGATCAGCCCCTCCAGACCCACCGCAGTCTTGTAGATCTTCGCGACGTCCGGGCTGGAGTCGATGAGTGCTCGAACCTCGACGGCTTCCTTGTACCGCTCGTGCTTCGGATCGGTGATACCGGAGACAGAGATGTCCTTGGCCATGATGGGCGGCGGGAGTGCCTTGGTGATCTGATCGGCGATGGCGAAGCCCGGCTTGCCGAACTGGACGCGAGCCGAGTCCTTGATGGCAGCCTTGGTCTTGATGGTGCCGAAGGTGATGACCTGGGCGACCTTGTCGTTGCCCCACTTGTCCGTCGCGTAGCGAACCATCTCGCCGCGACGGCGATCATCGAAGTCGATATCGATATCGGGCATGGACACACGCTCGGGGTTGAGGAATCGCTCGAACAGCAACCCGTACGGGATGGGGTCGATGTTGGTGATACCCATCGCGTAGGCCACCAACGAACCGGCAGCCGATCCACGGCCGGGCCCGACACGGATCCCGACATCCTTGGCGTGGTTGATCAGGTCGCCGACCACGAGGAAGTAGGCCGGGAAGCCCATTTCGTTGATGACGCCGATCTCGTAGTCGGCGCGGGCGAGGTACTCCTGCGGCGGTCCGCTCGGGAAGCGGCGATCGAGTCCGCGCATCACCTCGGCGCGCAGGAAGGTCTGCTGCGTGTGTCCCTCCGGGACCGGGAAGATCGGCATGCGGTCGTGGAATGCCCAGACGTCCTCGTACGACTGCACACGCTCGCCGATGGCAACGGTGTTGTCGCATGCCCCCGGTACCTCGTTGTCCCAGATGGCGCGCATCTCGGCAGCGGACTTGAGGTAGTAGCCGTCGCCGTCGAACTTGAAGCGAGTGGGGTCGGAGAGCGTCTTGCCGGTCTGAATGCAGAGCAGCGCCTCGTGATTCTCGGCGGCGTCCTTGGTGACGTAATGGCAGTCGTTGGTGGCAAGTGGCGGAATACCGAGTTGCTTGCCGATGTCGAGCAGACCCTCTCGCACACGGCGCTCGATCGAGAGACCGTGATCCATCAGTTCGAGGAAGAAGTTGTCCGGGCCCCAGATCTCCTGCCACTTCGCGGCAGCTTCGAGAGCCTCGCGATCGTGACCGAGACGAAGGCGGGTCTGGATCTCACCGGACGGGCAACCCGTGGTCGCGATGATGCCCTCGGCGTGCGCGGCGATGAGCTCCTCGTCCATCCGTGGCCATTTACCGAGCTGGCCCTCGATGGACGCGAGCGACGACAGCTTGAAGAGGTTGCGGAGTCCGGTCGCGTTCTCGGCCACCATCGTCATGTGGGTGTACGCACCGCTACCGGAGACGTCGTCGGACTTCTGGCTGCGATCGCCCCACAGAACTCGCTTGGTGTTGAAGCGAGACTCGGGTGCGATGTAGGCCTCGATGCCGATGATCGGCTTGATGCCGGCGCTCTTTGCCTCGTTGTAGAACTGGCTGGCGCCGTACATGTTTCCGTGGTCGGTCATGCCGACTGCGGTCATTTCGAGACGAGCGGCCTCCTCGAACATGGCGCCGACCTTGGCCGCACCGTCGAGCATCGAGTACTCGGTGTGATTGTGAAGATGTACGAACGAGTCAGCCACGTGCGCCTCTCTGAAGGTCTGGGAGCGAGATCGAGTGTATGCCGCGCTGCCGACACGACCGGCGACCGACGTAGCGGAGTCGCCGTGCGCCGCCTCCGGTCACGTGACCGGAACCTCGGGTTCGGCGCTCGACCTCACCGAACGCCGCGAACGTCGACCGGCGACGAAGGTGTCTGTCGTGAAGATCACCAGTGCAGCCCAGATCAGAACGAAGCCGATCCACCGTGACGCCGGCATGTCCTCGTGCATGACGGCCACACCCCACGCCATCTGGAGCGCCGGGGTGAGGTACTGCAGCATGCCCATCGTCGCCAACGGAACTCTCTGAGCGGCGACGCCGAACAGGAGCAGCGGCAGCGCGGTGACCGGGCCGGCGGCAAGCAGCAACAGGCTGTGCCCGGTACCGCTGCTGATGAATGCACCGGCCCCGGTCAGGCCGAGAAACACGAGGTAGCCGACCGCGAACGGTGCGGCAACGACTCCCTCGGCAGTCAAACTGGTTCGAGGATCGAGCGGAACCACCTTCTTGACCAACCCATAGGTGGCAAACGAGCCGGCGAGCAGCAAAGCGACGATCGGAGGTTTCCCGAAGTCGACCGTGATCACCACAACTGCCGTGGCAGCGAGAACGAGCGCGGCGATCTGGGCGGGACGCAGTCGTTCGCGGAAGATCACGACGCCGAGCAGAACGGTGACCAGCGGGTTGATGAAGTACCCGAGAGCCGCCTCCACGACGCGGCCTGACACCACGGCATAGATGTACGTCCCCCAGTTCACGGCGATCGCCGCTGACGCCGCGGTCACCAGCAGCCAGGTGCGTGCGCTGATTCCGCGAAGCGATCCGAGGCGGCCGGCAAAGGCCAACACGATCAGCATCAACAGAAGGGTCCACACCACCCGGTGCGCCAGGATCTCGACCGGATCGGCGAAGTCGAGTAGTCCGAAGAATGCCGGGAACGTTCCCCACAACAGGAACGCCGCCACACCGTAGAGGATCCCCGAGGACGAACCAGACCTAGCGCGTTCGTCCTTGTTCACAGAACCGGAGTTCACGGGACCGGGCCGTCGTCGGGGCCGGGAGCAACGACGTCCACGTACTCCGGCAGCAAGGGACGGACGGCTGCCAGCCACGGCGAGGCGTCGGACGGCAACGCTTCCACTGCACGGACGTTCGAGTCATGTTCGATCGCTTCGAGTCCTTCGGGAGTAGCTCGCACCAGCACGCCCACCGCGCAGGCGCACCCGGCGGACAATCGCTTCGCCGACGCGAGCGCCACCTGTTGCTGGCGATCGGTGTCGCCGCCGAGCGAGACCAGTCGCGTGGCTGCAACCCCGGGCGATCTGCGCACTGCTTCGTCGTTGTCGGGCACGGGCACCGACATGAGCGGCGTCTGGACGCGTTCGATCGGAACTCGGAACATGACCCTGGACACGCGAACGCCCGAGACCTCAGCGCCCGGCACCTGAACACTGCTGGTCGACGTGATGACCTCGCCGACGGTGAGTGCCTTCGTGAACGAGACCAACGCCCACACCGGCCCGTCGACCGACGCAACAGAATCTCGCGCTCGGTCGAGGTAGTCCGGGACAGCTTCCCCGCTGTCCGGACCCAGAGTGTCCGTCCGGATCGGCGGGGTCGGCACGGGATTCGCGAACCCCACGCCCACCACCGCCGCCACACCGACCACCACCGCGACGACGGCCAGCGCGGGGGTAAGCCCGCGCGGTGTCATGAGGACCGGAGAACTTCGAGTGCGTGTTCGAGATCCTTCGGGTACTTGCTCTTGATCTCGACCCAGCGCCCGTCCGCCGGATGTGCGAATCCAAGAGACACGGCGTGCAACCACTGGCGCTCGAGGCCGAGCCTTTCGGCAAGTCGAGGGTCCGCGCCGTAAGTCAGGTCGCCGCAGCACGGATGGCGCAACGCCGAAAAGTGGACACGGATCTGGTGTGTGCGACCGGTTTCGAGGTGCACGTCCAGCAGACTCGCTGCCTGGAACGCCTCGATGGTGTCGTAGTGCGTGACGCTGGGCTTGCCGTCGGCCGTGACCGTGAATCGCCAGTCGTTCCCGTGATGGCGTCCGATGGGCGCGTCGATCGTTCCGCTGCTCGGGTCGGGGTGTCCCTGCACGAGAGCGTGGTAGCGCTTGTCGATGGTCCGCTGCTTGAAAGCGCGCTTGAGCAACGTGTACGCGCGCTCGGATGTGGCAACCACCATGACACCCGACGTTCCGACGTCCAGGCGGTGGACGATGCCCTGACGCTCGTGGGCACCGGACGTCGAGATGCGGAAACCGGCCGCGGCAAGTCCGCCGATGACGGTCGGTCCCGTCCACCCGACGCTGGCGTGCGCGGCAACTCCGACGGGCTTGTCGACTGCCACGACGTCGTCGTCGGCGTAGAGGATCTCCATTCCCTCGACCGGTGTCGCTTCGATGGTCAGGGGCCGCGGCGGTTCGGGCAGGACTACCTCGAGCCAGGATCCTGCCGTCAGACGATCGGACTTGCCGACGGCCACACCGTCGACGAGTACCGAGCCTTCTTCCGCGAGTGTCGCGACCACGGTGCGCGAGAGTCCGAGAAGGCGCGCGAGGCCGGCATCGACGCGCATGGCATCGAGACCGTCGGGCACTGGCATCGAACGGGATTCCCTCACTTGGTTTCTCCCTCGGCTGCAGCCTTCGATTCGGTGAGCTTCTTGTCGTCCGCCTTGTGATCACGCAGGCGTTCACCGTTGGGTTCGAAGCCGAACAGTGTCAGGACGACGAGCAGAATCGCGCCACAGACGATCGCGGAATCCGCAATGTTGAACACCGGCCACCAGCCGACGGAGACGAAATCCACCACATGTCCGCGCATGATTCCGGGAGAGCGGAAGAATCGGTCGACGAGGTTACCCAGCGCGCCGCCGAGAACGAGGCCGAGACCGAGCGCCCACCACGGTGATCGGAGCGTGCGACCGATCTTGATCACACCGATGACCACACCGATTGCGACGAGAGTGAGGATCCACGTCATCGACGTCGCCATCGAGAACGCTGCCCCCGGATTGCGCACCATCGTGAATGTGACCACGTCACCGATGATTTCGATCGGCTGCCCCGGTTTGACCGCGGCGACTGCCCACACCTTCGTGAGAATGTCCGAGAGCAGGATGACAGCGGCGATGGCAATGAGCATGGTCAGCCGGCGGGGCTTTTCGACCGGCGCAACCGCCAGGTCACCGTCTTCCGATTTCACGGCTTCCGGTTTCACGGTTTCGGGCTCGTCGGCCTTCGAGATTTCGGTAATCGGCTGATCCTCCGCGTTGACATCTCGGTCTGGGTGGTCTGTACTCACGCAACCATCATCCCTCATGTTCACCGCACCGGGTCACGCACTCTGCAACTGCGGCTAGCCTGGAGCGCGTGCCACTGCTGTCCACGACCGGCCGACGCGTTCCGTTCGCCCTCGCTGCCCTCGCTCTCATCACCGTTCTCACCGCTTGCGGCGACTCGGATCAACCTCCGAACACCCCGACCTCCTCGCCGAGTGAGGTGACTGTTCCGGTGACCGCCGCGACGGTCGAAGTTCTCGAGGCGGGAAGCGAGCCGCGCGAGGTTTTGCGTACGAACTTGCCTGTCGGCACCACGCAGACGACGACGCTCGTCACCCAGGCCGTCGTGAGTCAGCAGATCGATCAACAACCGGCGCAGGATTTCTCTTCGCCGGAGATCACGATCCCGCTCTCGGCAAACGTGACCGCTGACGATCCCACCGCAGTCGTTGACCTCACGCTGTCGTCGATGACCTCGCCCGATGCAACGCTGCAGGCTGCGCTGAGCGGGGCCGACGGGTCTGCGGCCGGATTGTCGGTCACGGATTCGGGCGCCATCACCGCCCTACGGTTGAAGCCCTCCGCCAACTCGGCCAATGCTGCCCGCGCTGCAATCGAACAAGCGCTGGGCCAAGCGGTCTACCGGACCGTCGCACTCCCCGACGCTCCGGTCGGTGTCGGCGCACGTTGGGTGGTTCGGCAGCAAGTCAGCAGCGAAATCCTGCTCGATCAGACAACCACCGTCACGCTCACCGCGCGCGAGGGCAATCGGCTTTCGCTCGCGGTGGACGTATCGCAGACCCCGCAGAGCCCGGTCTGGAACCTGGCCGGTGACGCCGGAACGCTGAACATCGATCAGTACGTCATGGCCGGCTCCGGAAACCTCACCGTCGACCTCTCACTCCCCTTGCCGATCGACGGACAGATGACCGTCGGCGGCGACCAGGCATACGGCGACCCGGACAGCTCCTCGGTGATCCGGCAGACCATCTCCAACAGCATTCGGTGGGAATCGTGACACGCCGGTCGCTTCTCGCACTTGGTCTGACCGCAACGGCGGCACTGTTCGTCGTGACCGGTTGCGGCTCGGACGACTCGCCTGGTGCCGACACGACTACGCAGGTTTCCGCCCCACAGGTCGGCTTGGCGCCGTTCACGGCTGCTCCGGCCGCACCGCTGAGCGGGGCGCCTCTCGACCGTGACGGCCTGCAACGAGCCGCGCTCACCCTGTCCGAGCTACCTGCCGACTTCGACGTAGTTCCCGACCCGGTCGACGACCTCGGCCTCGCACCGGCGCCGGAAAATTCGGAGGCGGACAAGTCGAGCACCGACCCCGCCGTCTGCGCCCAGGTTCTGGCGCCGATAGCCACCCAGGCTCCCGGATCGGTCGCCGACCTCTCCGACATGTTCACCGGCCCCGATTTCACGAGCATCGATCAGGACTCTGCTTCGTACGCCGACGGCACCGCGGCAGCAGCAGCTTTCGAGAAACTTCAGACCACGCTGGCTGGGTGTGCGGAGTATTCGGGAACCGATGCCGACGGAACGACAATCACCTATCGCGTCGGCGGAGCGTCGGACCCGAACATCGGCGACGCGTCTTTCGCTTTCCGAATCATCACGGAGAGTGGCGGTTTCACCTTGGTTGCCGACGCGATCGTGGCCGCAGTCGGGACGACGTTGACTCAGCTGTCCGCGACGGCGCCGAGTCCGATCGCCCCCGATGTTCTCCACTCGATGGCATCGGCCGCCGCAGATCGCCTGCGCGCACAAACGCCCTGACTACGAGCGGATTCGTCCTGTCTCGGCCTTTCGCGAATGATTCGGGACCACAGACCCTTTGACAACTGCCCGTCCACACTGAACGGTGAGAGTAGGTACGAAACAGACCAACGCGACACACTGATGTGAGGAGCCAGAGTTCATGCCGGAACCCAGAAGGTCAGATCACACCGATTACGTAGCCGTCAATCCGATCTTCTCGAGGCCTGGCGAGGATTCGGTTGCATCGAAGTACACACTCGAACCCGACGGCATGCTTCCCGAGACCGCGTATCAGATCGTCCACGACGAAACGATGCTCGACGGCAATGCGCGGCTCAATCTCGCGACGTTCGTCAGCACGTGGATGGACGATCACGCCACCAAACTGTATGCCGAGTCGTTCGACAAGAACATGATCGACAAGGACGAGTATCCGCAGACCGCCGCGATCGAAACCTATTGCTGGCGCATCCTTGCCGACCTCTGGCACTCACCCTCCCCCAAGGACGCAATCGGCACCTCGACGATCGGTTCGTCCGAAGCCTGCATGCTCGGCGGCCTGGCGATGAAACGACGCTGGCAGCACGCACGAAAAGCCGCGGGCAAGTCCACCGAAAAGCCAAATCTCATCATGAGTTCCGCGGTCCAGGTGTGCTGGGAGAAGTTCTGCAACTACTGGGACGTCGAAGCGCGTTACGTGCCGATCAGCGAGGAACACCGCACCCTCGACGGTCACGATCTGGACAAGTACGTCGACGAGAACACCATCGGCGTCGTCGCGATCATGGGCGTCACGTACACCGGGATGTACGAGCCGGTCCTGGAAATCTCGAAGGCACTCGATGCGATCCAGGCGAAGACGGGACTCGACGTCCCCATCCACGTCGACGGCGCTTCCGGTGCGATGATCGCACCGTTCCTTCAGCCCGAACTCGAATGGGATTTCCGGCTCCCGCGCGTCCACTCCATCAACACCTCGGCGCACAAGTACGGGCTCGTCTACCCCGGCCTCGGCTGGGTGGTCTGGCGATCGCAGGATCTACTTCCCGACGACCTCGTCTTCAAGGTGAGCTACCTCGGCGGCAGTATGCCGACCTTCGCACTGAACTTCTCGCGTCCCGGCGCTCAGGTGATCCTGCAGTTCTACTTGTTCCTGCGTCTCGGCCACGACGGCTATCGCGCGATCCAGCAGTCCTCCCAGGACGTGGCGAAATTTCTCGCCGAAGGGATCGGGAAACTCGACGCGTTCGAACTGTGGAACGACGGTTCCGACATCCCGGTCTTCGCGTGGCGCCTCGCCGAGGGGCACACGTCCAACTGGACGCTGTACGACCTCTCGGACCGGTTGCGAGGCAAGGGCTGGTTGGTGCCGGCCTACCCCATGCCGGACGATCTCGCGGATCTGACAGTGCAGCGCATCGTGGTTCGTAACGGACTGAGCATGGACCTGGCGGCCAATCTGCTGCGCATCATCGAAGAGGAAACCACGTTCCTCGACGAACTGGACAGCCCGATGCCGCGGCCGCGCGTCACCGAGGGATTCCATCACTGACGTCGCTTACCGCGTGAAGAGCGGCCGCCCACTCCCCTTCGGGAGTCGGCGGCCGCTCTGGTGTTTCAGGTGTTACCGAGAGATCAAGCAGCGCAAGCCGGCGAGGTCAGACCTGCAACGCCGACGATCTGGCAAGCGGTGGTCTTCGAGAGCTTCCAGACGCCGTCTTCGTAGACGAACGAAGCCTGCAGGCCCTGCTGCAGCGGCTGGCCGTTGACGACGATGTTCAGCGAAGCCGCTGCCGTCTCGCTGCCCGTGTCGGTGACCGGGTCGAGGATCTCGACCTGCGCGCCGGCAGCCTTGGCGGCAGCGGCGACCTGGTTGATCAGCTCGGGATCAGCCTCGGCGCCCTGGACGAGGTTGACCTTGTCTGCGGCCGGAACGCTCTCGTCGAGTGCCTGAGCGACCTTGGCGTTGAGCTCAGGGGCGGTCGGCAGAACAACCTCGGACGTGGGTGCCGCAGAGGTGGTGGTCGTGGGCTTCGCCGAAGTCGTCTTGTCGGAGTCTCCTCCGTCTGAACCACACGCGGTCATCGTCAGGGCTGCTGCGATCGCCACGGCTGCAACGGTCATCTTCTGAAGCTTCAACTTCTCAGTCCTATCCATTCGGGTGTTCACATTCGAGCGTCAGTCGAACATCGTGCTTGCTCGAGGATCGTCGACAACATTACCCAACGGTAAGCGGAAAAAGTCTAAGGACATCCTCAGAGAAGGCTGTCGACCGCATCTGCTACCTCGAGCACCTCGTCGGATTCGGCAAAGGTTTTGGCGATTCCCGTTCCGCTGGAACGGGTTTCGAAGCGAACGGTGACCACACCGTGCCCGGCGCCCTGCACCCAACCGTGTCCGTATTCTGGATGCTTCACGTCCAAACCGGGGTGCCAGTAGCGCTGAGGGACACGTGCTGCCACCGGAACGTCGAGTTCGGCCTCATCGAGGGCGCCCGTGAGAGTCTCGACCGGATAGCCGGGAACGTCCTGATCCAACTCGGGAAAAAGTGATCCTTGCCGAACGGTGGACAAACCGGCGAATCCCACACCGACCAGGCGAATCGGCCCCAATTCCTGTGGATCGATGACCTGTTTCTGCGCAGTCGCGATGAGGATTTGGCGGTCGATGGTGGCAAACGGCAGCGTCACGGATCGAGTCAAGATACTCATATCGGACTTCTTGAGCTTCAGTACGACGGTGCGAGCAGCTCTTCCGTCCTTCTCCAGCCTGGAAAATGCTGCACGACCACTACTTTCGACGGCGGCGCGCAGTTGCGCCATCGTGACGATGTCTGCGGCGAACGTGGATTCCGCGCTGATCTGCTTGGATTCGGCACGCTCGGCGACAGGCCGATCGTCGATCCCCTGTGCGAGCCGATGCAACCCCGGACCGACAGTGGTTCCCAGTATCGACGCCACCTCCGCTATGGGAGTGCGGGCAAACCCACCGATGGTTTCGATGCCGAGACGCTTGAGCTTTTCCTCGGCGACGGGACCGATCCCCCAGAGCTTTCGCACCGGCAGTGGATCGAGCAACTCGTGCTGCATCCCGGGAGGAATCACTGCGACGCCGTCGGGCTTTGCCAGTCCCGACGCGATCTTGGCGACCTGCTTACCTGCGCCGGCCCCGATCGAAGCGACCAACCCGGTCTCGGCTTTGATCAACGCCCGCAGGTCCTCGCAAAACGCGCGGACCTCGTCAGCTCCGACACCGGCCAACTCCACCGGTTCCCCGAAAGCCTCGTCCACCGACAGTTGCTCGAGGATCGGCATACGAAGGCGCAACGCGTCGAACGTGCGTTTACTGAGAACCGAGTACAGGGACATCCGTGGCGGCAATACCACCGCTCCACCACCGACCATCCGGCGTGCTTGATGCATCGGCATTGCCGATCGCGCACCGAAAACTCTCGCTTCGTAACTTGCCCCGGCCACCACCCCGCGCCCGCCCAAGCCGCCGACCAGCACCGGGCGACCTCGCAGAGTGGGACGCGTCAACTGCTCGGCGGAAGCGAAAAACGCATCCATGTCGAGATGCAGCACCCACCTACGACTTCGTGTGGGATCACCTTGATTCATCGGGCGTTACGGTTCTCTCAAAAGTAGGTGCAGAATTTACGTCCGCGCCTTCTTCTTCGGCGACTTCTTCTTCGGCAGGGGCAATACGTCGGCAGTCCGTTGAATGAAGGCGTGCAGGTGATCGAGGTCCTGCAACCGTTCCTCCGTCACCCGGTAATAATCCTTCGCTCCCGGGTACGGCGGAGCCAGATCGGCCTCTGATCCGAACTCCGTACTGACCTCGGTGGGTTTGACGAACAGAACGTCTCCGCAGATCAAGCCCACGATCTTCTCGTCGCAATACAGTCCGTACTCGCCGAACATCGCCCTTGCCCGCACGTCGAGCGGTTCCAACTGCTCGAGAATGCGCGCCACGGTTTCCTTGCTCGTGCTCATGAGAGCAAACTACTCCGGCACCCCGACATACAGACATTCATCGGAGAGCCGGAGTAGTCGCGTCGGTACTAGACCTTCGTGATTGCGGCGCGGATACCCTCACCGAGATCGACGGCGTCGTCTCCCGCTTCACCCACCGAGAAGGAGGTGGCCAGAACCTCACCGGCGATCAATTCGCGATGACGCTCTGCCCACTCCTTGCAGTCCTGCGGAACCTCGAGCACGACGTTGATCCGGTCCGAGACGTCCAAACCGGCGGCGCGGCGCGCATCCTGCAACTGACGGATACGGTCCTTGGCCCATCCCTCGGCTTCGAGTTCCTCCGTCACAGCGGAATCGAGTACGACCAGTCCCGCACCGTCCGGCAGAGCAGCCGTCGAATCCGGCTCGGCCGCAACCAGTTTCTGCGTGTACTCCTCGGGCAGCAGTTCGATGCCCGCCGCAACCACGACGCCGTCCGCGTTCTCGGTCCAGTCGCCCGCCTTGACCGCCTTGATGACAGTCTGAACGGACTTGCCCAGACGCGGTCCTGCAGCACGCGCGTTGACCGCGATCTCGAAGCGCCCGTGCACGTCGACGTCATCGGTCAGATCGACCTTCTTGACGTTGACCTCGTCGGCGATCAGTCCGAGGAACGGACGCAGACGCTCGGCATCCGGCGCCGCAACCGTGACCTCGGGCAGCGGAAGACGAACACGCAGATTCTGTGCCTTGCGCAGGCTCAGCACCGTGGAGCACACGGTCCGGACGTCGTCCATCGCCGCTACCAGGTCGGGGTTCGCGGGGAGCTCCGACGCCTCGGGCCAATCAGCCAGGTGAACCGAGCGCTCCCCGGTCAACCCTCGCCAGATCACCTCGGACACCAACGGCAACAGCGGCGCAGCGAGACGCGTCACGACCTCGAGCACGGTGTGCAGGGTGTCGATCGCGTCGCGATCCTCGTCCCAGAACCGCGAACGAGACCGTCGCACATACCAGTTGGTGAGCGCATCACAGAACAACCGAAGCTCGTCGCACGCACCGGCGATGTCGTTGACCTCGAGGGCCTCGGTGATCACGTCGCGGGTGGTAGCGAGCTTGGCCAGGATGTACTGATCGAGGATGTTCTCCGAATCGGTACGCCACACCCCGGATTCCGGGGCGTACAACTGCAGGAAGCTCCAGGCGTTCCACAGCGGGAGCAATGCCTGACGCACACCTTCGCGGATGCCCTGCTCGGTCACGATGAGGTTTCCGCCGCGCAAGATCGGCGAAGACATCAGGAACCATCGCATCGCATCGCTGCCGTCGCGGTTGAACACCTCCTTCACGTCCGGGTAGTTGCCCTTGGACTTGCTCATCTTGAGTCCGTCGTCGCCGAGCACGATGCCGTGCGCAGCAACGGTTTTGAACGCCGGACGATCGAAGAGTGCGGTGGCCAGCACGTGCAGCGTGTAGAACCAGCCGCGAGTCTGCCCGTTGTACTCGACGATGAAATCGCCCGGGAAATGGCCCTCGAACCATTCACGGTTCTCGAATGGGTAGTGCACCTGCGCGTACGGCATCGAACCGGATTCGAACCAGCAGTCGAGCACCTCGGGAACGCGGCGCATCATCGACTTCCCGGTCGGGTCGTCGGGGTTCGGGCGGACCAGGTCGTCGATCATCGGGCGATGCAGATCGGTCGGACGCACACCGAAGTCTGCCTCCAACTGATCGAGCGATCCGTAGACGTCCGTACGCGGGTACTGCGGATCGTCCGACACCCACACCGGGATCGGGCTGCCCCAGTAGCGGTTTCGGCTGATGTTCCAGTCGCGTGCACCTTCGAGCCACTTGCCGAACTGGCCGTCACGGATGTGCTCGGGCACCCACGTGATGTCCTTGTTCAGCTCGACCATGCGATCGCGGAACTTGGTGACCGCGACGAACCACGAGGGAACCGCCATGTAGATGAGCGGCTGCCCACTGCGCCAACTGTGCGGGTACGAGTGCTCGATCGTCTCGTGCCGCAGCAGCTTTCCAGCGGCCTTGAGGTCCTTGATGATGACCGGGTTGGCGTCGAAGACCATCAAGCCCTCGTACGGCGGAACCATCGAGGTGAACTTTCCACCCGGATCGAGCGGCTGCACGACCTCGATACCGTTGGCTGTGGCGACATCCATATCCTCCTCACCGAAAGCCGGTGCGAGGTGGACGATTCCGGTTCCGGAATCGGTTGTCACGTAGTCGGCCGAAAGCACGACGTGCGCGTTCGGATGTCCGAGGAAGAAGTCGAACGGCGGTATGTACGACAGTCCGACCAACTCGGCGCCCTTGTGACGGGAAACGACCTCGGGGTCCTCCCCCAGCTCACGTGCGTAATGAGCAACCCGTGCTTCCGCGAGCACATACCGCTTTCCGTCCTCGCCGAGCACCTGGACGTAGTCGACCTCGGGATGAACCGCAGTGGCCAAGTTGGACGGCAGTGTCCACGGAGTCGTGGTCCAGATGATCGCGTTTGCGCCGTCCAATGGTGAACCCGGAGCGACCAGCGGCATGTCGACCGTGACTGCAGGATCCTGACGCATCTTGTACGCGTCGTCGAGACGAGTCTCCTGATTGGACAGCGGAGTCTGCTCGTACCAGCTGTAGGGCAGCACGCGGAAGCCCTGATAGATCAGGCCCTTGTCGTGCAGCTCCTTGAAGGCCCACATGACGGACTCCATGAAGTCGACGTCCAGGGTCTTGTAGTCGTTGTCGAAGTCGACCCAACGTGCCTGGCGGGTGACGTAGTCGCGCCACTCGTCGGTGTACTTGAGCACCGAGGCCTTGCAGTACTCGTTGAACTTGGCCAGACCCATGACTTCGATCTCGGCCTTGTCCTTGATGCCGAGTTGCTTCTCCGCTTCGAGTTCTGCGGGCAGTCCGTGGCAGTCCCAGCCGAAGCGTCGCTCGACCTTGCGTCCACGCATGGTCTGGAAGCGCGGCACCAGGTCCTTGACGTACCCCGTCAGCAGGTGGCCGTAGTGCGGCAAACCGTTTGCGAAGGGCGGTCCGTCGTAGAAAACGAACTCTTCGCTGCCGTCCCGATTGGAAACCGACGCACGGAAGGTGTCGTCGTCGTCCCACTGTTTCAGGACTTTCTGTTCCAGTTCGGGGAACTTGACTCCGGTGTCGGCGGGGACACCGTAGTCGACTTTGGGATACCCGTTACTCGCCATGGCGATCTCCTCGTGCCAGTCGGACTCGGCACGGGGACGACGTGGCGCTTGTGCGCCGACACCGCGGTACCACCCCGTTTGCACCCCGTAGATCCGCGCTTGGATCCCGAGGTGCCACTCGATCGAGCTGTGACGGGCTCACCCGTTCGGTTCTACTGAGTTCTGGGCGCCTGAAGCGACAAGAACCGTTCTTCCGAAAGCTCCCCGGTGATTGCCGGATCACAGCCTGGTATTCGTGTTGGACAGTCTAATACTCGTCCTGGACCTTGTCGGAACTCGCCCTAGGACTTGTCGGGGCCACCCGGCGACTCGCCATGATTTCTCTGATTGTCATCGTTGGCGGTGGCTGCATCGTCGATCGACGAATTCGAGGAACTCTCGACTCGACCGTAAGGCGACGACATTCCGCTGCCCGATGCCGGGTCATCCAACGAAGGAACCGCCTTCCTGCTGGTCAGTGCACTGACCAGCAGGAGGACGGCACCTGCTACACAAATCGCGATACATGCCCACGCCCAGATCAGCGACCCTGTGGTCAGGGCGACGATCAGGAGAGCGAAACCAACTCCCGCGAGAACCAACGTCACGACCAGCACGTATCAACCTTTGTCCGGTCCGATAGCTGAGCCGACGGGGCGCTCTCGGTCAGCTGTTTCCCTTGGCGAAGGACGGGCTGTAGGAATCCTGTCCACCGTCGACCGGAACGGCCGAGCCGCGCTGTTCGAGCTCTTCGAGCTGCGATTCCAGGTAGGACTTCAGGCGCACCCGGTACTCGCGTTCGAACGTCTTGAGCTGCTCGATACGGCCCTCGAGGACCGAACGCTGCTGGTTGATGGTCGCCATGATTTCGGTGTGCTTCTTCTCGGCGTCCGCCTTGAGAGCGTCTGCCTTCTCCTGAGCCTGGCGAAGCTGGGTCTCGGAGCGAGTCTGAGCGTCGGTGAGCATCGCCTCCGACTTGTTGCGCGCATCCGCGATCATGCCGTCAGCCTTGCTGCGAGCCTCGCTCATGAGCTGCTCGGAGTTGGTGCGGGCACTGCCGAGCAGCTGCTCGGACTCGGTCTTGGCATCGTTGGTGAGGCGATCCGCCATCTCCTGAGCCAGTCCGAGGACCTTTGCGGCCTGCATGTGGGTGTCGCCACTCTGCGGCGCTGCAACGGCAGCGGCGGCGGGAACCGGCGCTGCAACAGGTGCAGGCTTGGGCGGTTCGACGACCCGAGCGGGCTCCGGCTTGGGCTGCGCTGCGACGGGTGCTGCCTGCTGAGCAGGTGCCGGCGACTTCTTGGCAGCCGCGAGCTCCTGATCCAGCTCACCTACGCGCTGGCGCAGGTCCGCATTCTCTTCGATGAGCTGCGACAGCGCCTGCTCGACGAGGTCGAGGAATGCGTCGACCTCGTCCTCGTTGTAGCCACGCTTGCCGATAGGCGGCTTGCTGAACGCAACGTTGTGCACGTCAGCTGGAGTCAGTTGCGGCATGGAAGGATCCCTTCACGCGTCATTTGGCGGTCTAGCAAGCATTCAGTTGCAACACAGTCTACGTAGTGGCGAACCACTGGATGAGTTATGGCATCCATTCTGGCATACCACTCACTCGGACTGCGCTCAGCGAACAACCGACATCAGGATGATGACGATGAAAAGCAAGACCATGATGGATAGATCCAAGCGAACTCCACCGAGGTTGATCGGGGGGATCAACCTGCGGAGCAGTTTCACCGGAGGATCGGTGATCGTAAAAATGGTTTCGAGAATGACTGCGACCAATCCGGTCGGTCGCCAATCTCTGGCAAACGAACGAACGAACTCGACGATCACTCTGCCGATCAGCAACAGCCAGAAGACAACCAGCACCAGATAGATCACAGAGAGAAGCGCGTCCACACCCTCACTCTGCCTGACTTCTGCGGTGTGTCCAAAACAGACACACCGCAGCAATTCCGGAACCGGTCCGCATCGAGTCCGTCTTGTAACGGCCGACGATGGGTCCGAATGCGGCGTCCGCCGAGGCGGGCCGCCGTTCGAATGTGCTCACGTCACCCCTGCTCAGGGGCCGGACTGCGGTCGAGACCATCATTTCTGGCTGTAGAAACCCGTCTCGGCGATCCGACGGCGCTCCTCGGCGGAAACGTCGATGTCGGCCGGTGAGAGAAGAAACACTTTGGTGGCTACCTTGTCGAAAGAACCACGCAATGCGAACGCCAGGCCGGCCGCGAAATCGACCAGACGCTTCGCGTCGGCGTTGCTCATGTCGACCAGATCCATGATGACGGGAGTGCCGTCCCGGAACCGCTCACCGATCGTGCGGGCCTCTGCGTAGCTCTGCGGACGCAGTGTCGTGATCTTGGCGAGCGGGCCGCCGTCGTCGACAACCGGCGCACGTCGCGCTTCGGGTCGCTCTGCGCGCGCGTCGACCGCGAGGTTGCCACGGCTTGCCGGGCGCGGCGCCATCGCCGGGCGGCTGCTGCGGCTGGGAACGGTGTCGACGCGGGGCCGGGAATCGTAGCGATCGAACTCCGCGTCCTCTTCGTCACGACGACTGGGCGCGTAGCTCGCCTTCGAGAAGGCAGGTTCGACGAACTCGCGGTCGTCGCGCTCGGCATAGCCGTCGTGACTACGACGGGGTGCGCGGCGAGCCTGATCGGGCTCCTCCACGTATTCGTCCTCGTAGTCATCGAGGGGAACCATGCCGAAGTAAGCCTTGAACTTATGCAGGTTGCTCATTGATCGACCTTCCTTGGCGCGGCGGAATCAATCCGACTGCGACCGGTCGCAGCGGTGTGGACGGGTTGGGCGATCACCTGAGCGATCACCTCGAGATTACTGGTCGTGAGCCGAGCAGTGCGGTTCCGACACGCACGCAGGTTGATCCGTGGCGCACTGCAGCCTCCAGATCGCCGGTCATACCGGCCGAGAGTTCGGTTGCCCGGGGATGCGATTCGAGGATCAAAAGATGTGCCCTGCGGAGGATTTCGAACTGCTCGTCCGGATCTGATCCAAGCGGCGGGACGGCCATCAGTCCCGCGAATTCGAGACCTTCGGCTGATTCGATCCGCTCGGCGAGAGGCGTTAGCTCGCCCGTCGGAACTCCGCCACGCGCGGGGTCTCCGTCGAGACTTACCTGGATGAGCGCCCGGAGCGGCTCCGTGCGCTCACCGTCCGACAAAGCACTCAGCGCAGCCCGATCGAGTGCATCGGCCAGTCGCGCACTGTCCACCGAGTGAATTGCATAGGCCCACTTCGCTACCGATCGAGCTTTGTTGCGCTGCAACTGTCCGATCATGTGCCAGCGAACCGGATCATCGATCGCGCCCGTCTGTGCAGCGCCGTCGAAGTCCGCGACCTTCTCCACTGCTTCCTGCTCACGCGACTCACCGAATTCACGGCAACCCAGTTCGTACAGAATTCGAGCGTCGGACGCCGGAAAGAATTTGGTCACCGGCAGCAGTGCTACGTCGGAAACCTCGCGACCGGCGGCAAGGCAGGCGGCCGCCAATCGCGCCCTCACCGAGTCGAGTGCCGTCGATATTTCTGTCAGCCGCATTTCCGTCTCGCGCATTTCTGCCTAGACGGTTTCCTGCGCTGCGGGCGCTTCCATCCAGATCACTGCAGCTTGACGCCCGGTCAGAGATTCTCGGCGATGACTGAACAACGCGCGATCCTCGATCGTGCACCGCGGGTCCTCGGCGACACCGGACACACCCGCGGCGAGCAACTGCTTACGCAGTCCCGCACGCAGATCGAGCCCCGGCGTGCCCTTCTCGGTGCGAGTTGCGCTGCCCGGCAAGTGCTTTTCCACGTCCGCGCGCATCGCAGCGGGAACCTCG
Source organism: Rhodococcus sp. IEGM 1306 (assembly GCF_036541985.1). Taxonomy (NCBI): domain Bacteria; kingdom Bacillati; phylum Actinomycetota; class Actinomycetes; order Mycobacteriales; family Nocardiaceae; genus Rhodococcus; species Rhodococcus sp. IEGM 1306. The sequence goes on from NZ_JAZHFF010000006.1 coordinate 281,868, forward strand.
TACTGGCGTCCGCTCGCAGCCGGACCGAGGAAGGCGCCGATACGCGAAACGTCCGCGCCCTGACGCACCATCTCCGCGAGGACGCGCGGGACGATACCGATGCGGGCACCGATCCGTCCGGCATGAACGGCCGCGATCACACCGGCCTCCTCGTCGGAGAGCAGAACGGGAACACAATCTGCACTGAGGGTGGCGAGCGCCAGGCCGGGAACAGTGGTGACCAGAGCATCCGTCACCGGAATCACTTCGTCGGTCGGTTCCGTCACGACAGTGACGTTGCGCGAATGGATTTGTTCCATCCACACGAGATGGTCAGGCTCGACGCCTATTTCGCGTGCCAGACGTCGGCGATTCGCATCGACGGCTGCGGGATCGTCTCCGACGTGATCGCCCAGATTGAACGACTCGTACGGTGACGCGGAAACACCACCAGCTCGGCTGGTCACGACGCGGCGAATGCGGGTGCGGGTGGTCGACTTCTCGGTACTCAAGATAAGTGTGCTCACAAACGTCGAAAGTTGTCGTCCGGCTCAGACGTGACCGGACATCCAGTCAAGAACAGGGTACCCAGAAATTCCGGGCACCCTGTTCTCGAAACTGTTTGTAGCCCTACGTCAGCGACGCATGAAGACCGGCACGTCGACGTCGTCGTCGCCCTCGTCTTCCTGGACCGGCGCATGGCGGGGGCCACCGATCGGAGGCAAGCTGCCCGAACCGGTGGTCTCGCGCGCTGCGGAAATCGGCTGCTCGCCAGCAGGTTCGGCGGCCACCGGCGACCGGCCGACCTCACCCGCGCGCCCGGCGCCGATAGCTCCACGTCCCTGCGCGGTCGACTCCACGGGACGACGAGCCGGAGCTCCTCCGTCGAATCCCGCAGCGATGACCGTCACACGAACCTCGTCACCGAGTGAATCGTCGATGACCGTTCCGAAGATGATGTTGGCGTCGATGTGGGCAGCTTCCTGCACCAGCGAAGCCGCCTCGTTGATCTCGAACAGACCCAGATCGCTACCGCCGGCGATCGACAGAAGCACGCCGCGGGCGCCTTCCATCGAAGCTTCGAGGAGCGGGGAATTGATCGCGGATTCCGCCGCCTTGATCGCGCGTCCCTCACCCCGCGAGGAACCGATTCCCATCAACGCACTACCGGCACCGGACATGACACCCTTGACGTCCGCGAAGTCGACGTTGATCAGACCCGGAGTGGTGATGAGGTCGGTGATGCCCTGGACGCCGTTGAGGAGAACCTCGTCCGCGCTGCGGAACGCGTCCATCAGGCTGACGGCCGCGTCACCCAGCTGGAGCAGGCGATCGTTGGGAATGACGATCAGCGTGTCGCAGGACTCGCGGAGCGCCTGGATTCCGGTATCCGCCTGTCCCCCACGACGCTTGCCCTCGAAAGAGAACGGTCGCGTCACGACACCGACGGTGAGTGCGCCCAGCTTCCGGGCGATGCTTGCCACGACAGGGGCACCACCGGTTCCGGTGCCACCACCCTCGCCTGCGGTCACGAACACCATGTCGGCGCCCTTGATGACCTCTTCGATCTCGTCCTTGTGATCTTCGGCTGCCTTGCGACCCACTTCCGGGTCGGCACCGGCGCCGAGGCCACGGGTCAATTCACGACCGACGTCGAGCTTGACGTCGGCGTCACTCATCAGAAGGGCTTGCGCGTCCGTGTTGACCGCGATGAACTCGACTCCCTTGAGTCCCTGTTCGATCATGCGGTTGACTGCGTTCACGCCGCCGCCGCCGATGCCGACGACCTTGATTACGGCGAGGTAGTTGTGCGGGGGCGTCATCGGCTCTCGCCTTCCGTGTCGTGTTTCACGCTGCTTGTCAGTGCTGCTGTCTTTTTACTGCTGCTGTATTTGTCACTGCTGGTGTTCGAGATAAACCCTAAACCTCAACCACAGGGTTAGAGTTATGTCAAGTATTCGATCTGAAACGAAACGCTATGCACCGTCGTCGCGTTCCGCCATTAGGCGCGCCGAGACACACCGAAGTATTTGCTGCGCACTGACGCACGGCTGCACCGGGCGCTATCGCACCGTCGGCAGATCAGGACTGGACACGTCGTACGTCTGCCCCGGTTGGGTCAACAGCGGAAGCGTCACAGCAGCCTTACGATCCGAGTGCTCGACACCGCCCCAGTTTACGACGCGACCGTCGAGCAGAGTCAGCGTGACACTCGAAATCGACCGAGCGGCAACCTCTCCCACCTGAAATCTCAGATCCGGCGGCAACACCGACAACACCTCGAGCGCGGCAAGCGTCGGCTCGTCGTTCCACCCGGGCGTCGGTGTCACCAGACGCGGAACCCCGGGCGGCGGGACGCCCATCTCGAAGTCGACGCCCTTCTCGTCCAGCAGGTGTGCACCCTCAGGTGAGTCGACGAAGACGACCGGTACCCGTTCGGTGACGGTGACGCGGATAGTCGACGGATACACCCGCTGCACACGAGCCGAGGCCACCTTCGGAATCGTCGCCACACGTGCGGCGGCGGCGCCGGTGTCTACCCGCATCAACGGCTGACCGGTCGGTACGGCCAGGAGCGAAAGGATCTGTTCCTCACTGACGGTCGTCGCACCGAGAACTTCGGTGCCCCGGACCGAGAGCACCGGAGACAACCAAGCCGTCAACGCAATTCCCACCACCAGCACGATTGCCAGCGGTGCCACGATCAGCGGTCGCTTGAACCACTTACGAGTCGGTGTGGGTTCGGGAGCCGGCTCCGTCGACCGCGTCGAGTATCGCGATTCGGTGCGAGTACTGCGCCGACGCGTACTGGTGGCTTGTCTGGCTCGAGGATCTCGACGCCCGCGCTGACTTCGTGCGTCGGGTGTCATCGCGGCGCGGGATGCGGCGCCGAACGCAAAGCATCGAGGATCTGTTTGCCGAGCATGGTCACGTCACCGGCACCCATCGTGATGACGATGTCGCCGGGGTGAGCCAACGCCGCCACCTGCTTCGGCGCCTGTGACAGATCCGGTTGATAGTGAACAGGTTTCGTGACCGACTGAGCGACCAGCGCACCACTGACGCCCGGCATCGGCTCTTCGCGAGCGCCGTAGACATCGAGAACGACAACCTCGTCGGCCAAGTCCAGCGCCTGCGCGAACTCCTCGGCAAACGCGGCGGTGCGTGAATAGAGATGAGGTTGGAAGACCACGATCACGCGTCCGGCCGCCGAATTGGTCGACGACGAATCGTCCTCCGGTCGAACCAGATCCGCCGCCGCGCCGAGAACCGCACGAACTTCGGTCGGATGGTGGGCGTAGTCGTCGAACACCCGGACACCACGCTCGCGGCCGGTGAACTGGAACCGGCGGTGTACGCCACCGAATCCGGCGAGCCCCTCGACGATCTCCTCCGTCTCGGCGCCGGCGTCACGGGCAGCCAGTAGAGCCGCAAGTGCGTTGAGCGCCATGTGACGACCCGGCACTGCCATCCGCACGGTTCGCGCGGCGCTCTCGCCCGCCAGGTGGAACTGCAGGACTCCCCCGACGTCGTGCGCATGGAAGCCCAGTAGTCGGACTCCGACCTCGACACCGTCGACAGGCTCGAAGGCGGTGCCCGCCTCCACCTCCTGCGCGTCTGCCGATCCGTAACCGAGTACCCGGATGTCCGAACGGCCCGAGGCCACGATTCGCTTCGCGAGATCCGCCGATCCCGGGTCGTCGAGGCAAGCAATCAAGAGCCCACCCGGACGCAACTTGTCGACAAAATCGTCGAACACCTTCACATACGCTTCGACGCTGCCGAAATAGTCGAGGTGATCGGCCTCGATGTTGGTCACGACGATCACGTTGGGGTCGTACTGGAGCAGCGACCCGTCACTCTCGTCCGCCTCGGCGACAAAGACGTCACCGCTGCCGTGATGGGCATTCGTTCCCGCTTCGTTGAGTTCGCCGCCAACGGCAAACGAAGGGTCGAAACCACAGTGCTGCAGGGCGACCACTAGCATCGAGGTCGTCGACGTCTTGCCGTGTGTACCCGAAACCAGGAACGTGCGATTGCCCTGCATCAGAGATGCAAGGACAGCCGGCCGAAGAATCACCGGGATTCCGCGGCGAGCGGCCTCGACGAGTTCCGGGTTGTCCTTCGGGATAGCCGCGTGCGTCGTCACGACGACGGTCGGACCACCCGGCAGCAGGTCGAGAGCATCGGCGTCGTGGCCGATCCGGACCTGCGCCCCGCGTGCACGAAGCGCCAGGACTCCTCGGCTCTCCTTGGCGTCCGAACCCGAGACAAGGCCCCCGCGGGAAAGCAGAATTCGAGCGATGCCGGACATACCGGCACCGCCGATTCCGACCATGTGTACTCGCTCGAGGTGGGCGGGCAGCGCGGTCATCGGTTTCCCCTTGCGTTTTCCTGGACGGCGTTTTCCTTTGCCGCGATGTCGAGCACGATCCGTGCGATCTCGGTTGCCGCGGTGCGGTGCCCGACGTTGGCAGCACCACTGCTCATCTTGTCGAGGCGCGCGCTGTCGCTCAGCATCGGGACGACGGTACCGGCGACGAACGTCGGCGTGAGCTCGTTGTCGGAGACGATGATCGCACCGCCCGCTGCGACAACGGGTTTCGCGTTGAGTTCCTGCTCACCATTGCCGTGCGGCAACGGAACGTAGACGGCCGGAAGCCCGACCGCCGAGACCTCGGCGACCGTCATCGCGCCCGAACGACAGATAGTCGCGTCGGCTGCGGCATACGCGAGATCCATCCGCGAAAGATAGGGAACAGCCACATACGGTGCCGTCTCCGAGTACTGCGTGACTTCGAGAGAGTTCTTGGGTCCGTGTGCGTGAAGGACCGAGATCCCGGCCTTCGCCAGTTCTTCCGCTGCTCCGGACACCGCGTCGTTGAGCGACTTCGCGCCTTGCGATCCGCCGAAGACGAGCAGAACGGGACCGTCCTGAGGAAGTCCGAAGTACTCGCGAGCTTGCGAGCGGAGTCCCGCTCGATCGAAATTCGCGATCGACGCCCGGACCGGGATGCCAACGATCTCGGCGTCCTGATCGCCGCGGTTCTTCACACCTGACCCCGGAACGGCGGCAAGCACCCGCGTCGCCAGGCGAGCACCGATCTTGTTCGCGATGCCGGCACTGGCGTTCGCCTCGTGGATGACGATCGGAATCTTGCGGCGGCGCCGAAGAACTCCGCCACGTGCGGCAAGATACGCCGGAAGCGCGACGTAACCACCGAAACCGACGATCACGTCGGCGTCGACGGAATCGAGTACCTCACGGGTCTTGCGCACCGAGGCGAGGATGCGTGTCGGCAGTTTGACGAGATCCATCGTGGGCTTACGAGGAAGCGGAACCGGGGGAATGAGCTCGAGCGTGTACCCGCGAGCCGGCACCAAGGTGGTTTCGAGACCACGCGCCGTCCCGAGCGCAGTGATTCTGGTGTCGGGCGCAGCGGCCTTGACCGCGTCCGCGACAGCAAGTGCGGGTTCGATGTGACCAGCCGTGCCTCCCCCTGCCACCACTACCGACAGAGCCGATTTGTTGCCGCTCACCTACGAATTCCTCGCTCTCGAACTTCTCGTGGATCTTGTGCCCTACGTGTCGGCGCCTGCCGACGCTGACCATTCTGCCCTCCCGCGGTGCGCTTCCGTGACCCAGCGGCCGCACCTCGGTTGGAATCCGAGGAAGGGCGAGCACCTTGATCTGCCCGCTTGCGTCGATCGCCCGTCTCGATCGCGCGCCGGCCGTCGCGTCCGCGTGCCGGTTCGATCTGCCGTGCGGGCTTCGGTCGACGGATCGGCCGGCCCCCTGACGGCGGGTGGTACAGCACGGGCTTCGGCAGTCTGAGCAACTTCGAGATCTTGCCGTCCTGCCCGGAGTTCAGAGCGGCAACTGCTTCGGGCTCGTGGCGCGCTGCATTGGCGATGACACCGAACATGAACAATGTGATCGCCAAGGACGAACCGCCGGCGGAGACCAAGGGCAACTGGAGTCCGGTCACCGGCAGCAGTCCGATGACGTAACCGATGTTGATCATTGCCTGGCCGACGATCCAGGTAGTTGCAGTGGCCGACAGGAGCCGCCAGAACGGATCGATGCTGCGGGCTGCGATCCGCAATCCCGTGTAGACGAATACAGCGAACAAACCGATCACCACTGCGCAGCCGACAAATCCCAACTCTTCGCCGATGATCGCGAAGATGAAGTCGTTGTGCGCGTTGGGTAGGTAGTTCCACTTGGCGACGCTCTGACCGAGTCCGCGTCCGAAAAGGCCCCCGTCGGCGAGCGAATACAAAGCCTGCTTGGCCTGATAGTTGTTGCCCTGCAAGTCGTCGCTCTTGTTGAAGAAGGCTTGAACTCGATCGGAACGATAACCGGCCGTCATCGCCAGCACGCCCGCCACGACGACGCCCGTCACCGCGATCGAGCCGAAGAGCTTCAGTGGCAGCCCACCGAACCACAGCAGGGCCCCGACGATGATTCCCAATGCGATGGTCGTACTGAGGTTCGGTTGCGCGACGACCAGCGCGAAGACCAGCATTGCTGCGGGCACGAGCGGAATCAGGATCGACTTCACGGATCGGTCGTCCGGCCGCCGCGAAGCCAACAGATGGGCGCCCCAGATCGCCAACGCGACCTTCATGATTTCCGAGGGCTGCACCGAGAACCCGCCGACGTTGAACCAGCGACGCGCGCCCTGCGCTTCTGTGCCGATTCCCGGAATCAGGACGAGTACCAGCATGATCAGCACGACGACGAACAGCGGAAACGAATACTGCCGGAGCACTCTCGCCGGGATCCGCAGCGCGACGTAGAAGAGCACAGCTCCGAGAATCGCGAAGATCAACTGCTGGGTGAACAACGAATACGCCGAGCCACCGGACACGTACTGCTCGACGCTCGACGCCGACAGAACCATCACGAGCCCCAAGACAGTCAACATCGTGGCAATCGTCACCACCAGGTGGAACGACGCCAACGGCCGCGCCAACCAGGCACCGATTCGGGTCTTGGGACCCTTGGTCATCGCAAGTTCCCGGCTTGGCCAAGCGAATCCGTGAACGGATCGGGTAATGCGGCTACGGCGGCGGCGAAGCTGTCACCACGATGTCCGTAGCTGGCGAACATGTCCAAGGACGCCGCGGCCGGGGCGAGTACAACTGCATCACCGGGGGACGCCAACTCGGCAGCTTCGACTACCACTGCGGCCATGACGGCATCCGCGTCGGCACCCGACGGCAGCCGGATGGTGAGAGTCGAGTTGCTGCTGTTTTCGCTCACCACTGCATCGTCCCCCGACATCACGTGCACCACGGGAACATCGGGTGCGTGTCGCGCGAGCGCGTCCTCGATCACACCAGCGTCACGCCCGAGAAGGACAGCGCCGGAGAGTCGAGGGCCGACTTCGCTCACCAATTGGTCGACGCTGGCTCCCTTGAGCAGACCGCCGGCAACCCAGACGACGCGATCGTGCGCGAGTATCGACGGTCTGGCTGCGTGCGGATTGGTGGCCTTGGAGTCGTCGATGTACACAACGGACCCGACACGGCCGACCAGCGCCCCTCGGTGTGGGCCGACCTTGTGTGCGGCCAGACCGCGTTCGACGACGTCTGCCTCGAACCCGAGTGCCCGCGCCAAGGCGGCGGCGGCCAGCGCGTCCATGACGCCTGCCGGGCCGGCGGGATCTATCGACGCTGCTTCGGCCAAGCGGACGTGATCGCCGAATGCGTTGTCCACGAGGTGTCCCGCTTCGACACCCAGTTCTCCTTCGCCCGGTTCACCCAATCTGAACCCGGTGACAATGTCTGCAGTTGCGCGAGTTCCCAGTTCGGAAGCGATCGCGTCATCGAGGCCGACCACCGCGACCTTTCCGCTCAGCGCCCGCGACTTGGCCTCGGCGTACGCGCTCATTCCGCCGTGCCAGTCGAGGTGATCCTCGGCGACGTTGAGGACCACGCCGGCATCCGGACGCACCGAAGGCGCCCAGTGCAATTGGAAGGACGACAGTTCGACAGCGAGGTACTCCACGCGCGGCGACGTCTCGGCGAGTGCGTCGAGTATCGGCAGCCCGATGTTTCCGCAGGCTCGGCCGACAACTCCGGCGGCGTCGAGAATCGAGGCCAGCATCGACGTCGTCGTGGTCTTTCCGTTCGTCCCCGTCACGACGAGCCATTTACGGGGTGTGCCGAAGTGCCCGCTGTGGTCGACGCGCCAGGAGAACTCGACGTCTCCCCAGATGGGAATCCCGTGACCGGCGGCGGCTGCAAGGATCGGTGCATCCGGCCGAAAGCCCGGACTGGTGACTACGAGCCCGTACTCGGTGATCGAATCCGGGGCATCCTCGATCGAGGTGGTGGTCACCATGTCCGCGCCGAGCTCCGCGCAGCGCTCCGCGAAGTCCAAGGTCGAATCGGCAACCGTCACGACAGCACCGAGGGCGACGAGAGGTTCGATGGTCGCTTGACCGGACACCCGCCCACCGGCGACCAGCACTCGCGTACCGCGGAGCCAGGACAGGTCGTTCTCGGAATCCGCTGAGCTGGTCATGGTTTTCAGCCTCCGAGCGCTGCGAGGTATTCGCTGTAGAAGAGTGCCAATCCGATAGCCGACGCAATAGCCGCCAGCAACCAGAATCTGATGATGACTGTGGTTTCAGCCCACCCGGCGAGTTCGAAGTGGTGATGGAACGGCGCCATTCGGAACACCCGCCGTCGGCTGGACCGGAACACCGCTACCTGGATCACCACCGACGCGGCCTCCGCGACGAACAGTGCACCGATGACAACCATCAACAGTTCCGTGCTGGTGGTGATCGACAATCCGGCGAGCATGCCGCCGAGGGCAAGTGAACCGGTGTCGCCCATGAAGATCTTGGCGGGTGCGGCATTCCACCAGAGGAATCCGATGCACGCGCCGGCGCCGGCCGCGCAGAGCACCGCGAGGTCGAGCGGGTCTCGGACGTCGTAGCAACCCTTGCCGGGATTCGTCTCGCACGAGTAGCGGAACTGCCAGAACGTGATGATGACGTAGGCGCCGAGAACGAAACTCATCGCACCGGCGGCCAATCCGTCGAGGCCGTCGGTCAGGTTGACGGCATTGGACCAGGCGCTGACCAGTAGGTAGCAGAAGGCGATGAAGACCACGGACCCGAGTGAGACGGTGGCGATGTCGCGCACGTACGACAGATGAACACTGCCCGGAGTCAGCCCGTCGTCACCGCGGAACTGAAGGGCCAGGATTCCGAAGGCAATGGCAGCGACGAACTGTCCGACCAGCTTCGCTGTCTTGTTCAGTCCCAGATTGCGCTGCTTGCGGATCTTGATGAAGTCGTCGAGGAAACCGACTCCACCGAGCGCGGTGGTCAGACCGAGTACCAGTAGGCCGGACGCCGATGGCCCCTCCGCGTTGTCCATGCCGAGACCGATGAGGTGTGAGCCGAGATAGCCGGCCCAGATTCCGGTCAGGATCGCGACGCCGCCCATCGTGGGAGTGCCGCGCTTGGCCTGGTGACTGGCTGGACCTTCGGTTCGGATCTCCTGCCCGAAACCTTGTTTCGAGAACGCCTTGATCAGGATCGGCGTGAGCATGATGGAGACCGCCAGCGCGATGCCTGCGGCGAGAAGAATCTGGATCACTGCGAATCCCCGCCGTTCTCGCCGTCGGTGTTCTCGCTGTCGGTGTTGGGCGTTGCAGCCAGTATCGCTTCGGCGACCGTCCACAGTTCCACCGACTTGGACGCCTTCACCAGGACGAGATCGCCCGGTTCGAGTTCCGCTTCGAGAATGGCGATTGCCGCAGCTGCGTCGGGCACGACGACGGACTCGTCACCCCACGACCCCTCCATCACTGCTCCTTGATGCATCGCACGCGAGGTGCGGCCCGTCCCGACGACGATCAACTTGCTGACATCGAGTCTGACGGCCAGGCGACCGATCGCGTCGTGCTCGACAACTGATTCCGGTCCGAGCTCACCCATCTCTCCGAGCACAGCCCAGCTACGGCGACCGAAGTGCCGATCCGATCGCGCCATGGACACCAACGCTTTGAGCGCAGCGCGCATGGAATCGGGATTGGCGTTGTAACTGTCGTTGACGACGGTGACGCCGTCGGCGCGCTCGGTGACTTCCATCCGCCTCGCGGACGCTGCCTTCGTGCCCTCGAGGACACGTGCGATGTCTGTAACCGCGAGGCCGTTCTCGAGTGCGACGGCCGCCGCGGCCAGGGCGTTGCTCACGTGGTGTTCGCCGTGAACGGCCAGGCGAATACGTGCAGAACCCTGTGAACAGTTCAGTGTGAAGGAAGCCCTGGCCTGGTCGTCGACAACCACGTCGGTCGCCCGAACGTCGCAGTCTTCCGACTGGCCGACGAATACGATCCGGGCCTTGGTTCGACTCGCCATTGCGGCGACCATGCGGTCGTCGGCGTTGAGGACCGCAACTCCACCGTCGGCTGCCGACGGGAGTGCTTCCACCAGTTCACCTTTGGCGACCGCGATCGCTTCACGCGAACCGAACTCACCGAGATGGGCAGTGCCCACATTGAGAACTACGCCGATCTTCGGCGGCGCGATCTTCGTCAGTTCGCCGACATGACCGACCCCACGGGCCGACATCTCGAGAACGAGGAAGCGGGTCCTCTCGTCGGCGCGGAGCACTGTCCACGGCAGACCCAATTCGTTGTTGAACGACCCGGGGGGCGCAACCACCTCGCCGCACTCGCGCAGCAGCGCTGCTATCAGATCCTTGGTCGAGGTCTTGCCGGCAGAACCGGTGACACCGACCAGCGTCAGTCCACCATCGGCCGGTGTGCCATCAGTTGCCAGTTCGTCGACGACTGCTCGCGCCAGAAGGCCGAGGGCATGCAGGACCGCGGCTCCGGACCCGTCGGTGTCGTGTTCGAGCAGCATCACTGCACTGGGACCGTCGTTCGGCACCGATGGAACGACGATTGCCGGAACTCCGACCGGCCGCGCCGCGAGCACCGCCACAGCGCCCGCTGCCACCGCCGCTTCCGCGTGATCATGACCGTCGACACGCGCTCCGGGTAGGGCGAGGAAGAGCCCACCTGGAGCTACTTTGCGCGAATCGAATTCGACGGTTCCAGTCACCTGCGTCGACGAATCGTCGACGTCGTGCAGGGTTCCTCCGACGATCTCGGCGATCCGAGAGAGCGTCATCGGGATCATTGCTTGCCTCCATGTGCTGTGTTGATCGCGAATCGGCCGATCATTTCGCCCAACACCTCGCGGTCGTCGAACGGGTGTTTGACCCCGTCGATTTCTTGACCTACTTCGTGGCCTTTGCCTGCCACCAGGACGACATCTCCTGGCTGTGCCCACCGGACTGCTTGCTCGATCGCGGCGGCCCGGTCCCCCACTTCGCGAACCTCGCCGCGTTCGGATTCGGGCACGTCCATGGCGCCTTGCATCACCGAAGCGCGAATCTTCGCCGGATCCTCGGTGCGTGGGTTGTCGTCGGTGACGATCAGCAGGTCTGCGCCTCGCGCACCCGCTTCACCCATGAGTGCCCGTTTGCCGGCGTCGCGGTCACCGCCCGCACCGACCACCACGGCCACTCGGCCGGGAACCTGGTTGCGCAGCGTGGCGATCACGGCTTCGAGCGCTGCCGGCTTGTGGGCGTAGTCGACCACGGCGAGAAAGCTCTGCCCCCGGTCGATCCGCTGAACTCGCCCCGGGACGTCCACGGTCCCGAGCGCGCGAACAGCCGCGTCCGGGTCGAGTCCCGCAGCAAAACTGACGGTCAACGCCAGCGCAGCGTTGGCCACGTTGTATCGCCCGGGGAGACGAAGTGAGACTGGCCACGACTGTCCGTCCGGCCCGACCAACTCGAAGGTCTGCGAGCCGTCCTCGGCAACCTCGACTGCGCCGACCGTCCACTCGGCCTCGGCCGTCGAGGTCGAGACCGTGGTCACCGCGTCGCTCTCGTCGGTCGCGGCCAACTCGGCCATCCGTCGACCCCACACGTCGTCGACGCAGACGACGGCATGCTCGGCTCGCACCGTCGACTCGGGATCGAACAACCGAGCCTTGGCCTGGAAGTACTCCTCGAAGTCCCGATGGAAATCCAGGTGGTCCTGCGAAAGATTGGTGAACGCGCCGATGTCGAAGCGGATGCCGTCGACGCGTCCGAGAGCAAGAGCGTGACTGGAGACCTCCATGACGACGGTATCGATCCCCTGCTCTGCCATCACGGCGAACAGAGCATGCAGTTGCGGAGCTTCCGGCGTGGTCAGAGCGCTGGGCACCCGGCGGCCGTCGATTCGAGTCTCGATGGTCCCGACCAGGCCGGGCTTGCGGCCGGCTCCGGCAATCGCAGCTTCGAGCAAGTACGACGTCGTGGTCTTGCCCGATGTACCGGTAATGCCGACGACCTGCATCTTCTCCGAGGGCCGGCCGTAGATTTCCGCGGAGATCTCACCGAGCACATCCCGCGGGTTCGGATGAACGAGAACTGGGACGGACCGGTCAGGCGCCTTGTCCGCGGCCTCGATCAGTTCGAGGCCGGCCTCGTCGGTCAAGATCGCGGTCGCACCGCGCCCCAGAGCGTCGACGGCGAACTGAGCGCCATGGGTCCGTGCACCGGGCAGAGCGGCGAAGAGGTCATCGGTCACGATTCCCTGCGCACGCAGGTCGACGCCCTTGACGACGACCTCCGAGGACTGTGATCCCGGTTGCCCCACCCATTCGAGGCGAGCCCCGGACAGTTCGGAGAGCGCCGTGATCGCGGTAGCAACCGGTTGTGTCGGACGCGTCCCGGGAGCGCCGTCCGAGTTCGACGATTGCAAACGATTCGGCACTGTCACTCGACTCCTGGCAATTGTCGTTGTTCTATCGCGGTCGTTGTCTATGGCGGTCGTTGTCTATGGCGGTCGCAACGCAAGCAAAGTTCGGCGCACTGCGATGAATGAGGTTACTGCGACGTTTGAGATTACCGTGTCCGGGATTCACCCGAAGACCGTGTCGAAACCGACGCACCGCAATCAGTCCGCCTGCAACACCAACTTGCGACCGGGGTCCGGCGACATCGGGACACTGTCACGCTGGAGCATCCACGACGCGATGTTGTGGAACAACGGTGCCGCCGACTGACCGCCGCCGCCGTCCACGCCGCGAACCGGTGCGTCGAGCATGATTCCGATCACGAATCGAGGATTGTCCGCAGGCGCGATTCCCGCGAAGGTGATCCAGTAGTTGGAGTTGGAGTAGCACTTGCACGCGGGATCCACCTGCTGCGCGGTCCCGGTCTTTCCACTGACCTGGTATCCCTCGACGCCCGCGGCAACACCGGTTCCTCGTTGGTTGCCGGTGTCTTCCTGAGTGACCGACCGGAACATGTCCCGAACAGTCGCCGCTGTCTGGGCGCTGACCACCTCGACGCCCTCGGGCTGCGGCGTCTCGGTCCGCGTGCCGGAAGAGTCGACAGTCGACTTCACGATCCGCGGAGGAATTCGCACGCCGTCGTTGGCAATGGCCTGGTACATCCCGGTCATCTGCAGGGTTGTCATCGAGAGACCCTGCCCGATCGGCAGGTTCGCGAAGGTTCCGCCGGACCACTGGTCGCGACTCGGAACGCTGCCCGCGCTCTCGCCGGGAAGTCCGACGTCGGTGCGTTGTCCGAGGCCGAACCTGTTCAGCATGTCTGCGTAGCGATCCTCGCCCACTCGCTGAGCGAGCATCAAGGTGCCGACGTTCGAGGACTTTCCGAATACACCGGTAGAGGTGTACGGGGCCACACCGTGATCCCACGCGTCCTTGACTGTGGCACCGGACATCGTGATGCTGCCCGGGACCTGCAGAACTTCGTCCGGAGTTGTCTTACCGTCCTCGATGGCCGCTGCTGCGGTGACGATCTTGTTCACCGATCCGGGCTCGAACGGCGTACTGACCGACGGATTGCCCATTTCGGCTGTCGGCGCGTTCTTGTCGATGCCGATTGCGGGGTTGAAGGTGCTGTCGTTGGACATGGCCAACACCTGTCCCGTCTTGGAGTCCATGACCACAACCGAAGCGTTCTTTGCGCCCGACTTGTCCTTGGCGATCTGGACCTGCTGCTGAACGTAGAACTGGAGGTCCGAATCGATGGTCAGCTCGACACCCGAACCGTTGACTGCCGGTTGCTTGTCACGCCAGCTGCCGGGGATCACAGCGCCGTCGGAACCGCGGTCGTACGTTTCGGATCCATCGGTTCCGGCGAGCGTGGAGTCCATCGAATCTTCGAGACCGAGCAAACCGTGCCCGTCCCAGCCGGTCGCGCCGACGAGATTCGCGGCCAGAGAGCCACCGGGGTACTCGCGGATGTCCTGACGCTCGAGGCCGACCTCCCGGAACTTGTCCGAGATCTCGGCAGCAACCGCCGGATCCACGCTGCGCGCGAGGTACGTGAAAGTCTCGTTGCTGTTCATCTTCTGAAGCAGATCTTTTTCCGGAACGGTATCGCCGAGCTTGGCGTGGATTCCGGCGGCGATCTCGGCGAGGCGATCGCTCACTTCCGGCGCCTGCTTGTCACCCTCGGCGCCCTGCTCGATGCTCTTGGCGCGCGCTTCCTCGAGTTCCTTGCGTACCCGCACCGGCTGGAAAGTCAGCGCCTTGGCTTCCATGGTGAAGGCGAGGGGGTTTCCGTTGCGATCGGTTATCGAGCCACGTACAGCCGGATCGACCTGCGTCGTGGTTCGTTGATTGGCAGATTCCGCAGCCAGACTCGGCGCGTCGATTCCCTGAATCCACAAGAGCTGCAATGCCGCAACGGCGAGCGCACCACACATGGTGATACGACCGACTCGCTGACGAAACGGAAATGAGGCGGTGGCCGAGCGGCGCGGACGCCGACCGGGGTTGTTACGGGAGTTCTGACTCACCGACGTTCCTCAGGCGGAGCAGGCACCGCCGTCGTGGTGGCGGGTGCTGTCGTCGTGGGGATCACAGGAACCAATTGTTCACTCTGCGCGAGGTTTCGCGTGTTATTCGGAACGCTCGGCGTGGCTCCGGGAGCAACCGGCGTTGTGGTGCGCGGGGGTGTCGCAGTCGGTGCGGGCACCGATGTGGGCGCATCGAGCGGCGGCATAGCTCCGGCAGTCGCGGGAGTCGGCGTTCCGACGACCTCGACCGAACCGTCCGGATGAACTACCAGTCGTGCAGGGTCCTTGGCGGGGACCATGCCGAGAGCGCTTGCCTGATTTGCCAACTCCGGAGCCGAGTTACGCGACTGGAAGTCACGTTCGAGCGCTGCTTTCTGCTCGACCAAAGACTGGTTGTATGCACGTGCATCACTGAGTTGGTACGAATCCTCGGCAGCGCGAGTGGTCAGCAGCAGAGTCACCGCGAGACCGATGGACAGAAGTCCGATGACGGAGGCGACGAACGGCACTCTCCCCTTGAGCATCGCCCGAGGAGAGATAGACGGGCCGGCAGCAGCGACAGTTCCGGTCCGGCCTGCCGCCCGTGCGGTGCGCTTGTCGTATGCACGTTGCGCTGCACCGGATTTGCCCTGACGACTCATGCCCGCCTCCTGGAAATGCGTTCTGCGGCACGCAAACGCACCGGAGCTGATCGTGGGTTCTCTTCGATTTCCTGCTCTGACGCACGTTCTGCGCCACGGGTGAGAATGCGGAACTCCGGTCCCATACCCGGCAACTCGACCGGTAGTCCTTCAGGACTGGTGGACTTCGAGCGGGGAACCAACTCCGCCTTCACAACTCGATCCTCGAGCGACTGGTAGGACATGAACACCACTCGCCCACCGACTGCCAGTGCGTCGAGCCCGGCAGGAACGGCTGCACGAAGCGAATCCAACTCGGCATTGACTTCGATCCGCAGCGCTTGGAAGGTGCGCTTGGCCGGGTGTCCCCCCGTACGCCGCGTGGCTGCCGGGATTGTTCGGTACAGCAATTCGACCAGAGCTGCACTGGTGGTGAAGGGTTCACGCTCACGCTGCCGAAGGATCTCGGACGCAATCTTTCCCGCGAACCGTTCTTCGCCGTACGTGCTCAGAATGCGAGCAAGGTCGCCGTGACTGTAAGTGTTCAGGACCTCTGCCGCGGTCAGCCCGACCGTCTGATCCATCCGCATGTCGAGAGGAGCGTCGATCGAGTACGCAAAACCTCGGTCGGCTTCGTCCAACTGCATCGACGACACACCCAGATCGAAAAGGATCGCGTGAACCGACTCCGTCGACGGCAGACCTGCCTGTTCGAGCGCGTCCTCGATCCCGTCATACGTGGTGTGCACGAACGTCGTTCGGTCCGCGAATGGCGCCAGACGCTCTGAAGCGATCCGGAGTGCGTTGGTGTCGCGATCGAGACCGATGAGGTGAAGGCCCGGGTACTTGCCCAGGAAGAATTCGGAGTGGCCACCGAGCCCCAACGTCGCATCGATCATGTATGCGCCCGCTCCACCGTCACCGACGGCGGTGATGGCAGGGCCGAGAAGATCGTCGGCGCGGTGCAGAAGTACAGGGACGTGCGCGAAGCCATCGGCATCCGAGGGTTCGTTCACCTCGTGATCCACCATGATTGCTCCGGCTCCTACTTTCATGATTTCCGATGACTTTTCGAAAAGGTGCTGACTTTCCGAGAAGGCGATGACTGTTCGAGAAGGCGAATGCTTCGAGGTCCCTGCCCGAAGGAGAACCTGGCGCTGGGGAAGTGCGTCAGGGTCTTTCCGGGCAGAGGCCTCGCGGCATTCGCCGGGGGCTCTTCGCCTAGACGATCTCGCTGAGAGATTCGCCTGTTGCCTGCGAATAGTCCTCTTCGTTGTCTCCGAGATACCTCTCCCAGGCTGCTAGATCCCAGATCTCGAGGTAATCGACGGAGCCGGTCACTACGCATTCCTTGGACAGGTTTGCGTAACGCCGATGATCAGCCGAGAGGGTGATTCGCCCCTGGGCATCGGCGTGCTGTTCATCTGTGCCGGCGGCCAGGGCACGGACATACGCCCGAGCTGCCGGATCATTGCGTGGAGCTGCCGCTGCCTTTCGAGCAAGCTTGACGAACTCGTCCCGGGGGTAGATGGCGAGGCTGTGATCCTGACTCTTGGTGATCATCAATCCTCCTGCCAGTTCGTCTCGGAACTTTGCCGGCAACGTGAGCCGACCTTTGTCGTCGAGCTTCGGCGTGAAGGTACCGAGGAACACTCGACACCTCCTGCGAGCTTGCGCTGAAACCCTCCCTATCGAGCGGATCGTGCTTCAGCTCTCCGCCCGAACCCACAGTACCCCACTTTCCCCCACAAACAAGGAGCACATGGTCCCTATTCAGCATCATTTGCTGATAAATAGCAGGTCAGCGCAGGTGGGGAGACGTGGGGGAAATTTGTAACCGTGTCCCGGCCCACACCGCCGTCAGATCGACCCTTTACGCCACGATCTGTTGCTCCCCCACACAAAATCGCAGTACAAGCGCGGTTTTCGAATAGACGTGAGCGGGACGAGGTCTGGTCGTGCGTTGCAGTTCGACCAGGGTGGAGGAAAGTGGAGGGCCGAGTGGAGCGAAGTGGAGGAAGCCCGCGGGCATGCCCTGAGGCAGCAGGAGTGGCGAGTGATTCGCTCGCACGTCACTGATTCACTCGATGGATTGCCGGCGCACACGTACAACACCCACAGCAACGGCGTGTGGCGGTCGGCAACCTTGGTTGCCGACCGCCACACGTGTGGTCGTCCGTGCCCTGAAGAGGGCGTCACGTCCGAACTGCATCACTCTCGAAGTACGCCCGAAGAAGGGCGGGAGAGCTAGTCCTGCTCGAACCTGCGTTTGAATCGATCTTCCATCCGCGACGAGAATCCGCCGCCGGACTTCCGGCCGCGTCCCCGCCCGGATCCGCCGGCACTACCCCTACCCGGCGGACCGGAGGGATGATTGCCACCTTCGGAAGCGGAGTCGGCGGCCGGCGCAGACTTACGTCCACCACCCCAGAGGAACAACACCCCTGCGCCGAACATGAACAAGAAACCGAACAGGCTGATGATCGGAAAACCGCCCGGCTTGAGCGGGAGTGCAACCCCCGCGATCAGCAGGACCAGACCCAGCACGAATAGAGCCGCTGCTTGGAACCGCCGTCTACTCGACGGCGCCCGCATACGGCCGCCCCTCACATTGGAGGCGAACTTGGGGTCTTCGGCATAGAGAGCGCTCTCGATCTGATCGAGCATGCGCTGCTCGTGCTCGGAGAGTGGCACGGTACCTCCCCCGGCACTGGAAGTTTGGCAACCACCCCACGGTGTGAGGCGGCGGGTAATCAAGTTGGACGATTACCTGTTTTCATAATACGAGCAGTTTAGGTCTCGGACCACCAACTCCGGGTACGAGTTCCGCCACAAGCGTACGTATTCGTGCCGAAGGGCCCCGATTCGGCTCCATTTGCCTGTGCGGACCAGGAAATTCCCCGGAAACAACTGCCGACACGGACCATTTGTTCACGACGCTCGCAAATGCTCGGACGCGTCCTGACCGATGAAATCTTCGACCGCCGTGAGAAAACGGCCGACCTCGGCGAAGAATGCGTCGGAATCGGAGTCCGTGATCACGATCGACACGCCGGTTTCCACGGCCGCACGCGTAGCGGACCACCCTGCGAAGAATTTCGACCACGCTCCGAACGCGGGCGCTGCGGCGTCCATCAGAACCCACGCGTTTCCACTTCGCTTGCGCTTCGAGCCGGCACCGGCAGGAGCTGCGGCCAACACTGCCCCGGCACCACGTAGGGCCGCCAGGTAGGCACACCGGAACCGGTCGGCAGGATCGCCCGCCCCAATCGCTTCCTCTAAAAGCGCATCCGCCTTCCGGAGCAGCCCCCACGCCACACCGGACTTTCCCACTCGAGCAGTGCGGTCGCTGGCGTCACTCGCGCCGAAGGACCGCCTCGCCGACATCGGCAATCGAGAAATTGCGGCATCCGACGGACTCGACAACTCGGCAGGAAGAGTTCGTTGGCACTTCACACGTTCAGGCTTCACACGCTCGGACATCGGGGCACCTCCTGCACCGTGAGGATCCAAGACCAGGTGGTCCGGAGATGCCCGCTTCCCTTCGGGCATCTCCGGATCACCCACATCGAACATCTGTTCGACCTATTCAATATAACTGCACCCACCGACACGCCGTCAAGAGAAGAGGTGAGACCGGTCGACCCGCAGATCGCCTGGACACCACATACGGTCGACCTCGATCGCGCAGAATTCGCGAGTCGACTCCACGAGGCACTGGCCGTGTACGTCACCGCGATGGACTATCCGCGAGGAACCGAGTTCCATCGCGCACCGATGTGGCAGGAGCACGCGAACCGGCCTGGCTGGAAGGCAGTCGGCGCTTTGGCGGTTCCTCAGCAACCGTCACACGAAAATCTGCCGCTGGTGGGGATCGCTTACGGGTATCGCGGGAGCCCGGACCAGTGGTGGCATCAACAGGTACTGCACGGGCTTCGGCGCTCGGGTCGTCCCCAGAGCGAGATCGACGCGATTCTGAGCGACTACTTCGAACTCACCGAACTCCACGTGCATCCGAACGGACAAGGTCACCGGTTGGGCGAATCGCTCTTGCGTCACCTCCTCGTCGATCGACCCGAACGCAGTGTTCTGTTGTCGACACCCGAGGTGTACGACGAGGACAACCGAGCCTGGCGGCTGTACCGTCGCCTCGGCTTTCGTGACGTGCTCCGCAGATTTCGTTTTGCCGGCGACAACCGGCCGTTCGCAGTCCTCGGCCGTGGACTCCCACTGTGAGCGCGCTTCTCGACGCCGTCGTCGTCGGCTCCGGACACAACGCGCTCGTATCGGCCGCCTACCTCGCACGCGAGGGTTGGTCGGTCGAGGTTCTGGAGAAGGACACGGTTCTCGGCGGCGCAGTCTCGACCGTCGAGCGATTTCCCGGATACAAGGTGGACCGGGGGTCGTCGGCACACCTCATGATCCGACACAGCGGCATCATCGAGGAACTCGGACTCGGCGCGCACGGACTGCGCTACATCGACTGTGACCCGTGGGCGTTCGCGCCGCCCGCCCCGGGCACCGACGGGCCGGGCATCGTGTTTCACCGCGACCTCGACGCAACCTGCTGGTCCATCGAACGAGCATGCGGGACAAAGGACGCCGACTCCTACCGGCGATTCGTCGCGGTCTGGTCGGAGCGCAGTCGACATGTCATGAAAGCGTTTTCCGCACCGCCCACCGGATCGAACCTGATCGGTGCGTTCGGAGGTCTCGCCACCGCACGCGGCAACAGCGAACTGTCTCGGCAGTTCCTCGCGCCTGGCGACGCACTGCTCGACGAGTATTTCGACAGTGAGGCACTCAAAGCAGCGCTTGCGTGGTTCGGCGCCCAGTCCGGGCCTGCGATGTCGGAACCGGGAACCGCTCCGATGGTCGGCTTCGCGGCCCTCATGCACATCTTGCCGCCAGGGCGAGCAGTCGGTGGAAGCGGCGCACTGAGTGCTGCGTTGGCCTCCCGGATGGCCGTCGACGGCGCCACGGTCGCGCTCGGTGACGGCGTGACGTCGATCCGCCGAAACTCGAGTCACTGGACCGCCACAACCAAGAGCGGTCGAGAAGTTCACGCTCGCAAGGTAATCGCCGGGTGCCACATCCTGACCACGCTCGACCTCCTGGGCCGAGGGGGCTTCGACCGAACCACGCTCGATCACTGGCGGCGGAAAATCAGGGTCGGCCCCGGCATCGGCGCGGTACTTCGACTGGCGACATCCGCGCTTCCGTCGTACCGCGGCGACGCCACGACACGGGAAAGTACCTCGGGATTGCAATTACTCGTCTCCGATCGCGCACACTTGCGCACTGCACACGGCGCAGCACTGGCGGGGGAACTTCCTCCTCGCCCTGCGGTTCTCGGAATGAGTTTCAGCGGAATCGATCCCACGATCGCCCCGGCCGGTCGGCATCAGGTGACACTGTGGTCGCAGTGGCAACCGTATCGCCTCAGCGGACATCGCGATTGGGCATCGGTCGCCGAGGCGGAGGCCGACCGGATCGTCGGCGAGATGGAGGCTTTCGCACCCGGGTTCGCCGATTCCGTCCTCGACCGGTTCATTCAGACCCCCCGGGACATCGAGTCGGAATTGGGGATGATCGGCGGAAATGTCATGCACGTCGAGATGTCACTCGATCAGATGATGTTGTGGCGACCGCTTCCGGAACTGTCCGGCCATCGCGTTCCGGGAGCAGACGGGTTGTATCTGACCGGAGCATCGACTCATCCCGGTGGCGGTGTGTCCGGAGCCAGTGGTCGCAGTGCGGCTCGAATCGCACTGTCGGACAGCCGCCGGGGCGCGACTCGTCGTTGGATGCGTCGTTCGAGCAGGTCGTGAAGGTCACCCGCCGAACTTCACCCGCCGACACGCCCCCGCCTCGATGACTGGCTACGCCACGGCTGGCACGATGACCACTGTGCAACAGTCCACCGATCCCGCCGCCAAGCCGACCAGTCGGAAACGTTTCCTGACGGTTGCCGCGCTCGCCCTCATGCTTGTTCCCTTGCTTGCCGGGTGCATCCGCGTGCAGGTGTCGATGGGAGTGTCCGCGAACGATCGTGTGACCGGACAGGTGGTAGCTGCCGCTATTCCGGCGAACGAGGCGGACAAGGGTCCGCAGCTGACCCCACCTTCGTCGCTGGAGGACAAGATACGGGTTCAGGAGTACAAGAAGGACGGGTACGTCGGCAGCCAGGCGTTCTTCAGCGACTTGTCCTTCGGTGACGTCGCCCAACTGGGCTCCATGTACGCCGAGGGGTCCGGGTCGTTCCAGATCACCCTCAAGCGATCCGGGGACACCGTCACGCTCGACGGCAAGGCAGACCTGAAGACGGTTCCAACTCAGGGCGCCGACGTCCAGGTCAGCATCGCCTTCCCGGCACGGGTCGGCACGACCAACGGAACACGAGACGGCGATTCCCGGGTGTCGTGGACCTTGCCCGCCGGCGAGGTGTCGACAATGCGCGCCGAGGTCAACTACGCGGACCCAAGCACCCGAAGCTTCGCCGGGTGGGCAGGAATCATGGCCGGGCTGGCGCTCGGTGTCGCGATTGTCGTCGGTGCGATGGCCTGGATGGCGCGCAATCGAGCACCGATCAAGCGCGCGCCCGCCGCGAAAGCACCGGTCATGAAGACGCCTGTCACGAAATCACCTGCCAGCAAGCAAGCTGACAACAGGAATCCGAAAAACACCACGAAGTAGCGCCTGGCGATTGCCCCACTCGATTGGTGTCGAGCGGGGCAACCGGGATCAGACGGCTTGCGCTGTCCCGACAGAGGTGTCGGGGGTGAGACCGAGTCGCTCGAGGACCTCACTGGTGGCGCGCGCAAAGTTCAAAGTGATGAAGTGCAGGCACGGAGCGCCTTCGGCGATCAACCGCTCACCCATCTCGGTGGCCAGATCGATGCCGAGTTCGCGGACCGCTGCACGGTTCTCGTCCGGACCGCTTCCGGCCGCGGCGTCGAATCGACGCTCGAGAGCGGGGGGCAACGACGAGCCCGAGAGCTCGAGCATGCGCCGCACCGAGCGCAGCGACGTCACCGGCATGATCTCCGGGATGATCGGCTTGGCGCCCTGTTCTGCGTCGTACGCACTCACCCGGTCACGAAGACGCAGGTAGTCCTCCACGTCGAAGAACATCTGCGTGATCGAGTACTCGGCGCCGGCACGCAACTTCGACACCAGGTACTTCGTGTCGTATGCCAAGTCCGGAGCGCGGTAGTGCCCCTCGGGGAACGACGCGACGCCGACGTGGAAGTCGCCCAGGTCACGGACCATCCGCACGAGTTCCTCGGCGTACTCGACGCCTTCGGGATGCTTCTTCCATTCGCCGAGCGGATCGCCGGGCGGATCGCCGCGCAATACGAGGATGTTGCTGATCCCACGATCGGCGTAGGCACCGACCATGGCGCGAAGCTCTTCGGTGCTGTGTGAGACAGCAGTCAGGTGAGCAACCGGCAGCAGGGTCGTCTCTTCGGCAAGTTCGCCGGTGACACGCACCGTACGATCGCGCGTCGAGCCACCTGCGCCGTAGGTCATCGAGACGAATGCCGGTCCGAGCCGCTCGAAGGTACGCACCGCACGCCACAGGCGCGCTTCGGCGTCCGCGTCACGCGGCGGCGAAAACTCGACCGAGAACGGAATACGGCTACCTGTCGAGGAAGCGATCCGATCGACGATCGACGGTGTTCGGGTGGCCCATCCCTCGCTGGAGCGGCCCCTGACTGGATCGAATGTCACCGGTCAAGCATATGTTTTCCAGCTGCAAACAAGCTCATCGCCCAGTACTGCGTATCCCGAATGTCAGGATCGCGCAGTTCACGGCCCGACCCGCCGTTGATTCCAACCCCCACTAAGCTGGGCTCCAAGCTCGCTTCCGTGTAACCCTCCGGCGCGAGAACATACCGATCTTGGAGGCCACCCTGTCCGCAGGAACCGCGCGCGTTGGACAGAGTTCGACCAACACCGCACCGCATCCGACCTCACTCGAACTGCCGGGTCTGTTCGAAGCAGCGCTCCGCGACTTCTTCGATTCACGCCGCGAACTCGTCTCGAACATCGGCGGTGGATACGAGGAGGCCGTCAGCACCCTCGAGGCCTTCGTCCTGCGCGGAGGAAAGCGCGTCCGACCGTCGTTCGCCTGGACGGGATGGCTCGGCGCCGGAGGCGACCCGAACGGTAAGAACGCAGACGCGGTGATTCGTGCGTGCGCCGCCCTCGAACTGGTGCAGGCCTGCGCGCTCGTCCACGACGACATCATCGACGCATCCACGACCAGGCGCGGCTTCCCGACCGTTCACGTCGAATTCGAGAACCAGCACCGAGACGAGGAGTGGAGCGGCGATTCCGCGCACTTCGGCGAGGCCGTCGCCATTCTTCTCGGCGACCTGGCCTTGGCCTGGGCGGACGACATGATCCGAGAATCCGGGATCAGCCCCGAGGCGGCCGCACGTGTCAGCCCGGTCTGGTCGGCAATGCGCACCGAGGTGCTCGGTGGCCAATTCCTCGACATCAGCAACGAAGCCCGAGGCGACGAGACCGTCGAGGCAGCCATGCGGGTCAACCGCTACAAGACCGCCGCGTACACGATCGAACGCCCACTGCACCTCGGCGCCGCGCTGTTCGGTGCGGACGCCGAGTTGGTCGATGCCTACCGGACCTTCGGCACGGACATCGGTATCGCCTTCCAACTTCGCGACGACCTGCTCGGTGTCTTCGGAGATCCGTCCGTCACGGGCAAACCGTCGGGCGACGATCTCATCGCCGGTAAGCGAACTGTCCTGTTCGCGATGGCGCTTGCCCGCGCCGACGCCGCAGATCCGGCGGCAGCAGAACTGCTCCGCAACGGAATCGGCACGCAGCTGACCGACACCGAGGTCGACACTCTGCGCCAGGTGATCACCGATCTGGGCGCCGTCACCGACGTCGAAACGCAGATCGACACCCTCGTCGAGACAGCTGCGAACGCCCTCGACTCGAGCACGGCAACGGCAGAGTCCAAGGCTCGCCTGACCGACATGGCGATCGCGGCCACGAAGCGAAGCTACTGACCGTGGCACACGTGCACCGCACTCGAACCGTCAGCTCGCCGACCGATCGAGTCGTGATCGTCGGCGCGGGACTTGCCGGACTGTCTGCGGGGTTGTATCTGCGTGGCGCCGGCCGCGACGTCACGATTCTCGAGAGCAACAGCTCGGTCGGTGGGCGAGTCGGTGTCTACCAGGGCAATGACTACAGCATCGACAACGGCGCAACGGTGCTCACGATGCCCGAACTCGTCGAAGACGCGCTTGCCGCCGTCGGTGCCGACCCAGCCTCGACAAACCCCAAATTCGTTGTGCACAAGCTCGATCCGACGTACCACGCGCGATTCGCAGACGGCACCGCTGTCGATGTCCACGCCGATCCAGAAGACATGGCTGCCGAGGTCTCCCGTGTCTGCGGGCCGGAAGAAGCGCAGCGATACCGTGCGTTGCGGCGATGGCTGAACCGGATCTTCGACGCGGAATTCGACCGCTTCATGGACGCCGACTTCGATTCTCCCCTCGGACTGGTCAATTCGCGTGACGCAGTCAAAGATCTGAGCCGGCTCGTCGCACTGGGAGGATTCGGGAAACTGGGCGGGCAGGTGGATCGCAAGATCCGCGACCCTCGCCTCCGGCGGATCTTCACCTTCCAAGCGCTGTATGCGGGCGTTGCTCCGTCTCGGGCCCTCGCGGTGTACGGGGCGATCGCTCACATGGACACCTCACTCGGCGTCTACTTCCCCGAGGGCGGGATGCGCACGATCGCCGAGTCGATGGCCGACGCCTTCACCGAGGCCGGCGGAATTCTGCATCTCGGCCGCACTGTCGAACGCCTCGAGGTGAGCGGACGGCGCGTGCACACCGTTCACACACGCGACGGCGAGCGCTTCGACTGTGACGCCGCCGTCCTCACTCCCGACATGGCCGTCACGGACTCGCTCTTGCGCCCGCATACGCGATTGCGTCCGCGCCCGGTGCGTACATCGCCGTCCGCTGTCGTGATTCACGGCACTGTTTCCTCCGCGGTCGCCGACGAATGGCCCGCGCAGCGACACCACATGATCGACTTCGGCGAGGCGTGGAAGCGTACCTTCGCCGAGATCACGGCACGCCGCGGCCGCGGGCGACTGATGAGTGATCCGTCACTGCTCGTCACCCGACCGGCACAGACCGATCCGAGCCTGGCCTTCTCGCGAGACGGCCGAATCCGTGAACCGCTGTCAGTCCTCGCGCCGTGTCCGAATCTGGACAGTGCAAGTCTCGACTGGTCGACTCTCGGCCCGCCCTACGTGCGCGAAATCATCCTCACGCTGCAAGAACGTGGCTACACGGGACTGGTCGAAGGGTTCGAGATCGATCACGTCGACACCCCGCAGACCTGGCTCGAGAAGGGCATGGCCGCGGGTAGCCCGTTCGCAGCGGCACACACCTTCACCCAGACGGGGCCGTTCCGACGCAAGAACCTCGCCCGCGGCTTCGACAACGTCGTTCTCGCCGGATCGGGAACCGTTCCGGGGGTGGGAGTACCGACCGTTCTGCTGTCCGGACGGCTCGCCGCCGAACGTATTACCGGTACACGCGAGCGAGCCAGCGCGGTGGGCACTCGTGCGAGCAACTAAACTAGCCCCTCGTAACCGACCATTCATCCACGATTCACCGACTCGGGCGCTGCATGCGCCGATCGACACCGATCTCCTCGGGGGAGGAACCTGCACCGATGACGTCCTCTGCCGCAGCCACTGAAAGACCGTGGCACCTAAGGGCCGCCAATTTCCTTCGGACTCCCGAAGGTCACAGTGCACTGCTCGGTTTCTTCGGCGCAGTCATGATCACTTTCGGCGGATTCGGTGCCGGTAGCGTCCGGCGCCAAGATCCGCTGCTCGAGTCGATGCATCTGTCCTGGCTCCGTTTCGGACACGGATCGATTCTGTCGGCGGCCATCGTCTGGATCGGTGTCCTGTGCATGATCGCCGCCTGGGTTCGACTGGGCCGCTCGACTCTGCGCGGTGACGTCTCGTTGCGCGGCCTGCGCTACGTCGTCCCGGTCTGGACGTTTCCGCTGCTGTTCGCGGTGCCCATGTTCAGCCGTGACGCCTACTCCTACCTGGCGCAAGGCGCGTTGTTGCGCAACGGCTTCGACCCGTATGCCGTCGGCCCCGTCGTCAATCCGGGAATCCTGCTCGACAACGTCTCCAACGTGTGGACGACGACAACTACCCCGTACGGTCCGGTTCACCTTCTCCTTGCCGACGCCATCGTTCGGCTGACCGGTGAGAACGTCATCGCCGGCACGATGCTGTTGCGGATCACGATGCTCCCCGGACTCGCCCTGATGATGTGGGCCGTTCCCCATCTCGCGACGAAGCTCGGCGGAAACACCTCGATCGCCCTGTGGCTCGCAGTACTCAATCCCCTCGTCCTGATCCACCTGATCGGCGGCGTTCACAACGAGATGCTCATGGTCGGCCTCATGGCCGCAGGCATTGCGCTCGCTCTCGAACGCAAGCACCTCTTCGGGATCGGGCTGATCGCGCTCGCCGTCGCGATCAAGGCAACCGCGGGCGTCGCACTTCCCTTCATAGTCTGGATCTGGATGATCCACGAGCGGGAGGACGCCGCAGCGGCCGGGCGAGAACCGGCGTCACCGATCCGATCGTTCGTCAAAACGGCCGGCGCAGGTTTCGCGGTGTTCGTGGCGGTACTCGGATCCACCTCACTGATCGCCGGAGTCGGCCTCGGCTGGACGACGGCACTCTCCGGTTCGGCAAAGATCATCAACTGGCTCTCGCTGCCCACGATCGTGGCGCACATCGGAACCATGGCAACCTCCTGGTTCGCCGGCGACCATTTCAACGACATCCTCGAAGTCTCCCGGACCATCTCGGCGGTTGTGTTGATCGCGATCATCGCCGTCGTGTGGTGGCGCTACCGCAAGACCGAGCGCGACGCCGTCATGGGCATCGTGATCGTGATGGTCGCCATCGTCGTTCTGTCCCCCGCAGCACTCCCCTGGTACTACTCCTGGCCGCTGGCAGTAGCTGCCGGTTTCGCAATGTCGCCGACGACTCTCGCCGTACTGACCGGGCTGTCCACCTGGCTGATGCTGGTGTTCCAGCCGGACGGATCGATCGGCCTCTACACGTTCCCGCACGTGGCTCTGGCCATCGTCGCTGCCGTGATCGCGGCGATGTCCTTGCAGACGGAAGACCCACTGCGACTTCGTGGACGCAAACACGAGAAACCGATCGAAATGACGTCAGCCGCCTCGGCGCCCTCGACGTCAGGATCTGCGTGATCCGCGTGTCATGAACGCACTGCCTGCGTCCTATGAATTCTGCGAGGACGTGACGAGGGAACACGGCCGAACGTACTTTCTGGCCACCCGGTTGTTGCCCGTACCTCGACGCCGCGCAGTTCACGCGCTCTACGCATTTGCTCGCGTCGTCGACGACATCGTGGACGAACCCTCGGGTCCGCATGAACGAGGCACGGTGCTCGCCGACGTCGAACGTGCAGCCGTCAACGCACTCGACAACCCCACTGCGACAGGTGGCTTCCCGTCGACGGTTCCCCTCGACCTGACACGCGTACTCCCGGCCTTCGCGGATGCTGTGAAGACGTTCGACATCCCGCGCGCATATTTCGACGCCTTCTTCGAGTCCATGCGGATGGACGCCCCCGACACGGCGAAGTTTCGACCCGTTTACAACACGATGGACGAACTCAGCGAGTACATGTACGGCTCTGCCGTCGTCATCGGTTTGCAGATGCTCCCGATTCTCGGAGTGAGCGTTCCGCAGCAGGAAGCTGTAGTGCCCGCGTCGAATCTCGGTGAGGCGTTTCAGCTGACCAACTTCATCCGCGACGTCGGTGAAGACCTCGACCGGGGACGTCTGTATCTACCGGCGGGCGAGTTCGCCGCATTCGGGGTCGACATCGAGATGCTCGAGCACGGGCGCAGAACCGGAACGGTGGACGTTCGGGTCAAGCGCGCGCTGGCACACTTCATTGCCGTGACGCGGGGGAGGTATCGGTCTGCCGAATCTGGCATCCCGATGCTCGATCGGCGGGTCCAGCCGTCGATCCGCACGGCTTTCGTGTTGTACGGAGCAATTCTCGACCAGGTCGAGCGCGCCGACTTCCGGATACTGCATCGACGTGTGTCCGTTCCCGGACGCACGCGACTTCGAGTCGCTGCGCCGGGTCTGGTCCGGTCGGCAACCTACGCGGCGAAAAACCGCATGCGGTGAGTTGTCAGAAGGCCGGCAGCTCAGAAAGCCATGGCCTGTGCGCGGCGGATGACCTCACGCGCGAGATCACCATGCAGTGCGTCCACCGGGCGCCCCGGCAGGGAATCGTCGGCCAGGAACAACCAGCGGAGGATTTCGACATCGGTGTAGCCGCCGTCGTGCAGCACCGCCAGCAGACCGGGCAGCCACTTGACGATCTGGCCGTCCTCGCCGAAGAACACTTCGGGGACACCGAGAACGCCATGCCGCTTGACTGCGATGATCTTGTGATCGCGAAGCAACTGGTGAACCTTGCTCACCGGCAACCCGACGTTCTTCGCCACATCCACCAGCTGGAACAGGGAAACCGAAGAATCCAGGACATCATCACAATAAGGAATCGCGCTCACCGCGAGAAGTTTATCCGGTCCGGCGAGCCCGCTGTGTACCGCCCGGTGCAGTGCTCGAAACTGCCGCTCCGCTCAGGTCACAGCGCTCTGTGACGTTCTCGAGACTTCCGCGTCGGTATCGCTGGCTACGATGGACGGGATGCGGCGTATCAGTAACCGGGATTTCGCGGTGGATGTAAATGGGTGCCCTCACTGCGGGAGCCAGTACGCGGTAAACAACCACCCACATGCCGACAGCTACCACCTAGACCGCAAGCAGACAGATCGCAAGCACGGAGGAACAGTCATTACGGAGGTCGAGGGTTGATCGGCGAAATGCTCGAGCGCCGCTATCGAGTGGACGCACCGATCGCGCGCGGCGGTATGTCGACCGTGTATCGAGGCCTCGATACACGGTTGGATCGACCTGTCGCGATCAAGGTGATGGACCCGCAATTCGCCGGCGATCCAGCGTTCCTGACTCGTTTCGAGTTCGAGGCCCGGGCCGTGGCCCGACTCAAGCATCCGGCCCTTGTGGCCGTCTACGACCAAGGCAGCGATCGCAATCACGTGTTCCTCGTGATGGAACTCGTCGACGGTGGAACCTTGCGTGAACTCCTTCGTGAGCGCGGACCGATGCCGCCACACGCAGTCGCTGCAGTCGTGGCACCTGTCCTGGACGCGTTGGCGGTGGCGCATCGAGCGGGACTGGTGCACCGTGACGTCAAACCCGAGAACATCTTGATCTCGGACACCGGCGAAGTGAAGATCGCCGACTTCGGATTGGTGCGTGCAGCTGCGGCAGCAACCACCACCTCCAACAGCGTGATCCTCGGCACCGCGGCCTATCTGTCGCCGGAACAGGTGACGTCAGGAATTGCCGACACTCGAAGCGACGTCTATTCCACCGGCGTGTTGATGTTCGAACTTCTCACCGGTACAACACCGTTCACCGGCGATACGTCACTCTCCATCGCCTACCAACGCATCCACGACGATGTCCCGCGCCCAGGTTCACGTATCCCCGGTGTACCGGCGCAGTTCGATCGTCTGGTTGCCGAAGCCACTCACCGCGAGCCCGCACATCGTTTCGCCGACGCCGGTGAGATGGCAGCTGCACTTCGCAGTGTGAGCGAGCAACTGGAACTTCCGTCATACCGCGTTCCCGCTCCGCGTCGAAGCGCCCAGCACCAGAGCGCGCAAGTTGCCCCGGCCCGGCCACAACCGGCGCCTGCGCCTCCCACGGAGGTACACCCGAACTCTGCTGCGCGCCCGAACCCTGCTGCCACGACGGTATTGGCGTCCGGCGTGGCCCCGGCTGTGGCAGCCACCACGGCGCTCGGCACGGGCTCTCCTCCCCCTGGCGGTATCCAGCACACTCGCGCGGTCACCGCACA
This sequence comes from Rhodococcus sp. IEGM 1306, assembly GCF_036541985.1. NCBI lineage: Bacteria > Bacillati > Actinomycetota > Actinomycetes > Mycobacteriales > Nocardiaceae > Rhodococcus > Rhodococcus sp. IEGM 1306. The sequence continues at coordinate 312,365 of NZ_JAZHFF010000006.1, forward strand.
AACTGCTCGTCCGGCGACGGTCGACGGCGACTCGGATTTCGACGACGGTTCCGATTTCGACGACGACCACCCGGGGCACGACGATCCGCATGCTCATTTTGTCGAGGCACGACGCAAATCGCGACGAGCCACCCTGATCTGGCTGCTCGTCATCGCGGTCCTCGCGCTCGCGTTGGGCTTCGGCGGATGGTGGATGGGATCGGGCCGCTATACAGCCGTTCCCTCGATCGACGGGCTGACAAAGGACACTGCGGTCACCGCTCTGCAGGACGCCGGGCTCTCCCCCGACGTCCAGGGTCAGTACTCCGACGCCCAACCCATCGACACGGTGATCGGGACAGACCCGGCCTCCGGCTCCAGGGTTACCAAAGGCTCGACCGTCGCGCTGCTGACTTCGCTCGGGCGTCCGACTGTCCCGCCCATTCCGGCCGGCGGCGACGTCTCGGCCCTGGGCGCACAACTCGCCGATCGCACTCTCGTCGCGGTCGACGGCGGGGACACATTCAGCTCCAAGATCCCGATCGGCGGCGTGGCCGCGCTCGACCCGGCACCGGGAACCGAAGTTGCCGTGGGCTCCTCGGTCAAGGTCATCACATCCAAAGGGTCACCGCCCGTGGACATTCCCGATGTGAAGGGCATGTCCGAGAACGCTGCGCGCGCCGCCCTCGACAAGGTAGGTATCTCCGTCAGCACCACCAGAACAACGTTCGACGACGCCGTCGAGGGCGGTAGCGTGATCGGCACCGATCCCGCAGTCGGGTCCTCCGTCAACGCCGGCACCTCCGTGGTTCTCCTCATCTCCGACTCCGTCAAGGTTCCCTCGCTGATCGGCCGCTCCGTCTCCTCAGCACGCGAAGAACTCGGCCGCCTCGGCCTCGAGATCACCGTGCGTCAGCTCACCCAGAACGACAGCTCGGTCATCATCAGCCAGAGCGTCAAGAACGATCTCGTTGCCAAGGGCACCGACATCAGCGTCGTCGCAATTCCCTGACAGTCCGCTTCGGCCTAATCTGAATTCATGGCCACGTGGGAACCCGAGAGCATTGGGATACTCGACTTGCCGTCGGGGAGATCGATTCGGGGTCGAGGACTCCGCAATCCACTTCCTTCCGGACCTCTCCCCACCTTCGGCGTCTATCTGACCGGTAAAGAACCTCCCGACACCGAGTGGGAGTCGGAGTGGGTCCGCTGGCGAGATTTCTGGTTGCCGAGCGATCCCGATGCGCTGCGCAGGGCCTTGCACGAAGTGTGGGTGCGCTCGGAAACCGAAAGCGTCGAGATCGCGTGCGGTGGTGGATACGGCCGCACCGGAACAGCGTTGGCCGCTCTTGCCGTCATGGACGGAGTGCCCAGTAAGGACGCCACCGCGTACGTTCGCGCACGTTACTCACCTCGCGCCGTCGAAATGCCCTGGCAGCGCCGATTCGTCACACGATTCACGCAATAGCGAACGCCCCCACCTGCGCGAGCGGGTGAGGGCGTTTGCCGAAAATCTATGCCGGCGCGAATCAGCTTCGGCGAAGCAGGGTTTCAGCCTCGCAGCATCTCGGCCACGAGGAACGCGAGCTCCAACGACTGTTGGGTGTTCAATCGGGGGTCGCACGCCGTCTCGTAGCGACCGCCGAGATCGAGGTCGGAGATGTCCTGCGCGCCGCCGAGGCACTCGGTGACGTTCTCACCGGTCAGCTCGACGTGGATGCCACCCGGATGCGTGCCGAGACCGTTGTGGACCTCGAAGAATCCCTGGACCTCGTCGACGATGCGGTCGAAGTGGCGCGTCTTGTACCCGGTGGAGGCTTCGTGGGTGTTGCCGTGCATCGGATCGCACTGCCAGATGACCTGGTGACCGGTGGCTTGGACCTTCTCGATGATCGCCGGCAGCAGGTCGCGGACCTTGCCGTTGCCCATGCGCGAGATCAGAGTCAGACGACCTGGCTTGTTGGTGGGGTCGAGACGCTCGACGTATTCCACCGCCATTTCCGGCGTCGTGCTCGGGCCGATCTTGAGGCCGATCGGGTTGGACACCAACTCGGCGAAGGCGATGTGCGCGCCGTCGAGCTGACGAGTGCGGTCACCGATCCAGAGGAAGTGAGCCGACAGGTCGTAGAGCTTGGGGTGATCGCTGTCGTTGTCGAGACGCAGCATCGCGCGCTCGTAGTCGAGAACCAGGGCCTCGTGGCTGGCAAAGATCTGTGCCTGGTGCAGGCTCGGATCGGTGACGCCACACGCGTTCATGAACTGCAGGCCGCGGTCGATCTCGGCTGCCAGTTGCTCGTAGCGTGCGCCCGCGGGCGACGCTGCGACGAATTCGCGGTTCCAATCGTGCACCTTGTGCAGGTCGGCCATGCCGGCGCCGGTGAGTGCGCGAACCAGGTTCATCGCGGCGCTGGCGTTGGCGTATGCACGCACCAGTCGCGAAGGATCGTGGGCGCGGACTGCCTCGTCGGCGACGAGCGAGTTGATCATGTCGCCGCGGTAGGACTTCAGACCCAACGAGTCGATGTCGGCAGAGCGCGGTTTGGCGTACTGGCCGGCGATGCGAGCGACCTTGACGACCGGCATCGAGGAACCGTAGGTGAGCACGACGGCCATCTGCAGCAACGTGCGGATGTTTCCCTTGATGTGCGGCTCGGTGTTGTCCGCGAAGGTCTCGGCGCAGTCACCGCCCTGAAGCAGAAATGCCTCACCACGCGCGACCTGCGCGAGACGCTCTTGCAGCGCCTCGACTTCGCTGGCCACCGTGATGGGAGGCACGCTCTCGAGCACAGTCCGCATGGCGGCCGCCTGGTCAGCAGGCCACGAGGGCTGCTGAGCAGCGGGCTTCGCGAGCGCCTCGTCGAGCTGCTTACGCAGTCCGGCAGGCAGCGGCGGGAGTTCGGGCAAGCGGTCGATCGGCACGTCGACAGTCCAGTTCACCTCTACAGGATATTCGCTCGCTCGTCGGCGCGTCACACAGGCTCTCGATCGCAGCCCAATCGGAACACTTCCCGCGCACCGAAACCGGGGTCAGCGAAGTGACCGTGCAGCCGAAATGGCGTCGAACTTCACGAGGTTGTGCCTGGCGTCGGCAAGTGCGTCGTGTGCGTCGGCGGGCGCCGACGGGAGGGCAGGACTGCCGTTGTCTTCCCAGAACTGTCGGAGTTCGCGGGTGTACCGCGGCATCGACTGCGGTAGTTCGGTCATATCGCCCCACAACTGGCACAGCGCGACGTGGTCGTAGGCGGCGACCCACGCCCAGAGCTCCGGAACCACCATCGGCCGCGGAACGAAGAATTTCAGAAGATCGTCGCGGATCTTCTCGCGTGATTTCCACAGCGGCGACGAAGGCTGCGGCAACTTCGGCAGCACGTTCTTGCGCACCCAACTACCGGCACGGGCGGGATCGAACTCCGTCGAGACAGCGTAATACTCTCGGCCGTCCTCACAGACAACGCCGATTGACACGAGATCGATGGTTCGACCGTCTTCGATGAATTCACAGTCGTAGAAGTAGCGCACGTCCGAAAACTATGCCGCACGCGCAGGCTCTGGAGCCAATGCGCGTGCGGCCGGTGTGGGAAATCTCTAGCTGGCTTGTGCGTCCGGGAGCGAATCCTTGTCGGACTTCGCGGATTCCTTCGACTCGGCCGAGGCCACGAGATCGACAACCGACTCGCCGCCTTCCGCCGGAACGTCGACGGCAGCTTCGGGTTTCGTGGGCGCCTGGTTCTTGAGGCTTGCCGCGTAGATGTCCACGTACTCCTGGCCGGAGAGTTTCATCAACTTGTACATCACCTCGTCGGTCACAGCGCGCTCGACGAAGCGGTTTCCGCCCATGCCTTCGAAGCGGGAGAAATCGATGGGTTCGCCGACAATCACGGTGACCTTGGCGGGACGCCACATCCGTGAGCCGATCGGATTCATCTTGTCGGTGCCGACCATCGCTACCGGGATCACCTTGACGCCCGATTCAAGTGCGAGGCGCGCCATTCCGGTCTTGCCCTTGTAGAGGCGACCGTCAGGCGAGCGCGTCCCCTCGGGGTAGATACCCAGCAGGCTGCCCGAACCGAGGACCTTGAGACCGGCGTTGAGTGCATCCTGCGCCGCGTCTGCACCGGTTCGGTCGATGGGGACCTGACCGACCGCGGTGAAGAACCACTTCTGGAAAGCGCCCTTCAGACCGGAACCGGTGAAGTACTCACTCTTGGCAAGGAACGTGATGCGGCGGTTGACGCGAAGCGGAAGGTAGAACGAGTCCAGAACCGCCTGGTGATTGCTGGCCAGAATGGCCGCCCCGTCAGTCGGAATGTTCTCGTGACCCTTGACCGTCGGACGCCCGAGCAGCCAGAGAATCGGCCCCAGCAACACATACTTGAAGAGCCAATACCACACGGCGTCCCTCCCATTCACAGCTGAATTTCGCTGAGTACGACCTTACTGCCGACCGGTAACCCCCGCTACACACGCCCCTGCAGGATCGACCCGATCACAGTCCGGCAGACGTGGTTCCAGCGCCGTCGACCCCACCGAGATCCTGAGGCACTACCGATCGGGCCAATGCGGCGGCGCCGACCATGCCCGCAGCTTCGCCCAGCTGAGCGGAACGGATGCGGGCCAGTGGGCGGTGCTTCGCCCCGGTCAACAATGTCGCGTACTGCTCACGGGCGTCGTCGAGAAACAGTGGGGCAGAACTCGCGACGCCGCCTGCGATCACGACCAGATCGGGATCGTAGACGTCCCCGACCATCGCCAATCCGACGGCCAGCCAACGTGTGAACTCGGCAATGGTTGCCAGAGCGAGTGGGTCACCGTCCTGCGCGGCGTTGGCGATCCGGCGACCGGTGAGGGAACCCGGATCCACCGCTACTTCGCGCGCCAGAACCGTCGACGCAGCCGGGTCGGCGGCCAGCAGTTCGATTGCCGTGTCCACGAGCGCCGTTCCGCTGCAATAGCGCTCCCAACACCCACGTTTGCCACACGCACACTGACGCCCGCCTGGCACGACCTGGATGTGGCCGAGTTCGGGGGCGACGCCGTGACTCCCCCGGTACAGCTCACCGTTGATCAGCAGCGCACCGCCGATTCCGGTCCCGATTGCCACCATCACGACATTGCGGCCACCTGCGGCCGCGCCGAATCGGTGCTCCGCGAACGCCGCTGCATTGGCGTCGTGTTCGAGAACGACCGGCAAGCCGAGCCGCTTGCTCAAGTCACTTCCGACCGGCGCGTCCACCCACGGCAAGTGCGGAGCGAACCGAACCGAGCTTCGATCGGAGGTGATGAAGCCGGCGACCGCCAACCCCACGGCCGATACCTCGTGCCTGGTGACCAATTCGCGCACGACGCGATCGAGACCGTCTTCGAGTGCCCTGGCCGACTGCGGGGTCGGGGCTTGAATCATCTCGAGCACTTGTCCGTCGACGTCCACGACGGAGGCCCTGATACTCGTCCCGCCGACGTCGATGCCGACCGTCAAGATGTCGTCCATGGTGGAGTCGGAGACCGCTTTCAAGCGGCGCGCGCTCATCGCGACGATTCCCGCGAGAGCGGCGTCCGCTGGAGTGCGCACCCTGAATCGGTGCCTCGTGCGTCGGTGACCATTGTGTCGATTGTGCTCATCTCGGGCCGTTCGCTCTACCCGGGGTACTGAGTCAGTCCTTGACCGTCACGTTGATCGGGACAAATGCCGCCGTGCGAGTTCGCTCCGCACCTGGCGTCGTCGGACCGCCTTCGGGTCCACGATCGGGGCCTGACGGCCCCCCGAGAAACTCGTCGAGAATCTCACGAAGCAACGCAAGGAATGCTGCTGCTTGACCCGCGAGGAATGCCAACAGTTCGTGGTGCTCACCGCGAACCAGTGCGGCGAGGGCGCACACCGGACACCAGCTGCAGCCGGTGAACACCGGCTGCGTGTCCGTGGACGCCGAGTCACTCGCAACGTCGGCCGTCGCTGCTGCGGCCTTCTGCAGCACCGGTTCCAGGCGCGTCAGAACGGTTTCCGCCAGCGCGCGAAACTCCGCGACGAGGCGCTCGTGCTCTTCGCTCATACCGGCCACACCGCGGGATCCGGGCTGAACCGGATGATCAGGTAACTGCCGTCCAACTCCGCCCCGTTCACGACACAACGACGCAGCACCGACGCCAAACGAACTCTGCGTCGTACGCCGTCTGCTCCCACCAGCACATCGTCCTCCACCCGGCCCAACGACAACGACGACGGATCCACGAGCGGAAGGTACATCCGCATCACGTACACCGAATCGACTCCGGTCCCGGACTCCAACGACACCACGATGTTGTCCGCGGTACCGACGGTGCCCGAATCCGTGCCCGTTCCACCCTCGAACGTGGCCGCGATCTCGCCCAGAGCGGCCAACCCTACCGGTTCGGCGCAAGCGCGTTCGACCGTTGTGACGGACATTCCATCGGTTGATCCACGCAGTTCGTCCACGACGAGTGCCTGAGCCGCCCGGATCGAGGCGAGCCACTGCGCCGCCGGTGAATCGTCGGCACCCTTCCCGGCGGACGAGTTGAACTGCGGGACAAGGTTGTTGACCACAATCCCGTCAACTCGCAACCCGGCCAGAGCCAGCCCGGACAACGTCCGACGAGTCGCCGCGACCGACACGCCGTCGGCCGACGTCACCACACGCACGCCGGTGTTCTCCCGATCCGAGAGGTGAACCGCGATCCGATCCACCGACGCGAGCACGCGTTCGACGACGGACACGAGCAGGAGCAGCCGCATGTCCGTACCTGTCACAGCGACCATCCGCCTGTGCCGCGGCCACAATCGCTCGAGATACTCCGACACCATCGACGGCGAGCCGAGTATCCGCAGCGCTTCGGCGGCGGCCGGACAGTCCACGATCACGAGGTCGTAGTCGCCGCTGTCCGAGAGGTCGACGATCTCGGCGAGCCCGAGCATGTCTTGGATGCCCAGGGATCCCGTCAACTCTTCCGGTTCCAAGCCCTCGAACGACGAACCGTGTTCGTGATCTCCCGCTCCGAAAGTTCCTGCAGCGTCGAGCAACCCCGACAATCCTCGGAACTTGTCCTCGAGGAGCGCTGACGTGTCGAGTTGCCGGACGTCGAGACGCTCGGTGAGAGATGTGGTCGTTCGCGGATTCGGCACGCCCAGGACGTCTGCAAGAGAACCTGCCTGATCGATCGACACGAGCAGCACTCTCGCCCCATCGGTCGCAGCCGACACAGCAGTCGCTGCGGCAAGCGTCGTCGTGCCTACTCCGCCTTTACCGACGAACAGTTGGACGCGCGATCGTTGCTCCGGCACTCAGCCCTCGACTCGCTTCTTCAGTTCCTTCAGAGCTGTGTCGGTGATGATCTTCTCGGCCTTGCGCTTGAACAGTCCGATCATCGGAATCGTCAGGTCGACCGTCAACTCGTAGGTGACCGACGTGGTGCCGTTCGGGCCGGGCTCGAGTGTGTACGAACCGAATTGGGACTTCTGAATCTCGCCCGAGATCAGCTCCCAACTCACCGCCATACCGTCCGGTGCCCACGAATACTGCAGTTCGTAGGTGTCCTTCACCATCCCCGCGTCGAGGACGAAACGTACTCGGTCCGCGCGGCCGCCCTGTCCCGGCGCCGTCACCTCGACGGACTTCGCCGCGGCCACCCACTCGGGGTACCGCTCGAAATCGGCGATGACGTCCATCACGGCGTCGGCAGGAGCGTCGATGCTGATCAACCCCTTGGTCTTCTCGGCCATACGACTGCGCTACCTTCCTTCGTCAAAAGTCCAGAACCTGCACAACGTGCAGTGCTTCGATTATCAGTCCGGTGCTACTCCGGCGGCACGTCCCGCTTCGAGTTCGCGTTTGAGCTGGAACGACATGACCTTGCCATCGACCCGACGCTTGCGGTTCATCCCGGCGAGGTCGAGGGTCGCCAGATCGGACGGCGATACGCCGACCGGCTCACAGTGCAGGAAGTAGTGCGCGATCGTCCCGTCCATGACCGGTTCGAGCCACACCTCCATGGTGCCGACCAGCTGACCTGACACTCCCCAACGGAATCCTGCGGGACCGCGATCTTCCCGGACTTCGAGCTCGAGATCACTGAACCAGCGACGCCACTGCGCGCGCGAGGACAACAGTTCGGCGACCCGCTCGGGCGGGGCGGCGATGAAAGTCTGGTCTGCGACCTGAATGCTGCTCACCGAAGTAGCTTCACATATCGCGTCCGCGAAGCGTCGAGGGGTGTCGCAACACTACATACCGGACAGACTGTAAGCCTGGCCACAACTGCGTCGGACATGCGACTACAGTAGGAGACGAAAACCCTACTCGTCAGTATTTCGCAGTGTCGGAGGTATTTCGTGCCTGAGTTCAGCGCACCCCAGACGTTCACCATTCCCGAGGATGCCTCCGCGGTCGACTCGGTCTTCGCCTTCGCGAAGACGAAGCCGGCGGCGGTTGTCTACAAGCGCAAAGTCGGAAATGCATGGGTCGATGTCACTGCAGGCGATTTCGCCGCTCAGGTGACTGCCGTCGCCAAGGGCCTCATCGCGATCGGCGTCAAGCAGGGCGACCGCGTCGGCCTCATGTCGGCGACGCGTTTCGAATGGCCGCTCGTCGACTACGCCATCTGGGCAGCCGGTGGCGTGACGGTTCCGATCTACGAAACCTCCGCAGCCGAGCAGGTTCGTTGGATTCTCGAGGACTCCGAAGCAATCGACCTCATCGTCGAGAACGACACTCACGCCGCGACCGTGAAGGACGTCGCTGCAGCCGCACCCGCGCTGCGCACGGTCTACCAGATCGATGCCGCGGCGGGCGGTAAGGGTGTCGTCGAGGAATTGACCGCACTGGGCGCCGACATCTCCGACGAGGACGTCCACGCCCGCGTCGCTGCACTGAAGGCATCCGATCCCGCGACCCTGATCTACACGTCGGGCACCACAGGCCGACCCAAGGGCTGCCAGCTGACGCACTCCAACCTGATTGCCGAGTCGAAGGGCATCCTCGACTCCAACCTCGGCACGCTGCTCAAGACTCCTGGCGTTCGCACTCTGATGTTCTTGCCGCTCGCGCACGTTCTCGCTCGCGCAGTCAGCATCGCGTCGTTCGATGCCGGTGCAGCGCTGGGGCACACGAGCGACATCCCGAACCTCGTTCCGACGTTCGGCGAGTTCAAGCCCGACTTCATCCTCTCGGTGCCGCGCGTGTTCGAGAAGGTCTACAACAGCGCACGCGCCAAGGCGCACGGCGACGGCAAGGGAAAGATCTTCGACGCGGCCGCAGACACTGCCGTCGCGTGGAGCGAGGCGCAGGACAAGGGCGGCGCCGGCATCGTTCTCAAGGCCAAGCACGCTCTCTTCGACAAGCTCGTGTACTCGAAGCTGCGCGCAGCGCTCGGCGGGCAGTGCCAGCTGGCCATTTCCGGTGGTGCACCTCTGGGCGCTCGACTCGGCCACTTCTTCCGCGGTATCGGCGTCACGATTTACGAGGGCTACGGACTGACCGAAACCACCGCGGCCTTCGCCGTCAACACCATCGGCGCACAGAAGGTCGGTTCTGTCGGAAAGCCGTTGGCCGGCAACTCCGTTCGTATCGCAGAAGACGGCGAAATCCTCCTCTCGGGACCGGTGGTCTTCACCGGCTACTGGCGCAACGAGAAGGCCACCGCCGAGTCGATCGAGAACGGCTGGTTCCACACCGGCGACCTCGGCACCGTCGACAAGGACGGCTACATCACCATCACCGGCCGCAAGAAGGAAATCATCGTCACGGCAGGCGGCAAGAACGTCTCCCCCGCTCAGCTCGAAGATTCCCTTCGCGCGCACCCGCTGATCAGCCAGGCCATCGTGGTCGGCGACCAGAAGCCTTTCATCGGCGCCCTCATCACCATCGACGCCGAAGCCCTTCCCGCCTGGAACGAGCGCAACAACAAGGCCGCAGGAACCACAGCGGCCGACCTGGTTTCGGACGGCGAACTGGTCGGCGAAATCCAGGACGCCATCGACGAGGCCAACAAGCTCGTCTCACACGCCGAGGCGATCAAGAAGTTCCGCATTCTTCCGGTCGACTTCTCCGAGGACACAGGCGAACTCACGCCCACGATGAAGCTCAAGCGCAACGTCGTGCACGAGAGCTTTGCCGCCGACATCGAAAAGATCTACGCCAAGTAGTCTTTCGCCGATCAGTCCTCTGCCGACACGAACGTGCCGACACGAACGGCCCGCACCGAATTCGGTGCGGGCCGTTCGCGTTCGAGTCCCGGTTGCTCAGCCGAGGAGATTACGCAGTTTCGAAGCGAGCGTGTCCCACTTCCAGTCTTCGGCAACCCATGCCCGGCCGGCTGCTCCCATCGCGGCCGCGCGATCACGATCGGACAGCACCTCGATCACGGATTCGGCGACGTCGCGAACCGAGGTGCCGTCGACCACGAGCCCGGTCTTGTTCTGCTGCACCGTTTCCGGAGCGCCACCACTGCGCCCGGCGATGACCGGCACACCGGTAGCCGAGGCCTCGAGGTAGACGATTCCCAGTCCTTCGACGTCCAATCCGGCGCCTCGGGTACGGCACGGCATGGCGAACACGTCGGCGATCGTGTGGTGCGCCGCCAACTCTGCGGCGGGCACCGTGCCCGTGAAGACGACGTGATCGTCCATCCCGGTCTTACGCGCCAATTGGCGGAGATAGTCCTCGTACGGCCCACCTCCGACGATCACCAGTACCGCCCCGTCAATGCTCTTGCGTACGGTCGGCAGCGCCTTGATGAGCATGTCCTGCCCCTTGCGTGGCACGAGCCGCGACAGGCACAGGATCGTGGGCCGCTCACCCAGCCCGTATCGCTTACGCAGTTCCGCGCGGGCGACCGAGTCCGGGTGGAACACTGACGTGTCCACTCCGGAAGGAAGGTGCTCGAGCGCCGCTTGCGGGCCGAAGGCCGCCGAGAACCGCCCACGGGTGTATTTGCTGACGAACGTCACCGCATCGGTGTGGTCACCGATCACACGCAACGACTGCCGCGCACCGGGAATCATCGACCATCCGACCTCGTGGCCGTGAGTACTCGCGATCACTCGGCTCGCTCCGGCGCGTCGAACAACCGGTGCCAACAACGCCAACGGTGCTGCCGCACCGAACCAGACCGACTCGCAGTCGTGCTTCTTGACCAACTTCGCGGCTCGACGAGCGACAAAAGGCGACGGCAGCATCAGCGTCGTCGGGTGCCGAACGACCTCGAAAGGCTGTGCCGCATCGAACTTCTTGTGCGAGTCGCCCCGCCACCGCGGTGCGTACACCACCAACTTGTCCGGCGGCAGATGCCCGGCGAACGTGTGGAGATAGGACTGGATACCTCCGGGGCGAGGAGGAAAATCGTTGGTCACCAAGAGGGTCCGGCGCATCCGTCCACCGTAGGGCACTCGGTGCTTCAAACGTGCGAAGGGCACCTCGCCGCTGCAATCGACCCAGCCGCGAACTACTCAGCCCAGATGGCTGTTGGTCCAGTCGATCCATCCAGTTCGCAGTTCCTCGGTTCCGACGCCAACGACCGCTCGGATCCGCGAATCGAGGTCTTCGGCCGTCATCTTTCCGGAGGCGAGAGCGCGAAAGAGGTCGGTCAACTTTGCTTCTCCGAATCGATCGGCGATATACGCGTTGATCGACCACGCCGATTCGTACGCCAGTGAACTCACGACCGGTACACCGCTGAACTGCGTGTCGTCCGGAAACTCGGTCGGAGTATCGCCGGAGCGTACCGCTGCCGCCAGAGTCGGCGCGATCTCACCCCAGGCCCGCGAGGATCCACGGTTTCCCGCGTATTCGGCAAACCCTTCCAATACCCACATCGGCGACCCGTCACGGGTTTTCGATCGGGCGGCTATGTGCATCAGTTCGTGGCGCAACACCGTTCGCCTGGTGATGTCGGTCAACCTCGAAGCCGCGGCAGGCGAGAAGACCACCCGCTGGCCGCTCACGTCGGAAGACCCGTCCGCCGTCGCATCCGCGACCGACACTGCGGCAATCGAAGCGCCGTCGTGATGGGAGCCGACCAGTGCGGTGAATTCCTCAGCGGACCCCGCCACCATGAGCACCGCGCGCTCGGACCACCACGGCCCCCACAACTGCGTCGTGTTCTCGATGGCTGAGTCCACATCGGCAGCCAAAGCGTCGACGAACGCCTGCTGACCCGGGTGGCCGATCACCAGCGCGTTACCCGCAGAATTCTCGGCGACGGCAAGCGGGCCGAAGTCCCAGGGGCCGTTCCAGGATTCGCCCGCCGTTCGGGCGCCGTCGAGTCCGACGATCGACCCGTCCGCAAGAACCGACCACTGATCGCCGCGTTTCGCGAGTGTCATGGACACTGCCTTGCGCGTGGGCAATGCGTCGACGCCGTCGAGGGCGTACCGCAACAGAACTTGCGCATTCCATACTTCGACGTCTCCGCCCGGCGCACCGGTTCGCTGCGCCGGAGTCAGGCCGCCGCTGGGAATCTCGTATCCCCAGTCGGAGAATTCGAGCGCTCCCGCTGCAGTGGCTCGTCGAACTTCCGCCTCGAGCACACCGGGTGCGGCGGAACTGTCGACGAACTTCGCCAGCCCCGACGGATCGTCGGACATCTGAGCCGCGGCCCATGCATCGAGAAAGCTCTGGACTTGAGCGCTGCGTTCCGCGTCCTGTTCGGCGGCGGCGTTTTCGTCGGAATCGGACCTGTTCGTCAGGAAGATCGTCAGGCCCAGAACGAGCACCACGGCTACACCGAGCGCCACGAGGGCCGGATACTCCCAACGGCGTGGTCGATCTGCGCCGACGTCGGGCGTCGTCATCGGTTCAGTCGGCACGGTGCCGAGTGTAGGAGAACTCGACTCGACGCTTCACGGCGGCTGGCCACACGCCGCTCGGGCGCAGCAAGCCGTCAGTAACGACGCGCAGTGGAGAACTCCATGCCTGCCATCGACTGGACCTTCACCGGTACGCCGAACGTCGACGCATGCAGAATGTTTCCGTCGCCGGCGTAGATGCCGACATGCGAGTTGTCGCTGTAGAAAGTCACGACGTCGCCGGGCTGTAGTTGGTCCCTCGACACCGGTACACCGCCCTGCGCCTGCGCTTGGCTCGATCGCGGCAGAGTCTTTCCGATCTGCTTGTAGGCCCACACCACCAGACCTGAGCAGTCGAACTCGTTCGGGCCGGTCGCGCCCCAGACGTACGGGTCACCGATCCGCGTGAGGCCTGCCTGCAGAGCAGCAGCACCCGAGCCAGGGGTCAAGTTAGCCAGTATTTTGCTGAGATCGACGTCCGGCGGGAAAGGCGTACCGCTCAGTTGGTTACGTTCGTCGTCGGTGAGATTCTGGAAGGCTTTGGTCACGTCGGCGATCTGCGTCTGCAGTTCACTCTGCTTACGCTGCAAATCGTCACTGAGTGCGCGGGCTTGATCGGCGGCGGTTCGCGCTTCTTCGGCCGATCGCTTCGACGCTTCCGAGGCGGCACGCGCATCGGCAGTGGCTTGGTTGAACTGAGAGACCTGCACTGCCGCGTCGTTGGAAATCACGTCGAGCGCAGACATCTGGTCGAGCAACTGCTGCGGCGAGTCGCTCACCATCAACGCAAAGAGGCGATTGGTTCGCGCACCCTGGTAATTCGCTGTGGCAATACGGTTTACCGCCGGAGCGAACTCGGCGACGCGCGCCGAAGCCGCGTCGAGAAGACCCTGATCGGCTGCCGATCGCACGTCCGCATCGTTCGCGACTGCCAGCTTCGCGTCGAGGTCGATCTGCGCGTTGTGCAGCGCTTCGTTGGTCTGCTCGGAAACCCGGGAGAGTTCACCGAGCTTGTCGAGCGCCTCGGTGGGGTTGGTGATGACGGGGTCGGCACCGGCCTGCATCGAAGGCCCTGCAACGAGTCCGAACGCCAGCACTCCCACTGTCAATGCGGCCCGTACTCGACTGTTGTTTTTCGATGAAACCACGGAATGCAACTCTCCGTCTCGGTGAAGCGACGTCGACCGGGACCGGTCGACGATCTGTTAGCTGGCTGTCAACTATCCACAGTACCTGTCTCGGCCGCGCAATGTCTCGATAAGGTTACGGAACGGCATACGTTTGTGTCTACTCGCCGGTAGGCGTGTCGGGGTGAAGTACCGGGCGAATTGTCGCGAAACGAAAATATGGGCCCCGAATCGAAGATTCGAGGCCCACATTCGAAGATCCGGAGCTCCCCCGAGCTCCGCCGCATCACAGCGGCGGATCGTTCCGACTGCCTACCGGAGACAGCCGTCGAGCGTGTTCAGAAATCAGTAACGGCGAGCGCCGTCGTACGGCATCGAGGACACCGGAGCGAGCTTCACGGGCTGACCAGCGGTCGACGCGTGGATGACATTGCCGTTACCGGCGTAGATGCCCGAATGCGATCCGCCGTAGAAGGAGATCACGTCGCCGACCTGAAGATCGGACTGTGCGACGGCAACGCCGGCTGCAGCCTGGTCGTAGCTCGTGCGAGGCAGGTTGAGACCGGCCTGCTTGTATGCCCACTGAACGAGACCGGAGCAGTCGAATGCGTCCGGGCCGGCTGCGCCGTACACGTACGGGGAGCCCAGCTTGCTCTCTGCGGCGCGAACTGCCTGCTCACCAACACTGGAGATGGGAGCGGCCGGTGCAGCCGGTGCGATGTCGGTGATGCCCGGAATGACCGGCAACTGAGGAATAGAAACGCCCGGAACCTCGAACGTGCCGACGCCGGGGATGGTGATGGGGTCTGCCGAGGCAGGTGCAGCGGTTGCAGCGAATGCTCCGACTGCGAGCGCGCCGGCTACTGCCAACTGCGCTGAACGCTTGAAACTCTGTGACGCCACTTAAGGGGTGCTCCATTTCTTCCATTCATCCGCCGACCGAGTTAGCTGACGGGTTCGGGCTGGGAAGATCAGCCCTACCCGCGTGGTCTGCAGCGATCCTGCGTGCTGCACCCCAGGCGGGATTCACCCCAGTGGAAACTTGGGTTCCCGGTTCGGGTTCCTCGCGGAGATCCCGATTAGGCGGTTCCTGACGATGCCGGTCCTGTTTGGTCCGGCAAGACTTCGTTAGGTCTCAGGAAGGTTACGAAATGATCGCGACGATGTCGACCGCTTCGTGACAATCGCGCCCGATTCGCCGGAAATCGTGGTGCCGCGCCCGCGATACGCCCGGCGGGTCACGGGGAGATAACAACAGGTCGGTTCGGCGACCCACTCCAGGCCGTCAAACCCGCGCCCGCTACCCACTGCCAAGGCTCACCAAACCCGACAATCCGATCTTCCATGCAGTTCAACGATGATTACTTGAAACTAGAACTTGTTCCGGTCACGGACGCGGTTTCAGCCATCGACAGACGCACCGAAGACCCCTCGACTCGCCCTACTCACAAGTAGGCGCGCGTCCACATTCGCGAGTTCCCACCGCAAGTGTGATCCTCGTCTCTCCTACTTTTGTCGGGCGTTCATCCACCGATTTCGCAATGGAAGTCCGTGCGGGTCGGATTCCGTGTCTGCACTCTCGAATTCGTGTCGGGGGGTACTTCTACTGTCTGCGGTGTGAGTCCCGCCTCGGCCCGAGAATTTCCGTCTCCGCCCCCGTTCTCCGACGGGGAGAAGTTCGACGTCGGGCGGCAACTGAGCTTCGACGAACTGGACACACCGCTGAGCGAGACAACATTTGTCGTCGTCGACCTCGAGACCACAGGGGGCAGCGCCGACCAGGACTCCATCACCGAGATCGGCGCCGTCAAGATCCGCGGCGGCGAGGTACTGGGCGAAATGGCAACACTCGTCGACCCCGGCCGGTCGATTCCGCCCTACATAGTCGAACTGACCGGAATCACCACGGCCATGCTGATCGGCGCACCTCCCATCGAACGTGTCCTGCCTGCATTTCTCGAGTTCGCCGAGGGCGCGGTGCTGGTGGCACACAACGCGCCGTTCGACATCGGTTTCCTCAAAGCAGCGGCGTCACGCAGCGCGCGCCCGTGGCCCGCGTTCCGTGTCCTGTGCACCGTCAAACTCGCCCGGCGCGTACTCACACGCGACGAAGCACCTTCGGTGAAGCTCTCCGCACTCGCCCATCTCTTCCAAGTGACCACCCAGCCGACGCACCGGGCTCTCGACGACGCGCGTGCGACCGTCGACGTCCTCCACGGACTGATCGACAGGGTCGGAAACCAGGGTGTCCACAGTTACAGCGAACTAGTCGACTACCTGCCCAACATTTCCTCGCATCAACGGGCCAAACGGTCCTTCGCCGCAAACCTGCCGCGAAGCCCCGGTGTCTACCTTTTCCGCGGTCCTTCCGACGAAGCCCTCTACATAGGAACTGCTACCGACCTTCGACGCCGCGTCCGCAACTACTTCACCGGTTCGGAGACCCGCGGCCGGATGAAGGAAATGGTCGCGCTGGCCACCCGCGTGGACCATGTCGAGTGCGCGCACGCTCTCGAAGCCGGGGTGCGTGAACTACGACTGCTGAGCGCGCATGCGCCGCCGTACAACCGTCGCTCCAAGTTTCCCAAGCGAGGTTGGTGGATCACCCTCACCGACGAGGCGTTTCCGAGACTGTCCGTGGTTCGCACGCCCACGGCCGATTCGATCGGCCCGTTCACCTCTCGCGCCGACGCAGTCGACGTCGCCGACACCGTCGCAGAGTTCAGTCGTCTGCGCACGTGTACCAAGCGTCTCGGACGCGGCGCCGTTCACGGCCCTGACTGCCCCGCTCGCGAACTGGGGGCATGTCCAGCCTCCTGGACCCCGGAAATCAACGCAGAGGACTACGCGGCCGCCCCTGAGGCCGTGCGTGGATTCTTCCGAGGAACCAACGACGCTCCCCTCCAACAGATGCAGGCCCGGATCGACGAGCTGTCCGCACACGCGTTGTTCGAGAATGCTGCTCGTCTGCGTGACCGAACGGTCGCAGTCGCCACCGCAGTGCGGCGCACTCAGCGACTCGCCGCAGTCGCGGCGATCGAACAACTCGTTCTCGCCCGCCCCACCGGAGACGGCGGCTGGGAGCTGTCGGTGATCCGGTCCGGGCGTCTCGCGTCCGCCGGGCTCGCCAGACGTGGGACTCACCCGATGCCCGTCGTCGACGCCATCACCGCGGCGGCCGAAACCGTCCTACCGGACGACGCCCCGTTCCGCGGCGCGTCACCCGAAGAACTGGGACTGATCGCAAGGTGGCTCTCGTCGGACGGTGTCCGAATCGTGTCGGCGACATCCGGATACGTCGAACCTGTGAGCGGCGCCGGCAAGTGGGAAGCCTGGTGCCGACTCGCCCGAGCCGGAACCGAATCCGAACATCGATGACGTAACGGCGGGGCGGCACCCCTAAGCTCGATCGAAACCACCGGGTCATCACAACCCGCAGGGAAATCGAGGAGAGAAATGATCAACGCCATCGTCATGATTCACGCCGAGTCCGCTCGGATCCCGGAAACCGCGCAGGCCGTCGCCGACCTGTCCGGAGTGACCGAGGTCTACTCGTGCGCAGGTGACGTCGATTTGATCGCCATCGTGAAAGTGCGTGACCACGCCCAGATCGCCGACGTGGTCACCGGAGGAATCAACAAGGTGCCCGGCGTTCTCCGAACCGCCACACACATTGCGTTCCAGTCATTCTCCAGCGCAGACGTCGAGGCCGGTTTCTCGCTGGGTGAATAGCCCCTCGATCAGGCTTGGTCGGCCAGCTCGGCGGTGAGCGCCGCCCACTTGTGAAGCAGTTCAGCGCCCGCGCCGCTGTCGATCGCGGCAGCGGCTGCAGTCATCCCGGCAGAGATCGCACTCTCGAGATCGTCGCCGACACCGTTGAATGCCGCGATGGCCGCTCCCGCGTTCAGCAGGACCGCGTCCCGGACCGGCCCCTTCTGCCCGGAAAGCAGCGTTCTGGCGACGGTGGCGTTGATTTCGGCGTCGCCTCCACGCAACTCTTCGAGAGGAACGCGGTCGATTCCGAGGTCACGCGGATCCAGCGTGACAGTTCGCACACTTCCACCCCCGACGATGTGAACCGTCGACGTCGTCGATGTGGTCAGTTCGTCCAGTCCGTCGTCTCCCCGTACCACCAACGCCGAATTACCGCGCTGCGCAAGGACTCCCGCGACGACCGAGATCAGTTTCGGAAATGCGCACCCGATCAGCCCGGCACGCGGACGAGCCGGATTGGTCAGTGGACCGAGGACGTTGAATGCCGTCGGAATGCCGATTTCCTTGCGAGGCACCGCCGCAAAGCGCAGTGCGGGATGGAAGACCGGCGCGAAACAAAAGCCGATGCCGACCTCTTCGACGCACCTCGCAACCTGCTCCGGCCCGAGGTTGATGCGAACGCCGAGCGCCTCGAGCACGTCGGCGCCACCGCTCTTGGACGAAGCAGCGCGGTTGCCGTGCTTGACAACTCGCACACCGGACGCGGCAACCACGATCGAGGCCATCGTCGAGATGTTCACCGTGTTGGAGCGGTCACCACCCGTGCCGACGATGTCGACGACGTCGGAATCGACCGGCACGCGCCTGGAGTGTTCGAGCATCGCGGCGGCGAGCCCTTCCAACTCCGCGGGGGTTTCTCCCTTCATCTTCAGACCGACCCCGAAAGCAGCGATCTGAGCGGAGGTGGCGTTGTCCGACATGATCTCGCCCATAGCCCAGCGACTGTCGGCTTCCGACAAGTCACTGCCGTCCGTGAGCAAACCGAGAATCATCGGCCAGGACCGCACCACTGCACTCGAATCGACGTTCACGGCGTTGGATGCGTCGGTGCCGGCCATAGTGCCTTGGTCCCCTGTCGTTCAAGTGGGCTGGATTTCGAGCTGTCGTTTCGAGCTGTCGTTTCGCGCTGCCATTTTGTGCTGCCGATGACCCTCGCAGCCTAGTCAGTGAGGTAACGAGGAAACCGAATAGGGCCGCTCAGGACTTTCTGCGACCGCGTTTGGGCGGCGCCTCCGCAAGTATCGGGGGCTGGAGCGCGTCCCACCCGGCGACCGAACCACCGAGTCGCTGCGCCAGACCAGCCATTCGTGACCGCTCCTGGGAGCAATGCAGGGCGTCAAGCACCTGGACACGCTCGAAGACGACGCGAACCGAATTCTCGACCACCGGAGTCACGTCCTCGGGCCGACTCGAGCCTCGCACATATCCGTCCTGGGCGACGATGCTCTCGGCATCGGCTACCGAGCCCTCCGGGAGGTCGAGATGATGCCGCAGAACCACTTCGGACTCCGCCCTGAACTCCGGCTCGGTGGAGGCGGCACGTTCGAGAGCCGTCGAGCTCGCCTCGGCGTCGTCGAAGCCTTCGGCAACGACGACCAGATCCGACCGCCCTGCATCGAGCGGTGTCGGAATCTTCGTGCCGAAAATTCTCAGGAACCACGGTCTACTCTTGTGTGTAGCTGCCATCGCGCCAGCATATTCCGACCACGCCACCAGCGCGTTCGCCGCTCGATCCCGCGAACTCGAGCCGAGCGACGCGCCGATGGTGGACCCGAGTGGTCGTCTCTTACGACGAAGCGTCATACTTCTGTCTGTGACGAGCGCAGTAGGGACTTCAGGATCGGCAATCACCCAACGCGTGCACTCGCTGAACCGGCCGAATATGGTCAGCGTTGGCACCATCGTGTGGTTGTCAAGTGAGCTCATGTTCTTCGCAGGGCTCTTTGCCATGTACTTCGTGGCACGAGCTCAGGCGAACGGAAATTGGCCGCCGGAGCCAACCGAATTGAACCTTTATCTGGCCGTGCCGGTGACCTTGGTGCTTATCGCATCTTCGTTCACCTGCCAGATGGGTGTCTTCGCGGCTGAGCGTGGCGACGTCTTCGGACTTCGTCGCTGGTACACCATCACCTTGGTCATGGGGGCGTTCTTCGTCGCCGGCCAGGGTTACGAGTACTACCACCTCGTGCACGAGGGCACCACGATTTCGAGCAGCGTGTACGGCTCGGTGTTCTACATGACCACCGGCTTCCACGGTCTGCACGTCATCGGCGGTCTCATCGCCTTCGTCTTCTTGATCGCACGTACCCGGGTCAGCAAGTTCACGCCCGCCCAGGCCACCGCCGCGATCGTTGTTTCGTACTACTGGCACTTTGTCGACATCGTGTGGATCGCGCTGTTTGCCACGATTTATTTCATCCGTTAATCAGCTGTACGCCCCAGGCAGCCCCTGACGTCCAGTTCCGTCCCGACATACCAAAGGGATACAGATGAGTTCATCCCCCCCTCCCGCATCCGATAACTCAGCGAATGCCGCGAAGTCGCGTCGCCAGCGGAAAATCCGCCGGCGCGTCACTGGCGCGCTCGTATTGATGATGGGATTGATCAGCGCAGGTTTCCTCGCTTCGGCGTTGACACCAGCTCCGCAGGTTGCGACCGCCAGTGACGACTCAGCAGCCCTGATTCGTGAAGGCAAGCAGCTGTACGACACGTCATGCATCACGTGCCACGGCGCGAACTTGCAGGGCGTGCAGGACCGCGGTCCCAGCCTCATCGGCGTCGGCGAAGCAGCCGTGTACTTCCAGGTCTCCTCTGGTCGTATGCCGGCAGCTCGCAACGAGGCCCAGGCTGCACGCAAGGACCCCAAGTTCGATGCTGCGCAGACCGACGCCCTCGGCGCTTTCATCCAGGCCAACGGCGGCGGCCCGACGCTCATCCGCGACGAGAACGGCGAAATCGCCCAGTCCTCGCTGCGCGGTGGCGACGTCGGACGCGGCAGTGAGCTCTTCCGGCTCAACTGCGCGTCGTGCCACAACTTCACCGGCCGCGGTGGCGCACTGTCCTCGGGCAAGTACGCCCCGGTCCTGGATCCGGCCAGCGAGCAGCAGATCTACGCTGCCATGGTTACCGGTCCCCAGAACATGCCGAAGTTCTCGGATCGTCAGCTGACGATCGAGGAGAAGAAGGACATCATCGCCTACGTCAAGTCGTCGGGCGAGTCGAAGGACCCCGGTGGGTACGGGCTCGGTGGCCTCGGTCCGGCCTCTGAGGGTCTCGCCATGTGGGCCGTCGGAATCATCGCTGTCGTCGGTGCAGCATTGTGGATCGGAGCAAGGTCATGAGCGACGCTGGCCAGCATGGCGGCGATACGCCTAAGAAGTACACAGATGAAGAGCTCGACGCGATGTCACGCGACGACCTGGTCAAGCTGGGTACCAATCTCGATGGCGTCGATGTCGTCTACCGCCGTGATCGTTGGTCGGTAAAGGGCACCAGGGCGGAAAAGCGCGCCGAGCGCAACGTCGCCTTCTGGTTCGGCCTCGCCGGCGTTTCGGCGATCGCGTTCATCGCGATCTACCTGTTCTGGCCCTGGGAGTACGCAGGCGCCGGTGACGAGAACTACGGCAAGTACAGCCTGTACACCCCGCTGATCGGCTTGACCATGGGTCTGGCGATCCTCGGCGTCGGCATCGGTGCCGTTCAGTTCACGAAGAAGTTCATCCCCGAAGAGGTCTCGATCCAGGACCGCCACGACGGTGGTTCCACCGAGGTCGATCGTCGCACGATCGTCGCCGAGCTCGGCGACACCCTCGAGACGTCCACCCTCCCCCGCCGCAAGGCCATCAAGCGCAGCTTGATGTTCGGCGGCGGCGCACTCGGCGTCATGATGGTCATGCCCCTCGGCGGACTCATCAAGAACCCGTGGGCCAAGGGCGACGACTCACCTCTGTGGGTGTCCGGCTGGACCCCGAACTACCCGGGCGAGACCATCTACCTGCGTCGTGACACCGGCCGTCCCGAGGACATCGTCCTCGTTCGCCCGGAAGATCTCGATGCCGGTTCGATGGAAACGGTCTTCCCGTTCCGCGAGTCCGACCGTGGCGACGAGCACGCTCTGCTCGCAGCACTGCGCGGCATTCGTAACTCGGTGATGCTCATCCGCCTCCGCACGGAAGACACCGCGCGTGTCACCAAGCGTAAGGGCCAGGAAAGCTTCAACTACGGCGATTACTTCGCCTACTCGAAGATCTGCACCCACCTGGGTTGCCCCACCTCGCTCTACGAACAGCAGAGCAACCGTATTCTGTGCCCCTGCCACCAGTCGCAGTTCGACGCACTGACCTACGGCAAGCCGATCTTCGGTCCCGCTGCTCGCGCACTTCCGCAGTTGCCTATTACAGTGAACGAAGAGGGCTTCCTGGTCGCCGACGGTGACTTCATCGAAGCACTCGGCCCGGCATTTTGGGAGCGTCGACCGTGACCACAACAACAACCAAACCGTCCAAGATCAGCGCGGCAGCGGCTGGACAAGCGGAGGCTATGGACTCCCGCTACCACCTCGCCGCAGGCATGCGCCGGCAGATCAACAAGGTCTTCCCGACGCACTGGTCCTTCATGCTCGGCGAGATCGCGCTCTACAGCTTCGTGATCCTGCTGATCTCCGGTGTGTTCCTGACGCTGTTCTTCGATCCGTCGATGGCACACGTCGTCTACCAGGGCGCATACCAGCCGCTTCGCGGTGTCACGATGTCTCGCGCCTACGAGACGACCCTGAACATCTCCTTCGAGGTGCGCGGCGGTCTCTTCGTTCGCCAGATTCACCACTGGGCTGCACTGATGTTCGCGGCGTCGATCATCGTTCACCTCGCTCGCATCTTCTTCACCGGCGCCTTCCGTCGCCCACGTGAAGCGAACTGGGTCATCGGCTGCCTGCTGCTCATCCTGGCGATGTTCGAAGGCTTCTTCGGTTACACCATCCCCGACGACCTGCTCTCGGGCACCGGCCTCCGCGCCGCCTTCGGTGGTATCACGATGAGTATCCCGATCGTCGGTACCTGGATGCACTGGCTGATCTTCGACGGCGACTTCCCCGGCGACCTCATCATCCCGCGTCTCTACGTCGCTCACGTGCTGCTGTTCCCGGGCATCATCCTGGCTCTGATCGCCGGCCACCTCGCGTTGGTCTGGTACCAGAAGCACACGCAGTTCCCCGGCCCCGGCCGTACGGAACAGAACGTCGTCGGCGTCCGCATCCTCCCGGTCTTCGCGATGAAGGGTGGCGCGTTCTTCGCCATGACCTTCGGCGTGCTCGCACTGCTCGGTGGTCTGTTCCAGATCAACCCCGTGTGGAACATCGGTCCGTACAACCCGTCACAGGTCTCGGCAGGTTCCCAGCCCGATATCTACATGATGTGGACGGACGGCCTTGCTCGACTGTGGCCGGCGTGGGAGATCTACCTGTTCAACCGGTACACGATCCCTGCAGTGTTCGCCGTCGCCCTGATCATGGGCCTCGTCTTCGCACTGTTGATCGCGTACCCGTGGATCGAGAAGCGTCTCACCGGAGACGACGCTCACCACAACATCCTGCAGCGCCCGCGCGACGTGCCGGTCCGTACCGCTATCGGTGCGATGTCCATCGCGTTCTACCTGGTGCTCACGATCTCCTGCATCAACGACATCATCGCGTACCACCTGCACATCTCGCTGAACGCAATGACGTGGATCGGCCGTATCGGCATGGTCATCCTTCCGCCCATCGCGTACTTCGTGACGTACCGGTTCTGCATCGGCCTGCAGCGCAGTGACCGTGCAGTCCTCGAACACGGCATCGAGACCGGCATCATCAAGCGGATGCCGAACGGCCAGTACATCGAGATCCACCAGCCGCTCGGCCCCGTCGACGAGCACGGACACCCGATCCCGCTCGAGTACCAGGGTGCTGCTGTCCCGAAGAAGATGAACAAGCTCGGCCTCGCCGGCAAGCCCGGTAGCGGTAGCCTGATCACCGCTGACCCAGTCGAGGAGAGCGAGGCTCTCGAAGCCGCTCATCACGAAGCTGAGCACGAGCAGCTTCAGATCCTTCTGGACTACCAGAACCGAACCAACGGCAAGTCCGATGGTTCCAGTGGAGAACTCCACTAAGAACGTCAGTTGACCAGTGAGGCCCCGAACCGGATTCCGGTTCGGGGCCTCACTCGTTCTCTGAGCGATTCAGTATGGACAACCTCCAAGTGGGCACCACTCCCCCGGCTCGTCGTCTGAGCGCCGACAACAGCAGGCACTACGCTTTGCTAGACCTCGAGCACAGTCGAATAGTGCTCCACCGTCGGGAACGGCTCGTAGAAGTGATGGAGAAGTTCTCGCCACTTCTCGTATCCTGGCGACTTACGGAACCCGATGGTGTGTGACTCCACGTCTTCCCACTCGACCAGCAGGAGATATCGCTCCGGTGATTCCAGGCAGTGCGAGAGCCGCAGCCTGATGAATCCGGGAACCTCGGAGATGATGGTTCGGGCCACGTCGAATGCGGCCTCGAAACGCGCTGACTGCGACGGATCGACCTGCAGGACGGCATGTTCGAGAATCATCTACCGAGTGTTGCACGTTCTCGGGAGTCCCCTCGAGGCGTTGTCGCCTGGTGAGATACTCGGACCATGACATCCCATGCACGCGGCACCTTCGAGATCGATCTTCGCCCCGCCGATCCTGAGCTCTCCGGACGCGTCGGACGCTTCGAGTTCGACAAGACGTTCATCGGCGGCGTCGAGGGCACGTCGTCCGGCCTGATGCTGTCCGCGGGCGATCCGACAGCCGGTGCAGCGGGCTATGTCGCTTTGGAGTTTGTCACGGGGCAGGTCGACGAAGCTGTGGGATCGTTCGCCCTGCAGCAGTTCGGTCAGATGATCGACGGAACGCAGAAGCTTCTGTACGAGATCGTGCCGGGGTCCGGAACCGGCGAGTTGAAGGGCATCGCAGGCACTCTCGAGCTGGAGGTCGTCGACGGTCTGCACCGCTACGACCTCGAATACTCGCTCCACGATTGACAGAGAGCGGTTGTTGACAGGCACCCTCCTACCACCGAAACTCACATAAACGACAACAGAGGCGCCGTACCCGGGTGGGTGCGGCGCCTCTGTTCGAGTGCGGGTGAAACTAGTGCTTCTCGGGTCCGGTGTAGTACTCGAACACCAGGCCTGCGGCTGCGGCGAGCACACAGACAACTGCGACTGCGATGAGCCACGGCTGGAAGTACGCCAGCGACACTGCCGCGAGTGCAGCAGCAGCGGCAAGCAGGATCGGCCAGAAGCTACCCGGGCTGAAGAAGCCCAGTTCTCCTGCACCATCCGAGATTTCAGCGTCGTCGTAGTCCTCGGGACGGGTGTCCAGACGACGGGCGACGAAGCGGAAGTAGGTACCCACGATGAGCGTCAGACCTGCAGACAGGACGATGGCCGTCAGTCCGGCCCACTCGATACCTGTGCGTGACAGAGCGGTGAACACTCCGTAGATGATCGCGACGAGAATGAAGAACATCGTCAGGATCTCGAAGAGCTTGGCTTCGATCTTCATATCAGCACTTGTCCTTGTTCAGTGAAGAGGCTGGCCGGCTCAGTTGCCTGCAGTGGCGACGGTTGCCTGACGGTACTCGCGGTCGGTGTTGAACGGCGTGGTCGACGTAGCCACCGGCGACTGACCGATTGCCTGCAGAGCCTCAGCGGTCGTCAGACCACCCTTGCCCTCCGCGTCACCCTTGCGCAGTTCGATGTACTTGGCGAAGTCCTCGGGCGAAACCGCACGAACCTCGAAGTTCATCATCGCGTGGAACGTGCCACACATTTCTGCACAACGCCCGACGAACGCGCCTTCCTTCTCGATCTCACTGATCTGGAAGATGTTGTCCGAGTGGTTCTCCTTGGGGTTCGGGAGAACGTCGCGCTTGAACAGGAACTCAGGCACCCAGAAAGCGTGGATGACGTCCGAGGAAGCAAGTTCGAACTGGATCCGCTTGCCGGTGGGCAGAACGAGGATTGGGATCTCCTGGCTGGAGCCGACGGTCTCGATCTTGTCGTAGTGCAGGTAGCTCAGGTCCTCGGTGCTGTTGCCGTGGATCGGGCCGGGGACTTCTTCCCCGTGTTCGTTCACGGTGGAACCCTCGGTCTTTGCAGCCTCTTCGGCCTCGACGTCGATTCCGTTGTACTTGGCGGAGCCGTCACCGAACTCGATGGAGCGGTAGCCGAACTTCCAGTTCCACTGGAAGGCCGTGACGTCTACAACGACGTCAGGGTTGTCCGTCTTGTCCAGAACATGGTTCTGAACGATGACGGTGAAGTAGAAGAGAACCGCGATGATGACGAAGGGAACTGCCGTGTAACCGAGTTCGAGCGGCACGTTGTATGCCGTCTGACGCGGGAATTCCGGCGAGTCCTTCTTCTTACGGTGGAAGATGACGGCCCAGAAGACCAACCCCCACACCAGCACACCCATGACGAGGGCGGCTACAACCGACCACGTCCACAGCTCACGCATGCGCGTCGCCTCCGGGGTGATGCCCGAAGGCCACCCGAAACGAAGCACTTCGTTGTCGATGGAGCAACCCGACAGCAGCAAGGCAGCAATGCCCAGAGATACTGCCAGCCCCGCTCGCCGAAGGATCCGACCTTGCGCCACGTTCACGCCTTCCTGATCGCCACAAAATTCAACTAGGGCATGCCCGGAGGGAAGGCCCAATTACTACGCAGCGTAGACCAAAGCCGGGCGCTATCCATCCTCGGGTCCTCGCCCGTGTCGCGGCGGACGTCACACAGCTCTCTCAGGTGCTGCTCAGGAACGGCTCAGGTCGTTTCGGCGACGCACATCACGTCGATTCGTTCCGCCGCGATCGGCAGGGACGTCGATCTGCGGCATACTTTCGTCAAGAGTTCGTTGACCTCTCCCCGACACTCGTGTCCGGGAGCCTTCTGTACAAAAATTCTGAATCGAGGAACCGGACGCTGTGTGTGGACTGCTCGGGCTACTGACATCTGGCGGAACCAGCGAGGACGCCGTCTCGCGGGTCGACCAGGCGATGCATTGCCTTCGTCACCGCGGGCCGGACGAACACGGGACGTGGAACGACGATCACCTCGTCTTCGGGTTCAACCGCCTGGCGATCATCGACATCGCTCATTCCCACCAGCCGCTGCGTTGGGGCCCACCGGAGAACCCGGAGCGTTATGCGCTCACGTTCAACGGCGAGATCTACAACTACTTGGAGATCCGCGCCGAACTGGTCAAGGACCACGACGCCGAGTTCTTCACCGAGGGCGACTCCGAGGCCATCGTCGCTGCATTCCACTACTGGGGTGAGGACGCGGTCCGGCGCCTGCGCGGAATGTTCGCGTTCGCGATCTGGGACACCGACACACGCGAGCTGTTCATCGCGCGCGATCCGTTCGGGATCAAGCCGCTGTTCATCGCGACCGGCGCCGGCGGCACCGCGTTCGGCAGCGAGAAGAAGAGCCTGCTCGAACTCACCGATCTGATCGGCATCGGTACCGAGCTGGATCCGCGTGCCATCGAGCACTACACCGTTCTGCAGTACGTACCGGAGCCGGAAACACTGCACAAGCAGATCCGCCGCCTGGAGTCGGGCAGCTTCGCTCGGGTGCGTCCGGGCGAGGAGCCCACGTTCACGCGGTATTTCACGCCGAAGTTCCCGGCCAAGCCTTTTGCACCTGGCACCGAGAAGGCGCGCTACCAGGAAATCGCCGAGGCACTCGAGGATTCGGTCGCCAAGCACATGCGTGCCGACGTCACCGTCGGTTCGTTCCTGTCCGGCGGTATCGACTCCACGGCGATCGCGGCGCTGGCGATGCGCCACAACCCCAACCTGATCACCTTCACGACCGGTTTCGAACGTGAGGGCTATTCCGAGGTCGACGTCGCTGCAGAATCTGCCGCAGCGATCGGCGCGAAGCACGTCGTCAAGGTGGTCTCCCCCGCCGAGTTCGCCGCTGCCATTCCCGAGATCGTCTGGTACCTCGACGACCCGGTAGCCGATCCGGCATTGATTCCGCTGTGGTTCATCGCGAAGGAAGCGCGCAAGCACGTCAAGGTCGTGCTGTCCGGCGAGGGTGCCGACGAGTTGTTCGGCGGCTACACGATCTACCGTGAGCCGTTGTCGCTCAAGCCTTTCGAGTACCTCCCCAAGGGGCTGCGTCGGGCCGCGGGCAAGTTGTCCGAACGCATCCCGGACGGCACTCGCGGCAAGAGCCTGCTCAATCGCGGTTCGTTGACCCTCGAGGAGCGCTACTACGGAAATGCTCGTAGCTTCAACGACGCTCAGCTCCGCGCCGTCCTGCGCGATTTCCGTCCGGAGTGGACGCACCAGGACGTCACTGCGCCGATCTACGCGCAGTCACTGGACTGGGATCCGGTTGCGCGGATGCAGCATCTCGACCTGTTCACCTGGCTGCGCGGCGACATCCTCGTCAAGGCAGACAAGATGACGATGGCCAACTCGCTGGAACTGCGTGTGCCGTTCCTCGATCCCGAGGTCTTCGACGTCGCGTCACGCGTACCGCTCGATCAGAAGATCACGAAGGACACGACCAAGTACGCACTGCGCCAGGCCCTGGAAGGCATTGTGCCGCACCATGTTCTGCACCGTGCGAAGCTCGGATTCCCGGTTCCCCTGCGCCATTGGCTGCGCGGCACCGAACTCTTCGACTGGGCACATCTGCAGATCGAGGAGTCGGGTACCGACCACATCTTCGACAAGCAGGCCGTCGTGAAGATGCTCAACGATCACCGCGAGGGCGTGTCCGACCACAGCCGACGCCTGTGGACCGTCCTGACCTTCATGGTCTGGCACGGAATCTTCGTGGAGAAGCGCATCGTGCCGCAGATCCAGGAGCCGGTGTACCCGGTCAATATCTAGGCCTTCGGCCCCGTGAGCGGTTAGGGAGTCTCCGAACTCCTCAACCACTCACGGGGCGGAGCCCTACTTCGGCAGGATCGTCGCGATCTCGTCCGCTGCCGCGCTGCCGTATGCGTCGGTAAGGCGCTTGAGTGCCTCGTCGCGATTGAACACCCACTCCTGCGTTCCCACGGTCTCGAGAATCAACACAGCGACCAAAGATCCCAACTGTGCAGCACGCTCGAAGCTCAGACCGGCGCCGTGTGCGAGCAGGAACCCGGCGCGGAAGCCGTCACCAACGCCCGTCGGATCCACCTTGCCGGTCTCGGGCACTACATCGACGCGCACCCAATTGCCTTCGGCGTCAACAATTTCCACACCCTTGGAGCCGAGGGTGGTGACACGGATGCCGACCTGCGCGCGGATCTCTTCCTCGCTCAGACCAGTCTTCTGCTGAAGCAGACCCCACTCGTACTCGTTGGTGAACAAGTACTTCGCGCCGTGAATGAGCGCCTTGGCCTCGTCACCGGACAGGCGGGCAAGCTGCTGCGACGGATCCGCTGCGAACGGAATCCCGAGCAGACGGCATTCGTCGGTATGGCGAACCATGGCCTCGGGGTCGTTGGCGCCGATCAGCACCAACTCGACTGCGCCCGCAGTCTTGGCCACTGCCGCGAGTTCGATCTCGCGAGCCTCGCTCATCGCACCGGGGTAGAACGACGCGATCTGCGCCATGTCCTCGTCGGTGGTGCACACGAAACGCGCCGTATGTGCCTTGTCCGAGATACGGACCGCGCTGCAGTCGACGCCGTTGTCCTCGAGCCACGTGCGGTACTCGGCGAAGTCGGCACCGACTGCGCCGACGAGTAGCGGGGACCCACCGAGCACGCCCATGGCGTAAGCGATGTTGCCGCCGACACCACCGCGGCGAATCACGAGATCGTCGACCAGGAAACTCAGCGAAACGTGGGCGAGCTGATCGGCGAGGAGCTGATCGGCGAAGCGGCCGGGGAAGCGCATCAAGTGGTCGGTGGCGATGGAACCGGTTACCGCAATAGTCACGGATCGTGGCCTTTCAGCGAAGTGAGTACAAGAATGAAAGAGGAGCAAAAGTTCACGTTACCGCCCGTAGCGCCGTCATCGGCGCCCGAGCTGTCGGATCGGAACGGTCTACGTACGAGTCACCACAAACAACTGACGCGAAACCGAATGTCGGTTCCGCGTCAGTTGTTCGTGAATTGAGTTGTGATCGACAGACTCAGTTGAACGAGTCACCGCAGGCGCAGGAGCCTGTTGCATTGGGGTTGTCGATCGAGAAGCCCTGCTGCTCGATGGTGTCGAGGAAGTCGATGGACGCACCTTCGACGTACGGCGCGCTCATCCGGTCGACAACCAGGTTGACGCCGTTGAAGTCGACAGTGAGGTCACCGTCGAGCGTGCGGTCGTCGAAGAACAGCTGGTACTTCAGTCCGGCACAGCCGCCGGGCTGCACTGCAATACGCAGCGCGAGGTCGTCGCGACCCTCCTGATCGAAGAGTGCCTTCGCCTTGGCGGACGCGGCCTCGGTCATCTTGACGCCGTGGGTGGCGGTCTCGTTCTGCACAGTCATGGGCTCTCCCTAATGTTCGTACCAACCCGTGAACGCTTCAACGGTACGCCGCTGCCGACTTATTCCCGCCAGTCCTTTACCGGGTGCGATTCGTCTTCATCCTATCCGGTCTTCCAGACACGGCAACGGCGCATCGACGCTTGTGGATCCTCACCTCCGGACGCCGCGCCAGAAGTTCCACTCGCGTGCCGTGTGTTCGGCGAGTCCCTCGAGACACGCCGACGCTTCCTCCATCGCACGTTCCACCGACCCGGCGAAATCCGTCACCGACTTCGCCGCGACTATCGAGGTCGACGCATAGTCCGCCTCGTCGAGCGTCACCTGGCCGGCAAAGACGAGCGTCGGAACGCCGTGTGCTGCCCCCGCCGAAGCGAGCGTTGTGACGAGTTTGCCGCGCAGAGATTGGTGGTCGAACTTGCCTTCGCCCGTGATCACCAGGTCAGCGGAAGCCAGTAGCGCGGCCTGTCCGGTGCGATCCGCGACGACGTCGGCCCCGGATCGCCGCTGTGCACCGAGCGCAAAGAGCGCGGCACCGATACCACCCGCGGCGCCGGCACCCGGAAAATTCGACACTCGTTTTCCGGTGACGGACTCCAACTGTTCGGCCCATCTCGCGTTGCTCGCTTCGAGGACTGCGACGGCTTCGGCGTCGGCGCCCTTTTGCGGGCCGAACACTGCTGCCGCACCGTGCTCGCCGAGAAGTACGTGTTCGACGTCGGTGGCGGCGAACAACTGAGTGCCTGCCGTAGCCGCCGCTGCAACCTCCAGGCCGCCCAGCGCCTCCACCAGTCCACGTCCCCCGTCGGTGCAGCAACTCCCACCGAGTCCGACGACAACCGTCTTCACGCCTGCCTCGAGCGCGACAGCGATCAGCTCTCCCACACCGAGACTGTGCGCGGCGAGTGCAGTGTCCCGCGTCGGCGGACCTCCGAGCAGGCCGAGCCCGACGGCCTCGGCGGACTCGATGTACGCCGTGTCCGAATCGAACAGCCACGTGGCGTCGACGGCGGCGGTCAAAGGCCCGGACACCCGTGCAGTCCGGATGTCGCCCCCAGCCGTGGCCAAGACGTCGACGAAACCCGGCCCACCGTCGGATTGTGGCGCGGTGACAACGTCGTCTTCGGGTCGGCCACGTCGCCAACCGGCAGAAATGGACTCAGCCGCCTCGACGGCCGTCAACGTCTCACCAAACGAATCTGGAGCAACTATTACCCGCATAGCCGAAGTCTAAGAGTCCCGAATGACCCCGATGTTTCACGATCTCGCGCGTTTCAGTGCCTCGGGCGATCGGGTTTTTCAGAAAGACCGAGGTCGGTTTCCCAGACCGTGCACTTATCCAATAGCCTGGAGGTGTGAAATTGCTACGCCGCGGTGACTCAGACAACTCCGACAAACGTGACGTCGAGGGCACTGAGGCATCCTCGGCCTCCGAAGAGGCGCCCATCGAGCAGGTGGGCAAGGGCCGCCCCACACCCAAGCGTCGTGACGCCGAGGCGAAGAGGCGTGGCCCCGTTGCCCCTGCCCCGCTGACCGCGAAGGAAGCCCGCGCCCGCCGTAAGGCGACCCGCGGCTCCAAGGAGGACCGCAAGGCCGAAGCCGCCGAGCGTCGTGCATCGTCGGCAGACCGCCGCGCCCGCATGCTCGCCGGCGAGGACAAGTACCTGCTCCCCCGCGACAAGGGACCGGTTCGCGCCTACGTCCGTGACTTCATCGACGCTCGCCGCAACCTCGTCGGGCTGTTCATGCCGCTCGCATTGATCCTCATCATGACGATGTTCGTCACGCCCGCACTCCAGCAGATCGTCACGCTGGCAATGCTCGTGATGATGCTCTTCATGGTCGGTGAAGGCATCTGGCTCGGTCGCATGATCAACAACCGCGTCGCCGAGCGCTTCCCCGACAGCACCGACGGCGGATTCAAGCTCGGCTGGTACGCGTTCGTTCGCGCGTCGCAGATCCGTAAGCTGCGCGCACCGAAGCCTCGTGTGGGGCCGGGCGACGCAATCTGAGCGTGACGAACACGTATAGAACTTTGGTCCTCGGCGGCGCGCGGTCTGGTAAGTCCGCGCACGCCGAGGATTTGGTTTGTGCAGGCCACTTACCCGAAAGTTCGGCACCGGTCCGGTACCTGGCGACAGCCAGACGTGATGTCTCCGACGCAGACTGGGAGAGCCGGATCGACCAGCACCGCAACAGACGGCCCTCCCATTGGTCGACGGTCGAAACCGCAGATGCCGGCGATCTCGCGGCGCAGCTCGAAAGCGATTCACACACAGCGACGTTGGTCGACGATCTGGGAACGTGGCTGACCGCGGAACTCGATCGGCAAGGCGCCTGGGACGCTCCGCGCGGCACCGTCACTCCCGCTGCGGACAGCCTGGTCGCCAGTGTCGAGAACTATCGCGGACACCTGGTGCTGGTCAGCCCCGAAGTGGGTTTGGCCGTCATCCCCGAGACGCGGTCCGGACGATTGTTCCGCGACGAGATCGGCACTCTCAACGCTCGTATCGCCGGGGTGTGCGATCGTGTCGTACTAGTGGTTGCAGGGTTACCGCTCATCTTGAAAGATACTGCTGCACAACCGGAAGGCACGATGTGAGTACCGAGGCCAATCCAGGGGCCATTTCAGGGGCGAATCCAGATGCCAACCCTGACGTCGCGCCAGTCAGTAGCGCCGACTTCGAACCCGTCACCCCGCCCGACCGCGAGGTGCGAGCGCAGGCCGATGCGCGTCAGCGTGATCTGACCAAGCCGGCCGGTTCGCTGGGCCGACTGGAGGCTCTCGCCGGCTGGGCATCAGCCTGCCAAGGAGTTTGTCCCCCACACGCTTTCGCTCGGCCTCGCGTCGTCGTGTTCGCGGGTGATCACGGAATCGCCCGCAACGGCGTCTCCGCCTATCCGCCGGAAGTGACCGCACAGATGGTCGCCAACTTCCTCGGGGGCGGCGCGGCGGTCAACGTCCTCGCCGAGGTTGCCGGCGCCACGGTACGCGTCGTCGACATCGCAGTGGACGGCGATACCGATCCGTCCGTCTCGAACCACAAGGTACGCAGGTCTTCCGGGTCCATCGACCGCGAAGACGCCATGTCGAACGAGGAAACCCTTCAGGCCATCGCCGCCGGCCGAGCGATCGCGGACGAGGAAATCGACGGGGGCGCAGATCTTCTCATCGCCGGCGACATGGGCATCGGCAATACGACGCCCGCAACCGTACTCATCGCCGCACTCACGGACAGTGAACCCGTCGCGGTCGTGGGTCGAGGTACCGGTATCGACGACGCCGGATGGATCCGCAAGACCGCAGCGATTCGCGACGCTCTCCGGCGTGCCCGTCCGCACGTTCGCGACACAGTCGCGCTGCTGCGCACGTCTTCGGGTGCCGACCTCGCCGCGATGGCCGGCTTTCTGGCCCAGGCAGCTTCGCGTCGTACGCCGGTGATCCTCGACGGCGTTGTGGTCACCGCAGCCGCCATGGTTGCCGACGAACTGGCTTTCGGCGCACGTGAATGGTGGGTCGCCGGACACCGCTCCACCGAACCCGCCCACACCATCGCATTGACCCGAATGGGTCTCGACCCGATCGTCGAGTTCGACATGCGTCTCGGTGAAGGTTCAGGTGCAGTCACAGCTCTCCCGATTCTTCAGGGCGCAGTGGCGATCCTGAGCAAGATGGCGACATTCTCCGAAGCCGGTGTCAGCACTCAGGGCAGCGCACCTGCCGACGAACCGGAGTCGATCGACCTGACCAAGACCGATACGGCGGAGTGAGCGTGGCGGGCCCGCTGTCCGGAGTGCCGCTGGCCTTCTCGTGGCTGACGGTCCTTCCGGTTCGTGGTCCCTCCGACATCGATCGAACTGCCGGCCGTCGCGCCATCGCGGCAGCTCCGCTCACCGGGATCGCTCTCGGCATTGCCGCGACGTTTCTGCTCTGGGGCACAACCAGTATCGGCCTGAATCCCTATCTCGCAGGCTTGCTGACGGTCGGTGCGCTCGCTCTCGGGACACGCGGGATGCACGTGGACGGACTGGCAGACTCCGTCGACGGACTGGGTTGTTACGGTCCACCGGAGCGCGCCCGCGAAGTCATGCACAGCGGCGGTGCCGGACCGTTCGGGGTCGCGGCGCTGTTCATCTTCCTCGGGCTGCAATCGGTCTCCTTCGGCGTCCTCGCTGTTGCCGACTCCCCCACGCAGTGGATCGCCGTTCTCGTATCTGTCGCTGCGGGTCGTGTGGCCGTCGTTTTTGCCTGCCGCCGAGGTATTCTCGCGTCGAGCCCGAGCGGATTCGGTGCGCTCGTCGCCGATTCACAACCGCTGTGGGCCGCAATCGTGTGGTCGGTTCCGCTGATCGCCGCTTCCGGCTTTGCCACCGACCGGTGGTGGCTCGGCCCTCTCGTGACCGCGTCGGCGCTGGTGATCAGTGTGCTGTGCGTGCGTCACTGCGTCCGTAGATTCGGCGGACTCAACGGAGACGTTCTCGGATTCGCACTCGAACTCACTGTGACGCTTACGGCCGTCGGCCTCACTCTCGGACTGTGATCCGACGTCGTGCGAGTAGGTGTCCTTGCGTACGAAGGTTGCCTCGCGGCCGAGATCTTCGTTTTCACCGACCTTCTCCTGATCGCGAATCGGGTCGCTGATGGAGCGCCCGCCGACCCCTTCGAGGTATCGGTCATCGCAGCGTCCGGCACGCCCGTCGTTGCGGCAGGTGGATTTTCGCTCGGCGTGCAGGAGGGGCATCACGACATCGATCACCTGGTTGTGCCGGGGTTCGAACTCGTGCCGTCCGAAGACCCTGCGACGCGTTTGTCGCTGTGGGAGGGAGAAATCGAGTTCATCCGTGCGTGCGAGGCGCGCGGCGTTCGGGTGTCGTCGGTCTGCGTCGGCGCGTATCTGCTGGGCGAGGCGGGACTGCTCGACGGACGCCGATGTACGACGTCGTGGCTGTACGGTGCGGACCTCGCGAGTCGTTACCCCGGTGCGACGGTTCGAACCGACTCGTTGATCGTCCAGGACGACGGCGTCACCACCACTGCTGCGTTCACCGCCGCGCTCGACCTCGCAACAGCACTCGTGCGCGAGCATCTCGGCGACAAGATTGCGCGTACGACCGCAAGAATTACGCTGGCGCCCGAAAACCGAACCAGTCAAGCTCCGTACATCCTCGACTCGATGCTGCCCGCCAAACACACACAGTTTGCCGACGACGTCGGAAGGTGGCTGGTCGAACGGATGGCGGAACCTTACGACTTGGATCTGCTGTCGAGTGCTTTTCACCTCAGCACCCGAACCATGCTTCGGAAGTTCAAGGACGAGACCGGGGAATCGCCGCGCAGTTATCTGCAGCGTGCACGGATCCGAAAAGCGAAACGGTTGTTGGAATCGACCGACTGGCCTCTCGGAAAGATCCTGGAGCACATCGGCTATCAGGATCCTGGAACCTTCCGTCGCCTGTTCACCGACCGCGTCGGCATCAGCCCGGCCGACTACCGAAAGCGATTCCGCAACGGCGGCGCCGGATAGGTGCGAGGCGAGCCCGCCCGAAAACATGGCGAACCGCCCTCTTCTGTAGTCGATCCCGCGCCGAAAGACTGTGCAGAGGAATTGTTTCGACTACTGAGAGGGCTCACCGTGCCGAACCGGAGCATGACCGAAGACGATCCGCTCGAAGACTTCGACCGTCGAACGATCACCATCGACGCAGTGGCGAAGTCCGTGTACGTGGCCGGCACCGGTCCCGCAGTAATCGTCATGCCGGAGATGCCGGGCATCAGCCCGCATGTAGCGCGATTCGCCCGCTGGGTGCGCGACGCCGGTTTCACTGTCTTCGTTCCGTCACTGTTCGGGCACGACGGCGCGGTCCCCACAGTGAACGAGGGGCTGACGGTATTCAAGAGAGCCTGCGTCAGTGCAGAATTCCGCGCCCTCGCTGCCGACGAACCGAGTCCGGCGGTCCGTTGGCTGCGTTCACTCGCCGCTTCCGCCCATGAGGAGAGCGGCGGACCTGGCGTCGGCGTGATCGGAATGTGCTTCACCGGTAACTTCGCGTTGTCGATGATGCTCGAACCCTCGGTCATCGCGCCGGTTCTCGCCCAACCGTCGTTACCGCTCGATCGACCGGACGAAACCGACAGCGGGCCCGAAGAACTCGAAGCCGTGCGCTCGAGACTCGAGGCCGAAGACCTCACGGTGCTTGCATACCGCTTTCGAGGTGACTCGTTCTGCCGCGCACAACGATTCGCCGCCTATTCGAAGGCCTTGGGCGAGCGCTTCGTCGGGAAGGTACTACCCGACGAAGCGGCCAACGCGACAACGTCGCCGTTCTTCGAACACGTCATTGCCAATCCACACAGCGTGGTGACGGCTCATCTCGTCGACGAGGCGGGATCGCCCACCACCGTCGCACGAGACGAGATTCTGCAGTTCTTCCGGGAGCGATTGCTCGCGGAACGAACCAGCGATCAGTGAAGTTTCGTCATCCAGCCGTGGGTGTCGGCGAAGGTTCCGCGCTGGATACCCGTGAGGGTGTCGCGCAGTGCCATCGTCACCTCACCCGGCTCGCCGTCGGCGATGGTGAACTCGCCCTCGGCGGACTTGACGCGTCCGACGGGGGTGATGACTGCTGCTGTGCCGCAAGCGAAGACCTCGGTGATTTCACCGCTCTTGCACTTGGTGCGCCATTCGTCGGTGCTGATCTTGCGCTCCTCGACGGCGAAACCGGAATCGGCGGCAAGGGCGAGCAACGAGTTGCGCGTGATGCCTGGCAACAACGAACCGGACAGCGACGGCGTCACGAGGCGAGCGTCGGGGCCCGAGCCGAAGACGAAGAACAGGTTCATTCCACCCATTTCCTCGACGTACGTGCGCTCGATGGCGTCGAGCCAGACCACCTGGTCGCAACCCTCGTCGGCGGCTTGCGCCTGGGCGAGGAGTGAAGCGGCGTAGTTGCCGGCGAACTTGGCCGCGCCGGTACCACCGGGGGCCGCGCGAACGTATTCGGTGGACAGCCACACACTGACCGGCTTGACGCCGCGCGGGAAGTACGCACCAGCAGGCGAGGCGATCAGCAGGTAGCGGTACTCGTCGGCGGGACGGACACCGAGTCCGGCTTCGGTGGAGAACATGAACGGACGGAGGTAGAGCGCGTCCTCGCCACCGGCTGCGGGAACCCAGTCGAGATCGACGTCGATCAGTTCGGTGATGGAATCGATGAACATCTGCGACGGGAGCTCCGGCATGGCCAGACGGCGCGCAGATGCCGCGAAACGCTCGGCGTTGGCCTCGACGCGGAACGAGCTGATCTCGCCACCCGGCTGACGGTATGCCTTGAGGCCCTCGAAGATGGCCTGTCCGTAGTGCAAAACCATTGCGGCCGGATCGAGCTCGATGTTTCCGTACGGCAACACCTGGGCGTCGTGCCAGCCCTTGCCCGCGGTGTAGTCGATCGAGACCATGTGGTCGGTGAAGTGCCGCCCGAAGCCGGGCGCCGCCAAAATGTCACGGCGCTCGGCGTCGGACTTCGGGGACGAGCTCTGAACACGAACGAAATCGGCGGCACCTGTCATGGGCGCAATCCTATCGAACGTGAAAAAGCTCTCTACTTGGTGTTGGTCTCCACGAACGGAGGAGACACCACGACGCACCGAAGTGCACGACCACGGACGTCGACTTCGATCTCGTCGCCGGCCGAGACATTGGCACCGGAATCGAGGAGCGCCAACGCAATTCCCACTTTGAGCGAGGGCGAAAACGTCCCCGAGGTGGTCTCGCCGATTGCCTCGCCGTCACGCAGAACACCGAGGCCGGCACGAAGCACGCCGCGATCGAGAGCCTTGATCCCCCAGAGTTTGCGAGCCGGGCCGGCAGCCTTCTCGTCGGTCAAGGTCTCTTTGCCCCAGAATGTCGGCTTCTTCCAACCGATCGCCCATCCGCAGCGCGCTTCGAGCGGAGAAATCTCGAGCGAAAGCTCATGCCCGTGCAGCGGATACCCCATCTCGGTACGAAGAGTGTCACGGGCGCCGAGTCCGGCGGCCTGCCCACCCTCGGCGCGCACTGCCTCGAGAAGCGCGCGGAACAACGGCTCGCTGTCCTCCCACCGCGGCAGGAGTTCGTAGCCGACCTCACCGGTGTAACCGCTGCGGCACACACGAACAGGCACGCCGTTCCATTCCGCATCTTCGTACGCCATGTACTCGATCTCGGTGGGAAGTCCCAGAGCGGTCAGAACCGCCACCGATTTCGGACCCTGCACAGCCAGCACACCGTAGGCACGATGCTGATCCTCGACGGTGATTCCGTCCGGTGCCACAGCGACCAGAGCCGCAACGACGTCCGCGGTATTGGCTGCGTTCGGGACGAGGAAGATCTCGTCGTCGCTGACGTAGTACGCAATGAGGTCGTCGATGACACCACCGGACTCGTTGCAGCACAACGTGTACTGAGCCTTACCCGGCCCGATCTTGTTCAGGTCGTTGGTCAGTGCGGAGTTCACGAATTCCGCGGCGCCCGCGCCACGCACGACGGCCTTGCCGAGGTGACTGACGTCGAAGAGTCCGACATTCTCACGCACAGAGGTGTGTTCGGCCACGACGCCGGCGTACGAAACCGGCATCTGCCACCCCCCGAACGGCGCGAACGTCGCGCCGAGTTCGACGTGGACGGGGTGGATCGGGCCCTGCAACAGTTGTTCGTCGGTCATGGCCCACAACCTATCGGACTTCGCCGATCGAAACATGTCCGCAGCGAGAGCTCACCCGGCCGTGACGATCGCCCGTCCGCAAACTGCAAAGGGCCTAACATCGACTCAGGCATCCGCCAGAACCGGACGCATCGCACACTCACCTCACAGGAGACACCTTGAGCACTCGCACAGCCCGATCGTTGGGACCCGACCTCGTTCTCGCCGGCACAGTCGCCAAGCGCGCAGAGATACTGGTCGTCGGCCTGACGTCGGGTCCGGACGGCCCCGAAATCGCACTCAGCGAAGGCATCGTCGCCGAAGACGTACTCGCCGAGATCCTCGACAGCCTCATCGCCGTCGGCGCCACCGGCAAGCCCGAGCAGCTCACTCGTGTCCCGGCACCGAGCGAACTGTCGGTCACCAGCGTTCTCGCCGTCGGACTCGGCTCTGCCGACAAGCTCGGCAGCGAGCAGATCCGTAAGTCCGCCGGCGCCGCAGCTCGCTCGTTGTCCGGCATCGACACCGTCGCAACCACGCTCTCGATCCTCGACCTCGGTGCAGCCGCCGAGGGATTTGCGTTGGGCGCGTACAGCTTCACCGAATTCAAGTCGTCCATGACGGCTCCCGGTCCCGATTCGCAGCCACTGGCCCGCGTCGAACTTCTGGTGCCGTCGCCGCGCACGAAGGAGACCAAAGCGACGCTGGCACGGTCGGCTGCCATCGCCGAGGCCGTCGCCACCGCACGCGAGTTCGTCAACACTCCCCCGAGCCACCTCTACCCCGCCGAGTTCGCCGCGCGCGCGAAGGCACTGGGCGTCGAGGCCGGGCTCACCGTCCAGGTTCTCGACGAGAAGGCACTCGAGAAGGGTGGCTACGGCGGAATCATCGGCGTCGGCAAGGGCTCGTCACGCCAGCCGCGTCTCGTCCGCCTCGAATACGCGTCGAAGAAGCGTGGTGCCCGCAAGGTCGCACTGGTGGGTAAGGGCATCACCTTCGACACCGGCGGAATCTCCATCAAGCCCGCCGCCGGTATGGAGAACATGACCTCGGACATGGGCGGCGCCGCAGCCGTCATCTCCACCGTTGTGCTTGCCGCCAAGCTCGGCCTGCCCGTCAACGTCGTCGCATACGTACCGATGGCCGAGAACATGCCGTCCGCGACCGCCCAGCGTCCCGGCGACGTGCTGACCCAGTACGGCGGAATCACCATCGAGGTCGTCAACACCGACGCCGAGGGCCGTTTGATTCTTGCCGACGCGATGGTTCGCGCGGGTGAGGACAACCCCGACTACATGATCGACACCGCCACCCTCACCGGTGCGCAGATGGTCGCGCTCGGCAACCGCACCCCCGGAGTCATGGGAACCGACGAGTTCCGTGACCGCGTCGCCTCCATCTCGCAGAGCGTCGGCGAGAACGGCTGGGCCATGCCGCTGCCGGAGGAATTGCGCGGAGATCTCGACTCCAAGGTCGCCGACATGGCCAATGTCACCCCACACCGCTGGGGCGGCATGCTGGTCGCAGCTCACTACCTCAAGGAATTCGTTCCCGAGGGTGTCCAGTGGGCGCACATCGACGTCGCGGGGCCGGCCTACAACACGTCAGGGCCGTGGGGTTACACCGGCAAGGGCGGCACCGGCGTTCCCGTTCGCACGATGATCTCGGTCCTGGAGGACATCGCGGTAAACGGCTGACCCCTTGCTGTGCGCCTTTATTGACCCCCCGCGGTTAATAAAGGCGCACAGCAGTTCAGGCGCCGTCGCGCAATTCCTGCTCTCGGGCCCGCTTGCGTTCGATTCGCTTACGTTCGTCGTGATCGCGCATACGCTGCGGATATCCCGTCTTGCGGACGTCGTAGACCGGGATCTTCAGGTCCTGTCCCAATTTGCGGGCACCACGTTCGCCGCCGACACGACGACGAGTCCACTCCCCGTCCTTCGCAACCAGGACGACGGTCACCTCGGTCACCGTCGTCTGCGGTTCCACATAGGCCTCGACGCCTTCGTGCGAGTGCGCCCAATTCGCCAGATGATCCGCATCACTTTGCGCTGCGGCCTGAGCCGCACTTGGCGGACGCTTGAAACGATCGAACAGTCCCACGGTCGTACCCTCCTCGGTACCGACGCCGCGGATGCACCCCGGCGATATGTCAAGTTTGCCAGGCGATGTCCGTTGTGCCTGCGCACGACATACCGTTTGGTCCGCTTACGACGTTACAGCCGGACCCCCGACGCATACCTACTCGCCAGTAGCCGACACACCCGAAACGGACGGCATCCCCCTCATCGGACACGCCCGGCGTATCAATGGAAAGATGAACGACGGTGACGCCGCGCCCGCGCGTCGACATCGGCAAAATAGCTACAAGTAGCCGCACGTCGCGCGCCACTCGAGCACAATGCATTACGACCACAAGTCGACAAAATTCAACAACCCGAACACAACTGTCGAGGAGTCAAAAGACATGGCCTTCTCCGTCCAGATGCCAGCCCTAGGTGAGAGCGTCACCGAGGGAACTGTCACACGGTGGCTCAAGCAGGAAGGAGACACGGTCGAAGTCGACGAACCCTTGCTCGAAGTCTCCACGGACAAGGTCGACACCGAGATTCCGTCTCCCGTCGCCGGCGTCCTGACCAAGATCGTCGCGCAGGAAGACGACACCGTGGAAATCGGTGGCGAGCTCGCCCAGATCGGTGAAGCCGGCGAAGCCGCAGCACCCGCGGCAGAGGCACCCGCCCCCGCCGCCGAGGAAGCTCCCGCCGAGGAAGCGCCGGCTGCCGAAGCTCCCGCTGAAGAAGCTCCCGCTGCCGAGGCACCCGCCGCTTCGAGCGGTTCCGCTGAAGGTACCGCCGTGACGATGCCCGCCCTCGGCGAGTCCGTCACCGAAGGCACCGTCACCCGTTGGCTCAAGGCTGTCGGCGACGAGGTTGCCGTCGACGAGGCGCTGCTCGAAGTCTCGACCGACAAGGTCGACACAGAGATCCCGTCCCCCGTCGCCGGAATCCTGCTCGAGATCAATGCGCAGGAAGACGACACCGTCGAGATCGGTGGCCAGCTGGCCGTCGTCGGATCCGGCGCACCCGCCGCGGCTCCGGCACCCAAGGCCGCTCCCGCAGCACCGGCCGCACCCCCTGCCCCCAAGGCTGAAGCACCGAAGGCCGAAGCACCCAAGGCTGAAGCACCCAAGCCTGCTGCCGCACCGGCCGCACCCGCTCCGAAGCCTGCTGCGGCTCCCGCACCGGCGGCCGCACCCGCAGCTTCCGGCGACAGCAGCCCGTACGTCACCCCGCTCGTGCGCAAGCTCGCAACGGACAACGGCGTCGACCTCGCGACCGTCACCGGCACCGGCGTCGGCGGCCGCATCCGCAAGCAGGATGTGCTCGCCGCTGCGGAGGCCAAGAAGGCTCCCGCCGCCGCTGCTCCTGCTGCAGCACCCGCGGCCGCACCGACCGCCACCGCAGCCGCAGGCGTCCGACCCGAACTGGCACACCTGCGTGGAACCACGCAGAAGGCCAACCGTATTCGGCAGATCACGGCCACCAAGACACGTGAGTCGCTGCAGAACACCGCTCAGCTCACGCAGACCTTCGAGGTGGACGTCACCAAGATCGTCGCCCTGCGGGCCCGTGCCAAGGCCGGCTTCATCGAGCGCGAAGGCGTCAACCTGACGTTCCTTCCGTTCTTCGCCAAGGCAGTCGTCGAGGCGCTGAAGTCGCACCCGAACATCAACGCAAGCTACGACGAGGCTGCCAAGCAGATCACCTACTACGACGCTGAGCACCTCGGCATCGCAGTGGACACCGATCAGGGCTTGCTCTCCCCCGTCATCCACAACGCCGGCGATCTCGGCCTGGCCGGCCTGGCCCGAGCCATCGCCGACATCGCCAAGCGTGCACGCTCGGGTGGCCTGAAGCCGGACGAGCTCTCGGGTGGCACCTTCACCATCACCAACATCGGCAGCCAGGGCGCGCTGTTCGACACCCCGATCCTGGTACCGCCGCAGGCGGCCATGCTCGGAACCGGCGCGATCGTCAAGCGCCCGATGGTGGTCACCGACGAGAACGGCAACGAGTCCATCGGCGTTCGCTCGATGATCTACTTGCCGCTGACCTACGATCACCGTCTGGTCGACGGCGCCGATGCCGGCCGATTCCTCACCACTGTTAAGCAGCGGTTGGAAGAAGCCTCGTTCGAAGCTGATCTGGGCCTGTAAGCAACTGCTCGGCCGGCCGGGGCGTCATCTCCATCAGGAGGTGGCGCCCCGGCTTTTTCAGTACGGTCGGAGATATACGTTCGGATATCGAAGCACGCTGAATCGAAGGAGGCTTTCCGAATGCGAGTAGTCATCGCCGGCTCGTCCGGTTTGATCGGAACGGCCTTGGTGTCATCGTTGCGCTCCGACAACCACGACGTGGTGCGTCTGGTGCGACGCTCGACCGCCGGCCCCGACGAATCGCGTTGGGACCCGGACCACGACCGTCTGGACCT
Organism: Rhodococcus sp. IEGM 1306; assembly: GCF_036541985.1. NCBI lineage: Bacteria > Bacillati > Actinomycetota > Actinomycetes > Mycobacteriales > Nocardiaceae > Rhodococcus > Rhodococcus sp. IEGM 1306. The sequence continues at coordinate 355,714 of NZ_JAZHFF010000006.1, forward strand.
CTCCATCCTGCAGGGCGCCGACGCCGTCGTGAACCTCTGCGGCGTCGGCATCGGCGACAAACGGTGGTCGGGTTCCTACAAGCAAGCGATCCGTGACAGCCGCATCGTCGCGACCGACGTCTTGGCCGAAGCGGTCGCGAGTCAGAAGGTTCCCGTCCTCGCCAACGCGAGCGCCGTCGGCTATTACGGCGACACCGGCGACAAGATCGTCGACGAGGATTCGCCGGCAGGCACAGACTTTCTCGCCACGACGTGTCGCGATTGGGAACTTGCCACCGAACCGGCGCGTGCGGCGGGTGCCCGCGTCGTCAATCTGCGGTCCGGCGTCGTGATTTCACCTCATGGGGGCATGCTCGGTCGGCTTCGGCGCCTTTATTCGTTCGGCCTCGGCGGGCGACTGGGCAACGGTCGCCAGTACTTTCCGTGGATCTCACTCGAGGACGAGTGCGACGCGATCAAGTTCGCGCTCACGAATTCCGAACTCTCCGGTCCCGTCAACCTGACCGGTCCGGCCCCTGTCACCAATGCCCAGTTCAATGACGCCATGTCCCGTGCGGTCCACCGCCCGGCTCCCTGGATCGTTCCCGGGTTCGCACTCGAAGCGTTGATCGGAGAATTCGCCAAGAGCGGCATCCTCGGTGGCCAGCGCGCCATTCCCGCAGCTTTGGAAAAGGCGGGATTCTCTTTCCGCCACAACACGATCGGCGAAGCGCTGGCGGCCGCACTCGGTTGATTCCGAAGTCGGGCGTAATCTCTACGTCCATGAGCAGCGCTGCCGTTTCCGCCCGGTTCTCGAAACTGCCGATCGCCGTCGAGCAACTCGGTTCGATCGACTACAACGCCGCGTGGGACCGCCAGCGTGAGCTCGCGGCAGTGCGGGCGGACGACATCGGACCGGACACGCTACTGCTCCTCGAACACCCGCCGGTGTACACAGCAGGACGACGCACGGAACCCGAAGATCGTCCCGTCGACGGCACGCCTGTCATCGACGTCGACCGCGGCGGGAAGATCACCTGGCACGGCCCCGGCCAGCTGGTGGGATATCCGATCGTGAAACTGGCCGAGCCCATCGACGTGGTGCGGTATGTCCGACGCATCGAGGAAGCACTGATCACGGTGTGCACGGACCTCGGCCTGAACTGCGGGCGCATCGACGGCCGCTCCGGCGTCTGGCTGCCTGCCGAACTCGCAAACGGGCAATGGAAGCCCGAGCGCAAGGTTTCTGCCATCGGCGTGCGCGTCCAACGGGGCGTGGCACTGCACGGCTTCTCCCTGAACTGCAATTCGGTCCTGACCGGATTCGACAACATCATTCCCTGCGGCATCCGTGACGCCGGGGTCACGACGCTGTCGCATGAACTCGGTCGCGACGTCACCGTGGACGAAGTCACTCCCGCTGTGACCGAGGCAGTGATCGCTGCTCTCGACGGAACCATGCCCGTCACCGAACGGAACGTCGAGCGCGTCACCTTCGAAAGCGCCTCGCCTACTCCGACTTTTACTACCGTTCAGTACAGCTGACGGGCTCGCCCGAACCCCGTTGCAGTAATCACCGGGCGTAGGATCACTGTCGTGACTATCGCCCCAGAAGGACGTAAGCTGCTCCGTCTCGAGATCCGAAACGCGGAGACGCCCATCGAACGCAAACCCAACTGGATCAAGACCCGAGCAAAGATGGGCCCCGAGTACACGGAGCTCAAGGGCCTGGTCAAGCGTGAAGGTTTGCACACCGTCTGCGAGGAAGCGGGCTGCCCCAACATCTACGAGTGCTGGGAAGACCGCGAAGCCACGTTCCTGATCGGCGGTGAGCAGTGCACACGCCGCTGCGACTTCTGCCAGATCGACACCGGCAAGCCCGAAGCCCTCGACCGCGACGAGCCCCGTCGCGTCGCGGAAAGCGTTCAGGCCATGGGCCTTCGGTACTCCACGATCACCGGCGTCGCCCGCGACGACCTCCCCGACGGCGGCGCCTGGCTCTACGCCGAGACCGTCCGCAAGATCCACGAACTCAACCCGGGCACCGGCGTCGAGAACCTGGTTCCGGACTTCAACGGCAAGCCCGAACTGCTCGACGAGGTCTTCGCCTCACGCCCCGAGGTACTCGCACACAACCTCGAGACCGTCCCCCGCATCTTCAAGCGGATCCGTCCGGCATTCCGGTACCAGCGCAGCCTCGACGTCATCACCGCAGCACGCGACTACGGACTGGTCACCAAGTCCAACCTGATCCTCGGCATGGGCGAAACCCCTGAAGAGGTCACCGAGGCGATGGCAGATCTCCACGCCGCCGGTTGCGACATCCTCACCATCACCCAGTACCTGCGCCCCTCGCCCCGGCACCACCCCGTCGAGCGGTGGGTCAAGCCCGAGGAGTTCGTCGCACACTCGAAGGCTGCAGAAGAGATGGGCTTCGCCGGCGTCATGGCCGGTCCGTTGGTTCGCTCGTCGTACCGCGCCGGCCGCCTGTATGCGCAGGCCATGGCACATCACGGCCGTGAACTTCCCGAGGCGCAGCGTCATCTGACCGAGGGCGGCGACGCTTCCCAGGAAGCCAGCTCACTCATGGCGCGCCTGAATCGCTGATCCACTTTTTGCTGTGCGCCTTTATTAACCGCGGGCGGTTAGTAAAGGCGCACAGCAATGGACGTATCCTGGGTACATGGCGAACGGCAGCAAATCCGGTAAGGGCAAACCCACCAAAGAGGCAAAGGCTGCAGCGAAGGCTGCCCGCAAGCAGGCTTCCAAGGAACGTAGAACACAGCTCTGGCAGGCATTCCAGATGCAGCGCAAGGACGACAAGCTCCTCCTGCCGCTGATGATCGGCACCCTCGTCGGTGCGGCTCTGGTCTTCTTCCTGGTCGGCCTCATCTGGGGCCTTCAGTGGTTCCTGCTGCCGATCGGCATCGTTCTCGGTCTCCTCGGCGCCTTCATCATCTTCGGTCGTCGCGTCCAGAAATCGGTGTACAAGAAGGCTGAAGGTCAGGCCGGTGCCGCTGCGTGGGCGCTCGACAACATGCAGGGTGCGTGGCGCGTCACGAATGCCGTCGCCGGCACTACCCAACTCGATGCTGTTCACCGCGTCGTCGGACGGCCGGGTGTCATCCTCGTCGCCGAAGGTTCGCCGCAACGCGTCAAGGGCCTCCTCGCGCAGGAGAAGAAGAAGACCGCCCGCCTCATCGGCGACACCCCGATCTACGACATCATCATCGGCAACGACGAGGGCCAGGTTCCGCTCTCGCAGCTCCAGCGCTACTTGAACAAGTTGCCCCGCAACATCGACACCAAGCGCATGGACAACATCGAAGGTCGCCTCGCTGCACTAAGCGCACGCGGCGGCGGAGCAGCGCTTCCCAAGGGCCCGATGCCCGGAGGCGCGAAGATGAAGGGAATGCAGCGAACCATTCGTCGTCGCTGACACTCCCCCACAGCAAAACGAAAGACCCGGGCCCACACGGACCCGGGTCTTTCTTTACTTCGAGAAATTTGTGTCAGCGCGATTTCACGAGCAAAGTGCCGGTCGCGCGGTCCTGCATACCGCGACCGTCGATGTCGGTGATGGTCGCGGGAATCACGAACACAAGCAGTGCCTGACGTCCGAGCGCGCGCACGAAGCCCACTCGAATCGGGCCTTCGATTCGTGCAACCTGAAGTCCGAGGACGAACTGCCCCGGTGTGAAGTTGAACAGCGCCACCGTGACGACGCCGACTGCGAACCACACCATCAGCGTGACAGTCGAGGTCATACCGTCGAAGAAGTCGCCGGTGATGAGCGAGGCCACTCCCACAGCCATCACCCAATCCACCAACAGTGCCGCGATACGACGGCCCGAACCGACCAGCGAACCCGGACCCTCCTGAGGGAAACCGAGGAGCTCGCCACGGTACGACTGCTCACGGCCGTCCGCGCTCTTCGGCAAAGCTGCTTGCGGCCCAGAGAGCCAAGTTCCGGTGATACGTGCCATGCTGTCCAGGATAGGCGTCGCAGCACCGTAGTCCAGATTTGCCGGGTTTTAACTGTGTGGCCGGTCACATGGACTTCGGAAATCCCCAGGATGCTGCGACGCGTAACACTGCCGAAACAAAGGGTTGACGAGCGGGCAACACCAGCTCCCTACCGTCTGCCTCGACGGATTCAACCGACATCACTTGGCTGAAGCGACTTAAGGAGCACAAGCGTGGCGTTCACCACGGCCGAAGAGGTCATCAAGTACATCGCGGACGAGAACATCGAGTACGTCGACATTCGGTTCAGCGACCTGCCCGGCGTCCAGCAGCACTTCTCGATCCCGGCGTCTGCTTTCAACCAGGACGTGTTCGAGGACGGCCTCGCATTCGACGGATCTTCGGTCCGCGGATTCCAGTCGATCCACGAGTCCGACATGATGTTGCTTCCCGACGTCACCACGGCGCAGATCGACCCCTTCCGCAAGGCGAAGACCCTCAACATCAACTTCTTCGTGCACGACCCGTTCACCCGTGAGTCCTACAGCCGCGACCCGCGCAACGTTGCCCGCAAGGCCGAGGAGTACTTGGTCAGCACCGGCATCGCGGACACCGCATTCTTCGGCGCCGAGGCCGAGTTCTACATCTTCGACTCGGTTCGCTACGACTCCGGCATGAACTCCGCGTTCTACGAGCTGGATTCCATCTCCGGTTCCTGGAACACCGGCGCAGAGACCAACGCCGACGGCTCCCCGAACCTCGGCTACAAGGTTCGCGCCAAGGGCGGCTACTTCCCCGTCGCTCCGTACGACCACTACGTGGACCTGCGCGACGAAATCTCCACCAACCTGACCAACGCGGGCTTCGAGCTCGAGCGCGGCCACCACGAGGTCGGTACCGGCGGACAGCAGGAGATCAACTACAAGTTCAACACGCTGCTCGCAGCTGCTGACGACCTGCAGCTGTTCAAGTACATCGTCAAGAACACCTGCTGGCAGCACGGCAAGTCCGCGACCTTCATGCCGAAGCCGCTCTTCGGTGACAACGGCTCGGGCATGCACGTCCACCAGTCCCTGTGGAAGGACGGCAAGCCCCTCTTCCACGACGAGTCCGGCTACGCGGGCCTCTCGGACATGGCTCGCCACTACATCGGCGGCATCCTGCACCACGCTCCGTCGCTGTTGGCCTTCACCAACCCGACGATCAACTCGTACCACCGTCTGGTGCCGGGCTACGAAGCCCCCATCAACCTCGTGTACAGCCAGCGCAACCGCTCGGCAGCTGTCCGTATCCCGATCACGGGCAACAACCCGAAGGCAAAGCGTCTAGAGTTCCGCGCACCCGACTCCTCGGGTAACCCGTACCTCAACTTCGCTGCACAGATGATGGCCGGCCTGGACGGCATCAAGAACAAGATCGAGCCGATGGCTCCGGTCGACAAGGACCTCTACGAGCTTCCCCCGGAGGAGGCTCGCAACATCCCGCAGGCTCCGACCAGCCTCGAGACGGTCATCAACCGCCTCGAAGCCGATCACGAGTACCTGACCGAGGGTGGCGTCTTCACCACCGACCTTATCGAGACCTGGATCTCGCTCAAGCGCGAGCAGGAAATCGCTCCGGTCAACCTGCGTCCGCACCCGTACGAGTTCGAGCTCTACTACGACGTGTGATCCGCATCCTGACGTAAGTCAGACCTGCGAGTACCGAGTCCACCCGTCCCGCTTCTGCGGGGCGGGTGGACTTGTTTCGGTCCGAGGGAAACCCCTCGGACAGATGATGACCGGCCTTCATACCGGACGCGGTCGAATCGCGGATCAGCCGCGGGCACGTTGACCGATGGCCGCATTGTTGACGATATGGGCGATTCGACCTGCCCGTGTTGCGTCTCGAGCGGCACTGACGATCCACCACAGCATCTGTTTGCGGGCGCTGGGCGGAAAACTGTCCCAGTTACTTCGCGCTTGCGTGTCCAGGTCCAGCGCCGCCTGCAAGTCAGATGGTTCCTCGAGGTCTTCGACTTGGTCGAGAATCGTCCACCAACCAGTGGATTTCGCGGCAGCAATGGCACCACGACCAGCAGCGGTCATGAGGCCACGCGCCTCCATATCAGCTGCGCGTTCGCGGTTGAGTCGGGTCCAGGAACTCTTGCGTCTCCGCGGTGTGAACAGTTGCAAATTGCGCTCTTCGTCGAAGACGGTGTTGGTGGAATCGATCCACCCAAAGCAGATCGCTTCCTCAACGGCCTGAGGGTAGGGGCAGCGTGGTCGGCTGGTGGTGGTGCGCCAGGAGCACAACCACACTCCGCGGCCTGACGTGTGATTGTCCGTCAACCAAGTTCGCCACTGTTCGCGAGTCTCGGCGTGGATGATCGGGTAGTCGAACTTCCACGTCTGAGGGTGGACGGAAGCCGGCGGCGATGATTTCGAATCGGTCACTTACTCTCCAGCCTAGAGGGAATCGGATACGTGTCTCGATAGACGAGGGGCCTGCGCAGGGAACACGTCCCCGCGGCAACTTGGACGTGAATGGTCTTGTCGCGCAATCCTCTTCTGACTGTCATGGTGGCGAGACCCTGAGGTGAAGGGCGAGCCGACTGACGGTGTCGGCAAGCTCGGTTGGTTCGATGACGACCACTGGGGCGGTGAGCGCAATGCGCGCAACCGTCATGGCGAGCCTGCCGAGATCTTCGCTGCGGATCTCGACAAGGCAGCGGTCCGCTGCCACCTCGATCGGTGTGTGGTCAATCCATCTGAGTACGCCCTCGAGGTCGGCGAACGTAGCTTCGATGGCGAGTTTTGCATCGTGGTGACGGGGTGGCGAGCCAACTGATCTCGCGACGAAGCCTGCCGCGTCACCGCCCGGGATCTCGCGTGGCGTGAAATGACTGCCTGCCAGCCAGGGCTCCGAGAGCCGGTCCAGTCGAAATGTTCGCCAATCCGAACGATGGTGGTCCCATGCTACGAGATACCAACGACGCCCCGCCGTGACAAGGCGGTGCGACTCGACGAGTCGTCTGCTGCTCTCGCCATCACCTCGCCGATAGTCGAAACGATCGTGCTCGTGGTCGCGACATGCCGCAGCGAGCACACTGAGTGCTTCGGGATCGACGATGTCGTCATTTGCCCGCCGCATGGAACTGACGCTCGAATGCAGTGCCGACACACGTCGGCGTAGTCGATGGGGCAGGAGTGTTTCGATCTTCGTCAGCGCGCGCAGCGCCGTTTCTTCGATGCCTCCGATGGCGGCCTCGGCGGCGTAGCGCAGTCCGACGGCTACCGCCACGGACTCGTCATCGTCGAGGATCAGGGGCGGCACGTGCGCCCCCGTTGCAAGTCGGTAGCCCCCGTATTTTCCGGACGTGGAATCGACCGGATAGCCGAGGTCGCGTAGGCGATCGATGTCGCGGCGTACCGTCCGCTGCGTGACATCGAGTCGTGCGGCAAGTTCGGCACAGTGCCAGAAGCGATGAGTCTGAAGGAGCGAGAGCAGTTGCAGTGCTCGGTCTGTGGGATCGTTCCGCATTTCTTCAGATTGCCAGCGATCTAGGACTTTATGTGTCCACGATGCTCCCTATCGTCGGAGCAACCGGTCGATCCAGACACGAGATCGGTACTCGACTCAAAGGAGCATCCGTGAATCCATCCGACTTCCCCAGGCCCGTCCTCATCCCAGTGAACGGCGTGGAACTCGAAGTCTTCGAAGCAGGGCGACACAATGCCGGGAAACCCATCGTGTTGTGTCACGGATGGCCAGAGCACGCCTATTCCTGGCGATACCAGGTGCCCGCCCTTGTCGAGGCGGGCTACCACGTCATCGTCCCGAACCAACGCGGCTACGGCAATTCGTCACGTCCGACCGAAGTGACGGACTATGACATCGAACATTTGGCGGGTGATCTCATCGCACTTCTCGATCACTACGGCTACGACGATGCCACCTTTGTCGGTCACGATTGGGGTGCCTTTGTCGTGTGGGGCCTTACCCTGTTGCACCCGGACCGGGTAAACAAAGTGATCAACCTGAGCCTGCCCTACCAGGATCGCGGAGAGCAGCCGTGGATTGAGTTCATGGAAGCCGTGCTTGGCGGTGATTTCTACTTCGTCCATTTCAATCGACAGCCGGGCGTCGCGGACGCGGTGTTCGAAGACAACACCTTCCGGTTCCTCCGCAACCTGTACCGGAAGAACGAACCCCTCAGGGAACCTCAGCCGGGTATGGCGCTGATCGATCTCGCCAAAGCAGAGACACCACTCGGTGAGCCCCTGATGAGCGATAGAGAATTGGCCGTTTTCGTCTCCGCCTTCGAATCGACAGGATTCACGGGCAGTGTGAACTGGTACAGGAACCTTGACCGCAACTGGCATCTGCTGGCGGAGGTGGACCCGATCATCCAACAGCCCACACTCATGATCTACGGCGACCGTGACGCGATCGCGAGAGCTGAGAACCTGACAGAGTTCGTGCCCAATGTGGAAGTAGTCAATCTCGATTGCGGTCACTGGATCCAACAAGAAAGACCCGAAGAGACCAACCAAGCGATCTTGAACTGGCTGCAGCGGCAGGATGCCACATAGTTTCAAGGCTAGGTGCGGTCTCAGTGAAAATGTCAGTCTCATTCAAGTCCAGTAGGGGGCTTGATCCGGACCGACCGTCTTCGAGATTTGGCGAGAGCGTCGGTAAACAAACCATGCACTCAACCCGACGATGGGCACAAGCCAAATCCCGACAGAGAAGGCGACAGCGCGCCACACACCGACTCGCCCGGACACAGAAACCACATCGGCCGTTCCGACAAGACACAGGGAAAGCCAAATCAAGGCGAGAATGAATCCGCCGCCGTACAGAAGAAAGAATGCTTCGAATCCGTCCATGCAGTCCATTCCACTGTCGGCGCAGTCCTGAAGCCCAGCCGCACCGAGTAGGGAAATGTTCACGGTGGCGATGCTACGGGCCAGGGCGTCCCGAACTGCCGAACAAGCGGGCGGATTCGGCGATGCGAACGCCGCTCAGCCCGAACAGAGTAGAAGCCCCACCCCCGTGGGGAGGGCGGGGCTTCCTCTGGTCCGGCGCTCACGCACAGTGGGAGGGTGGTGGACATGCCGGACCGACGACACGGCAGGGAGTCAAGCTGCCGCGCCCAAGCGCTGACCTGAAGGAATGCGCCTGAGATCGTGGTTACGAGAACCATCAAACCAGACAAACTGGACGAATGTTCAGGAATCGCGAGATTCGACCCCCGCACGTCAGAAAGATCTCACTGCACCCGATAGGTTTCGCTGCGGACAGGATCCACCAACCGCCGCATGACCTCGTACGCGCGGTCCGGATCCGTGTACGGCGGAATCATCATCAAAACGAGTTGACGACCATAGATATCGTCGAGATACATCAAATCGTGGGGCTGGCCAGGGCACGGACCCCGCACTTCCAGTCCGTCGACCTCGTCGATACGACGCTGCGCGCTGCTGATCGTGTTCCAGTCGAACGCAACCCGCGCGATCGGCCCCAACCTCAGCGAAAGTGCGGATATCAGATCGTGAAGCTCCGCCGTGACGTTCGTGGTCCACGGGAACCACGCGCCGTCAACCGATGCCTTGACGGCACCTTGCCCACGAAGCAGGAATCGCGGAGTCCGCGTCGGCGACGGGAAAGGTTGCCCGACATGGCGCTGCGGCGCTTCCATTGCATAGTCGAGAGTGCTGATGTGCGCCATGACGAGGCTCCTTGACGGAGGATTCGTGGAACCGTCAGGCAGAGGTGCCCGGTCGTGGGTTCCATACCTTCAGACTACTCCGCTACGCAATCCCGACTACGCATCGACGGAAATGATCACGCCGGTGTCGCCGTACGGGAACGGACCATTACCGATGTGACCAAGGGTGTTGAAGAATTTCGAAATAGGCACCATCACACCGTATTTCGCTTTGACTTTGCTGCGGATCTCGTCGAATTCAGCTCCACCGCTCACCAACTGAGCGGTCCCGGTGACCGGCGACGCACCGTCGGCAACCTTTCCGCGGTTGTTGCACGGCACTACGGTGACGCGTGGGTTGTTTCGCAGCCGCTTGGCCTTACCCGATTTCGAGGAAGTCCAGAAGCCGATACGTCCGTCAGGCAGAGGCACGACCCACGTCGGCGTGGCTACGCCGTCACCGCTCTTACGGAATGTGGTGACCGAGATCGTCTTCTCTTCGCCCAGGGACATGAAACGAGCGTATGCCTCCACAACCTCCACGACCATGCACGCGAATGAATTTTCTCTACCCCAGGAGTTTCAAAACGGACAATTATCCGGACGAAGGTGAACAACAGGTGCCGAGTGGTGGAAATGTCGCGGAACGACCACGTCTGAGGTCGATTTGAGGCCCGGAGGTGTTGGAACATGACTTCTCGTGAATGCGGAACTCATCGTTCTCCTCGTCGTCGTCGTAACCGCTCTGGGGTTCGACTTCACCAACGGTTTTCATGACACTGGCAACGCTATGGCCACGTCGATTGCAACCGGCGCCCTCAAGCCCAAGGTGGCAGTCGCTCTGTCTGCTTCCTTGAACCTGGTCGGAGCTTTCCTCTCGGTAGAGGTTGCTGCCACCGTGGCCAAGGGCGTGGTGAACCTCGGAAATGTGGGTGGCCAAGCGCTGCTCACCATCGTCTTCGCCGGCCTTGTCGGCGGCATCATCTGGAACCTGGCAACGTGGTTGCTCGGCATCCCCTCGAGTTCCTCACACGCACTGTTCGGCGGCCTGATCGGCGCCGCCATCGCGTCCCTCGGCATGAGCGGTGTCGCCTGGAGCGGCGTCCTCAGCAAGGTTGTCATCCCCGCAGTTCTCGCTCCCGTCGTGGCCGGCTTGGTTGCCGCGGCCGGCACCTGGCTCATCTACCGCATCACCTCCAACGTCGGAGAAGAAACCAAGGACAAAGGTTTCCGACTCGGCCAGATCGGTTCGGCTTCACTCGTTTCCCTCGCACACGGCACCAACGACGCTCAGAAGACCATGGGCGTCATCTTCCTCGCCCTGGTCGCCCACGGAACCATTTCCGCCGACGCGGACATGCCGTTCTGGGTCAAGCTCACCTGTGCGCTCGCGATCGCTGCCGGAACCTACCTCGGCGGTTGGCGAGTCATCCGCACTCTCGGCAAGGGACTTGTCGAGATTGCCGCACCACAAGGCATGGCAGCCGAAGCATCCTCTGCTGCAATCATTCTCACCTCCAGCCACCTCGGCCTTCCGCTCTCCACCACCCATGTGGCGACGGGTTCCATCATGGGAACCGGTCTGGGACGCAAGGGCGCCGAAGTTCGTTGGGGCGTAGCCGGACGTATGGCGGTCGCCTGGTTGATCACTCTTCCGTCCGCTGCAATCGTCGGCGCTCTGTGCTGGGGACTGGCCGACATCGTCGGCGGCCTGCCCGGTGTCCTGGTCGTCTTCGCCGTGCTCATCGCGTTGGCCGGCTGGATGTACCTGCGCTCCCGCAAGGAGCCCATCGATCCGAGCAACGTCAACGCCGAGTGGGACGGCGGCCTGGTACCCGCAGAGGTCCCCGGTCCGGACGCCCGCGTCACCACCGACGTCAAAGCCTGAAAGAGGGAATCGACATGGATATCTTGAAAAACACCGTCGACTCGCTCTGGCAGGTCGTACTGGTCGGCCTCCTGCTGGGCGCCGGACTACCGGCGATCTTCGCAATCGGCCTGAAGTCGCTCGACGCCGGACAACGTGGCAGTGGCGGCGGGAGCACTGCCGTCGCGGCTCGCAGTCCGTTGGCCGTGGCAGGCGCAGTGGTGTGCTTCGCGGTCGTGCTCATCGCGATCGTCACCGGAATCCTCTTCATCATGCAGGGCTTCCTCAGCCACACATTCGGCATCGAGATCTTCTGATCCCGTGCGCCCTCACGAGCGGAAAGACATCACCGTGACTGGACCGACTCCATCCCTTCCTCAATCCATTCTTGACTGGCTTCGCGCCGGCTACCCCGAAGGCATACCGCCCAAGGACCGCATTCCGCTTGTCGCATTGCTACGACGCAAACTCTCGGACGCGCAAATTCGAGACATTGCCATCGGCGCTGCACTCGCAGAACTGAGCGACGTCAACAGCGACCAGGTGATCTCGAGCGACGAGATCAGCGCTCAGATCGCCGATCTGACGAGCCAGACTCCCTCGGACGACGACATCGCGCGCGTTGCCTCCGTCCTTGCTGCCGCCGGGTGGCCCCTCGCTGATCTCGACAACCACTGAAGCTCGATTCGTTGAGTCTTCCACCACTTCTGGCTTCGATACTCGGCTGGCTGCGTGCCGGGTATCCGAACGGTGTGCCGGAGCAGGACTACGTCCCTTTGATGGCCCTGCTCCGGCGACAACTGTCCGACGACGAGATCGCCGTTCTTGCTGACGATCTCGTCGCCGGCTTTCCGCTTCCGGTCGATCCGATCGACTTTCCCGGTTCGGTCGATCCGATCGACATCGGCGTCCTCATCACCAAGGTCACCGACGATATTCCGCACGAATCGGACGTCGCTCGGGTACGTGAACACCTGATTCGTGGAGGTTGGCAAATCGTGGCACAACCTCCGGTCGACGACGCCTGACGGCATTACGGTAAATCGGACCAGTTTGATAACGAACCGGTAACGGTGCCGTCGAGGTCAATATAGACCACTTAGTGTCATAAGGAATTCCGCGCCTCGGGGGGCTCGGTCGGATTTCGGTGTGCAAGCACCTTTGGGGCGGGAGTGATACATGCACGAGGCTCACACAGATTTGGCGAAGAACCCAGATATTTCGAACCCGGATCTTTCGAGAAACCGTATTTCGAAACGAATCAAGCGTCGGATCCTGGGCCTCGCCGCGACAGCACTCGCACTCCCCCTGACCGCAGGCCTGATCAGCGGATCGGTAGCGACCGCAGCGCCCGCGCGTACCGCCCCGGCCGGTGGCTACGAGGAAGTGTTTGTCGACTCGTCGATGGGACCGATCAAGGTTCAGATCCAGTGGGCTTCGCGCGGCGGCAACGCGGCGCTCTATCTTCTCGATGGCCTACGAGCACGCGACGACCGAAACGCATGGAGTTTCGAGACCAACGCTCTCGAGCAGTATCGCGGCGACAACGTCACCCTGGTCATGCCGGTCGGCGGGCAGTCCAGCTTTTACTCCGACTGGTATGCGAGCAGCAATTTGAATCGCCAGCCGGTCACGTACAAATGGGAAACCTTCCTCACCCAGGAACTTCCCGCCTATCTGGAATCGCGCGGCGTCTCCCGAACCAACAACGGCGTGCTCGGACTGTCCATGGGTGGCAGCGCGGCACTGACGCTAGCCGCCTACCACCGCGATCAGTTCAAGTTCGCCGGTTCGCTCTCGGGATACCTCAACATCTCAGCTCCAGGCATGCGTGAGGCGATCCGGGTGGCCATGGTCAGCGCCGGGTCCTTCAATGTCGATGCAATGTGGGGACCGCCGTGGAACCCCGCTTGGCTCCGCAACGATCCCTTCGTGTTTGCACCCGAACTGGCTGGGCTCTCGCTGTACATATCCGCTGCGAGCGGCCTGCCCGGGCAGTTCGATCAACCGCGTCGGCCCGTCGACTTCGTGAATACCGGTAGTGCCATCGGGCTCGAGGCCCTTGCCTTGATGAACTCACGGGCATTCCAACTGCGCATGAACTCCCTGGGAATTCCGGCAACGTACAGCTTCCCGGCCAACGGCACTCATTCGTGGCCGTACTGGGGTGCAGAACTGTGGAAGGCCCGAGGCCAGATCCTCGACACCCTGAACGCTTGGTGAACTGACAACGACTCGATCACCGACAACCGCAGGCCCCGACCGATATTCGTTCGGGGCCTGCGTCGTTCGAATTCAGAGCGCGGCAAAGAGATCCACGGTATTGCCGTCGGGATCGAGAAGGACGGCGTAACGCTGCCCCCACACGGCATCAAATGGCTCTTTATGTCCGGGGAAGTCGGCTGTGATGCGCTGATACGCCTCGTCGACTGCAGCGGGTGTCCCGAAATCGAAGGCCAAAGCGACGGGGTGTCGACCTTCCCCGACAGCGAAGTCCGGATCGAAGCTCGTGATGGTGGACAGCGCGTCCCAGGCCAGCCGAAGCCCACCGTCGAAAGTGAACTCCACGTGTGGAGCGTCAGCGGGTGTTTCCGGAATGTCGAGCCCGAGGGTTCGGTAGAACGCGAGGGAACGCGCGAGATCGTTGGTGACGATTCCGACGAGATCGAGTCTCGGAGAGACGGACACGGTATTTCTCCTGTTTCGGGTCGAGAAGTGATCGGCGAGTGTGTGACGATGATCTGATGACCGGCACTGACACCCTCGCTCTTGACGGTAGTCGGACGGTAGCGTCGAGTCTTGAACAAAACGGCCACACCTATGTCGAGACTCGGATCACCGGTTCGGCCGGCCTGTTCAGTTGCACGTGGAAAAGCACCAGCGAAGCCCATACGCCCACGGAAGCAAAGCGGATTCTTCCCGATCTCTGCGCAGACTTCATCGTCGACAGCACCGGAAAGTCGTGGCTCGTCGGGCCGGCAACCGGTGCCGATCTGGTTTCGGTCGCCGCCGGTACAACCATGTGGGGCATCCGGATCAATCCACCGGCTCTGCGGAGCCTGCTCGGCACAGCTGCCGACGCGGTGCAGGATTCGAAGATCGCCTTCGACGACATCCTCACTTCCAGACAAGCGCGGGTACTTGCCGACGCCCTGAGCCACGAGGCAGTCGACGCTCACCTACTGGGCCAGTTGTGGCGCGGACTGGAACCCGACCACGGAATCGAGGGTGGTTACTCCGCGCTCATCTCCTCCCCTTCCACGCCGATACGAGAGATTGCTGCAGACCTCGGTGTTTCCGAACGTCATTTCAGACGATCGATCACGTCAGCGGTCGGGCTGTCCCCCAAACTGATTCAGAAGGTGCAACGAATGCAGGACGTGTTGACTCTCAGCCGCGGCGCAAAACTCACGCTGTCGTCGCTGGCCGGTCGCGCCGGCTACGCCGACCAAGCCCACCTCGCGCGCGATACGCGAGCGCTGGCAGGCCTGACACCGACTCAGCTACTGCGCGAGCACCGGTAACGATGAGCGAAGACCTGTTCTCCGCCCTCGATCACCTGGCTGCCACGTCAGCTGTCGTGATCGATCGCCCCCGAGGGTCGGCACACCCGCGGTACCCCGATGCGATCTATCCGCTCGACTACGGCTATCTCGACGGCACAGTCAGCGCGGACGGCGACGGGATCGATCTGTTCCGAGGCTCGGCCGTCGGCAACGGTGTTGTCGCCGTGGCCGTTATTGCCGACATCGTCAAGAAGGACGTGGAAGTCAAGATCCTTCTCGAATGTACTGCGCCTGAAATCGACACTGCCACAGCATTTCTCCGCGACGTTCTAGGTCTCGGTGCCACTGTCTTGCGGCGCGCCGTCAGCTGAGTTCGTCGAATCGCGGAACAAGATGCTCCGCAACCCACTTCGCTTCCTCGATCAGAGGCCAACCTGCCAGGATCAGTGCAGTCAAACCGGTTCGGCTGCGAAGCGTGCGTACCGAGTCCGTGATCGAATCCGGATCGCCGACGTAGTACACCGCCGATGACCCGGTGCCGAAGATGTCGAGGGGTGACCACGCCGTGATACCCGCGTACAGCCCGTCACCGACGTACAACTCCTCCGGTTCCGGAAGTCGGCCGGAAGCAATCTTGTCCGCCCAACCCTGCCGCTGAGCGTCGCGAGCGGTGAAAGTCTTGAGGTCTTGCTTCCCCTGAGTGCGACGACGCACTGCGTTGTCCAAGACATGAGCGATCTGCTCGACGCCCGTCTTCTCGAACAACGAACGGAACCGGTCGTGCGCCTGCGCCTTGGTGGGGCGAACGATCACACCGGTGAGCGCACCGAAGTCGGTGAACTCGCGCCCGGCTGCCTCCGCCGCCGCCCGTGCGGCAGAGAATTTGTCTTCGATGAACGAAGTCTCGCGCAGCATCGCCAAGTAGGTGTCGAGCACCTTGCCTGAATTCGCCAGGCCTGCAGGCGAATCACCGGTACCCCACAGCGGAACCTGATGCCCAGCGGGCGCATCGATACGCAGTGGTGTGTTGGGAAAGTTCGACTCCGTGCCTTCGGCGTAGATGCGGCGGAAGTCCGCCCAGTACTGCTCCCCCAACTCGTAACGCTCGTCGTGGGGCACGTTCATGTCGTACTTGGTCAGGATGTTCTCGCGTCCGTTGACCGAGTTGATCAACAGTCGGCCGCCGCTGAAGGCGTCGAAAGTCAATGCCTTCTCCGCCAGCAGTCGCGCCGGCGTCATGTTCGCGTAGACGGCGACGAGGAACTTCATGCGCGTGGTGTGCGCTGCCGCCCACGTCGCCGAGATGAACGGATCGTTCGGCCAGGTGGCAACAAGCGCACCTTCGAATCCGCCGTCGTCGATGGTCTTCGCGAGCTCGATCTGCCTGGCCCCGTCCACGGGGAACAGCCCACCGGGGCTCCACGGGTAGTCCCCGTCTGCCTGGGTGAGATACCAGAATGTCTTGATGCCCATCAGTTCTGCACTCCAGCCGGCAGGTCGAACGATTCGATTCGGGCACGCGAACGGATGGTGTCCGCATTCACGCTGTAGAGCGCGTCGAGGTATGCGACCGCGAAAGAACCGGGGCCCGAGGCATTTTCCTCGGCGATCTCCGATGCCACGGCAACATGCGTGTGCGCGGCAACCAATCCGTCCAGCGCGGTCGACGTGACGGCGAGGTAGGCGGCGACAAGACCGCCCAGAGAGCAACCGGTACTGGTCACGCGCGGCAACAGCGCGCTGCCACCGGAGACTCGGATGCCCTGGGTGTCACCGCCCGCATCGCGGCCGACGATGTAGTCGACCGGTCCGGATGCCGACACGGCATCCGCATGCTTCAAGAGTGACAGAGCGGCGGGCACCGCATCGGCGGAATCGGAGGCACTGTCGACGCCGCGGGTGTCACCGCCGAGTCCGGCCAGAGCGATGATCTCCGATGCGTTCCCTCGGATGGCGCTGGGGTGAAAGCGCAGCAGATCCACAGCGATACCGCTCCGCCAGGGTAGTCCGCCGACACCGACGGGATCCAAAACCCATGGCGTACCGGCAGTTCGGGCCGCTTCTGCTGCTATCAGGAAAGCTTCGGCTGTCCCGTCGTCCGGCGTTCCGAGGTTGACGAGCACTCCCCCGGCGATGGCAGCGAACCCACCCGCTTCGTGGACGTTGTCGATGTGAGCGTTGCTTGCGCCGGCGGCGAGCAGAACATTGGTCAAGAAGTTCGCAGAAACGATGTTGGTCAGCGACTGGACGAGCGGTACCTGATCGCGGAGTGCGTCGATCGCCGACGCGACGGTTTCGACAGAGACAGTGTCAGACATGAGAATTCCTTCAGAACGGGAGGTAATTGAGGACTGCGGCGATTCAGGACCGCGGACATCGAACATCCGCAAGCGCGCCGCCGGGCTCACCGCCGACAACCATCGGCAAAGTCGGATCTGCAGTCCATTCCTCCAACGAACCGTCGTAGACCTTGACGTCCTCATAGCCGCCGCGGATCAGTGCGAGTGCTGTCAGGCACGCCGAAACTCCACCGCCGCAATAGATCACGACAGGTTCAGCGACGGGTGGTAGAACGTCAGCAGATTTCGACCGAACATCGTCCGCCGGAAGCATCCGGGCATCGGCGTCGAGAAGACCCTTCGCAGACAGATTCACACTTGACGGAATATGTCCGCGTCGCGAATATCGCGTCTTCTCCGTTCCCTCGTACTGCTCAGGCGCCAGCGCGCACACCAGCGTTCCGGCTTCTTCTCCTGAGGACAGTGAGGCAACGCGAGGTAGATCGACCCACAGGCCAAGGTCCGTCACACTCCAACGCTTCGACGCCGACGTGTGGGTGACGTCGTCGCCGCTCGCGAGGGCGAAGCCGCATCGAGTCCATTCGGCGAGGCCACCGTCGAGGACCCTTGCTTCGATGCCGGCGTTGCGAAACACCCACCAGAGCCGTGATGCCCAAGTGGTCGAACCCTGGTCGTAGATCACGATTGTCGCACCCGGTTCGATACCACTGGATTGGAGATCGGACATCAACTGCTCCGTTGACGGGCGTGTGAAATGCAGCGCCGCTTCCCTTTCGGAAAAGACGTCCATGAGGTCGACGTGTCGGGAACCCGGGATGTGCGAGGAAACCCAGCCGTCGTACCCGGACTCCGGGCGATAGTCGCCGTCGAATCGCGCGGGAGGAAAATGAACCGTCGCGTCGAGCACGGCGACGCCTCCCTCACGCAGCATCGCGTCGAGTTCAACGGCACTCACCAGCGGCGACGCGGTCTCTCCAGCCACTTCAGACCCTCTCCCTCGGAAACGAACAAGCACGAACCTAAATGAGTACTAGCGTATACGCAAGTACTCACTCGTCGTCGATGGCATAATCGAACGCGCTCTACTTGCATGCACAGGAATGGGGACACATGGATCTCGACGCCGATACGAGCACCACCGATCTGCTGGTGCCGGAGGCTGCGCTCGGCCGGTCCGATCAGACCTCGCGGCAGTACCTGCGCCTGCGAGCCGACATCCTGGCCGGCAAGTTCCCCCAGGGCGCTCCGCTGCACGAGACTCAATTGTGCGAATCGTACGGCGCATCCCGCACCCCGATCCGGGAAGCACTCAACTGGCTCGCACACGACGGACTACTCGAACGAGCCGCTCGCGGTTTTCGTGTCCGTTCCGGCACACCCGAGGACGTCATCGAGATCTACGCGGCGCGGGTAGCTCTCGAATCGGAAGCGGCAGGCGCCGCCGCACTCCGCCACAGCGATCTCGACCTTGCTCGCCTGGACGGATTACACGAGTTCTGCTGCACTGCAACCGAAGGCACCGAGGTGCGTTCCGGGAACTTCAAGTTTCACGAGGCCCTCTGGCAGGCTGCCCACAATTCCACGATCACCTCACTGCTGATCCGCCTCACCACCCAATTGCGAATCTACGACAGCGGCCCGCCGTCGAACTACGGCGAACCGGACCTGCTCAATTCGGAACATCAAGAGATCCTGAACGCCATCCGCGCCAGGGACGAATCGTCCGCGCGTGGCTACATGCGCAACCATCTCGAGCGCAGCCGCGACCAACGAATAAGGATGTTCGCCAGCCGCTGACTTCAGACAGCCCAGATTTCTGCACGCCGACGCCTGCGCCGCCGTCGCTCAGACGGGGAGCGTGCCGGTGTCGACGTCGTACACGCTCTCGGCCGGGCTCGACATCACTCGATCCGCCATCTCCTGCTTGAGCTCTGTCAGCCGTGACTCGTCTTCGGCCGTCCGGTCGGACTTACGGGACAGAGTAATGAACTCGTCGACGACGAACCCCTCCCGAACAGTCAGCGTGACGCTCGCGCCGCGATAGGTGATCCGAAATACATACAGCGCGAGCGTATTTCCACGTTCACGCCTGGCCAAGGAACTGTCAACGGTGTACCGCCCTTCGGTCACCGCGCGCGTGACCAACTCGAACGCATCGCGCACTCCTGGTCCGCCGTGTGCGGTGGTGACGACCAGCTCGCGACGCTCGACGGAGCCTTCCCCGCCGAGGACACCGAGAGCGCGCTCGAGAACCTTGTAGGCATGCGCCACGCCGCCCGGGGCCTGCGGACCGTGATAGCGGAGGGCGTCCTCGTACGTGAAGTCGAGCGTCGTCCCGTGATCGGTCACGGTGAGCGTGGTGGTCATGATGGGCGTCCTTGCCGGTCAGTGCTGGCGGTCGATCGGATTGATCCGCGAGACGATGAGCGGATCGATCGGAGTGAAAGGGAAGTGCGGCAGCTCCCGCTCCGGAACGCCGAACGAGGCCGAGAGAACGCTGCGCGAGAACGCGGAAGCCGTTGCACGGTAGCCTATGTCGCCCGGTGTCGGCTGGTCGAAGAAGATGAGGAAATTGATGTCCTCGTCGCCTAGAACCTCGATATGATGGGGATAGGCACGCGGAACGAAATACACCTGACCGGGCTCCAGTAGGTAGGTGTCGAGCGAACCGTCCGGATCGAGGACCGTCATCCGCCCGTGACCACGATGCACGTATCCCATTTCGGCAGTGACGGGATGCCAGTGTGGCTCACGCATTCCACTCTCGCGAATAGTCAACGAGTACATCGAAAGATCCTCCAGCGCCGCCCAATACTGCTTTCGCGCCACTTTCGCCTGTCCGTACGGATATGCGAGAGGCGCGATCTGGCCTTCGAGATCGAAGAGATGCGCGTTGGGAAGGCCGGCGGTATCGGGAACGACGGCGGCGCCGTCCCGCCGAACTATCTGGGACGCATCGGCTCTACCGAAGACGTCGAAGGCCGATGCGGCGAGATCGTACGTATTGCCGAGCACCGCGTTCGACATTGCGCTGACGCTACTCTGCAACGAAAAGTGCTGCGGCAGAGAAGTACGCAGGGCGGCGATGATCTCCGCCTCCTCCTCTCCGACATTCTCGATGTGATAAATCGCGCCGGATTCGACGTGATACATCTGCCCCGCTCGCACCACGAAACTGGCGAACTCGTCAGCATTGCCCAACATCGAGACGAGCACGGTTCCGCTGGTGACGTAGGCGATCTGGTTCGCGTTGACGTTCCATTGTGGTTCACGGATCGCGCCGGGACCGAGAACAATTCGTTTGATCGACAGACCGGACAGGATCGGCAACGAACTCGTGTCGAGTTGCGAGATCGACCCGAGTTCGTTCTCGAAGACACTGGGGCCATTGCGTAGTGAGGCAACGTGTGTAGACATGGCAATTTTATCCTTCCCACTCTGGTCCTTTCGACTCCGGTCCTTCCGCCTCGCTGACGTCAGTCCTCGATGAACGCGAGAATGTCCTGGTCCAGTGTCTTCTGATATGAGCCGTAGATGCCGTGAGGTGCGCCCGGATACACCTTCAGCGTGCCCTTCTTCACCAGCTTGATCGCCTTCTCGGCCGCTGCGCCGATCGGCACGATCTGATCGTCGTCGCCCTGAGCGATGAGGAACGGAACGTCGATGGCTTCGAGATCGGAGGTCTGGTCCGTCTCCGAGAATGCCTTGACGCAGTCGTAGGCCGCGGCGAGGTTGACCAACATACCTTGCCGCCAGAAGTCGTCCTTCGCCCCTTGCGAGACGTCGGCACCTTCGCGGTTCGCGCCGTAAAAGCTCTCGCTGAGATCCTTGTAGAACTGCGATCGGTCTCGCAGAACTCCCTCACGGATGCCGTCGAAGACCTCGATCGGTGTGCCTTCGGGGTTGCCGTCCGACTTGACCATGATCGGCGGTACGGCGCCGGCGGTGATCACCTTCGCCACGCGCCCTTTGCCGTGCTGCGCCGCGTAACGGACCACTTCCCCGCCGCCGGTCGAATGGCCAACCAGGACCAGGTCTTTCAGGTCGAGTGTGTCGATCAGCTCAGCCAGGTCCTTGGCATATGTATCCATGTCGTTGCCGGTGTACGTCTTCGACGAGCGACCGTGTCCTCGACGATCGTGCGCGATGGTCCGGTATCCGGCGTCGGCGAACAGCTTCATCTCGACCTGCCACGCGTCAGAACTCAGCGGCCACCCGTGGCTGAGGACGATCGGCCGGCCGACGCCGTGCTCGGTGTAGTAGATCTCGGTTCCGTCGGAGGTGGTGATGTAGGGCATGCTCTGCTCTTCTCTGTCGAGTCGTGGACTGAGATCCGGACACGGTGCCCGGTTTCCTCACTCTGCGAGTGCCCACTACGGGGGCAGTCGACTCATCGATCGACAGAAATGTGCGTGGGGGCAGAAGACTCCGGCCCGACATCACGAAGCGTGGTGCCGGGCCGGAGCCCTCAGTCAAAGGGAAACGATCAGTAATCGTCCTCCGTGTAGACGATCATCCCGCGCAGATTCTTTCCTTCGAGCATGTCGGCGTACCCCTCGTTGATCTCCTCGAGCTTGTAAGTCTTGGTCACCAACTCGTCGAGTTTGAGTGCGCCGCTTCGGTAGTGATCGAGCAACTTGGGAATCTGGGACCGTGGCCCTACCCCGCCGAAGATGGCTCCCTGCAAACGCTTCTGCAGAAGGGTCAGCTCGAAGAGGCTGAGCGTCACCTGCGAATCTGCGTAATGCCCCATTCCGACGACCACGACCTGGCCACCCTTGCCCGTCGCGCTGAGCGCGGGCTGAATGATGTCGCCGTGAATCTCGCCCACGGTGATCACGGTGACGTCGGCCATCTTGCCCCAGGTGATCTCGCCGATCACCGGTAGCGCTTCCTCGAGGGAGGCAAAAGTGTGTGTGGCGCCGAATTCCTTTGCCTTGTCGCGCTTGAACTCGACGGGATCGATCGCGATCACAAATCGTGCTCCGGCGGACGCCGCACCCTGCACCGAGTTGATTCCGACACCGCCGACGCCGACGACCACCACCGTGTCGCCGACCTTGGCTCCACCGATTGCGGTGGCCGATCCCCAACCGGTGGCAACACCGCAGCCGAGCAAGGCCGCCTTGTCGAGCGGGATGTCCTTCTCGATCTTGATCACCGACGCCTCGTTGACGGTCACGTACGGCGAAAATGTTCCGAGCAGGCACATCTGGATGACCGGCTCGTCGTCGAGGGTGACGCGGTACGTCTTGTCGGAGATCGCCTGCCCGGTCAACAGGCCGGCTCCTTCGTCGCAGATGTTCTGCAGACCCTTCGCACAGGACGGACAACGTCCGCACGCCGGGATGAAGGCGAGAACCACGTGGTCGCCTTCTTCGACGCTCGCGACACCCGGTCCGACCTTCGTCACCACTCCGGCGCCTTCGTGCCCGCCCAGGGCCGGGTAGAAGGGCAGCGGGCTGGCGCCCGTACGCAAATGTTCGTCCGAATGGCACAGCCCCGATGCGGCGAGTCGGACCTGCACCTCACCCGAGACCGGGTCCCCCAGCTCGACCTCTTCGATCTCCCACGCCTGACCTGGCGCCTTGACTACCGCTGCCTTGACCTTCACCTGCACTCCTCGAAATTCTTCGTGATGCACGGACGACGAAAGAACGCGCCGGCATTTGTGTCGCCGATCACACTCCATGTACGAGTGTGCCTGAAGTAGCCCGAGAATACCGTCGGTCCGTGTGCCTTTTTGGTAGCCGCCTCTACCAGAAAGGCGCACGACTAACATGGACACAGTGGCCAAGGGAACTCGCAAGACCAGAACTCGCAGCAGTACTCCCGAGCGAGGCGAGTCCGGTCCCGTCGCCGGCACTTTTCCGATCGATACCGGGACGTGCGAACTAGTCCGCGATCAGTACTCCGATGACAGTTGGATCATCCAGATCAACGGAGTGCCCAGTTCCCACGTGAACGTCGCGGATCCCACGGTGCTCGATTTCGAGTACATGCGGTGGATCGCGCATCTGGTCGATTCCGAACGTGACAAGGCCGAGCGCCTGCGGGTGCTTCATCTCGGCGGTGGCGCCTGCTCCATGGCCAGATACTTCGCCGCCACGTACCCTGACGCGCGTCAAGTGGTGGTCGAAATCGACGGTGCTCTGGCGGAACTCGTACGCGATTGGTTCGACCTCCCGCGCGCGCCTCTTCTGCGCATCCGCGTCGGAGAAGCCCGCGCCGTCACCGAAACTCTCACCGAGTCCACCCGGGACATCGTGATTCGAGATGTCTTCGCCGGCAGCACAACTCCGACACCACTGACGACGGCGCAATT
This sequence comes from Rhodococcus sp. IEGM 1306, assembly GCF_036541985.1. NCBI lineage: Bacteria > Bacillati > Actinomycetota > Actinomycetes > Mycobacteriales > Nocardiaceae > Rhodococcus > Rhodococcus sp. IEGM 1306. Next base: position 379,349 of record NZ_JAZHFF010000006.1, read on the forward strand.
CACCACCCACGTACGACGCGTGCTCGCACCGGGCGGCATCTACATCGTCAACTGCGGCGACACCCCGGATCTCCAGGGCGCGCGCAGCGAGGCCGCAACCATCGGCGCACAGTTCGAACACATGGCGATCATCGCCGATCCCGCGATGCTCAAGGGCCGCCGCTACGGCAACATGATCATCGCGGGCAGCGACGTACCGATCGGCGGGCAACCCGCGCTCGCGCGCGAGCTACTCGGCGGCGGAGTTCCCGCCCACGTGTGGCAGGACGCCGAAGTCCGCAAGTTCGCCGCGAATGCGCCGGTTCGCCAAGACTGAGCAAAAACGCTACTCCCCGCCGAAGACCCTCTCCACCACTGCTTTTGCCCGACGCGTGATGCGCAGGTAATTGTCGAGGAATTCCCCTGCGTCGTCGCCGTATCCAGCGACCTGCGCCACCGCCGCGAGAACACGGCCCGGGCCAGGAAGCTGATCGGTCGGCTTCCCCCGCACCAGAACGAGGCAGTTGCGTGCCTTCGTCGCGGTGATCCAGGCGTCACGCAGCAGTTCGACGTCACCTTCGCTGAGCAGTTCCGCGGCGCCGATGGCGTCGAGAGTCTCGAGGGTCGACGTGTTGTGCAGCGACTCGATCTTGTCGGCGTGGCGCAGCTGCAGCAATTGCACAGTCCACTCGATGTCGGCCAAGCCGCCGCGACCCAGTTTCGTGTGCGTCGCCGGATCGGCTCCGCGAGGAAGCCTTTCGGAATCGACTCGCGCCTTGATGCGCCGGATCTCGCGCACCGCCGCGTCACTGACGCCGCCTTCGGGGTAGCGGGTCTTGTCGATCATGTGCAGGAACCGCAGTCCCAATTCAGGATCACCGGCCACCGGGTGCGCACGAAGGAGTGCTTGAATCTCCCACGCCTGAGCCCACTTCGCGTAGTACGCGTCGTAAGACTCCAGGGTTCGTACCATCGGTCCGTTGCGACCTTCCGGGCGCAGTCCGGTGTCGACCTCGAGCGGTGGATCTGTACTCGGTGCCCCGAGAAGCTTGCGCACCTTGTCGGCAATGCTGTTGGCCCACTTGACCGCAACGGTCTCGTCGACGCCCTCGCGGGGTTCGCACACGAACAGCACGTCCGCATCGGATCCATAGCCCAGTTCGCCGCCGCCGAGTCGACCCATGCCGATGACGGAGAAACTGGCCGGCGCCTCGGTCCCGAGTTCGGTGACGCTGGCCTCGATCACCGCGGAGAGCGATGCATTGAGCACCGCGGCCCACACCGAGGACAGCGCCTTGCAGACTGCAGGAACATCGAGCATGCCGAGGATGTCGGCCGACGCGATTCGCGCAAGTTCGTGTCGCCTCAGCGAGCGGGCCGCAGCAACAGCACGATTGGGATCACTGTGTCGGCCGGAGGCGGTGAGGATTCCGCGAGCGACGTCCTCGGGCTTCGGCTCGACCAGGCGCGGTCCACTCGGCGAATCCGCGAACAAGCGAATCACGTCGGGAGCCTTGATGAGCAGGTCGGGTAGGTACGCCGACGAGCCCAGCACGGTCATCAGACGCTCGGCCACCGCAGCCTCGTCGCGGAGCAGGCGCAGGAACCACGTCTGGTCGACGAGCGCGTCCGAGAGCCTGCGGTAAGCGAGCAGACCGGCATCGGGATCCGGTGTGTCCGCGAGTGATTCGAGCAGAGTCGGCAACAGGAGCGCTTGAATGCGACCCTTGCGTGAAGCGCCACTCGTCAGTGCAGTCAGATGCCCGAGAGCATGCTCGGGTGCCGTGTAACCGAGAGCGGCCAACTGGCGAACCGCGGCTTCTGGCCCCAGGACCAGTGCTTCCTTGTCCATCCGCGCCACCGATTCGAGAAGCGGGCGGTAGAACAACTTGGCGTGCAGGCGGCGAATCCGATGCGAATTCCGCTTGATCTCGGCGCGCAGGACTCCCAGGGAATCCAGACGACCGTCGGGTCGCATGTGCGCGGCGCGGGCCAGCCAACGCAGCGCTTCCTCGTCGTCCGGCGGCGGCAGGGTGTGTGTGCGCTTGAGCTTCTGTAACTGCAGACGGTGCTCGAGCAGACGCAGGAATTCGTACGACGCAGTCAGGTTGGCGGCGTCGTCGCGGCCGACGTATCCACCCGCCGCCAATGCAGTCAGTGCATCGACGGTGCTCTGGACATGCAACGAACTGTCGGCGCGCCCGTGCACCAATTGCAGGAGTTGGACGGCGAATTCGACGTCGCGCAAACTTCCGCGGCCGAGTTTGAGTTCACGCTCACGCAGTTCGGGGGGAACCATTTCCTCGACGCGTCGACGCATGGCCTGGACTTCGGGGACGAAGTCCTCGCGCTCGGAGGCGATCCACACCATCGGGCTCATCGCCTCGGAGTACTGGCGACCGAGCTCCATGTCGCCGGTCATCGGACGAGCCTTGAGCAGTGCCTGGAACTCCCAGGTCTTGGCCCAGCGCTTGTAGTACGTGATGTGGGATTCGAGGGAGCGAACCAGTTCTCCGCGCTTGCCTTCGGGCCGCAGCGCAGCATCGACCTCGAAGAATGCGGAGGTACCGATACGCATCATCTCACCGGCAACGCGACTGGCCGTCGCATCGGCCGGTTCGGCGACGAACACCACGTCGACGTCGGAGACATAGTTCAGCTCGCGCGCACCACATTTGCCCATGGCGATCACGGCGAGCCGGATCGGACAGCTGCCCTCGGGACACACCGTTGAGATGGCCACCGCAAGTGCAGCGGTCAGCGCGGCGTCGGCCAGATCGGAAAGCTGGTGCCCCACAGTCTGATACGGAACTACGGGTTCGTTCTCGACGGTCGCCGCAAGATCAGCCGCAGCCAGCAGCATCAGCTGGTCCTTGTAGCTCTTACGCAGAGCAACAACAGCTTCCGGCCCGGTCACCGTGGCGCGGTAGGTCAGGGAACCTTCGGTGGCACCCTCGTCGACAGTTGCACCCACGACCTCCAGCAAGGCTGCAGTCGCCTCGTCCTTGGTCGGCAGAGCGGTGCCGTCGAGCAGTTTCCAGCCGATCGGATCCGCGGCCAGGTGGTCGCCGAAGGCCGACGACGCACCCACCAGTGCGAACAAACGGCCGCGCAGGCTCTTGTCCTTGCGCAGGACCTGATCGAGTTCGCGCCACCCGTCGCCGAGCCCGTCCTTGATCCGCACAAGGGTGCGCAGAGCGAGGTCGGCGTTCGCGGCACGCGACAGCGACCACAAGAGTTCGATGCTCTCGGCGTCGACCCAACCGAGCTGACGCAACTCGTCGGCAGCGGTGGGCTCGACCAGCCCGAGTCGACCCGGTCCTGGAACTGCTGATCTCGCAGCGGGCGGTTTCACCGTCACAGACCGAGGTAGGTCTTGAGCTCGAACGGCGTCACGTGGCTGCGGTATTCCTCCCACTCACGACGCTTGTTGCGCAGGAAGAAATCGAAGACGTGCTCGCCGAGTGCTTCGGCCACGAGCTCCGACTTCTCCATCTCGCGCAGAGCGCTGTCCAAGTTGCTCGGCAGTTCCTTGTAACCCATGGCGCGGCGCTCGGCGGAGGTCAACGACCACACGTCGTCTTCTGCCTCGGGCGGCAAGGTGTAGCCCTTCTCGATGCCGCGAAGACCGGCAGCAAGCAGGACCGCGAAAGTCAGGTACGGGTTGCAAGCCGAGTCTGGGCTACGGATCTCGACGCGGCGCGAGGACGCCTTGTTGGGCGTGTACATCGGGACGCGAATGAGAGCCGATCGGTTGGACGGGCCCCACGACGCAGCAGTGGGTGCCTCTCCCCCGTGGACGAGTCGCTTGTACGAGTTGACCCACTGGTTCGTGACCGCACTGATCTCGTTGGCGTGCTCGAGGATGCCGGCGATGAACGCCTTGCCGGTCTCGGAGAGCTGCATCGGATCGTCCGGATTGTGGAAGGCGTTGGTGTCGCCCTCGAACAGGCTCATGTGGGTGTGCATCGCGGAGCCGGCCTGATCGCTGAACGGCTTGGGCATGAAGCTCGCCCGGACGCCTTCACCGATCGCGACCTCCTTGACGACGTACCGGAACGTCATCACGTTGTCGGCCATCGAGAGTGCGTCGGCGTAGCGCAGATCGATCTCCTGCTGACCCGGCGCGGCCTCGTGGTGGCTGAACTCGACCGAGATGCCCATCGACTCGAGTGCGTCGATGGCGTGGCGGCGGAAATTCGGAGCCGAATCGTGCACGGCCTGGTCGAAGTATCCGCCCGAGTCGGCCGGGATCGGTGGAGTGCCGTCGATCGGGCCGTTCTCCAGAAGGAAGAACTCGATTTCCGGGTGGACGTAGCAGCTGAAGCCCAAGTCGCTGGCCTTGCTCAGCTGGCGACGCAGTACGTGGCGCGGATCGGCCCACGACGGCGAACCGTCGGGCATCGTGATGTCGCAGAACATGCGAGCGGAATGCTGCGCACCGTCCTTGTGCGCCCACGGCAGGATCTGGAATGTCGAGGCGTCGGGCCGAGCGACGGTGTCGGCTTCGGAGACTCGTGAGAATCCCTCGATGGCGGAACCGTCGAATCCGATTCCCTCCTCGAAAGCGCCTTCGAGTTCGGCGGGGGCGATCGCCACCGATTTGAGGTACCCGAGAACATCGGTGAACCACAAGCGGACAAACCGAATGTCGCGCTCTTCCAGGGTACGAAGCACGAATTCTTTTTGGCGATCCATGCACGCGAGACTAAGCAAGCCACGTTAAATCTGTGTTACATCAGTGGTCCCGGTTAACAGAGTGATTGGTCACCATCGAATAGGCGCAGCGTACGGCGCCGCGCCGGCTAACATGTCAGACCCTCTTCCGGAGCCTTCAAGTAAACGAAGTAGTCGACGACGGCATCGTCGACGCAGGAGTTTCCGTCCAGAACCACCGTGTGTTGGGTTCCGTCGAACGTGATCAGAGCAGCGCCCAACTGCTTCGCGAGATCCACTCCCGCCTGATACGGGGTCGCCGGATCCTGCGTCGTGGACACGACGACCAGCTGCGGCAGACCGGCGTCAGCGAGTGCCTGGGGGTCGAGCGCGTGAGGGCTGCCGGTAGCCGGAACGGGCCAGAACGCGCACAGGTCGAGCGGCGCTTGACCCGTCCCGCGGCCGTCGTCGAGGAACGGCGCCGCCTCGCGGTACCGAGTGTCGGATTCGCCGGCCTCGGCGCGGTCGGTGGTTGCCGGATCGTCCACGCAGCGAATGGCGTTGAACGCGTCGTTGATGTTGGAGTAGCTGCCGTCATCCTCACGGCCTTCGTACATGTCGGCGAGATTGAGCAGCGAGTCGCCGCGTCCGTCGGCCAGACTCGACAGACCCCCACGCAGCGGCGTCCACAACTGTGGCGAGTACAGAGCTTGCTGCACGCCCGTGATCGCGTCGGAATAACTCAGCCCGCGCGGATCGGTGGTCTGTGCCGGCTTCTCGATCAACGGATCGACGAGTGCCTGAAAGCGTGCCTGCGCCTGCGCCGGATCATCACCCAGCGGGCAATCCGTTCGCGAGACACAGTCGGCGACAAAGGCGTCGAACGCGCCTTGGAAGCCCTGCCCCTGCAAGACCACTTCGTCGACCGGATCCTGCTCGGGGTCGAGCGCGCCGTCGAGGACCATCGCTCGGACGTTCTGCGGAAAGGTTTCCGCGTACGTGGATCCGAGCCGGGTCCCGTACGAGAACCCGAGGTAGTTCATCTTCGGATCGCCGAGAACGCCCCGAATGACGTCCATATCTCGCACCACCTCGTAGGTACCGACATGAGCGAGGAACTCCGTACCGGTCCGCTCAGCGCACTTGGCGGCGTAGTCCTTGCTGTCCGCCTCGGCGAGAGCGATGCCCTCCGGCGTCATGTCGACGTTGACCTCCGCACGCTCCGCGTCGGTCTCCTCCGGCGTCAAACACCGAACCTGCGGGGTCGACGCCCCGATCCCCCGCGGATCGAAGCCGATCATGTCGAAACGTTCCTGCAATTCGGTGCCCGAACCCGAGGTCGCCATCGACAGCCCGGACCCACCCGGCCCGCCGGGGTTCAGCAACAGTGAGCCGATGCGGTCGCCGGTTGCCTTCGAACGCGAGATCACCACCTTCGCGGTGTCGCCGTTCGGATTCGCGTAGTCGACGGGAACGCTCACCTCGGCGCAGTCGATCCCACGCCCCAGCGGCGCAGTTCCTTCTTCGACAAATTGGTCGCACGAACCCCAGTCGAGCGTCTGCTCGTAGAATTTCTCGAGGCCGGACGGCACCGCGGACGCGGCAGAACCAGCAGGTTCCACTGATTCGGGCGTGCCTTCCGAACTGGTGCAACCGACAACCAACACGAGCACTGCTGCGCTTCCGGCGAGGGCACCGGAGAGGCGAACGAACTTCGACATGCCATCGATGGTGCCAGGAAACCGCGATAGCCAGCGGTTCGCCTCGTCTCGGCACCTACCTGATACGCGCGCGGTGATGTGACCCATTGCACCCCGTCAACTATTCGTGTCGGCGATGTCCGGTGGCAGACTGAACACGTCATCACCCACACCCGGGGACCCGAAGGCGATCAACGCTCAGGGCCTCGAGGCCAGAAAGGGACAACGATGTCCGAAACACCTCTCTACGGTTCTGTACCCACTGCAAGCTCTACCGATGCACCGAAGCGTAAGACGCGCATTCACCACCTCGCCGAGATGAAGCAGAACGGCGAACGCTGGTCGATGCTCACCGCTTACGACTACTCCACGGCACGCATCTTCGAAGACGCAGGCATCCCGGTGCTGCTCGTCGGCGACTCTGCCGCCAACGTCGTCTACGGCTACGACACCACCGTGCCGATCACCGTCGACGAACTGCTCCCGCTCGTGCGTGGCGTCGTTCGCGGCGCGCCGCACGCACTCGTCGTCGCCGACCTCCCCTTCGGCACCTACGAGGGTTCCGCCGAGCAGGCCCTGGCGACTGCCACACGGTTCATGAAGGAAGGCCTCGCGCACGCCGTCAAACTCGAGGGCGGTGAGCGGATGAGCAAGCAGATCGCGGCAATCACCTCGGCCGGCATCCCCGTCATGGCACACGTCGGATTCACCCCGCAGAGCGTGAACTCGCTCGGCGGATTCCGCGTCCAGGGTCGCGGCGACGCGGCCGAGCAGCTTGTGGCGGACGCCATTGCAGTCCAGGAAGCCGGGGCGTTCTCCGTCGTCATGGAAATGGTTCCGGCCGAGATTGCGGGCCAGGTCAGCCGCAAACTCACCATCCCCACCGTCGGCATCGGGGCCGGTTCCGAATGCGACGCTCAGGTACTCGTCTGGCAGGACATGGCGGGTTACACGAGTGGTAAGACAGCCAAGTTCGTCAAGCGTTTCGGTAACGTCGGTGACGAACTGCGTTCCGCAGCCGCAGCCTATGCATCAGAAGTTCGCACTGGCGCTTTCCCGGCCGCAGAACACAGTTTCTGATCCGAGACCGGCGAACGCCGCCTGTCTCTCAACCAGCCAGGGGTGCGTTCAATGATCGGTAACCGTCGAAGTTCTACTGCCGCAGCTGTAGTCGGCGCGGCAGCTCTCGTCACGGTGCTGAGCGGATGCGCGGGAGGGTCCACCAACTCTCCCGCGCCCAGCAGCACTACGCCCGCGAGTTCCACCACGACGGCGCCGGCAACAACCGCGTCCGGTTCGACGTTCACCGACGCTCAAGTCCAGCAGTTGTGCTCGGATATGGAAGGGCAGCTGCAGAACTGGCGGACCGTCACCCCGACGCTCGGCAAGGGCGGACTGAACACGATCGTCATCACGTGGGCGACGCAGAACGGCATCAACCTGCTCGATCTCGCTCAGAACCGCGAAAGCATCGACGCGGCAACCTCAGCCGCGTGCCCCGACGTCCGGAGCGGCGCGATTTCCGCACTCGAGATCCCCGATCTCGCCTCCGGCCTGGTGGGCTTCTGATGACCGACACGTCAGCCACTTCAGGGCAGCCGTCGACTCTCCGGAGTCTGTATCCCCCGATCGAGCCTTTCGTCACCGGCTTCCTCGATGTCGGTGACGGCCAGAGCATGTACTGGGAAGTCAGCGGAAATCCGGACGGCAAGCCGGTGGTGTTCCTGCACGGTGGCCCCGGCGGTGGTGCGCAACCGGCGGTACGCCAGTTCTTCGATCCGGCTGCATACCGCATCGTTCTACTCGACCAGCGCGGCTGCGGGCGGTCCACCCCTCACGTTGCCGACGGCGCCGACCTGTCGGTTAACACGACGGACAAGCTGCTGGCCGACATCGAAGCCCTGCGCGAACATCTTTCGATCGACAAGTGGATGGTTTTCGGCGGGTCCTGGGGTTCCACGCTGTCCATCGCCTACGCCGAAACGTTTCCTACGCGCGTCACTGAGCTGGTCCTGCGCGGGATCTTCCTCCTGCGTCGTAGCGAGATCGACTGGTACTACAACGGCGGCGCGGGAAACATCTTCCCGGAGCGCTGGGACAAATTCCTCGAACCGGTACCCGAGGCGCAGCGCGGCGAAGACCTCGTCGCGGTCTATCACCAACTGCTCCATTCCGAAGACCCCGCCGTCGCAGCCCGGGCAGCGATCGCCTGGTCGGCTTGGGAAGGATCGACGAGCTACCTGTACCCACAGGCGGACAAGATCGAACAGAACTCCGAGACCCGGTTCGCCTTGGCTTTCGCCCGTATCGAGAACCACTACTTCGTCAACGGCGGGTTCTTCGACGAGAACCAACTCCTACGCAAAAGCTCCGCACTGCACGGCATTCCGGGGACGATCGTCCAGGGCCGCTACGACGTCGTCTGCCCGGTCACCAGCGCCTGGGCGCTGCACAAGGCGTGGCCCGAATCCAAGCTCGTGATCGTCGACGACGCCGGACACTCCGCGATGGAGCCCGGCATCGCACATCACTTGGTGGAAGCCACCGATTCTTACCGGTAGCTCGCTACGCCGGGAACGTGAACTCCACCGTCCGTTTGACGGTGTCGACGGCGGTGAGTCGCACCTTTGCGCGCTCACCGTCGTCGGGCGTTCCGACGCATTTCGCAATCACGGCGATCGACGGGACAAACACTTCCGCCGAGCGCTTTCCGTCCTTGGCGCGCATCACCACTGCGTCGAAGACCTCGCCGACCCGGCCGTCGAGCAGCGTGGACTCGGTCAGATCGATGCACGCACGGTCGACCTTGTTCGCCAGCGAGTCGGACCCACTCATGATGTCGGGCAGCTCGGGAAGTGCAGTGCGCGCCCATTCCGGTACCGGCGTACCAGCTGTGATCGCCAGACACACCTCGGTGCTGAAACGATCGGACAGCCGGCGCAGCGGAGCAGTCACGTGAGCGTAGGGCGCTCCGATCCCCGCATGCACCGTCAACTCCGGTAGTCGGCCGTCGAAGGCCGCGTAGTCTGCCCCGCGCAGCAACGACGGCGCAACCGACATCAGCGCCATCGTCGACGGCTCGTTGGAATCGAGTCCGGCAAGAATCTGCCCGACGCTTTGCCCCTCCGGCCACGTGATACCCAGCGCCACTGCAGTTCTCCGCAAGGTCCGAACCGCGGACTCCTCGGCCGGCGGCAGCGTGCGAAGCAACCCGATACCTGCGTCGATCATCATGCGGCCGGCACACATCCCGGTCAGCAGCGACACTTCTGCGTTCCAGTCGTCCGCTTCGGTGCGTGGCTCCAGTTCGATCCGCCAGCGAGCCGAGGACTCGTCCTCCGGCTGATCCCGAACCACTGACTGCTCGGGCAGTTTCAGCTCGATGGCACCCCTGGCAACCGCCGAGACACTGCGCAATCGTCCGAACTCCGGTAGTGCGGCGATGGACGGATGCAAGGTTCCCGCGTCGGCATCGCGCTGCACGGTCGAATAGTCCAGACGTGCCACCGATTTCACCAGAGCGCGTCTCACCTGCCACGACGTCGGCTCGGCCTGCGCGTCGAGTTCGATCCGCCACAGCGCGGCGGGACGAACCACGTCCGGCAGCAGACTCGCCGATCCCTCCGACAACGCTCGGGGATGCAGCGGGACGGAACCGTCCGGGAGATAGAAGGTTTGGCCCCGCTTGCGGGTTTCGATGTCGAGAGCGCCACCCGGCGTCACCACCGCCGCGACGTCGGCGATCGCGTAGTGCACGACGTACCCGGTCGAGGTCTTCTCGATGTGCACTGCCTGGTCGAGGTCCATCGATCCGGGAGGGTCGATGGTCACGAAGGCGATACCCGTTTCGTCGACACGCCCGGCACCGAAACGATCCACGGCATTCTCGGCCTCGGCCTGCGCCGCAGCCGAGAATGCTCCTGGCAAGTCGAACTCCGCCCGAACCACTCCGAAGTCGATTCCCTGCACCATCATTCGACTTGCGGGCACGCATCCTCCATGATCGGTTCGGGCCGGTGTAGCAGCAGTACCGGTCCCAGTTGTTCGAGTCCCGGCTGTTCCAAGGCTCAGTTATTCCAAGGCTCAGTTGTTCCAGTCTTCGTCTGCCCGATCGGCGGCTTTGTTGCGTTCGGCAGCGATCTTCAATGCATGCTCGGCAGAGTCCCGATCAGGGTACGGCCCCATCCTCGTCAGCGAGGACGCACCCTTTCCCTGCGTGACGGAACCGTCGGACACGTCGAAGTACCAGAGTCGATCTTCATCAGTCATATCCACAGTGTGACATCAGAGTGAGATAGAAGCTTGTAGATCGCTGTGAGACTGATATTCTTTCTACTTGGCCTGGCAGGTGAGAACCGGACATTCGAACGGTGAGTTCTGCTTGAATGCCCAACACAAGCTACGAACAGAAAATGGAGTGCGCATGTCCGCAATTCTTTACGATTACCTCCTCCCGCTCATGGGCCATGACGCGGCAACGTACTGGGCTACGCTGCTGGTCATCAAGCCTGTCTGACAGCTTTTCGAACAAGGAAGACCCCCACCGATCCGGTGGGGGTCTTCTTTTTCTCACTGTGCAGATCGCGGGCGGACGAGTCGGCGTGTAAGCCGGATCCTGTCCTGCGGCACCGAAGTGCCGAGTGGCGACCATCCATCTGGGCACACCGTCGCCGGGTGCCTCGAGCGGTTCACCCGCAGGCTCGGGCGAGCAGCCCTCGAACACCTGCGCAGCCGCACCGCGAGCGATGCGACCTTCAACCTTGCTCCGGGCGGGGTTTACCTAGCCACCCCGGTCACCCGAGGTGCTGGTGCGCTCTTACCGCACCGTTTCACCCTTACCTGCCTCGAAAGGCAGGCGGTCTGTTTTCTGTGGCACTGTCCCGCGAGTTGCCTCGGGTTGCCGTTAACAACCGCCCTGCTCTGTGGAGTCCGGACTTTCCTCGGCCCCAGGCCTGTGCGCGATACGCGCTGGTTCCAGAAGCCGCGGCCGCCCGGCCAACTCGTCCGCCCCCGTATGCTACCGGGCGCCTGTCGGTGGCCGGCACTATGGTCACCGTATGACTCGGTACGTGGCCCTGCTACGCGGTATCAACGTGGGCGGCATCAACATCAAGATGGCGGACCTGGCGAGAGTCTTCGGTGACCTCGGATTCCAAGGGGTGAAAACCGTGTTGGCCTCAGGCAACGTTCTGTTCGACAGTCCGAGCACCGACATCCCGACGCTGAAGAAACAGATCGAATCCGCCCTTGCCCGCGAGTTCGGCTACGAGGCTTGGGTGTTCGTCCTCGACCTTCCGACACTGCAGGCGATCGTGGACAACTACCCGTTCGAGCGCGAACGCGAGGGTTGGCATGCTTATGCGATGGTTGCCTCCGAGCCGGAAATCCTGGAGGAATTGAGCACTGCAGCAGCGCAACTCGATGCCTCGGTCGAGCGTGTGGCGGCAGGCGACGGAGTCCTGTACTGGGAGGTCGAGAAGGGGCAGACCGTCAAGAGCGCGTTCGGCAGGAACACCGGAAAACCGAAGTTCAAGGCGTTCACCACAACCCGAAACCTGAACACGCTCTACGAACTGCTCAAATGACGCTCGCCCCGACACGGAGCACCATCGCGTGACTCTTCTACCGATCCTGCTCGTCGCCCTCGTCCTCGTCTTCGCGATAGTGCGTCCACGCGGGCTTCCCGAGATCGTCATCGCCGGGCCGGCAGCTGTCGTCGTTCTCCTGACCGGCGTCGTAACTCTCGACGAAGCCCGCGACGAACTGGCGAGCATGGCACCCACCGTCGTCTTCCTGGTTGCCGTGCTGGTTCTCGCTCATGCCGCCGATGCTCTCGGCGTCTTTCGCTGGGTCAGCCAGATCCTGCAGCAAAAATCCCTCGCCGATCCACACCGGTTGCTGATCTATGTGTTCGGCGCCGCCGCCCTGACCACGGCGGTCCTGAGCCTCGACGCCACCGTCGTGCTGCTGACACCCGCGGTGATCGCGGCCGCACGATCCATCGGAGCAAGTCCCCGGCCGCATTCCTATGCCAGTGCGCACCTGTCGAATTCGGCGTCGACCCTGCTGCCGGTGTCCAACCTGACCAACCTCATCGCGTTTGCCGCAACAGGTTTGACGTTCTTGCACTTCACCGCATTGATGGCGTTGCCGTGGGTCGTGACGATCGCTGTCGAGTACCTGATTTTTCGACTGTTCTTCCGTTCGGAACTCGCGCGGGGCGACAGCGCCGAACCGACGGCGGCAGCCAGATCTGCGCCTGCGCCGATTCTGCCGCTGACGGTGATCGGAATGACGCTGCTCGGTTTCGCGGTTTCGGGTTTCTTCGGGATCGAGCCCGCCTGGATCGCGGTGGTGGGTGCGAGTGTCCTGGGAGCGATCGCTCTGGCTCGGCACCGTACGACCGCCGCCAAGATGCTCTACGCTGCCGACCTCTGGTTCTGCGCGTTCGTCCTGGTTCTCGGAATCATCGTCGCCGGAGTCGCGAACGGGCCGGTGGGCGAATGGATTGCGCAGATCCTGCCAGGCGACACCAGCTACGGCTCACTGCTCTTTGTCGCCGCGGTAGCGGCGGTTGCGTCCAATCTCGTCAACAACCTGCCGGCAACCTTGCTGATGATCGCAGCGCTCGGAACGGCGGCACCTCCAGCGCTGGTGCTTGCGATGTTGATCGGCGTCAACCTCGGCCCCAACCTCACCTACGTGGGCTCACTGGCAACGATGCTCTGGCGACGAGTCGCCACCAGCGCGGGCGCACCGCCCACGCTGGCGACATTCACTCTGCTCGGGGTCATCACGACGCCACTGACATTGCTCGCCGCCGTGAGTGCCCTGTGGTTGGTGATCTGATCAGAGGCTGATCAGCCGTCGGGGCTCTTTCAGCGAAGGTGTGACGTGTCGTTGACCAACCGGACCGAGGCTCCCCCGTCGGGATAGAACTCGGTGATACTCAGCGACGCCAGATCCAGATGCAACCGGTACAGCAACGACGGCCCGGCATCGAGGGCCAGCTGCACCAAAGTCTTGATCGGGGTGACGTGAGAGACGACCAACAGCGTCGCGCCGCCGTAGGTCGAGATCAGGTCGTCACGCGCGGCGACGACTCGTTCGCGTACCTCGTCGAAACTCTCGCCGCCCGGTGGACGCACCGAAGTGTCCGAGAGCCATTCGCGATGCAGGTCCGGGTCACGCTCGGCTGCCTCGCGGAACGTGAGTCCGTCCCAGTCGCCGAAATCGGTTTCGATCAAACCCTTGTGCTCGACGACGGGTAAACCGAGCACGCGGGCCGATGCCTCTGCCGTCTCACGGGTTCTGCCGAGGGGTGAGCAGACGATGGCGTCGATACCGCCTCGGTTCCCGAAGCGTCCGGCTGCGCCGGCAGCCTGCGCGCGGCCCAGTTCCGTGAGCTCCGGATTCCCGCGTCCGGAATACCGGCGATCGACCGACATCGCTGTCTGTCCGTGACGTAGCAACAACATTCGTGTCGGCTTGCCGGTGGTGGCGATCCATCCCGGAGAGCCGGCGATCTGCGGCTCCGACGTCTCTTCGGACGGCGCGGCAGGTGCAGCAGGTGCGGGGGCCGAAGGTGCGACTGGGCCGGTTTCGATGCCGGCAGCCGCGTCCATCGCCTCGTTGGCAAGACGATCGGCATGAGAGTTCTCGCCGCGAGGAATCCACGTGTAGGTCACTCGCGAGAACTGCGTCGCCAGCTCGGCAGCGCGCCGCTGCAGCGGAATCATGTCCGGGTGCTTGACCTTCCAGCGCCCGGACATCTGCTCGACGACCAACTTGGAATCCATGCGGACGTCGACCTTCGACGCGCCGAGTTCACCGGCAGCGGTCAACCCGGCGATCAGTCCGCGGTACTCGGCGACGTTGTTGGTCGCGATACCGATGCTTTCCTTGCGTTCGGCCAACACCGAGCGCGAGGCGTCGAAGACCACGGCGCCGTAGCCGGCCGGGCCGGGGTTGCCGCGCGATCCACCGTCGGCCTCGACGATGACCTGCGTGGGATTCACAGACCGGACTCCTTGGTACGCACCATGATTGCATTGCACTCTGGGCAACGAACGACGACGTCGGCCGGTGTCGCGGCAATTCGGGAGATCTCGCCGCGGTCGATCTCGATCCGGCAAGCGCCGCATCGGCGTGCCTGCAGAAGCGCCGCGCCCGGTCCGCCCAGGGTGCGCTGCTTCTCGTAGACAGCAAGGAAATCGGCGGGGAATTCACCGACAAGTCGTTCACGATCGGCGGCGCAACGCTCCTGCGCCTTGTCCAGATCAGCGACGGCATCGTCGCGGCGACGCTTGGCGTCGATCAGCTCTTCTTCGGCCTGCGACAGCTGGGCACCGGCATGATCGTGATCGGCCTGCAACGCCTCACGCTGCTCCATCACTTCGAGCAACTCGTCCTCGAGGAGCCCCTGACGCCGGACCAGGCTGCCGAGTTCGTGTTCGAGTTCGGTGAGCTGCTTCGCCCCGACCGACCCGCTCTGCAACAGTGTGCGGTCACGATCCTCGCGCTGACGAACCGCGTCGACCTCGCCTTCGAGCTTGCGAATGTCGCGATCGATGTCGTCGATCTGGATTTCGACGGCTACGGACGCGTCTTTACGGCTGATTCGCTCGGCCTCGAGACGTTCGACTTCCTGCTGCTCGGGAAGCGCTCCGCGTCGGTGGGTGATCCGGGTGAGCTCAGCATCCACCCCGGCGAGGTCGAGAAGCTTGGATTGCACCTGTGGTTCGACGTTCACGCTGTATAACTCCTGCTGTAAGTCCGATGTCGGCAGTGCTCGCGAAGGACGGCTCTCGAAGAACTGCTCTTGAATTGTTCGTGCAACCGTACCTTGCAGAGCGCTGCACTAATGCGCACTCAAACACCACGGATCGGTGCGAATTGTCGAAACCCGGCTTTCCCACTCCGGATTGTCGGCAAACGCGGCGTCGAGCACCGATTTCGCCTGCGCGCACCACGGGTATTCACTCGCCCAGTGCGCGACGTCGACCAGAGCCGGGCCACCGGCGCGTAGATGCTCGTCCGCGGGATGATGCCGCAGGTCCGCAGTGACGTAGACGTCGGCGCCCAGTGCCGCCACCACGTCGAGATACGAGTCGCCGGAACCGCCGCACACCGCCACGGTACGAACGGTCGCGTCTGGATCTCCGGCCGCGCGAACACCCCACTCGGTCGAGGGCAGTGAGCGCGCCACTCGCGCGGTGAATTCCCGCAAGGTTTCGGGGTGGTCGAGCTCACCCAACCGCCCCAGTCCGAGTGAACTGGGGAACGCTGCGAGTTCGAAGACATCGAAGGCCGGTTCCTCGTACGGATGGGAGGCACGCAATGCGCCCAGCACTGCGCTTCGCTTTCCGCGAGGGGCAATCACTTCCACACGATTCTCGCGAACCTGCTCCACAGCGCCGACGGTCCCGATCGTCGGATTCGCTCCGTCGGCGGGCAGGAACTGACCCGTACCGGTGACGGTCCAACTGCACTGGCTGTAGTCACCGATCCGCCCAGCCCCGGCCTCGAAAAGTGCATCCTGCACGGCCGATGCATTCTCCACCGGAACCATGACGACCCACTTGTCGAGCGGCTGCGTCGGCTTGGGTTCGATCGGGCGAAGCACGGTCAGGCCCAGAGCCTGCGCCAACGCGTCGGACACTCCGGGGTCGGCCGAGTCCGCATTGGTGTGCGCCGAGAACAGTGCGCATCCCGCCTTGATGAGCTTGTGAACCAACGCACCTTTGGGTGTGTGAGCACCGACGGTGTCCACCCCACGCAGCAGAAGTGGATGGTGAACGACCAGAAGGTCGGCACCGGAGGCGATGGCGTCGTCGACCACTGCCTCGGTCGGATCCACCGCGAAAACCACTCTCGTCACAGCGTCGGCCGGATCGCCGCAGACCAGACCGACCGAGTCCCACGATTCCGCCAGGGCCGGCGGATACGCGGATTCCAGCACGGCTATGACGTCCGCAAGGGTGGGGCCACTCACAAGATCTCCTTCATCGCTTCGATCAGTACCGCAACCTGCTCGGCTGGACGGACGGCCACGCGCAGCCGATCCGGGCCGAGTCCGGGAAAGGTGTCGCACCTGCGGACGGCGATTCCGCGGGCACGCAGGTGCTCTCGCATCGTGGCGCCGTCACGGACATCGATGAGCACGAACGGCCCCGCAGCGGGTTGGTGCACGGCAATCCCGATCTCGGTCAGTCGCCGCGACATGTCTCGGCGGTCCACGGCAATCGCGTCGGCTTTGATCCTCGACTGCTCGACGGCAAACGGTTCGCAGCACGCCGTGATGGCCTCGATCTGCAGACTGCCCAATGGCCAGTGGGCTCGGCCGTGACTGAGTCGAGCCAGAAGATCGGGAGAGCCGATCGCGTATCCACACCGCAATCCGGCGAGCGCCCACGTCTTGGTCAGGCTCCGAAGGACCATTACATCCGCCGACTCGACACCGGCGATGCTCTCCGTTTCGCCGGGGACCGCGTCGCCGAAGGCCTCGTCCACCACCAGGATCCGGCCCGGCTGACGCAATGCCAACACATCGGCCTTGGGGTGAAGCACGGACGTCGGGTTGGTCGGATTGCCCAGAACGACAAGGTCCGCGGATTCGGGTACCTGCGCGGTCCGAAGCTCGAAAGGCGGCTCCAGAATCACTTGAGTCACCGGCACACCGGCCTCTCGCAGTGCCAGTTCCGGCTCGGTGAACGACGGATGGATCAGCGCTGCCGAACGAGCGCCCAGGCGCGGCAGCATCGCGAATCCCTCGGCACCGCCCGAGAGCAACAACACCTCTTCGGGCCGGCGCCCGTGCCGCTGCGCGACCGTTTCGCGAGCCTTCAGTTCCGCTGCGGCCGACGGGTACGAACCAAGCGTCGCCAGCCCTGCGGCCAGCCGATCCCGCAACCACTTCGGCGGGCCGGAGCCTTGAATGTTGACGGCAAAATCGAGTAACCCGGGCTCCGCTTCGACATCGCCGTGATGTCGCAAGCTCTCCAGGTCAAACGTTCCGGTACTCACCCGGTCAGCCTACGGTCGAGCACCGTGCGCGGACATCACCCCTGCCGTCCGGGACAATGAGTGCCGTGACGACACCACCGCTCGACCGCTTTCCCGTAGTTCTGTTCGATCTGGACGGCACCATCACCGATTCCGCTCCCGGCATTCACGGCGGCTTCCGACACGCGTTGGCAACTGTCGGCCATCCGGAGCCGACGGAAGCGATGTTGGCATCGGTGATCGGCCCGCCGATGGTCGATACCTTCAGGTCACTCGGTATGGCCCCGGCGGACGTGGATCGGGCGATCGCCGCGTACATCGAGCGTTACGACGCGACCGGGTGGCAGGAGAACTCGGTGTACGAAGGCATGGACGTCGTCCTGGGTAAGGCTCGCGCGAGCGGCACCCGACTGGCCGTCGCCACCTCCAAGTCGGAGCAATTCGCCATTCGAATCCTCGAGCATTTCGGCCTGGCCGAGCACTTCGAGTTCATCGGCGGCGCGAGTGACGACGGAACTCGTCGGGCGAAACCCGATGTGATCGCGCATTCGCTGACCTCACTCGGGATCACTCCCGTCCTCGCATCCGACGGCGGAACCCCCGACGTTCTCATGATCGGCGACCGTGATCACGACGTGCTCGGCGCCGCGAAGTACGGCATCCCCACCGTCGTCGAATGGGGCTACGGTTCCGCCGAGGAAGCGCGGCAAGCGTTTCGCTCCGTATCGTCGGCATCCGAACTGGGAGGACTTCTCGATGGCCGCCACTGAACCACTCCACGTGACTGAACCACTTCATGTGACGTTTGTGTGCACCGGCAATATCTGCCGGTCACCGATGGCCGAAAAGATCTTGCTCGCGCATCTGGACCGTGAAGGCCTCGCCGACCGAGTCCGTGTCAGCAGTGCAGGTACCGAGGGGTTTCACACCGGTAGCGAGGCCGACGAGCGGACCAACGTCGTGCTCCGAGCGGCCGGATATCCGACGGGCCACAGTGCCGCGCAGGTCAATGCAGATCATCTCGCGGCCGATCTGGTCGTCGCCCTCGACACCGGCCATGAACGTGAGCTTGCTCATCTCGGCGTGCCCACCGAGCGTCGGCGCCTACTGCGATCGTTCGACCCCGAGGCTGACGGAGAATCGGTTCCGGACCCGTACTACGGGGATCAGGAGGACTTCGAACTGGTGCGAGACCAGATCGAAGCAGCCATTCCCGACATACTCGACTGGATCCGCGAGCGGGCCTGAACCCGGAGCAAAATTCACTCCCGTTCGGGCAACGGATACCGTGGACGTGTGCGAAGACTGAAATTCCTGTTGCGGCCCGGTTGGTTGGTACTGGCAGCTGTGGTCGGGCTCTTCGCCTACCTGTGCTTCACCGTGCTCGCCCCATGGCAACTCGGCAAGAACACAAAGACCGAGCACCGCAATGATCTGATCTCGAACTCGATCAACGCGGAGACCGTGCCGATCGGTGACGTCATCGCCGATTCGACGATCGCACCGGACGACGAATGGCGAAACATCACCGCGGCAGGCACCTATCTGCCCGACGCCGACATCCTCGTTCGACTGCAGTCCATCGAGGGCGCACCGTCGTACGAGATCCTGACGCCTTTCCTTCTCGACGACGGCCGCACGATCCTCGTCAATCGCGGATACGTTCGGCCGATCAACGGCGCCGAGGCACCGCCCATCGCCGCGCCGCCGACCGATCCGGTCACTCTCAACGGTCGCGTGCGTCTGTCGGAAGGCACCGCGCCCGGCCGAGTTCCGATGTTCGAGGACGGCGCGAAACAGGTCTACTCGATCGACGCACAACCTATCGGCGAGTTCATCGGAACGGACCTGATCGACGCGTACATCCAACTCGAACCCGACCAGCCCGGCGGCCTGGGGACGATCCCTCTCCCCCAACTCGATGCAGGCCCCTATCTCTCGTACGGGTTCCAATGGCTGGCGTTCGGCATCATGGCGCCGCTCGGACTGGCCTACTTCATTCGCGCGGAGTGGCGCGAACGTCGCAAGGAGAAGGCAGCTCAAGCAGCTGTCGACGGCTTCGCAGCGGACGACGCCGCTACCGAGACGACCCCGGAAGCGCCGGTATCCGCGCCTGCCGCACCCCCCGCCGAACCGACTCGTACCTTCAGCCGTCGCAAGAAGCCGGAGCCGGAATCAGTGCCGCTGACGGCGCAGGAAGCCAAACTTGCCGATCGATACGGCAATACCCGCTGAAATACCCGCTGACACCACAACTGCACTGATCTGCACCGCCGACGAAAGCCTCGCCGCGCGGCGCAGATCGTTCGGCGTCGGCACAGGCCCGCGGCCGAGGACGGGACGCATCTCCACCCCGTGCGTGTACTCGGTCCGACCACCCAACGAAATGCCCAACGCCCCTGCCGCCGACGCTTCCGCGACGCCCGCATTGGGGCTTGGATGAGCCGCTGCGTCGCGTTTCCACGCTGCCAGTGATTCCTGAACCGAGCCGCCCACCACCGGTGCACACGCAGCCGTCAGCGCACCGGTCAGCCGAGCGGGGACGATGTTGACCAGGTCGTCGAACCTCGCCGCAGCCCACCCGAATCTGAGGTATTTCTCGGAGCGGTAGCCGATCATCGCGTCGAGTGTGTTGGCAGCGCGGTAGACGAACAGACCCGGCACGCCCGCAATTGCACCCCAGAACATTGCACCGACGCTTGCATCCGAGGTGTTTTCGGCGACCGACTCCAGCGCTGCACGCGTGAGGCCCTCCTCGCCCAGCACCGATGGATCGCGTCCACAGAGTGAAGGAAGTAGCTCACGCGCTTTCGTCAGGTCGCGATCGACCTGTGACGCCTCCAATCGAGCGGCCATGTCGATGCCGGTGCGTGCAAGCGACGTCCCGCCGAGCACGGCCCAGGTAGCTATCGCCGTCGTACCCGTGACGGCCACCCAACCGGCCCGGCGCGACGCTGCTTCGGCTGCGAGCCCAAGTCCAGCGGTGCCGGCCAAGAGCACAGCGACATGAAGTGTTCCGGCCGCTCGCGAGTCCCGGTAGGACATCTTCTGCAGCGCGATAGCCGCGGTTCCGAAGCCGGCAACCGGATGGAACCGCCCCGGATCGGCGAATGCCCGATCCGCAACGAAGCCGAGGAGAAGCCCGGCAGCTCGCGCATTGAATCGAGATTGGGACGAACGAACCGAAATCTGCACGAGCGTAGTTGTAGCAGCGACGCTCGTTCTCTGGCCAACCGTCACATGTCTGCCCGAGCTGAGCTCTACCCGTCCCAGTCGATCGTCAGGTAGATCAAGCGATGCATTCGGTTGATTTCCCAGACTCGGGCAATCCCGGTCGCCAGTGCGTCGCTTTGGGAACGAACCCGGATCGTCTGCCCCGGGAACAACGCAACACTGAGACTGGGCATCTCGGCGATGTGTATGTGCGGACGGGTGGGATGCACGCGCGTCGGGTCGACGGCTATTTCGATCACAGAACTGGACATGCGTCCAGAATGGCGTATTGCGGACATTCCGTTGTCGAAAATGAGAAACCCCGATCTGCATCGACATGCAGATCGGGGTTTGAATTCTTTGGTGGGCGCGGAGGGTTTCGAACCCCCGACCGCTGGTGTGTAAAAGCGCCCGAGTACGTCCCGGCCCGTCCGGCGTCGCCCTCCCCCGCGCAGGTCAGCGGCTTAGTTTGTCCTGATACATCCACACAGTTCGGGCTAGTACGTGCGCGCCTTGGGACACTCGCGGGACACCGCGTGGTTCTCGAACTCGACACACAAACGCTCCCTCAGGAGGCGGCGTCCTCGTCCTCGTGGGCCTGGCGGCCAGGGGTAACGCGTGTCGTAACACTCCGTTCGCCGGTAGCTGTCTCAGTCGCAACAATCAGAACGCTCCCACCACCGAACTCGGCCGAACCGGCAGCGTAGCCCGTGCGTTGGAACTCCCATGGCTTCTGAGCTTGGAGCTCCCGATGCGTAAGCGGTATCTCTGCGACCACGACATCGGCGGGGCCGGTGACCTCGATCCGCTCAATGCGCCGGAAGCAGGGGCCAGTTGGTTCCTCGGCTTGAAGGAAGATGTCGTGCGGCTCACCGGTCTCGGGATCCAACAAGTGCGGCGACTCCGTCCCGACCGTAAAGGACTTCTCATCACCCAGCGCGTCCCTGAATGCATCGTTGTCTATGTCGAGCTTCTGGATCATCACGTTTGCGATATCTTGCACGACCGCCACTTCCGACCCGTCCGCCCGGAAGATCACGTTGTCTGGAAACGCACGCACGATCTCCGCCGGACGACCATCGGTCTCCTCAACCCACAGGCGCACCTTCGCTGCGGTCAGCGTGAACGTCTTCATCCACACCGCGGCGAGCTTGCCGATGATCTCGGATCCGAAAGCGCCGGGTTCAAGCTCACCCGGAACGACCGTCGTGATACCGAAACTCCGCGCTTTCGCGATGGCCGACTTGGTGAACCCGGAGGACGATGCGAGAACCAACACATTGGTCGGCAGCCGATCGTGCTTGCTATTCATCTCCTCGACCCAACCCACAGACTGCCGCCTTTGGTGGTCTCGACACTCGATGCTGACGATCACTCGATGCCCGCCAGCGACGTCCTCAATACAGGTGTCAACCTCCCTTTCTTCGCCTGACACGAGGTCCACCAGCATCTTCGACTCTGTGACGACTGCATCCCCACTCAGATGGGAATGGATGATCGCCACCATCTCTTGAAACTCGTTCGTCCGCTTCGGCACGTCGTAAAACTTACCGGCGCTGTAGGCGGAATTAGCGATGACTGCTAACCGGTGAAACTATCTACGGAATCGCGCTGGTACCGTTGCGGCGTCAACATCAAGGGCGGCACCGTGGACCACCGAGACGCAGCCCGCTGACGGATTTTCCACGCTGGGGAACTTCCACGAGGTGCGGACGGCACCGGGATCGGCGTCGACTTTGAACTGCGACAGCACAACTGTTCGCTGACTAAGTTCAATTCATGGACTCCCCCAGAGAGACTGTTTGTCGTTTCGTCGTGGTCGCACCCGACGGACGGCGGTCGAGCGAGTGGCGCGTGTGGACCGGTCAGGAGGGCAAGAAGCCGACCGACGACGTCTACCTTGCTCCGCGAACACAGATTGTTGACTTCAAGATCAGCCTGCATAAAGACGGTTGGGGCCAGTACGGCCTCTCCCAGGCGGTTCGCGATGCTGCACGCCCTGGCGACAGGCGGGCGTTACTGCGCTGGGAGCTTAGCGAAACCGAGATCTTCCGCGGCTGGACTCCGGCATACTGCCTGCAGTTCCCCGAGAGTGAACTAGCAGCCGTTCCTCTTTCCGATGAGACTCAGGTCGAGATCCCCGCATCAGGCGTCGGGGCAGCGATCGCGGTGATGATCATGACCAGCAAAGCTGGCACCCAGCTTCCCGACGGACTAGGGGACGGCATCATCGGCACCCTCGATCGCAAGAACGGCGGGAGGGTCGCGATTCTCGCCATGCCGGTACGGTTCGATGCGGCGCTCCTCTCCGCACTAGATTCGCCCTCAGATGGCCTGTCCCCATGGGCAATCCCCGGTACGCAGGGGGAACACGAGCCCTACGGTTGGATAGTTCATCGGGGCACCGATGGGACGCGACGCTCAACCGAGTTCAACACGGAACTTAGGGCGACCGAACAACGTCCGTTTTCGCTGCCCGACTTCCCAGGCGTGATCCGGCCATGGAACGAGCGACCAACCGCAATCGACGATCGCGGCCTCGAATGTGCAGTTCTGGTCTGTTCCTCATCCGAACAGCCACAGCTCTTTGTTGACACCCGCGCCCGGTGTGACCACCAGCATCTCGGCAGGGACGCGACGGACCTCGTAATCGCGCACCAGCGGGGCAAACTCGATCATGGGTGGGGCCGACTAGGGAATAGCGGCCACTACACGTGCATCTCGATGCCACGCGTCCTTGAAGAGTCGGGGGGGATGGACCCCAGCCAGTGGGCGCCTGGCCCCGGCAGAGATAGCGGCTGAGAACGATGACGGCCTAGGAACCAGTTCGGCCGTCATTGTCCCACCGTGGCGGGCGGTCTGCTAACTCGGTCCACGTCGGACTGCACCAGCTGCGGACACAGGCGCAGCTCGGTCGCGGCGGTGGTGTGCTCGTGGTTGCCATCAGTTCCTCACCCAAGGATCGACGGTGTCGATGCCAGCGGTGCCAGCCGCGGACGTCCGAGGGCCGCAGCGGGGGCAGTCACGGTTCGACCTTCTGCGGAACGCCGGGGTTCACCTAATCGTCCTGTTCCTCCACCTACCCGGGAGACGGATGCAGCGCTGCGAGCAGCTCGGCCACCATCGCGGCGTAGTCCTCGTCACTCAATGCCGTGCCCGTCGACACGAGCAGCCTCTCGGGGACGTTCAGGCCGAGCAGCTTCGCCCGCTGAGCGGACACCCGCAGGCAGAACTCGGCCGCCTTCACCGCCAGTCACCGCGGCAGTCCAGTGCGCGGCCTGCAACGCGTCAAGCCGGGCCGACTCGACCGAGCGATACTCGGCGGCCGCCCCCAGCAGCGCCGCGGGGTGTCCGAGCGCACGGTGACGACGATGCTCGTGCAGCTCTCGGCGGCCCTCGATGACGCGGTCGAGCAGGGACTACTGACCCGGAACGTGGCGCGCTTGGTCGAGCGACACAAGATCACCGCCGCCGAGATGCAGACGTGGACCCGCGAACAGGTCGCAGCCTTCCGTGCGCAGGTGCGGGGCCACGGCCTGCACGCGTGCTTGTTTCTCACACTGTGCGTGCTGCGGCGTTCCGAGGTGCTCGGCCTGTCGTGGTCGTCCGTCGACCTCGACGCCGGGACCGTGGCGGTCGTTGCGGGCCGAGTGGCGCTCGGATCGAGCACCGAGTCGGCGACCCGAAGTCTGCGCGGTCTCGTCGGGTGCTGCCCTGAATGCCACGCAGGCGTCCGAACGTCTGGCGATCGCACCCCCCGATGCCGGTCTCGTCGCGGTGCACGAGGACGGTTCGGCGCTCCGGCCCGAGTGGTAGAGAGACGAGTTCGCGCGCAACGCCACGACTGCGGGCGTACCGGCGATCCGACTGCACGACGCGCGGCACACCGCGGCGAGCATCATGCTCGCCGCCGGTAACTCGGTCTCGGCGACCGCGAAGTGGTTGGGCCACGACCCGGCGATGACGCTTCGGGTCTACGGGCACGTGTACGACGACGCACTCAAAACGGCGGGCGCGGCGTTGTTCGGCGACGCCACCGAAGCGGCCGGATAGCGGTGGTGCTCCAGCCGGTTGGGACCTTCTCGGGACACTGGCGGCTCCCGGGACACCGACGGCCACGAGCCGAAAGTCGATGACCTGCACTAACACTGGTGGGCGCGGAGGGTTTCGAACCCCCGACCGCTGGTGTGTAAAACCAGAGCTCTACCACTGAGCTACACGCCCGAACTCCCGGTGAGACCCTCACCGGGAGTGCTCTAAGACTCTAGCGCGGCAAGCGCGTTTGCCCAAAGTCCGTGGTCACGGGCTTCTCCGGGGCCGTTCATCTCGGCAAAACGAATGACTCCGTCTTTGTCGATGACAAAGGTGCCACGATTCGCGAAGCCCAACTTGTCGTTGAACACCTCGTACTTCTGAGCGACTTCACCGTGCGGCCAGAAGTCCGACAGCAAGGGAAATGTGTATCCCTGCTCAGCTGACCAGATCTTGTGAGTCGGCGAAGCACCGACAGAAATCGCGAGAATGGCAGTGTCGTCGTTCTCGAACTTCGGAAGCTCGTCACGGACCTTGCAGAGTTCCCCCTGACAAGTCCCGGTGAAGGCCAACGGATAGAAGACCAGCAGAACGTTCTTCTTACCGCGGAAATCTGCTAGCGAGACTTCCTGGTTGTTCTGGTCCTTCAAGGTGAAATCCGGTGCCTGGGCACCAACTTCGAGAGGCATGTGCGATTCCTTGGGAAAGTGCGGAAAGGACCGGGTCAGCGCTTGTTGGCCGGACGAGCCTTCGGCTGAACCAGTCGACTTCCCGACCAGTCACCGAGGTTGGCTGCCGATGTCTGCGTCAGGCCGGCAGTCGGCGCCGATTCGGCGATCTCGCTGGGCTCGACATGTCCGTCGAGACCGGTCTTGGGAGTGAGAACCCACACGAAGCCTTCGTCGGCGAGTGGCCCGATGGCATCCATCAAAGCATCTACCAGGTCACCGTCCTCGTCGCGCCACCACAGCAGCACGACGTCGATGACCTCGTCGGAATCCTCGTCGAGCATTTCCCCGCCGATGGTTTCCTCAACCGCGGCACGAATGCCGTCGTCGGTATCCTCATCCCAGCCCAGTTCCTGCACCACCATGTCAGTGGTAATCCCGAGTTTCTGAGCGTAGTTCTGGGCATCCGCCGCGGCGACCACGGTGGGGTCCTCCTTTTGTTGATGGTGTGTGGCGACCCCGCACACCTACCGTTTGACGATCAATTAGGGAAAGCGAACATGGTCTGAGGCGTTAGCGCAAGCCGACCACGCCGAAAACTTTCACCAAAGATCGTCTTCTGACACACGGCGAACCTTACGCCTGCGGATTACCGCAGGTCACAGGGATCCACATTCATCGAAGATCGACTTGCGAATCGAATTGCTCGTATCGCTGATCGAATTGATTTCATCGGCCGAATGATCACTCTCGATCACGACAGCAGATGAACGTAGGTTCGCGGCCAATTCGGCGAACAGTCCGGAAAGTTGCGTCGGAAGTTCACTCGAGACCGAGTCGAACCACGAGGCCGTCTCCCTTGCCGAGGAAGCAGCAGCGCTTGCTTCGGCTCTCAGGTCGGTCTCACCATGATTTCCGGCGTCGACGTAGGCATTGAACGCAACCACGTCGTTTTTCGATCGGGAGACCGCTTCCTCACAGATCGCGAACGCCGCCTCTGCCGCATCTGCCGCCGCTTTCGACGAGGATGCGGCGGCCATCGAAATACTCACCTCGGATTGGTATGCAGCCACGTGCGCTTCATTGGGTACTGCCGATCCGGTCACCGCCGCCGAACATCCCACGATCACCGACAGTCCCACTGCGATCGATCCGACCGAGACCCACGCCCCGACCCTGCCGTAATTGATTTCTTTGTTTATTTTTTCCCACCCCTTCATACGTTCCGATCGATCCCCCAAGCCTGTGACTACGGGGAACCATCACACCCCTGCGTCACGCCGAAAAACGCTACCCGAGAGTAACCAGAGGCGAGGTGTGCCGGACCGACCGGGATGGTGAAAGATGAGGTACGCGCCATATTCACGATGGAAGTGCGTCGGACCTAACAAGGCCTCGATCACCTATGTAAGGACGCCCCACCACGCGTCCCCAAACCAATGAGGAGCACACGTTGTCTGACCTGATCCAGGGTCCCGCGTCCGGGCAGAACGCCGATTCCGGCGCCGCCGGCGAGTCGGGTTCGCCCGCGTCGAATACGCCGGGGGGAACCGACGGTCGCGTTCGCGTCATTCGCGAAGGTGTTGCGTCGTACCTGCCGGACATCGATCCGGACGAGACCACCGAATGGCTCGAATCATTCGACGGACTTCTGGATCGATCCGGACCCACGCGTGCCCGCTACCTCATGCTCCGCATGCTCGAACGCGCCGGCGAGAAGCACGTCGCACTCCCCGCGCTCACGTCGACCGACTACGTCAACACGATTCCGACCGAAAACGAGCCGTGGTTCCCCGGTGACGAAGAGGTCGAGCGCCGCTATCGCGCCTGGATCCGTTGGAACGCCGCGATCATGGTCCACCGCGCTCAGCGACCGGGCGTCGGCGTCGGCGGTCACATCTCCACCTACGCATCCTCGGCAGCGTTGTACGAGGTCGGCTTCAACCACTTCTTCCGCGGCAAGGACCACCCGGGCGGTGGCGACCACATCTTCATCCAGGGTCACGCCTCCCCCGGCATCTACGCACGCGCCTTCCTCGAGGGCCGCATCCCCGCGGAACAGCTCGACGGATTCCGCCAGGAGAAGTCCCACGCCGACTTCGGCGGCGCACTGCCGTCCTACCCGCACCCGCGGCTGCTTCCCGACTTCTGGGAGTTCCCGACGGTCTCGATGGGCCTCGGCCCGATGAACGCCATCTACCAGGCCCGGTTCAACCACTACCTCAACGACCGCGGCATCAAGGACACCACCGATCAGCACGTGTGGGCGTTCCTCGGCGACGGCGAAATGGACGAGCCCGAGTCACGCGGCCTCGCTCACGTCGCGGCAACCGAAGGCCTCGACAACCTCACGTTCGTGGTGAACTGCAACCTCCAACGCCTCGACGGCCCGGTCCGCGGCAACGGAAAGATCATCCAGGAACTGGAATCGTTCTTCCGCGGTGCCGGCTGGAACGTCATCAAGGTCGTCTGGGGTCGCGAGTGGGATGCGCTGCTGCACGCCGATCGCGACGGCGCACTGGTCAACCTGATGAACGTGACGCCGGACGGTGACTACCAGACGTACAAGGCCAACGACGGCGCGTTCGTACGCGATCACTTCTTCGGACGTGACCCCCGCACCAAGGAACTGGTCAAGGACCTCACAGACCAGGAAATCTGGAACCTCAAGCGCGGTGGCCACGACTATCGCAAGGTCCACGCCGCCTACGCAGCGGCCATGGCACACAAGGGCCAGCCGACGGTCATCCTGGCGCACACCATCAAGGGCTACACCCTCGGTAAGCACTTCGAGGGCCGCAACGCCACGCACCAGATGAAGAAGCTGACGCTGGACGATCTCAAGGCGTTCCGCGACATGCAGCACATCCCGATCTCGGACGCCGAGCTCGAGAAGGATCCGTACCTGCCTCCGTACTACCACCCGGGCGCGGACGCTCCCGAGATCAAGTACATGCTCGACCGTCGTAAAGCACTGGGCGGGTTCCTGCCTTCCCGCAACACCGACGCTGCTCCGCTCAAGCTCCCCGAGGACAAGACGTACGACGTCATCCGCAAGGGTTCGGGCAAGCAGGAAGTCGCCACCACCATGGCGATCGTGCGCATCCTCAAGGAACTGTTGCGCGACAAGGAAATCGGCAAGCGCATCGTGCCGATCATCCCGGACGAGGCTCGCACGTTCGGTATGGACTCGTGGTTCCCGTCGCTGAAGATCTACAACCGCAACGGGCAGCTCTACACGTCCGTCGACGCCGAACTCATGCTCGCCTACAAGGAGAGCCCGATCGGCCAGATCCTGCACGAGGGCATCAACGAGGCCGGTTCGACGGCTTCGTTCACCGCAGTCGGCACGTCGTACGCCACCCACGGTGAACCGATGATTCCGCTGTACATCTTCTACTCGATGTTCGGTTTCCAGCGCACCGGCGACGGCCTGTGGGCGGCCGCCGACCAGATGGCTCGCGGATTCGTTCTCGGCGCCACCGCCGGTCGTACAACTCTGACCGGTGAAGGTCTCCAGCACGCCGACGGACACTCCCTGCTCCTGGCATCCACCAACCCCGCAGCTGTCACCTACGACGCCGCGTTCTCGTACGAGTTGGCGCACATCGTCAAGGACGGCTTGCGCCGCATGTACGGCGGCACCGAGGGCGTCGACGGTTTCGGTGGCGAGAACATCTTCTACTACCTGACCATCTACAACGAGCCGTACGTTCAGCCGGCGGAGCCCGAAGGTCTCGACGTCGAGGGCTTGCTCAAGGGCATCTACCTCTACAAGACGTCCGAAGCATCGGGCCCGAAGGCACAGATCCTCGTCTCCGGTGTCGCGATGCCCGAGGGGCTGCGCGCGCAGAAGCTGCTTGCCGACGAATGGGGCGTCTCGGCCGACGTCTGGTCGGTCACGTCCTGGGGTGAGCTGCGCCGCGAAGGCGTCGAGTGCGAACGTCAGGCGCTGCTCAATCCGTCCGAGGATGCTCCGGTTCCCTTCGTCACCACGGCGTTGTCCTCGGCCCAAGGCCCCGTCGTCGCGGCTTCGGACTGGATGCGGGCGGTCTCGGATCAAATCCGTCAGTGGGTTCCCGGCGACTACACCACGCTCGGCACGGACGGGTTCGGGTTCTCCGACACCCGCACTGCAGCGCGTCGCTACTTCAACGTCGATGCCGAGTCCATCGTCGTTGCCGTGCTGATCGGTTTGGCGAAGGAAGGATCGATCGAGCGGTCGAAGGCCGTCGAAGCAGCGAGCCGATACCGCATCGACGACGTGAATGCTGCTCCCGAGCAGACCGGGGACACCGGTAGCGCCTAAGTCGTAGGGCAACAGTCCCAGCGATCGAAAACAGACCTACGCCCATCGCCGCGGGTGTCATCTCGACATCCGCTGCGGCGATGGGCGTAGGTTTTTCTCATGCCCGAACCTGATCCCGAGAAACCCGAAGAGGGCGTACGCCGCACTCGACCACAGTCGTCCGGGTTGCAGGCTGTACTCGCCCGCCGTCGTCAGGTTCGCGATCCACTTCCAGAAGCCTTGCTCCGCCGCGTCAAACAGTTCTCCGGCCGGCTCTCCACCGAGGCCGTGACCGTGATGGAGGAGCAGCTTCCGTTCTTCGACAGTCTCGACGCTTCGCAACGCGCCGACGTTCAACTGTTGGTGCAGACGTCGGTGGTGAATTTCCTGGAATGGCTGCGGCAACTCGACTCGGAGATCAGCTTCGGATACGAGTCGTTTCCGGTCATCCCTCAGGATCTTGCTCGACAGCTCACGCTGCGCCAGACCGTCGACATGGTCCGGGTGGCGATGGAGTTCTTCGAGAAATGGCTGCCGGCTCTCGCCCGCAACGATCAGCAGCTGATCGCGCTGACAGAAGCCGTCCTGCGCTACGGGCGTGAACTCGGTTTCGCAGCAGCGACGGTGTACGCAAGCGCTGCCGAGTCGCGGGGTGCCCTGGACACGCGACTGGAAGCGCTCGTCGTCGACGCCGTCGTGCAGGGAGACACCGGCTCGGACATGCTCTCTCGCGCCGCCACCTTGAACTGGGATGCCACGGCTCCGGCCACCGTCATCGTCGGGTCTCCCCCGCCGGACGAGCGGGTCTCGGTTGCCGGCACCGTCCACGCGACTGCCGCCGCGCACGGGCGCGCTGTTCTCGCCGTGGTGCAGGGTCCGCGACTGGTGATGATCGTCAGCGGGGAACTGAGTAGCAAGACGGAAGGCAGCCAATTCCTTCAAGACCTGCTCATGAGTTTCGCCGACGAGCCGGTGGTGATCGGCCCGACGACACCCTCGTTGAGCGCAGCGCACTTCAGTGCGTCCGAAGCGCTGGCGGGAATCAAGGCTGTTGCCGGGTGGCGCGGCGCACCTCGTCCCGTTTTCGCGACTGAACTGCTCCCGGAACGGGCACTACTGGGAGACGCCGCTGCCGTGAAGGCTCTTCGCGATTTCCTTGTCGCGCCTTTAGCTGAATCCGGCACAGTCTTGACCGATACTTTAGACAGTTATCTCGACTGTGGAGGTGCGGTTGAGACTTGTGCACGTCTTCTGTTTGTTCATCCAAATACCGTTCGGTACCGCTTGAAGCGAATCGCGGAAGTTACCGGCCGGGATCCAACGAATCCACGCGACGCGTATGTACTACGGATCGCCGCTACCGTGGGCCGATTGACACAAATCGATCTCAAATCGAACAATTCGGTTACTTCAGTCACATCTTTAACATCCGGACAAACAAACCTGTAACCCCTGAGCGTCCAATTTCGATGGCCGAGCGCGACGTGGGATTTTGTGGGAACCCTACAAAACACTTCGCCAGAGTTCATCGCGACCGACATCTCGCAGGTCGCTCGCGGCGGTGTTCTCTTAATAAGTGATTTCGTTGCTCGCCCCGGGACAGGGCTCTCAGACACCCGGCATGCTCAGCCCCTGGCTGGCACTGCCCGGAGCACAAGACCGCCTCGAAGTGTGGTCGAAGGCAGCCGGCCTGGACCTCGTCCGACTCGGCACGACCGCGACCGCCGAAGAAATCACCGACACCTCGGTAACCCAGCCCCTCGTCGTTGCCGCTGCTCTGCTGGCATACGAGGAAATCGAATCACGTGGGCTCCTCGGCGCCGACGTCATCGCTGCCGGCCATTCGGTGGGTGAACTTGCCGCTGCTGCGGTCGCCGGTGTTATCTCCGCTGACGACGCGGTCGCGCTTGCCGCCCTCCGTGGCGCCGAGATGGCCAAGGCTTGTGCGCTCGAGCCCACGGGCATGTCAGCCGTTCTCGGTGGAGACGAAGCCGAAGTGCTCGCACGAATCGAAGAACTCGGGCTGGAAGCAGCCAACCGCAATGCGGCCGGCCAGATCGTGGCGGCCGGACTGCTCACCGCGCTCGAAGAACTCGCAGCAAACGCACCCGAAAAGGCCCGAGTCCGCGCACTACCCGTCGCCGGAGCTTTCCACACCCGCTTCATGGCGCCTGCGCAGGACGCCGTCGCAGCTGCTGCCGCCAAGATCACCCCTTCCGATCCGACGCGCACGCTGCTTTCCAACTCGGATGGCACACCCGTCTCCTCGGGCGCCGACGCCCTCACCAAGCTTGCCGCGCAGGTAACCCGCCCCGTTCGTTGGGACCTCTGCTCCGCGTCGTTGCGGACAGCAGAAGTCAGCGCGATCGTGGAACTCCCGCCGGCCGGAACCCTCGTCGGAATTGCCAAGCGTGAAATGCGTGGCACACCGACGGTGGCCCTCAAGAACCCGGAGGATATCTCCGCACTGTCCGAGCTGACCTAGCTCGGACGCCCACCCGGCCGATCAGCCCGAACGGCGGCCGGACGTTTCACCCCACCTCAATCGATCAAGAAGGGAGCCACACCAGTGGCCCACACTCAGGAAGAAATCATCGCGGAACTCGGCCAGATCGTGGAGGAGGTCACCGGTATCGAGCCTTCCGAGGTCACCGTCGACAAGTCCTTCGTGGACGACCTCGATATCGACTCCCTGTCCATGGTCGAGATCGCCGTTCAGACCGAAGACAAGTACGGCGTGAAGGTCCCCGACGAGGATCTCGCAGGCCTGCGCACCGTCGGCGACATCGTCGCGTACATCCAGAAGCTCGAAGCCGAAGGCGCCGAAGCCAAGAACGCAGAGTGAGCCGACCGTGACTTCCGCTTCTACCCGCAAAGGGAGATTCCCCGACATCGTCGTCACGAGCCTCGCGACGTCGACCTCGGTGGCTGGTGATGTGGATGGCACGTGGAAGGCGCTACTCGCCGGCGAAAGCGGCATCGGAATCCTCGATGACCCGTTCATCGACGAGTTCGACCTTCCCATTCGCATCGGCGGGCACCTGAAGGTTTCACCGGACGAGGGCTTGTCCCGCGTCGAAATTCGACGGATGAGCTGGGTGGAACGCCTTGCCCTCACGTTGAGTCGCACGGTCTGGAGCAACGCCGGCAGCCCTGAAGTCGATCAGGACCGCCTGGCCGTTGTCATCGGCACCGGACTCGGCGGCGGCGACACGCTCATCGACGCCGTCGACAAGCTCCGTGGCGGCGGATACCGCAAGGTGTCCCCGTTCTCGGTGCAGATGGTCATGCCCAACGGACCGGCCGCAACGGTCGGACTCGAACTCGGGGCCCGCGGTGGCGTCATCACTCCGGTGTCGGCATGTTCATCAGGTTCCGAGGCAATTGCTCACGCTCACCGCATGCTTGTCATGGGTGACGCGGACATGGTTGTGGCTGGTGGAGTCGAGAGCTTCATCGACGCCGTTCCGATCGCGAGCTTCGCCATGATGCGTGCGATGAGCACCAACAACGACAATCCGGCCGCAGCTTCACGTCCTTTCGACAAGGACCGCGACGGATTTGTCTTCGGCGAAGCCGGCGCCCTGATGATCCTCGAAACCGAGGAGCACGCCAAGGCACGCGGGGCAACGATTCACGCCCGCCTGCTCGGTTCCGGAATCACTTCGGACGGGTACCACATCGTGGCACCGCATCCGGAAGGCCTGGGCGCGGCGCGAGCCATGACCCGAGCAATCGAGATGGCCGGACTGACGAAGTCCGACATCAAGCACATCAACGCCCACGCCACTGCGACGCCGATCGGTGACATCGCAGAGGCAAAGGCAATCAACGCAGCGGTCGGCAATCACGCTGCGGTGTACGGCCCGAAATCCGCGCTGGGACACTCGATCGGCGCTGTCGGCGCCCTCGAATCAGTCCTCACGGTTCTGGCAGTGCGTGACGGGATCATCCCGCCCACGCTCAATGTTGACAGCCAGGATCCAGAAATCGATCTCGATGTCGTCAAGGGTGAACCCCGAACCGGCTCTTTCGATTTCGCACTGAACAACTCGTTCGGTTTCGGTGGGCACAATGTCGCGCTCGCCTTCGGTCGGGCCTAGCCCGAACCGTGGTTTGCACCTGTCCGCGGGTGTCGTTGCAACACAACGTCACCCGCGGACAACACCGACCTTTCGTTCCACCCAAGGCTCGTACTGAAGGAGGACGCGATGACCATCCTGGCCCCCGTGACAAAGTCCGAATCATCGACAGACCCGCGCGATCCTCTTGCGCGCCTGGAAAATCTGTTCGACCCCGGCACAACAGTGCCGCTCCACGCCCGTGACAAGTCCGGTGTGCTCGCTGCGTCCGGAAACATCGACGGCGTCCGCACCATCGCATACTGCTCCGACGCCACTGTCATGGGTGGCGCCATGGGCGTCGACGGTTGCAAACACCTCGTCAAAGCCATCGATACCGCCATCGAGGAAGAGTCCCCCATCGTGGGCCTCTGGCACTCCGGTGGCGCGCGTCTGGCTGAAGGCGTCGAGGCGCTCCACGCCGTCGGACTGGTCTTCGAGGCCATGGTCCGCGCGTCGGGTCTCATACCTCAAATTTCCGTCGTGCTCGGCTTTGCCGCTGGCGGAGCCGCGTACGGTCCAGCCCTCACCGATGTCGTGATCATGGCGCCGGAAGGCCGAGTGTTCGTCACCGGGCCAGACGTAGTTCGTAGTGTCACCGGCGAACAGGTCGACATGGTGTCACTCGGCGGTCCGGACACACACACCAAGAAGTCGGGTGTCGCGCACATCGCCGCACACGACGAGGCCGACGCATTGCACCGCGCACGACGCCTGGTCTCGATGATGTGCGAGCAGGGCGAATTCGATCAGCGGGCAGCGGAACTCGGCGACAGCGATCTGCGCGCCATGATGCCTGCGTCCGCAAAACGTGCATACGACGTTCGTCCCATCGTTCACGAAATGCTCGACAACGTCGAAGGCGAGTCGAGTTTCGAAGAACTGCAAGGCAATTACGCTCGGAGCATCGTCACCGGTTTCGGCCGGATGGCCGGACGCACCGTTGGCGTCATTGCGAACAACCCACTGCGACTCGGGGGGTGCCTGAACTCCGAAAGTGCAGAGAAGGCCGCTCGATTCGTGCGACTGTGCAACGCATTTGGCGTGCCGCTCGTGGTCGTCGTCGATGTTCCCGGGTATTTGCCGGGCGTCTCGATGGAGTGGGAAGGCGTTGTCCGACGCGGAGCGAAGTTACTTCACGCCTTCGCCGAGGCAACGGTCCCCCGCGTCACCGTCGTCACTCGAAAGATCTACGGCGGCGCCTACATCGCGATGAACTCGCGAGCACTGGGAGCCACGGCCGTATTCGCTTGGCCCAACTCCGAAGTAGCCGTGATGGGTGCGAAGGCTGCTGTCGGCATCCTGCACAAGCGGGCCCTCGCAGCTGCACCGGACGACGAGCGTGAAGCATTGCACGACCGACTCGCTGCCGAGCACGAGGCAATCGCGGGCGGCGTCGACCGCGCGGTCGAAATCGGCGTCGTCGACGAGGAAATCGACCCGGCGAAGACTCGCAGCATCGTGACCGCTGCCCTCGCGTCTGCACCATCTGTCCGCGCGCGGCACAAGAACATTCCGCTCTGACAACCCTGGACAGCAAGGTGGGCCTCGCCGATACGGCGGGGCCCACCTTTGTCATTCGAGTCTTTGTCGTTCAAGCCGCGAGAGCACTCCGGGTTCAGGATGGACCTCGGTCAGCTGACACGCCTTCGCAGCCATGTCACTTCGGCACCTTCGCCTGAACTCCGGAAGGGTTCGAGTTCCTCGTCCCACGGTGTACCTATCGCCCGATCGATTTCCGCGGCGATGTCTCCACCGGAATTCATGATGGACCGCAGTTTCATCTCCCCTACGACGACATCACCGTTCGCACTGGTGGATCCGCGCCACAGGCCCAGACCGGGCACATGGCTGTACCGTTCGCCGTCGACGCCGTGACTCGGGTCCTCGGTGACCTCGAACCGCAACATCGGCCACGCGCGTAGCGAGTCGACCAGGCGGGCACAGGTTCCGACGGGACCCGTCCAGTCCGTCGTCGCACGCAGAAGCCCGTCGTAGGCAGGCTGTGAGGTCCATCTGAGCTTGGCAGGGCTGTCCAACGTGGCGGACAAAGCCCAATCCACGTGCGGGCACAGCGCCGCGGGCGACGAGTGGATGTAAACCACACCAGTCGTCACGTCCGCGAATTGATTCATTTCGCGCACTCGAGCCTCCTGCTTCGACGAGGGACGTCTTCCCCAACGACCTCTGTCGAGTTCGTGCAGCACGCTCGATTGAACAGTGTGCCTTGTGTTACCCGTGTTGCGCCAGTGGAAGGAGAGAAATTTGTGCTCTACCGCGAAACTTCACCGACCACGCCATCCGACAATTCGGTCCACAAAGGCTTGGCCCAATCACCGAAATCGCGATCGGTAAGCACGACGCACGCAGTATCGATCGTGGGATCGACCCACAGGAACGTCCCGGACTGGCCGAAATGACCGAAGGTAGCGGCCGAGTTCTCGAGACCCGTCCAATGCGGACGCTTGTCGCCCCGAATTTCGAATCCGAGCCCCCAGTCGTTGGGGCGCTGAGAGCCATAGCCCGGAAGAATTCCGTTGAGCCCCGGGAACTGCACAGTTGTCGCCTCTGCGAACGTCTGCGCCGAGACCAGAGTCGGCGAGAGCAGTTCAGCCGCGAACTTGGCCAAGTCGTCTGCCGATGCCTGCGCACCGTGACCGGCCGGACCGACAAGAGCCGCGCTGGTCATCGCCAACGGCGCGAACACCGCCTCGGCCAGATAGTCGGCAAATTCGATCTCGGTCTCCCGGGAAACCAACTCGGCAAGCACCTCGAACCCCGCACTCGAGTAGATCCGCTTCGACGCCACCGGCGCCTGAACAACACGTTCGGCGAATGCCAATCCCGAAGCATGTGCGAGGAGATGACGAACGGTCGACCCCTCAGGCCCGGCCGGCCCATCCAACTCGACCGCCCCCTCCTCCAGTGCCACGAGAATCGCGTAGGCGCACAACAGTTTTGTCACCGAAGCCAGGGGGAAAACATGCGCCTGGTCGCCACTGAAAGCACGAATGCGGTCGCCCTCACCGGGATTCTTTCCGGAGAGGACGACCGCTGCCGCATTGTCGACCGGCCACTGCTGGATTACGTCGAGACTGTGAGTACTGGGCACCCGATCAGACTACTGGCACAAGGGTTGCGCTTCCGATCACCAGTCAGCTTCGGTGTAGCGGATGACGCCGCGGATGTTCTTGCCATCCAACATGTCCTGGTAGCCGTCGTTCACGCCTTCGAGCGTGTAGGTCCGAGTGACCATGTCGTCGAGGTTCAGCTTGCCTGCCTTGTACATCGCGAGGAGGTTCGGCACGTCCTGGCGAGCGTTGCCACCGCCGAAAATGTTGCCCTGAAGGTCCTTCTGAAGCATCGCCATCAGGAACAGGTTCAGCTTCACATCCATGTCCGTCAGGTGCCCCATTGCGGTGACGACACAACGGCCGGCCTTTGCCGTCAGAATCATCGCTTCTTCGACGTACTCACCCTTCATTTCGCCGACGGTGATGATCGTCTTCTGTGCCATGCGGCCATACGTAGCGTCGATGATCGGCTGAATGGCAGCGGCAGCGCTTTCGAAAGCGTGCGTTGCGCCGAACTTCAGAGCCTGCTCACGCTTCCACGGCACGGGGTCGATGGCAAAGATGTACCGGGCGCCCGATGCAACTGCACCCTGTAGCGCACTGATACCGACGCCGCCGACACCCATGATCACAACGTCTTCGCCGGGCTTCACATCGGCGATGTGGGTTGCCGATCCCCAACCGGTCGGGACGCCGCAACCGACGAGTGCGGCAACCTCGAACGGAATATCCTTGTCGATCTTCACCACTGACGACTGGTTCACGACCATGTAGGGCGAGAACGTCCCTAGCAGGCACATCGGGATCACGTTTTCGCCGCGAGCCTGGATTCGGTAGGTACCGTCACTGATGGCCTGGCCGCTGAGGAGGCCCATCCCGAGGTCACACAGGTTCTGATGGCCGGCCGAGCACGCCGGACAGGTTCCACAAGCCGGAATGAAGGACAGAACGACGTGGTCGCCGACCTCCAGACCCTTGACCTCCGGGCCGAGCTTGGTGATGACGCCCGAACCCTCGTGCCCACCCATGACGGGGAACGACGGCATCGGGGTCGCGCCGGTGACGATGTGGTGATCGGAGTGGCACATTCCGGCCGCTTCCATGCGAATCTGAACTTCGCCGGCTACCGGCTCACCGATCTCGATCTCCTCGACGGACCACTTTTCATTGAGGCCCCACAGGATTGCACCCTTGGTCTTCACGTCACTTCACCCTTTCATTCGCACACCCGCATCTATCTCTGTGACCATAGCCACAAATCTGCGAAATTGGAACGTGTTCTAACGAAAGATTTTGCACTGCAGGTCAGACGTCCAAATGACCTGGCACAACCGGCGCGGCAACGACGGAATAATGACCCACTGAGTGGGACAGGCCACACGGGCACCCGAAAGTAGAGCCGCCCCGAAAGCACGCAACCATTCGACTCCACCTCCCACCAATCGGTCGGACACAGAGCAGCGGGTCTGAAACAGACCTGGGCATGTTCTGGTGCATCTGAGGTTCGTCCTCAGGTTTTGAAGGTGGTGTTCGCCGGCCTCGGTTGCTGCTGCGGGTCGATCGAGAGCGGCGGGATGAACCACGGTTTGTTGTCGACACCGATCCGAATTTCCCATTTGCCGACGAACTCGGATTTGCGGTGCATCAACCGATGATGTGAACGGCACAGCAGGACCAGGTTGTTCATCACCGTCGGGCCGCCGTTCGCCCAGTGCCGGATATGGTGCGCATCCGTCCAGGCGGGCAAGCATGTGCAGCCCGGGAAGGCGCAGCCTCTGTCGCGGGCAATCAACGCAGTCCGTTGTTCGGCGGTGACCAACCTCTTTCCTGGTTTCGCATCCAAGGGCGCGCCGTGATCGTCGAGCAGGACGGTGGACAGGAAGCAGTCACACCCGAGGAGCCTGGTCTGCGACACGGACAGTGGCCCGAGCCAGGGCATGTGCCCGACATCGAGATCCGACACAGCCATTCCGTCATCAGCAGTGGAGGGTGTTGCGGCGCAGTCCCGGTGCTCGGCCAGATCCCGAGCATTGATGTGCACGTTCACGTGCGGGCGTTGGCCACCGTCTGTGCCTGTTTTGGCGCAGTCCAGGTAACGGCGGATCAGTTCGGTGAACCCGTCCGCAGTGCGTTTCGCTGCCGACCGAGAATCCGGGGTTCCGTCCGGTGCTGGGGTGGGCATCGTCAGATTCGACAACGCCGACAACAACATTTCACCGGTCAGGGCATCGAAATCGCCGCGCACCACCACTCGACCGTTCAATGTCGAGGCGATCCGCAACTCGTTGAGATCGACATCCTCGGCGGGCGGGATCTCATCCGATTCGAACAACCGCTCCAAGGTCGCGATCACGTTCCGCACTTTCGTCGTCGTCGCCTCCACACCCGACGCAGCCGCCAACAACAAATCGATGCACTTCGGTAGCGCCTCCTCCGGCATCCCCTTCGGCGGTGACTCACAGAACGCCACGATCAACACAGCATGATCGAACGAGCAATCCCCGCCATCGAACCGAGCCGCCACCGCCGGAAACGGCCGCAAAGCCGCACCCAACGCGGCGATCTTTTCCCGTCCCGAACCTGCAACATCGTGTTCGCCGCCAACCACGCACCCACACCGCGGCTGGCAATCACCTGATCATCCGGGCGCAACGACAACTCGTCCACCACGGCCACTCGAACCGCCTCGAGGCGCAGAATCTCCACACTCGCCTCGACAGCAGCGGTACGCAACTCAGAAGCAGACAACTGCCACAACCGTCCGCGCAACCCCACCGCAGAACCCGACACCACATCCGACAACAAGACACTCATTGAATCCCCCGATCCCCTCCCCGACAATACTCGAACACCCGTTCGAGTCAAGAGTTTCTCGAGTCAATCCACCGAGCGTCCCGGAATCACCACACCGCATTGATAGGCGAGAACCACCAGTTGCGCGCGGTCGCGGACATCCAGTTTTGTCATCGCCCGGTTCACGTGCGTTTTTGCCGTGACCGCGCTGATCACCAATTCCGCAGCGATTTCGTCGTTGGACATCCCGAGGGCAACGAGGGTTACCACTTCGAGTTCGCGTGGGGTCAACTGACCGAAAATCCCAGAAGTCGAGTCGGCCCGCGACGGAGTGGAAAGGAACCGAGAAATCAACGCGCTGGTCGCAATCGGCGACAGCAAAGAGTTCCCACCTGCGACCGTCCGAACAGCATCGAGTAGATCCTCGGCTCGGATTCCTTTGCCGATGAAGCCGCTGGCTCCCGCCCGGATCGCCTGTGCCACATGCTCATCCACTTCGAAGGTGGTAAGAATCAACACGTGCACGTCGGTCAAATCCGGATGATCGGCAATCATGGCGGTCGCTTCGACTCCGCTGGTGCCTGGCATTCGAATGTCCATCAATACAACGTCGGGTCGATGCTCGAGCGCCGCCTGGAATGCCTGCTCTCCGTCTGCCGCCTCGGCGACCACCTCCATGTCCTCTTCCGAACCGATCAGCAGCGCAAGCGTTTGACGGAAGAGCGCCTGATCGTCTGCCACTACCACCCGAATACTCACGACTCCTCACGCTCCGAACCCCTGGACACCGAGACAAGCGGTAGTTGGGCGTCCACACGAAATCCCCCGTCGGCGCGGAATCCTGCTGAGACCTCGCCTCCCATCGCCTGTGCCCTCTCCTTCATTCCCAGCAGTCCGTACCCGGGTGGTGACGTCGAAGGCACTGCCGTTCCGGCGTTTTCGACCGACAGCATCAGAACCTCGGCTTCGTATGACAACGACACGGTGACGGCTCCTGGCAGCGCATGCTTGCTCGCATTCACGAGTGCCTCCTGGATAATTCGGTACGCTGTGAGATCTACTGCGGGCCCGAGTGGGCGCAGCGAACCCACAGCGCGCACATCGATTTCCATTCCTGCACTGACGAATTGATCCACCAGTGCCGGTAGATCCGAAAGCCCCGGAGCCGGCTTCATCGAGCGATCACCGTCCTGAGCATCACGGAGAACTCCGACCGTGGCCCGAATTTCATCGAGTGCCGCCTTGGACGTTTCCTCCAC
Source organism: Rhodococcus sp. IEGM 1306 (assembly GCF_036541985.1). Lineage (NCBI taxonomy): Bacteria > Bacillati > Actinomycetota > Actinomycetes > Mycobacteriales > Nocardiaceae > Rhodococcus > Rhodococcus sp. IEGM 1306. The sequence continues at coordinate 420,136 of NZ_JAZHFF010000006.1, forward strand.
TCCGCGTAGTGCAGTCGTCGCCTTCTCCGGGTCTTTCCCGATCAAGTGCGACGCGACCCCGACTTGCAGGTTGACCAAGGCAATGTGGTGCGCGACAACGTCGTGCAGGTCTCGCGCAATCCGCATCCTTTCTTCGACGACGCGGTGTCGGGCCTCGTCCTCGCGCATTCTTTCCGCTTGCACCGCGCGCGCCTCGACGGACTCCAGATAGGCTCGGCGAGAACGGACCTCGGCGCCGGCAAAACTTGCCATCAGCAACCAAGCCAACAACCCCAGTGCCTCCTGCAGGAGATTGTTCCCCACTCCCAGGAAGATCGTGACGAGCATCAGCGGGCTGACTGTGCTCGCCGCTGCGAAGAAGGTCCTCCGGCGGTCACTCGTGCTGGCAACGTAGTAGAGGCACACCATCGCTGCGGAACCTGTGCCGGCATTCGGCGGCGCTGACAGTGCAATCATCAATACGCCGAGGAGTACTGCCACCGCCAGTGCCGAGAACGGATAGCGCCTTCGGAACACGATGGTTGCCGCTGCGATCGCTGTTACAAGCACTCCCACAACCGTGACCTCGCGGGTGTCATTGCCGTCGAGCGCGATGCGGTGCGCCGTCCACGTGGCAAGGAGCACGAGAATCGCCAGTGCCAGGTCGATGGTGCGCGGGTGTTCCGCACACCATCGACCCCACGTCGATGTCGAAGTCATCGATCTACCGTATCCGGGTCACACCGACAACTTGTCGCTCGTGGGTTCACTGGATTCCTTCGAATCTGCGAGCAGCGCAGTCAACTGCTCCCCCTCGACATCGACGTTCGGGACCAACCGGTCCAGCCATGAGGGGAACCACCATGCCCTCGAGCCCAACAGGGACATGACGGCCGGTACGACGGTCATACGAATCACGAAGGCGTCGAACAGAACCGCGAACGAGAGTCCGAGTCCGATCTGCATGATGAAGGCGTCGCCGCCGAAGATGAAGCCCGCGAAAACGGCGATCATGATCAGCGCCGCGGCCGTGACCACTCGCGCGCCCTGGTCGAAGCCCTTCACGACTGCTTCATCCGGTCCGTCACCGTGGACGAACGCTTCACGCATTCTGGTCACCAGGAACACCTGGTAGTCCATCGCCAACCCGAAGACGATGCCAATCATGAAGATGGGCAACATCGCCACAACTGATCCGGTTTGACCTTCGATTCCGAGAATGCCGGCGAACCAACCCCACTGGAAGATCGCGACCAGCACACCGAACGTCGCACCGATCGAGAGCAGAAATCCGAGAGTTGCCTTGAGCGGTACCAAGATCGAGCGGAACACCAGCATCAAAAGAATGAAGGCGAGGCCGACGACCAATGCGAGGTAGGGAACGAGGGCATCAGCCAGGCGGTCCGAGACGTCGATCGTCAACGCTGTCTGACCGGTGACCGACATCGTGGCTCCGGTCTCGTCGGTCAGTGATCCGGCGACCTCACGTATATCTGCGACGAGCGCCTTTGTTGCCTCGGTTTCCGGGCCACTCGAGGGAACCACCGTGATGACTGCTGTATCGCCGGCCTGATTGAGTGCTGGCGGCGTCACTGCCGCTACGTCGGGCAGAGCACCGAGCTTTTCCTGGGCGCCGCTCAATGCCGCTGCCGGATCTGCGGCGTCGGCAACGTCGACGACCACCATGAGCGGACCGCTGAACCCGGCACCGAACCCCTCGGATAGTCGGTCGGTAGCCCTGGCGGCAGTTGTGTCGGGCACTGGTGGGCTCGCCAAACTCAGGTTGATTCCGAATGTGGGGATCGCCAGCAATCCCAGCCCGAGGACTGACGCGAGCAAAACCGGAACTCGACGCCGGATCACGAACTTGGCCCATCGCGAGCCCGCCCCCTCCGACTGTTTCCGGTGTGTCAGTTCACCGCCGGACGCCAGCAGTCGACGATCAGACCGACTCATGACGCGCGACCCTGCAAATCCGAGTGTGGCGGGCAGCAGCGTCAGTGAAATCACCACTGCAACAGCAACTGCGAATGCTGCAGCCAGACCCATGCTCGTCAGGAACGGGATGTTCACGACGAACAGTCCTGCCAATGCGATGAGCACCGTCAACCCCGCGAACACTACGGCCGAACCCGCAGTCCCCGCTGCGCGGCCCGCAGCAATTTCTGGATCATGTCCGTCACGTAGTTCGGAGCGGTAGCGCGAGACGATGAAGAGCGAATAGTCGATCGCCACGGCGAGCCCCAGCATCATTGCCAGGACGGTTGTGCTCGAACCTAATTCGATGAAACCAGTTGCGATTGTGATCGTGCAGATCGCGATGCCGATGCCGATCAACGCGCTGATCAAGGGAAGCCCCGCCGCAACCAAGGAACCGAAGGTGACGGTCAGCACCACCGCGGCGATCGCGACTCCGATCACCTCTCCCATCGATTCGGCGCTGCTTTCCATCAGCACGTTGCCGGCAACATCGACTGCCAGCCCTGAATCCGCGGCGTCGTGGACGGCGGACTCGAGCAGTTCTTTCGAACTGTCCGGTAAGTCCATCGAGTCGGCGGTATAGGAGACCTGCATGTATCCGATCGTCCCAGTCGGCGACACTCCGCCGGAGGCATACGGATCCGATACCGCTGCAATCTCAGGATCCTTCCCGAGCGCAGAGACCAAGTCACTGACGGATTGTCGAATCGCCGGATCGGTGAGCGTCGTGCCCGCCGGAGATTCGAAGACGATGCGAGCACTGGCTCCGTCGGTGGACGATTGCGGAAATCTTTCAGCCAGAAGATCTTGCGCCGCTTGTGATTCGGTGCCCGGAATCGACAACGTATTGACGGTCGGACCGGACAGCGTTGCTGCGCCTACTCCGCCCGCCACCAGCAGGACGACCCAGAAGCCCACCATTGCCCAACGGCGCCGAAACGCGAGTCGCGAGAGTTTGTACAGGAATATCGACATGCGTGTCACTGTGCCGATACACGACCCCGTCGCACATCGTGCACAGGTAGGCAGTTCGACGTACTGCGCTCGCAGTAGGGCGGTGGTCCCCAGTGCTAGACGGGCCGGCCCAACTCCCTTGACCACGGCGGATCCGCCCCGGGACGTGACACGGTGACGGCTGCCGCGCGTGCGGCAAAGGTCAACGCGGCCGACCAATCTGCCTCGGTGAACGCACGCACAACAGCGACGTCGAGTGCGTCGTGACGATCAAGGTAGGCCAACAGGGCTCCGTGAACGGTATCGCCCGCACCGATCGTGTCCGCGACGTCGACCGCGGGCGCCGGCACCGAAACATCGAGTTCCTCGGTGATCAACCGCAACCCGTCACCACCACGGGTGAGCAGGACGGCGCCGACGCCTTCGTGGAGCCACTCGGCGCCGTCGACCCAACCCAACCACTTCGCGTCGTCGTCGCTCACTTTGAGAATATCGATGGCGGGCAACCACGAACGAAACCGTCGTCGATACGCGTCCGGGTCGGAGATCACCGCCGGACGAATGTTGGGGTCGACCATGGTGAGTCGACCGCGGGCGTGTGCTTCGTGCAGCAAAGCTTCGTAGGCAGAGGCCCCGGGCTCGAGCACCAGCGACAGCGTTCCGAACGAGAATGCCCGGGCAGAGGGAAGTTTCGGCAGCGCGAACTGTCGATCCGCCGTTCCCTCGAGGTAGAAGGAATACCGCGCACCTCCGTCCGCTGCAAGGTTCACGACGGCCAGAGTTGTCGGCTCGGGCCCACGTTCGACCCCAGTTGTGTCGACATTGGACGCGGCCAGCGAGTCGATCATCCGATCTCCGAAAGCGTCTGTGGACAAGCGAGAGACGAATCCCACGTCGGATCCGAGTCGACCCAGTGCAATCGCAACGTTGAACGGTCCACCGCCCAACTTGGGTGAGAAGTTCTCCCCCACCGGAACCAGATCAACCAGTCCCTCACCACACACCACGACGGATCGTTCGCGTGTATCACTCATCGGTAGACCCTAACCTTCTCACCAGTCGAAGATGGATGTGATGGGATTCAGCTACCCACACGCTCGCCCGTAGCCGGGTCGAAGAGGTGAACGAGGCCGTCCACCCGCTCGAAGCCCAGCGTCTGGCCGTACTGCAGCTTCGATCGACCGCCGGTGCGTGCAACGAGCGAGATCGGGTCGGCTTCGGTACCAGGCACGTGTGCGTAGATGTACGACTCGTTGCCCAGTTCCTCTACCAGGTCGATCTGAGCTGCGATTCCGTCTCCAGCGGCAACCACCTGGAATTGCTCGGGTCGAATTCCTACTGTGACCGAGTCCAGACCGGCCGCGGCGATTGCCGCCATCTGCTCGCGGTCCAGCGGAACCTCGACGTCACCGAAACGCACCCCACCCGAACTGACCGGCGCCGTTACCAAGTTCATACCTGGAGATCCGATGAAACCGGCAACAAAAGCATTGGCCGGCCGATCGTAAAGTTCGGTCGGAGAGGCGAATTGTTGCAACTTGCCGCCCTTGAGCACTGCCACTCGATCACCCATCGTCATCGCTTCCACCTGATCGTGCGTGACGTAGACGGTGGTGGTTCCGAGACGACGCTGCAACGCCGCGATCTGCGTGCGGGTCTGGACGCGTAGCTTTGCGTCGAGGTTGGAGAGCGGCTCGTCCATGCAGAACACTTGCGGTTCACGAACGATAGCTCGGCCCATGGCAACTCGCTGCCGTTGACCACCGGAAAGCTTGGCCGGCTTGCGGTCGAGATAGTCAGTCAGGTCAAGCAGTTTGGCCGCTTCGGCCACTTTCTTCTTACGCTCCTCGACGGGCACACCGCGCATCTTCAACGCGAACCCCATATTTTCCCCGACGGTTTTGTTGGGGTACAGCGCGTAATTCTGGAAGACCATTGCGATGTCGCGATCCTTGGACGGGACATCGGTCATGTCCTTGCCGTTGATGGTGATCGCGCCGGAATCGATGTCCTCGAGCCCTGCCAACATGCGCAGGGCCGTGGACTTTCCGGAACCTGACGGACCGACGAGCACGATGAACTCCCCGTCGTTGATGTCGAGATCGAGTGAATCGACAGCGAGGGTCCCGGCACCTTCGTAGATGCAAGACGCTTTCTGGTACGAGATTTCAGCCATGACGAACTCCTGAGAGGGTGAGGAGAATTATTTGATTGCACCGAAGGACAGGCCGCGCACCAGTTTGTTCTGGGCGAACCAACCGGCCAGGATGACGGGCAATGCCGCCATGGTCGCTGCCGCGGAGAGCCGAGCCCAGTACAGCCCCTCGCCGGTGATGAACCCGACCAGGAAGACCGGAATCGTCTGTGCTTGAACAGCTGTCAGGTTGACGGCGAAGAAGAATTCGTTCCACGAGAAGATCACGCAGATCAGCGCAGTCGCAGCAATTCCGGGCGAGATCAGCGGGAGGATCACCTCGCGAACCGAGGTCCACAAACTCGCGCCGTCCATGCTGGCAGCTTCGAGAAGTTCGCCGGGGACTTCGAGAAAGAACGAACGCATCATCCACACTGCGATCGGCAGATTCATCGATGTGTACAAGATGACCAGCGCCCAGATGTTGTCGAGCAACCCGATGTCGTTGACGATCACGTACAGCGGCACGATTGCAGCGACGACTGGGAGCATCTTGGTACTGATGAAAAAGAACAGAACGTCCTGAGTCTTGACTACCGGGCGAAGCGACAATGCAAACGCAGCCGGAACACCCAGTAGCAGAACAAGAATCGTCGACATGGCCGTCGCAAATGCGGAGTTTGCCAGCGTCGTGCCGAGACCGGAGTCGAGGACGGCACGGAACTGTTCGAGGGTGGGAGTGAAGAACAGCTTCGGCGGATCCGTGTAGGCGTCTGCCTCGGTCTTGAACGCGGTGAGGACCATCCAGAAGACCGGGAAGAAAAACCCGAGAGCGGCGATCCACGCCACAACCGACCACGGACTGAACTTGCTGCTCTTCTTTTTCTTGACGACGGGCTTGTCGGCCGTCGCGCTTGTCGTCTCTACGGCAGTCATCACGCCGCCTCCTCGTTGCCGGTGACGCTCTTGAAGATCAATCGGAGCGCAAGTGTCGACACGATGATCGTCGCGATCACTGTTACGACACCCATCGCCGCAGCTTGACCTACGTCGAAGCCGAGGAACGCGCGCTGGTAGATGTAGAACGGCAGGTTCGAGCTGGCCACGCCGGGCCCACCCGAGGTCATCATGTACACCGCGTCAAAGGTGTTCACGAGGTAGATCGCACCCAGAACTGCACCGAGTTCGATGAAGCGGCGCAGGTGCGGCAACGTCAGTTCGCGGAACATCGCAAACGGCTTGGCTCCGTCCACTCGTGCGGCTTCGAGAATGTCTCGGGGCATGGACTGCAAACCGGCCAGAATGAGCAGCATCATGAAGGGCGTCCACTGCCAGATCAGATTGATCATGACGGCGGCGAGCGGAAACTTACTGACCCAGTCGACCTGGCCGACGCCGAAAGGCTGGAGGACAAAGTTCACGATACCGAACACCGGGTCGAACATTGTTGTCTTCCACAGCAATGCGCCGGCGACGGGAGTGATGAGAAACGGCGTGATCAGCAGTGTCCGCACGATCCCCCGACCAAGGAATGCGCGGTCGAGTAGCAGCGCCAGCGCGAGTCCGAGGATCACGGAAACGATGACGGTTCCCACGATCATGATGACCGTGTTGACCGCGACTTCCCGAAACTGACTGTCCTTGAAAACCTCTATGTAGTTGTCGAACCCGTTGAAGTGCCGCGATCCCGGCCGGACTAGGTTCCACGACTGCGTCGAGTAGTAGAGGGTGAACAGAAACGGAATCTGGGTGACGACGATCGAGAAGATCAACGCCGGCAACAGGGGACCTCTACGACGCCAACCCTCGGCGCGGGAGATCTTCTTTTCGACCCGGACCGGTGGCGCGTCGTCCACCGTAGTTCTGGGCTCGGCAACCGTAGTCATCGGTTCTCCTGATAGGTCTTGCCGACCACCTCGGCATACTGCTGGGATTGTTCGAGTGCTTCTTTCACGCTCTTCTGACCCGCGATGGCCGCACTGATCTGCTGGCTGACGCGAGTGCCCAGGTCCTGAAACTCAGGGATGGTGAGGAACTGGACGCCGGTGTACGGAACCGGTTGCACTGTCGGGTTTTTCGGATCTGCATTGTTGATCGATTCGAGGGTGATCGGACCGAATGCCTGTGCGGCCTCTTGATATTCCGGAATCTCGTAGGTCGATAGGCGACTTCCCGGAGGAACTCTCGACCAGCCGAGTTCGGTTCCGACCTTCTGGATGTAGTCCTTGTTCGTCATCCAGGAAATGAACTTCCAGGCGTCATCTTTGTTCTTTGCCGACTCCGGGATTCCGAGCGCCCACGTGTAGAGCCAACCAGGATCGGACTTCTCGACTTTCGGGGCCTTCGCATATCCGATGTTGCCGACTACCTTCGACGACGCAGGGTCCTCGAGAACCGACACAGCCGACGTCGCGTCGTACCACATCGCCGTGTTGCCTTGCGCGAATTGTGTTGCACATTCACCGAATCCGCTTGTGGCAGGACCCGGCTGACCGTGCTCCTTGACCGTGTCCACGTAGAACTGAACCGCATCCTCGACCTGCGGACTGGTCAGCTGCGCATTCCAATTCTCGTCGTACCAGCGTCCACCGAAGGTGTTGATCACGGTGTTCAGCGGTGCGAGTACCTCACCCCAGCCAGGCTTTCCGCGCAAGCAGATTCCCGCCATCTTGGCGTCCGGGTTGTCGAACTGTGCTGCCCAACCTGCAACTTCTTGCCACGTCGGGTCTTCGGGAACTGTAATCCCCGCCTGATCGAACAGATCCTTGCGGTACATCAGGAACGACGACTCCCCGTAGAAGGGGACCGCGTACATACTGTCCTCGTACGACAGAGAAGTCTTGATCGACGGTACGAAGTCGTCCTCGTCGTAACCGGGCGTCGTGTCTGCATAGTCGGACAGGTTCGTGAGCCAACCGTTGGCGGCCCACTGAGGTGTCTCGTAGTTGCTGATCATCACGACGTCGAACTCACCGCCGCCGGTTGCCGTCGACGCCGTGATCTTGGCGCGCGCCTGGTTCTCGGAAAGGCTGACGAATTTGAGGTCGATGCCAGGGTTCTCGGCTTCGAAAGCCGGCGCCAGTTTGATGGCGTCCTGCATCTGCGAGTTCGACACCATCGCGATGGTGACTGTTCGTTCGCCGGAACCACCGAGCGCACCAGCGCCCGCACATCCCGACACCAGGAGGCAGAGCGCCGCCGCGGCAGCGCCCCACACTCGTCTTCCTGTTTTCACGGATTACCTTCCTTCACACTTGCGTGTCAGTCGCGCGCTCGGACCGCGAAACTCGTGAGATCGCTAGCCTTCGAGCAGCCACTGGGCGCACTCGACGTCGGTGACGAGTACGTTTGCCAAACCTCCGCGCAATGCGCCCAGAACGGCCTGGCGTTTGTGTGTTCCTCCCGAAATCAGAATCGTCTGATCGCAGGATTTCACTGCGTCGAGCGATACGGAGACCGTTCGCTCAGGTAGTGGCCCCTCCACTGGATTGCCGTCGACCGAGTAGAAACGGCCGCCGATTTCACCGACAGCGCCTCGACTTTCCAACTCGTCCAGCATGGTCGAGTCGACGAAGCTACCGGCAAACAAGGTCGTCGCGGTCGAGACGGCACCGACTCCGAAAACCATGATGTCGGAATCAGTTCCGGCTTGCAGCGCCTTCGAGATCACCGAGTCGTTTCGCATCGACTCCACGGTCGCCGGGTCGGCATACAGCGGAGCGTTGAGACGAATAGGATTGGCCTGCAACTGTTGTGCACATCGGCCGATGGTGAAGTCGACACCGGTTTGGTAGTCGGTCACCGTCATGGAGCCGTCAAGTTGTACCACAGCCGAGCACTTCGCGGCCTTGTCCGGCAAAGATCCTGCTACCGCAACGGTTTCCGGACCCCAGGTAAACCCGAGAACGCTCGAAGGCTGCAGACGACGAACCAGAACTTCCGCTGCTCGTCGACCGAGTGCGTCGAAGTCCGGGTCGTCCGCATCCGAAATCGCTTCGGGGACGATCAACACTTCGGCCAACCCGAAGTGCTTCTCCAGCTTCGATTCCAACTCCGTGTTCACCGAACCTTCGAGCTCCGGCGGTACCAAAATCTCGACCCTGACCAAACCTTGCGTCCGCGCCCTGGCCAACAGTCGCCCGGCTGTCGGCCGCGAGACGCCCAATTTCGCTGCAATCTCCGCCTGAGTGGCGCCTTCGAGGTGATACATCGTCGCCGCCCGCAAGGCGAGCCGCACATCCTCGGAAGCGGGCAACTTCGACGACTTGAGTCCTGTGGGCTGAGCCGACTGGTTCACACGGTCTCCTTGTGCATCAGGTTCAAAGTTTCTCGATCGTGAGCAAATGCTCACTAGATGTTCTTATGCTCATTAAGCTAACATCTACGTTGTGACCCACACAACAGTTTCCGGAGAATCCGTCGATCTACCTGCGACAATTCGGGCAAATGTCCTCGTCGAGACCGGAAAGATGCAGATGGTCGAGAGACCACGACCGTCCCCGAAGGCGGGTGAAGTCCTCGTTCGCATCCATGCCGTGGGCGTGTGCGGGTCGGACGCGCACTACTTTCACGAAGGTCGCATCGGCCCTTACGTAGTCAACTCACCGCTCGTTCTCGGACACGAAGCATCGGGACGCATCGCCGCGGTCGGTGACGGCGTCGACCCAACACGCATCGGGCAGCGTGTCTCCATCGAGCCTCAGAAGCCCGATCCGACAAGTCCCGAATCCAAGGCAGGCAGATACAACCTCTGCCCTCATATGGAGTTCTTCGCGACGCCGCCGATCGACGGTGCGCTGACCGACTACGTCACGATCGGTGCCGACTTCGCCCATCCCATCGCAGATTCCGTGTCCTACGAGGCAGCTGCGCTGTTCGAGCCACTCTCCGTAGGGATCGCCTCAGCCCAGAAGGCGGGGATCACTGCCGGCTCTCGGGTGTTGATCGCCGGCGCCGGCCCGGTAGGAATCGTGACGACGCAGGTGGCCAAGGCATTCGGCGCGACGGAAGTCATCGTCTCGGACATCGATGCGGCCCGACGTGATGTGGCACTGAAATTCGGCGCAACAACCGTCGTTGATCCACGTGAGAGCGACGTACGCTCGCTGGCCGTCGACGCATTCATCGACGCCTCGGGTGCCACGGCCGCGGTGATCGACGGGATTCACGCAGTTCGGCCCGCTGGGACCGTCGTTCTGGTCGGAATGGGTGCCGACGAGATACCGTTGCCGGTCCCGATCATTCAGAATCGCGAACTGATGCTGACCGGAGTGTTCCGGTACGCCAACACGTGGCCGATCGCCGCCGCATTGGTCGCTGCCGGGCGCGTCGATCTGGACTCGATGGTCACAGCACGCTTTTCACTCGAACAGTCGCAAGAGGCCCTGGTGGCCGATTGCATTCTCGGCAGCATCAAAGCCGTAGTCATCGTCGCCGAAGGAGACTAGTACTTTCATGGAACTCAATACGAAGACCCTGTTCGACTTCGATGCTGCACTCGAAGTGCCGAACTACGACCGGAGCAAAGTCACTACTGGCATAGTGCATTTCGGTGTCGGAGGCTTTCACCGTGCACACCAGGCCATGTACATCGATGATCTCCTGCGACGCGGTGAGGGCTTCGACTGGGGAATCTGCGGAGTGGGAGTGATGCCGTCGGACAAGCGGATGAAAGACGCTCTCCGCGCGCAGGACTGCCTCTACACGCTGGCGCTCAAGCATTCTGACGGAACCCTCGAGGCCCGGGTCATCGGGTCGATCGTCGAGTACCTGTTCGCTCCGGAGGATCCGGAGGCGGTGATCGAAAAGATGGCATCCGAATCGACGAAAATCGTATCTCTCACCATCACCGAGGGCGGATACAACATCTCGCACACTACGGGTGAGTTCGACGCGTCCGATCCCGCTGTAATGCACGATCTCGAGCCGGGAACACTCCCCCACACCACCTTCGGTCTGATTTGTGCGGCACTCGCACTCCGTCGCGACCGGGGCCTCGCCCCGTTCACGATCATGAGTTGCGACAACATCGAAGGCAACGGATCGGTCGCCAGGACGGCAGTCGGAGCGTTCGCCGCCCTGAAGGATCCCGAACTTGCGGAGTGGATCGACGAGAACGGCGCCTTCCCCAACTCCATGGTCGACCGGATCACACCCGTCACGACAGCCGAGGTGACCACCGAGATCGCCGAGACGTTTGGCGTGGAAGATCAGTGGCCGGTCGCGGCTGAGCCGTTCACCGCGTGGTTCCTCGAGGACGAGTTCACCTCAGGCAGGCCACCTCTGGAGAATGCCGGCGTCAATCTCGTGCCGGATGTTCGCCCGTACGAACTGATGAAACTGCGCCTTCTCAATGCCGGCCATCAAGGCATCGCGTACTTCGGCTACCTTGCCGGATACCGCCTGGTCCACGAGGCATGCCAGGACGAACTCTTGTCGGGGTTCCTGCTCGACTACATGAATCTCGAAGCGACGCCGACCCTTGACCCGGTACCCGGCGTCGACCTCGATCAGTACAAGAAGACCCTCATCGAAAGATTCTCGAACCCCCAGATCCGCGACACGATTGCACGTCTGTGTGCCGAGTCGTCCGATCGAATTCCCAAGTGGCTGTTGCCCGTCATCCGGAACCAACTCGACACCGGTGGGTCGATCAACCTGTCCACCGCAATTGTCGCTAGCTGGGCCCGCTACGCCGAGGGCACAGACGAGAACGGAGATCCCATCACCGTCGTCGATCAGCTGTCGGACACTCTGGTGCCGCTCGCCCAGAAACAGTCGAGCGACCCGTTGGCCTTCATCGGGTACCGCCAAGTGTTCGGCGATCTCGTGGACGATCGCCGATTTGTCGCTAGCTTCCGAAAGACCCTCGACTCATTGCACTCCGTCGGAGCCAGAAGAACCCTCGAGGAGGTGCGCGGGCTCTGACTACACCGAGACGTCGTGCAGGTGATGGATCGGATCGTGAATGAAGTAGGCCGCCAACGATTCGACGGTGAACGCCGATCCGTCACTGCGGAGACCCCGTCGTTGGCGGCTACCCTCTGGCACGGTTTCGAAGGCATTCGCGACCTCCGCCGCGGCGTCGGACAATTCCGATGCCACCTTTGCCGGATCTTGGTCGTTGTACCGCTCGGCCTCGGCTGTTGCGTCCTGATCCCAGTTCTCGAATCGCGGATCGTCGAATTCGAGCATCTGTTCCAACCGCACCTTGAAGATCCGGAACACGTCGCGTACGTGGGCGGAATACTCCAGCGCTGACCATGTTTCGCTGTCCGGCCGCTCCGTCACATTCTCGCGCTCCAGTACCTCGGCCCACGAGACGGCATTGCTACGCACAAGATCTGGAACATCCGCGAACGCCACAGCGGACGAATCAAACCCGCACTCGGCGCATGGGCGTTCGAGGACCCAGGTCCAGTTCTTTGTATCCGGGGTGATCGGCATGGATCGAGAATAGTCCGCCAGGGCGGGGTCAGTCTGCTTCGATTGGCCGATGAAGCGAATCATGATCGCTATTGCGACTCCATTCGTGCTGATGCTTACTTCGTGTGGCGGGGACGTGGGCGACGCGGAACCCCACGAACTCGCCTTCACATGCGACGACGCACATGCGTACCTCGAAGTTTTCGGGACGGTCGAGGCGGCGTTGGCCCGGCTACAGAGCCCTGGATGGAACGATGTCCCTGAACTCGTGGGTTCCGCCAGCGCCTGGGCAGCGTTCACACCACAACAGCAGACTGCGATAGTCAATTCACTTCATGCGGCTTCCCGAGGTGAATGTTGATCCGTATTTCGGTGCCGGTATCCGGCATCTGACTCCGTCGACAAGATTTGCCGGTCGATACTCGGATCGGCCGAAGAACTGGACATACTCCGACTGATTCCACGTCGCCGATCGATCGAATCCGCGATGACATGAGCGGACCGCACGACGACTGGAGAGGATTCGACGCTGAGGCGCGTGAGCGCACCAAGAAGCCTTCGAAGCAGCGGAATCGGGATCGTGCGACTGAGCAACGCCGGAGGCCTGATTCGCCGGTCGCACAACAGAATTACAAACGACGACGTAACTACGTCATTCCGTTCGTGACAAAATACTCGTTCGTCGGCGACGGACCGATCACTTCGATTTCCTCGACGGGTCTCGTCGCCCCTCACGTGAAGGGCGTCGAGTCGACATGTACCCCTTCCGAACGCAGTAAATGCTCGGCCGCACAAATCAACAGGGAAAGGGATTCGTACGAGAGTCCCTCGATCGCATGCATCAGCCTGTCAGGCGCCGGAATCGACCGGTCGCCCGGCGAACCCTCGGATCTCCGCACAGAAAGCACGGTCGAGAGTTCTCGTTGATTCACCACCTGACCTGCGCTGTTCGCTCGCTCGAACATGGCATTCAGCCGCTGGACCAGTTCCTCACCTTCAGCTGATCGAATAGTGTTGCCGAACAGCCTGTTTCCATGATCGGCTTCGACACCAGGCCCGATCGAGTTCTTGATTGTCACAGTATGTTCTCCGTTACGTTGGTCTGTCGGGTTGATCAGGGGTGCGACCCGGCGCAATTCGCAGAGCCTTTATCCGTGCCGCCCAACGGCGTCGCGTCCATCGACAGCAGACGAATCTCCCCCGGCGCCCATCGGCTTCCGGTAGCGAGACCTTGAAGTTGCTGTTCACTTGCAGTTCGTCGTTACACTTTAACAATAGTTGTAACGCATCGACAAGTGTTTTGTTCCGATTGCCCGGTTTTGCACCCGATCGAGGCAACTACTGAGCTCTCGCGGGCTGCGGATTCTGCAATTCACGAAGCTCGGCAAAATGGATCCGACGCAGACAAGGACGGCGAGACAGCCCTCGTTGGCTCTCGTTTCCAGTGATCGAGCATGAAGTCCTCAATGGTGATGACCCAAGTCCGACAGCGCTTTTCAGACAGGGAAAGGGCCCCGCAGTTGCGGGGCCCACTATCGTTGCCGTTCCTTGCGTAGAGTCGTTTCCGACAGTCGGCTGCCGGTCAGCGCGTCAACATTTGGGTGCAGCCGAGCCGCGGGGGGACGGCTCGACTGCCTTGTACCTACACCGGTAGGCACGTCTAAAGCGTGACACTTCTGCACGTCGAGCACATACGCTGAAATACCCGGATAGGTACCTACTTTTCCTTCACGTCCGGCACGTCGCTCGCTCGGTCGCGCCCAATTGCACTGCGCTCCCGATACTTGTCGAGGATTGGGTATCCGGATCCGAGACTTTCACCTCGTCCGAGATCGACGATCGCGGTACGACATTTACTTGTGTAGCCACGAAGGATCAACTCAGCCGTACCCGCATGCGCGTTGCGTGCGATTCAATACCAACTACGTGTGGGCAACTGCACCAACTACCTGTGGGCAACTGCCCTGTTGATTGCACTCTGCGCACTTGTCGCCGTTGCGATCGTCGGCAGCATGACTTTCGACAAAAGTCATTGGGTCTGACCTGCGGGCTCACGGCAACTGAATGTGGGGCGGGCGGGGCTCGAACCCGCGACCAATGGATTCTCGATACATTGGTCGCGTCAAGTCTCAATCAATCGCGACAGTCATACTCCGCCAGTTGGATTGGCCGAAACTTATCACTCGTCGACTCTCGTTAGATCGCGTCGTATCTCACTCATAAACCATGAATAAACGATGGATCTGACCGTAGCCATTCGCCCCTTTTTCGGTGCACGCCGCAAAAGGGCGCGCACTACTGCGCCCCCAAGGATGGTCACTAGTGACAGGCCTACTCACTTTGCGGGATCCCACAGAGTTTCCGCCGGCAAGCCCGCTCACTAGTGAGCGACCTGACAGCGAGGGGACGCGCAATGTGTCAGTCGTAGTCATTTTGACCACGCGTAGTCATCCGCATTCCCGGGGGTCAAATTTATAGACCCTCCCTATGCAACCTCGATCGATCCTGCTGCCACCCGCTCCGCAAAGTAACTCTTCTCTCTCCACGCACTTTTTGGGCCGGAACTCGGCAAAAGCCCAGGAGCCGGGACTCGAACCGACCCTGTATCCCGTACCCGGTCAGCGGCTGTATGCAAAGCGCCCTTCCGTGTGGATCGATCGAGGGGGTATGGGCAGGGGTGGATCATAGACACCCCTGGGTTGTCCTTGTAGGCACGAAAGAGCCCCGACCCTGGGATTGGGTCGGGGCTCTCGTTGGTGGTTGTTTAGCCGCCGGCGGTGATGTTGATCCTCACGATTCCGAGGGGCTGGGGGAACCCGAATCCGACACGCATCGTTGCTCGGATGGCGGTGCGGTCGCTGGTGTAGAACGCGCTGGCGTCCGTTGTCACCGAGGTGTCGTTGCGGATGGCGACGAAGCTGCGGGACTGCGGGATCGCCCAGACGGTGCCGGCGGGTACTGCGGGTGAGACGAGCAGCGGTACACCGAGGATTGTTCGTGCGGTCGGAGCGGTGGCGTCGAGCCCAAGCAGAGGCTCGTTGCTTCCGGTCTGCTTCTTCACCTTCGCGAGGAGTAGTGCATCGGCAGGGTTGGCGACGAAGTTCGTGATCACCACGCCTTTTGTCTCCGCGGCTGCGATGGCTTCAGCAAAGGGATCGGTGTTGGTCCAGGCTGCGCCAGCATTGACAGTGGTTGTGGTGATCGATGCCAGACCCTTGGCTGCGGGCGCTGCGAGGTTCCCGAAGTATGCGGTGTCGAGCTTAGTTTGGATGTCTCGAACCAATCCGTCGCCGACTACCTGGAGCGCGGCGGGGGAAGAGTCTGCAGCGAGCTCGTTGGAGATGACAACGAGGCCGGCGAGCTTGCTGGGGACGACTTCGATCTCGCCGAGGTCGGACTCGCTGACCGGGATCTCGGCGCCTTCGGCTACCCAGCCGGCAGACGGGTCTTCGAGCACGGAAGGTAGACGGAGTCCGTGTGTGCCGACGTTGACGACGGTCGAGACGCGGGTTGCGATTGCGAGATTCTGCAGAGGCTGAATGAGTAGTGCGTTCACCTGATCGGGGGTGAGGATAGATGTAACGCCAGCGGTTGAAGTAAGCATGGTGATTCCTATTCGTGGAATGACAAAACAGAGGATGTGTTTTGGTCGGTTCCACCAGGGAATCTCGCGACCGAATCGGCTCCGAGGCCAGAAGGGGAGCAGTGAATATCACTGCTCCCCTTCATCTTACCGCTTGCCTGGAGGAATTACCTGTCCTGGATGTCTTTCGAGTGAATCTTGCCGGCATTGAGAACACTGCTCCACGTGGGTGGCGCTTCGCGTGGATAGTTCGTAGGCGTTGCTCCGGGCCTCAATGTCTCCACTGGGCGATTGCTCGGCGGGGCCGCGGCCTGTTGATTACCGAGAGCCCAGTGTGGGCGTTGCTGCGCAATGTCATTGACGTGCGCACTGACTCGCTCGTGGTCGATGTTGCCATTCTCTCCGAGGAAGTCGTTCGGTGTCACCTCTCCGAGCCAGAGATCTTTGGGGTCGGCGAGGACGGTTGCTGCAATGCGTTCGATCTCGCTGCGCCGGAATGACTCCACTTGTGCGTTGAGGGTGCCGAGTTGGTCCTCGGCGGTCTTGGCGCGCTCACGTAGGTTCTTGTTCTCGCTGCGGAGTTTTCGGACGTGTGCGAGGTCGGCGGGGTCTTCACGCTCGATCTCGTTTTCCTGCTGCGCGGTGGGAGTGATCGCGTCGGCGAGGTCAGCGGGTGTGGGGTTCTGCGGTTCGAGTGCTGCGGGTGTGGTCATGGTTCGGTTGCTCCTAAGTCAGTGAGTCCGTGAAGGGTTGGTCAGTTGTCGAGGGCTGGCCAGGTGCGTTGTCGCACTCCGGCAGTGAGATAACAGACGGTGGTGTCGAGGTCGTCGGGTATCTCGTATCCGAGGTGGACCAACAGGGTTCGCTCGGTCGGTGTTGCCGGTCGCTGCCAGGGTGTTCCTCCGCTCAGGGTCTTCGAGGTTTCGTGGTCTGCGGCCTGGGTGGTGTCTTCGGCGTTGCGGAGTTCGCGGGGTAGGTGCTCGAATGTCAGCCATCCTCTCGGGTCTGGTTGTGGGAGTTGGCCGCCGATGGTCTCGGTCATGTCAGTGCAGCTTCTTCTCGAGCGCGGCCTGCTTGTGGGCGAGTGCGTCAGACCGCAACCGGTTCGCTGTCAGGGGGTGCTGAAGGTAGGGCTTGAGGAGTTCCGCCGCTCCGATGAGGAGGTTCTGGTATCGCTCGGGATCTGCGGAGAGTTCGAGCCAGCCGGGGCGGGCGTGCTGGTCGTCGTCGAAGTAGTCGGCCAACCATTCGGCGAGCTTCGCCGTTTCGGAGTCGGTGGGCAGGAACTTCTCGAGCAGCTCGGGACGTTCGGGAGCGTCAGCCCATTCTGCCGGATAGTTGGTGTCTTCGGAATCGTTGTCGTGCATGGCGTTCTCCTTCAGTTGGGGTAGTGCTTCGATGGTGTCGACGATGGCGTCGGCGAGTTCGAGGGCTTCGGTTTTGCTGAGCTGGTAGGTGACCCCGCCCATGTCGATGTCGATGCGGGACCTTTTCACGTAGGCCCGCACTCGTGGGGCACCAACCGGGGTGGGCTGGATTCTCATCAGCTGTCCTTTCTGTGGGCTGGGCACCGGGCGCTCGGATGGTGCGTCAGGTGCGGGCATTCAGGGTGAGTGTGAGTGCATCAGGGCACTCGGTCAGATGCGGGCAGCGACCGCACAGCCCGCGTGCATAGTTCTTGTCTTCGTCGGTCGCCCTACCGTCCACGAGCGCATCGAACAGCTCCGCATGTGTCCGGCAGCGAGCCTCGGGGAGATTCGGCCGTCCAGTGAGAATCTCGGCCAGCAGAGATACCGTCCCCGGCTCCCTCCGAGACCCCGAGCGAGTCCTCTGCGCTTTCTCGGGAACTGTATTGCGTTCTGTCATCACGTCATCCCTCTCGACGACAGTGGTCACCACGGGTAGTCCGGCTCGTGCACGGCGCACACGACACCCCATGCGGACACGCGGTTACGGCACTCGTCTCCAGTTTTGGTGGGGGCACCGCAGTACGGCTTCGGTGGTGCCGGCGCAGTCGTGACTGGGGCGCTTCTATCGCACTGCGGCCCAGTCCTTGGGATGTAGACGGCGGAGAGACCGAACTTCAATGTCTTGGTTTCGTTCATGCCGACTCCTGTTCATGGGATGGATCGAGGCACCATTCAGTGGCGATGGAGTTGCCTCGCTTTTGGACATACGCGGCGCGGGCTGCCGACTTGAGAGAGGTGCGCTCAGGCCCGTTCGGGTCAGCCTGTGCTGCGGCATGGACATCACTCGCGCGGACCCATCCACCGTGTGCTCGCAAAAAGTCCAGGAGCCACTGCGGGGCGGATATCCACGTATCCGTGGCTTCCTCACCGATGTTCCACAGTGCGGTACCGTCTGCCCGTTTCTCGGCGGTGCCTACGAGGGTGGACTTGCTGGCGACCTTGCGGAGATTTTGGAGGTTCCATCCGGCATCCTGACCGGCTGTGTATACCGCGTCGCTGTCTACGGTCGTGTGTCCGTTTTCGATGAGTCCTCGGATGTGTCGTTCAAACCATTCCCGACATGTCGGGTCGGAAACCGCATGCAAAGGAGTCTTGGCGTTCGCTGCCGTGGCCGCTTTCTTCCCGCCCATACCCTGAGAGGGCGTAACAGCCGTAACAGCCGTAACAGTGCTGGTAGAAGGCGTGTTTTGTGTGACGGGGGGTGTTACGGGTGCCGTCACACTCTTCGGGGGCGTAACAGGTGCCGTCACACTTTTGGGTGCTTTGACCTGGGGTGTTACGGGCGTTACGGGTGTTACGGGCTGTGAGGGTATGGTCGGGGACTCCGGCTCGGACTGGGCCTGATCCTGCTCATCGTCCGGGCGCAGATTCCTCTCCCAGGCTTCGGCCAGCCCACCCTCCCCAGTGACGACGTAGCCCTTGGCTGTGACACCGCCTGGCTGTCGGATCGTCTTCGGCCGGACATCGAACGGGCGGAGGAAATTTGCCAACGCTGCCTGATTCAGAAACGATCCTCGGATGTCATTCCACGGTGCGTCGGGGATGGCCACGAGTGCCGCCACAAGGTCAGCGGACGCCATCTTCTCGTTGCTGCCGAAGATGATTTTGATGTCAGAGAGGAGGTCGATACCGATCGGGCGGGCGTACCCGGACTTGGCGAACACGAAGTGCTTGCACGCCTCCCTGGCACGCTTCGGCCACTCCCCTCCGGCCAGGTCTGCGATTACCAGTAGCGGCTCCCACACTTCCGCTGCCCGATCTTCGACGCCTGTGGGCATCCTCGGCCGCGCTGCCCGAACTTGTTCACGAATCGGTTCGAGCCATTCCTCGAGGCTGTCGCGAAGCGGCTGCGCTTCCTCGGAGACGTCACGGCGATAGAACGGGGAGACCGTCTCGGAGGGTTTGCGTTTCTTCATGCGGAAGTGAATCGACCTGGATCTCACAGCCTCGGGGACATTGGAGTGCAAACCAGCCAGTGCCATCGGCGCGTACGCGTCGAGCTCCACTACGTCGATGTCCATCCCTTGCCCGACGCACCTCGGGACGCGGGCACCGTTCTTGTACCCGGCATTGACCACGGCGGTGACATCCTCGGATCCGGCACCGCCGTTCTTGTTGTAGAGGGTGTCGATTTCGTCCATCAGGATCGTCCGACCACCCTTGTCGATGGTGCGGATCAGCGCGGCAGGTGAAGCGGAGAACGCCATCAGCGGGCTACGGGCGGTCTCGTCGAGCAACTCCAAGGTGCGGGTCTTGCCGCACGCCGGAACTGCCGAGTCGAGAAACAGTCGAGGGGAGGTGTCAAACTCCTCGTACACGTAACTGTGTGCGACCCACAGGACTAGGACTACGTAGTGGTGCTCGGTGGGATAGACCGCGTACTTGCGGTAGAACGTCACCAGCGCTTCGAGGAGCACACTCACCTCGTCGGCGGTCATCCGACCCTCCTTCCAGCGGTTCGCTGAGCCGATCTCAGGCATGTTTCGAACTCTCCCTCGGTCAAACCTGTGGACAGTGCTGCATCGCGGATCTCAGGCACAACCGAACTGCTCCCACGTTCGAGAGCACGGCACAAAGCCCAGAACGTAATTTGATTTCTGCCACCACCGACAGCCTCGGCAACCTTGCGCACCAAGCCATCCGAGCGCCGTTCCGGATTCACGGTGACCGGTGACGGCTTGTAGACGGGTGGGGTCACAAGAGGGAGCAGCTCTTGTGGCAACGGTGCGATCGGATGGTCGCGTTCGATCCGGTACAGCTTCCCGGTATCCGGGTGAACCGAGCCGGG
>NZ_JAZHFF010000007.1:0-405535 GCF_036541985.1 Rhodococcus sp. IEGM 1306
ACGAACCTAGCGAGCCCAGTCGAGCCCCGCACGCATCTTCGGAAAGGCCGACACGGTAGTTCGGTCAACAGGTCGGTGTTCTCCTTCACTCGGACGAGTCCTTCGGAGAGCAGTCGTATGGCATTCATCGCCATCCCGTCGTAGTACCCGTTCGATTCGAGTGAGCCCAGGGTCTCGAAGGCGTGGTCCAGTGCGCGAACCCCGGTCGACAGCCACAGCCACTCCGGAGTGTGCAGCGTGAGTGCAGGATCGAGGATGACAGCCTTCGGGGTCATCGCCGGATGCAAGTAACCCTCTTTGACGTTGCTCGTCTCATCCGTCGACCCGGCCAACGCGTTGAACTCACCTCCCGCCAGGGTCGTGGGCGCCACCACTACCGGGATCTTCGGGGCGGAGAAGGTGGGGGCGGTCACCGATGTGTCGGGATTGACCTGCAGGTGGTAGGCGTCCATTTGTGATGCTTCGCGAACTCCGTGCTCCAGAGTGATTGCAAGGATCTTCGCCAGGTCCGTCGCCGATCCGCCGCCCACGCACAACAGCATGTCCGGATCGGCGTCGGCAGCAACTCGGGTGGCAGCAATGACGTCTTCGCGCGGTACATGAGGTCGAACCGCATCGAACAGTCCCACGAATCGATCACCCAATGCCTCGATCACCCGAGCGATCTCGTCGGTCTGCGAGTTGAGCGTCCCGCTACATACGACGAAGACTCGGTTCGCCCCGAGCAACTCTGCTTCCTGGGCCGCGGCCTCCGCGACCGGAGCGCCAATGCGGACTCTCTCCATGGACGGCAGAGAGACAAGTGATGACTGCACGGCAATACCATCTTTCTTTCTTGATCCTCAATCCACCACGACGTCGTCAAGAGCGCTCAGCTCTCGCTCGGTCTGTTCAGGAGTGGGATAGAGCGTGGATCCGGCGCTGGGAAATGTCTCGCACCCCGTCGCAGGCTAACAGTGGTTACCCTATAGGAGATTTGTGGCGCACGCCACAATCGTTTGTCTTTTGGTCAGCGGAACCAGAGGGCGAGGTTAGTCCGTGGGCGTCAATACTGACTTGATCTGCAGTTTTTAAGAAATCTTCATGGCTCTCGGCGGCGCGCCGTTGCATCTCCAGTGGAGGGCGAGAATCGGTTACGGTGGATTCGATCCCCAAAAGGTCGAATTACCTAACCGCCGATTGCCTAATTTCGGGAACAGCTGCGTGATGACGCCTGGGTTGAGTACTGGGGCTGTAGCCATCACTGGCACTCTGGTGACGGACGCCGAATCCAGTGCGCACCCTTCCCTGCACTCAGGTGCATGGTGTCGACGGCGCGACATGCATCGACTTCGCCGTGGAGAAGCGCCTCGACCTTTCCTTGGTCAGAACAGCTGCACTGTGGTGAACAATTATCGCGAGGTATGCCGCGGGTCGATCCGGCTGCAAAGGGAGTTGGCATATCGGGGACGAAGGTTTCTTCTTCCGAGATTCACTCCGCCGAAGCTGACCATTGCAGTCGGTCCGGCAAAGTTAGTCGAGACCCTCGGCTTCTGCTGGGGCTTCGAGACTGGGCATACCCACGGTAAATCCGCTGCCGCCGCACGACGCGAACTGTTTCTTCGACTGGATGGACCGTCAGCTAGAGGACATGATTTTCGGGGTTCGATTACGTGCGTATCGAAAGGAGGTGCTGCGTTGTCTGCGTGAGCAAGGGGGCACCGAAGAGGAGAGCACGATGATGTTGCGTCACTTCGGTTCTGAGAGCGCGGTGCCACATCGGCAACCACCCTTCTGCTTGCCGCGCCACACTCGCCGGAGGCTCTGGTCGTGTCACTCGCCCTCGATCAATGGATCTTCCAGTTCGAGAAGCGCGACCTCGTCCGGATTCAAGTTTTCGTTCGGATCCACGGATCGGGTCAACCGGTCGTTTGGACCCAATTCGTCTGGCGCCTGGATGATCTGAAGACCTCGTGCCAAGATCTCGACTCGTCCACGGTTCTCGTTGCTCGTGAGATCTGCTGCGAAAGCAGCAGCTACGGCGTCGCGTGCCAGAGCCTCCGCCAGGTCCCAATCATGGATGTAATCCTCGACCGAAAGGTTCGCTTCTCGCCGGCTCAGCGCGGCCGAAGTGCATCCTTGAAAGTAGAGAGCGACCAACTCCTGAGCGCCGTCCCACTCCGCCTCCAGGCCGAGGGCTACCGTGTTCTCCCGCAACGCGGATCGAAGGTCGAGCGCGTCAGCTGCTCTCATCGGGGGTGACGCGCGCACCTTGCTCACGTACTCCTCGAACCCGATCACGGCGACAGTCCCGACGACATCGATTACTGCGGGCCAATTCGGCCCCAGATGGCTGGCGAGGTCGACGTCCGTGATGGTTGTCGACTCGATGTGCCGGACAAGCGAATCGAGCGAACGATCTGCGTCGTCGTAGAGTCCATCTCGTTGCGCCTGACGAAGCCACTCCGCTTCTGCGACTATCGCATCTCCGGGAATCGAACCGGCGTTCTCGAAAGCTTCATCAATGGATAGCTCAGTACCGACAGCGACTTGGGGCCCCCAAGCCGCTCCGTTGACTCGCAAGAGCTCCGCAGCAGTCTGTACCACGTTCGTCAAACGAACCGACGCGTCAGAAGAGCGACGCAACGCAGCCACATCGGGCCTCGACGGGATGGGTTCACACGCTGGATTGTGCCGTCCACGTTCCGCTTTCGTGATGGTCTCTTCGATATTCGCAGAGGATGGGCGTGCAGCGAAGATCTTCGATACACCGATAGCACCAGCAGTAGCCACAGCGATGATCAATCCCGCTGCAACGAATTTCGCCCTCCGGGTCGGTACCGCATGCATGCTCTTGATTCCCCTTCGGTGTGCCCCGGACGATGCGAGCGAAATATCGGATTCTATCGCGAACGCTATCGGGCGCGTGAGACTTCAGTGTTCGGTCAAGCGCAAGATTGTTGCGGGGATCGGGGCGCCATAGGGAGTAGGTGCCTTGAAAGGGTTGTCAGACGACTTCGACGATCGCACAGTCGGGACGGGCGCGCCGGGCTCTCGTCCTTGCTGTATGCAGTCGAAGCCAAGAAATGTCGGTGGACGTAATGGGGGGAGCTGCTGCGGGCCGACGGTGATGTTTTGGTAGCCCCATGGCCACAACGTCGAGTAGATCGTGTTCGGTGCCGATCGAAATCCTTGCGGTCGTCACTCTGATGACCCCAAGCAATTCGGAGTACACCTCCTTTCCTCGTCCTGACGTCAATGATCGTCCGGACGCACCCGAAACGATCGAGCGGCGATGGCAAGCCGCGAGGCGATCTGGAAGAGCTCCCCGTCACCGCACGACGCATCGAGGACGAGGTATCGGCGGCACGCGGGTCGACGAGCGCAACGGCAGGGGCATTCGCGAAGAACTGGCCGACGGTAGCGCCCAGTGGGTTCGGACGTAGTCAGGCGCTGACTGGGTCCAGGAGGCCGGTAAGCCGTCCGGCAATCAGTGCTTCGGCCTCTGTGACAATTCGTTCCACCAATTCACCCACTGTGGGGATGTCGTGAATCAATCCTTGCACAGTGCCAGCCGTCCAGATGCCAGCCTCCTGGTCGCCGCTGTCGAACACCGCTCGGCCCCGCGCACCGGCCACAAGATGTCGAACGTCTTCGAATTTGCCACCACTGGAGAGGATTTCGACAACTTCTTGGCTGATGCTGTTGCGTGCTACGCGAGCGGTATTGCGCAGTGACCTGAAAATCAGCTCCGTGTCGACCTCCGAGGCAGCGACTATCGCCTGCTTGATGTTGTGGTGAATCGGGGACTCCTCGGTACACATGAACCGAGTGCCCATGTTGATGCCGTCGGCGCCAAGCGCCAGGGCGGCCACCAATCCTCGCGCGTCGGCAAATCCACCGGACGCGATCATGGGAATGCTGATCCGCTCTGCTGCTGCAGCGATGAGGACGAGACCCGGTACGTCGTCTTCCCCTGGATGCCCGGCACATTCGAACCCGTCGATGCTGATGCCGTCGACGCCGAGGACTTGGGCTTTGACCGCGTGGCGGACGCTGGTGCACTTGTGGAGAACCTTGATGCCTGCGCCGTGAAAGTGCGGCAGATGGGGCGCGGGAGACGATCCAGCTGTCTCGACGACTTTCACTCCGCAGTCGATGATCACGTTGCGATACTCATCGTAGGGCGGGGGCGTGATCGTGGGGAGGATTGTGAGATTGACTCCGAACGGTTGGTCGGTGAGCTCGCGCGTTCGGGATATTTCTCGGGCAAGATCGTCAGGTGTCGGCTGTGTCAGGGCAGTGAGCATGCCGAGCGCGCCGGCGTTTGCAACTGCCGCTACGAGTTCTGCTCTCCCCACCCATTGCATGCCGCCCTGCACGATTGGGTGGCGAACTCCGAATGTCTCGGTAAATGCGGTGGTCAGCACTGGACATCTCCTCGATGGTGCATGGCTATCTGTTTGTCAGTTACGTTGGTGCAAAGTCAATTTCGACCCGAACGGCGCATTCAGCGCGTCGATGTTGTCCACTCGTTCAAGGCCGGAACCTGTGAAAGTTCAGTTCGTGCCATCGGAGGTTCGGCGCGATAGGGCATGGCAGGCGTCAAATACTGTTCGCCATGTTCGTTGGTGCCGGGGATGAAGGTACGGTTCGCGATCACATCGTCGGCGCAAATTACCTGGTCGTAGTCACGCACAACTGCGGCAACCACTCCGGCCGCAGTGAGATGCTCTACTGCCTCAGCGGCGCTGCGATGGCAAAGCTGCTTCTCGATCGTGGCGACGAGGTCTGCACGGTTTTCCACGCGCAGCGCGTTGGTGGTGAACCGCGGGTCGTCGGCCAACTCCGGCAGGTCGATTGCCTTGCACAGTTCAATCCAGGCTTGCGGTTGGTATCCGCTGATCACCAGCTCGCCGTCGACGGCACGAAAGACGTCTGCCGCCGGTGCGACGCTCGGTTGTCCGTTCCCTTTGCGACTCATGGGCTTTCCGGATACCTGCCACTCGATCCAGTTGGCGGTCTGCAAGTGGATTGCGACGTCCAGCAGGGAGACTCGGACGGACGATCCTTTGCCGGTGCGCTCACGTCGAAGTAGCGCTGCCAGTACCGCTTGAGCGACAACGTAGCTCGTTGCATGATCTATGACCGGTGCGCCCACACGTTGTGGCGGGCTATCCGCCTCACCCGTCACCGACATCAGTCCGCTCTCTGCTTGCGCAGCGATGTCGAGCCCCGCGCGGGTGGCGGACGGGCCTTCCGCCCCGTACCCGCTCACCGAGACGGCGATGATTTCCGGTCGCAGGCGTTGGAGTTCGGCAGAGGAGAATCCCAATCGATCGAGGGTTCCCGGGCGAAGATTGTGCAGCAAGATGTCGCTCGACGCGATCAGATCCCGAGCTCGCTGCAGATCGGCGGAGTCTTTGAGGTCGAGGCAGATTGAACGCTTTCCACGGTTGTACCCGTAGAAGATGCCGCGCGCGTAGTCGGCGTCGATTTGTCGGGCCGGTTCACCGCCGGGGGGCTCGAGCTTGATGACCTCCGCACCGAGGTCGGACAACTGCTGCCCGGCGCTGGGTATTGCGATCAGCTGACCGATCTCCACTACTCGGACACCTGCCAACGGCAGGTCTACTTCGTCGGTCATCGAATGATCTCCACATGAGGCGAAGTGACATCCTCAGCGGGCTCCAGGCAGCGCGCCAACAGAATTCCTTCGGTGTGGTTGCAGGGGTTCAATCGATTTCTGTCACCTTCTACTCCCCCGATTCGGATCGTCACCGTTCCATCGTCATTGCGTTCGAAGTGCGCGTCGTTGAGGTTGACGGTGTGGTCGCGGTACTCGAAGGACTCGAACCAGTGGTTGTACAGCATCACTCCGAAGTAGGTGCAGTCCGGGAGAGTGAATGTAATATCCACGGCAGTAGCATCTTTCAGTGACCACCAGCCGGCAACGTATTGGTTGGAGCTGGTGCCGTAGAAGTCTCCCCACCCTCGCTGCTCCGAGGTCACGCGAATCTCGTTAGGAGACTGACTGAGTGTTTCGATGAGCTGAAGACTGCGTCGAAGGCTCACGTCCATGCCACGCGCAAGTTTCGTCAGGCGCTGGACCAGCCACGCCGTGTCGAGATCGGGGCGTGCACCAGGCGGCGGACCGAGGCGCTCGATGTGGAGAACAGGATCGATCTCCGCGTTACGCGTCTTGTGATACACACGCACTACTACGTCGAAGCAGCGCTCATCCAGCCGAATGCCGCTGCGCCCCTCCAGCTCTTGTGCGACGAAGATCTCGAAGTTGCCGTCCGCGTCACACACCTTGTCGTCGATGACGATGTTGTCGGCGACCCGGTCGATCCCAGACGCGCCGACGCGATTGGCGAGGACGGCGACGTACGGCACTGTGCCACGGTTACCGTGAATTCGGTACGTTTCTTTGGGGTCGATCATCGCAGTCCAGTAGTCGACGTCGATGCCGTCTCCCCAGAACTTTCGCAACGGTGACATCAGAGTGAAGAGTTCAGGCCGGAGTACGTCTTGGCGCTCGATGTTCATCTCGGCGAGGTATCCGAACAGACGAAGTGCGTGCCGTACACCTTCGGCGCTGTCCACCGGCGATCCGGTAGCGGCAGCGGTCGAACCGAATGTCGCAAGGCTGTCGGTGACTGCAGACCAAGCCTCGGTGAGCTGCCGGCGATCGTGCTGGGACTCGGATTGTGTTGACTGGTCAGCGAGTTGTGTCATCGTTTCTTCTCTTTCGTGGTAGACGAACTGGATTGTGTATGGGGCGTTGGTCAGCAGAGGGGGTCGAAAGGAACGTCTGCGTCGGACTTGCCCGAGGTCTGGTTGTTCACCCATCTGACGTTCTGGGTCCATCGGTCGGCCGAAATCTGCACAGGCCAGAGACTCTTCTGCGAAGCCCACACCTGGTTGGCTTTGTCAGCAGGAACATTCATTCGCTCGGTGAGAAGTTGAGCTCCTGCTTGCTCGTTCGCAGGATCGGCTATCCACCCTGCTGCGGCCTCGAGCGCCGCACACACGGGGGCAGCAGCATCGGATTCAGCGAATGTGGCTGTCGTGACGAGCACCGTGCCCAGGCCGTATGAACTCACGCCGTCAGAGCCCACCGGGTCTACTTCTGTAATCGCCGTCATCGGTATTCCTTGAGCATCGAATACGGCCTGGCTGGCAGCGGTGAGAACGGCGGCATCGATGTCGCCCTTTCGTGCGAGTGGTATCTGACTCGCGGTGGGTGCCGCTGCGATGAATTGCACCGTGGAGGCGTCGATGTTTCGTTCTGCGAGAAGCTGATTGACGAATTGCTCGGCCGCGCCGCCACGTGACGGTATGGCGATCCGCTTGCCGGGCAAATCCTCGATGGTGGTGATGCCGCTGTCTTTCGTCACGGCGATGGCAAGATCGATCGACCCGTACGGGGACAGTGGCCGCAGACTCTGCCCTTGCTCTATGGCCGGCACGACGGTTCCGGGTGCACCGACCGCGAGATCGGTTGTGCCGCCGATGAGACCGCTGATGAGTTCGGGCCCGTTCTTTCCGTCGATGAGCTCGACGTGGAGGCCTTCCTTGTCGAACATTCCTTGTTGGACAGCGACGTAGACAGGCAGGGACAAAGCACTCGCAGGGTAGACCCCGATGGCGACGCTACCGTCGTTCGGACGCCCTCCCCCTCCACACGCGGAAAGCAGTAGGGCCGCTGCAATGACTGTGCCGACAAAAGGTCGAAGTTTCATGGGATTCCTGTTCCTTGATGGCTGGGCGCATCAGAAATCAAGCTGAGTTGGCTGGGCACATCAGTGGTCGAGCTGAGTTGGCTGGGCACATCAGTGGTCGAGCTGACCACGCAGCCGGTTGAAGATTTCGATGTATCGAGGTTCGGCGGTGACGGTTTCGAGTTCGCGGGGGCGTTCGATGTCAATGCTGACGTCGTCGATCACCCGGCCGGCCCCGAGCAGCAGAACGCGGTCGGAGAGACAGATGGCTTCGCCGAGGTCGTGGGTTACGAAGATGACCGTCCGGCCTACCTGGGATTGCCAAAGCTCGAGGAATTCTCGCTGTACTTCGACTCGGGTTTGCGCATCGAGGGCGGCAAAGGGTTCGTCCATCAACAAGATGTCCGGATCCAGTGCCCACGTTCGGGCCAACGCGACACGCTGGCGCATCCCTTGGGAGAGTTGCCAAGTCCACAGCCGTGACGCCTCGGACATTTGAACGGCCGCAAGCCAGCGCGCTGATTGAGTTCGTCTCTCCGCCTTGGGTACTCCCCTCAATTCGAGACCGTACTCCACGTTCTTCTGCGCTGTTCGCCACGGGAACAGCGCATCTCGGGCCATCATGAAGCCCATCCGAGAACGAGCGTCGAATGGTGTTGTGCCGAGGACCTCAGTCTTCCCTTCTGTTGCGTCCACCAATCCAGCGAGCGCGTTGAGCAGAGTGGTCTTTCCGCAACCGCTCCTGCCGACCAAGCTCACGAACTGTCCGCGAGGGATGGTGAGGTCGAGATTGTCGACCACAGTTTTCGTCGACCCGTCGGGTGAGGGGAAGGATATCGTCAGTCCGTCGAGTTGTACGGCGGGTGTAATCACGTTGGTATCCATGATGATTCCTGTCATGGTCGAGCCGGCGGCTGCCACCGAAGGAGGTAGCGCTCGGCGAAGTTCATGACCTGGTTGAGGACGACTGCGACGATTGCGAGAAGTATGAGGATCGCGTAGACCGCTTCCATCCGGAACTGGGCCGAGTAGATCGACACAAGCTGGCCCAGCCCGTCCCGTGACGAGATCAGTTCCGAACCGACAACGCCAAGTAGCGAATAGATCAGCCCCAACCGAAGACCGGCAAAAATGCCAGGTGTTGCGACGGGGAGGAGGATGTGCCAGAACACCTGTGTCTTACTGGCATTCAGGACAGTGGATAGTCGGAGCCATTCGTCGTCCACTGACTTCACACCGGCTCGTGCACTCGAGCAGACGATGAAGAAGACGAGTGTGAACGCGAGAGCGACCTTCGCCGTCATCGTGATCCCGAAGATGACGATAAGCAGAGGCGCCAGCGCAAGACGTGGCATGGCATTCGCCGCATCCAGGAACGGACTCATGATGCGTTCGAGGGTCGGAAGCAGTCCGAGAGAGAGTCCGACCGCCACCCCGACTGCGCTAGCGAGGATCCACGCGATCACGACGGCAGTCATCGTGGCACGCAAGTTCGACGAAATCTCGCCCGACTGCACCGCTGCGGTGAAGTAGGCCCAGGCCTCGCCTGGCGTTTTGGCCAGAACTGGCTCGATCCAACCTTGCGATGCGACGAGCTGCCACGCTCCGAGTAGGACCAGAAGCAGCGCGACCTGGGCCAGTCGTACCCCGATGGTGAGTCGCGTACCGGATCGACGCTGTCGAGCGGGCTTCGGCTCAGAGCGTGCCCGCCTCGCAGAACGGGGTGACGTAGCACCGGATGGCGAACTTGCGGTGATGGTTTCGGTCATTTCGGCGCCTCCTCCGTGGTGCTCGCAGGCGGCGATAGGTGCTCGACAAAAGCAGACGGGTGCCTCTGGTCGAAGCTCCCCGGGTTGTTGCTCACTGCGTTCATATGTGAAGCAGATCACGGGATTCTTCTTCCCGTCTACGCCACATTCGAGAGGTATGCCATAGGGTTTCCCTATGCCTGACGGGCGCAAAATCGGGCGCGCGCGAGGACTGCCACGAGAAGGGAACCCCGAATGGACCGGCGTCATCTGGAATACTTTCTCGCCCTTGCTGATCGGGGCAGCATTTCCGCTGCGGCTCGCGGACTGGGGGTCAGCCAGCCGACAATCTCGGAGGCTCTCGCCAGAATGGAGAAAGAGTGCGGCCTGACGCTCGTCCGCCGTGGCTCGCGCGGAGTCACCCTGACCGACGCTGGACGCGATCTCACAGGTCCGGCGGCCCAAGTACTTCGGGCATACCGGGATTTGGATCACGCTTTGCATCCATTGAACGTCGTGCAGCGGGGTCGGCTGACGGTCGTGTGTCCGCGAACATTGGCGCGTGATCCAGCGGCCACAGCCCTGGGTGCGTTCAAAAGAAAGTTTCCGAAAATTGCGGTGACGATGCTCAGCAACGACACCGACGGAATCGGAACGGTGGTCGCCTCGGGTCAGGCTGATATTGGGCTCGGGGTGGACGAGGTGTTCGACGAGGGCGTTGAACGTATCCTTCTCGGCCGGCAACAAATCGTTGCGCTGGTGCCGGCCGCACGAAGTGAAGGCGAGGGGGCGGCGGCGTTGACGGATCTGTTGCGAATCGGATTGATCACCAGCCCGCGTGACGATGTCACTCGGCGACTGTTGGCGGAACGCCTGGGCGAAGGCACTGTGGACGAGGCGGTGGTTGCGGAGACTATCTCTGTGGCTTCGATGATCCCACTTGTACGCGCGGGAGTCGGCGTC
The DNA here is from genome assembly GCF_036541985.1 of Rhodococcus sp. IEGM 1306. Classification (NCBI taxonomy): domain Bacteria; kingdom Bacillati; phylum Actinomycetota; class Actinomycetes; order Mycobacteriales; family Nocardiaceae; genus Rhodococcus; species Rhodococcus sp. IEGM 1306. The sequence goes on from NZ_JAZHFF010000007.1 coordinate 10,418, forward strand.
GCTTTCCTTCCCGAATCTGTCGCCGATACAGTCGGAGAAGGTGTGGTGTTGTGTCGTACTCGGCCCCCGCTCACTCGTGATATCTGGATGTTCCACGGTTCGACGCCATCGCCTGCGGCACAAGCGTTTATCGAGACGACCAGTCGATTACGTGACGAAGGTGGAATGGGGAACGCCGGATGAGCAAGTTCGGAGAGTCCGCAACCCCGCGAATCGATCCGCGGCAGCTACAAGACTTCCTTGCCGTCGTCGAACACGGCAGTATCACGGCGGCAGCGGCAAATCAGTTCACGGGAACATCGAGCGTCTCTCAATCAATTGCGCGGCTCGAAAGACGCGTCGGAGGACGGCTTTTCAATCGAGGCCGGACCGGCGCGACGCTGACTGCGCGCGGACGGAATCTCATCGATCCAGCACGCGAAGCGCTGGCCGCGCTCGACCGATTAGTGGTCGAGCGCGAGTTCTTACTGTCAGCAGTCCCCCACCTCAGTGTTGCCACGACAGCGAGCCTTGCGGACGATCCCGCAGCGGTACTGCTCGGAGCGCTGCGCACGGAGGTGCCGAACCTGAGGATCACCATCTCGGATCCGCCTGGGTCGTCCGTGGCCGATGCGATTCACCCGGTCATGGCAGGCACCGCTGACGTGGCAATAATGGAGTCGCTGCCCACCGGTGTTCCCGGGACGCGCACGGTGCGCCTTCCGGACCACAAGTTGCGGCTCGTCTGCCCGCCCGGTACCCCGCCACCGGTGGACGGGGTATTCATCGGCGAAGATCTCATGCGCATCGGCTTGGTTGTCGCACCACGGTTCGAAACTTCCGATGTCTATCGCCATCTGCGGTCGATCGAACCGCGAATCGACCACGCATTCGTGATGAGGTCACAGCACCGCGATGCCTTCGCGGATTTCGCGTACGAAGGGATCGGTGCTGTCATCCTCGAACTCTCCAGTGCCGAGCGAGCATCCGAACGCGGGTGCACTGTGGGCGAGATATTCGAACTGCCCCCACGGAAGATCGCAGCCGTGGCAAGGGACGGCCCGAACACGCAGATCGTCGAACATTTCCTACGGCTGTGTGCCGAGCAATCCGCGCGGAAGCCGTAGGCCGAGGCGATCTCGACCTTGCGCTCTGGGTATTCGCGTCGGCCGGGCGTCCACCGAGAACGATGATTTTGTCCACAGACACAACACTTCTGGGATAGTCCGTTTCCTGAAACAAAGCCGACGGGTTGCCTTCCCGTGAATATGTAATACACGTCACTCCGGATCAACTTCGAAAGGTTGACTTTCATGCGAAAGTCTCTGAAACATTTCGTGAATGCTGCAGCGGCGGTTGCGTTGTGCGCGACGCTAGGACTCACGGGCGCAACCGGAACAGCGGCTGCCGATGCGCCCGGCATCCCGAGCGTCGGGCACGATTGGGCGAGTGCAGGGCCGTACACCCCGAACGTCTCGATCGGGCTGGTGCACACTCTGTACTACCCGCGCCAGCTCGGCGCGCGCGGCGAGAAGCACCCTGTTGTGATCTGGGGCAACGGGACCGGTGTGCTCCCCGGTGCGTACACCTCTTTGTTGCGCCACTACGCCAGCCACGGATTCATCGTGGTCGCCGCCAATACCCCGGCAAGCAACTTCGCCATCACCATGCGGTCGGGAATCGACCTCATCGCGGACAAGGCGGCCAGCCCGTCGAGCGTCTTCTTCGGCAAAGTCGACCTGGAACACATTGGTGCGGTGGGGCACTCGCAGGGCGGGTCTGCGGCGATCAACGCGGCGATCGACGACCGCGTCGACACCGCCGTCGCGATCCAGCCAGGCCCGCTCAATGATGTCGATCTCATCGACGAGCCGGTTCTCTATCTGGCCGGCCAGGCCGACGCAATCGTTTGGCCGGCGATCGTGCGGGCGATGTACGAGGACGCCGACCACGTGCCTGCCGAGTATCTGGAACTGCGCGGCGCCACGCACTTCGGTACGGCGATCACCGGTGGCGATATGCGCGGGCCGAGCACGGCGTGGCTGCGGTACTGGCTACTCGACGATCCGAACGCCCGCACCGAGTTCTTCGGAGCGAGCTGTGGATACTGCACTGACACCCAGCAGTTCTCCGATTTCGACCGCAACGATCTGGCCATGCAGATCCCGGGGTGACGGTCAGATCCGGAGTTGTCGAAGACGAACAGCCTTCCAATCAGGTCGGCGGAGTCGCGAAGCTCAGATGACGACGTAGCCGTACATTCGTTCGCCCTGAGCCACAGCTCTGGTCGCTAGTTCGGCGAAGGCGGTCAGGAACGGCACTGAGTCCTCCGACGGTTCACTCGTCTCGTCGATTGCCCAGGCCGCCGCAGCGGCGGCGACACCGTCAGCGTTCAATTCCGCTAGTGCATCGCGTAATTCGTCGGTAACCGTGAGCACGAGGGTGTCGCCGTCGTCGCTCATTGCGACGAGTTTCCCGCAGCGTGGACCTTTTGCAACTTCGTCGTAGGGGCGAGCGGTGAGGGCTGCTTCCAGTCGGCCGAGCGCGACAACTGGATCGACGCCTTTCGCCTGCAGAACTGGAGTCCCACTCGCAGCCAACTGGACCCGCGGGCGAGAAGCTGCGTTCGCCTCCATCACCTCTGGTTCCAAGTCGACGAGTCCCGCGAGGGCAGAGGTGGCATGCTCATCCGTGCGCGCGGTGAAGTAGTCGGTGATCGCAGACATGGCGCGATCATCTCACACACGATGCATCTCAATGCCCCGGACTCCTTCCGCGACTTACTGATCGACGTCAGGAGGGACAGGTGTGCGCTTCCTCGATCGCTTTCGCGAAAGCGCGAAGTCGTGGGCTTTCGAGATCGGTACGCCACACGAGACCCAAAGCAGATTCGGGTAATCCGTTGATCGGTACGAATGTGATGTCCGAGCGCTGGCTGTATGTAGCGGTTGCTGCGCAGAGGATGAGGCCGACCTGACTGAATGCGACCTGCGACAGGCCTTCCTGAACGGTGCTCGCCCCACCCTGCGTGGGAATCGTGGCTCCGCCCGGCGTCGTGCTCGGGGAATTCACACGCTGCCAATAGTCGGGGGCGGGGCCGGTGATGGGTACGAGACAGATCTGCGCCAACTGCTCGGCGTCGATCACGCCCAGTTCGCTGAACGGGTGATGGACTGAGACGGCGAGGGTCTGGGGCTGTCGAGAAAAGACGAGCCCGGTTGTCAGTTCCGGCTCATCTACGGGGAGAAGGGCCACTGCCGCATCGATTCGCCCGGCGAGTACATCACTGAACGGATCACCCAGGGGTAATTCTTTGATGGTCACGCATGTTTGCGGATGTTGTATCTCGAAACGAGAGACAGCAGCCGCGATCGAATCGTAAATTGCTCCTTGGAAACCCACCCGAAACGGCGTCGGCGTGTTGCGTGCTCTCGATTGAGCGTCCTCGATTACTCCGACGAGCGCCCGATGGGCGGGAGCCAACGACGCAAGAAATTCGGCGCCGAACTCAGTCAGGTGAACGCGGCGACTGGTCCGCGCTACCAGGCTGGTGCCGATACGACGCTCCAATGCGCTGATCAGCTGACTCACTCGGCTCTGGGAGATGAACAGCCGCTCGCCGGTGCGACCGAAGTGCAGTTCTTCAGCGAGAACGAGGAAACACTCGATCTCACGCATCGGAGGCTCCGACATTTTCACTCCGACCTTCGACTCATTCGACCACTCCATCATGGCTCATCGATGAATTGAGCTAATGGTTGGATGAGCGATTCGCCGTTGATCCTTGGGCGTGCGGGAGCTTCTCTGGTTACATGCCACATTCCGCGCCCGGGCAGAACAGCCCCGCGTCCACGTCCTCAACCCACGCACACACCATTGAGAACCACTGGGCTGCGGTCGCGCTGATCGCAGCGTCCACCTTCATCGTTGTCGCGGCAGAGATGATGCCGGTCGGGCTACTCACCCCGATCGGTGCTGCTCTGGTGGAAAGTGAAGGGACCATCGGGCTCTCACTGGCCATTACCGGATTGGTGGCAGCGGCCACTGCCCCGTTTGTGCCCCTCGTGACCCGGCGCTTCGATCGTCGGTCGACGCTTATCGTTCTGATGCTTGTAGTCGCCGCGGCGAACGCCCTCACGGCCCTTGCTCCGAGCTTCGTTTTCCTCGCTGTGGCTCGCGTCCTTCTAGGCGTGAGCATGGGTGGAGTCTGGGCACTCGCCGCTAGTCTGGCACCCAAATTGGTGGGTTCCAGATCCGTCGGGTTGGCGACCACGATCATCTTCAGCGGAATCGCGGTCGCCTCAGTTCTCGGTGTCCCCGCGGGGACGTATATCGGAGCAGCGACCGGGTGGAGCGTGGCATTCTGGACTCTCAGCTGCGCCGCGACGCTGATCGCGCTCGCCATGTTCGCTGTCCTACCCGTGATGCCAGCTGATCAAGCTTTGTCGCTCGGCAGTCTCGTGGTGGCTTTTCGGAACCCGGGAGTCCGGGTCGGAATCGCGATTACCGCGCTCATCGTCACCGCTCATTTCGCGGCGTACACCTATGTGCGTCCGGGGCTGGAGTTCTTCGCAGGGTTGAGCCCTGCACAGATCGGCACGATGCTCTTGATCTACGGGGTTCTGGGCGTCGTCGGCAACTTCATCGCCGGGCCATCTGCAGCCAAGTCTCCGCAGACTGTGGTCGTCATCCTCAGTGCGGGAGTAGCGGTCACACTCGCCCTGTTTCCGATCTCGGCTACCACCTTGATCACAGCTGCTCTGCTCATGGCGGCTTGGGGCCTCTTCTACGGTGGTGTATCGGTGAGTACTCAAACATGGATCGCACAAGCCGCTCCCGTTCACCGAGAGGCCGCTGCGGCTCTGTGGGTTGCAGTCTTCAATGCAAGCATCGCCCTCGGCGCGTTCGCGGGTGGACGCATTCATGACCACTCCGGTTCCGAAACGGTCTTCTGGACAGCCGCGGGAATCGCCACTCTCGCAATGCTGCTCACCACATTCCGCAATCCCGTCGTGGCAAAGCATGAACTGACAACCTAGCCGCCTACACAAAACCTTCATAGAGGCAGGACAACAGATATGCGCCAGACACCCGTTTCAACCTTCATGGATGTGACCGAGATGCTCGAACGCTACCGGGATAAATCGCTGTCTCCGGTGGAGGTACTCGAGTCCACCATCGAACGTATCGAGGCGCTCAACCCGACCTTGAATGCAGTGGGACACACTTTCTTCGATGCGGCACGGGCGCAAGCGAAGTCAGCGGAACGCCACTACGCCCGCGGCTCGGATGTCAGCCTTCCGCTCGCCGGTGTTCCCGTTGTGGTGAAAGAGGATGAACCGGTGCAAGGACAACCTTGGACTCAAGGGTCCAAGGTCTATGAGGATGTGATCGCCACTCACACTTCGACTTTCGTGCAGAGAATCATCGACGCCGGTGCCATCGTCCACGCGCGATCGACGGCGCCCGAATTCTCCTCGGCCGCGTTCACACAGTCCGAGTTGTGGGGCGTCACTCGCAATCCGTGGAACACGAAATACTCCTCCGGCGGGTCTTCCGGTGGATCGGCAGTCGCACTTGCCACCGGTATGACGCACTTGGCTACCGGTTCCGATGTTGCAGGTTCGATCCGAACTCCGTCGTCTCTCAACGGAATTGTCGGGTTCAAGCCACCGCATGGCCGTGTCCCCGTTGATCCGCCCTTCAATCTCGATCGCTACTGCCACTGCGGTCCGATGGCGCGCACCGTAAGTGATTGCCTCACAATGCAGTCGGTCATCGCGGGACCGACCTCCACTGACATTGCCTCGAATGTACCGGCATCGCAGTTACCTACCTTCGCAACGCGTTCGTGCGCGGGAATGCGTATTGCCGTGATTCCCGCATTAGGTGACTGGCCGGTTGATTCGGACGTTGCCGCCAACACCGCCAAGTTGGTGGACACCCTCACTGCGCTGGGCGCACGCGCGGAGATCATCGAAGTCGACTTGTCACGCGCTGCAATCATGCGTGCGGCCGCCATTCACTACGATCACGTGTTCGGTGCATCGATCTCCGCCGAAGCGTCCGCGCACCCCGACAAAGTCACGGAGTACGCGAAGGAATTCGCGCGATGGGCACGCCGCACCCGTGGTGACGCGACTTTCCTCGACGGACTCGCGATCGAAGCCGAACTGTATTCGTCGATCGGATCCCTGTTCGACACCTATGACGCGTTGATCACTCCGGCAGTGGCGACGGAGGGCTTTCTTGCCGGCGACGACTACGTGGGGCACGGAATCAATGTGGCTGGAACAGAATTGGAGTTCTACCTCGAGGCTGTACCGGCCATCACCTTCAACATCCTGAGTAGCTGCCCGGTGCTGACAATCCCCACCGGTTTCGCTCGGAACGGAATCCCCACGGGCACAGAGATAGTTACGCGACCGTACGACGACCAGACGGCCTTCGCGATTGGGCTCGCCCTCGAGAAGGTCCTGCCGTATCCCGGCAATCACCCGGACTGTCATGCGGCCCCGCAGGTATTGTTCGGCGTTTGAAGCTAGCTCTGGTGGAGGGTTGACCAGAATGTAGTTAGGTGCCATATTAGTTGCATGGCAGTGGACGGAACCGATCACGACTCACCCACTTTGGATCAGGCGCGGCGGCAGTTGGAGCACTACGGCCTCGGGTCCGATCCGCAGGCTGTGCTGGTTGCGGTGCGGCTGATCTCGGCGGGCGCGCGGCTCGGTCGAGCAACCGAGGTTCACTTCGCGAGGTATGGACTGTCGACCGGCCGTTACCGACTGCTTGCGGATCTGGAAGACCACGACGGGGAGAAATCTCCCTCACGTCTGGCGGCTGATCTCGGCGTCTCGCGGGCCACGGTCACCGGCTTGGTCGATGGGCTCGAGCAGGAGGGTTTGGTCGCTCGACGTCCGTCCGCGGAGGACGGGCGTGGTGCGGTGGTCGTCCTGACTGCTCGCGGCGCTCAGCGTTTACGTGACATGGCGCCCGAACACTTTGCTCGTCTCGAGGAAATGGTCGACGAGCTCACTGTCGACGAGCGAGCGGTTTTTTTGGATCTGCTCTCGCGGGTCGTTCGCGGTATCGGTGCGCTGACTGCGGAGTAGTCGGCTGGGATTCCAAGTATTCGCGTAGCGATTCGAATCGTCGTCAATTCTCGACAGAGATTTCTCTTTTCATGCCCAAATAGTTAGCCACCTAATTATAATCGGAAAGTTGGTCTCCTTCATGTCCGGACTCACCCCACCGATCCGTCGCGAAAACAAAAGGGAGATAACCGATTCCAATCGACTCGACCCGGTTGCCGATCGTCGCGGCGCACGACCTTTCATCCTGTGGAGAGAGGTGCTGGTCGCCTACCTTGCCCCTGCGCTGATGGCGGGTGCGGGCGGAGTCGCATCCGGCCAATCGGGCCTCACGATGGCGGCATTTACGTCCATCGCGGGCACGTCGGCAGTGGTGGCGTTGCTGATCGGCTCCTGGCTGCTGCGTCGCGGGAGGTCACGGCCGTGGACCACGGCCCTGCCTCGCATCATGGTGGCGGCAATTCTTGCCGTCGGAGCCGCTGTGATTGCTGGTCTCGTCGGGTGGTTCGCCTCCCGTTGGCTACCAGCTCACACGAGCGTGGTCGACACTGCTTGGCTTGCTCGCCTGCAACTCGATCTACCGATATCTGCCGCTGTCGCTGCCGTCATCGTCAGCTGGCGATGGCGCCGTCAGAATCCCTGACAGACAACACATGTCAACGATCCCCGGCTTCCCGGGGAAGACCGAAAGGAACACGATGATCGTCATCATGGGAGCGTCCGGAACCACAGGCGGCGCGTTGCTACACAGTCTCGCATCCTCGGGTGTGCCGAGCCGAGCGCTGTCCCGCGACCCGGACAGGCTGAGCGCCCACCTCGGCGACTTGGCCGACGGTTTGGTCGAAGTAGTGCCGGCCGATGCCGCAGACCCAACTTCGCTACGGACGGCTTTCGAAGGGGCCGAACAACTTTTCCTCGCTATGGCCAACGGCCTCGAACAGGTCGAGCTCGAGACGCGTGTGATCGACATCGCCGCCGAGAGCGGCGTCGAACACATCGTCAAGATCTCCGACCCCGCCGCCGCGGCCGACTCCCCCATCGCTCTCTCCCGCGGCCACCACGCTGTCGGTGAACACCTGCGCGCATCCGGGATCCGCCACACTCTGCTCCGCCCTTATGCGTTCATGCAGAATCTGTTGCTCCTGGCTCCGGCGGTGGCTGCGCAGGGGGTGATTCTGGGCGCGATGCGGGACGCGCCGTGCAACTGGATCGACTGCCGAGACATCGGTGACGTCGCCGCGGCCGTGCTCACACGCGCCGACCTCGCCGGCGGTACCTACGTCCTGACGGGCAGCGAGGCAGTCGGCTACGGCGGCATCGCCGATGCTCTGACCCGCATGCTCGATCGCCCCGTCCAATATATCGACCTGCCACCGCACGAACTGCGGCAAAACCTCGTCGATCATGCCCACATGCCTCCGTGGCTGGCCGAGCACATTCTGGAGATCCAGCAACTTGCCGTCTCGCGCCCGGAGTCACCCACCGACACGGTGGCACGTGTCCTGGGGCGTGAGCCACGAAGCCTGGATGCGTTCCTGCGTGAGCATCTGGACCGTTTCCGCTGATTCACGCTGCGAGAGCAGTGCCGCCAGAAGTCACGCGGTTGATCAACGAGCCCACCGAATCCTGATCGGACCTCGTACGGATTCCGGGTCGACGACTTCGCCGCCCTGGGTGATCTGTACTTCGCCGTCGGCCACCATGTGGCGGGCGGCCTCTCGGACAGGTTCCATCAGCGGCCGCCAATTGTCGGGTGCCGCTGCGCGGGCCACGTCGGAGGGGCAGATGCTCGACTCGGCCGATCGGGCATTGAGTAGTTCGCGGATCTTCGCCGCCAGTTCTTTCTCTTCCACCATATGACCTCAGTTTCCGGACGTGACCGTAGGCCTTCAACAGAGTATGAACCTTCGGTTCGGCGAGTTGTGGCGAAGGAATGGTGCACATCGATAATCATTGACGGCGTGGAGAATTCGAGTGCAACGCGCCGCGACGTAGTCCGAAAGTCGTATTCGGCCAGATCCCAGGAGTACACGGACCTCTTCGGCTCGATGGATTCGACGCACGTATCTGATCGGGACCTGGTGACCAGCTGGGCCGCCACTTTGACCGGCCCCGTGCTCGACGCCGGGTGCGGGCCGGGGCAGTGGACAGACTTCCTGGCCCAGAGCGGGCTGGCTGTGAGCGGGATCGATCTCGTGCCCGAGTTCGTCGAACGAGCCCGCACCCGATACCCGGATCTTTCCTTCGAGGTCGGGGGCTTCGAGGCATTGGACGCGAAAACGAATTCACTGGGCGGCGTGCTGTCCTGGTACTCGCTCATTCACCATCACCCGCAAGATATCGAGGCACCGCTCGCTGAATTCGCGCGCGTGATCCGCCCAGGTGGTGGGTTGCTGGTGGGCTTCTTCGAAGGCGTGACCGTGGAGCCTTTTGATCACGCCGCGACGACTGGTTATCGATGGCCGGTGACCGAACTTGCCGAGGTGCTGGTCACAGCGGGCTTCGACGTGATCGAGACCCATACCCGGACGGGGAGCGGCTACAGGCCGCACGGCGCAATCACTGCCAGCCGGCGCGGCGTCGAATAGCGGATCGAGACAGGGCGAGCAATTCTCTTTCATTCATTTCGTGTGAGTGGTGTGCTGGATGAGTCACTCCCCGGCTTTTTCAGCACCGGATCATCCACAGTTGAAAGAAGGCGCCATGACCACGATTCATCTTCACAAGACGACCACTGCGACGCCCGAACAGGTCCTTGCCGGCCTGACCGACTTCGGTCCGGGCCGTGAGGAAATCTTCGGCCGCAGTGCGGACAGCTACCTGAAAGTGCACAAACAAGGACCCCACGATGCTGATGTCACCGAGGGCTCCAGTGGTATCTGGGAGCGTCTGCACTACGACTGGACCGACCCGCACCGCGTCGTGATGACAACCACCGACTCCAACCTGTGGGGCGGGGCGTCGAGCCATACCTACACGCTGACCCGGCAGCCGACGGGCCTGACCGATGTCGACGCCGTCGTGGTCCGGGACGGCAAGAACCTCAAGGGAAAGCTCCTGGCGTCGGTACTCGGACTCGTCGGCACCCAAGTGCTAGGAAAGTCGTTCACGAAGTCCATCGATGCCATCGAAGCTCGCAACGGTGGCGCGAGCGGCGGCAACACACAGTGACAAGAACCTGACGGACTTGTCAGAGCGCTTCGAGGGCTTCCGTCATCTTCTTCACCGTCTCCGGTGCCACTTTGGCTTCGAATCCCGCCTTCAGGAGAGGCGACGCAATCTTGGCGGCACCGTTGAACTCGACGTTCGCGTGATACTCGATCTCGGTCGAGTTCGGACCCACCGAAGTCAAGGTGATGTCGTCGGTACTGGTGGCAGTCTTGTTCTTTCCTTCGAGAACAACGTGATTCAGCTCGTCGGTCACCAGCGTGTACGTCAGTTCCGTGGTGACGCCGAACAGCTTGGACACGTTGTGCCACTGGGTTCCGACGCCGACAGGACCGTCGGAGATCTGCGTGCAGCTCTCGGTGCCCGGATCCCACGTCGGCGCATTGGCGAAGTCGCGGAGAAACGCCGCAGCCTTTTCGATCGGTACCTCGGCGGTGAATTTGCGGGTGACGTCAACCATGCGGTGGGCCTTTCGGTTCATTTTTCGGCGGTAGTGCCGCGGTGAGAGTTCGTTCCGACGCCCGGGCTACCCAAACTCGACAAACGGTAACCGTCTTCAGAGGACTGCGCGGTCCAGTGGACGCGGAAGCGGATCGAGTGCGCCGGTCTCGCGCAGGCGCTCGTACGCCCGAACGACCCCATCGACGGCCCCGATCTGTAGCAACACGCCGCCGGGTAACGCGGTAACGTCTACGGCCAGGTCATCCGGGATCGCGTCAGCGCGAGCGGCCGAGAGGTAGCCGAAGCGGCCGATCACGGGATCTCCGACGCGATAGTCGGACTCGTCTTCGAGAGCGTCGAGGATGTCGTCGTCGGTGACATCTCCGAAGTCCGGTTCCCACACCGCGGCGAGCATCCGAAGTAGTTCTGTCTCAGGAACTTCGGCGGCGTCCGGCGCGCTGACAGCGAGAATCATCGACTGTAGGACGATTTCCGGTTCGCCGCCCGCCAAGCCGGAGAGTTCGAGCCCCCATTCGGGCCCTCCACTGGCTACGAGCCTCAATCCGATTCCCAGACGATCCGACCAGTCTTCGGCGGCCTGCGCTTTCTCGAGGACCTGCGCCAACTGGTCGACGGTCACGGCAGTAGCAGGTCCAGCGGAATGGATCTGTTGCCACGACCCGCCGACCACCTCGGGCAACAGGAATTCGACTTGCTCCAACGTCCGACGCCACCGGGAGGCCACGGCCTGCACCGATTCCGGCCGTCGTCCCCAGAAAACTCGAATAGCGCGCGGTGTCATCGAGTCCTCCGGTAAGGATCGTCCATGGGTAGCCATATCCCGTCTTCGTGGATTTCGAGATCAGTGACGCCGCGGGTGAGAGCGTCGACGGCCGCGAGAACTGCAGGGCGCGTTTCGTTCTCGCGGCACAGGAGAGACCACGTCCAGATTGCCGCGGGGTCGATCACCGGACGTGCAGTGAGATCGCTTGGCAGCGTGATGGTCTGCCCTTTGGGCGAGTTGACGACCGGACGGCCGACGGCACGGACGTGATCGAAGAATGCCGGACCGGTGATACCACCGTCGTTGATGCGCAGGATCTGTGCGCCGGTATCGCGAGCGAATTCTTCGGCGTAGACGTTCCACGAATACCAGGAGGTGGTGTCGTCGTCGACGAGTACGACGACGTCGCGGGCTCGCACCGGTGTGGTGTCCTCTCCGGTGGAGACCGCGTACAGCCGATCCGCACCGAGCAGTCTTGCGCTCAGAGCATGTTGGGCGACATCGGTTTTCCGCACCCAGGCGATCGCCAGGTCGAGGCTGCCGTCCGCTACCCGCGCGGCCTGCGCGTGCGAAGGCACCACCCAGGCGTCGACGTGCAGTTGCGCGACCCCTGAAGTGCGCGCGATCAGATCCGTGGGGAGCCAATTGACGTAGCCGATCCGGACGGGCTCCGCTCCGGACAGACGCTCCGCGCGGCGTCGCAGATTCTCGGCACTCTCGAGTAGCGCACGGACATCAGGGAGCAGGGCCGCGCCGGCTGGCGTCAGAGCGACGGAACGGCGGTCGCGGACGAACAGCTTGACGCCGAGGTCGCGCTCGAGTGCCATGATCTGCTGCGACAATGACGGCCCGGCTATCAGTAGCCGCGCCGCGGCTCGGCCGAAGTGCAATTCCTCGGCGACGACCTCGAAATATCTCAGCTGACGCAGCTCCACGATCCTTCATGCTACGTGCGGTGGGAGGTTGTGCCTATCAGTCAGGAGCAAAGCGGTCGTGGCGGTTCGGCGCGGCCGGGGCACACGATAAGACCATGACCACAATCCACAACGGCGTCCCCCCGCGAGCACACGCTGTCCAAGCTGCCGCTGCGCTGGCGGCGAGCATGGGAATCGGTCGATTCGTCTACACACCGATTCTGCCGTTGATGCACACGCAGGCCGGTCTGTCCGCCTCGCTCGGCGCAACCCTGGCGACGGCGAACTACGTCGGGTACCTCATCGGCGCGCTCGCGGGAATCCTCATTCCCGGCGCGGTGCGCTCGGCAGCGGTGATGCGTACGTCGTTGGTGGTCCTCATCGCGACTTTGGCGCTCATGCCCACTACCCACGACGGATCCATCTGGTTCGCCCTGCGGCTCGTCGCAGGCATTGCCAGTGCCCTCGTATTCATGATCGCCGTCAGCGCTTTGCACGCGCACCTTCGGGGGCAGTCCCAATTCCTGGCCGGATGGGGATTCGGCGGAGTTGGGTTGGGTATCGCCCTGTCCGGGGTCCTCGTGTTCGTCGTCCGCTTCATCGGTACCTGGAGTACAGCCTGGCTGGCATCTGCGGCCCTTGCAGTGGTGTGTGCGGTCGCCGCCTGGGGATTGACGCCGGAACCGCGTCCGATCATCACACCGGACGCGCCGGGAACTCCCAGTTCCCAACGCGGGTTCACTGCCTTGTTCATCAGTTACTTCCTGGAAGGCATCGGCTACATCATCGCGGGCACGTTCCTAGTTGCCGCAATAGATCTGGCCGCTCCGCAATGGGTGGGCAGCGGTGCCTGGATAGTGGTCGGGTTGGCCGCATTTCCGTCATGCGCCCTGTGGGCTTGGCTCAGCCTGCGTTGGTCGAAGCCGACTCTGCTTCTCGTTGCCCTGTTGATTCAGGCAGTGGGCATAGCGCTTCCTGCTGTGATCGGAGGCGTCGGCCCCGCACTGATTTCAGCTTTCCTGTTCGGTGTCACCTTCCTTGGTATCGGGTCAATTGTGTTGGCAATCGGCGCGCACCTGCAGTTCCCACGCGCCGTGGCGTTCCTGACCGCTGGATACAGCGTCGGTCAGATTCTCGGCCCACTCGTTGTCACTCCGTTGCTGCGAGACGGGTATCGCGACGCTCTGCTGTTGGGTGCGGCCGTCGTCCTGGGCGCGGCAGTGGCCGCCGCGGTTTTGCGGTTCCGATTCCCTTCCGATCTCGATGCGGACCCTCGGACGGCCACCTCGACTGAGGAGGTAGTTTTTGATGTCAGATGACGAAACCGCCGGAGCACTACCCGACGTAGGACTGGAGATGTTCGAATGAGCGCACTCACAACCGATCTCGACCTGAAGGTCCCTGTCATCGCAGCCCCCATGGCCGGCGGCGCTTCCACACCGGCACTTGTTGCTGCTGCCTCTCGCGCAGGCGGTCTCGGCTTCCTCGCCGCCGGGTACAAGACGCCTCAGGCTCTGTCCGACCAGATCGACGCCGTGCGCGCCGAGGGAGTGTCCTTCGGTGTCAACGTCTTTGCGCCCAACCCGGTGCCTGTCGATGTCGATGCCTACCGTGCCTATGCCAGGGCGATCCAGGTCGAGGCGGATCGCTACGGCATCACACTGGCTGACGGTGAGCCGGTCGAAGACGACGACTACTTCGAGGACAAGATCGATCTGCTCCTGGCCAGCCCGGTTCCGGTGGTCAGCTTCACCTTCGGCTTTCCCGCACCCGGCGTCATCAAGGCGCTGCGCGCTGCCGGTTCACTTGTCGTCCTCACTGTGACTTCGGAGGCAGAGGCGCTCCTTGCCGTCGACGCCGGTGCCGATCTGCTTGTGGTGCAATCGTCGGCTGCCGGCGGCCACTCCGGAACGCTCACTCCCCTGCAGGTTCCGGCCGAAACACCGATCACCGAACTTATCGCACAGATCCGTCATCGCACCTCTGTTCCGCTATTGGCGGCAGGTGGACTGGCGACCTCCGCCGACGTCGCTGCAGCCTTACGTGCCGGAGTGGACGCGGCAGTCGTCGGTACCGTACTGCTGCGCACCGAGGAGAGTGGTGCCTCGGCTCCGCACAAGGCAGCTCTGGCCGACACGTCCCGCGGGAACACGGTCGTCACAAGAGCTTTCACGGGACGTCCTGCACGGGCGCTTCGGAACGAGTTCATCGATCGCTACGACGCACAAGCGCCCATCGGGTATCCGGCCATCCATCACCTGACCAACCCGATGCGCAAAGCCGCTGTTGCGCAGGCAGATCCCGAGCGAATGCACCTGTGGGCCGGTACTGGCTATCGCCACGCGACGGAGGAACCAGCCGGGGTAGTGCTTTCGCGATTGGCTAACCTGTGACGGCGCGGACACCGAACATCACATTGCCCGAGGTAGTGACATACGACGGGCTGCCCAGGTCCGCCGGTGGTGCACACTCGCTTCGAGTCAAGCGCCCCGACGTGGCATTTCAACGCCTGCAGACATTTCTGGAAGCCTGCACCGAACCAGTGTCGTTGCCGTCGTGGACATTAGAGATCCGCCAGGGCGGGCCACCCGCGCCGACCGCGCAATTGACAGAGCTTGCCACCGGGATCTTCGGTGGGCCCCGCTACAAAGCGCAAACCCATACCGAATGGAACGTCCCACCTGGTTCTGTCAACGAAGCGCTCGATGCCCTCGTTGGTTCCGATGCGGTCACAACCCACGGACGTTCTTTGGCGGCACTGACCTGCAGCACGCCCGTACGCCTGATCGACCCCAACACGCGCGCGCCGTACCCCGACATCACCCCCGACGCGTTCGGCCGTTTTGCCGTGGATGGATACGGCCGGACTCTGGGTGACTCAGGCATACGCGCAACCCTTGGCAACGCGGCATCCTCACTGTCCCTGTGGCTCAACCTGCCTGCAGACGAACGGTTGTCGTCCGGTGCTCGTCACCTACAAGACCATCTCCCGTTCCGGTTGTCCGCGAAACACTGGCGTCTCTGGCGGCCGAACCGGAGCGCAGACTCTTACCGTTCCAACAAGATTCCGTCGCCGGTTCACGACCACGTTTGAATCACGCAGCAAGCATTCCGAGTTGCGCACCACCCATACCGCGCGTGGCACGTTGTCAGAATGCGTCTTCCTCGAGTTCCATGATCTCGTTGTCGAGGGAACCCAGGATTTCTTTGGTCGACGCCAGGACGGGCAGGATGTTCTTGGCGAAGTATGACGCGATGACCACCTTGCCCCGATAGAACGACCGGTCCTTTGCCGACGCGTCACGGTCCAAGGCTGCCAACGCGACTTCCGCTTGCACCAACAGGCGCCATCCGATGAGCAGGTCGCCTACCGCGTACAGAAAGCGCACCGAGCCGAGGCCTATCTTGTACAACTCGGAGGGTTGGTCCTGGGAAGCCATCAGATACCCGGTGAGCGTCCCGGCCATCTCCTGCACGTCGGTCAAGGCGGTCTCGAGTAGGACTCGCTCGGCCTTGAGTCGACCGTTCCCGGCCTCACTGTCGATGAACTCTCGTATGCGACCGGCTACGTGAGCGAGTGCAACGCCGCGGTCGCGTGCGATCTTCCGAAAGAAGAAGTCCTGCGCCTGGATTGCCGTGGTGCCCTCGTACAGGGTGTCGATCTTGGCATCGCGGATGTACTGCTCGATGGGGTAGTCCTGAAGATAACCGGAGCCGCCCAGGGTCTGCAGGCTCTCGGTGAGCAGTTCGTAGGCCTTTTCGGAACCGACGCCCTTGACGATCGGCAGCAGCAGATCGTTGACCCGCGCCGCCAATTCGGCATCCGCCCCCGAAACCAACTCGGCGACATCAGCATTCTGGTGTGCAGCGGTGTAGAGGTAGACCGCTCGGAGGCCTTCGGCGTAGGCCTTCTGCATCGCCAGGCTGCGTCGGACGTCGGGGTGATGCGTAATGGCCACACGGGGTGCGGTCTTGTTTGTCAGCTCGGTAAGGTCTGCACCTTGAATTCGTTCTTTCGCATACTCGAGGGCGTTGAGATAGCCGGTGGACAGTGTTCCGGTAGCCTTGGTGCCCACCATCATTCGAGCGTTCTCGATGACCTGGAACATCTGGGCGATACCGTTGTGGACATCACCCACGAGCCAGCCGACGGCAGGAACATCCGTCGCTCCGAAGGTGAGCTCACAAGTTGGGGAAGACTTGAGACCCATCTTGTGCTCGACGCCGGTGACGTACACGCCGTTGCGCTCTCCCAGTTCAAGTGTGTCCGAGTTGAAATGGGACTTCGGAACGTAGAACAGGCTCAAACCTTTGGTTCCTGGACCGGCGCCCTCGGGCCGGGCAAGCACCAAGTGGAAGAGGTTCTCGGCCGTGTCTCCGACGTCGCCACCGGAGATGAACCGCTTGACGCCCTCGATGTGCCAGGTGCCGTCGTCCTGCGCGATTGCCTTTGTTCGGCCTGCGCCTACATCGGATCCGGCGTCTGGTTCGGTGAGCACCATCGTTCCGGCCCATCCGCGCTCGAATCCTTCTTTGGCCCAGTGTTTTTGCTGTTCGTTTCCGATGGTGTAGAGCACGCTCGCCATCAGTGGACCCATGTTGAAAAAGCTTGCGGATCCGTTTGCCGCGACCAACATTTCGCCGATCGCCCAGACCAACGGTGCAGGAGCAGGAACACCACCCATGCCTTCTGGTAGGCCGAGTCGCGACCAACCGGCCTCGTTCACCGCCTCGACCGTCTTGCGCAGAGGTTCCGGGACCACAACTGCGTGATTGGGTGCGTCGAATTCGACAGGGTTTCGATCCGCGTCGGCGAAGGACGCGGCGACCGGGCCTTCTGCCAGCCTCGATACTTCCGCAAGAATGTTGCGCACAGTGTCGGTGTCGAGGTCCCCGTAAGCGCCGGCATCCAGCAGTTCACCGATCCCGAGTACCTCGAACAGATTGAACTCGATATCACGCACGTTGCTTTTGTAGTGACCCATTGTTCTCCGACCTTGGTTCGTCAGCAATACGATTCGTCAGCAGATACGGCTCGTCAGCAGTACACAAGAAAGCCTGCCCCACAAGGAATTCAGTACGCAACCGTAGGTAGAGACGAGTTTCGTTGCTGCA
Organism: Rhodococcus sp. IEGM 1306; assembly: GCF_036541985.1. Classification (NCBI taxonomy): domain Bacteria; kingdom Bacillati; phylum Actinomycetota; class Actinomycetes; order Mycobacteriales; family Nocardiaceae; genus Rhodococcus; species Rhodococcus sp. IEGM 1306. The sequence continues at coordinate 27,910 of NZ_JAZHFF010000007.1, forward strand.
AAGTAGCGCCGAGTCGCTCTCATTGAAACATTCACTCGTACAATCGGTTTCCGCCGGTGGGGGTGCATATCAGTCGCGTAGCATCCTCTGGGATCGAAGCGACTGCGCACCAATAGAAGTACCCATCCTCACCTTCGGCGTCATACGCATTCGCTGTGATCAGTGAACATGCTGCTCGGTAAACCAAGAGCGCCTCTCGTTGGTAGCCGAGACGTTTCTCGATCGGCGTGTAGAGCCCAGTTCTGTCTCGTGAGCCTTTGGTATCGGTCAGAGGGTGAGTAGCACTTTGGTGGCGCGCCGCTCGTCCATCGCCCGGTAGCCTGCGGCGGCGTCCTCCAACGGGAGAGTGAGGTCGAAGACGATGCCTGGGTCGATCTGGTCGGTCATGATGAGCTCGATCAGTTCGGGTAGGAATCGCCTGACCGGCGCGGGACCGCCGAGCAGGCTCACCGTCGCGAAGAACAGGTTCATGCCGTCGAGTTCGACGCCGTGGGATACCCCGACGTAGCCGACATGTCCGCCGGGGCGGGTAGCTCCGATAGCCTGCATCATCGATTCTTGGGTACCTACGGCTTCGACGGTCGAGTGGGCGCCGTAGCCGCCGGTGAGTTCCTTGATCTTCGCGATGCCCGCGTCGCCCCGCTCTTCGACGATGTCGGTGGCGCCGAATTGTGTGGCGAGTGCCTGCCGGTCGGCGTGACGTGACATGGCAATGATCCGCTCGGCGCCGAGTTGTCTGGCAGCGAGGATCGCCAAAAGTCCGACTGCGCCGTCGCCGACGACGGCGACCGTTTTGCCAGGTCCGGCTTCCGCAGCTACGGCGGCGAACCAACCGGTGCCGAGTACGTCGGAGGCTGCAAGGAGGCTGCGGGCCTGCCGCTCGGTCGGCTCTCCGTGGACAGGGACGAGGGTGCCGTCCGCGAGCGGGATGCGAGCGTATTCGGATTGGGTGCCGACCGAGCCCATCATGACCTGGTGTATACAGCGAGACTGAAAGCCGGCCTCGCAGATTTCGCAGGTGTTGTCCGACGCGACGAACGAGCCCACGACGAAGTCCCCAACTTCGATGTCGTTGACGTCGGGGCCGACCTGTTCGACGACGCCCACGTATTCGTGTCCCATCGGCGTCGGGCCATTCAGCTCTTCGATGCCGCGGTACGGCCAGAGGTCGGAACCGCAGACGCAGGTGGCTGTAACGCGAATGATCGCGTCGGTCGGTTCGACGATCACCGGCGCTTCGATCTCTTCGACCCGGACGTCGCCGGGGGCATGCATGACGACAGCGCGCATGACGTGGCTCCTCACCATCGGTTTTCTCGTGTCACTTCAACCTGATCACGATTCGGCGGCGTGCGGGAGTCCCGCGCGATAGTGGTACTGCGAGGGACTCCCTCGCTACCGGTCACTGACTTAGGCTCGATGGCATGGACGATCGAGCGCAAGTACGCGAATTCCTGACCTCGCGGCGCGCCCGAGTCACGCCCGAACAAGTTGGACTTCCGGCCGGATCGAACCGCCGCGTGGACGGTCTACGTCGAAGTGAAGTGGCAACCCTCGCCGGCGTGAGCGTCGAGTACTACACGAGGCTCGAGCGCGGAGCGATCAGCGGCGCATCGCCGGGTGTACTCGACAGTATCGCGAAGGCCTTACGACTCGACGACGCCGAGCGCGCCCACCTTTTTGATCTCGCGCACGCGGCAAGCCCGGTAGCCAGGCCCCCGCGTCGGCGAAATGCGAAGGGCTGGAAGCCCCATCAGAGCCTGCAGTGGGCGCTTGATGCAGTCACCGCGGGACCCGCTTTCGTGCGGAACGGTCGCATGGATCTTCTTGCTGTCAACCCACTCGCGCGTGCGTTTTACAAGGACCTGTACGACATGCCGGGGCAGCCCCCGAACATCGCGCGCTTCACGTTCCTCGACGAAAGGGCTTTCGAGTTTTATCCGGACTGGAACGCGTTTGCCGAGGTGACCGTCTCGATTCTGCGAACCGAGGCTGGGCGAGATCCTCACAACAAGGAATTGCACGATCTGATCGGTGAACTCAGCACTCGGAGTGAGGAATTCCGGCGTCGGTGGGGCGCGCACGACGTCCGCCATCACGGCACCGGATTCAAGACTTTTCACCACTCCGCCGTGGGGGAGCTGACGCTTGCCTTCGAAGGTTTGGAGATGGCCGCCGAGCCGGGGTTGACGCTCACGATCTACACCGCAGAGCCGGGATCGCCGTCCGCGGAACGGATGCAGCTACTCGCCTCGTTGGCAGCCAGTGAGAATGCGGACTCTGCTCCTCACGTGTCGGAGCGGTCGCTGACGGACGGCTGACGAACTGCGCGACGGTTGATCGGGTCCTCAGTTGACGACTTCGACGGTGGTGCGCTTCGTGCGTTCCTTGCGCAACAGGATCATCAGCGGCAGAAAGTAGAGAGCGGCAACGCCGGTGCCTACCAACACCGGCCCAGTGGCACCGAGACTCGAGGCGAACGCAAACCCGGCGATCCAGGAGCCGACCGCCGTGCCCAGATTGAACGACGAGGTGCTGAGAGCAGAAGCCATCGTCGGCGCCTGATCGGCATAACGCACAGCCATCCCGATCAGGATGGGATTGGTCGACATGCCGAACAGTCCCAGCATGACTACGAGAATCACCGTCACGATCACGTTGTGCGAGAAGAGGCAGAGCGCCCCGAGTACGAGAAACGTCATCGCTGCCGAGACGAACAAGACCCCGTACTGATGCTTCGCACCGAGTCGACCGCCGAGATTGGAGCCGACGAACGCACCGAGTCCGTAGCCGACAAGCACTAGCGGCACTGCCGACGCAGCAAGTCCCGTGTTCTCGGTCAACAGCGGAGAGATGAAGCTGTACGCCGCCAGCGACGACCCGCACACGACGGCGCAACCGGACAGAACGAGCCAGATGCGTCCGTCCCGTAGGCTCGCGATCTCCGCTCGCCAGGACGGCACCGCACCGGAGTCGGTGTCGGCGGGTACCAATCGGTGGACGACGGCCGCGGCAACGAGTGCGAGGGCGGCGAGGGCCCAGAAAGGACCACGCCACCCGATGCTCTGACCGGCCAGAGCGCCGAGCGGAACACCGATGACGTTCGCGAGCATGCCTCCACCCAAGACGATGCCGAGCGCGCGCGAGGAAGACGCCGGGCCGGCCGCTTTTGCTCCGACCACTGCAGCGACTGCCCAGAATGCGCCCGTCGCCACGGCTGTGAGGAAGCGGGCGCCGAGAATGAGTCCGAAGTTGGACGAGAGCGCAACGATGACGTGTCCGATCGCGAAAACAACCAGCGCCGAGCTCAAGGTCACGCGTCGAGGAACCCTGAGTGTCAAGATCGCCATCGCCGGCGTGCCGACAATCATTCCGATCGCGAAGACGGTGATCATCAGGCCGACGTTCGCGATCGACGTACCGAGGTCACCCGCGATCTCGGGAAGAATGCCGGCGACGACGAATTCGGTTGTACCCATCAAGAAAACTCCGACGGCCAGCACGTAGATCACGAGCGGCAGGCGGCCGGTTTCTTCGACGGTCGGGGCGGAAATCATGAGGTGGTCAGTTCTCTTTCTGTTGACGACGCGCATGTCGTGGCGCACCCGTCCAGGGCATCACGCCCGTCGCCTGCGAGGGAGTCCCGGTCGTTGGGGGTACTCGAAGGGACTCCCGGTGTGACCGATTGCGCGCTACCGTCGGCGCAAAGACTGCCTGAACCCGGGAGGCGCGCCCATGACACGACGACAGATCCGGGGGCTCGGCGCCGCCGTGCTTGTCTCGGCCTTGATGACTGCTTGCAGTACCGAGGACGCTGAGGGGCCCGGTCCACAGGCAAGCACGACAACACGATCGGCGCCCGCCGCGGCCTTCGGTGAACCCGAGACCGTCGCCGACGGCTTGGACGCGCCCTGGTCGATCGCATTCCACGGCGATACACCACTAGTCAGTGAGCGCGACAGCGCGCGAATCCTCGAACTCGACGCCGGCGGAAACAGCCGCGAGGTGGGAGTGGTCGACGGCGTCAGCCCAAGAGGTGAGGGCGGTTTACTAGGGATCGCAGTACGTGAAAACCGCCTGTACGCGTACTTCACCGCGAACGGGGAGAACCGGATCGAACGCTTCGACATCATCGGTGCTCCGGGGGAATTCGCGCTCGGGCCGGCCGAGACGATTCTCGACGGGCTCGCTTCGGCCAACTACCACAACGGTGGTCGCATCGCGTTCGGCCCGGACGGGATGCTGTACGTGACCGTCGGTGATGCCGGTAGTCGAGACAGAGCTCAGGACCTCGACTCGATGTCCGGGAAAATTCTGCGCATGACTCCGGATGGTGATGTGCCGCAAGATAATCCGTTTCCGAACTCGTTTGTCTACAGCTACGGCCACCGCAACTCCCAGGGCATTGCCTGGACCGAGGACGGCACGATGTACGCCAGCGAGTTCGGGCAGGACACCTGGGACGAACTCAACCGGATCGAAGCCGGTGGCAACTACGGGTGGCCCGAGGTCGAAGGGATTACGGGTGAAGACGGATTCATCGACCCGCTCCAACAATGGTCACCGGATGATGCCAGCCCCAGCGGAATCGCCATCCACGACGGCTCGATCTACATTGCCAACCTTCGTGGTGAGCGACTCCGCATTGTGCCGTTGGCTGACCCCGCGACCGCCGATGAGCAGTTCGTCGACGTATACGGGCGCCTCCGTGACGTTGTAGTCGCACCGGACGGGTCGCTGTGGATACTGACGAACAACACCGACGGTCGTGGCGACCCCAACCCCGGTGATGACCGCATCCTTCGCGTGCCGTTGCGCTGATGTCGATTTCCGGCGAACGCAGTACTTCCAGCCCGAGGGTCCTGGCCGAAGCCTGTGATTCACTAATATCTTTACGACAGATGCGCCGGGTACGGATCGGAGAGACAGCATGGGGACTTGGGGTTCAGGACCTTTCGACAACGACGTAGCGGGCGACCTGCTCAGCGCAGTACAGGCGGGTGACTACGACATCGACGATTACGCTAGCCACCCCGATGGCGGTTATCTCGATGCCGATGATGCTCAAACAGCAATCGCCGTCGCCGAGATTCTTGCGGTTGCGCACGGCGTTGCGCCGAAGCCTGTGCAGCTGGATGGAATTGACGCCGCCGGGTACGTCAGCACCTTGAGCCCGGAGCAGAAGAGTTGGGTCCTCGCCGCACTCGAGCGTGCAGTTTCCGACAGCGACACTTCGGAGTTGTACGAGTTGTGGGAAGAGAACGGTCCGGAAGACCTCGCAGCTTGGCGGGCACCGATCCTGAGCAGATTGGCCAGCCTCAAAACGGTGGGGTAAGCGTCACTAGTCTGCAGTCCCTTGCTTACTCGGAGTTCGACGAGGACAGACTCCCCTTGACGTACCGGGTGGTGTCGTCAGCGAGGATCTCGGCGAGCCCGCTTTCGATACCGTCCAGTGCTTGCGCGGCGACATCGGCAGGATCGATCTTCTGTTCGGCGGGTACGCCAGCGGCCATGTCGGTATCCATGTATGCGACATGCAGTGCCGATACGGAGATTTTGCGCGGCGCAAGTTCTTCTCGAACGGCGTCGGTCATCGCCCAGGCCGCTGCTTTCGACGACGCGTAAGACCCGAGCGCGGCTGGATGGAACCAGGACAGCACCGACAGAACATTGAGTATTGTTCCGCCGTCGTTGTTTTCGATGACAGGAGCAAACGCCCGGGTCACGGCGAGCGGGCCGTAGAAGTTGACGTCCATCTCTCGTCGAATGTCATCGATGTCGCCCCCGATCAAGGGCGCCGAGGTAGAGATACCTGCGTTGTTGACCAGCAAGGTCACATCCGATGCGATTTGCGCGGCGGCGGTTATCGATTCGGCGTCCGTCACGTCCAACCTCAGGGGGATGACGCCGGGTAGATCGACAGTTTCCGGATTGCGCGCAGCCGCGTACACCTTTGCGCCGCGCTCGACGAGTCCCGCAGCCAGATGGCGTCCGAGCCCGCGATTGGCTCCTGTGACGACCGCAACCGTCTTGTTCAGGTCCATGATTCTCCCAGTGTTGTGATTGCTCGTGACGTTTAGATTATGAATCAAATCTAAGTGTCGGCTAGGATAGATGTCAAGTGAAATCCAAACTGGAAGGCGTTGTGATGGGCCGCGTATCGCAGCAACAAGCGGAAGAGAACCGTCGGCGCGTCGTGGAAACCGCAGCCCGACTGTTCCGAGAGAAGGGCACTCACCTCAGCGTCGCCGACCTGATGAAGGCGTCGGGGCTGACCCACGGTGGCTTCTACAAGCAGTTCGCGTCCAAGGACGCTCTCATCGACGAAGCGACCACCCACGCCTTCAAGGAACTGGCTCAGCTGCATTCTGCGGAACTCGAAGAGCATGCAGGGCAACGTGACTCCGCCCGAAAAGCTTTGATCGATACCTATCTCTCGGTGGCGCATCGCGACAACCCGGCAGACGGATGCCCCGCTGCTGCGCTCGCCGCCGACATGGCGCGCGAGCCTGCAGACAGCGAGGCCCGTCGGGTTTACACGGAGGGAGTGGGGGATTTTGCCGCAGCTCTTGCCGACGACGAAGCTGTCGGTCTCCTCCGGCTCTCCACCATGCTCGGTGCACTGGTTCTTTCGCGAGCTACCAAGGGTTCCCCGCTCTCCGAGGAAATTCTCGATTCCGCGCGCGTCGAACTGATCAGAGGGCTTCGAGAGCCGCTGTCATCTTCTTGACGGTCTCGGGTGCCCTGGCCGCGAATCCCGCTTTCACGAGGTCCAGTGCTCGCGGTTCCGAGAGTCGGACTCTCGATATGTCGATTGAACGCTCTAGTTGATTCCGACGACTTCCTGGGCGATCGCTGCGAGTCTTGCCTGGGCAGCGGATACGACGCCGTGTCGGTTCTTGTGCGCTTCCTCGTACGCAACGATGTCCCGCACCTGTGCGGCGTCGGTCAGTTCCTTCACAGCGGAGACGGCTTGGGTGACGTTGAGTTCGTCGAAGTCTTCGATGGGAAGTTCAGTGGGGTCGAGTAGCCCACTCGACTTCCGTACCGAACGGAAGACGTCGGCGGCACCGTCAGCACCTTCTCGGCGAGTGACCTTCTCAGCCGTGGCGATGGCCGCATCCCTACTGGCCGAGAGTGTTTTCACAGTCACGTCACCGGCATATGCGCCCCAGCTGATCAGCTCACCCAGTACCGGCGGTGAGGTGCGAACAGCGTCGATGGCACGGTCGAGACTGCGGGTGGACCAGGAGACCGGAACGTTGACCAGCCGTATCGCCGCGCCGGTGGCAGCTTGCATCGGTGTGCGGCGCAAAGCTGCCGGTCCACCGAGTGCCTCTTCGGCCAAGACAGTCGTGAGCCAGTCCACGGTCGCGGAGTGTGCAGCGATGAGGCGGTCGGCCAACGCCGCGACGGTCTGATCGCCGCCGGCAGTGGCCAGGGCCTTGAGGTAGCGGGAACGGTCGAGGAGTTGATGTTCGAGCGCAAGGTCTCCCAATACCGCTTCGTCGAAGGGCTGAGCCTGTTCGACCATCGCTTTCACTCCGGCTGTCGCGCGTCCGAGGAACGGACCGACCAATTCCGGCACGCCCCCCAGATCGCGAACAGTGGACTCTATGGAACTCGCCCTTTCACGGCCGTTCTCTGCGTTTTCCGTCAATTCGCGTCGAACAGCCTCGGTTCTGGCCTGTGCGACGCGCGTTTCGGCGACCTGGATCTCGGTGTGCGTCAGACCGAGGAGGATGCGTAACTGGGTGATCAAGGCGGACGTGGTTTCGGAGTTGCTCATATCGGGGTCGTCCCTTCGTCGGTGCGGGCTTTACGTGATGTTCAGCTTCTGCTCGACGAGTGCTCCGCGGGTCGCGGAGCCACCGCCGCTACGCGGGCTACCCCGACCTACCGCGTAGTAACCACAACGAACAAGTGGGGTCGACGCACCGAGATCGTCGGCGCCAGGACGAGTGAGATCCCGGCCACCCCGAGGTTTCGATTTCTATTCGGTGGGAAGGAGGCATGTGCAGTGCATCCATCCAGAAGCCCACGAGAAACTGCGTCACCTGAGGAGTATCGATATGCCGGACCAGTACGCAATGCAGGACCCGACCACGCGGTTCCCCGCTCCTGTGCGTGAGCGGCAGGCGGAGATCGCACATCCCGGTCTCACCGCAGACATGATTTCTCCTCCCGACCACGGTGAAAACACCTATCGAGGAAGCGGTCGACTCGAAGGAAGGCGTGCGATTGTCACCGGAGCGGATTCGGGCATCGGACGTGCGGTCGCGATTGCATTTGCCAGAGAAGGCGCGGACGTTGTCCTGAGTTATCTCGACGAGGAAGAACAGGACGCTCGGGAAACCGCTCGCTGGGTCGAGGAGGCAGGTCGCAAAGCCGTCTCGGTGCCGGGAGATCTCCGAAGCGAGGAACACTGTTCTGCTTTGGTCGAAACCGCGGTGCGTGAACTCGGCGGACTCGACATCTTGGTGAACAACGCCGCGTTTCAGATGGTGCAGATGGGCGGCATCGCCGATATCACCACCGAACAATTCGACCGTGTGATGAAAACCAACCTCTACGCACTATTTTGGCTCTCCAAAGCAGCGATCGCGCAGATGGAGCCCGGATCGACGATCGTGAATACCTCGTCCATCCAAGGTGCGTCCCCGTCGCCCGAGCTGCTCGATTACGCCACGACAAAGGCGGGCATCATCGACTTCACCAAGGGACTGGCCGCCGATGTCGCACGAAAGGGAATCAGGGTCAATGCCGTTGCACCTGGACCGATTTGGACGCCACTGATTCCGGCTACGATGCCCAAGGAGAAGTTCGAGACGTTCGGGGACGACGTTCCGCTCGGGCGGGCAGGTCAGCCGGCCGAGCTTGCTCCCGCCTATGTATTTCTCGCCTCTGGCGAATCCAGTTACACCACTGGGGAAGTCATCGGCGTGACGGGTGGAAAACCGCTCACCTGAATGTGCGACTAGACAAGGCGTACGACGACGGCGTAACGGTCAACCGTTGTCGAGGCCCGCGGCGACCATCGCTGCGGCGGTCTCTCGTTCGGAGAATGAGCCCTTCTCCAGACCCCGGATGACGCCGGAGCGATCAGCGGGGGAACGGTTTTGATTCAACTTCGCTTTTCCGTAGACACGGGCCACGTGCAGTTCGATCCCCACAATCCCTCGCAGCTGCGCATCGACGAACTGCGGCGGCGCGTCGGTGACCTTCCATTCGTTCTCACGGCCGGATTCATGTCGAGCTGTCAGTGCGGTGACGTGCGCACGCAGCCACTGCTCGTCGTCGTGCGCAACCAGTTGGCCGTAGACGTAGAGAACTTCGTAGTTCCACGTCGGGACGACCTTCCCGTGGACGCTCTTGCTCGGGTAGAACTCGGGGCTCACGTAGGCGTCGGCGCCGGGGAGGATCACCAGAGACTCCGATGTCCCGGTGTATCGCCAATGCGGATTCGTCCGGGCGAGATGCCCCTCCAACACGTTTCCTTCGGCGTTGTACAGCAGTGGCATCGACGTGACTTCGAGGGTCTCGGGGCCCGGTGTGACCAGGTGTCCGAATCCACCGGCGTGGAGAGAGTCGGCGACCGCGTCGTCGGAGAGGCGGAATTGTCCGGGCAGAATCATGTGTCTCCTCACAGATTTTTTGTCATGTGACAATGTGTCACAGCGTGGAGGTTTTGTCATGTGCTAATAGAGTGAGCCTGTGACCAGCACTGTGGCGGACCAGGTGAGGCTCTATGTCGTCCGCGGGACAGCGGGCGAGATTTCCGAGGGCATCCGCAATCTCATCAGTGCTGGGGTACTGGCTCCAGGGGATGCGTTGCCGCCCATACGGGCCTTGGCCGACGATCTCGAGGTTCACCGGAACACAGTTGCCGGAGCCTATCGCTTGCTCGTGGCGGCGGGAGTTGTGGAGACACAGGGCCGGCGCGGCAGCTTCGTGCGAGCCATACCGTTCCTGGAAGGAGAAGGCGGTATCGCTCTTCCTGGCAGCGTGGATCTCGCCAGCGGAAATCCTGATCCGGCATTGCTGCCTGATCTCAGAGCCTCGTTGGACCGGACCACTTACACGCCCCGGTTGTACGGCGCCGCAGCCACCGAGCCTCTACTCGATTCCTGGGCACGTTCCTCGATCGAGGACGAGGTTCCAAGGCCGTGCTCGATCACCATCACCAACGGTGCCGTTGACGCGGTCGAGCGACTGTTGACCGCTCATTTGACCCGAGGTGACGCCGTCGCGATCGAGGATCCGTGCTTCCTGGCGAGCATCGGAACGCTCAAAGCCAACAGCTTCCGAGCGGTACCGATGGACATCGACACTTCGGGTATTACCCCGCAAGGGCTGCTGCGTGCTCTCGAAAGTGGTGTGCGCGCGATTATTTGCACCCCTCGTGCGCACAACCCCACCGGGGTCAGCATGAGCGCCGACCGAGCGGCGATTCTCGGAAGCATCCTGGCCGAGTTCCCTCACGTTCTGGTAATCGAGGACGATCACTTCTCTGCCGTGTCCAGCAATCGGTACTGTCGGCTCGCTCCGATGAGCACGACGCGGTGGGCGCTTGTTCGTTCCGTGTCGAAATTTCTCGGGCCCGACCTGCGCGTGGCAGTGGTCGCCTCGGACCTCGACACCGGCATTCGGCTGAGCACTCATCTCCGGTCGGGCGCCAACTGGGTCAGTCACCTGCAGCAGCGCTTGAGTGCTGAACTGCTGAGTGATCCGACGGTGATCGACGGCCTCGCCAATGCTCGCGCTGTCTACGAGCGCCGTCGAACCCTTCTGAAATCTGCACTGTCAGAACATGATATCGAGGTTCCTGACACTTTCGACGGACTCAATGTCTGGGTTCCGCTGGATCGGGATTCCGAACCGATTGTCGAGCGACTCGCCGAGTCTGGCTGGCTCGTGCGGGACGGAAGTCAGTTCTCGGCGACGCCGGGTCAGTGCCACCGGGCACTTCGTGTGACCGCCTCCACCATCACCTCTGACCAAGCACGCGAGTTCGCCAGTGCCCTGGCTGAAATATTGGCGAGCCCGTAGTTGTCCAGCTGCACTACGGTGCGAATCTGAGTCTCTCGCTTCTCGACGAAACTACCGGCGACGGCTGGATCGATAGGATCGGTTCGAGCGACGACGAAGGGTGTAATTGTGGCGAGGGCGGTTGTTGTCGGTGCGAGCCGAGGTCTCGGTCGTGCTTTGATCGAGGGTCTGAGGAGCGATGGCGACGAAGTTCTCGGCATATCGCGTCGGCGTCCTGACGGGTTCGACGTCTCCGAGTGGATCGAAGCCGACCTGACCGATCCTGTTACGGCAGCGAATTCGATCGATCAGGAGCTTGTCGGTGGTGTAGATACCCTGATCTGCAACGTCGGAATTTGGGAAGGGGATGCCTTCACTTCCGATTATGCGTTCACAGATCAATCCGATGTCGAAATGCTCGAAATGATCAACGCCAACATCACGGCCACAATTCTCCTGCTCAAGCGCCTGATCCCGAGAATGATCGGCCGTCCTCGACCTCGGATCATCTTGACCGGGTCCACCTCGGGACTCCCGCGAAGCGGTAGGCCGGAGGTTGCGTTCGGTGCATCGAAGTTCGCGATCAACGGCATTGCCGACGCGTTGAGAGAGGGCTACCGGAAGGACAGACTCGCAGTGACTGTCCTTCATCTCGGATATCTCAATACAGAAGACGGACTCGACGTGCCCCGAGACGTCGCTGCCGCCAGGGGAGAGGGATCTCTGGTCCCGGTACATGACGTTGTGGATACGGTGCGCTCGATCTCGAGTTTGTCGTCTTCGACGTCAGTGCGGGAAGTAGTCCTCACTGCGATCGACGATCCGCGATTCTGATTTGCGGCTGTCGACTCAATCTGGTTGCTGAACAGACGTATTCAGAGAATCTAAACCCCGATCAAGAAGTAAGCTCCGGTCAGATACGTCAGGGTGAGGCCCGCCAAGGTCCACGCCATGTACGGCCGGATGTAGAGGCGCCGCAGGCGGTGCAATCGCAGGGAGGCTCGCAAGAACGCGCCCACGGTCCCGAGCAGCAACATCAGGCTCGGGACGAAGACCGCCAGTCGGCGATCCTTCTGTGAGCACAGCAAGGTGTCGGTACCGAAGCATTCGCCCCGCCGGGAGCCCAACCACACGATCGCGATAACCAAAACCGCGGTAGCCAGAACGACTGACACGCCGTACGTCAGGGTTCGCCTGTTGATCTTTCGCTCTCGACGCTGAATTACATCTGACGCGTCAGAACTGTCGGTCATCACACCGGCTCCTGTACATCGCACCTCACTTCGTGGATCGGCGGTGGGAGAGGGCGTACAGCACTACTCCGACGGCCAAGAGTAATGATGCGCGTAACCACGTCGCAGCGCTCTGCTGGGTGAGCAACGCAACGCACGTACCGAGAGCGAGGATCGGGAAGATGATCGGCGTTCGGAAGTGTTTGTGTTGCACTGCGTCACGGCGCAGAACCAGGACGGCGATGTTGGTGCTGATGAATACGAAAAGCAGCAGGAGTACCACCGTCTCCGCCAGGGCTGACAGCGATCCGGTGACGCAGAGAGCCATGGCAACTGCTGTGGTCGCGATAATCGCCACCCAGGGGGTCCGTCGCTGCGGCAGTACCCGAGCGAAGACGCTCGGGAGCAAGCCTTCCGATGCCATCCCGTATGTCAGCCTGCTCGCCATGATCATTGTCAGCAGTGCGCCGTTGGCGACGGCGACCAACGCGATCAGGCTGAACAGGCGAGGCGGAACGCCGACGTCGGCAGCTGACACAACTTCCAGCAGTGGCCCGGAGGATGCGGCAAGTTCGTCGGCGGGCAGGACCACCGAGACAGCCAGGCCGACAAGGACATAGGCGGCGCCGGCTGTCAGTAATGCTCCGAACAGTGCGCGTGGGTAGACCTTGCTCACGTTCTTCACTTCTTCGGCGACGTTCGCGGACGTTTCGAAGCCGACAAAAGAGTAGTACGCGAGGAGTGCCGCAGCCAGCACCGCGAGTGCAGGCGATCGGCTGTCGTCGAACTCCACGACGCGGCTCAGGGTTCCGTCGCCGCGCCCGAGAACTATGCAAGCGAGGACGACAACGAGGACGAGCCCGGTGACCTCCACGACTGTCATGACGACGTTGGCGCGCATCGACTCCTTGATGCCTCTGGCATTGAGAAGTCCCACCAGGAGCAGGAAGACGAGCGCCGCTGGAACGGTTGGGACGTCGATGAAGGCTTTGAGATAGTCGCCCGAGAATGCGAGGGCGAGTCCCGCCGCACTGGTTACGCCGGCCGCCAGCATCGAGAAGCCGACAAGGAACGAGATCAGTGGTTTCCGATACGCCCGTTGGGCGAATACTGCTGCGCCGCCCGCTCGCGGATATTTGGTGACCAGTTCGGCATACGACGTTGCTGTCAGCAATGCCATGACGAGCGCTACGAGCAGTGGTACCCAGACGGCTCCACCAACTTCACCGGCGATGACGCCCACCAACGCGTAGATGCCGGCACCCAGAACGTCTCCGAGGATGAACACGAAAAGGAGTGGGCCGGTTATAGCCCGAGTGAGAATGTTCTTACCGCCGTCTTCATCTCCGCCTGCGGTTTCGTCCACGTTCTCAGCACCCGCGGCGCGTCGCATATGCAAGGTTCGTCCTGTCTTCATGGTGGCGTGCCGCCACCTCAGGAGCAGTCATGTACCCATTGGCCGAGGTTTCAAACGTAGGTCGCCCGCCTTCCCGTGCTTTGCTTGTAGGGGAATCGCAGAAGTAGTGACTGGAGGACGAAGTGGCCGAAACGACGGTTGCCGCGGTGATGGACGAGTTGGCTGCTCTCGAAGATCCGAAGGCGCGTGCGGTGAACGAGAAGCACGGTGACGATCACGGTGTGAACCTCACAAAACTGCGCGCTGTTGCGAAGCGATTGAAGACTCAGCAGGAACTCGCACAACAGCTTTGGGCGACGGGCGATACCGCGGCGCGATTGTTGGCCCTTTTGATCTGCCGCCCGAAGGCGTTCGAGCGTGACGAGTTGGATGTCATGTTGCGAGAGGCCCGCACTCCGAAGGTGCAGGACTGGCTCGTCAATTACGTGGTGAAGAAGAACCCGCATGCCGAGGAGTTGCGGGTGGCCTGGACCGCTGACCCTGATCCTGTGGTCGCTAGCGCCGGGTGGGCTCTGACCACCGAACGTGTCGCGAAGAAGCCCGAGGGACTTGACCTTTCAGGGCTACTCGACGTCATCGAGGCGGAGATGAAGGATGCTCCTGACCGCCTGCAATGGGCGATGAACCACTGCCTGGCTCAGATCGGGATCGAACATGCCGAGTACCGCGCCCGGGCAATCGAGATCGGTGAGCGACTGCGGGTGCTCGAGGATTACCCGACTCCACCGAACTGCACCTCGCCGTTTGCGCCCATCTGGATCGCGGAGATGGTGCGACGACAGAGGGCAAAGTAGAGCGCACGACAACTGAGGATAGGGTTACCTTCGTGCTACGTTAGGCGCCGTCACCCGCTCGGGGTGTCTGAGCAGGTCGATCGACCGGGAGGTCCTGGCGTGGCGAGAATTTTGGGACGAGGGCTGTCAGAGCGACGAAGTGGTGGCAGCCGTGTCCGCCGGATGGTAGCCGTCGTGGCGGCGTGCGGGCTGGCGGCCGGAATGGCGGCCTGCAGCAGCAACGGCGACAAAGACAGCACCGACGACAAAGACAGCACCCGGACTTCATCCGCAGTCGACGCCGCGTTCCCGGTGACGATCACGTCGGCCCTCGGCACGGCCGAGATCAAGGAGGAGCCCAGGCGGGTCGCAACCTGGGGATGGTCCAATCAGGACGCCCTCCTGGCGCTCGGTGTCGTCCCGGTCGCGATGCCCACTTTCTCCGGACCTCAGTACGGGGCCGACGCGCAGGGCATTCTGAAGTGGGACGCCGAGGCACTCGACAAGCTCGGTGGCGAGCAGCCGATCTTGTTGTCGGGTGACGGAACGGGCGAAGCACCTGTCGAGCAGTTCGCCAAGGCTGAACCAGATCTCATCTTCGCCCCGTACTCCGGGCTCACTCAGCAGGAATTCGACGCACTGTCGAAGATCGCGCCGGTGGTTTCCTTCCAGGACGAGCCGTGGACCGCGTCGTGGCAGGACCAGGTGACCATCGCTGGTCAGGCGCTGGGTAAACAGGCCGAGGCCGGCACGCTCATCGACAAGACCAACGCCGCGATCAGCGCGACGGCTGCGAAGAACCCTGCGTTGCAAGGTAAGACCGTCACCATCGGACTCCCGAACAGTCCGAGCACCTTCGCGGTGAGTAAGAACGCCGACGTGCGTGTCGAGTTCCTCGAGCAGCTGGGTCTGAAGAACGAGCCGACGATCCAGCAGGCCGATCCCGCCAAGGATCCCGAGGCCGTGTACTTCGAGCTGAGCACCGAGCAGGCGCCGCTGATTGCGTCTGACGTGCTGTTCGTGGTGGCCTACGACAAGGACTCTCTGAACGCGTTCCTCGCCGAGCCACTGGTGGCAGCTCAGCCGGTGATCGTCGATGGGCGTACGGCATCCACCAAGGACTTCAGCGTCGACAAGAACTTCGCGTTCGGCGGACTGACGGTCCTGACCATCCCGTACATCCTCGACGACGTCGCCACAGTTCTGAACACCGCTGCCGGCAACGTCAAGGGCTGACCGGCCCGCTAGCGGGAAGTTCGAAACTGTGTCCGGTACCGCTGTGGGCTGGTGCCGACCAGGTCTCGGAAGCGTTCGCGGAACGTGGTGACGGCATTGAATCCGACTTGTCCCGCAACACGTTCGATCGAGTGGTCGGTAGTCTCGAGCAGAAATTGCGCTTGGCGGAGCCGCGCGTGATGGAGCCACTGCAACGGCGTTGTACCGATCTGTTCCTGGAAGCGGCGGTTGAGCGTGCGGGTGCTCATCGTTGCCCTGGCCGCGATTGTCGTGATGTCGAGCTGCTCCCCGAGATTCTCTTCCATCCAGTTCAGCAGTGGACGAAGGGTTGTCCCGCTGGGTACGGGAGGCTCGTGGACGATGAATTGTGCTTGCCCTCCGGCACGTTCGAGCGGCATCACGCTCAGACGTGCCGTGTCGGCGGCGACGGCAGACCCGTAGTCCTGACGCACCATGTACAGACAGAGGTCGAGTGCGGCCGCAGCGCCCGCCGAAGTCAAGATGTGCCCGTTGTCGACGTAGAGAACGGCAGCATCGACGTCGACAGCCGGGTGCCGACGCGCCAACTCTGCGGCGGCCGCCCAGTGCGTCGTCGCGCGAAGTCCGTCGAGCAAGCCGGTGTCGGCGAGCGTGAATGCGCCGACGCACAGTGATGCGATGCGTGTGCCGCGATCCGCGGCTGATCTGAGGGCGTCGATGATCTCGGCGTCGACCGGCACATCGAGATCGGCGGTGCCCGGGATGATGATCGTGCTGGCCTGGGCGAGACGTGACAGTCCGTGCGGTACGCGCATCGTGAACGTTCCGGTCTCCACCTCCTCGGTGAGCGCGCACACGGCGGTCCGGTAGGCCGGTGCGCCTGAGGGAAGCCTGCATCGTCCGAAGACTTCGAGGGGTGCTGCCAGGTCCATCGGCACCACTCCGGGCAACGCGAGAACTGCAACGTCATGCATGTCTGAAACGTAGCGTATGTGGCGCGAGATTCTGTGATCTCGTGTCGTGAAATATCCTCTCAACTGGTATTTCACAGAATATGTGAGGTTGGCTGAAAGCCGTCGAAGGTTGGCTTTCAGCCGTCGCGCAGGGGTCAACTTCCTCCTACTGTCGTAGGAACAGCGAAGCGCACAGGAGCGCGTCGCACAAAATCGGAGGTTGCAGTGCACGCGCAGATCGTGTTGTTCGACGGATTCGATCCCATGGATGTCGTGGGTCCGTACGAGGTGCTCTACGCCGGGGGTCTCGCCAGCGGTGGGGCGTTGAGTGTCGAACTCGTCAGCGCGGAGGGGCCTCGGACCGTCCTGAGTGGAAGTGGTGAACTCGCTATGACCGCCACTGCAACCCTCGATGTCGAACACGCGGATCTGATCATCGTTCCCGGAGCATCGGGTCTCTTCGAACCCGATGCGGACCAGCCGGGCACCAGTTTGCCGGAAAGACTCGCGGCCACAACGGAAACCGAACTGCCTGTCATGATGCGGCGTGCACTCGACGATCCTGGTGTTCTTGTTGCGACCGTCTGTGGAGGATCTTTGGCGCTGGCGATGGCGGGGCTTCTCGAAGGGCGCCGCGCCGTGACACACCATCTTGCCGTGGACGCACTGGCGGCCGGCGGCGTTATTCCGATCCAGGCGCGAATCGTCGACGACGGTGACCTGATCACCGCCGGCGGTGTGACATCCGGTCTCGACCTTGGCCTGTACCTGTTGGAACGATGCCTCGGGCCCCGGATAAGTCTCGAGGTCGAAGCGCTCTTCGACTACGAGCGTCGTGGAACGGTGTGGTCGGCCAAGGGCGCCGAGCCTGTAATCACCTTCGCCCCGGACGCTGCGTGAATACGCTTGTGCGTACCGAAACGCGAGAAATCCCATGACCGGAATCCTGCTGTCCCTCCACGTGATTGCGGCCATTCTTGCCATCGGCCCCGTCGCTGTGGCGGCGAGTATGTTCCCGGTGGCGAGCCGCGCCGCGCTCGCCGATCCGGACAGCGCCAGTGTTGCGACGACGGGCATGCTGCATCGCATCGTTCGGGTGTATGCCACGATCGGCGTTGTCGTTCCGATGCTCGGTGTCGCCACCGCCGTCAATCTCGGAGTGCTCGGTGACCTGTGGATCCTCACCTCGATCGCACTCACCGTCGTTGCCGCCGTGATACTCACCGCGGTCGTGCTTCCCGCCCAACGGCTGACAATGGCGGCGATCGAAGGAACCGGGTCCGTTGTGGATGTCGCAACGCGGCTCACCCGTCGACTGGGCACAGCGACGGGGATCTTCAATCTGCTCTGGGTCGTTGTCGTCGTGCTGATGATCTTTCGGCCAGGATCGACAACCGGCGTGTGATCCGAGGCGATATTTCCCGTGTCGGAGACAGCGACGCTTGACCTTGACACAGTGACAAGGACTCCAATGGTCGACGAAGGAGGTGGTTGTCGTGAACACAACCAACCATGGTGGGCAGAATGCTCACCTCGTCGACGCATTGGCCGCGGCTGATCCCTCGGTTCGGCTGCGCGCCGCGCTCGCTGTCGGCACGCGCCCGGACCCTGAGCTGACGGATGCCCTGATCGATCGGTGCGCCGTCGAGCCGGACTTCTTCGTCCGCGACATGCTGACCTGGGCATTGTGCCGCTTGCCGGCCGAAATTACGGTGCCGAGGCTGATCCGTGAGCTCGGGTCCGATGGTTCGCAAGCCCGCAGTCAGGCGCTCCACACCTTGTCCAAGATCGGCGATCCGATCGCGTGGCCCGAGGTCTCTGCGCTGGTGCACGACCAGGACGACGAGGTCGCGCGCAGTGCGTGGCGCGCCGCAGTGGCACTCGTGCCGGCAGGAGTCGAGGGTGCACTCGCAGCGGATCTGGCGACCGAACTCGGGCGGGGCGAACTGCAGATGCAGCTCAGTCTGAGCCGTGCTCTGACCGGGCTCGGCGAGGCTGTACTCCCGGTGCTCGACGCGGCCGGAATGAACCCGAATCCGCGTGTCCGGGCGCATGCTGATGCTACAAAGCAACTCTGGCACGACCCCGACGGTGGGTTCGCACTCTCACACGAGTTGGCGAAGCGCGTCGCGGCAATCGGCCCGGACGCGTAGGAAGGGGAGACGGATGTTGATCGGCGAGGTCTCGCGGCGTTGTGGTGTCAGCACACGGATGCTGCGTCACTACGACACCTTGGGACTGGTGAAGCCGACGGGCCGCACGTCCGGCGGTTACCGGGAGTACTCCGCCGACGACATCCGTCGACTCTTCCACGTCGAGAGCTTGAGGACGTTGGGGCTCTCGTTGAACGAGGCCAAGCGTGCACTGGACGAACCCGACTTCGCGCCGGCCGATTTGGTGGGTGAACTCATGCAACACACTCGGCAACGGATCGCGGCGGAGGAGGAATTGCTGACCAAACTCGAAAGGGTCGACGCATCCGCCCCTTCGGAGTGGGATGACGTCCTGCGCATGGTCTCGCTGTTGCGTGCACTCGAATCCGAGTTCGCTGCCCACCGTCAGCAAGCGATCCTGTCGCAGGAGCTGAATGCGGCGTTGCCCGTCGACGCACTCGTCGAGGCCATCCTGTCGGAGAAGGATGCCAACGTGGCCGGAGCGTTGCAGTGGGCGTTGGCGAGGACCGAAGGTGCGGGCCTTGCAGGTCTCACGAAGGGCCTCGAATCGGAGGACGTCGAGGTTCGACGCCGCGCGACGTCGGCCATCTCCGGGATCCACACCGAGGAAGCAACTCGGGCGCTGAAGCGAGCTCTCGATGATTCGGACGCGATAGTCCGCGCTGATGCCGCTCTCACCCTCGGATCTCGCGGAGAGGCCGTCTCGATGCCCGCTCTCCTCGAGATGGTCGCCGACGGGCGACGCGACGTCGAGGCCGGAGAGGTGCTCGGTCTTCTCGCGGAGCACTCACCGACAAGCGGTGAGGTCGTCGATGCCGTGCAGGCAGGGCTCGACGGCACTGACGACGCCCCGACGAGGTTGCGAATCACGCAGGCACTCGCTGAGATTCCCGGCGCGGCGGCCCGGGAAGCGCTCGCCCGGCTGACACGCGACGACGACAAGACGGTCGCGTCCACGGCAGCCGCGATCCTCGAGATGCGGGACCGTGGACCACGCCGGCGCGAACGACCGCGTATCGGGAACTGAAATCGGAGAACTAGGGCACCTCTGACAAATGCGGGCCCGGGTGGTCAGCGCCGTAACGATTTTGCCGCGGCGTTGCCCTTCAACGCTGCACAGAGCAGGACAAGGAGCACCGCTAGAAACACGACTGTTGAGGCGACAGCCGACACCACAGATCCGAAACCTGTCACGACACCGATGGCGACCTGCATGCACAGTCCCACTACGGCTGTCCACACCGTCCGGCGTAGAAGGGGCCACGCAATCCGATGGGCCAATTGCCACGCCTCGGGGCTCGAGATCGTCGCCTTCGTGCGTATGCCGACAACGGGATTCGGTTCATCACCGACGAGTCGCGGCATGAGCCCAGCAACGAACGCGAGGATAAGCGTCGACGACGTCAGTGAGACCGTCAGACCCAGTAAGTCAGGCGATTCCATCCGTCCAGCCCCCAATCGGCAGATGTTGACGCAGCGGACATTCCAGTCTGGGGTGCCGCTGGGACACATCCGACTGTATGCGAACGAATGTATGTACTGCTGATCGGGTGACGCACTTTCAGGCTTTGTCGGATGAGCAGTGGACTCGATCTCGGACTAGTTTTCAGACAAGCCCTAGTGTGGATTGCCTAGGCAGAAAAGGTTTCCCGCCGGATCTGCCAACACGTGCCGGATGATCCGCCCGAATCAAGTCGAGGTGAACCGTATTCCTTTGGCTGCGAGCCTGATCGATCTCAGGCAAAGCCTCGAAGCTGCTGCGCACCCGCTGCGCGGTGATCAACGGATATGGTTTCTCACGTGGTGGATCAACGGCGAATGAGTTTGCGACGCAGGTACCTGAGCCTCGGTCTTGGCGAACTGGCGGCCGCGGCCGTATTTGCCGCTGTGGCTGTCGGCGTCGTGATGCCTCGGCTCGAAGGTCCGAAAGACTCCGCTGCGTTGTGGTCGGCGCTGGCCCCACTGCTCGTGGTTCTCGTACAAGCAGGTGTCTACTGGCTGCTTGCCCGAGGCTGGGTCGAGCAGGCACCGATGCCGGCCCGCCTCGCAGCGCTCTACCGCGTGTTTCGGGTCCTCGATGTTCTCTTGTTGGCGATAGCTCTTCTCGGCGTTGTCATCTGGCTACCAGATCACTCCGGCGCGGCCGTGGGCGTGGTGGCGGTGTGGGCTTTCGGCGTCGCCGAGTACGCCAACTACTTCGTGGCTCGTCTCGCCTACCCGCTGCAGCGGTGGCCTTTCGAGGTCGGCAAGTTGCGGAGGCCCCAACTTGTGCACGACCTGCATTCGGCGCGGTGATACCGGCGATGAAGCCTGCCTTTGCCGCAACGGCAAAATTTGATGCGGGATCGGAGTGAATTCGGAAGGATCGGTTCTGCCCACCCAGGAATGAAGCCTCTATGTCGTTCTTCACCGAGTAAGGAGAACCACCATGGCAGCGTCGCGTCGCAGCCGCCGTGATGCCCCACCACCCCGGTCCGGAAATAGCGAGGTCGATACGCTACGCGCGTTTCTCGACTACTTGCGTGATTCGATCGCTGCCAAGGTCGAGGGTGCTCCGGAACCTCAGGTGCGCACCACAATTGTTCCGTCTGGGACAACCTTGCTCGGGCTGGTCACTCACTTGACCTTTGTCGAACGATCGATGTTTCTCGCAGAAAACGTGACGGATTGGAAAGCGACGTTTCAGCCGTCATCGGAAGACAGCGTGGACGGTGTCGTCAGTCGCTATCGCGAGACGGTCGAGCGTGCCAACGCAGTTCTCGACGGATGCACAGATCTTGCCGCGCCCATCCCGCGACCGGGGGCGAAACGACCCGCTCCCAGTGTCCGCTGGGCGCTCGTGCACATGATCGAAGAGACCGGACGCCATGCCGGGCACGCTGACATCCTCCGCGAACTGATCGACGGTGCGACCGGCCGGTGACATCGCAACAATAGTTAGAATCCGTCGGTGCAAGTGGCGGATCCTGGACGACAACCGTGGCGGTGAGGTCTTCCATCTCGCCCACAGCTTCCGCGATTCATCGAGGCAGATGTCCACGACCGCCCACTGGTACAGCGTCGACAGTTCCGTCGGGAGTCGTTACTTCCCAAGCTAGTCCGGTGGCGGCCGAGGGAATGAGCCCGTCGATCCATTTGGCCACGACACCGACGACAACTTTCTCGAGTTCCATACGTGACCACTTTCGCGGTCGATGCGGAACCGGCGGTTCCCAGCCTTCCTCGCCCCAGATCACGCCGAATAGCTCTCTCTCGTCACCGATTTGCTGATTCAGGCTGAATGCGTCAGGACCCTCGAATCGTGCCCATACGCCGAATGTTCCCTCGCCGTCCTGATCGACCGAGACATCGATGACGATCCCTTCGGTGCGCGGGGTTGCCGCGTGGTGAATCGCAGCCAGTCGATCGCTCACTACCGCCGACACGGTATCGAGGACAGACCTCAGCGCGTCGCTGTACTCAGCAGGTTCCATCGGCACAGGATATAGAAATTCAGGCAATCGACTTCGAAGTCAGTGCCCCCGACATGGCCGCCCATTGAAGAAGAATAACCGTCTTACCGTCGACGATTTCTCCACCGGAGATCATGTCGTGTGCCGTGTCGAACGGCAACTCCAGGACTTCGATGTCCTCGCCTTCGTCTGGCACCCCGCCACCACTGCCGGTTCTGTCCGCCGGGCTGTATCGGCCGGCGAAGAAATGCACTCTCTCGGTGACGGATCCGGGGCTCATGTACAGATCGAACAGATGCTGCACCTCACCGATCGCGACGCCGAGCTCTTCGCTCGTCTCTCGCCGAATGGCTACTTCCGGCGTGTCGGCATCGAGCAAACCGGCTGCGGTCTCGATCAGCATTCCGTCGGGGTGTGCGTTGACGTAAGCGGGAAAGCGGAATTGCTTCGTCAACAGGACGGTGCGCCGTTCGGGGTCGTACAGCAAGATCGTCGCGCCGTTCCCACGGTCGTAGGTTTCTCGTTGCTGTGTCTCGAGAGTGCCGTCCCTTCGCCGATACGTGAAGGTGCTGCGACGCAACACATGCCAACCGTCTGAGGTGACCTCGACTCGTTCGACCTCGACGTTCGGATTACCGTGCAGCCCGAGACCTGTTCGGTCGAGGCCGGTGCGACCCCGGCTGTCCGGAACGTCGACGCCGGCACAACCCGCCGTTGCAGTCGGGTGTATCAGCTTGTCGCTGTCAGATTCGGTCATGTCATCCACCGTAGCGAAGATCGGCACCTCGCCGTTATTGGGCAACAACAGCTTCAGCGTTGAGCGGCGTCGCGGCGGAAACTCTCAGTCCAACTGAGAAGTCCCGCCCCCGTCCGGAGACGGGAGCGGGACTCGGGTGTCAGCGAACTCGGCAGCGCGTCAGACTGCTTCCTTTGTCGCCTGCGCTGCGAGGGTGAGCGCGATGTCGACGATCATGTCCTCCTGACCACCCACCAGACGGCGGCGTCCAGCTTCGAGCAGCAGTGTGCGAACGTCGATTCCGTAGCGCTCCGACGCAGCTTCGGCGTGGCGCAGGAAGCTCGAGTACACGCCGGCGTAGCCGAGAGTGAGGGTTTCGCGATCGACGCGGACCGGCCGGTCCTGCAGCGGTCGGACGATGTCGTCGGCGGCATCCTGCAGGGCGAACAGGTCGCAGCCGTGCTCCCACTCTTCGATGTTGGCGACGGCGATGAAGGCCTCGAGGGGGCAGTTGCCGGCACCGGCGCCGTGACCGGCAAGCGAAGCATCGACGCGGGTGACGCCGTTCTGCACTGCAACAACGGAATTGGCAACCGAGAGCGAGAGATTCTCATGGGCGTGGATACCGATTTCGGTGCCCTCGTCGAGGATGTCGCGGTATGCACGAACACGATCCGCGACGTCGTTCATCACCAGACGTCCACCCGAGTCGGTGACGTAGACGCAGTGCGCGCCATACGATTCCATCAACTTGGCCTGCTTGGCCAGTTCCTCGGCAGGCGCCATGTGGCTCATCATCAGGAAGCCCGAGACGTCCATGCCGATCTCGCGGGCGGTTTCGATGTGCTGCGCGGAGACGTCGGCCTCGGTGCAGTGCGTGGCAACGCGAACCGAGCGCACACCGAGGTCGTAAGCATGCTTGAGTTCACTGATCGTGCCGACACCCGGAAGTAGCAGCGTGGTGAGACGAGCGTGCTCGAGTACCTCGGCCGCTGCTTCGATCCATTCCCAGTCGGTGTTCGAGCCGGGGCCGTAGTTGAGCGAGCCGCCGGCGAGGCCGTCACCGTGCGCTACTTCGATCGCGTCGACGCCGGCAGCGTCGAGAGCTGTGACGATCCGCTTGACGTCGGTGGGCGAAATGCGGTGGCGGACAGCGTGCATGCCGTCGCGAAGGGTGACGTCCTGGACGAAGATCTTGCGGTTGCTCACTTGGTTGCTTCCTTCTGCTGGGCGATGCGCTCCGCGATCTGCATTCCGGCGGACGTCATAATGTCGAGATTGCCGGCGTACGCAGGCAGGTAGTGTGCCGCGCCCTCGACCTCGAGGAACACCGACACCTGGTGGGTGGGGCGATTGCCGTCGACGAGCAACGTCTCGACGGGCTGGTCGGCCGGGATCTCGGTGATCTGGACTTCCTGCTTGAGTCGGTAGCCGGGGACATACGCGGAGACGTCGCCGACCATCTTCTCGATCGACTGACGGATCTCGTCGTGAACAGCCGGGTCCGGTGCGTCGACGAGGCAGAAGACCGTGTCGCGCATGATGAGCGGCGGCTCAGCGGGGTTGAGGATGATGATGGCCTTGCCGCGACGAGCGCCGCCGACTGCCACGATCGCCTCGGACGTGGTCTCGGTGAACTCGTCGATGTTGGCGCGCGTTCCGGGACCGGCCGACTTGGAGGCGATGGACGCGACGATCTCCGCATACGCCACCGGGACGACCCGAGAAACAGCGGCAACCATCGGGATGGTGGCCTGGCCGCCACACGTCACCATGTTGACGTTGGGTGCGTCCAAGTGCTCGTCCGCGTTGACGGCCGGTACGACGTACGGTCCGATCGCGGCAGGCGTCAGGTCGATCATGCGCTTGCCGAGGGGAGCCAGCCGCGCGTTGTTGGCCACGTGAGCCTTTGCCGAGGTGGCGTCGAAGACGATCTCGATCTCGTCGAAGTTCGGCAGACCGACAAGGCCTTCGACGCCTTCTGCCGTGATCGGCACGTTCAGACGCGCGGCGCGAGCGAGGCCGTCGGACGCGGGGTCGATACCGACCATCGCGCCCATCTCCAGGTAGTCGGAGTTGCGCAGCACCTTGATCATCAGATCCGTGCCGATGTTGCCCGATCCGATGATCGCGACCTTGACCTTGCTCATGCGTTGTCCTCTTCGCTGGAGAAACTGGTGGTGACGGAACCGAGCCCGGAGACGGTCACGGTGACTACGTTGCCTGCGGTGACCGGTGCCATGGGGCCGAGAGCGCCGGACAGGATCACCTGCCCTGCGGTCAGCGGCTGCCCCAACTCACGTGCAGTGCGGGCGAGCCAGACGACGGCTTCGATCGGATCGCCCAGGCAGGCGGTTCCGACGCCGGTGGACACCTCGGTGCCGTCGACGGACATCGACATGACGACGCCGGCGGGTTCCACCTCGTCGAGGGTGCGTCGTTCGGTTCCCAGGACGTACACGCCCGAGGACGCATTGTCGGCGACGGTGTCACCGAACTTGATGTCCCACGACTCGATGCGGCTGTCGCAGATCTCGATCGCGGCGACGGCGTAGTCGATCGCACCGCGCACCTGCGCACTGTCCAGCGGTCCGTCCACGAGGTCGGCACCGAGCACGAAGGCAACTTCCGCTTCGACCTTGGGCTGGATCAAACGGCTCATGGGGATGGCGCCGCCGGCGGGGAACTCCATGTCGGCGTACAGCACGCCGAGGTCGGGCTGGTCGACACCGAGCTGCTGCTGGACTGCCACCGAGGTCAGGCCGATCTTGCGGCCTACGACCACGGCCCCCGCCTGCCGACGGATTTCGTCGACGCGGCGCTGGACGGCATAGGCGGCGACGAGGTCGTCGGCGCCGATCAGATCGCGCACGGGCGCGCAGGGAGTGCCGCTCGCGATGGCGGCTGCGAGGCGGTCCGCAGCAGCTGCGATGTCGGTCTCGCTAGCTGTACTGGTATTCGTGGGCTGGCTCATGGCCACTACTTTCGCCGCGGCACCGAGATTGCGCCAGGGAACTGTCTCACTCAGCGATACGCTGGGGAGGTGACTGGCAGCGCAAACCTCGACACCGTGCTCGGCAAGGCGGTGACGATCCTGCGCGCCTTCCGGGCCGACGACCACGTGTTGCCTCTGGCCACCCTGGTCCAGCGGACGGGCCTGCACAAGGCGACGGTGCACCGCCTGGCCAACGAACTGGTCGCGAACCGGCTACTCGACCGTATCGACGGTGGCTACCGGCTCAGCGGCGGCCTCTTCGAACTCGGCATGCTCGCCTCTCTCGAACGTAGCCTCCTGGAGATGGCGATGCCGTTCCTCCAGGACCTGTACGAGCGGACCCACGAGACAGTCCACCTGGGGGTCCGTGACGGCCACGACGTCGTATACGTCGCGAAGATCGGCGGACACCGGCAAGCCAACTCGCCGTCCCGGACCGGTGGCCGGATACCGCTGTATTGCACCGCAATCGGCAAGGCGCTCCTGGCATTCTCCGACAACGAGTTTCGCCGCGAGGTGCTGTCGGAGCCGATGACGCGCCGGACCCCGCACACAATTGTTGCGCCCGGCATTCTCAACACCCAACTGAACCGAGTGGTCGAGACCGGTATTGCGTTCGAGCGCGAGGAATCAGCGCCGGGTCTCGCATGCGTTGCGGCGCCGGTATTCGGAACCAATGACAAACCCGTCGCGGCCATCAGTGTCACCGGTCCCACCAGTCGCTTCGTCCCCGAGAGCCAGGTGTCCTACGTGCGCGCTGCTGCCGAAGGCCTACACAGCACGATCGCTCGCCGCGAACGATTGCGGTGATCTGGCCGTCCCGACCCGGACGAGCCCGGTCAATGCGTGCGGCAATGGCCCCTCGTGTAGGACGCCGAGACGTTGGGTCGCGCGGGTGAGGGCGACATAGAGTTCAGACGCACCGCGTGGGCCGTCGGCGATGATTCGCTCCGGTTCCACGACGAGCACGGCATCGAACTCGAGGCCCTTCGTTTCCGAAACCGGCACAGCGCCGGGCACACTCGCAGGTCCGATGACGACGCTCGTACCCTCGCGTCCGGCCTCGTCCTGATTGAATTCGTCGATGGCGGAGGCTAGTTCGTCGGCGGAGATTCGCTTGGACCACGGTTGGACCCCGCAGGCGCGGACGGACTCGGGTGGCTGGATGTCTGGCGCGAACTCGGCGAGCAAGGCGGCGGCGACGCTCATGATCTCGGCGGGGGTGCGATAGTTCACCGACAGGGATCGGTAGATCCAGCGGCCGGGGACGTACGGCTCCATCATCGTCGCCCACGAGCGAGCACCTGCGGGTGAACGTCGTTGCGCGAGATCACCTACTACCGTGAAAGACCGGTCCGGGCAGCGGCGCATCAGGACTCGCCAGTCCATCTCGGACAGCTCTTGTGCCTCGTCGACCACGATATGCCTGTACGTCCAGTCTCGGTCAGCAGCAGCGCGTTCGGCGAGCTCCCGGGTATCGCGTTCGACGAAACGATCCGCCAGGTCCTCGGCGTACAGCATGTCCTGGGCGAGGAGATGATCCTCGTCGTCCATCAAGTCTTCACGACTGATCATCATGTCCAGCACGCCCGCTGCATACGCAGCCTCGTCGCGGCGTTCACGTTCGGCACTCTGGTCGACGGGCTTGTCCCGGCCGAGCATGTCCACCAATTCGTCGAGAAGCGGAACGTCGGACACCGTCCAGGCATCGCCCTCTCGGCGCAACAGTGTCTCGTCTGCGCCTGCCTTGCGTAGGCGTTCTGGCGAAGTAAACAGTTGTGTCAGTAGCTCTTTCGGTGTCAAGATCGGCCAGAGTGCGTCGAGTGCGGCGGCAAACGCGTCATTCTCCGCCAACTCTGCGGTCAGATCTGCGCGCACTTGTTCCCAGGCTTCACGGTCACTGCGTGTCAACCATCCCTTGCCGATCCGCGCTATCGCCCGCTCGGTCAGTGCCCAGGTGACGATTTCGGTGAACACAGTGCGAGCGTCGTTGTGGGGGAGTCCGCTCGAACGAGCTTCTTCTCGGGCCCACTCCGCAGTTTCGGCGTCGATTCGCACTGTGACGTCCGCCAATTCGATCAACAACGGGTTCTCGGGCAATCGCTGATGATCGGCAATCGCTGCGCCGAGAACGTCCAGGATCTTCCGCGAGCCTTTGAGCCCAGCGGCCTCAGGAGCGTCCTCGGCGGTGACGCGTAAACCCGGAACGAGATCACCGGTGGTCATGAACACCACGTCGGACTCGCCCAGCGAGGGCAGCACGCGGCCGATGTGGTTCAGGAACGCCGGGTTCGGCCCGACCACGAGAACGCCGTGACGTTCCATTCGCTCTCGCTGCGTGTAGAGCAGGTAGGCGACGCGGTGCAAGGCGACGACGGTTTTCCCGGTACCGGGGCCACCTTCGATCACCAGCACCCCGGGGTGTTCGAGTCGGACGATGTCGTCCTGCTCGGCCTGGATCGTGGCCACGATGTCCCGCATTCCCTCACCGCGGGGTGCATTGACTGCTGCGAGCAAGGCGGAATCGCTGTGGGTGTCGTGTTCTGCGCAGTCAGGGCGCCCGAGTACCTCGTCGGTGAAATCGACCACGTGTCGACTGCGTGTGTGGAACTGACGGCGTCGACGCATGTTCTCCGGGTTTGCAGCGGTGGCAACGTAGAACGGGCGAGATGCCGGCGCCCGCCAATCGAGCAGCACCGGTTCGTAGTCGTTGTCCGCATCGAGAAGGCCGATTCGGCCGATGTACGAAGTCTCACCAGTCAGCGAGTCCAACCGGCCGAAGCACAGGCCGTTGTC
The DNA here is from genome assembly GCF_036541985.1 of Rhodococcus sp. IEGM 1306. Classification (NCBI taxonomy): domain Bacteria; kingdom Bacillati; phylum Actinomycetota; class Actinomycetes; order Mycobacteriales; family Nocardiaceae; genus Rhodococcus; species Rhodococcus sp. IEGM 1306. The sequence continues at coordinate 56,681 of NZ_JAZHFF010000007.1, forward strand.
GGCTACGTCCAGCCTCTTCACCTCTTTGGCGAGCGCGCGCACCTCTGCATCGCGTTCCATGAGTGCTTCGCCGTTTCCGCGCAGAGCGGTGCTGTACCTGCCCTTGACTCGGGCGCGCTCCGCATCGAGGCGTGCGTAGAGCGCCTCCACATAGTTCCGCTCGGATCGCAGTTCTTCTTCGTATCCCTGGGTTGGCACGTGCCCTCACTTCCGCTGGCTGTTCCGATCCCGTAGTGGGTCGTGCGGGATCGGAACAGCCATTCTGCGGCACTACCCGGGCCTTGCCGCAAGGCCCCCGGTGCGATATACATTAGTAGTGGAAGGGAGTGTCGATCCTCCCCCGGCTTTTCCCACAGATCCTCTCGCGACCCCCCAGCCTGATGCACGGCTCCCAGCCTGGTCGATGTTTGGACCCCGAGTGTCACGGGTACAAATCCAGTGACCGGTGTTCCAAAAACGGTTCCCCTCATGAACTTACGTGGATCGAGGGATTGTGAAGGCGATACTGGCAACGGCCGCGAGCATCCTTCTGGTGGTTGCCTTGGCCGTCGCCGTCTTGCTTCTCCTTTCCGGATCACCGCGCGAAGGTACTTCGCACGAGCTCGCCGATACGGTTCACACGATCGGTGGGAAGCCGACAACCTGCACCGAGTTGTTCGGTGAAACATGCAGCTTTGCTTTGCAGTCGGACTACAACCAGTGGGGACAAAACCTCGAGGGTTTTGTCAATGCCGGGATCCTCGGACCTTTCGCCCGCAGTATCGGCTTCGTGGCGGAGGCGAAACTGAGCTTGCAGGCATGCGAGGTCAGCGCAACCGCCGGGCGGACGATTCTCGATTTCTACACTCTCGCCGAGATCGACCACCCCACGGCCACCACCACCGACCTCTTCCCCTTCTGGAACGAGTCCCGCCAATTCCTGTGCCCGGTAAACAGTTTCTGAGAATGCTGTCTGCTATTTGAGATGTTCGAGACGCGTCGCTCGCTCGGAGCCAGGTTGGGCGCAAGCGCGCGAATCGTGGACAGCGTTCCGCCCACGGGGGGATCGGTCTGTAACTGGCTCATGAGCACTGAATAACACACGAGAGTGAACGGCACTCCCCTCGGTGGCCGCTTCTTGTACGCGTTGCGGCGTGTCGGTGCACGGATGTTTATGCGAATTTCGACGGGGTAGGGCCTTCTGTGTGGGATTCCTACCTGTGTGGGATCCCTGAGCAACAATCCGAAACGTATTGGAGGGTCAACGTGCCAGATGACAAGAGCGGTCCCAGCGAGGGAATCAAAGGCGTCGTAGAGGACGTCAAGGGTAAGGCCAAGGAAGCCGTGGGTGCGGTTTCCGGAAACGACAGTTTGACCCGAGAGGGCCGCGCCCAGCAGGACAAGGCCGAAAGCCAGCGAGAAGTCGCGAAGAAAGAGGCAGAAGCCGAGAAGGCTCGCGCAGAAGCGGCCGCGGACGAAGCGCGACAGAAGTCCGAGCAATAGCCCTGACGCACTCGTCACCCTCGGCCTGGGATTGATCCCAGCCGGGGGTGAGTCGTGGCTCCGCGTTCAGTTTGAAATCTCTACTTACATAAGGCGTAACAAGATTCTTGCGCCCAGCATGACGATCAAGAGGAGCTGTTCGATGCCTTCATCTCAGTCCGTCCCAGGTGCACCGGCCCCGAAAGCGCCGGACCTGAAAGAGCCGGTCAAGCCTCGACAGCCGTTGCCGCCCAAGGATGACCAGCGGCAGCCGGAGGTGCGCACCGTCGCGGGTGCCGAGGAGAAGGTGAAGGGAAACGGTCGCGGCCAGCGGGGGGAGTACCTCACCACCGCAACCGGTACACGTCTCTACGAGACCGACCACTCACTCACTGCCGGCGAGCGTGGCCCGACTCTTCTTCAAGACCACCACCTGCGTGAGAAGATCACACACTTCGATCACGAGCGAATTCCGGAGCGCGTCGTCCACGCCCGCGGGGCGGCCGCACACGGAACGTTCCTGGCGAATGGCGCGGCCGAAAACATCTGTAAAGCATCGGTGTTCGCTTCCGGTGCTCGAACCCCGGTGTTCGTGCGGTTCTCGACGGTGCTGGGTTCACGAGGTTCGGCGGACACCGTACGCGACACACGCGGTTTCGCCACCAAGTTCTACACCGACGAAGGTGTCTTCGACCTGGTGGGCAACAACATCCCGGTGTTCTTCATCCAGGACGGCATCAAATTCCCGGACATCATCCATGCCGCGAAGCCCCACCCGGACCGCGAGATCCCGCAGGCGCAGAGCGCGCACGACACATTCTGGGATTTCGTGTCGCTGCACACCGAGGCCACGGCGCACACATTGTGGAACATGTCCGATCGCGGCATCCCGCGCTCCTATCGCATGATGGAGGGCTTCGGTATTCACACGTTCAGGCTCGTGAATGCCGACGGCGAGACGAATCTGGTGAAATTCCACTGGAAGCCGGCCGCCGGAGTGCATTCACTCGTGTGGGAGGAAGCGCAGATCGCCGGCGGTGTGGATCCGGATTTCCATCGACGCGATCTTGCCGACGCCATCGAGGCGGGTGCGTATCCGTCCTGGGATCTGGGCGTGCAGGTGTTCCCTGATACCGAAGACGAAATGTTCGAAGGCATAGATCTATTGGATCCCACCAAGATCGTGCCCGAAGAACTCGCGCCGGTTCAGGTCATCGGAACGATGACACTCGACGCCAATCCGACGAACTTCTTCGCCGAGACCGAGCAGGTTGCATTCCATCCGGGCCACTTGGTTCCGGGTGTCGACATCACCAACGATCGTCTCCTGCAGGCACGTTTGTTCTCGTACCTCGACACCCAGATCACGCGACTCGGTGGCCCCAATTTCGATCAGATCCCGATCAACCGTCCTCACGCGCCTGTCAACGACATGCTTCGCGACGGCTTTCATCAGGACGGTGTACATACCGGAGTTGCGCCGTACCATCCCAATTCGTTGGACGGTGGGTGCCCGTTCTTGGCCTCGGCGGAGAGCGCGGCCTATATCGAGGTGCCCGAAGAAGTTTCAGGGCGAAAGGTGAGGCAGGCGCCGGCATCGTTCGACGATCACTTCTCGCAAGCTCGACTCTTCTATCGCAGTCTCTCCCCTGTCGAACAGGAGCACGTCGCGCAGGCGTATACCTTCGAATTGGGTAAGTGCTACGAGGAGAACATCAAGACCCGGAATCTGGGCATCTTGGCAAATATCGACGCGGGTCTCGTGTCGATCGTCGCAGGGGGGCTTGGCCTTCCGGTTCCCGAACCGACCGAGCCGTTGAGTGATCCGGAGCTCAGCCCTGCACTGTCCCAGGTTGGTGCGGAATGGCCGGTAGACGGAAGGATCATCGCACTACTGGTCGATGAGAACTCCGATCTCGAAACGGTTGTCGCCGTTCGAGACAAGATCTTCGACGCCGGCATGGTGCCGCTGATCCTCGGCCCGCACGGCGGAACCATCGGGGACGGTGACGACGCGGTGACGGTGCAGCGAACCTACCTCACAGCTCGTTCGATCGAATTCGATGCAATCCTGCTGAGCGGCGACGTTTCTCGGATCGGCGAGGGCAAGTTGGATCCACGGGTGGAGACTCTGCTGAACGAAATGTATCGTCACAGCAAGGCGATTGGTGGTTGGGGAGAGAGCATGAGTGCGCTGGCTGCGGCCGGTATCGACGAGTCTGCATTGGGAGTCGTCGTCGATGCAGACGCGGAAGGAGCGCTCGCCTCGCTGGCTCAGCTTCTGAAGACGCACCGCGTGTGGGGGCGTTTCGAGGTGCCGCCTACATCCTGAGTGCCGACGTACGTTCGAACCTGCGGTGTGGCCGAATTGCCAGTTCGGCCACACCGTCGGAGTGAAGACGAGTGAAGGGACGAAACAGTGGCTCGCAAGGACTCACAACCTCAACTCAAGGATCAAGAACTCTACGAAGAGCTACGCGAGAAGGGCGATTCCAAGGAGAAGGCGGCCCGAATCTCCAATGCGGCCGCCAATCGAGGGCGGTCGAATGTCGCCAAGTCCGGCGGACAATCCTCGCCGTACGAGGAGTGGACAGTCGACGAGCTGAAGAAACGTGCCAAGGAACTCGATCTGCACGGCTATTCGAAGCTGAACAAGGGTGAGCTGATCGAGCAACTCCGCACTCACTGAGCTGTGTTCTGCTCGAGTCGTATTCTGCTTGTGCAGAATACGACTCGAGCGGTCGGTTCAGTGCCCTTCTTGATCGAAGAGTTCCTGACCTTCCAGTCGTTTGACCCGTCGGTGTTCCATCAAGATGGCCAGTGTTCCGACGATGAAGGACACCACGCACACGACGCCGGCAATGACTGCCCAACCACGAAATCCGTAACCTGCTGCCACCAAGGTCAATCCGAGTGTTGCCAGGCCCAGTCCGATCAGCAGGTATCCGGGATAGTTGCGACCGTCGCTGATTGCCTCCCCTACGTGCGATCGATTTGTGTGTTCGTCATCTACCGGTGAACTTTCGCTCGCGTTTGTCACGGCACACTCCATCCTGAGCTCATGACGACTTGCGATTCTTCGCTCGTCGTCGGTTCACAGGGCAACTACCCGATCGGTGACTGGATGAAACGGTCGGAGTAGTGCCGAAAGGGGTAGAAGGTCGTACGCTCGAAGTATCGGATGTGGATGAAAACCGGTGCGAGGAAGCCCTATGAACGCGAAGCCGACTCCCGACATATTCTCGGTAGGTACACCGACTCTCGGTGTCGAAGAGGAGTTCTTGCTCTGCGATCCGCAGACTGGACATCCCACTCTGCGCAACTCCGAGGTTGCTGCCGCCGGGCGGGAACTCGGTATCTCGCTGCAACTCGAACTCACGCGCTGTCAGGTGGAGACGTCTACGTCGATCGGAAACCATATTCGTGATCTTCGTGATCAACTCTGTGAGTCGCGTGCCGTCACCGCCGACGCCGCTGCCCGTGTGGGTTGTCAACTCATCGCAGTCGGGACGCCGTTCTACGATCCGCCGGTAGACGAGATCACTCAAACGTCGCGATACCAGCGAATGGCCGGTCAATTCAGAGCGATCACCGAAGGTGTGATGTGTGGTTGCCACATTCATGTCGGTGTGGAAGATCGAGAACGATCGGTCCAGATCATCAACCATCTGCGCCCATGGTTACCGACCTTGTTGGCACTGACGGCGAACTCTCCGATCAGCGCCGGTCGCGATACCGGTTATGCGAGTTGGCGTTACGTTCTGTTCGGCCGATGGCCCAGTTCGGGTCCGCCGCCCTACTTCGAGTCCGTGGCGCACTACGAAGATGCTGTTGCAGCAATGCTGGAGACAGGGGTCATTCTCGATCCACACATGGTCTATTGGGATGTGCGCATGTCGGATCACCTTCCCACCGTGGAGATTCGGATCAGCGACGTGCCCGCCACCGTGGAGGAGACGATGACTCTGGCCACACTGGTGCAGGCACTCGTCGGTACCGCATCCGCCGCGATCACGAAAGGTGAAGCAGCGCCTGCTGTCGATCACGAGCTACTCCGCGCGGCTTGCTGGCGGGCGGCGCGTGACGGACTCGACGGGAGGTCGCTGGACGTGGAATCCGTGCGCTTGCTGACTGCACACCAGGCGGTTCGGCAATTGGTGGATCACGTCGAACCTGCGTTGACTGCATTCGGAGAATTCGAGCAGGTCACGGCCTCCTTGGACAAGGTGTTCAGTAACGGAAACGGGGCGATCGTGCAGCGCCGTGAACTCACGCGTCGGTCACGTGTAGCTGATGTGATCGAGGAGTGCGCTCGACGCACTTTCGAAGGGTGCAGTTCGCAAGGGGGCAGTGAGCTGTAAGGCACGGTTGGAATGGGCATTCGAGAACTTTCAATGTCTTGTCGAAGTCACCGATCGGACTGCAGGAGGAGGAACATATGAATGGCGATCCACGACCCGAGCTTCCGTCGGACAAGGATCTCGACGATATGTGCAGGCAATTGGCTGCGGCAGTAGAGGAACACGGTCTGTCGGTGGCGACGGCGGAATCGTTGACTGCCGGGAACATCGCCGCACATCTGGGAAAGGCGCCGGACGCCGGATCGTGGTTTTGTGGTGGGATCGTCGCGTACACCCGCGAGGTGAAACATTCCGTACTTCATGTTCCGGACGGGCCAGTGGTCTGCGAAGAGGCAGCCAGGGTCATGGCGCACAGCACCGCCACTCTGATGGGTGCGTCGCTGGCGCTGGCCGTCACCGGTGAAGCCGGCCCTGATACCCAGGAGAACGTTCGACCCGGAACTGTGTGGTTCGGAGTCGTCGACCATGGGACCGCCGAAACGGAGAAGCAGGTTTTCTCGGGCGACCCCGAAGCTGTCCTCGGTGCAACTGTCGAGCACGCGATCCAACTACTTCTGCGTCACGCATCCGGTCGCCACACGCCGAGTTCGAGAGTTGTGAACTAGTCGAGTTTTCAACTCTTCGAACGGTTCTTCTTGTGACGACCTGTGTGTTTCGCAGGCGCCTGCGCGGTTGGAACCAGATGACCGTCGGCCGTGTATTTTTCGACTACGAGGTTCTTGCTGACTCCTCGGTTCGCATCCACTGCGCAAGTGATTGCTTCCTTGTCGGAATTGAAAGGTTCCTCGGTCGAAGAGCCGTCGGGCATCGTGATTTTGTACCGATCCATACATCGACTATTGCGGGTTGATCCGTCTCCGACAACCCGAGTTCACGGAAATATCGGTCTGGGAATCAGGCGGATCAGCGGGTCCAATACTCTTCGGGACGTTGACCCGGACGGAATCCGTAGTGCGCGAGCATCGCGGTCGCTTCCGGAAAATTGGCTGCCAGAGCTTCGGGCACATGTGCATCGCTGCCGAATGTCACCGCTTTACCTCCCTCTTCGCCCCACCATTGGGGTATCCAGGGCAACAGCCGACGGGTGTTCATCTCGAGGATCCGGTCGCTGTCGGCGATGGCGCGCATCGCATTTCGGAATCCCTCTTCGAATCGACGGGGATCGAAAGGTCCGGCACTTTCGATCGGCCATGCACGCACCGCGTAGTCGATATGGGCGAACACCTCGAAGGTCCGAGAGCCAGCCACCATACGCGGGATCTCATCGAGGTATGCCCACATGACTTCGTCGGCACTCCACTTTCGAAACAGAGTGTTCGGTTCACTCCGATCGTCGCCGACTTCGAGCGTGTGCAAGGAACCCAATACCCGGTCGATGACACCGAGATCAAGGAGGTGCGACGCCTGCGCTTCGTGCAGGTGCGGTTGTCCGAACTCGACGCCGGTGAGTATCCGCAATTCAGGAAAACGGTGTCGGCATCGTTCGATGCTGTCGAGATAGCCGTCGACGTCGAGGATCGGTGCGCGGACATAGCCGTCGGTGCTCAGCAGGTGATGTTGATGGGGCATCAGATCTGCGGCGGTTGTGCGCCACCGAGCATCGAAGTCGAGATGCTCGGTGAACACCAACGCCGGCAATCCGATTGCTTCGGCACGCGCGCAAGTCTGTTGCATTCGTCCGGATGCGTGCGACAGCGGTCCGCCGGTGTCCCACGACCACTCGCTGTGAACATGACTGTCCGCGGGTAGTTGCATGTTCAGTTCGTACCAGAGCCGGGAGTTTCGAGGGGCGGTTAAAGCTCGGACTGTCGCGCGAATTCGCTCTGTGCAGTGGTTCCCCAGATCTCGGAGGACTGAGTCTCGGGCTCGCTGTCCAGCTTTCGGACGTCGTGAATGAACTCCACACCGTGCAGTTCGTCGGACGGAACCGACAGAAGCTTGCACGTGGTGCTGACGAAGAATCGCTGGACATCTTCCAACTCGAGACGCCCACCGGGCCGGTACCAATGCGCGACCCCGGTACACATCTCGAGTATCGCGAGTCGGCTCAATGCCAGATCTTCGATGTCGAAGGCGCCCACGCGTTGTCCGCGTTCGAGGATCTGTCCGAAAAGTTGCTCGTACTCGTCGCGCAGGGTCTGCAACTCGATGCGGTTGTCTCCGGTCAACCCGCGCATCTCGTACTCGGCGACGCGGGCAGTCAGTTGGTTGACGGCGGTAATGCCGACGTGTGACGACACCAGGCCGGCGAGCTGGACTACGGGATCGGCGCTTCGGCGCATTGCCCGCTCTCCCGACTGCGTCAGCTCGTCGAGGCAGGACCGAATGATCGAGGCCAACAGTGACTCTTTGCTGCCGACGTAGTGGTAGAGCGTTGCCGAGTTGATGCCGGCTTCGGCTCCGAGCTCACGAATGCCGGTGGCGGCGAATCCTTTCGTCGCGAACAGCGTGACTGCCGCCCGTTGAACGCGCCCCAGGTCCATGATCCTCATTTCGGTTGGTTGCCCAATCATGCTAGCATCGCCGCCGAAATCGACCGGCTGTCAATCAGTCGATTGATAGCTGTTTGTGTACTGGCAAATTGCATCTCAACTAATCAATCGATCGATTGAAAAAAGCTTGACTGTGCCCTGGATCACTGCATAGTCTCCTTGTCGAGCCTCCCTCTCGGTGCGAGAGCTAACAGGGCACTCCATACAAGGAGCAATGACATGAACGACGCGAATCCCCCATCTCCCGCAACTGTCGACAGGCCTGCCCTGCGGCGTGTGGCCGGATCGGTTCTGGTCGGCACCACGATCGAGTGGTACGACTTTCAGATCTACGGCGCCTCCGCCGCGTTGGTCTTTGCGCCGCTGTTCTTTTCGGACGCAGACCCCGCGCTGGCGACAATCCTTTCCTTCGCCACCTTCGCTGTCGGCTTCCTGGCGCGGCCACTCGGCGGTGTTGTGATGGGCCACTTCGGCGACCGCATCGGACGCAAGAAGGTCTTGGTGCTCGCACTTCTCTTGATGGGAGCAGCGACGTTCCTGGTCGGCGTCCTTCCGACCTCCGCCCAGATCGGTGTGTGGGCCCCGATTCTTCTCGTATTGCTGAGACTGATTCAGGGCTTCGGCGTCGGGGGTGAGTGGGGCGGTGCAGTTCTGACTGCTGTGGAATACGCACCCAAGAACCGCCGCGGTTTCTACGGCAGTATGCCGCAGGTCGGTGTGCCTGCTGGCCTTCTGCTGGCGACGGCCGTCATGTTCGGCACCAAGGCGCTCACCGGGGACCAATTCCTGGTGTGGGGGTGGAGAATTCCCTTCCTGCTGAGTATCGCGTTGGTCGCCGTCGGGCTTTACATTCGCACCGCGTTGGAAGAGACTCCCGCATTCGCTCGCGTGAAGCAGCAGAACACTGCGGTCAAGATTCCGATGGTCGACGCGTTCAAGAACTACCCTCGTCAAATCATTCTTGCCGCAGGTTCGATGATCAGCACGGGCGCTTACTTCTACATCCTCAACACCTACAGCCTGACCTACGCCGATCAGTTCGATCTGCTGTCCGGAAACCTCATGCTCGGAGCGGTCATGGTGTCCGCGCTCGTTGCAGTCATCTTCATTCCGATCTTCGGTCAACTGTCCGAAAAATTCGGCCGACGCCGGATCCTGATGGTCGGCATCACCGGCATGGGAGTGTGGGTCTTCGTTGCATTCGCCGCGATAGATACCGGCAACTTCTGGATCACCACCGGCGCATTGGCAGTCGGCGCATTCATGCTCAGCATCTCGTACGGGCCGCAGGCGACGTTCATCGCGGAACTGTTCGACGCACGGGTGCGGTACAGCGCAGCGTCCATCGCTTTTCAGATCGGGGTGCTCTTGGGTGGTGCAATCGCGCCGATGGTTGCCGCCATGTTGGTTCGCGCAACCGGTGGATCGCTTGCGGTCGCTGTGTATATCGCTGCCCTGTCTGTTATTTCGCTGATCAGCGTCTACTTCGTCCGTGACACCGACCTCGACGAAGGAAGTCGCGACATGTACATCGATGACAACGGGGCGTATCTGCCGCCGGTCGATCAACGCTCCACGGTTGTCAACTAATAGAGGAAACTTCAATGATCACAAAGAGTTTCGAAGAGATCTCTGTCGGAGACATTGCGGTGACGGACCCGCGGGTCGTCACCGAAGACTATGTGCGAAGTTTCGCCGACCTCACCTGGGACCGCCATCCCCTTCACCTCGACCCCGACTACGCGCAGCAGACGCGCTTCGGTCGCCAGATCGCCCACGGTGCCCTCATGTTGTCCACCTTGCTCGGTCTGGTGGAGTTGGACCCCCGTTACCTGCAGTGCTTCTACGGGCTCGATCAGGTCAGATTCCACCGGCCGACTTACCTCGGCGACTCGGTGCATGCGGTGTCGGAAGTGCTGTCGGTGCGCCCTCGCTCGGACGGTGAGACCGCGATCGTGACGTCGAAAGGCTCACTCGTCAACCAAGACGGAGACCTTGTCTTCTCCGGCGAATTCTCATTCCTGGTAGGCGAGACCCATTCCCTCGACCTCGAAGTGGGTGCTCGGTGAGTTCTCGGCGGCATATGTCATGGTGGCAGGACCTCGAAGCAGAACACTTCGAATGGGCTGTGCCAGAGCACTTCAACATTGCGCACGCATGTGTCGATGTACAGAATCCCGATGATCTGGCCCTCGTCGTAGACACCGGTGGGCACTGGGCGCGGTACACATTCGGTGAAGTCGCCACGATGAGCCGAAAGTTCGCGACCGTGCTCGCGGATCTCGGCCTGGTCTCAGGCGATCGCGTCGGTGTGATGGTCCCACAGGGAATCGAGGTTCTGGCGACACATCTGGGCGCCTTCCGATCCGGAATGGTCACCGTTCCACTTTCGGTCAAGTTCGGATCGGATGCGTTAGTACATCGGATGCGTGACTCCGGCGCGAAAGTTCTTGTGGTCGAGAAGGACTGCTATGAAAGAGTTGCCGACGGAATCGGTGAGATGCCGGGTCTCGAAGCCGTAATCGTGGTCGGAAGGCTCGATCGGCTCTCCGATTCGACGCCCGTGCAAATCCTCGATTTCCACAGCCTCGTCGACGATGCCGCAGAAAGTAGTGAACTGGTAGCCACGGGCCCCGATTCACATGCCATCATCATCTACACCTCAGGGACGACCGGGAATCCGAAAGGCGCGCTCCACGGGCACCGAATTCTCCTGGCGCACATGCCCGGTATGCGGACGGCGTTCGACAATGCTCCGCAGCTGGGAGACGTCTTCTGGACGCCGGCAGACTGGGCCTGGATCGGTGGTTTGTTCGACGTACTGTTCCCCGCACTTGCGTTGGGGTGCCCCGTAGTTGCGACGCCCGACAAATTCACGCCTTCGCGTGCGGTCGAGATTCTGAGCCGTCACAAGGTGACGGGCGCCTTCATTCCTCCCACTGCCCTCAAGCAGATGCGAAGCATCGGCGTCGACAAGACTGCTGCGCGTGGTATTCAGCTGCGGGCATTGGGAACCGGTGGTGAGGCACTCGGTGACGCGCTGCAAGCCTGGGTTGCGAGCACTCTCGGCGTAGCTGTCAACGAGTTCTACGGGCAGACGGAAATGAATCTGACCATCGGCACGTCGCGGTCGAAGTGGAGTCCCGCCAGCGGTTCGATGGGCCGCGCCTTCCCCGGCTTCGAAGTCACCCTCCTCGATCCACTCGGCGAGCCGGTCGAGATTGGTGAGGTAGGCGAGATCTGTGTGAAGGCAGGCAACCCCGGACAGTTCCTCGGATATTGGAACCAGCCGTCGAAGACCGATGAAAAGGTGTACGACGGTTGGATTCACACCGGTGATCTGGGTCGGACTGATGACGCCGGGAACTTCTGGTACCAGGGACGTGCCGATGACGTCATTTCGTCCGCGGGGTACCGAATCGGCCCCGGAGAGATCGAAGAGTGCCTGCTCTCGCACGACGAGGTGGCCATGGCAGGTGTCATCGGTGTTCCGGATCCGTTGCGCGGCGAAGCGGTTCACGCTTTTGTCGTACTGTCCGAGGGGTCGAACTCCTCGGAGGAGCTCCGTTCGGAGTTGCAGACCCACGTGAAAAGTCGCCTTGCTTTCTACCAGTACCCGAGGGAGATCACGTTCATCGACAGCTTGCCGCTCACCACTACCGGCAAGATCCTCCGACGTGAACTCCGAGCGCTGGCCACCTCCGCGAACGGACTCGGCTAGCAGAGGGCTACATGTTGGGTAGGACCACGACGAAGAACCAGCCGCTCAGTGCCAGACCGATGAATCCGGTGAAGAGGCCGACTATTGCATCCCATGGCAGCTGGCGGGCATTCGAGAGCAGATGCCCGCCAGACTTCTTCGGGTGACGTCGGAGCGCGAAGATTCCTGTTGTGATCGCGCCGACGCCCAGCAGGATGCCGAAGCCGAAAGCCCAGAACAGGAGTACCGACAGCGCGCCGAGCATCTCAGACCGCTCACTCCAGCGTGCGATGCGCTGTGTTTCGGTGGGCGGAGGCCACTTGTGTGAAGGCGACAGAGCTGCTCCGAAACGGCGGGTGTGGTGACGAATTGACTGGTCGCTGAGAAACATTGTCCACCACGCCTGGAGTTGAGTCGATGTGCCGCTGGTATGTACTCGTCTACCCCGTCTTCGCGGATGTATTCCGCTGATTTCGAGGCTAGGTGGTTGCCGATTCTTCCCAGGAGTTTCCATTCCACACGATGGAGATGGGGTATTCGTTGTTGACCCCGTTTTCCCAGTAGTCGATGACGCCGTGGCGCTCCGATTCGAGTTCGATCCAGCCGATGCTGAATCCCCCTCGAAGTACGCGTTGAGCCCGGCGGTCGATCTTGTCCAGGGAACTGCAGAGTCCTCGCACGCGGGAGTCGATCCAGCCCGCAGAGGCATCAAGAACGGTGATCTCGACGATGCTCGCGTCGCTCAGCGGAATCTCGATGAGAAGCTCGCCGGAATCTCGTACCTCTCGAGTCGATCGATTCTCGTAGGCGTGCAACAGCTCTCGCGGTTCGAACACCGAAGGGTCGCCGTCGGACCGTCGAGACCAACCGAAACGCTGCACGGACACATTGTCTCCCACGAATTGCAGGAATGTCATTCGATGTGAATGAGGCCGTCCAGGGCGTCCAGTACCCGGTCCAGCCCGAACTCCCAGGCCGCCTCGGGGCTGTACGGGGAGTTCTTGGCCTCGCCGGCCGCCCCTCCGACTCGCTGCGCCAGCGGGAAGTCGTCGCCGAGATAAGCAGCCAGACGCTGGTTCCAGGACGACCACACCTCGGCCATGTCGGCTGCTCGGGGGTCAGGGCGCCGCGCTTGCGCCGAGGATCGGGCGAAGTCGGCGACAAATGTCAGGGCGGAGTCCCGGTCGATGTCGCTCAGTCCCGTGCCGTCGAAGGCGTGAAGTTCGTGGTCGTACTTCGCGATAGTTCCCGGACCCAACGCGGAGCGCTGATCGGAGATGTCCAGGAGCCACCAATGCTCCGTATAGAGGGCAAGTTCTTCCTCGGCGACCCGACGCACACGTTGGCGCCAGGTCATGTTCCCGTACGGCAGGAGTGGGCTGTGTCCGTGTACGGCGTCGACCATGAGCACCAGCAGATCGTCGCGGGATCCGACGTGGGTGTACACCGCCATGCCCGAGATTCCGAGTTCGGCGGCCAATCGGCGGACCGTCACGGCGTCGAGGCCGTCGGTATTCGCGACGGAGATCGCGACGTCGACCGCCTGTGAGGTGGTGACCTTCGCTCGCGGGCCGCGGGTGCCACCCTTCGGCGCGAGGGGGTGATCGCGCCAGAGCAGGTCGATCAGTTCGCGTGCCATCAGTCGTCTCCAGAAATCGGGAATACCTCAACGGTGGTATACCTTATACGGTGCATACTGTATGCACTGCATAAGGTTTATTGATCATGGGAGGCCCACGATGAAAATCACCAGCACTGCTCTGTCCTTGAACGTCGCCGACACCGACGCATCGGCAGACTTCGCGAAAACCCATTTCGGTTTCACCGAGGCCATGGCCGATGACGGCTTCGTTTCCCTGAATCATCCGGATGCCGGGGTCAACGTGGTCTTCCTGCGCACCGGGCTCGGGACGTTCAAGCCCGACTTCGTCGCAGGTCCGGCCGGTCAAGGCTTGCTCATTGCATTCGTGGTCGACGATGTCGACGCCGAGTTCGCCCGCATCGCTGCTGAAGGTGCCTCCGTCGTCACCGAACCGGAGACGGAACCGTGGGGTGAGCGTTACTGCCAGTTCGTCGACGCCAACGGAATCGTGTGGCAACTCGTTCAGTGGGTGTGAAGAACCCGAGCGCTCGGCTCCGCGGCGCGCGGCACAGAACGTAACCAGAGGGCGCGTTCGACGGACTGGGCTTGGAAGCGCTGCGGTGAGATCCCGTGCGCAGTGCGAAACGCTCGGCTGAATGCGGGCAGGTGCGCGTAACCCAGGTTCCTCGACACCGTGCCGGGTGCAACCCCGAGTTGGAGTTGGATGCGTGCCTGGGTCATCCGTGAAAGCGATCGCCACTGCGGATACGTGGTGCCGGTTTCGATACGGAACTCCCGGCGCAGCCTGGCCGCGTCAGTACCGAACTCTTGCGCCCACTCGTCCAGAGTGCGAGGGTCGGCCGGGCGGGCGGCGGTCGTCGCTGCCAGTCGTGTGGCAATCGAAGCGGCGGGCGAGGTGTTCGAAACCGGTTGTGCAAGAGGGCCGGTGGCGATGATGTCGAATGCGATGGCGCTGTCGTGGCCGCGCGGGCGCAAGGGCGTGTAGGCGGCGACGAAAGTGTGCAGCAATGCCAACTCGTCAGCGGGGGAGAACTGCACGGTCTCGAGGGCGTCGGCAGATACGGTCGACCCGTTCGAGGAACGGAAGCCGAGCGGCAGAAGCAGTGAACCAGTCGGAACCGTGACGGTATTGAGGACGCCTGCAGGAAGAATCATGGCCTCTCCGGTGCGCAGTTCCCAGCTGCGGTCCGCGACGTCCACCCGGGCTTGGCCTCGGTAGACCCACACGGCGACGTGGGCGCCGTTGACGCGCGGCCACGTCGCATTGGCCGGTATCGGCGGCGCTGTTTCCCCGGGCTGCCTGGTCTCTGCGAGCATGCGGACCAATGCTTGATCGTTGTCGGTGTCCACGCTGCGATCGGTTGGAGCGGAGAGGGCCCGGCGGCGATAGTCGCTCGGGCTCTCTCCCATCTGGGACCGGAACGCACGCGTGAATCCGCTGCCCGTTTCGAAGCCGACTTCGTTTGCAATCCAACCGATCTCGCGGTCCTGCTTCAGGTACTCCAACGACGCGGCGATCCGAGCTCGAAGCCGCCAGCGCGTGAAGGTGAGGCCGGTTTCTTCCACGAAGTATCGCTGGAGCGTTCGAATGCTGATCCCGGCACGCTTCGCGAATTGTGCCTCGGTGTCGTCGGTGCCAGGTGTTCGCAACAGGGCGTGCGCGATCTCGAACGCTTCCCGTGATTGCGGCAATTGCGGCAGCGAGGTGGCCCCGTCGTCGGCCCGGGTAATCATTTCGAACAAGGACGACGGGTGTGCAGCGTCGCCGCGCAGATAGCCCAGGTTGTGAACGAACTCGTGGATCAGTCTGTCTTCCCATCCGGGCGGAACGCGCAGACGCGTCACGGTAGCCGGCCCGGCGCTGACGCCGTTCGAGGGCGGAAGCAGGATGGGAAACGCGACGGAATCCGAGTCCGTCTCCATCGAATATCGCACGCCCGCAGGGATCCACAACAACTCGCCCGCCGGCACCTCGTAGACGGTCGATCCGGTCCTGACGCGTCCACTACCTGCGAGAACCCAGAACAACAGCGGTGAGCGGCCGATGCTTGGCTCGGTGCGGCAGGCGCGGATCGGCCCCAAGTCGATTGCGTCCGACCTTCCCGATAGTGGTAACACGTTGGCGCTCCTGGACAACCCTTGGGACTTAAGTATGGCTAACTTTACCTCTGCCGACTGCGTTCGCAGCGGCGCACTCTCGTATCTTCAGAAAGCCACATACTCATGCGCAGATCTCTACGCCCGACGGCGGCAGTACTCGCCGCGGTCGTCGCCCTCGCTCTTGCCGGCTGCTCGAATTCGTCAGGTAGTGACACCGGAACCGAGGGCACCCAGGAAACCTCCGGGGCCACCGAGGGCTGGCCGCGCACCGTCGATCACGGCGGCCGCAGTACCGAGATCACTGCAAAGCCGACTCGGATCGTGTCCACCTCGCCGTCGTTGACCGGCACGCTGCTTGCGATCGGAGCGCCGGTGGTCGCGAGTGCGGCGACAACGCCGTCGGGAATGACCGATGACCAGGGGTTTTTCTCCCAGTGGTCGGGCGTGGCGGCTGATCGTGGCGTCGCGGTGCTCTACCGAAATCTCGAGCTGGACCTCGACGCGATCGAGACCTTCGAGCCCGATCTGATCATCGGCTCCGCCAACGGCGGCGACTCGACACTCGATGCCTACTCACAGCTGAGCGACATCGCACCCACTGTTCTTCTCGACTACGGCGCCAGCTCCTGGGAGGAGCTCGCTGATCAGCTCGGGACTGTCACCGGACTCGAGAGCGAGGCCGCCAAAACCGTCGACGAATACGACAGCTGGGTCACCACCCAAGCCGCGAAGATCAAACTTCCCGAGCAGCCGGTGACGGCACTGGTCTACATGGGTGCCGACGGTGTCTGGACGTTCCGAGCTGACAGCCCGCAGGGCAATCTGCTGGCCTCGCTCGGCTTCACCTATGCCGAGCCCGCCGAGCAGTTTGTCGCTCCGGACAAGCGGGGTGCCTCCGGCGTCGCGATCGTCAGCTCCGAAAACATGTCTGCCGCACTAGACGGGGCGCAGACGCTGTTTGCCGTCTCGATGGGGCCCAAGGACGTGGAGAAGCAACTCGCGGCCGACCCGCTCCTTGCGAATCAACCTGCGGTCAAGGGTGATCGGGTATACGCGATGGGAACGGCAGCCTTCCGTCTCGACTACTTCAGTGCAAAGCAGACGGTCGAGTCGCTGGTGTCCACGTTCGGTGGATGACCGCGTGGGCGTTTCTGCGCAGTCCCGGACCGAAGCGCCACCGCGGTCCGGGACGGCCGCGCGTGCGGGGTTGTTGGTCCTCGTCTCCATCGTTGTAATCGTGCTGGCATCCGTCGGCGGACTCGTCATCGGCTCACGCAACATCCCCGTCTCCACTGTCCTCGATGCAGTTCTTTCCTACGACGCCGGTAACAACGAGCACCTGATTGTGATCGAATCACGTTTGCCTCGAACAATTCTCGGGCTTGTGGTCGGGGCCGCGCTCGGACTGGCCGGCGCGCTGATGCAGTCGATCACCCGCAACCCTCTGGCCGATCCGGGACTACTCGGTGTGAACGCCGGAGCATCAGCAGCAGTCGTGATTGCGATTGCCTATCTGGGGGTGACTTCGGCCGGCGGCTATCTGTGGTTCGCGCTTGCCGGCGCGGCCGTTGCCTCGGTAGGTGTGTACATGTTGGGGTCGGCGCATCGCAGCGCCGCGGCCCCAGCGCGCATGGCGCTTGCCGGTGCGGCTGTTGCGACGGCGATCACGGCTCTCACCAGCATGGTTCTCATCAGTAACGAGGCCGCATTCAATCAGTTCCGATTTTGGGCAGTGGGTTCGTTGCAAGGCCGCGGCGGAGACGTGATCGTCACTGTTCTGCCCTTCGTCATCGTCGGTATCGTGTTGTCGTTGTTGCTGATTCGTCCACTCAACGCAATCGCGCTCGGCGAGGATGTCGCCAAAGGGCTCGGTGCCAGCACCGGACCCGCACGGGTCGGATCCGCTGTCGCAGTCATCCTGCTGGCAGGGGCCGCCACTGCGGCGGCTGGACCGCTCGGATTCGTGGGCCTGGCTGCGCCGCACATCGTGCGCGGCGTCGTCGGGCCGGATCTGCGATTTCTTCTGCCGTGCGTGCTCGTTGTCGCCCCGGCATTTCTGCTCTTGGCCGACGTTCTCGGTCGCGTTGCCACCGCGCCGGGAGATCTGCAGACGGGGATCGCCGTGGCGGTGCTCGGTGGACCCTTGTTTGTTGCGCTCGTTCGCTCGCGGCGGGTGGCGTCGCTGTGAACGCGATTGCAGCACAGCCGGTTCCACCGCTGTTCCGCGGTTGGGTGGTTCGAATCGGGCCGTACTCGTGGCGGATAGTTCCGCGAGTGCTGTTCGTAACCGTGACAATCAGTGCGGCATTGGCGGCGCTCTCGTTTGCCACGCTGATGTATGGAACCCTGGATCTGTCCTTGGGCGAAGTATGGCGTGCCCTGCACGGCGAAGGCGCCCCAGCGGCGGTTCGGTCCGTCCAGAATCGCAGGCTGCCGCGGCTGATCACGGCGATCGGCGTGGGCGGAAGCCTCGGTGTGGCCGGCGCGGTTTTGCAATGTTCTCGGATCGCCGGACATCATCGGTTTCACCACCGGCGCTGCGGCTGCAGCCGTGGTTCAGATCGTCTTCTTCGGAGGCGGGGTACTGCAGACCGCGGGCGCCGCTGTTCTCGGCGGCATGCTGACGGCGCTTCTGGTGTACGCGCTGGCACGCAAAGACGGCGTCAGCGGCGGTCTTCGACTTGTCCTGGTCGGTATCGGCGTGGGCGCGATGCTGAGCGCCGTGATGTCGTTCCTGGTGGTGCGTGCGGATATCGACGACGCCACCGTTGTGCAGCAGTGGACGGCCGGCTCGCTGACCGGGCGCGGTTGGCCACACGCGGTCAGTGTTGCCATCGCCGTCGGTGTTCTCGTTCCTGCTCTCGTCGTGGTGTCCCGGCGCGTCACCATGATGGAGATGGGCGACGACGCAGCGTCCTCGCTCGGGATCTCCGTGGAGCGATACCGATTTGCCGGCATTCTGCTTGCGGTCGCGCTCACCGGCGCGGCGACCGCGGCCACCGGCCCCATCGCATTTGTGGCGCTCGCCGCTCCCCAGATCGCACGACGGTTGGCACGGCGCAGCGGTGTTCTTGTCGCGACTTCCTTCCTGCTAGGCGCAGTTCTGCTGGCGGGCGCCGACTTGATCGCGCAAGCGGTCGAGGTCGGTCTCCGCACTCCTGTCGGTCTTGTCACCAGTCTGCTCGGTGGTGCCTATCTGATCTGGCTGCTCGCTCGTCAGGCCTGAAAAAAACTCGCTACGAAAGAGATTCATGACTACTGCCACCCCAACATCGCGGCTGCGCGCCGAGAAGATCGAACTACGGTACGCCGATCGAACCATCGTGGACGAGTTGAGTCTCGAGATCCCCGATGGAGGGTTCACCGTCGTCGTCGGACCGAACGGGTGCGGCAAGTCGACATTGTTGCGTGCGCTCGGCAGAATGCTGACACCTCGATCGGGTCGTGTTGTGCTCGACGGTAACGATATTCGGTCCTATCGAACCAAAGAAGTCGCCCGGCGAATCGCCCTGTTGCCACAGTCCCCGCTCTCGCCTGGAGCGATCAGTGTCGCAGACCTCGTATCCCGCGGCCGATATCCGTATCAGAGCATGCTGCGCCAGTGGTCACCCGAAGACGAGCATGTTGTCTCCGAGGCCCTGAATGAAGTCGGAATGCGATATGCAGCAGACCAATTGGTGGACGAGCTGAGTGGGGGACAACGTCAGCGGGTATGGATCGCCATGACGCTTGCGCAGCGCACCCCGGTGTTGTTGCTCGACGAACCGACCACCTTTCTCGACATCGCACACCAGATCGAGGTTCTCGACCTCTGTTCCCAACTCCACCAGTCCGGTCGAACATTGGTCGCGGTCCTGCACGACCTGAACCTCGCGGCCAGATATGCCACGCACGTAGTTGCCATGCGGTCCGGAAAAATTGTCATGCAGGGCAGTGCCTCGGACGTCTTCACCCCTGAGTTACTGCGCGAAGTCTTCGACCTCGAGGCGCTGGTTCTCGAAGACCCGGAAACCGGACGGCCACTTGTTGTTCCGCGTGATCGAAGACCTGTCAGTCAACTACCCGTCCACAACTGAACCACCGATCAGGAGATATCAATGACTACCGCATCTCGACCTGAAGAAACTGAAACGTCTGCGTCGGCAAAGGCGCCACGCGGAGAAGACCACGACCGCGGTCTCAACGACGTGGTTGCCGTCGTCGAACGCGTCGAACGGCCGACCGAGAGCATCTTGCGCATCGCCGTCCAGTTGACTTCGTCGGCGGACGACCCGAATTGGTTGCGGCCCAACGTCGCATTTCGCATCCAGCTGGGTCCGCACTACGACGACGTCTCTCGTGTCTACACGGTGCGCACCTTCGATGCGTCGAGCGGTTCGATGACCTTCGACGTAGTGCTGCACGGTCACACCAGCCCTATGATGCGCTGGGCCGACGACCGTCGTGTGGGTGACACGTTCTCGCTCACCGGTCCTCGCCCGCACTTCCTCGTTCCCGAGATCGCTGGTCGCCGCGTCGCACTTTTCGCCGACGACACCGCGATACCTGCCCTCTATTCGATTCTGCTTCAGTGGCCCGAGGGACTGACCGGCGTCGGCTGGGTCGCCACCGGTGACGCCGAGGCTTTCGCGGAACTACCCGTGATCCCCGGCCTCGAGCTGCACCATGTCGAAGATGGCCTCGCCGAGTACGCCGTCGAACTCGAAAACCCAGGAGACTACGCGGTGTGGGGTGCCGGGGAACGGGACGAGATGCGAGCCATTCGAGCGCATTTCCGCAAGACAGTCGGCCTGGCGAAGGACGATGTAGTTGTCTTCGGGTACTGGAAGCGAGGGGTCAGCACTACCGAGATAGATCAGAACCGACTTCGGAACTACACGAGCATCCTCGAAAACGGCGGCACGCTCGCAGACATCGACGATCTGGCAATCGGTATCTGACGCTATCACCGGGAACTAGTGCCGGCGGGAGGTTCGGGAACGTCGTGCCTCATCGCCTGTGAGACGTACCCCGTGCCGATTCTGACGCCGCCCAGCCACGCGGTGAGGCGCGCCGCCTCGGCATCGAGAGAACGTCGCGCAGACGCTGACACGGTCTCGAGCAATCGAACGTGCACCACACCGGTTTCGTCTTGGATCCAGCACCCTACGACGCGACCGTCGACCCATGCGGTGGTGCCGGCATTACCGCGGGTGTCGAAGAGTTGGTTGCGGTGCGGGCCGAGGTAGAAGTCACGGTTCTTCCACCCCATGATCGTCGGGTCGAGCACCGGTAGGAGTGCCACCCAAGGACCTGGATCAGGCACCGTGGCGACGTCATCGGGTAGCAACCAGCCGGTGTCGCCTCCGTCGAGTGAGACTGCAACGGCGTCGAGTTCGGCGAGGGCGGCCCGGACGACCGTCTTCGTCGAGCCCAGCCACCAGACGATGTCGTCTTCCGTGCCCGGTCCGAAGGTGTAGAGCCAACGGCGGACTATTTCTCGATAGCCGTCTGCAGATTCGAGATCGACGGGGGCGTCGTCGAGCCAGTGTCGAGTGAGAGTCCACAGTGGGCGTGAGACGGGGAAGCGGGCGGTGTTGGTGCCGCGCATGATGTCTGCGGTCGCCCCGAGATGCGTGAGAACCCTGGGTGCCGACCAGATTTCACCTGCCGAACCCTCGACCTTGACGTCGATCATCGGCACGGCCTGACGAATCTCTACCGCTGAAAGCCCTTCAGGCCTATCGGTGAGCAACTTCAGCACTTCCGTCCGTGCGCGATCGAGCCAGTCGTTGCCGTCGACGGCGAGTCCGGCCTTGACGACATCCTTGGCCATTCGTGCCCGCTCGGTGTTCGCGACGCGGGCGGACGCACTCGACCACGCGGCCGGCAGCAAGTCGCGGGGAAAGGTGAAGAGTGTGCGGCGCATTGCCAATTGCTTCACGAGACTGCGTTGGTCGTACAGGGCGCGGTCGACGTCGGCGGCGTCCACGGACCGAACCCTCGCCCAGCAAGACAGATAGACCGTCGCTGACTCGGTGGCGTGCAGTACCGTCATCGCCCGCGTGGCAGCTTCCGGCGAATCGACGTGAAACATTGGCTCCAGCGCATGACGTACTCCTATGCGAGCACGGCGTTCGTCGTCGGAGACATGGCGCATCAGGCCATCGTGCCACAGTCCAGGTGCGTCGTATCAGCTAGTTGCACGAGGGTTCGGTTGCGCCAGTAGTCGTCGTGTCGGAGATGTGTGATTGCACCCGGGGTGGTCGCGAAGGTCGCAAATCCTGCGGCTTCGACGGGAATCTGTAGCCAGGCGGAGACGACGAATGTGTGTGCAAAGCCGTGGGTTACGACGATGTGATCGTGATCGAGATCGTCCATCAGTTCGTGAACGCATTCGTGAACCCTTGATGCGATGTCGCGGCGGGTCTCGGCACCGGCAACGGGGCCACGGTGATCGAGGCGGTTGTTGTCAGGGGCCGGGACCTGCCGCTGGGCCAGCCACGAGTTCGGGCGTCCTTCGGCTTCGCCGAAGCTGATTTCGCGCAATCGTGAATCCGTTGTCGCCGGAGCATCGAGTGTCCGGGCGATGATCGTGGATGTCTCGGTGCAACGATTGAGGTCGGACGAGGTGATGCGGACCGGGCGCGAAGTTCCTGTGCGTCGTCGTTTCAGCGCTTCGGCGATCAAACCTGCATCGCGCCGACCAGCGGGGGTGAGAACCGAATTGTGCCAACCGCCGACTACGTCCTGCGCTGTGTGTTCGGCATGAGGATGAGTGACGACGTAAAGATCCTGCATGAGACCCCTTTTGCTTACCCGACTTTTTCCGGCAACAGTATTCCAGGATTGAGGATTCCACGGGGATCCCAGGACGATTTGATCAACTGCATTGCGGCGATGTCGGTTTCAGTGCGCCCCAGCGATATCCACGGCGACTTCGCGCGGCCTATCCCGTGCTCGGCGCTGATGCTTCCATGGTGGACGGCGACGAGTCGGAACACCGTATCGGTCAGTTCGTGTGCGACCCTCGGCTCGGCATCCAGAAGGTTCACATGAATGTTTCCGTCGGCGAAGTGCCCGAACAGGATTGGCCGCACGAGGGGGAATCGTTGTGCCAGGCTTTCTCGGAGGTTGTCGATGAACATTCCCATCACGGACAAGGGGACGGAGATGTCGAGCTTGACTACCGGCGTCGTCGACGACGCGCTGATGCTTTCGGTATGGCTTTCCCGCAGAGTCCACAGTTTTCGAGCCGGCCCAGGCTCGACCGTCGCGTCCTCGATGAGGTCGGCAGAGTCGGAGAGTACTTCGAGGAGCGACTCTTCCGTTTCGCGCGGTGATGACACCTCGATGAGTGTGTACATCGGTGAAGGGGTGCCGAACGGGCGACGGGCATCGGTGTGTGCGCAGACGAGGGAGATGCCGTCGTCGGTCATGATCTCGGCGGCTTCGACGGTCAATCCGCTCTGACGCACGCGATTACACAAATGAAGCGCTTGATCGACTTCGCGTACACCCGCGAGCACGACCTGGGTGTCGGTCGCCGGGGTGACCAGCTTCATCAGGACCTTGGTGATGACTGCGAGCGTTCCCTCGCTGCCGGCGAGAAGTCCTGGAATATCGTATCCGACATTGTCTTTGACGAGTGGAGTCCATCTACTCAGCACCGAACCGTCCGCGAGCACGGCTTCGATACCGAGTATCTGTGCGCGTGTATTTCCGTATCGGACCATGCGCGTCCCACCGGCGTTGGTTGCGACGATGCCGCCGAGTGTTGCGGATTCCTTTGATGCCAAATCGATTCCGAAGCGGAGACCGTGTGCAGATGCGGCCAGGTCGGCGCGAGCAACGGTCACGCCGGCGCCGGCCGCGATTGTCCGACCGATGGGGTCGACGGCTTCGATCGTCTCCAGACGTCTGGTACTCAGCACCACGGACCCAGCCGAGGCGATCCCACCACCGACCAGTCCGGTGTTGCCGCCTTGCGGTGTGACGGGAACCCCCGCGTCGAAGCATGCTCGAAGAACCGCAGACACTTCGGAAGTGTTGCCGGGGCGGATGACCGCGATCGCGTCGCCGATCCAACGTCCCGTCCAGTCACGTGTGTAGCCCTCGATCAGTTCGGAATCGGTAAGGACATGCGTGTGGCCGACGATCTCCGCGAGGGCGTCGAGAAGCCTCGCGTCTGTTGTAGGTTCAGTGAGTGTTCGGGGGTTCATGTGCAACCTTGTGATCGTTCGGGTGACAATTTTCGGGAGACAGACGGTGGATCAACGTGAACTCGATCCTCCGACCTCAGGTGATGCCGTGTCCAAGACCAAGTAGTGACACCACCATCTGTTTTTCTTATAATCGCCGTATGAACCTGCAGCGTGCCCGTTATCTGATCGCTCTGTCGGATCATGGGAGCTTCACTCGAGCCGCTGCGAACGTCCACGTCGCGCAATCGGCCCTCAGTCAGCAGATCAAGGTTCTCGAGCGCGAACTCGGAGTTCCGCTGGTGGATCGTCGGGGTCCGCAGTTCACCTTCACGGAAGCCGGCAAGGTGGCGGTACGAGAGGCGCGCTTTTTGATCGGGTGTGCGGACCGGGCGGTCGAACGAATTCGGTTGGCCGCGCGCGGTGTGGACGGAGAACTGCGCATCGCGTACACCCGTTCGTGGGCGGGCGGCGCAGTCGCGGATCTGGTCAGCACCTATCGAAGGCTCTACCCGGGCGTCGAAGTTGTCGTTCATCGTGGCACTTCGGCACAGACTGTCGACCTCGTCCGAACCGGAGCCGTCGACATCGCGGTTGTTCGCCCGCCGCTCGATGAAGACGATCGAGAACTTCCCCTGATCGTCCTCGACACCGAACCTATCCTGGTCGCTGTGCCCGTGGATCATCCGTTCGGAGATCGAGCGACGCTCGAACTCGGAGATCTGGTGGACGTCCCCGTTGTGTTCTGGCCGGAGGCCAACGCCCCGGGGATGTATTTGCGTACGCTCGAACAACTTTGGCCAAACGGGGCGCCCAGCATCGTTCGATTCGAGGCCGACGACGAGCAGGTGCTGCATGCCGTCTCGGACGGGGTGGGTATTGCGCCGATCCCCCAGGGCAGAGCGCGGATGCTCCGCATCCCGGGTGTCCATCTATGTGAGATCGCCGGTGAGCAACCAACTCTCGACGTGGCAGTGACCTACCGGCCGGATAATCCGAATCCGGCGCTTGCGCCGTTTGTTGCGCTCGCTGAACGCGAAAGATCGTCAACCACTGCGTAGTACCTGTGATGCGCGGTGGGTCCTATCCGCCATCGAGGACCAGCATCATGGCCGTTGCGCGTGCTCGGTTCTCGATGGAATCGACGTGGAATCCGACGTGCTGGGACAGTTTCGCCAATCGGTGCGCGACGCTGCTGTGGTGAAGATGCATGGAATCTGCTGCGGCCCTCAAGGTTCCGGACTGCAGGTATGACCTCAAGGTTTCGAGTAGTTCTAACCCCTGTTTGGTATCGCCGATCTCTTCGGCACGAACCAGATCCGGTATTCGCGAGTGATCGATGTGTGGTCCCGGCGCCAAGAGGTTGAGGGCGCCGAGATCGTCGGCGTTCACGATCGGTGTTGTTGCCGACGCCTGTGCTCGAGCGAATCGTGCAGTGCTCAGTATTGTGCTCACTTCGGAAGCGGGAGCAGTCAAAGATATTCCGGCGCGAATGTATGACGACAGCGCGGCCTCGGACAGCTCGGGTGTGGGTGCGAACGAACCCGTCACGAGATTCAGATGCTCGCCGTCAGCGTCTATCCCAGTGGCTTTGCCAGGTGTGCAATCTGGCGAAATGACAAGGTGTGCAGTGCCGTCGGCCGTGTCTGAGACTGCCTTGGTTGCCATTACACGGACTGGGGTTTGGGGTGCGATACCGAGACCGGCGCAGGAGGTGAGCACCGCGAGTTCATCCATCGGGAACAACAGATTTCGAGTGTGCTCGGCTTCGGTAGGCAGGCGTCGCGGTTGCAGAATTATCGCTGCGGTCAGGGCCATCCGGTCGACGAGCATTTCGTCGAGTGGCAAGCTGGCCCCGGGTCGTTCGATCCATACCGTTCCGAGAACCTCGTCGTCTACGGCAATGTTTCTGGTCATGCTCGGTGGGAGCTGAGGATCGGGTGACCATCGGCCGCGCGGATCGCAACGGCGCAAATTCTTCTTGCTTCTGCCGCGCTCGACGATCTCGATACCCACGACGCAGTCCGCCAACTGCGCGCTCGCACGAAGCAAAGACGCGGTGTCGGAGCCGTGCCGCACGAGGGCGTCGAAGTAATCGATGACACGTACCAGGCCTGCCGAGTCTGCATCGAGCTCGGCAAGCCGGTACATCAGTCCTTGCATCTCGCAACGCTACGAGACCGGCGAGAGCGAACGCAACCCTCTCCTGAGCGCAGTGAGGGCTTCGGCGGCACCTCTTTCGCTGACCGCGGCGGTCGCGACCAGTGCCGACCCGTGAAAGGTTCCGGGGAAGGAATGCAATTCGACGCTGACTCCCGCTTGCAGCAGCCGAAGGGCGTATTCGATTCCTTCGTCGCGGAGCGGGTCGAGTTCCATGGTGGACAGGTAGGTCGGCGGCAGACCGGTGAGGTCGGTAGCCCGGGACGGCGCAGCGTAAATGGACACGTCAGGATCTTCGGGACCGGAATACGACCCGCCGAGATAGTACTTCCACGACAGGATGGCGTTAGGGCGGTGCCACAAGGGGGTGTCGACGAAGTTCGTCATCGAGACCGTCGCCAGGCGGTCGTCGAGTTCAGGGATTTCGAGGAATTGGAAGGCCACGGGCACAACGCCCTCGTCACGGGCTTTGAGGACAGTGCCTGCGGCCAGTCCACCGCCTGCGCTCTGCCCTCCCACTGCGATGCGGCGTGGATCGACCCCCAGCTCCTCGGCATGGGCGTGGATGTAGAGGAGTGCGGCGTAGCAGTCGTCGACGGGGCCGGGGAAGGGGGTTTCGGGGGCGAGGCGGTACTCCACGTTCGCAACGGCGAATCCGAGTTCCCGCGCCACCTCGACGCAAAATGGATCGCTGGATTCTGCGGTGCCGATTGCGAATCCGCCGCCATGGATCCAGAGCAGAACGGGGACAGGGCCGGCAGTGTTGTCCGGGGTGAAGAAACGAATCGTGACCTCCGGATCGCCGTCCAGGCCGGGTGCCGACAGTTCACGAAGCGTGACTCCGTCGAATGACAGGTCGGCCAACATGGTGCCGACCAGAGCGTCGTAGGTGGCCCGTGCGTTGGGGAGGTCAGCGAAGTCCACCTTCGGGAGCATGGTGAGTGCCGCGGCGAGTTCGGGGTCGAGAGTCGGGAATGTTGTCATGCACCCATCATCGAGCCTGATTGTGGCCTACGTCACCAGCGGATTGTAGGAAATCGGAGAGTCTCCCTCCGACACCCGTCGGATCTCCCTAGGATGACGCCGGTGGACAGGGTACATCTCGGGGTGGGTTCGAGCGATTCGAATAGTGGGGCACGGATTGGTGGACGACCTCCGCAGGTTTTCGCTGGTCAGGCGATTCTGCGGTCGCACGAGTACCTTCTGACGCTCGAGGCACACACGGCGCCGTGGCTCGGCGTGCGAGAGCTTTCGATCTTCATCCGTCGAGGTTTCTCCATCGGCGACGACGACCTCGAATACCCGGACATCGGGGTTAGGGCAGTCCTGCACCCCTCGTCGTCACGAAGTGCGGAATCGGCGGGCAGCCATGCGGGCCTTGGCAGCGCGGCGTTGATCAGGATTCCCTCGGACGACGAGGTGATGCCGTTGGTGTTGATAGCTCCGCAACCGGTGCTCATTCAGAACGAACCGTCCTACGCCGATGCCGTCGAGGCAGATGGACACAGCTTCCTGTTCCAGATCAACGAAGAGGGGTGGCCGGTGGTTGCTGAGTCCCACCCCGATTTCGTAGAGGAGTACCTATTCGGTTACGGGTCGGTGTATTTCTACGGGAGCTCTGACGCGACCGGGCTCGTTCGCGAAGTTGTGCCGGGATTTCTCGACTTCTGACCGGCCCGACGGCCCGTCCGCCGATACCGTGGGCAGCGTATCGCGACCGGCGGTTATGTCCTCGGAAAAATTGTTTCGGAAGTTTGTCGATCGGTGAGTGCGCCGTTCGACGTGTAAGCAGAGGGACCGAACAGAGCGGTCCACGAACGAAGGAGATTCTCATGAAGTACATGCTGATCATGCGTTCCACCGATGAGGCTATCGAAGCATCCAAGGACATGGACTTCGACGAGATCATCGCGGCGATGGGGCAGTACAACGAGTCCCTGATCAAGGCAGGTGTCTTGCTGGCCGGTGAGGGACTGGCGATGGAGGAGGGATTCATCGTCGATTTCGAGTCCGATCCTCCGCTGGTCTCCGACGGCCCGTACGGGGAGACGAAGGAGTTGTTCTCGGGATTCTGGATCATTCAGACGTCGACCAAAGACGAAGCCTTGGAATGGGCGAAGCGCTGCCCGCTCGGGCCGGGAAGCAAGCTCGAGGTACGCCGCGTGAGCGAGATGTCGGACTTCGATCAGGACAACGAGTACATCCAGAAAGAGGCCGGCTGGCGTGAAGAGCTCGGTACCGATCGTCCGGTCGCAGGCTGAACCATGACCGACGAGGCGGTGCGAGAAGAAACGAGAAAGGCTGTCGACGCGGTCTGGCGTATCGAATCCGCGAAGATTGTCGCCACGTTGACTCGCACCGTCGGAGATCTTGATCTCGCCGAGGATCTGGCCGCGCAGGCTCTGCTCGAAGCCGTCGAGCAGTGGCCCGCGACGGGGGTTCCGAGAAACCCCGCTGCCTGGCTGACATCTGTGGCGACACGACGAGCAATCGACGGGTGGCGACGACGTGAGAGGTTGGACGAGCGCTACGCCCACTTTGCGCGTGAACTCGAGAACGACGCTTCACATTTCGACGACGTCAGCTGGGATCCGGACCGCATCGACGACGATGTCCTTCGCCTGATGTTCATCGCCTGCCATCCCGTGTTGAATCGAAAAGCGCAGGTGGCGTTGACGCTTCGAGTGGTGGGCGGTTTGACCACGGAAGAGATTGCGAAAGCGTTCCTCACGCCGACGGCGACGGTGCAGCAGCGGATAGTCCGCGCGAAGAAGGCGCTGACCGCCTCGAAAGCGGTTTTCGAAGTTCCAGGGCGAGAAGAGTTTTCGAGCAGATTGAGCGCCGTCCTCGGAGTGCTGTACCTGGTGTTCAACGAAGGCTATGCAGCCAGTTCCGGGGACGAGTGGATGCGGGCGGAGCTCAGTGCTGAGGCTCTGCGGCTCGCGCGAATACTCGCCGAATTGGTCCCCAGGGAGTCCGAGGTACACGGCCTTGTCGCTTTGATGGAGCTGACAGCCTCGAGATTCGGCGCTCGGACAACCTCGACCGGTGAACCCATCCTGCTGGCTGACCAGGATCGGACGAGGTGGGATCGCCTACAGATCTCGCGTGGGCTTGCCGCGCTGGAACGAGCTGACGCCGTCGGGCGTGGACGAGGCCCGTACGGCCTGCAGGCGGCGATTGCCGAATGTCATGCGCGAGCAGCAACTTTCGAAGACACCGATTGGAAGAAAATAGTCATCCTCTACGAGGCTCTGGCGCAACTGGCGCCATCGCCCGTGGTCGACCTCAATCATGCGGCGGCGGTATCCATGGCATACGGTCCTGGCCCTGCGCTCGAATTCGTCGACAAGCTTGTCGCTTCAGGTGAACTGGCCGACTACCACCTGCTTCCCAGCGTTCGGGGGGAGTTGCTCAGTCAGCTCGGCCGATCCGAGGAGGCTAGAACCGAACTCCTCGAAGCGGCTCGGCTGACCGGGAACGAGCGTGAGCGCGCTGTGCTGGTCGCGAAAGCAGATGCGCTGCTGCCGGATCGGTAGTGACGCGATTGTTAGTCGTGCGATTGATAGTCAGGGCTGAGTCGGATCATCATTGGGCACCATGGGCGGCATCCCGACTCCGTAGGGATCGAGCATGTCCGATACACGTCGACCCCAC
The DNA here is from genome assembly GCF_036541985.1 of Rhodococcus sp. IEGM 1306. Taxonomy (NCBI): domain Bacteria; kingdom Bacillati; phylum Actinomycetota; class Actinomycetes; order Mycobacteriales; family Nocardiaceae; genus Rhodococcus; species Rhodococcus sp. IEGM 1306. The sequence continues at coordinate 86,395 of NZ_JAZHFF010000007.1, forward strand.
CGTTCATGCGCGGACTGACGGGTCATTCCCGCTGCGCGGCCGATGGTTGACCATGTTGCGCCGAATCTACGCAGGCTCATGACGCTTGCCGTCGAATCGATACCCGCGGCGAGCTGAATCCGGAAACAGGCCAACTGCCACGCCATCTGACGCTGCGCCGGGATGTCGGTGTCCTGTTCTGTCTCCCACTCAGGGCTGCCAGGTAAAGGATCTGTTCCGACAATCTTGTCTGCCTGAGTGCCGGCCTCGGTGATCGCGGCGTTGACCGTGGTGATCGCGGCGGTCTCGATCTTCGCAGTCAGGGCGCGTTCGATCAGGTCTTCCATGAGAAGTTCTCCTTTCGTCAGGACTAGCCTGACAGGCGCTGTTGAATTCTGTCAAGATTCCCCTGACGGACTTTGAGTTTAATTAATGCACGATTTATTTGTGTACTATCTAAATGGTCTCCGGTTCTGTTGACCGTCGTCGAAGGGGTTGCTGGTGAAAATCGTGGTTTTGTCGTTCCTGGTGGCGTTGACTTTGATGACGGTCGGGATCATCGCCGCGCGCAACCGCAGCACTCGACCTGCCGTGACCGGGGCAGTTACTGCGGCGTCAACGGTTCTCGCTGCCGCCTGGACACTTTTTGCCGTGGCCTTCGTATTGGCCTGATCGTGCTGCAGTGCCGGTGCGCCGGTAGTGGTGGTGAAGGAACTTTGCAGCAGGTCAGATGCGTTTTGTGTGCGGCGCGATGCCGCATACTCTGGCAGACGTGGCAATTGCTGAAACAGACAGAAACTACGGCGGAAGGTCGGTCGCGGCTCGCAAGGCCGAACGCCGTTCTCTCTTTTTGAATGCTGCTCTCAGCGTGTTTGCAGACCAGGGGTATGCCGGAAGTTCGGTGGCGGATATCTGCGCGTCCGCGAGTCTGGCCAGAAGGCAGTTCTACGACGAGTTCGGTAGTCGCGAGGATCTACTCCTCGCGCTGTATGACCAGATCCAACTCGACGCCAGAATTGCAATGGTCGACGCACTCGATGCAGAGCCTTCGGTCAATCTCCGTGACAAGGCAGCGACGGCCATGGCCGCCTTCGTCGAGTCGGTCGGAAGTGACCCACGACGCGCACACGTTGCCTTCATCGACGTCGTAGGTGTCAGTCCCCGGGTGGAAAAGCATCGTGTGGACCAACGTTCGGTCTGGGCAACATTTTTCGAGTCGATCATCAAAGGGATCGTGGGCGAAGATTACGAACCGCCAGGTGGTTACCGGTTGGCGTCCACCGCCTTCATCGGCGCGCTTACCGCGCTGGTGCACCAGTGGAGCACTGCGGAGCCTCGTCCTCCCGTGTCGGTACTGGTCGATCTGATGACGGTGCTCTTGAATGCGTTGATCGACGACGCGCCCCTTCACGCCGACGAATAGGTCACGAACACCAGGGGATTGTAATCCAGCCCACAACGCTCTACTCTCGTCCTCAATGTGTTAGACACTCGCATCTAACTTGTGTGCTAGTGATGAGAACTGCGGCAACACAAGGCAATCTGTGCTTTTCCGGGGAGGAATTGGTATGGGACGACGCTGGACAACTGACCGACAATGCGGGGGCCTCGCAATTGCCGTGATTGCAGTAATCGGGCAGATCGGACTTTCGGCACCTGCCTCAGCGGCACCGGACGAAGGTGTTCCCGCCCAAATTCAGGTCCAGCCTGCCCTGCCGCCTGCGGTTGCACCGCCTTTGCCTGAACTGGACCAGGCCTTCTATGAACCGCCTGTCGAGGTCGTCGAATCCAGGGAACCGGGTGAGATCATCGCCGCTCGTGCGGTGAATCTCGGTACTCTCAACCTGATTCCGACCAACGTGGATGCGTGGCAGATCTCGTATCGATCCAATAATGCTGCGGGCGAGGCAATTCCTGCTGTCACCACAGTGATCAAGCCGCGTGGCGACACTCGCGATGGAGGCCCGCGCCCGCTGCTGTCCTTTCAGATGGCAGAGGATTCACTCGGAAACTACTGCGCACCTTCGTATGTCATGCAGCAAGGCGCGTTGCCGTGGCTGGTGACGGGCGCTGCGACCGGTGGGGCTCAATTCCTCGAAGTGCAGGCGGCACTGGCGCAGGGTTGGGCATTGTCGGTGCCCGATCATCAGGGACCCAATTCTTCCTTCGCCTCCGGCCCCGTCGCGGCCCGGATCACGCTCGACGGTATTCGTGCTGCTGAGAACTTCGAACCCATGGAGCTGCAAGGGCGGTCAACTCGCGTAGGGCTGCTCGGCTACTCGGGTGGATCGATTCCTACCGGTCACGCAGCTGAAATACGGCAGGCGTACGCGCCGGAACTGAATATCGTCGGAGTCGCCGAAGGTGGTGTTGCCCCGGATCTCGGCGCTTTGCTCGACAATGCCAACAACGCTCTCGGGGCCGGGATCGTCGCTGCCGGTGTAATCGGAGTGAGCCGAGAAGATCCTGAACTTGCAGGTTTCATCGATCAGCACATAAACCCTGCCGGCCGAGCGCTTTTCGCTGCCAAGGACAACCTGTGCATGCTCTGGACGTCGGCTGCAGTGCCCTTCCTCAACATCAAGGGCTTCCTCGATGTCCCGGGAGATCCGGTCCAACACCCCACGGTGAGAGCTGCGCTCTCCCGAGCTGCCATGGGTAAGTCTGTTCCTGACGTGCCGATGTACATCTATCAGTCGAATCCCGACTGGTTGGTGCCTGTTGGCCCGGTGAACAAACTTGTCGATACCTATTGCCAAGATCCTTCTGCGAGTGTCGTTTACACCAGAGACCACTTCAGTGAGCATGTCAGCATGGAAGTCGTCGCTTTGCCGAGTGCTCTACTGTGGCTTCGCGATCGGTTCGCTGGTGTGCCTGCTCGGCAGGGATGCAGCACCTTCGACGCTGGATCCATGGCGCTTGATCAGAGGACCTGGCCAGTCTGGGTGGATGCGGTCGGTGAACTCGTCGCAGGCCTGTTCGGCAAGCCGATCGGGACCTGACGGGTGACGTGATTCTGCGGTGGTGAGGAATTCTCACAAGGGCAGCGTGTTGCACTGACTGGACGTTATTTCATTGATCGGGCCTTGAAGATGGTGTCTTGTCACCAATGGGTTCCTTTTACCGACGAAAGGTTGCGCGATGACAAAGCTGTTGTTTGCGGTGACTTCTGCAGATCACTGGACGCTGAAGGACGGAACACCCCACCCGACCGGGTACTGGGCGGAAGAACTGGTCGAGGCGCATCGCGTTTTCGTCGACGCCGGCTACGAGATCGTGATCGCGACGCCTGGCGGTAAAGCTCCCGTTGTGGACGAGGGAAGCCTGGCGCCCGAGGTGAACGGCGGGCAAGAAGGCGCCGACCGTATGCGCAAGTACATCGCCGATCTGCAGCCGGTGCTCGATTCGCCGGAGATTTTGGAGAACGCCGATGCTGCCGATTACGACGTGGTCTTTGTACCGGGTGGACATGGACCGATGGAGGATCTTGCGGTGTCGGCATCCTTCGGTGAGCTTCTCGTGAACTTCTTGGACGCGGACAAGGTGGTCTCGGCGGTCTGTCACGCGCCGGCGGCACTCCTGCCGGCCCAGAGACCCGATGGAAGCTGGCTGTTCGACGGCTATCAGCTGACCGCGTTCACCAACGAAGAGGAGACGCAGGCTGGTCTGGCGGACAAGGCTCCGTGGCTGCTCGAAACTCGCCTACGCGAATTGGGCGGCAAATTCTCGAAGGCTGAGGCGTGGTCGCCTTATGTCGTGGTGGACCGCAAGCTCTACACCGGTCAGAATCCGGCGTCGTCACGGCCTCTCGCCGAGCGGATTGTCGCCGACTTGGGCTGAGCATGTCTTTTGGCGCCGCATCGAGGTCTCCTCGATGCGGCGCTGGTCCGTGTTCTGTTGTCGCCAAAGAGGTTTGACCTCTCAGGTTTTGAAGGTGGTGTTCGCCGGTCGCGGGTGCTGCTGCGGGTCGATCGAGGGTGGCGGGATGAACCAGGGTTTGTTGTCGACTCCGATCCGAATCGCCCACTTCCCGACGAACCCGGATTTGCGGTGCATCAGCCGGTGATGTGAACGGCACAGCAGGACCAGGTTGTTCATCACCGTCGGGCCACCGTTCGCCCAGTGCCGGATATGGTGCGCATCGGTCCACGCCGGTACACATGTGCAACCCGGGAACGCACAGCCTCTGTCTCGGGCAATCAACGCCACTCGCTGTTCGGCGGTGACCAACCTCTTCCCTGGTTTCGCATCGAGCGGCGCGCCGTGATCGTCGAGCAGGACGGTGGAGAGGAAACAATCACACCCGAGAAGCCTGGTCTGCGACACCGAGAGTGGTCCGAGCCAGGGCATGTGCCCGACATCAAGATCCGACACAGCCATTCCACCACCATCGGGCGAGGGTGTGGCGGCGCAGTCTCGGTGCTCAGCGAGATCACGGGCGTTGATGTGCACGTTCACGTGCGGGCGCTGACCACCGTCGGTGCCGGTTTTGGCGCAGTCGAGGTACCGGCGGATCAGTTCGGTGAACCCGTCGGCCGTCCGCTTGGCCGCCGACCGAGAATCCGGGGTTCCGTCCGGTGCCGGGGTCGGCATCGTCAAATTCGACAACGCCGACAACAACATTTCACCGGTGAGGGCATCGAAATCACCACGCACCACCACCCGACCGTTCAACGTCGACGCGATCCGCAACTCATTGAGATCGACATCCTCGGCGGGCGGGATCTCATCGGATTCGAACAACCGCTCCAAGGTCGCGATCACGTTCCGCACCTTCGTCGTCGTCGCCTCCACCCCCGACGCAGCCGCCAACAACAAATCGATACAGCGAGGGAGCGCGGCGTCCGGCATGCCTTTCGGTGGTGATTCACAGAACGCCACGATCAACACCGCGTGCTCGAACGAGCAATCCCCATCATCGAAGCCTGCCGCCACCGCCGGAAACGGCCGCAAAGCTGCACCCAACGCGGCGATCTTCTTCCCGTCCCGAACCTGCAGCATCGTGTTCGCCGCCAACCACGCACCCACACCGCGGCTCGCAATCACCTGATCATCCGGGCGCAACGACAACTCGTCCACCACCGCCACACGAACGGCCTCGAGGCGCAGAATCTCCGCACTCGCCTCGACAGCAGCAGCACGCAACTCAGCAGCAGACAACTGCCACAACCGTCCGCGTAACCCCACCGCAGAACCAGACACCACATCCGACAACAAGACACTCATTGAATCCCCCGATCCCCTCCCCAAAGGATACTCGAACACACGTTCGAGTCAAGAGGGAATTAGGCGAGGGCGCGAAGGAGTGGAGTGGGGTCGGCGACGACGAACAGATGGCCGCCTCCGTTGATCTCTTCGAAGCGAGAGTCGGGAATCAACGAGTGTGCCCAGCGGGCTACTTCGACGGGTACGTTTCCGTCGTCGGTTCCGTGTAGGAAAACCGTTGGTACCGAGATCGATTGGAAGAGTCCAGGCACCTCGTGGCGATACCGAGCCAAGTCGACAACCCCTGCGGATCCACCCTGTGCGATCCCTTCGGATGAATCCAACTGGAGAGCGGGGCGATGTACCTCGTCGGTCATGACGGCCTGATCGGCGGCCGGCCAGATCGAGACTGAGTCGCTGCGTAGCTTGGAGAACACTCCGGTTCCTGCGAGCATTGCGCCGGCCACGCGGGGAGCCCAGTTGGCGGCAAAGTACAACGCAGATACCAGTTTTATTCTGCGTCGCAAAGTATCTCGCGGTGCCCCGGGGATCATGGCGCACGCCAGCACCAGTTTCGAGACTCGTTCGGGAACGGCTGCAGCGACTGCGAGCGCGTAACCGCCGCCTCCGGAGAAACCCATTAGTGTGGCCGAGTCCAACTCGAGGTGATCGACCAGGGTGACGTAGTCGTCGTCCCAGGAATGAAATCCCTTGTCCGTGTACGGATCCGTGCGTCCGAAGCCGGGTCGATCGGGGACTATCAGCCGTATGCCTGCCGTCGAAGACGCGTTGTGGAGTGAGAGCCCTTCGTATCGGCTGCCAGGTGATCCGTGGGCCACGACTACCGGGTTGCCAGTCGGATCGCCGTACTCGCAGAATGCGATACGACGCCCCGACGCGTCGCGAATTTCGGTTGTGGTCACGCTGCTCGTCATGATGTGGTTCCTTGCTGCGCGATCGACGCCACACCGTCCAGGATGAGGGCGACTCCGAACTCGAACCTTCGGGTGGGATCGTGATGAAGTGCGAACACCGATGCCTCGCGTCGATCGGCAGGTGCGCTGTCGAAAGCGCCGCGTCCCAATTGAATTGCGACGTGTCCGGTGACGAAATCATGCAGCGCGCCGTATGCGTACGTGGCCTGCTCGTCCTCGAGGCCGGCCAAGGAAAGGGCGCTCACGACTCGGTGGGCGGTATCGTCGGCCCCGGGTGCTTCCAGTGATGCCTGCCGATGGGCTTCCAGGACCAGGGGATGGCGCATCAGGAGATCGTGGAGGCCGTAGGCGAACGTGCGGGCAACCCCGCGCCAGTCGGTCGGCCAGTCGATCGACGAGACGGCTTCGCCTACGAGAGTCGAGATCAGATCTCGCCTCAAGGCGTCGATACCGCCGGTTGTGCGGTGGACGGACATCGGCGATATGCCGAGTCGTTCGGCGAGCACTCGAAATGACACCGCATCCAGGCCGTCCGTATCGGCGATCTCTGCCGCGGCATCAAGAATCTGTCTGTGACTCAATGCTTTTGGTCGACCAGCCCTTGCAGAGTTGGTGGATTCGGATACCATGCTGACAACAATAGCGATACGCGTATCGAAATTACAAGTGTCCATCGACCTCCAAGGAGCGCTGCCCGATGACCGATCTCCATCAACTGTCCGCCGTCGAACTTGCCGGTGTGATCGCCGCCAAGCAGGTCTCGATTCCCGAAGTCACCAGGTACTTCGTCGACCGTGCGACCACTGCCGATGACGTCGGCGCCTTCACGACGATCGCCGGGGAGCACGCTGTCGCCCTCGCCGAACAAGCGCAGCGCAGGTTGGACGAGCGGGACGCCGGGCCCCTTCCGCGGCTGTTCGGCGTTCCGACGGCAATCAAAGACCTCGATGCAACGCGCGGCATTCGCACGACCTTCGGATCGGCGCTCTTTCGCGACTTCGTGCCGGACGCTGACGACGAGATCGTCGAGGCGATCCGAGAAGGTGGGTTGATCGACATCGGGAAGACGACGGTGCCCGAGTTCGGGGCAGCCTGTTACACCGAGCCGGAAGTCGCTCCGCCTGCTCGCAGCCCGTTCGATCGCACGCGGAGTGCCGCCGGCAGCAGTGGCGGCGCTGCTGCCGCCGTCGGCGCTGGTCTGGTGCCGTTTGCACAGGGAAGTGACACCGCCGGTTCGTTGCGTTCGCCGGCAAGTACGTGCGGAGTCGTCGGCCTCAAGCCGAGCCGCGGTTTGATCACGATGGGCGTGGCGGGGCATGACAACTTCGGATTTGCGAGCAAGGGGCCGATCGCCCGGACAGTTCGCGATACCGCTGCGCTGCTGGACGTTCTGGCGACGCGACCCGGCGCCGGAACTATCCACCCGCCTCGGCCGAAGTCGTTCGAAGAGTTCGTCGTACAGGCCGGGGGAGTTCGGGCTCGCCCCTTGACCGTCGCTCTTGCTCACGGATCGGTCTCCGGCGGAGCCGTGGATGCGCAGCTCTCGGCTGCTGTATCGAAGGTTGGGTCTGTGCTGGAGGGTCTGGGCCACAACGTGTTCGAGCGACCGCAGGCTCGCGATGACATTTTCATCGATGCTTTCGTCAAGATGTTCTCGTCTTTGGCGGGAACCAAGCCGATCCCGGAGGAGTACGAACACCTTCTGCGTCCGATAGTGCAACACTTGCGAGTTCAAGCAAACGAGGTGCCTTCGGGCGAGCTGGCCGCGGCAATCGGAATTGTTCAGGCCTGGGCGCGGCGATGGAGTCTCGACTACGCCGACGCCGACCTTGTTGTCACTCCGACTGTGACGAAGCCGCCGCTTGCGATCGGGGAGTTGCGCAACGACGAAGATCCCGCGACCGAACTGATCGACATGGTCGCTTTCACCGGAAACACCGTCGTCGCCAATGCAACCGGTTTCCCGTCGATCAGTCTGCCACTCGGTTGGACGGAAGACGGCGTTCCACTCGGCATCATGATCTCGGCGAAATGGGGTTGCGACGCGGAATTACTCTCTGCCGCTGCAATGCTCGAGGCCGAGATGCCGTGGAAGGATCGGTACCGATTCGACCGCGCAACCGTGCTCTAGTTCGGGAGCGGTACCCGGTCGCTCGCCGATGCGAACCCCAACCACGTGTGGCGGTTACCCCACCAGCACCACCCGACTTTCGGGGCGTTGCGGTTGTCTTTGCCGTCGCGACCGGTTCCGTTGCTGATCCACACGGCGGGAGTTCTGGTGTCGAAGGATCCGTCAGGTTTGCGCAGTCGGGAGCCGATGGTCATGAAACACTTTCCGCGTTCGAGAATGTCGGGGCGCTGCAACAGCCAGTGGATGCCTTCGGTAAGCGTCAGCGGCGTACGGTCTGCGTCGACGATTGCGGGCAATGCTTCGTCCGGGCTCCAGTTGGCCAGGTGATCCCCGCGGTCGACTCCACTGAGCAGATGTAATGGGCTTTCGGGCAGCGTTGCCTGCTCGGTGGGGGCGAACAGATCGACGTCCGCCATGTCGACAACTATGAATCCGCGCTTGTTCTCGAGCTCGAGCAGCGGAGTCAGAACTGAAGCCGGAGCCAGTTTTTCGTGCACGGTGAGTAGTCCGACATCACCGTGCCCGGTTGCGGCCTCCTTGACTTCGCCGGCAGAAAGTCCGGCCAACTCGTGAACACCGAGTTCGATCAATCGCTCGGCCTGCTGATCGATGGGCGGGAGGTCGAAATGCATATCTGCGATCCTACCGATCGTGAGCAGAGCGATCGGAGGGTTCGGCCGCGAGGGAAGTCGGCCACGCAACGCCCAACGCGCGCATGATGAACGGGACGGTGGTCGCTACGACGGCGTCCACTCGGTCGCCGGCCATGAGCATCGGGCGTCGGCTTTCCACGCAGGCGAGGATGAGTTGCGCGGATGCGGCAGCATCGGAATCGACAAAGACACCGGCGTCGACACCTTCCTGGACGAGCTGTTCGACCAGAACCGACAGCGGGACAATATGTTCGAGGAAACTTTCGCGATCCTGCGCTGACAACAATTCGACCAACGCGATTCCTGTGAATCGTTGCAGTGAGAACTCGACGAGTGTCAGTTTGACGAGGATTTCGAGTCGGTCCACAGGATTCTCGCGGTCCGCGAGTTCACGCTCGGCCAGGAGTAGGAATCTATCCATCTCGCGGGTGGACCAGGCGAGCAGCAACGCGGATTTGTCGGGGAAGTAGTTGTAAACCGCTGTCCGCGAGACGCCGGCCGCCTGGGCCACGGTCTGCAGCTTCAGGTTTTGCCAGCCCTGCTCGTGAAGTTCGCGAATGAATGCGTCCAACATGGCTTCTCGGGTGGCGATTTTGTGCTCTGCGGTTGTCGCGCCACCGGTCAACTTCGGCATGGTCGATCCTCCTGGGTCTGATTCACGGTCACGGGGAGGTCGAACAGGTCCGCAACAAGGCGCGGATCACCTTGCCACATCGAGACGGGTGCGAGCATCATCTGCTGCGCGATCGAGCGTACGGATCGGCAGACCTCTTGTTCTTCGGCGAGTGTGAGCGTCGTGCGTTTGCGCAATCGCTCCATCTCCGCGGTAGTGAGATCAGTGATCCATTCCTCGGCTGCAAGCGAGAGGGGTGAATCCGGTGTCACGACCGATCCAACTCGGCACTGGAGAACCGCGAAGTCATCACGGACAGCGTGATGACGGCGACGACCGAGACGGCGTGTGCCGCCGCCAGCCAGAGCGACTCGGGTGCATGTTTGTGAAGGGTGGGCGCCATCAGCATGGCCATGAGGAGGGCGAGACTCGACAACATCGCGGGACCGTTGGGGCGGCCGACAAGCAGGCCGACCAGAAGAACGAGCGCGACGACGCTGCACGCCACATCTACAGGCGGGTACGTGGCCGGAACGATTCCGCTGACAGTGTCGGTGAAGTTCAGCCCGATCGACACCAACTGTGCGAGACCTGTCGCGCCGGCCAACCAGGCCGTCCAACGTAGTCCGTGGAGTCCGGCTTTCCGAATGCCAGTCAGGGTTCCTTCGGCGGATTCCCACGCTTCGGACGTCGGTGTTGTCACGGCTACTCCTTTTTATGACGAGGTGTCGTCATAAAGTAGCAGTGCGTGATCGCGAGATTCTTGCCGGTAGGTGACTGGCCTGCTTCGAAGGGATAGCGTCGAAGTACCGGCCGAAATGACAATCGCGGGGAGGTGGCTCGATGACGACCTCTGCCCACACGGATCGGCCCTCGTCGAAACAGAGTTGGTTGGCGCGCGCAGCCTTCGCGGCCCTGGTTCTTGCAGTCGCGGTGCTCCTGATCTTCGCCGGACTGAAAACCTTGACCATGCTGATCCTGGGGATTGGTGGGGTGGTCGTGTGCGTCGTAGCCGTGTACTGGTTTCTGACCACCCGCGGATTCCTCCGCTGGCTCTCGTTGGCCGTGGCGGTTCTGACGCCGATCGTGGTGCTCACCTTCCTGGTCCGAGAACGCCTCCTGTGGGTGGTGCTCCTTGCGATCGGGTTGTTCGTCGTAGCCGGTATCTTCGCTCGCACCGCCTTGGAGGGGGAGGAGAAGGAATTGCCGGTTGTCGAGCGAACTGCACCGCCGCCCGTCAAACCGTTCTTCGTGATGAACCCGAACTCCGGCGGTGGCAAGGTCGAGAAGTTCGACTTGAAACGCAAGGCCGAGGAACGGGGGGCCACGGTCGCACTGCTCGAGGGGCCCGAGAAGATCGACGTGACGGCCTTGGCCAGGCAGGCGGTCGCGGACGGCGCCGACCTACTCGGTGTTGCCGGTGGCGACGGAACGCAGGCACTGGTTGCTGCTGTCGCGGCCGAAAACGACCTGCCCTTCCTCGTCGTCAGTGCGGGAACGCGCAACCACTTCGCCGCGGATCTGGGGCTCGATCTCGAGGATCCATCTCGGTGCCTCGACGCGCTCGTCGACGGCGTCGAGGTCACGGTGGATCTGGGAAACGTCGGCGGTCGAACTTTCGTCAACAACGCATCGTTCGGGGCGTACGCCGAGGTAGTCCAGAGTCCGGAGTACCGCGATGCCAAGACCAGCACCTTCTTGCAGATGCTCCCGGATCTCCTCGCCGGACGTGCCGGAGCGGTGCTGACCGCGCGCTCCCCGAGCGTGTCCGCGGTGGGTCCACAGGCTGTGCTGGTCAGCAACGGCCCGTACGAGATGAACGACCTGGCGGGGCTCGGTCATCGGCCGCGATTGGACAGGGGCACTCTCGGAATCGTCGCGATCTCCGTCAGCAGTGCCCGTCAGGCCATCGGGTTGCTCCATAGGGCGCATCAACACGGTCTGGCTCAGGGCACCGGATTCGAGGTGATCGTCGACGCCGACACCGACGAGATTCCGGTCGGCGTCGACGGCGAGGCGCTGGTGATGCCAACTCCGGTCAGGTGCACGGTCAGTCCGCAGGCGCTGAGGGTCAGAGTCCCCCGAGATCGACCGGGTATCCGTCGCCCCCGGCACGCCTGGGATCTGGTCCGGTTGCGAGAGTTGGCGAAGTTCAGGAGATCCGGCGCATGACCTGACCGACGGCCAGGACTCCCTGCGGATCATGCGTGTCCGCCAAAGCGCTCAGCCAGTGAGCGGTGTCCTCGTCGTAGGTGCGGGCGATCTTCTCCGGGTCGACGCTCGGCGCGAAGTTGGGCAGTGCATGCCCGTTCGTCCATGGCGCCATCGTTCGTCCGAGAGTCTCGGCGTGCGGGACTACCGCGTCGACCATCGGTGGGGCAAGAACTCCGACGGTGAACAGCGAGAAGGCAGCGTCCCGATGGCAGAAGGCGCTGCGGTGCTCAGGTTCCCGTGCGAGGGCGCCCCCGAGGAGACGTAATTCGACGACGGTTTGGGGTGAACCGGATCCGGGGCCGGCAGCGGCCAGCAATGCGTCGACGGCCTCGTGTGACAGCTCGTTGGTCAATGCCGTGGATTCGTGCGTCGGCATCGGGTCGACGGGATCGGCGTGCACTGCCCCGAGGGCGGCATAAGGCAGCACACCGACTGCGTCGATGAAGGGCGTTGCGATTGAACGGATTCGGTCGATCAGTGACTTGGCATCGGATTCCTCGGCAAGACTTGCGAATCTGACCGCGACGGTGAGCCTGCCGGCCAGCGGTGGCGGAACCTGTGGAAGGGGTGGAAGTTGCAGAAAGGCAAGAGAGGTCGAGCTGTGCTCAGGCAGGTCGGCGCCCCAGTCCAGCCAGGCGTGCGCGACCGCACTTGCATCTGCGCCGTCGAAATAGAGTGCACCGCCGTAGAAGTGGGTGACCGGTAGTAGGTCGATCTCGATGGCTGTGACAATGCCCAGTGTGGCCTTGCCGCCGCGCAGTCCCCAGAACAATTCGGCATGTTCGTCGGGGGTGACATGAATGAGTTCGCCACTGCCGGTGACGATGTCGAACGAACGAACGTGATCCGACGAGAGCCCGTACGTGCGCACCATCGGGCCGATGCCGGCGCCGGTGAGGAAGCCGGCGACTCCGACCGTGGGTGAAGAACCTGCCAGTGGCGCCAAGCCGTGGGGTGCGGCAGCGTCGATGACGTCCTGCCAGATCAAGCCCGCGCCGATTCGGGCAGTGCGGTTTTCGGGGTCGACGACGCACTCCGTGAGCCTGCCGGTGTGGACGAGGAGAACGTCACTGCCGAGAGGGACCGCGCCGTGGCCGGTGCGCTGAACACCGACGCGCAGACCCAACTTCGCCGCGAATCGCACCGTTGCGGCAATGTCTTGCGCGCTCTCGACTGCCACCACAGCGCCAGGCGCGACGGGAAACGCTGCATTCCACGGAATCGCCAACTCGTATCCCGTTTCGCCAGGCAGGGAAACGGAGCCGGTCACCTCTGCGCGCAGTGATTCGACCGCGGCGTCGAGCGTGGGGGTCTGAAGGTTCATGGTCTTCCTTTCCTTATCCGTCTTTCGGTCAAGGGAAGGATGTCCGAACAGGCTTGGGTGGTTCTTGACGTATGTATCCCGAGCGGATCCAAGTTTTATCCAAGCGCATTCTCGCAGTTCAGGGCCATGTCGATCGCGCTCGTTCAGCTACGCCCCGCATGCCGAGTGTCTCCGATTCGGCCGCCACTTCCGTCAGCTCCCGTTCACGTTCGGCGGACGGCTCTCGAAGCTGCGCCCGAAGCAGTCGACAGCGCAGCAGTGTTGGTGCTCCACCGGAGCCAGTTGCGATCTTCTCGGCCTGATCCAGGAGAGTCGATGCCTGCTCGACGTGACCGAGAAGCGCGTGCAGCCGAGCGGAGGCTTCGGCGACCGAGCCCAGTTCACCGACATGGCCCACCGTTGCGATGCAGCCGGTGTGTGGCGAGAGAAGTTCGATGAAGGTGTCGGCGTATTCGACCAGTTCCAGATCTGCCACGACGCGTGCAAGTAGTGTCTGGTGTCCCAATGTCGTCCACGTCTGTGGCCCGCGATTGATCAGCCACTTCTTGATGCCGTGGGAAGTGGCCTCGCGCTCGCCTCGGGCGGCGTCGATGGCGATGGTCCACGAATCAGGTTCCACGACACCGGGATCAGATTCGGCCAACGCACCTCGCTCCCATTCCAGAGTGTTGAACGCCAGATCTGCGCTGCCAGCGGTGTACAACTCCGTTTGCAGATGGATCTGCCTGGCCGTCTCGTACTGCCGGCGGGCTTGCGCGAAGTCTCCGTACCATTCGGCGAGAGTTGCTTCCATCCAGCGTAATTGGACCCGAACCACCGGGAGTCTCAGTAGCTCGCAGCCGATGATCCCCTGCCTGACGTGTTTGACGGCAGCATCGACATTGGCCAGATTCATCTCCGTCATGCTCGCGACGGCGTGTGCGACGACGCTGTCGACACGCGATTGTTGGTGCGGCAGTTCGAAAAGCTCGCGCAGTAGGCGCATGGACTCCGCGCTGTGCACCGCGACTCCGGAGAAAAGCAGAATCCGTCCGAGCAGCGCGTCCGCGATCACATCCGGATCGTCGAGTTCGCGGGCGATGTCGAGAGCACGGGCGCTCCATCGATTCGGGATCTCGGCTTCGGGGTGGTAGCAACTTCCCACCGCCAGCGCAGCAAGAACCCGTGCGTGAGCTGACCTGTCGTTCTCGACCAAGGGCTCGACCGCCGCGAGCCGTTCGAGCAGTGGTCCCGGATCGGTACCGTAGGAAACCCACGGCCACGCACCGGCGGCCCGAAGTAATGCGCCTGCCAATCGTCCGACGGCGGAGGTTCGCCCCTCCCGAACAGCCTCGAGGAGACCGGCATTGACGACGTCGAGAACTGTCTGCCCTCGACCTGCGCGGGCGAGGGCCTCGACTCTGGCCACCAGCAGGTCGTCCCGATCGTCAGCGGATTGCTGGGACACCGGAAGTAAGTCGAACGCGCGGACAGCTGCCTCCCACCACTCGGCCGCGGTCTCCGAACTCCACCGATCGGTCGCATCCTGAGCTGCAGCCGTGCATGCCTCCAGAACGACGAGTGGATCGACCAGGGGAAGTGCCGACATCAGATGTTGCGCGCGGCGGCTCAGCCGGTCCGGATCGGAGGAATTTTCGAGCACTTCGGCAACTCGGGCATGTATCCGCTGGCGACGAAGCGTGGGTATCGCCTCGAGGACTTCGTCTCGGAGAAGGCCGTGAGCAAAGACGTAACCGCCGTTTGCCGAGTCCGCGACGATGATTCGTTCATCAGCAGCCGCGTCGAGATGGTCGGCGAGAGTGTCGACATCGAGACGGGTGGCTGCGGCCAGTGTGTACACCTCGATGGCGTCGCCGATAACTGCGGCAACCCGAAGATCTTGCAACACTGCCGGTTCGACTGCGGCAAGGCGTCGACCGAGGACAGATCGAACGGCGACGGGGATGCCGTCGCCCAGTCGCTCGTTCCGGGGAAGCCTGGCGTACTCCGAGACGAACAGCGGGTTGCCGCCGGTTCGTTCCGCCAGGGTTCGCGCCTCCGCGTCGTCGAGCGTGTCCCCGGAGACGCACCTTGCGAGTGTTGCAACCTCGCCCTGCGCGAGCGCCGGCACAATCATGGTTCGGTTTCCTTCGCCGTGGAGTACGGCTTCTTCGAACTTGCGCACTGCCGGCCCGACTTCCAAGTCTCGGAGCGTCGACACGAACCAGACTCTGGCACTGGTCATTGCGCCGACCAGGTAGGTCAGGCAACGAAGGGACGTGGGATCGGCCCATTGAATGTCGTCGATGACGACGGTCAACAGTGCATCTTTCGCCGCAGCTTCGATGGTGGTGCGAACCCGTTCGTAGACGGCAAATCTCGCTTCGTCCGGATCGATGTCCGTCGGCGGCGTCAGTACGAAATCGGCGTCGGCTCCGAGTTCCCGAACCAGTCGGCGGATCGGCCACCACGGCGGCGTTCCGTCGTCCTCCGGGCAACGTGCCCAGACGGTGGCTCCTCGAATGGACGTTGTTCTCGACGAACACTCCTCGGCGAATCGTGTCTTGCCGATGCCGGCGGGGCCGGTCAAGATCAACCAGCGAGGTGAGCCACGGCGAACGTCGTCGAGCATCTTGTCGGCGACAATCGTCTGAGCGTCGCGCCCGACGAACAAGCGTGAGGAATCCGTCTCGAGCATCGCTGCTACGGCTGGGGGAGAAGCCGGGACCGAAACTTGTTCGGCCCCCGTCCATCCCGGAGTGCGCGGCCAGGCGGCCAGGCCGGGTTCGTGGCGCAGGATCGCGCCTTGCAATGCTGTCAGCTCCCCGCCGGGCTCCAGTCCCAGCTCGGCGTCGAGCCGAGACGCGTGTAATCGAAACTGTTCCAAGGCTTCCGGTGACCTGCCCGCCCGATGCAGGGCAACCATTCGCAGCCAGCAGGTCCGGTCGCGGAACGGGTACTCGCCACAGAGTTGAGCAGCTTCGACCAGCGCGGGTGCCAGGCGCCCCAGAGCCAGAAGCGCCGTTATCCGGGTCTCCCGGCACTCGGTCCGCACTTCCTCGAAGGCTGCGGCTTCCACCTCCACCCAGTGCGCGTCGTTCAGGTCGTCCAGAAGCTGCCCCCGGACCGAGGCGAGGGCACGGTCAGCGGTCGTCAAAGCCTCCTGCCACCGTTCGTTCTCAGCGTGTTGTCGCGCCGTTTCGGCGTCGTCGAGAAACACCGACAGATCGACGTCTGCCGGAGCGACCTCGAGGACATAGCCAGGCGATTGACGCACTATCGGTGACGCCGTACCGGTTTCGACGCGTAGCGCTCGGCGCAGGTTGGAGATATACGCCTGGATGCTTGCCATCGCACTCGCCGGTGCGTCGTCGTGCCAGAGAGCATCGATCAGCCGGTCGGTGGAGACGACGCGACCACGGTTGAGCAGTAGAACGGCAAGGACCGTTCGTTGTTTTCGAGGGCCCAGATCGATCACGTCGCTCGTCGCCGGACCCCGTGCGACCTCCAACGGCCCGAGCAGTCGATAGATCATCCGTTTCCCCTCGTACCTGCGGACGCAGGACGGTTCGATTCTAAGGAGCGAAATTCATACATGCAGGACAAAACGGTCAACTAGTTCTCGTCAACATCTGCTCGGATTCCTCGGAAAGAGTCTGGTTGACGCTGGTAGTGCGCAGCGTCGCCGCACAGACCAACGCACCGAGAGCTGCGATGAAGGCTGCGACAAACAGAGCCAACCGAAGTCCACCGACAAAGTCGTCCGGTGGTCCGCCGGGCAGCATCGACTGCGCCGGAAGGAAGGCGCCGAGCACGGCAACCCCGACTGCGATGCCGGTCTGCCGGAACGCGTCGTTGATCCCTGCGGCCAATCCGGAATGGTTCGAAGTGCTTTCGCCCAGAACCAACCCACTCATGACGGGGTTGAACACCCCGGCCCCCACGCACGCGACAACAAATCCGGGAAGTATCGCGTACGGCGAACTGGTCACGTCGACGACGGTCATCATGACCAGCCCCACCGAGACGAGTAGAAGCGAGCACGTCAACGAGACCGAGACGGGGATGCGCCCGTCCAATTTCGCGGTGGCGCCCGCGACGACGAACATCGCTATCGTCGCCGGTAGATACACCAGGCCGGCGTCCACGGGAGACAGATGCAGCACGTTCTGCAGGTAGATGGTCGTGTAGACGAACACCGCGAACAGGGAGGCGGAGATCGAGAACGCTGCGATCTGCGCTCCGGCGAAGGCCCGATTGGCGAGCAGATGCGGGGGCAGCATGGGCTCGGTGGTACGAAGCTCGTGCAGGGAGAAACCGATCATGGCGGCCGCGGCGATCACCGCGGCGATCATCGGCTGCGGCTCGAACCACCCATCCTCGTTACCGCGTAACAAACCGAACACCAGAGCTGCCAGGCCGGTGGACACCAGAATCTGCCCGGGCACGTCCGCGCCGCGAGGTCGAGGATCGCGTGACTCGGGAACCCACCGCACCGTCATCGCCAGTGTGATCAACCCGATCGGAACGTTGATCAAAAAGATTGCGCGCCAATCCAACAACTCGGTGAGCAACCCGCCCACCAGTGGGCCGACGGCAAACGCGCCCCCGATCGTGGCGCCGTATGCAGCCAGAGCAGTCGCGCGCTGGGGACCCTTCTCGAACACGTCCGCCAGCAAGGCAAGTGAGCAGGCGAAGAGTACGGCACCGCCGATACCCTGAGCGGCCCGCGCGAGGTCGAGCACCCAGATGTTCGGCGCCAGAGCGCAGAACAGAGATGCCGTGGTGAACCACAGGATGCCGATGATGAAAACATGGCGTCGACCCCGTCGGTCTGCCCACGATCCGGCGCTGAGAACCACCGTCGCCAATGCCAGCGTGTACGCGTCGATCACCCATTGCAGGGCGCTGACTCCGGTATCGAGATCGGATGCGATCGACGGCAGGGCGGTGTTGACGACGGCGATGTCGAGCATGAGCATTGCGGTGCTCACGCATACTGCCAGCAAAGTGGCTCGTCGTACTGCGGTGTTCTTCGGGGTGATCGGTGCGGTCATGGCCCGTCCTGATGGTCGAAGGGGTGTGTACTCGGAACACCCTGCGCTCCGACGCTTGGGACATATCGGGCGAAATGCTTGGAACCCGCATGGTTGATAACTGCCGTGTTACTCGGAATCCGTCACCACCTGCTCGGTCGAATACGCACTCTCCCAACGGTTAATCTCTGGTCATGGAGACCAGCCAGTGGGTGCGACGGGTGTTGGTGGTGGAAGACCAACCACTGATGCGTGCGCTCGTCGGTGACACGCTCACACACGCCGGGTTCGTGGTCCATACGGCCGGATCGGCGGTCGAAGCGCTCACGGAGTTCGACGGATTCGATCCTGACCTCTTGGTCACGGACATCGACCTTGGCGTGCGGCCGAACGGCGTCGATCTCGCGAACATCGTCACCGTGAAGGCTCCGCATTGCGCGATCGTGTTCCTGACGAACTACCCCAACGCATCGACAGCGCCAGGTTCTGCGGGTGTGCCGCCGAAATCGCTGTTCGTGGACAAGGCGGCTGTCCAGTCGGCGGATCAGTTGATCGGCGTAGTGGAGGCCGCGTTGACGGAAACCGAGCCACCGACGCTCGGGAGTGATCCGGACTCCGCCTTGTCGAGCCTCACCAGATCACAGCTCGATCTTCTGCGTTACATCTCGCTCGGGTGGTCGAACAGCGCAATCGCAGCGCATCGTGGGTCCTCGATCCGAGGTGTGGAGAAGCTCATCGCGCGCACTCTCGAGAGCCTGGGATTGACGCACGATTCGTCCACCAATCCGCGAGTGCTTGCTGCGAGTATCTTCATCCGCCATTTCGGTGTGCCCGAAGTGACCGACTCGGTGTGAACCCGCGCGAGTGGTGGCTTCGTCTCGGTGATCGGAACATCGTCACCAAGTGGTCCTGGATTCTGACGCTGCCGTTCGCGGTGACCGTGATGGCCAACTACTACCTGTGTACCGGGGTGCGCGAAGTAGGCGTGATGGCAGTCGGCGCCTTCGCGACCCACTGCGTTGTCGGGGTGATGCTGCTGATGGCGAGGGCTGTTCTTGCAGCACACCGATCGCAGCTCGCAGCCCTGGCCCTGTTCGCAATGATCGGCGCGATCCGCCCGTTCGTCCTCGACGCGATCACCCGCTCGCTCGAACTCCCCGTCGACCCCAGACCGATGCTCGTCCGTGTGGCACTCAACGTCGTGTGCAGCGTTGTCTTCTTGTCGTTGACCGCCGTACTGGTAAGCGCTCTCCGTGACCGCCTCGCGCTGCAACGGAGTTTGAAGGTTGCCGGGGCCGCCGTCCAACTCCAACAGACCCGGGATCGATTCCGCCTCGGCCAAACCCGTGCGCAGTGTCGGCGAGAGCTCGAGCGCAGTATCGAGACGGTCATGCACGCGGTTGCTGAAACGGAACTCGAGGGAGTGCGAGGAGCAGCGCTCTTGAAGCGAATCTCGGACGACGTGGTTCGCCCGATGAGTCATCGACTGTTCCGGGAGATTCCCCCGATCGAATCACCGACGCCGACTGTGCGGCTGACGGCGAGAGATCGACTGATCGGCGTCGTACGCAGTGTTGAACCGGCGCCACTGTACGTACCGGTGTTCGCGTACACGGCACTGGTGACCGTCTACCTGCTCACGACTTACGGCGTGACGTTCACGGCGGTCCAGCTCGGCGTCGGTTTCTGGCTCTTCGTCGGTGGCAATGCGTGCGCTCGCCGAGTTGTCAGCAGCGGAGACGGCCCTCTGAGACGGATCGCGACTCTTTCTGCGGTGTACTGCTCGAGTGCGCTGATCAGCAGTACCGCGACGTGGCTGCTCCTGACGGTGTTCGGCCGTACCCCGACTTTCTATCTCTCGTCGATGGCCGTCTACCCGTTGGTTGCGCTGTCCGTCTGCCTGATCAGGGCTGCGGATACGCAGCGTCAGGACGAGGAGCGTCAACTCCGCAGTGCCCTGAGCCGGCAAGCGCTCGATGCAGCTCGTATCCATGCCGAGCTCATGCACACCCGACGTGGACTGGCCAGGTTGTTGCACTCGTCGGTGCAGGGCGAACTCGTAGCGGCCGCATGGTCTTCGGGCGCCGTTGCCGGTCGCCCAGTCGATGTTGCGGCAACCATTGCCCACATTCTCGACGGCTTGGAAAGCGACCTGTCTGCGTCATCCGATCAGCCGGCTGACTCCGATGCCCGAAAGCGTATCGATGATCTTGTCACGGTGTGGCGCTACGCAATTCCGGTCGTCAGTCACGTCGACGACGAAGTCTGGGCGGTGATCGGTTCCGGCTCCGCTCGGCTCGACAGCGTGGTGGAGATCCTGTCGGAGGGACTGACCAACGCCGTGAAACACGGTGCAGGAGGGCCCGTCTTCCTCGAGGTGACACTCGCCGATGCTCGGGCGGTAGTAGTGCGGATCAGTTCGCCGGGTCGGATGCCGGTGGCACGGGACTCAGGGATCGGGCTTGAATCGCTCGCCGGTACGGTAACGTCCCTCGAACTTGTCGAAGAGGAAGACCGGGTGGTCCTCACAGCCGTGCTTCTGTGACACCGTGAGTGGCGATGTCGTGGAGGCCGAACGTTTCGCCAATGGCCGGATTGGCCGCTTGTACGGTCGCAGAAATGGAATCGATTACTGCGCAGCTCATCCCACTCGCCACCGGCGTCGTCATCAGCCCGATTCCTCTGGTTGCGATCATCGCGATCCTGCTGTCCACTCGGGCGAAGGCAAATGCATTCGCGTACACCGCGAGCATCGTGCTGGCCGCGGCAGCGATCACAGCAGCGACGGCACTCTCGACCACCGGAGTGGAATCGAAGTCCAGCGGCAGCGCGCATACCGTCCAGACGGTGTTCGCCGTCGTGTTCACTGTCGGTTTTCTGGCGCTCGCGTACTCGAGTTGGCGTGGCCGTCCGAAAGACGATGCCGAGCCGGCGATGCCGTCGTGGCTGGCGCAGATCGACTCGATGCAACCGGGCAAAGCTGCGGTCCTGGGACTGTTGTTGACCGTACCCAACGCGAAGAACCTGCCGCTCGAACTCAAGGCAGGTTCGATCATCGGTGGCGGGCACCTCGGCTGGGTATCAGTGATCGCGTATTCCGTCCTGTTCGCGGTAGGGGCGTCCATCGCTTTGATCGTGCTGTCAGCATTGGCTGCCGTGCCCTCGGCGAAGGTGACCGATGCACTGAGCGCCACCAAAAGCACTCTGATCCGCCACAATGCAGCAATCATGACCGTTTTGTTCCTGATGCTGGCAGCATTGGAACTCTCGCACGTTGTCGAAGCCCTGTCGAAGTAGCAACTTGTTTTCGAGGAGAAATCGAATGACGATCACACCCAGCGAAGCGCCGGTAGTCGAGACAACGTACGGGCCGGTTCGAGGATCGACGGAAGGCTCGGTGTCGAGTTGGAAGGGGATTCGTTACGCGGCACCTCCGGTCGGTCCGCTGCGATTTCGCGCGCCGGTTCCGCCGAAGCCCTGGACCGAGGTCCAGGACGCAACAGAATTCGGGCCGTGTGAGCCGCAAAGTCGACTCGCGATGATCCCGCTCGGTGAGAACGTTCCGATGGACGAAGACTGCCTGTTCCTCAACGTGTGGGCACCGGGCGCCGTCGGTTCTGATGCGCCGGGTAAACCGGTGATGGTCTGGATTCACGGCGGAGCGTATTTCCGCGGAGCGTCCAGCCAACCACTTTTCGACGCAACCACATTGGCTGAGAACGGCGACGTTGTCGTCGTCTCGATCAACTACCGCATCGGTGTGTTCGGCTTCGTCGATTTCTCGTCCTTCAATTCGAGTGAACATACCTTCGAGCCCAATGTCGCTCTCCGCGACATGATTGCAGCGCTGCAATGGGTTCAAGGCAACATCGCGGCTTTCGGTGGCGATCCCGACAAAGTGACGTTGTTCGGCGAGTCGGCAGGTGGCGGCGCGGTGACGACGCTGATGACCGTCCCGTCCGCTCGCGGCCTGTTTCATCGCGCTATTGCCGAAAGTTCGCCCGCCACTTCGGTGTACGGTAGTGAACGTGGTGAGATCGTCGCGAAGCTGTTTCTCGAGATCTTCAGCGGCGGAAGCGATCTGGGTCTGTTGCGGTCCACGTCTGCCGAAGACTTGATCGGGCCGTCAGACGAACTGTTTGCTCGCGTCCCCCAGGAGACGCCTGGCACTTTGGCGTTCGCGCCGATCGTCGACGGTGATCTGCTCCCTGACTACCCGGTGCGCGCGTTCCGTCACGGCAATGCACACCCGATTCCGCTGATCATCGGAACCAACAAGGACGAATCTTCGCTCTTCCGGATGATGAAGTCGCCGTTGATGCCGATCGATCCCGTCGTGATCACGTCGATGTTCGCGGAGATCGCCGACGAGCATCCAGGACTCGAGCTACCGGATCATTCTCAAATCGAAGGCGCGTATTCGGGACTGTCCAAGCTGGGCGCCGGTCTCGGTTTGACCCGTGATTTCGGATTCCGGCTGCCTACGTTGTGGATCGCCGAGGCGCACAGCAAGGTTGCGCCGACGTGGTTGTATCGCTTCGACTACGCGCCGCCGATGCTCAAGGCGCTGAAGATCGGTGCGACCCACGGCACCGAACTTGCCTACGTCTTCGGCAACATCAACCACGGGGCACGAGACATTACCTACAAGTTGGGTGGCTTGAGCGCGGCGCATCATGTCTCTGAGCGCATGCAGGCGAGGTGGTTGGACTTTGCCAGAGCTGCAGGCGATTACGACGCCGGGGACGATCGCGAACTGGGTGCGGACCCGGGGTGGCCCACTTACGACACCGACACACGCTCGACACTGTTGATCGACAAACGCGATGCCGTCGTCGCTGATCTCGACCGCGAGATCCGGGAGGCGTGGGGTGAGACGGTGATTGCATTCACCTGACGGTTCAGCCCTGCTCCAATTCGGCCAGGTAGTGCGAGACGGGTCCCACGGTGAGCATTCCGCTTCCGGCGCCGGCTATTTCGGCGGCGGCAGGTAGGAGCGCCGCTCGCGCACGCTCCTTGACTCGACGGTCGCCGACTGCAGTCGCCGCTGCGGCAGTCAAGCACCACAGTGCCTCGGAGAGTAGGTCTTCGGGCGGGTCCGGCAATGCCTCGACGGCCTTCGCTGCTTCGTTCGTCTGCCCCTGTGCGATGAGCAGGTGTGGCCGGGCCCAGGGTTCGTAGGGGCCCCACTGCGTGGTCGGGTCGAAAATCGCCGGCAGTCCCCGCCATACGCGGAGGGCGAGAATTGCGAGAGGGAGTATGCCGTCCGCGAGACCCGGCATGCCGGCATCGGAAAGATTGACCGCCGCAGCTTCGTACAGCTTCTCGCAGTGCGCGGCCTCCGTCCCGGCAGCGGCAGTACGCATAGCGCGAAACCAGGTGGTGAACACCGCTGCCAACGGGCGTTCGTGACGTCCGGCCAATCGATCAACCGTCTCGGAATGTAGCTCGGCTGCATCGAATTGCCCAAGGGCGCTGAGGGCTTGCATGCGGATCAGACGGCCGAGGATCTCGAAGGTAGCCAGGCCGTGTCGAATGGCGAGGTCGACCAGTTCACGGCCGATGTCGTCGCGCTCGGAGGCCAGACCGTTAGTCCAGAACGTCTGCATGAACAATCCGTTCAGAGCGAAGGCCAGGAGCCCTGGATCGTCGAGAGCGCGACCGATCTGTACTGCGGCACGGGCACATTCGAGACCGTGATGACCGGGCAGTCCGCGCGATTCGAGTGCGATTGTCGCCAACAGTCTCGCCCGAGCGGGTTCGTTGCCGGCCGGAAGTCGATCGAGAGTGCGCTGAGCGGCCTCGACGATCTGCGTAGCCTGCCGAGGATCGTCGGATCGCGTCCAGATCCCGGGCACGTCGTAATTGCCGATGATCCGCGCGGTGAGTTCGACGTCGTCCAATTGTTCAGCGGCGCCGATGATTGTCAGTCGTTGGTTTCGGGCAGTCTCGAGTCCGCTTCCGCCCGCAACTGCCAAACTTCGGAGGAGGCCGACGGTTGACTCCAATCTCGATTTCGATCCTGCCGCTACGGTCCGGTCGTACGCTGCCGAAACCTGACTGAAGATCTGTTCTGCCCCTACAGGATCCAGGCGGGTTTCCCGGCGGAGAATGTCGGACTCGAGGTCGTTCAGTCGTGGACCAGGGTCGATGCCCAACTCTTCGGCGAGTAACTTCCGTGCGCGACGTAGGACTGCCAGAGCATCGCCTTGACGATCGGACCGGTACAGCGCCAGAGCGAGTAGTCGCCAACCCTCCTCGCGCCAAGGGTGTTCCGTCACGTGGGCATCCAGATCGGGAATCGCTTCGGCAGCTCGCCCGAGATCGAGCTGCGCGGATGCCAAGCGTTCGACGGCAGTCAGACGCAGTTCCTCCAAGCGTGATCGCTCCGTTCGGGCCCAAGGCTCGTCGGCGAACTCCGCGTAGGCCGGCCCTCTCCACAGCTGCAGCGCGGTTCGGAGCAGTTCGAGTGATTGCGCCGGCGTCGAATCTGCGGCTTCTCGCACCAGTCTTTCGAATTCCCAAGCGTCGACCGCGTCGGGTGCTGCATGAAAGGCGTAACCGGGCCCTTCGGTGACAATGACTTTCGGCTTCTTTCGCGGCGCGCGATCCGGTTCGAGCGCACGCCTCAATGCGGAAACGAACGTACGTATTGCGCTGGTAGCGCCGGACGGAGGATCGACCCAGAGGTCGTCGACAATCACGTCCACGGGAACAACACGGCCGCGGGCGACGACGAGACGAGCGAGGACCGCTCGGTGTCGTGGACCCTTCAGATCGATCTGGTGTGAAGACTCGTTCCACGCGACCACGGGTCCGAGCACTCCGAAAGCCGGGGCTTCAAATGTGTGGTCTCGCATTTCCCCACGCTATCGCGCTCATCGAACGCTCATCGACTGCGGCGAAGCTGATTGCCATCACCCCGACCTGCCATCACCCCGACTAACGAGAGCGATCGATGACTATCACCATTCCAGGCTTCGACTACCAGCAGATTTCCACAGCAGACGGAGTGCGGCTCAACGTCGCGGTCGGCGGAAGCGGAACACCACTCGTCCTTCTGCACGGCTTCCCTCAGACTCACCTCATGTGGCGTCACGTAGCCACTGCCTTGGCGTCGGATCACACCGTCATCTGCCCGGATCTACGCGGATACGGAGCCAGCGACAAACCGGTCGAGGAAAACCCGGACACCTACTCCAAACGAACAATGGCTGCCGACATCGTCGAGGTGGCCAGGAAATTGGGACACGAGAAGTTTGCCCTCGTCGGCCACGATCGTGGCGCACTGGTTGCCGTCAGAGCGGGGCTGGATCATCCGGATGTGATCACGCAACTCGGCTCGCTGGACGTGCTCCCCACCCTGGATATGTGGGACATCCTGCATGGATCGAATGCTGCTGTGGCGTTCCATCTCTATCTCATGGCTCAGCCACCTGGTCTTCCCGAGCAGATGATCAGCGCCAGCGCCGATGCGTTCTTCGAGTACTTTCTCGACGTGTGGACGCAGAACCGCGAAGCGATTCCGGTAGACGTGCGGGCGGAATACCTGCGCGCCTCACGGGAGGCGGTGCCGTCGATCGTTGCCGATTACCGGGCGTCGGCAGGCATCGACATCGAACACGATCAGTCCGATCGGGAGGCGGGCAACCAACTGCACATGCCGGTCACGGTCATTCAGCAGGACTGGGGCTCGATGCTCGGCTACGACGCCGAGGCCCTGTGGAAAGCGTGGGCGCCCGATCTCGAGCACCGCACGCTGTCCGCAGGTCACTTCATGGCAGAAGAGGCGCCTGCCGAAGTGGTCGAGGCGATCCGGACCCTACTCGAGAGGTAGTTTTGACGCTTCTCGGCTGTCGAGGTACTGGCGAGCGCATCACGTGCGTCGCGAATGGACGAGGGGGATCGATGGGTTTCTCGCTGCACTTCATGCGGGTGACGAAGGACGTGCAACTCGATGTTGATCGGGCGGCGGTCGCCGCTTTCCTCGATCAGCACGGGCTGCGCGTGGTCGAGAGCCCGTACGGAGGCGAGATCGTCGACCGTGACGACAGGGCATTGACGATCGACGGGGCCTTCTCCGACCTTCATCTCGACTCGCTCGAGCAGAGCGATCCACTCAGTGGTGGAATCTTCCACGCGACGCTGTCGCCTGCCGAGTGCGCGTTCGTCTACGACCTCTGCGCGGCGGCTGGGTTCCTGATCGTCAACCCTCAGGGTGACCCGACGTTTCTCGTTCCCCAGCGCAATCACGAGCCCGACGACGTTTCCGAGTTGGAGGACGTCGTCTGGGTCGACAGCGCCGAGGAACTGGCGCGGGCGCTCACCGGTGGTTTCCAAGCGTTCCGCGAGTTTCGGGACCGCGTGACAGGACGAGCCGCCGGTGCCGAATGATCGGGGCCCCGTCGGGTCGACGAAGGTCGGGTTCTACCGCTTGACCCCGGCCGCCAAGTCGTCGACGAGAACCTTGGCGGTCAAGGCGTATCCCGCGGCCTTGTAGTAGTCGAAGGGAATCACTCGACCAGCCTGCGCGGCGGGCAGACGCTGCCACGTCGGCGAGGTGTACACGCTGCCGGAGGCGCTGCGATCCAAGGCGAAGATGACGTCGGCTTCTTCGAGACGGTTGAACTGCTCCGATCCGAGCATCACGCGAAGGTCGGGGCCTTCACGGAGCACCTCGAATCCCAGGTCCTCGGCGACGGCGGTGCGGAAATCGTTCTGGAACCACGCGATCTGATCCTCCGCGGCGGCGACGAAGGCAACCTTCTTGCCGGCCATCAGCGGTTCGACGGTCGGGCGGACCTGAGCTACATGGGCGTCGTACTCGGCGAGTACTTCTTCGGCGCGATCGCTGCGCCCGATGCCGGTGAGGAAGTCCGACATGACCTTCCGCCACTCCGGGGTGAAGTCCTTGCCGACGGGCAGGACCGGTGCGATCTGCTGCATCCGGTCGTTGCCGTACGACCCGGTGTCCCACCAGCCGGCGCTGAGGACGAGAAGGTCGGCGCCGAGAGTCGAGATGTATTCGAAGTTGGGATCGGAAGCACCTTCGGCGAAGATCTCGACACCCGTGGCATCCGGGACCTCACGGCGCAGGTGTTCGGCTGCGCCGGTCGGGTAGGCGGTCACCGGGTATCCGGCGAGGATCGACAATTCGAGGCCGTCCCGCGGATCGAGGGCAACGACGTTCTGTGGGTCCGTCGGAATGATCAGCTTCTCGTCGCCGCGCGTGAACTCGAAGGTCTCCGCGTTCTCGGGCGTCGAACTTTCCGTGCTGCCGCACGCGGCGAGAAACGCGGCCGCAGCGACGCCCGCGCCGACGCCGAAGAAACCGCGTCGCGTCAGGTTGTCCACGATCGCCCAGTAGTCGCGATCGGTCGTGGAGGGAGAAAGGAGTCGAGTCATGCTTGTTAGGTTAGCCTTAGGGGCTGTCTTCGGGAATGCTGAAACAGCTCCCGCGAACGCCAAGAAATACGGCGAACACGCCAGCACAGAGACTGTTGTCCGCGTCACCGGCAGGTCTGATTCACAACCCACTTTCGACCTCTGACGTGCATGACGTCACAACCGGCCGCCTCCTCGATCGCGATTTGGCCCTGATCGCGCCGACTATGCTGAGTTGACCAGCAGTACGATTTCGGAGGTTGCAATGCAGATCACCAGCGTCGGCCACGCAGGATTTCACATCCAGACCGAGGCCGGATCCATCCTGTGTGATCCATGGGTGACCCCGACGTATTTTGCGTCCTGGGTGCCGTTCCCCGACAACACAGAGTTGGACTGGGACGCGCTGGGCAACTGCGACTACCTCTACGTCTCGCACCTGCACAAGGACCACTTCGATCCGAAGAATCTGATCGCGCACGTCAACAAGGACGCCACAGTCCTGCTCCCCGATTACTCGGTGCCGGACCTCAAGCGTGAACTCGAGAAGCTCGGCTTCCACAAGTTCTTCGAGACGGAAGACTCCGTCAAGCACACCGTCAGCGGTCCCAAGGGCGATCTCGACATCATGATCATCGCTCTGCGCGCTCCCGCGGACGGTCCGATCGGTGACTCGGGCCTCGTCGTCTCGGACGGGGAAACCACCTGTTTCAACATGAACGACGCCAGGCCCGTCGACCTGGACCCGCTGACCGACGCCTTCGGGAAGGTCGACATCCATCTGCTGCAGTACTCGGGCGCGATCTGGTACCCGATGGTCTACGACATCCCGAAGGGCACCAAGCGCAACTTCGGCAAGCAGAAGCGTCAGCGCGGCATGGACCGCTGCCGCAACTACATCTCCCAGGTCGACGCTGCCTGGGTTGTCCCGTCGGCCGGCCCGCCGGTCTTCCTCGACGACGACCTGCGTTACCTCAACGACGATCACGGCGACGAGGGAAACATCTTCCCCGACCAGATCACGTTCCTCGAGCAGATGCGCATCAACGGCAACGATCGTGGTCTGCTGATGATCCCCGGCTCGGCCGTCGAACTTCGCGGAAGCGAGAAGGTCGCGCTGACGCATCCCATCCCGGACGCAGACGTCGACAAGATCTTCTCCAACAAGGCCGAGTACATCGAGAAGATGGCGCAGAAGATGGCACCGGTCATCGCCGCGCAGAAGGCCACGTGGGCTCCGGCCGAAGGCGAGCCGCTGCTCGACGGTCTCAAGGCCAAGTTCGAGCCGATCATGGCTCAGTCAGATCTGATCTGCGACGGAATCGGCTACCCCGTCGGACTCGTGATGGGAGAGGAGACGGTCGTCCTCGACTTCCCGAAGCGGATCGTTCGTGAGCCCATCGACGGAGAAGGCAAGTACCGCTACGGCTTCCGCATCGCTCCCGAACTGGTTCGCACCGTTCTGCGCGACGACGAGCCCGACTGGGTCAACACCATCTTCCTGTCGACACGCTTCACGGCGTGGCGCATCGGTGGGTACAACGAATTCCTCTACACGTTCTTCAAGTGCCTCACCGACGAGCGCATCGCGTACGCCGACGGCTGGTTCGCCGAGGCCCACGACGACAGCGCGTCTATCGAGTTGGGCGGGTACGAGATTCAGCGTCGTTGCCCCCACCTCAAGGCGGACCTGTCGAAGTTCGGTGTCGTCGACGGCACCAACCTCACCTGCGATCTGCACGGCTGGCAGTGGGATCTCGAGACCGGCCGCTGCAAGACGTCCAAGGGCCACGAGCTGCGCACCAGCAAGCTGAGCTGAACCGAGCTCGTCGGGTGACGGGATACAGCAGGTCGCTGATCGGCCTGGCGACAGCGCTCGCCGGGTTGGCCGGTTACGTCGACGCGCTCGGATTCATCACGCTCGGTGGGCCTTTCGTTTCGTTCATGAGCGGCAACATGACGCAGGCGAGCGTCGCATTTGCCGACGGGGTGTGGTCGACCGCGAGAGTTGCCGGCGGAATCATCGTGCTCTTCCTTCTGGGAATCGCGCTGGGAACCGTCGTCACCCACTTCACGGAGCGCTATTCGGTCCGGGCTCGCAAGGTCACGGTGCTCGCGGTTGTAGCCGGGCTGCTGTCCATCGGTTCGGTGATGAGCAGCCTCGACGTCACCCCCGGCGCGATCTCGGCGATGGCTTTGGCGATGGGAGCCGTCAACTCGGTGTTCCAGCGCGACGGCGAGGTGACGATCGGTGTCACGTACATGACCGGTGCGCTGGTCAAGATGGGCCAGCGTCTGACCGGTGCCTTTCTGGGTGGCCCGAAGTGGGCGTGGCTGCAGCACTTCGGGATGTGTGCCGGGTTGATCGCGGGCGCGGTGGTCGGTGCGTTGGTTCACCGATGGATCGGTCTTCACGCTCTGTGGCCCGCATCGGCGTTCACGGTTGTTCTGATCGCCGTTGCCTGGCAGGTCTCGCCCCCGTCTCCGGCAAAGGTGTAGAAAGAGCCAGACACAAATCCGGGGGTACAGGGGGAAGCAGTGGATGCTCTGATCATCGTGGTGCTCGGACTGCTCGGAATCGTCGCGGCGTCGACGCTCGGAGCGCGGATCGGAGTCGCAGCACCGTTGATTCTGGTGATGGCCGGGATCGTTGTCAGCCTCTTACCATTTGTCCCAGCAGTGGACATCGACCCGGAATGGATTCTGGCAGGCGTGCTTCCGCCACTGCTGTACTCCGCCTCGGTCTCGATGCCGTCGATGGAGTTTCGGCGTGAGTTCGGTGCCATCGGTGGGCTTTCCGTTCTGCTCGTGGTCGTGAGTGCGCTTGTTCTCGGTGTGTTCTTCTCCTGGGTGATACCAGGACTCGGTATCTGGTGGGGCATTGCACTCGGTGCGATCGTGAGCCCGACGGATGCCGTCGCGACGTCCATCGTCAAGAAACTCCCGGTCTCGCCGCGGGTGGTGTCGATCCTCGAAGGCGAAAGCCTGCTCAACGACGCCACCGCTCTGGTTCTGTTGCGTACTGCCATCGCCGGGGCCGCCGCATCGGTGTCGCTGTGGAGTGTGTTGGGCAAGTTCGCTTTTGCCGTCGTCGTGGCCGCGGTCATCGGAGTTGTCGTCGGCAAGGTCAACCTGATGGTTCGCGCCCGTGTCACCGATTCGACGGTCAACACGGTCATCTCGTTCACGGTGCCGTTTCTGGCGGCGATCCCCGCCGAAGAGTTGGGTGCGTCAGGATTGGTTGCTGCAGTCGTGGCCGGGCTCGTCACCGGCTACGACGCTCCTCGGAAGCTGTCACCGCGACACCGGTTGTCCGACTCCCAGAACTGGCGCACAGTCGAATTGGTCCTCGAAGGTGCGATCTTCCTGGTGATGGGCCTTGAACTCTCGTCGATAGTCGACGATGTCCGGGTCGACCACGAGGGCATATCCACGGCGGTCTTCGTGGCGGCGGGTGCACTGTTCCTCACGATCTTGGTGCGGGCTCTGTACGTGGCCCCGCTCCTGCGAGCGCTCCAAGCGCGGGCGAATTTTCGTGAACGCATGAAACCCAGACTCTCCGACATCGCGAATCGCCTCGACAATCCCGAGGATTACCCGCCAGACGAACGACGCAGCAGGCGCCGGGCACCTTCGGCGAATCAGATGGAAAGGTTCAAGGTTCGGGTTCGGCGGACGGTTGCCGATATCGACTACTACCTTGCTGCGCCGTTGGGATGGCGTGAAGGCACGATCGTCATCTGGGCCGGCATGCGCGGGGCGGTCACTCTGGCTGCAGCGCAGACTCTGCCGGAAGACACCCCGAGTCGATCGCTCCTGATCTTGGTTGCGTTCCTGGTGGCAGCAGGCTCGTTGATCCTTCAGGGAGGAACGTTGAAGCGCGTCGTAGTGGCGACCGGTCCGGCAGCGCAGGACCTCACCGAATCCGAACTAGACGAGCATCGCAGGTTGCTCGACCTCCTCGAAGATGCTGCTGCGAGTGTCGTTCCGCCAGAGGGTCGGTCGAAGAAGAGGATCCGCCTCGACGTGATCGACGCGCAGCGTCAGGCACTGCTCGACGCACGTGACGATGGCGTGTTCGACGCACGGATGCTCGGATCGGCACTTGCCGCGCTGGATGCCGATCAGATCAGCCTCGAACTCAAGGGCGGTCCGGACGGTTGATCACGTGCACAGTCTCTTTCGAGCGGACGTCATCATTGCCCGCGTGATCACGCCGTGCAGTACCTGAACGGGTGCGAAGTAGATTCGGCCCGCGCGGTTCTTCAGCTCCACGGCGGTGACGACGTGCAGGAGGCCGGCGTCGTTGTCGGCCTGAACCGAGGCGACGAATCGTAGGTGTTTCTCGTCCGCTTCGATGAGGGCCTCGCCGTCGGCGATCTTGTCGACGGCAAAGGTATCGGGGCGTCCCTTGGCGATGCCGAGCAGTCCGACTATCCGCTCCCTGAGCCAGAACATCGCGAGGACGGGTGCGGGGACATTCCTGACGTCGAAGACTGCCTGCGCCCACTCCTCGGATGTATGGGTCGGAACAGACGGGATGGTGATCGTGGTGGATTCTGCCCAGTCCGGTGCAGGCATTGCCTTGAAAGCGAGTGTCATTTCGTCCTCCGTACGGTGCCGTATGGAACTTACCCATACGGTACCGTACGGAGGTGCCGAATGCCCGCGCCCGACTCTCTCGCGACCAGTGGATCGATGCAGCTTTCCAGGCTCTGACAAGCCATGGGCCTGATGCAGTTGCAGTGGAAAAGGTGGCGCGCACGCTCGGATCGACCAAGGGTTCCTTTTATTGGCACTTCGCCAACCGCGACGAATTGCTGCAAGCTGCGCTCGGCCGGTGGGAAGTTTTGGCAACCGAGAGACTGATCTCCTCCGTCGAGTCCTCTGGTGAACCGGCGGAGGTGAGGTTGCGTCGTCTGGTGGATTCGGTCACGACCGGATTGGCCGGTCGCCGTGCGGAGTTGGAACTGCTTGCCGGGATCGGCCATCCTTTGGTTTCGGCGGCGGTTCGACGTGTCACCGAGCGTCGAGTTACCTACATCGTGACGTTGTTGGTCGATCTGGGGATGGACAGGCAGAAAGCGGAACATCGTGGCGTACTTGCCTATTCGATGTACCTGGGGCAGATGCAATTGGTACACAGTGCGCCCGATGTGGTTCCTGGCAGCGGTGCGGACGCTCAGGCGCTCGCCGACGAGTTCGTGAACATGGTTCTGGCCAGGTAAGTCCGCCGTCGAACGCAGCGTGATCTGCGCATCACCCTGCGCTTTCAGGTGAGGGACCACACATTGCGCGTAACCCATAGTTACAGATACTTTGAGGTCAGCTGAAGTGGGGTGCCGGATATGTCGACATTTCCCGGAGGCGCAAAACCGTTTCACGACAGGAAGAAAGGTGACTCACCATGAGCGTTGTGCTTATTTCGTTGCTGGTCGCCGCTGGACTCACCGTGCTGGCCACCAGTGACGGTGCCGGTCTGGACTTCGGGAGTCGGCAGCTGAACCGCCAGTTGAAGACCCGCACGCACCGGTAACCCCGGAAATCGGCCGGCTCCACGCGATACTTCGCGGAGCCGGCCGATTGCGTTGCTCCGGTCAGTTCACTCCGAGATCTACCAGCCAGGCCCGGGTGCTGCGGGCGACGATGCCCAAGGCAACGGCAGAACCCGTCGCGGAGTCGAACGCGACGCTGTCGGCAGATTCGAGTCCCGTGTAGAGCTGGGAAACCCCGGCTGCTGCGCCCCCTCCGATGATCGGCGCAATCGACGCACCGAAGGCATCGGGCGTCACGGCTTCGAAAGTTACCGTGCGCGAGAAGTGTTCGGCGAATGCCTCGGCGAGTTCGATGCCGGTGATCGCCGGAATCTGTCCGATGTCGACCGCGTCCGGTGCTACGTCGAGAGTCAGGGCCGCAACGGCTGCATCAGCGACGTCGAGATGTGAACTCCATGCGACCGCGAGATCGGCACGTAGTGGGTAACGCAGGACCCCTTCGTCTTTCACCCCCGACAGCACGGTGGGCAGAAGAAGATTCTCGAGGAACAAACGCGGGGTCAGGACGGTCACCGCGATACCTTCGGCGCGGAGTCCGTCGACGAGCTCGGAGAGAACGGGTGTGTTGGGACCGGCAAGCGGCGAAGTAGCGTCGCCGGTCACCGTGCCGCTGGTAGAGATCACGAACCGCGAAGGACGTGTCACTCTTGCTGCTGCCAGAACGTTGTGGGCGTAACCGGCTAGCGTCTCGGTGTCACCGGCGAGTGGCAGGTGGAAGAACACCCCGTCTACCCCGCGATAAGCGTCGGCGAGAGAGTCGACTGACGCATTATCCGCGACGACGGTGTTCGCACCCTCGAACGTCTGGTCGGGGTTGCGGGTGATTGCTCGGACTTCGGCACCTGTCGATCCGGCGAGAGCCGCGACCAATCCCGCGAGAACGGGAGAACCCTGTGCGCCGGTGGCGCCATGCACTGTGTAAGTCATGACGCCTATAGTTCAGATTGGGAACCAGTTACTTCAAGTGAACTAATGGGGAATCGATGAGTGAATCAGGTCACGTGCTTCCGGAGTGCGGCGTCGCGCGCTTTCTACTGGTTCTGGACGGACCGTGGGCAACGCTGATCGTTCGTGAGCTCACGCACGGCCCGATGCGCTTCACGGAACTACGACGCGCATTGCCCGGCATCAGTCCCAGGACACTTTCCGCCAGACTCAAGCGATTCGAGGAGTTCGATCTGGTGACCCGGACTGCCTACGCCGAGGTGCCGCCGCGAGTGGAGTACGAACTCACCGCGACGGGGATGGAACTGCGCTCCGTGCTCGAAGCGATGGTCGAGTGGGCGGATCTGGCACTCCCCGTTTCGTGACCCTGCCCTCAGTGCGGGCCCGAAAGTCCAACCCGCAGAGCGCCGCAGGCCTCGAACATCGCATCTTGACCGGTATGGCCGACACCGGTGGTGTTGACGAAGGCATGGATCAATCCACTGTGACGCCTGAGTGCAACCGGGACTCCGGCCTCTCGCAGCCGGTCCGCGTATTCCTCACCCTCGTCGCGTAGTGGGTCGAAACCGGCGACGGCAACGTACGCGGGCGGTAGGCCGGCCAGGTCCGGAG
Organism: Rhodococcus sp. IEGM 1306; assembly: GCF_036541985.1. Classification (NCBI taxonomy): domain Bacteria; kingdom Bacillati; phylum Actinomycetota; class Actinomycetes; order Mycobacteriales; family Nocardiaceae; genus Rhodococcus; species Rhodococcus sp. IEGM 1306. The sequence goes on from NZ_JAZHFF010000007.1 coordinate 120,960, forward strand.
TGAGCAGCGGTGAGACTCGCGGGTCGAGAGCCGAAGCGCCGCCCGACAGGTAATGGGCTGCATACCAGTCGAGTTGGGCGTCGGTGAGAAAGAAGTCGGTGCCGAACATCTTGTGCGAAGGGCGCTTCGACGAAAGGTCCACCCAGGGGAAGAAGAGCAGTTGGAATACTGGTTTGACGTCGTCTTCGGTCGTGGACTGCGCGACGACGGCAGCCAAGTTCCCACCCGCGCTGTCTCCGCCTACCGCAATGGATTTCGGATCTGCACCCAGATCTGTGGCATGCTCGACGCAGTACCGGAATGCGGCGACGGCGTCATCGACCCCGGCGGGGAACGGGAACTCCGGTGCTAACCGGTAGTCCACCGACAACACACTGACCTCGCCGTGGCGGGCCAGGAAGCGGCACACACTGTCGCCGCTCTCGAGGCTGCCGAGGACGAACCCGCCGCCGTGGAAGTACACCAAAAGTGGAGCGGGCGTTGAGACTCCGGCCGGGCGATACAGCCGAGCCGGAATCGCGTGATCCCCGGCCGGGATCTCGAGGTCACGTACCGTCTCGATGTCGATGGGCGTACCGCCGAACAGTCGCGATTCGGCGTCGATCTGAGCCCGTCCCTCTTCGACCGGAAGATGCTCGAAGCTCGTACCTTCGACCGCTGAGAGCAATCTCAGCGCAAGCTGGATCTCGGGGTGCAGAGTCTGCCCGTCGATCTCCTTCGGCTTGCCACCGAGAATGCGCTGCGCGCCGGTCGGTAAGGCGCCGACGACATCGAGCACCACCCGCGCAACACGATCTTGGACAGACATCTTCTCCGTGGACATACTCGCCTTCCGTCGGCCGATCACCCGTCGCTTGTACGTTACGAAAGAACCGGACAAATATCCAGGAATCTCGGCGCTCGCGGTCAGCTTGCCGGCGTCACCGTGACTGTGACGGGGCCCGCGTCGTCCGCGGTTTCCACTGTGAGAAGCCGGCTTTGGGGGTTCCAGTTCACGATGTCGGCGCCCGCGACGTCGACGCCGCCGGGAAAGCCGCTCTCGGGTAGATAGATCTCGGTCGGTGCCGTTACCGCGGGGTTCGGGGTGAACGTCAGCTGAAGGCGGTCAACGGTCGAGGACCATTCGGTGGGTGTGCCCGCGACGGCACGCGGATACGGCTTGTTCAGGGTGTCGACGAGGAGTGTCTGCGATCCGTCCGGCAGGTACGGGCCCCAAGGACCTGGATCACTGGACCAGTAGGAGACACCCGCGCCGAGGTCTCGGGCGGTCGTGTAGACGCGGTCGATGTAGTCGGTTGCGCCGGGCAGTGTTGTGTCGAGCCCGAATTCGCCGAGAATGATCGGAACGCCGCCGAGTACGTTGCCTGCGATGTGTTCGACGCTGTCGCGCCAGGTGTCGATGGTCGCGTCGGTGAGTGTGCGTGAGAGGCCGGAGTATCCGTCACCGAGGTCGAGGGGCAGCGGGTACAGGTGTGGGCAGTAGGCGATTCGCTGTTCGCCGGCTCGTGGGTCGTTGATCTTCGTGAGCCCGCTGGGGACACCTTGGTTGACGCCGACGGCCTGCGGGGCCACACACACCCAGCTGTCCTGATCAACTTCCCTGATGGCGTTGGTGGTTCGCTGATACAAGGCAGCGAGGGGCCCACCTTCGAAGGCGGGGCCTTGGAGGGAACCGCCCCACGGCTCGTTCATCAGGTCGTATGCCACGACGGTGTCATTGCCTGCAAAACGTTCGGCCACCGCCTGCCAGGCGTTCGCGTAGTGCTCGACCAGTTCGGGATGTTGGCCGGTGGTGTTCCAGAAGTTGTCGAATGCACGCATCACACCGGGTTGGACGTAGTACAGCTCCCACCGGTCTTGAGGGCTGACCGGAAGGCCGTCCATGTAGGTCGCCCAGGCCGGCGCGCCGTTGCCGATGTTGCCGGCGCCGTTGCCACTGTTGCCCTCTGGTGTGATCGCGCCGGAGTAGACGTCCTGATGCATGTCGAGCATGACCTTGTAGCCGCGCTCGGCGTACCAGCTGACTCGGTCCTCGACACGGTCCAGATATTCCTGGTCGTACTGTCCCGGCTCTGGCTCCACCGAACGCCAGGAGATCAGGAAACGCACGAAATTTGTTCCCATGTCGGCATGTTCGCGCTCGAGATCGGCTTCGGTGAACTTCGGCATGCCGTCGGGTGCGCTCTTTGCGCTCGACGCCGTGTTGAACCCTCGCAGGATCAAGGAGCGCCCGGCGTCGTCGGTCAGGTACGACGGTGGCACCGACGTGCCATCGGCGCTCCCCGACGTGGGCAGGCTGCCCTGAGCCGCGGCAATTCCGCCGCCCAGTATCAGTGAGCCCGCGACTATCAGTGCTGAGAGCGGGATACGACGCACGGAAACTCCTTCTGGGTGTGTGGATGGATTGACTTGTCCGAATGGGGATTCGGCCCTGGGCTTGAACGCTCGGTGTCGATTCACGTCGGTTGGCTTACGCTGGTCCGCCCGTTTTCGATGTGTCCGACGAGCACGCGCTTGAATTCAGGATCTTCGTCGACCGTCACGGCGGCCTGATACCAGCCGTCCACCGAACGCACCGTCCACTGAGAGTGTGCACCGGCAGCGAGTTTGCGTCGGTTTCCGTCCACATTGACCGTCAGTGCACGACTTCCGGAATTGGTCGCCGTCAGTACAAGCGTGCGCGTCCCTGCGTCGACAGTTGTCGAGACGTCGAGCGAAGCTGCCGCACTGTCTGTAGCTCCACTGAACTCGCGCCTGAAACCGTTGGGACCCAACAGGTTCAGGCTGTAGACGCGATCCCTGAGCGCAACGGTGTCGTCGACCTCGCCGACGACGTCGTAATGCCGTGGCTCGTCGAACTCACCTGCGTACGGGTACATGGCCAGGTGCGTTGATGCGGCACCGGTATTGACCAGATGGACCGCCAACGAGCCGGTTTCCGGGTTCACCGTCGTGTAGGCGTCGGGTTGATAGGGAAGTGCCCGTGCTGGTCTAGTGCCGTTCTCCTGCAGAGGCATTCTCTGTTCGGTGGGCGGGGTCGGTGTCCACCGCGGTTCCAGCGCCGGAGTGGGTTGCGGGCGCGCCAAAGTCGGCCGGCTACGCGGGTTGGCGAAGTCGAACGCCGACGTCAGGTCGCCACTCACCGTGCGTCGCCACGGGTCGATTTCCGGTTGCGTGATTCCGAACCGCGTCTCCAGGAACTGCGTGACGGACGTGTGGTCGAACACTTGTGAACAAACGAAACCGCCAACAGTCCACGGCGAGATGATCGTCATAGGCACCCGCGGGCCGAGACCGAGCGGCTGATTACCGACCCATTCGGCTTCGACCGAGCGCGGCGGTCGAGGTGGCGGTACATGGTCGAAGTACCCGTCGTTCTCGTCGAAGTTGACGATCACGGCCGTCTTCGCCCACAGATCCGGATCGGACGCGATGGCGTCGAGTACTTGATAGAGCAGTGTTGCGCTCGCTGCCGGTGACGAACCCGATGGGTGCTCCGAATCCACCTCGGACGGAACGAGATAGCTGACTTGCGGCAGTCGACCGGACTCGACGTCTTTCCTGAACTCGGCAGCCAGTGTGCCGGGCCGGGATCGGTACAGCGCGCGATCGTAGAGTTGGCGATCAGCAGGCGACAGTTGGTCTGCGGCATTCGCGAGGGCCAGTACCGCTGCGTCCTGGACCGGCGCCGGCATCGACGGCAGGGCGAGATAGAACCCGGCCAAGGTCTGGATTTCGTAGGGGAGCAGGCTTGGCCGACCAAGCAGCCCTGCCGCCACTTTCTTGAAGGCAGTGAAGTATTCGAGGTTGTTGTCTCCGAAGTTGTCCCACTCCTGGTAGGTCTTCCAGGAAATGCCGGCGGACTGCAACCGCTCGGGAACCGTCGTCCATCCGTAGCCGGCGTGCCAGGGGTTGTAGGCCGCATTGGTTACAGCTCGTCCCCCGGGACCGGGTGGATCCGAAGGCAGGACCGACTCGGTCGGATTAGGCGAAAGTGGCTCGTATCCCGTGTATCCAGAGACCCAATAGTTCCGGTTGGGGCTCGTGGACGTCGGAACGGAGCAGTGGTAGGCGTCGCAGATCGTGAACGCGTCCGCCAGTTCGTAATGGAACGGGATGTCTTGCCGGTCGTAGTACGCCATTGTCGTACTGGTTTTTGCCGCGATCCAACCGTCGTGCCAGCCGTCGGCGAGTGCGGCATGTCCGCCCGCCCAGCTGTGGTCGAGTCCGGTCACGTTCTGGGTGTCCATGCGTTGTGCCGCAGCGGAATCGCGGATGGGGAAGGGGAGCACAGGACCGGTAGGACCGGGTTGTTCGAAGACGCTGTTGCCGCTGCGTAGACGCAACGCATTCGGATCACCGAAGCCGCGAACACCCCTCAGCGCGCCGTAGTAGTGGTCGAAAGATCGGTTCTCCTGCATGACGAGGACTACATGCTCGATCGAATCGAGCCCGCCGGAGTTTGCGGGTGTCGCCAGTACACGTTGAAGCGACGGCGGCAGAAGGGAAGTAGCGGCGACTGCAGTTGCACCGACCCCGGCGGCGAGAAACGACCGTCGAGAAAGAGAATTCCTGGACACTTGTGCTCCATCGATAAATCAATCAGTTCTATGACCACGGCCGCGACATGCTGCTGCCGCTGCTCCGAATCGGTGCAGCGGCAACAGTGTCGAGAAGAATTCGATCAGGAACCGAAGAGACCGCCCAGTGAACCGAGGCTGCCCGAACCGCCGTTCCCGCCGTCGTCAGGCGCAGCAGAAACCTTGACGACGGATTCGTCCGACGCGGACTGTGTGAATCCACTTCGCCCGGCGTATGACGCCTTGATCCGATGATCGCCCGTCGATGCGAAAGTGTGCGTCAGTCGCGCCACTCCATCGACTCCGACGACAACGGGCTGTCCGATGGGTTGGTCGCCGTCGTAGAACTGAACCGAGCCCCCGCCGGGGTTGGGGGTGACCGTCGCCGACAGTTCTGCCGCGACATTCTGCTTGGTCGTCGCGGGAGCTGCCAGTGAGGTCGAGGTGGTGACATCGGACGGTGCGGGATCAGACACGGTGACCGTTTGAGCGGGTGCCATCGACGGCATGAATCCTGTTGCACCGGAGTAGTAGGCCGAGACGGCATGAGATCCAGCCGAGGTGAAGGCATGTTCCAGAGTGGCTTTGCCGTCAGTGCCCACCGGGACCGGAGCGCCGATATCTGCAGCGCCGTCCTTGAACTGGAGAGTGCCACCGGTGGGTGTCGGCGTGACCTGCGCCCTCAGCGACACCGAAACGCCCGTCTTAGCATCGGTGGGAACGTTCACGGCCGTGTCGGTCTGCTTGACGACAGGTGCGGCAGTCACCGTGACCATTGCCTCGGTCGAGTTGGAACTCTGGAATCCGTTGACGCCCTGGAACGTTGCGGAGACCCGCGCGGTTCCGGCGGTGAAGAAGGTATGCGGTAGCCGGGCAGTGCCGTCGGCACCGGGCGTGACCGGTGTACCGACGTCGGCGCCGTCCACCCTGAACTGCACGTTTCCGTTGACCGGGGCCGGATCCACCTTTGCGACAAGCTCGGTCGGTGTGCTGGCTTGGATCGAGCCGGGCATCTGGATTGTGGTGGTTGTCGGTTGGCTGACGTAGATGGTGGTCAGGGCCTGCCCGCCGGCGTTGAGGCCGGAGTTCCTGTTGTCCCGCGGGGAGCAGTTGTAGCGCTCCCAGTAGTTGACTCCGAAGACGTCCTTTTCGCGCTGGACGAATGTGAGCGCATTTCGGTCGTCGTCGTAGTTGGCGGATCCCGGATCGGAAACTCGCAGTGAAGGCTTGATCTCGCTACCGGCCGCACCGGCTTTGACTGTGACGTCGACTGCGGGGAGTCGGAACTTGGTGTTGGCACCGACGATGATGCCGTCACTCGATCGAACTGCGGAGGACGGACCGTTTCCGATGGTCCGATTCGATCCGGAGATACGCAGGTGCGTACCGGATGCCGATGGATTACCGCCGTCGTCGATCCGTGTGACTGTCGGAGTGGCACTGTCGGATCCGAGGCCGTACGCACTGTCCGCCACAAGCTGGGAACTCACGAATTCGACGCCGGACGGGATGTCGAAGTCGTACTTGATCCGGGCCCAATGTACGACTCCACGGCTGGCATGACCGCCGCTGTTTGCCTTCATCTCGTTCGGCTGCACGCGGTAGGTGACGGTCTCACCTGGTGCCGCGGTGGTCGGCGCGGTGATGGTGACTCCCGAGCCGAGTGTCTCGTTGAACGTGATCGGGCTTGCCACACCGTCCATCTCGCGCACATGGCATGCAGTTGTGAAGGCCACGCTCTTGGTCTCGGGGGCAGCCGAGGCGATCCCGCCGCCGACGATGGAGAACAAGCCGCCGGCCAGTACCGAGACGGTTGCAATCGCAGAGCCGCGTAGGAGTTTCGAGTTCATCGTCGAATCCTGGTTTCTGTTCACAGTTTTCACGACCCGAATCCGGGGGTACCAAGGCTGCCGAGGCTACCGGTGCCAGGCTCGGGCTCGGACGGTTCGACGACGTTGATCGTCACGGCGCCCGACATCGACTCCATGAAACCGGCCGATCCCGTGTAGTACGCCGTGATGTTGTGGTCGCCCGCTGTTGTCATCGTGCGGTTGGCCTTCGCGACGCCGTTGACGACGGCCACCGGAGCGCCGAGGTCGACCCCTCCGTCACGGAACTGCACTGTTCCTCCCGACGGCCACGGAGTGACCGTTGCCGTCAGTTCCACGGAGTCACCGACGACGGCCTTACCGGGTGCGTCGATTCGCGTCTGTGTCTGAGCGAGGCTGGAGTCGACGTTGATCACGGCGAGCGGCCGGCCGCCGGCGTTCAATCCGGCCGAACGATTGTCGCGTGGTGAGCAATTGGTGGTCAGCCAGTATTTGACGCCGCCGAGCAGGGTCTCCTGCTGCAGGAAGGTCAGGTAGTTGGCGGCACTGTCGTAGGAACCCGAGTTGGAGTCGGACACGCGCAGCATGGGCTTGATCTGGGTGCCGACAGCCCCTGACGTGACGGTGACGTCGACTGCCGGGAGCTGGAACGTCTTTCCTCCACCGACCTCGATTCCGCCGCCGCCGTTGTCGTCGGTGTTGGGTCCGTTGCCCGCCGTGATGTTGTTGCCGGAGATACGAAGATGCGTCCCATTCGGATCGGGTGAACCGGCATCGTTCACCCGCGTGATCGTCGGGGCGACCCCACCCAGATTCGAGCTGGTGCCGGCCACGATCTGCGCCCCCACGTAGGAGGTGCCTGCAGGGATGTCGAAATCGAACTTGAGACGCGTCCAGTTCACGACGGACCTGAGGTCGTAACCGTCCTTGGGGACCGTCATCGGCTTGGGCGCGAGGCGGTATGTGAAGGTGGAGTTCGGCGGGACCACGGCCGGCGCACTGATCGTGACGCCGGAATCACGCGTCTCGTTGTGCGTGATCGGTCCGGGGAACTGCCACCCGTGGCACGATGCCGTGAACGGAAGGTCCACATCAGCGGCGGACGAGACTCCGGCTCCGCCGATCACGAGGGCAACGCATCCGGTCAACGACGCGGCCACCCCCACTCCTCGGCGCATCAACGTCGACACCATTCACATTCTCCTTGAGTAGCGCTCGACAAGATCGAGCTCTCGGCTTGAAGCCGGGTCCGGGAACCGGCCTCGAGCTGACAGAGAATCGAATACGTCTCGTCGTTTGCTCACTACCAGCTCAAACCCTGGAGAGGAGTAGAACACAGAGCGAGCCGCAAAATATGCGATTCGGACAAATTGTTGGACAAACGTCCAACCGGTGAAATTTCTCCACTTCTCCGACCGCTCTGCACTGCCTTAACGTGGCGTGAAGTGGGCCCGGTAAGCGGTCAGGCGATCGCGCGGCGCATCAGGTCTGCCGTCTCCTTGTTGAATGCCACCAGTGTGACCGTCTCGACCTCGGTCTTCGCCGTGCGAATCGCTGAAACGGCCTGTCGGACGGCATCTTCCTTCGGCCAGCCGTAGACCCCTGCCGAGATCAACGGAAAGGCGACGGTACGGGCGCCGATCGAGTCGGCCACGGCGAGGCTGCGGGTGTACGCCGACCGAAGCAGACCGGATCGGTCCTCGGAGCGCGAATACCTCGGGCCGACGGTGTGAATCACGGCCTTGGCGTGCAGCTTTCCGGCGGTGGTGGCTACTGCCGCACCCACCGGCAGGCCGTCGGGAAGGCTGGTGTTGCGCAATACCTCGCAAGCCTTCAGGATCTCCGGTCCCCCGGCACGGTGGATCGCGCCGTCGACACCGCCGCCGCCGAGGAGCCTGGAGTTGGCCGCATTGACGATGGCGTCGACGGTCAGCGTCGTGATGTCATCTTCGACGACTGTAATAGCGGGCATGGATCCTCCTGTGTATCCGACGGCTGTGTGTCCGACGGACGCGTTTCCGACTGCCGTGTTCCAGAGTTCACGCTTCGGGCGAGCCCACGGCGTAGCCGAGCGTACGTCGTAGGGATCACGTCCGATCAACATCGAGTATCGCGCTGCAACCGACGGCGTGCGACTGTGCGCCTGAACGCAATGGAGGAGTACGCGCTTTCCCTCGGCCCGCAACGCCTGGACGGTGCGCGCTGCGTCGTCGAGAACGAACTCGAGGTTGGCGTTGGAATCGTGACCGTCGTCGACCAACCAGAACTCGACGTGATCAGGGGCGACCTGTCGTGTTCCCATGCGGCACAGGCTGACCACGGCGTCGTAGTCTGCAGTGGACACCGCATCGACGCCGCCGAGCATGACGCCGTCGTCGTGCGGGTGCGTCGTCAGGTGGTGGGTTCCGCGAAACCTCGAGTAGTCGAGTTCTGCCGTCGACGGCCATCCGTTCTTGTCGTCGGTACCGCCGCGAGCAGTCTTTATTGCCAGGCGAATCAGATCGGAGGAACGGTATCCCGGCCAGCCATGCATGATTCGGCGCCAACGGGCGGGAACCGCCGACGCTCCCCAGCGGGCGCCGAGGAGGCCACCCGCGATGGCCGCCGTCGTGTCGGTGTCCCCGCCGGCTCTTACTGCCGCTTCCAATGCGTACTGGAGGTGGCGAGCATCGCCATTGTCCGTGGAAGTGATTGCCCACCAAGCAGTCTGAAGTGCATGCACCACCCAACCGTTCTTGGAGAAGTCCTGCGGGTTCCCGGTTTCGGCCTGATCGAGCAGCGGGCCCCAGTATTCGGCGACGTCCTGATCGGCAACGGAGAGGAAGCCTCGAACACCGTCGAAGTTGCCGGCGACAACGGCATGGCGGATGGCATGGGTCCACAACTCGCACGCCTGTCCGGCACGCGGGTCGTCGTGCGTGAGTGAACTGATCCGGTGCGCTGCCGACCTGGCACCTTCTGCATCGTCCAAGTAGGAGAGGGCGACGGGAGCAGTCCGCATGAGCGAGCCGTTGCCGGCTTTGCGGCCGCTGATCGCCCGCGCACGATCCGCCATCGCCGCTGCGCTTTCGGAGCGGACGGACAACACTGCTCGCGTCTGGTTGCCGATGTCCGCGGGCTTCGAGTCGTACCACCGGATGAACTGTGCTGCAATGGCATCGAGACCGTCAGAGCTTCCGATGTCGATTCCGGTCGCGGCCACCTCGGCGATCGCAACTGCCATCGAGGTGTCGTCGGTCCATTCTCCCGGCGCCCAGTCGAACGGGCCGCCACCGATCATGTCGATCGTGACCTCGGCCTTCGGGTAGGTGAATTCGTAGCCGGCGCCGAGCGCGTCTCCTGCTGCGGTGCCGAGCAGAACGCCGGCCGCTCGATCGGACTGCTGTGCGGTGAGTTTCATGGCTACCTCTTCGGTTCGCGATGATCGTTTGATCAACTTTGCGCTAACCATAGATCATGTTTGAGATAACATGCAAGGGTGAATAAATGGACAGACACGAGCGGCAAGGGATTGACGGACTATCCGCGTCCGTCTGTGGCAGTGGACGTCGCGGTGCTGACGTACAGCGGTGGATCTCTGAAAGTTCTGGTGGTTCGGCACCGTCTCGGTGCGCTGGCGCTACCGGGAACATTTCTGCACGAACGCGAATTGCTCACGGCCGCAGCCGATCGTGCCCTGTCGGTCAAGGCAGAGTTGGCCCAGACGAGCTTCCACCAGTTGGCGATCTTCGACCGACCGGACCGCGACGACCGTGGATGGGTTTTGTCGGTCGCGCACACGGCTTGCCTACCGGAATCGGCACTGCCCGATTCGGCGCTTCTCGTCGATGTGTACGACGACGAGGCAGTGAGCGGACTCGCATTCGATCACGCCGACATGGTGCGACTCGCGGTCACGGACCTACGCACGAGGTATGCGTCGTACGTGGATCCGGACGGATTGTCGGGCGGGACGTTCACCGTCGCCGAACTTCGGGGACTCTACGAGGTGATCTTCGATCGTCCGTTCCAGAAGGACAGCTTCCGCCGGCAGGTGTTCGACGCGCTCGAAAGTACCGGCGAGATGAGCAGACCAGGTAACGGCCGACCCGCCGAGACGTACCGGAGACGGGGTGACGGCGCACTGACTGCGCAGGCAATGGCATTTTTGACCGGATGAAGTGAAACGAATTCTTGCAGTTCTGCTGACCTGACGCGCTGAGCTGGGTAATGTCCGATTGATGGGTGCAGTTTCGAATGAAGCCGAGTCCAAGATTCCGACTGTCGTGTGGGGTACCGGCAACGTCGGGCGTGCATCGATTCGCGCTGTGACAGCCAATCCGGCCCTCGAACTTGTCGGCGTCATCGTTGCGAACCCCGAGAAGGTCGGGCGAGACGCCGGTGACCTCGCCGATCTGGGAGTGCACCTGGGCGTCGCGGCTACCGACGACGCCGATGCCGTGCTCGCAGCGTCTCCCGGCGCGGTGGTCTACGCGGCGTCCGGCGACATTCGGCCCGACGACGCGGTTGCCGACATCACGCGGGCACTGGCCGCCGGAGCTGTGGTGGTCACGCCGTCGGTATATGCGCTGTACGACCCGAAATCTGCGCCTCCCGAACTTCGTGATCCCGTCGAAGCTGCAGCCAAGGCGGGCGGCGGCGCTCTGTTCGTCTCCGGTATCGACCCAGGCTGGGGCAACGACATCCTGCCGATTCTCGTCAGCGGGCTCGCGGGGACAATCGGCCAGATCCGGTGTCAGGAAATCTTCGACTACACGACCTACGAACAGCCGGATTCTGTCCGCTACCTGATCGGGATGGGTCAGCCGATGGACTACGAACCTCCCATGGTCGCGCCGACCGTACCCACCATGGTCTGGGGCGGGCAGATTCGGCTCATCGCGCGGGCACTCGGGGTGGAACTCGACGAGATCCGCGAGACCTTGCTGCGCCGCCCGCTCGAGGAAACCGTGTCGACCGAACATATGGGGGAGTTCGCGGTCGGCACCCAAGGCGCACTGCGATTCGAGGTTCAGGGAATCGTCGGCGGGGAACCCCTGATCGTGATCGAACACGTCACGCGTATTCATCCGTCCTGTGCCCGCGACTGGCCGCTCCCGCCCGACGGCGGCGACGGCGCGCACAAGGTGATCGTCGAAGGACGACCACGAATCGAGATCAACGTCGAAGCCACCGATGAAGGTGGAAACCGCGCGGCCGGTGGAAATGCCACGGCCGTAGGACGTCTCGTCAACGCAATTCCCTGGCTACGTCAGGCTGAACCCGGTCTTTACGACGCGCTGGACGTTCCGCTCACACCCGGCGTCGGCAAGCTCGGTGCCCGAAACTCGGAGGTACTCACATGAATATCGACATACCCGAAGGCAAGAATCCGATCGGCTACGTGTGGGGAGAGATGGTCCCCGGCATCGGACCCGCGGCCGCCGGGTTCTCCCAAAAGGTCTACACGGACGGCACTCTCGGACTCCGCGAGTTCGAGGCGGCCAGGCTTCGGATCGCTCAGATCAACGGGTGCATCTTCTGTCAGGACTGGCGCACCGAGCGTGACGGCGAGACTGTGGAGTCGACGTTCGATCAGTCTGTCACCGACTGGCGCACCACCGATGCCTTCGACGACAGGACGCGCCTCGCTGCCGAATACGCCGAGAGATACGCCCTCGACCACCACGGGCTCGACGACGAGTTCTGGGAACGTATGACCGCTCACTACTCCCAGCGAGAAATCGTCGAGTTGAGCATGTGCCTCGGATCGTGGTTGGCCTTCGGCCGGCTCAACCACGTCCTCGGCCTCGATACTCAATGTGTGTTGCCCGGCAACTGAACTAGTTGCCCAGCGTCGTCAGATCCGGGTAGTTCGAGACCTCCCAGCCGCCGTCGACGACCAGACTGGTTCCGGTGATGTACGAGGCGTCGTCACTGGCGAGATAGAGGCAGGGGCCCGCGATCTCGTCGGGAGTTGCCGCTCGGGACATGGGGATTCGGCTGAGAAACATGTCGCGGGCGGGTTCGTAGTTCATGACCGGCGCGACCAGTGGCGTGTCGACCAGGCCGGGCAGAACTGCGTTGACCCGGATTCCCGACGCAGCCAGTTCGATCGCGGCATTCTTGCTGAACATCTCGACTCCGGCTTTGCCTGTCGCGTATGCACTCCCGTAGGGGCTCGGCACGTGCGCGTTCAATGAGGACACGTTGACTATCGCACCACCGCGACCGTGCTCTCGGATATGCCGCGCTTCATGTTTGGTGCAGAGGAAGACGCCCTTCTGAACCAGGTCGATCGTGAAATCCCAGTCGGCCTCCTCGAGGTCGACGATCTGCCCCACCCTCGACGCACCGGCAACGTTGAAAGCCAGATCGATACCGCCGAATTCCGCCGCCGCCGCGGCAAGGGCCTCGGCAACATCGGATTCCTTGGTGACGTCAGTGGGAACGGCGAGGAAAGCCCCGCCCTGCTGGGAGGCTATCTCTTTCAAACCCTCTGCAGCGATGTCGATTCCAGCTACCTGTGCGCCTTCGTCGATAAGCCTTAGTGCGATGGCTGCACCGATACCTGATGCTGCTCCAGTGACGACTGCTGTTTTCCCGGCAAATCTGGACGTGTTAATGGGCACCTGCTTTCAAGAACTTTCCGGTTCGGCGGTTGCCGAGAACGGGTGCTGCTTCTCCGTCGCCGAAGACGTACTCGCCGCCGACGAACACTGCGGTGACGGTCTGGTCGTTGCGATTGACCATGCGGGAGAGGTTGTCGTACTCCACAACCGGGCTTTCCGCATAAGTGTCGAGCGAATCGTCGAGATGAGCGGGATCGATCACAACCAGGTCGGCGCGATCACCTAATCGAAGGTGCCCGGCATCGACGTCGTACCACTCGGCGAGTTCACCGGTGAGACGATGCACCGCTGCCTCGACGGTCATGAACGGACGGCCGACCTTTTGGGCATCGTAGACACGTCGTAGTAGGCGTAAGCCGAAGTTGTAGAACGCCATGTTGCGCAAATGCGCTCCGGCGTCGGAGAACCCGAGTTGGACACCATTGTCCTGGGCGAACTTGTCCAGAACCTCCGGCCGGTGGTTCGAGATGGTTGTGCGCCAACGCACTTTCGTGCCGTGTTCGAGGACCAGATCCAGGAATGCATCGACAGGGTGGAGGCCGCCACGTTCGACGCCGACCTGCCCGAAGCTCTTGCCGACCAGGGATTCGTCGGGGCAGGACACGATCTCGGCGTCGAAGAAATCGCGATGCCAAACTTTGACACCGAACTTCTGGTCGTAGTCCTTGCGGAATTGTCGACGGTAATCCTCGCTCTGCATGAGGACGTTGCGTTCCATCTCGTCGGTCAGATGCAGTGCTGCAGCGCCAGATCCGAACTCCTCGAAGACAACCAGGTCGATGCCGTCGGCATATACCTCGAAGGGAACTGGCAGGTGCTGCCAGCGCAGGTCGCCGCCGAGTCGATTGACCAAGTGTGCCAGTGGGCCGAGTATCACCACGGCCAACTTGTTGGACTTGATGTCGGCCGCCGAAAGCATGCTCGTCTTGAGTCGCTTACGCCAGATACCCGCGCTGGAGAACGCCATCGCTCCGGTACTCATCGGGTTGGAGAGGTCAGGTCCGGCCTGAAATACCCGTCCCCGACGGCGCAGGATCGCATTGAGTCGGCGTCGTTCTTTCGTGGTTGCATACGTCGACGGCAGCGTGCGTGAGCGGCAGGTCTCGCCGTCGAGTTTGTCGAACAACAATTGCTGACTGGACATCCCGACGAATCCTGCGTCGAGAGCTTCGGTCAACTGTGCTTCCATCGACGCGAGTTCGGCGTCTGTGGGATGGACATCCTTCCTGGTAGCACGATCCAGTCCCATCTCGGCGGCCCGCATATCGGAGTGTCCGATGAAGGCTGCAACGTTGGGACCTAGCGGAAGCGCCTCTAGTGCAGCAACATACTCGCTCGCAGAGTTCCAGGTCTTGGCACGGTTGAGTGCGTCGACGACGTGCTTACGCGGAATTGCCTCTACTCTGCCGAAGAGATCACCCGCGTCGGAGGGGCTGGCGTGAATGGTGGACAGGGAACACGATCCGACAAAGATCGACGTGACCCCGTGTCTGAGAGATTCGCTCAGCGCCGGGCCTTCGAGGATCTCGACGTCGTAGTGAGTGTGGATGTCCACGATGCCCGGGATCACCCACTTGCGCCTGGCGTCGATGACACGGGGACAGTCGGTTTCGTCGAGTGGATCGAGGGAGATGGCAGTAACCAACCCATCGCGGATACCCAGATTGCGGACAGCTGGTTTGGCCCCGGTGCCGTCGAACCACAGACCGTTGTTGATCACGGCGTCGTAGGTCATGAGAGAACCACCTTTGCACGTATCGTTTTTCCGGTTGCATTGCGGGGCAGAGGAGTTGTGCTCAGTTTCCACTTCACCGGCACCTTGAAGTAAGCCAGTCGTTCGGCGACGTAGTCGCGTAGTTCTTCTTCGCCGGCGGCTCCCTCACTCCGCAAAACGACGACGGCTGCAACTTCTTGGCCGAGGTCTGCCGAATCAATGCCGATCACAGCGCATTCGAGTACGGCGGGATGCTCGTCGATGGTCTGCTCGATTTCGAGAGGGTAGACGTTCTCGCCGCCGCGCAGGATCAGGTCGGATCGGCGACCCGTCAGGCGGAGTCGGCCGTCCTCGAATACTCCGAAGTCGCCGGTTCGGAGCCATCGATCAGGACCGATAGCGGCTGCAGTCGCGGTCTCGTCGTTCCAGTACCCCAACATCACATAGGCGCTGCGCGCACAGATCTCACCTTCCTCGCCGTCGGGGACTGCAACACCGAAGGGGTCGCGCACCTCCACGCTCACCCCGATGATCGGCCGGCCGAGAGTTCCGGGGAACGCGGCAAGTTCCGGTGGTGTGGCAACTGAAATGCCGGTGGAGGATTCGGTGAGCCCGTAGCTGTCGACCAAGGTGTGCTGCGCAAAAGGCAGTCGTGCGCGCAGTCGGTCCTGCAAGGCCGGAGATGACGGCGCAGACGCGAGCGCAAAGGCGCTCAGTGAGGTCAGGTCGTACTTCTCGAGACTGCCGTACTCGAGGAGACGGGTTGCCATGGTGGGGACCACCGCCCAGTTTGTGACCTTCTCGCGTTCGACGAGGGAAAGGACTTCGTCGACGTCGAAGGCGCCCTGATGGATGACCACCGCTCCGCCCGTCGCGAGTCGTGGGATCGCCAGGTTATGCAGGCTTGCAATGTGAAACAGCGGCGCGGTCAGCAGATACCGCAAGTCACTCGGTCGGCCGTCGCTGGGTTTGCCGGTGAACGCCGCAGCGAGGCGATCGCTGTAGCGGTGGTAGTCGATGACGGCCAACACGTTTCGGTGACTGTGAACAGCCCCCTTGGGGCGGCCGCTGGTTCCGCTCGTGTACAGGATGACGGCCGGATCGTCCTCGTTGACGGAAGTACGGGGCAGTGTCGATCCCGAATACTTCTCCATCAAGGTAGGTAGATCTTCTTCCATCGTGAGTACGGGAACATCGGTGTTCAGTTCGGAAAGAATCTGCGCGCGTTTGGCGTCGGCGATCACCACTGTGGGGGTGGTGTGATCGATGCCGTACGCCACCTCGCGGGCCACCCACCACGAGTTGAATCCGACGGCGATGGCACCGAGGGACTGAGCCGCCCAGAAGGTCATCACCCATTCCGGCGTATTGGCAGCAAGTATGCCGACCCGATCACCCTTGCGGACGCCGTACCGCTCGCGCAGCGCCGTCGCCAATGCTGCTACGGCCTCGCCGTGCTCGAGGTAGCTGAAGCGTCGGTCCTTGGTCACCAGATAGTCGCGTGATCCGTAGTCGAAGGATGCAGCGAGCACGTCGCCGAGTGCCTTGTCGCGGTTCTTCATGACGGGCATCGAACTGCCCAGTACATCCTCGACCTGCATCTCGAAAGGACCACCGGGGCCGGTCAGCCCGGCCATGACGGACGCGATGAATGCTTGTGTATCAGCGGAAGTAGTCACGTGAAGTGCCTTTCGAAGATTAGGGTACGAGCACTGCGCGTCCGGTGACCTTGCCGTGTTCGAGACGGTCGAGTGCGTCGCGGGCATCAGCGAGGTCGAAGCGGGCTACTTCTACCGTTACCAGACCGGCCTGTGCCAGGGCGATGGAATCGACGAGGTCGTTTCTGGTGCCGCCGTACGACTTCCGGATCGATGCGCCCCACGGCCAGCCTGGTCCGCCGGCAGCTTCGGCAGTGATTCCGGGGTTTCCGCCTCCGAGGCCCACCATTCGATACGCGCCGTTCGGCGCAACCGCTTGAACGGACATCTGTGCAGTTGCGTCGATACCGACGAAGTCGAAGATGACTTCTGCGCCTCTGGCCGACGTGAGGTCGAGGATGTGCTGCGCGGTGTCCGGTCCCGATTCGAGCGTGATGTCGGCGCCGCAACGTTTGGCGAGATCGAGTTGATCCTGTCCGACATCGACGGCGATGATGCGCACGGCACTGATTGCGCGAAGTATCTGTACTGCAACGTGACCGAGTCCGCCGACGCCGATCACGACGGCGGTGGTACCGGGCTGGAGATGTTCGCGGGCACCGCGAATGGCGTGGTAGCTCGTCAGTGCCGCATCGGCGAGAGGTGCGGCCTGCAGGAAGTCGAGGTCTCCGATGGGTACGAATGAGCGAGCCGGGATCTTGACGTACTCGGCCATCCCGCCTTCGGGACCAAGCCCGGGGCAGGGCGGCATCGCGGTGCGTCCAGCGGCGAGGCACATATTCTCGTTGCCGCTCATGCATTCTCGGCACTGTCCACATGACCAACAGAGGTAGACGACGCCACGCTCTCCGACGGAACGGCCGTCGACGCCACTCCCGACGGCTTCGATCGTGCCGGCAATTTCGTGGCCGATAGTCAGCGGTTCTTCGCGCATCTTGTACGGAAAGTGCAGGAGATGGAGATCGGAGTGGCAGATTCCCGCTGCGCCCACCCGAATCAGTAGTTCCGACGGGCCGATCTCCGGGACCGGCACGTCGTTGATCTCCAGGAGCCCGGGCCCCATGAGCTGGGCTGCCTTCATGAACTGACCTCGCTGACCTCGGAGTTGTATGCGGCGCTCAGGTACGCGTTGCTGCGGTCGGATCCGATCAGACCCGGTGCCATCTTGTTCATGACGTAGGCGAAGGTCATCCGTCGGTCCAGATCGTTGACCAGCATCGAGCCGCCGATACCTGCCCACCAGCAGGTGCGTCCGTCCGGAATCAGTGGCGCGGTAACCGGATGTGGCAGTCCGTAGCCGATGCCGAACTTGAGTGGTGTCATGATCCCGAGATCGATACCGTCGGCTTGGATCTCGAAGATCAGGTCGATGGTGCTCTGCGAGAGCAGCTTCCGGCCGTCGAGCACACCACCGTTCGAGATCAGGGATTGGACCCGAGCGATAGAACGTGCGTTGCCGTGGCCGTTGACTGCGCCGATCTCGGCTTCCCGCCAGGGTGCGGTGTTGACCTCGGGGTAGTCGAGCAGTGGGCAGGTCAGGGTCTTGATGAAGATGCTGTCCTGGTCGAGCGTGGACAGGTCGAACTCCAACGCGGGCGGCGGAACCATGGTGGCGATTCGACCGAAATGCTCTGCGGACGTGCCGATATGGAAGTCGGCTCCCAGTGGACCGGAAAGCTCTTCGGCAAAGAACCTGCCGAGAGTTCGCCCGTCGATGCGACGAATGACCTCACCGACGAGATGGCCGTAGTTGATCGCGTGATAGCCCGACGCCGTACCCGGGGTCCACCAAGGCTTCTGGGCAGCGAGGCGAGCGGTGGACGCCTCGAGGTCGTAGATGTCCTTCAGTTCGATCGGGCGCTCCCAACCGGAGACGCCAGACGTATGCGACAGGAGGTGGCGAACTTCGATGTCTTCCTTACCGTTTGCCGAAAATTCGGGCCAGTAGTGAGCAACTTTCTGGCACACGTCCAATTGGCCGCGTTCGACCAGCAGGAGCGCACACAGGGCCGTCATGGTCTTGGTGATGGAGAACGTGTTGACGATGGTGTCGCTGCCCCATGGAGTGGTACGGGATTCGTCGGCGTACCCGCCCCAGAGATCGACCACGGATTCTCCGTCGACGGTGATGGCAACGGAGCCGCCGAGTTCTTCACCGGATTCGAGTTGAGCCTCGAAAGCCGCTCGGACGGCGTCGAACTCGTTGTCGCAGTGACCGTTCACCAGACTCATGCGCGATCCGCCTTCTCGAGTTCGTGTGCTGCTGCACGCGCGGCAACAGGTAGCTTGTTTCCGGAGGCCGCAGCACGCTTGGTGCCCTTGGCGATTTCCTTGTTCATGTTGCGGACGTAGGGATCGAACTCGAGCTGGATGGTGTGCCGCGGCGACTTGTAATAGGGGGCGAGGAAGTACGCCTCGTCGGCCTTGGTGATCTCCTGCATCTCGTTCGCAGACGGCAGTTGGTATTTACCGGTGAGGTAGGCCGCGACGAGCTTGCTCTGCTGCTCGGCGAAGTTGACGAGTGTCGGCATGGGCTGCGCCAGTCCCATGAAGAAGAGGTTGTCGATGCCGGGCTTCATCATTCGTTTGAACAGTGGGAATCGGTTGTCTTTGTCCGGCAGCAGATTCGGATCGCTGAAGAAGGGGAAGCTGATGTTGTAGCCGGTGGCGCAGATGACCACGTCGACGTCCTCGGCGGTGCCGTCCGCGAAGTGAACCTGCTTTCCGTCGAGTTTGGTGATGGCAGGCTTGAAGGTTATGTCGCCTGACCCGGCGCGTCCGAGGAACTCGCCGCTGGCCGACGGGTGGGCCTCGAAGGGGCGGTGGTCCGGCTTCGGCAGACCGTAGCCTTCCATCGTTCCCAGATTCTTGCCGAGGAATCGACGACTCAGGAACAGTCGTAGACCACGCGGCATCCAGGGCGGGGTGATCAGTTTGTCGCCGGGTACACCGCCGAGATATTTCGGCAGTACCCAGACTCCACGGCGAGCCGACACGATGAGCTTGTCGGCGAGGTATCTCTGGCCCAATTCGGAGGCAATATCCAAGCCGGAGTTGCCCATTCCGACCACGACTACCTTCTTGCCGCGCATGTCGACCGGGTCGAACGGGTCGTTGTAGCTGTGGCTGTGCATGAGGACCCCGTCGAACTCACCGGGGTAGTCCGGGATGTTGGGATCCCAATGATGTCCGTTGCAGACCATCAGGACGTCGTAGGTGCGAACTTCGCCGTCCGAGCGCGTGATGGTCCACAGTCCGTCTGCATCACGTTCTGCCGCAACAACACTGGTATTGAAGATGATCGACTCACGCAGTCCGAAGTGCTCGACGTAGTCCTTGAAGTACTGGAAGAGTTCGGAGTGGTGCGGGAAGTCGGGAAGGTCAGCGGAGACCGGGAAGTCCTCGAATGCCAAGCGCCACTTCGACGTGTCGATGTGCAGGCTCTGGTAGCAGGCCGACATCCCGTTGGGATTCTTGTAGTACCAGTTTCCGCCGACCTCGTCGGACGCTTCGTAGCAGTCGAAGGGTATTCCGAATTCCTTCATTCGCTTGGCCGTCGTGATTCCGGTAGGCCCGGCGCCGATGATGCACACGCTCGGCAAGGGGGAGGGGCTCATTCGCCATCGCTTTCTGTTCTGTCTCGGGCGTGCGAGAAGAAGAATCGAAGCCCGAGAAGTGACTTGAGTCATAGTGCGCCATTCGCTGACGTTGTGTCAATGAATGACGCAATGTTTTTTGGTGACGGCGAGTTGGTGATTTGCCAGGAGGTTGAAATGCGAGCAAGGTGGGCGACGTGAGCACGACTACGGACGGCCCGAAGAACAGGCGGGGAACACTTCGCGACGAGCAGAAACGCGCGACGCGGGCCAAACTCGTGGACGCCGCACGCACTCTGTTCGAGGAACGGGGATACGCGGCTGTCACGGTCGACGACATCGCCTCGGTCGTCGGATGCAGTCGAGCCACGTTCTACGTGCATTTCGCCAGCAAGGTGGAGATGCTCAAGACGATCGGCGCGGCCGGGATGGCGGCGAGTGCGTTCGCTTTCTACATCGATCTCGATCGGGTTCTCGACACGAACTCTCGCGTGGAATTCACGGCTTGGCTGGAGCGTGCCTTCGACTGGTTCGACGAGAACAAACGCCTGCTGCCGGCCTGGGACGAGGCCGTGGCACTCGAACCGGAGTTCCGCGAGACAGCGCGAGACGGTATGACCCAACTACCGAATGCCATGCCCAAGTACCTGGGCCGTTGGCCGGCGGAACAGCACGACGAGGCACGGTTGCGCGTCGAACTGCTCGTGAGTCAGTTGGAGCGATTCTTCACACGCTGGGCCGTGCAGGGGACAATCGATGTGACGCGGATTCAGGCCGCCGAAGTTCTGACCGACATCTGGTTCCCGGCTCTGTCTCCGCAATCGAAGGGCGTCGGCGAGCGGTAGAGGCTAGCTCGGATCGATCTCCACACTGATCGCGCCGGTGAGCAGTTCTCTGGCTCGTTCGATGGGGATCGAGCCGCTCAGCCAGCGCTCACTCAAACCCTCGACCAGGGCGGTGAGTCGCTCGGCGGCGTCGGCCGGGCTTGCCTTCGGGTCAGCGAGTCCGGCGTCCTGCGCTTGGCGGATCAAAGATTCGACGTCGTCTGCCCACTCTTGCGTCGTGGTGCGTAGCGGTTCGCGCAGTTCGTCGGCGAAGACTGCGCTTGCTCGGAGTTCACCCCAGGCGATGCTGTTCTCTCGAATCTTCGGGGCATTCTGAAACTCCAGCAGGAGCATCTGCTCGAGCTGCGCACGAGGGTCTGTCTCCGTGAAGGCACTTTCGGTGTACAGCGCGGCGCGATCGTTGATGTGATCGAGGGCCCGGCGCAGCACACCTGCGCGGTTTTGGAAGTGGTAGTAGATGAGTGCCGTCGACACTCCGGCCTCGGCAGCGAGCGTCTCCACCCTCAGCCCGCGTACGCCGTGTTGGGCAATGACGCGGACTGCTGCTTCCAAGATTTGCGTTTGGCGGTTCGACACGAGTCCGAATTCTACGAGGGTGGTCGGGACAGGTTTCTAGTCCGCGGGTTCCTGCTGGGTGGTGCAGTGAATGCCGCCACCACCCGCGGCGATGGCGTCGATGTTGATCTGCACGACACGGCGGTCGGGGAAGAGGCGCTCCAATTCACTTCTGGCGGCCTGGTCGGCCTCGGGGTCACCGAACTCGGGTGCGATGACCGCCCCATTGCATACGTAGAAGTTGATATATCCGGCTGCGAAATCGTCCGATTCGAAGTCGGGCCTGATCGCGACCGGCGCCTCGAGGACCACCACTTCCAGCTTCCGTCCCTGTGCGTCGGTCGCGTTCTGGAGAATCTCGAGGTGACGTGCGGTCACGTCGTGGTCGAACGACTCCGGGTCTGTGTCGAGGCCTGCGACCACGACACCTGGGCGTGCGAAACGGGCGTAGAAGTCCGTGTGGCCGTCCGTGATGTCCTTGCCGGCGATTCCCGGTAGCCAGATGATCTTGTCGAGACCGAGCAGGGGGCCGAGTTCGGCCTCGACGTCCGACTTCGACCATCCCGGGTTGCGGTTGTTGTTGAGTACACAGCTTTCGGTGATGATGGCTGTGCCTTCGCCGTCGACCTCGATGCCGCCGCCTTCGAGGATCAGGTCGGTAGGCAATGATTCGACTCCAGCACGGGCGGCAACGAAGGCTGCGACCTGGCCGTCCTGATCAAAATCCTGCTTCTCCCCCCAACCGTTGAAGTTGAAATCGATACCCGCTTTGGTCCCGTTGCCTTTCACGAATACAGGGCCGGTGTCGCGCATCCAGAGATCGTCGAGAGGCGCGGCGATCAGTTCGACCGATGGGCCGACGAGGGAGCGAGCCAAGTCCAGTTGCTCGGAACGAACAAGCATCGAGACGGGCTCGAACTGCGCGATGGTCTGCGCGATCGTCGCGAGGTTGCGCTGGACCTCGGGCAGGAGGGCTGCTCCCCAGATCGCTTCGCTGGCACCGAACGCCATCCAGGTGCGCTTGTGCGGATCCCCCTCTTCCGGCATCACCCATTCGCGAAGATCGTTGCTGCCATCGCTCCCGCGCGAGGCTGAGTCGGAATCGCCGCAACCTGCCAAAAAGAGGCCACTGAGCGCAGCGGCGCCTGCCTGAATGAACCGACGTCTTTGCATTGCGGTGACTCCTTGTGCTGTGTGCGTGCGCGCCCGGTCCGCGTCCTGCTTGCATGGAGCGTAAACCTTGACTGAAAATTTAGTCAAGAAAGTAGTGCCAGTTCGAGACCGTTTCGGCGGGCGACACGACGGATCGAAGGACTCATCCGTCGGAAGGTCACGAGTCGATGAGTCCTTCGACCGTTCCCCGCCATCCGCGGCGCTGGTAGTCCCGGGGCGACATGCCGTGGGCACCGATGAAGACCTTGGTGAATCCGGACGCGTGCGCGTAGCCGAGTCGACGGGCGGTCTCTCCGGCCGAGAAGCCCTCCTCGAGATAAGCGCGGGCGAGGGTCATCCGCAACTGACCGCGCCAGCGCGGGAAGCTCTGGCCGGTGGCCGCTACGAAGCGTTTGTGGAGCAGGCCCTCGTCGACGCCGAGTCGAGCGCTCCACTCCGGCAGCGTGCGCGAATCGGTGGGGTCCGCGCGGAGTGCGGTAAGGATCGTTTCGACAGGGTCGGTTCGGCCGCCGGGTGTCCGCGTCGCCGCGCTGTTTCGGATCAGCCTCGAGATCCTCGCTGGGTCATGGATCTCGGGGCGCAGAAGGGTGTAATTCGCAACGACCGTGTGCAACAGATACGCCTCCGCTTCGCGCGCGAAGTGCAGCACTCGTGGCGGCGGTGCAGTGACGGGAGAGTCGCCAGGCTGGGATCCGAGCGGAAGTAGAAGCGAACCCTCCGCGATCTCGACGCTGTTGCGTACTCCCGCGGGAAGCCACATCGCGTCGCCCCGCCTCAGATTCCAGGTTCGGTCGCCGAAAGTGACCCGGGCGGAGCCTCGGTAGATCCAGACGATGACGTGAAAGTTGTTGACCCTGGCCCACGTTCCGCTTGCGGGAATCGTCGGCGGTATCGGCGCCGAGCCTGAGTGGGCGCCTTCCTCGGACAAGAGTGCGACGCTCTGTGCCAAGGTCTCGTTCTCATGGATCGGCGCTGAGCCTTGGTTTGCACGTGTGTAGTCACTGGGTGTCACACCGGTGTGTTCACGGAAGGCACGGGTGAATCCCGCGGGCGTCGCGAATCCGACCTGCCCACCCGTCCATCCGATTTCGCGGCCGGAGTTCAGGTATGCGATTGCTGCCGCGATCCGGGCCGAGGTGCGCCAACGCGCGAAAGGCAACCCCGTCTCCTCCGTGAATCGGCGCTGCAGGGTGCGGACGCCGATCTTGAGTTGCCGGGCGAACTGGGAAAGCTCCGTGTCGTCGGCTGGCGTCCGTAGAAGCGTGCGAGCGATCTCGAGGGTCTCGGCCGAGCGTGGCAAATTCGGTGGGGCGTACGACACCGAAGCGTCGGCGTCGTTGGAATGGGCCCCCGCGACAAGCTCGAGTAGTCCGGCCCCCACAGTCGCCCCACCGCGCAGAAATCCCAAGTTGTGCGCGAACTGGTGGACGAGCCAGTCCTGCCAGGCTGCCGGGATCTCGAAATCGATGATCCGGTTCAACGTGGGCGGCAGGTCGGCAGCGGGCATCGGAATGGGAAACGCGACCGCTCCCGGGTCGACTCGGATGCTGTAGGCGATTCCCGCGGGCACCCAGGTTGCCGCCCCAGCGGTCACGCTGCGGGTGCGGTCGCCGATCTGTAGTTCCGCGTGTCCGGTGTGTACCCAGAAGAGCAGTGGCTCACGTGCATTCGCGATCAAGGAGAGTCGGGACGCGGGGATCTCGGGGACTTCGCCCGCGGAGAACACCAACCGTGGTCCCACGTATGCCCTCCCGATTCAGATGCTTTCTCACGCAGCCACCGATGAGTGTAAGAAGTCGGCACGCACGGATAACCGTAACCGATTAGGGGAGGCTAGCTTTATTCAATGGCCCTTCCGCCGTGATCGAGCGTGGGTCGACCCCCCGTCTGTGCGCTTCCGAGGAGTCTTTCCGTGCCCCGAAACACCCGTCCGACAACGGCGTACTCAGTCACCTTGCGTGAACTCGAGGTACGTCGGGTGACAGACGTGACGCCGGGCATGCGGAGAGTGACGCTCACCGGAGCGCAGCTCGACACCTTCACAAACGCCGACGGCTTTGCCGAGCCCGCCTTCGTCAGCACCGGCTTCGACGACGACCTCCGATTGTTGTTCGCCTATCCTGGCGAAACCGATCCGGTCTTGCCGGTGATAGTCGACGGCACTGTGACTTTCGCAGCGGGACGCCGTCCACTTGCCCGCGCGTACACCGTGCGCCGTTACGATCCGCGAACAAGGGAACTTGACGTCGATTTCGTCGTTCACGGCGGTGGAGTTGCTACCACCTGGGCGCGCGACGCCGGCCCTGGCGACCGAATGCACATCGCGGGTCCCTCTGTATCGCAGGGACTCCCGGAAGATTGCGAGTATCTGCTCGTCGTCGGTGACGAGACGGCGCTACCTGCGATCGCACGTCTGCTCGAGGAATTGCCTGCCGATGCCAGGGGGCATGTGTTCGTCGAAATTGCGGACTCGGCTCACAGTCAATCGGTGCGCGAGTTGCCCGGGGTGAGTGTCACGTGGTTGCCACGCGAGGGGGCGGAGCCCGGCACTACTTCTTTGTTGCTCGACGCGGTCAGTGCTGTCGAATGGCCTGACGGACGCGTATTCGCTTGGCTTGCAGGCGAACAGGCGACGATTCGCTCGCTTCGGCGTCATTTGATTCGTGATCGAGGAATTGCGAAGACCGACATCGATTTCACCGGCTACTGGAAACGCAGCGACACAGTGCGCACAGATTCCTGACCCGGCTCCATCGCTCGGTAAGACCGAAGCGCTCGATAACACCGAAAGGCAGAAATGACAGTCCTGCGCACCAGACGATCACGGATCATCGGACTGATCGGGGCCGCGCTCGCCGCAGCGCTCCTTGTGTCCGGGTGCTCGGCCTCGGCCGAAGACTCGAAAACGGCGTCCACTCCCGGTTCGGAGGGGAACGCCCTTCCCGCTGCGGAAGGAACGACTACTTACCCGCTGACCCTGGAATCGCCATACGGTACAAGTATTCTCGAGAAGCGCCCGGAGCGGGTTGCCGCAATCGTCCCCAATGCCGTCGACACGGAAATGCTCCTCGCGCTCGGCGTCAAACCCGTTCTCTCCTCGTCGATGGTCAAGGAGTCGGCTTCGCAGTCGTACTTGCTGCCTTACGGCGCAGAGGATCTCGACACCTTCGAGTTCGCGATGGGCGGCACACTTCCCGTCGAAGCGATCGCCGCGAGCGAACCTGACCTCATCGTCGCCGTCGGCTGGGCCGACGGCCTGGGTGGTTTGTCGATGGGCGATTACTACGAACGTTTGTCCTCCATCGCACCGGTGGTGACGAGCCCCGACACGAAGTCGCGGATGCTCGTGCCGTGGAAGGAATCGATCCGCGTACTCGGCGAGACACTCGACCTCTCGAAGGCAGCCGAAAAGATCGTGACCGACCATGATCAATACTTTGCGAAGGTGCGTCAGGAGAACCCTGAACTCACTGGCTTGACTGCAACCTGGGCGATCTTCTACGGAACCGGCAACGGGTTGCAGTACCTTTCAGCGCCCGATTCGGCTCCGGCAACTTTCTTGGGCGAGCTCGGTTTTGCCGAGAACCCGCGTGCACAGGAGTTCGTCACCCAAAGCACTGTCGGCGAGGAACTTCTCGAGAACATCGATGCGGACTTCCTGCTGATCGGCCGCAGTGCCGCCGGCAGCGAGGAGGATTTCGACAAGCTGACCGGCGGGAAGCTCTTCCAAGCGATGGGAGCGGTGTCCTCCGGTCGTTGGGTCGCTCTGCCTCCTCGCACCGCCGACGGTGGCGACGTTCTGTGGGCAATCACGAGCGGTGGCCCGATCGGAACGATGTGGGCGGCTGAACATATCGTGCCGCTCATCAGCGCGAAGCTGTAGGCGTACAACTGGAGAACGGAAAGCCCTCACCCGTCGCCACACGATTGTGTGGCGACGGGTCGTTCGTACAGCAGGTGTCCCGGGTTTGAGGGTTGCCTATGGGACGAAGAAGGTTGCGAAACCCGGGGTGACAGGTCCGGCGGCAGGCAATATGGCGACGGCAACTTGCCCGGCTCCAGTCTGCAGGGTTGCCTCTCCCGGGGTTCCTTGGTTGTCGCCAGAAAGCCGACCGGAGCCGGAGGCTCCTGTCGAGAGGTTCATCCAGCGCACTTCCGTCGAAAGCATGCAACCCCACCGCTCGTCTTTGGCGCCGGTGATCGTCACCGTGCCAGGTTGTTCGCCGACTACCGCCACACAGTGGACAGGGGGTGCGTCGAAGCTGCCGTTTGGGTTCCCGAACGGCGCCGGGTTGATTTGGAACGGAACGGTGACCGCAGCGGAGGCAACGGCTGCGGGCGCGAGAACCGATACGGCCACTATGGATACGCAGGCAGATAGTCGGCGTACGAGATTCGTCACGGTAACCTCCGGTAATCGAAGACGGTGTGGTGCCCATGCTCTACCCGGAGCGCAATTACCGCAAGGGGATCCAGTTTTCGAGCCAGCGGCGGTTCATGAATCGCTGAGTGCGTGACCGTTTGTAGAATCGTTGTCCTGCAACGCGTATCGGTATACGAAGCCTGTATTGGGCGGTGAATAGCCCAATCGTGCTGGGCTCCACCGAAAGTACTAACTTTCCAGCCATCGGCCAGCCGGCTTGCGGTGTAGCTCGACAAAGCTGGTGTTGTTCGCAAGGCGGGCTGAACGATTTCTCAGGGAAGGCAATGGATATGGATGATGCGCTCGTTCCGCTCGAAGATGCACTCCCGCAGCTGTTCTCGAATCTTTCGCGGTTTCACGCTGGCGTGAGGGGTCTGCGGCGTGGGCAGCCAAGCCGCGTTTGGGGGTCGAGCCTCTAACTGTCGAATGATTGCGACAGCAGTGGATTTCGTTGGATAGAAGTGCGGAGACCAATCCTGTGTCGGTAGCTGCGGGTCTCGAAATCACGTTTCATCTACCAAACAAATGCTTGATCGCTAGAGTGTGTGCGACATCGAAAGCCCGACAAAGCTCGATTTCGAAGGAGTTCGTATGGTTGCACCTCAGGCTTATGTCGTCGATGCGCTCCGCACTCCGGTGGGTAAACGGCACGGCTCGCTCGCAGGAGAGCACCCAGCGGACATGGGGGCCCACGTGATCACATCGATTCTCGACCGCACTCGACTGGACCCGATGGCCGTCGACGATGTGATCTTCGGTTGTGTCGACGCTATCGGGCCGCAATCGGGCAACATTGCCCGCACCGCCTGGCTTTCAGCAGGCCTACCGTTGGACATCCCAGGAACGACAGTCGACAGACAATGCGGATCTTCACAGCAAGCCGTCCACTTCGCAGCGCAAGCGGTCATGAGCGGGACCCAAGATGTGGTGCTTGTCGGCGGTGTGCAGAACATGTCCGCGATTCCTATCTCGGCGGCGATGCGTGCCGGCAACGAGTACGGATTCGACACGCCCTTCAGTAAGTCCCGGGGGTGGGCAGCACGATTCGGTGAGGCCGAAATCTCACAGTTCGTCGGCGCCGACCTGATTGCCAAGAAATGGGGTATCAGCCGTGAAGACATGGAGGAGTGGGCACTGCAATCGCATCAGCGTGCCCGTGCTGCCATCACAGACGGCCGATTCGAGCGTGAGACAGTGTCATTGGGCCAATGCGTCGTTGACGAATGCCCACGAGAGACATCCATGGAGCAGATGGCTGCACTGCCCGCATTGAGGGATGGCTCGTTGCTGACGGCTGCTGTGGCTTCGCAGATCTGTGACGGCGCATCAGCGGCCCTGATCGTCTCCGAGAAGGCGCTCGAGGTTCATGGATTGAAGCCACGTGCGCGCATTCATCATATGAGCGTGCGCGGCGACGATCCGATGCTGCAGCTCTCGGCGCCGATACCCGCGACGAAGTATGCACTGGCGAAATCCGGCATGGCGATCGGCCAGATGGATACCGTAGAAATGAACGAGGCATTCGCTTCGGTAGTTCTGAGCTGGTTGATCGAGACGGGTGCAGATCCCTCCCGGGTCAATCCCAACGGTGGTGGAATCGCACTGGGCCACCCTCTTGGGGCCACTGGCACCAAGTTGTTCGCCACGATGTTGCACGAGTTGGACCGCATTGATGGACGGTACGGACTCCAAACCATGTGTGAGGGTGGTGGGACCGCGAACGTCACCATCATCGAGCGGCTGAGCTGAAATCGAGAAATTGGGCGGCATGGAAGACCTTCTGTTGTAGCGCTTTGTCGGGTGCAACGCGCCCAACAGGGGTGCCGTGGCGCGGTGTGCGACGATCCGAGTGTGGGAGAACAGGCGGATCGTCTTGCTCGTGGTGAGTGGTATCTCGATGATGACGAGCTGAGGCAGCGGCGGCTGGAGTGTTGGCGTCGACTCGACTCGTTCAATGGGGCTTCGGCGGACGAGGATGCTGTCCGCTCGCGGGCTCTCGCCAGCCTTTTGGGTGAGGTAGGTGAGGGAGCATTGGTGGTGCCGCGGTTCCAATGCAGCTACGGATACAACATTCGGCTTGGAGTAAACGCATTCGTCAACGCGAACGGGTTCTTCATGGATGATGCGCTGATCACAATCGGCGCGGACGTGAGGATCGGGCCTGGAGCCCAACTGATGACAGCGTTGCACCCTGTCGATGATCATCGCCGGCGTCGCGAGGGATGGGAGCGGGCTGCTCCGATCGTCATCGGTGAGAACACGTGGCTCGGCGCCTCAGTCACTGTCGGTGCAGGAGTTTCGATCGGTCACAACGCCGTGATCGGCGCGGGAAGTGTGGTCTTGCATGACATTCCTGATCACGTCGTTGCTGCTGGATCGCCGGCAAGGGTTATCCGTCGGACACCTGCCGAAGTTGAGGGACTGCAACGCGAGCACTAGGGCATGCGATGTCAGAGGATGATCGTGCGGGTGGGCTCCCAGATGGCGGGGTCGCGGTGGGTGACGACGAAGACGGTGGCCGCCAATTCCCGCACGGCGCCGGCGATACGGCGCTCGGTGGCCTCGTCGAGGGCCGAGGTGGCTTCGTCGAGAACCAGGACGGGAGCGTCTTTGAGGAAGGCGCGAGCGATCGCCACCCGCTGACGTTCGCCGCCGGAGAGAGCGGCACCCTGGTGTCCGATGTCCTGATGAATGCCGAGCGCCGAGCGGTCGAGAACGGCGCCGAGGGCAGCGCGCCTTGCGGCGTCCTCGATCTCGATTTCGGTGGCACCAGGTCTTCCAAGTCCGATGTTCTCCCCGAGGGTGCCCGAGAACACGAGTGGGTCCTGCGGCACGTAGCCGATATGTGCCGCCAGAGCGTCGTAGGGCAAGTCGCGCAATGAAACTCCGCCCAGAGTGACGCTGCCTTCGTCCGGGTCGTCGAAGCGCATGAGCAGCCCGAGAAGTGTGCTTTTCCCCGTACCCGAGCGTCCTGCGACGAGAACACGCTCCCCGGCGGGGATCTCCGCGGTGATGCCGCGCAGAACCGGAGCGTGGTCTACCCCGGCGACCTCGATGTCCGTTCCAACAGGGCGCGCGGCGTCCCGGGGTGCGGGCTCGGCCAGTGCGGGAGCCGAAGTCGCTGTGCGGTAGTCGCGAACTGTTGCGCGCAGCTCGTTGACTCCGATTCCGGCCAGGGCGAGTTCGTCGAGCGGCGCAGCGGCGCGGGCGGTGAGGATGACAAGCGCGAGAGCGGCTGCGGGATAGTCGAATCCGGTGGCGGCGAGGAAAATCACTGCACCTGCCAGCGGCACAATGGTGGCGATCGCCGAGATGAATGTCGCTGGTGCCGCGGCGAGATTTGTCCGTGCAAGCGCGGCTTCCTGGTCCCGCCAGCTTCGCTCGATTCGTTCGACGGAACGTGTGGGACCGGCTGCTGTGCGTAGTAATTCGAGGTGGTCGGTGAGCTCGAGTGTCGACTGAGTTGCTGCGAGCTCGGCTTCGTGTCGGCGCTCGTCCGCTCGGCTGAGCGCACGTTGGGCCAGCGTCTGAGCGACGAGCGACACGGCGAGCAGTCCACCGACGAGCAGCATGACGCCCGGCCCCGCGACGACCGCGATCCCAGGAAGCAGGAGCAGCGGGATCAGCGGTGCAACCAGGAAGGTCTGAAGTTGGTGCGCGGGAACACTCATCAGCGACGGGATTCCGCGCCCGGCGACGGTGGCGAGCAGTGCCCGGTTGTCGTCGGTGAACCAGGACAGTTTCGCACGGGCGAAGGCGTCGCCGAGAGCGTCGTAGAGATCGCCGACGAGTCGGGCCCCGGTGAAGTAACCGCCCCGTGAGACCAGGACGGTCACGAAGAGAGCGATGGTGGCCGTGGCCAGGACGAGGACCGGCGACCGGTGATCAGCGATCGAGAGCGCGAGGGTGGTGTACGCGATCGCTTCGAGGACAGCGACGGACACCCAACCGAGTCCGATGGTGATCAAGCGTCGTCGGGCTGCATTGGCGCTGTTCATTATTCGGCTCCAGTCAGGGCTGCATTGTGCGAGGCGGCGTCATTCACGTTTCGACCGCCGAGGTCGAGTCGATCGTCGGCATCGTCTGCAAGAGCGGGGTCGTGGGTGACGATCACGACCGTCTTTCCTTCGAAGTGCGCGAGATGCCGCAATTCTTTCAGCAGTTCTGCCGCTGTCCGATCGTCGAGTGCACTGGTCGGCTCGTCGAGTAGCAGTACTGCTGCGGGCGAGAGGAACACCCGAGCGATCCCGACGCGCTGACGTTCTCCTCCGGAGAGTGAAGTGGCGTGGGCGTCGAGGCTGACGTCGATCTGTGCCCGGCGTAGTGCGGCGGTGTATTCCGCGTCCGTTGCATCGGGGGCGGCCAGCGCGATGTTCTCGCGCACCGTGGCAGGTAACACGTCTGCGCCCTGGGGTGTGAGCAGAACGGACTGTGGCCGCAGGTTCTCGTCGATCGCGGTGATGCTACGACCTGCGTAGCGGACGGTACCCAGTTCCGGGATCTCGAAGCCGGCCAATGCTTTCAGGAGCGTCGTCTTGCCTGCTCCACTCGGTCCCGTGATCGCAGTGATCGTGGCTGGGCGGAATGCATGCGTGACGTCGTCGACGACTCTGCGGTCCGCGATCGTGACAGTCAGGTTGACGATCTCCAGTCGATCGGAGGGACTCGAGGCCGGAACGGTTGGCGCTTCACCGGCAGGGAGGGTGGGTTCGTCCAGGGCAGCGGCGAGCCGGCCCGCAGCAGAGCGTCCAGCAGCGACGTAGTCGAGGCCGTGCCCGAGCCGCAGGGCCGGTGTCACGATTGCGAGGCTGAAGAGAATGGTGGCGGCCAACGTCGTTGCATCCCAGTGAAATCCGACGGCATAGGCGATCGCGAACGTCGCTGTCGCCTGCATGAGGGCAACGGCGACGGCCGCAGGGGTAGCCACGAGTCGAACGCGCTCCTGCATTCCGCGAGTGAACCGTGCCGTCGATGCTGCATAGACGGCGGCAGCACCGGTCTGCGCACCGTAGATCCGACAGACGCGGATGCCGCGGGCATAGTCGTCCACGGAGGTCACGATGTCGCCCATGACATCCGCGCTTTCAGCGCTGTGGCGCGCGGCCATTCGGGGGATCACGATCAGGTAGAACAGCGCGGCCACGATGCCGGGGACCAGAGCGAGAAGCGCCACGGGGCCGGCTGAGATGACCAGCACCGTGATCGTGACCGCGGGGACCACGATCAGCGTCGCGAATTCGGCCGGTAGGTGCGCAGTCATATGGTGCAGCGCCGAGATGTCTTCCGAGACGAGCCTTCTCAGTGCGTCGCCGCTGTAGCGGGACAGCGCACTTGCCGGCAGACGAACGAGGTGGGCTGCGAGCTGGCGTCGGAGCCTGGCCTCGTAGAGCGACTCGGCGTGGTGCGAGAGCCACGACGACGTGGCCGCGAGCGTTACGCCGACGAACCAGAGCGCACATGCCCATCCAGCCCAGCTCATCGACGGTTCACCGATGAGCTGCACGACGCACCAGAGCGCACCGAGCATCGCGATTCCCGACGCCGCCGCCGAGACCACCCCGGCTGCCAATGCAGGCAGCGCCGGGCGCAAGGCCGGGACCAGCGACGGTTCGACGAGAGGGCGGGGCATGGATAACTCCTTGAATCAGCGTCAGGGTGCAGGCACGACAAATGACCGAGACCTAAGGTTAGGGGTCGATGGCTCCATGTGGTTATCGCCGTACGCCGATTTCTTACACTCGCACAGCATCTGTCGGTGTCAGGATGCGGCCGAGATGGAACTCATGACGTCTTCCCACACGCCCATGACTGCGGGTTCGGTTGGACCCGTTTGGGTGAAGACTGCCACGCATTTGCGGCGGAAGTCGTACATCTCGATCGAGCTGGTCAGGCCGTGAACGCCGTGGGTGCGGGTCAGCCAGCACTCCGAGACACCATTCAGGTCGATCATCGTCCGGCAGGTGTCGGACGCCAAAGTCAGCGTCCCCCCGAACATGGCTGCGGCGTCGAGGTCACCACGGTGGATCTGCAGGCATCCGTTCCCGGCGACGACGGTCGTGACGGGAAGTTGGTGGTAGGACAGGTGCTCCATCCCGGCAGCCATGAGGTGAGGATCGACTCGCCGATAACCGAGGGCGCCCAGAGCGACCAGGCCGCTACGACGTTCGCTGCCGTCGTCCGCGAGGATGAAGTCGAGCTGTGTCAGCTGATCGGCCTGGGCCCAGAATGCGGGCGTATTCGATGTCTGGATGGGAGGGCTTGTTTCCCTCGCAGTGCTCGGCGCAGTTCGCATCGCTTCGAAGGCGAGACGATCCGAGGCCGGGGTCAAATACGTGGTGTGTGAACTTGATCCGTGGATGTCGAACATGCGGAGCGTCGGCGGCAGGTGCTGCTCTGCTTCAGTGGTCACCACCGAGCCGAGGGAGGCAACGTTCAAACGCAGAGAGACGAGCCCGGGCGCGCAGACCAACGGATCGCCGGGAAATGTCGGAACGGAGTACTTGCCCGAGTCGTTGACAGCCACCGGGCCTGCGACGGTGATTGCTACGGCGTCGTCCAAGAGCGGCAACATTTCGCCGACTACGTCAGGTGCCGTGTCGATCAGTCCACCACGGAACCCTGGACGCGCAAGCAGTGCGTCCAGGTCCGACATGCGTGCCAAAGCTGCGCAACGGCATTCGCCACGGTGCGGGCACATCTCAGTAGACATCCCTTAGGTACCGCTTCGATCGTTTGAGGTTGTTGACGTAATCCTCAGCGGCGTCCGCATCCAACCCACCGTGCTCGGCGACGACCTCGTGCAGCGCGTCGTCGACGTCCTTTGCCATCCGCGTGGCGTCGCCGCAGACGTACACGTGGGCGCCCTTTTCGAGCCAGGTGAACAACTCCCGGCCCTGCTCGCGCATGCGAGTCTGAACGTAGATCTTCTCGGACTGATCGCGCGAGAAGGCCAGATCGAGACGAGTCAGGACACCGTCACGGGTCAGCCCGTTCAACTCGTCCTCGTAGATGAAGTCGCTCGACTGATGCTGATCGCCGAAGAAGAGCCAATTCTGCCCCGACGCGTTGCGCGCGCGACGCTCGTGCAGGAAAGCGCGGAAGGGTGCGATGCCGGTTCCGGGGCCGATCATCACGACGGGAACAGCGTCATCGGCGGGTAGGCGGAACGAATTATTCTTGGAGACAAAAACTCCGACCCGATCGCCCTCGCCGACGCGGTCCGCCAGGTACGTCGAGCAGACGCCGCCGCGGTCCCGCTCGCCCGAGCGGTAGCGCACACTCGCTACCGTCAGATGGACGGTGCCGTCGTGGGCCAGCGGGCTGGAGGAGATCGAATAGACCCGATGTTGCAGCGGGCGAAGAAGTGTAAGCAGATCCTCGGGATTCAGGCGAATGCTGTTGTCCAACTGGAGGAGATCGAGAACGTCCTTGCCCCACAGCCACGCATCGAGCGCTTCCCGATCTTCCGTGTCGAGAATGTGCTGCAGTTCGGCGTCGCCGCTGCGTCGGGCGATGTCTTCGATCAAATCGCGCGAGGGAATGGAGATCTCGTAGTCGCTGGTCAACACCTGGTCCAACGGTGCGGACGAGCCGTCTTTCGCGGTAACCACGTAATCGCCGCTGACACCGAGCTGATGGATGATCGCCTCGACGAGGGCGGGGTCGTTGATCGGGCGGATGCCCAATCCATCTCCGGCCTCGTAGTCCAGACCGTCCTCGCCGAGCGCAAAGGTGAAGTGGCGGACTTCCTTGGCTGAGTCCTCGCCGGACAACAGCCGGTTGGCG
Organism: Rhodococcus sp. IEGM 1306; assembly: GCF_036541985.1. Lineage (NCBI taxonomy): Bacteria > Bacillati > Actinomycetota > Actinomycetes > Mycobacteriales > Nocardiaceae > Rhodococcus > Rhodococcus sp. IEGM 1306. Next base: position 155,729 of record NZ_JAZHFF010000007.1, read on the forward strand.
AGGACGGTTGCAGGATAGGGGTTCTTGCGAGTCCACTGGGACTTGGTCTTCGTCGGAGCGGGCGCAACCGGCGAGGCAGCGGCCCCCGCATCACCGTCGACACCGGCCACCGCAGCGACGGCCCGAACGATCCACTCGGCCGCCGGATCCTCGTAGTCGACGTCGCAATCGGTGCGGTCGACAACCCGGGTCCCGCCGAGCGCTTCGAAGCGGGCGTCGATGTTCTTTCCCGACTGGCAGTACCCGTCGTAGCTGGTGTCGCCGAGCGCGAGCACGCCGAAGTAGAGACCGTCCAATCTGGGTGCGCTCTCGGATTCGACTGCATCCCAGAACAGCTGCGCGTTGTCGGGCATCTCGCCCTCGCCGTAGGTGGAGGTGATGACGAGCGCCCGGCGCATGGCGGAAAGTGCATTGATATCCACGGTGTCCAGACTCGCGACAAGTGGTTCGAGACCGTGGGCACGAGCAGCTGCGGCCGCGTCTTCGGCCACGGACTCCGCGTTGCCGGTCTGGCTTCCGTAGAGGATGTGCACTGCTGCGCCGGCAGTTCTCTCCACTGTCGCTGTTGCAGCACCGGTTTGACCGGGCATGACAGTTCGTGAGTGTAGACCGGCCAGGAATCCGGAAAGCCACGCGCGTTGGTCGCCGTTGAACGGTGCGTATTCGGGGATGTACGGGATTTCCATTTTGAAGCTCACCTACGTTCGGGGGAGGAGGTCAGGACACCAGGTCGGGGATCGTGCGCGATGCGAACAGTTCGTCGAAGTTCGGCAGTGATCCGAGCTTGTCCCGATTCTTGTTGTCTTGAAACAGAATCCACCCGTACGTCGCCGGGCAGTCCATGGCCAACACGTTGCGTAGGCTCAGCGCCTGCTTGTAGTCGTCGACCCGCTTGGCTGCAATCAGCGCAGCCAACTGTTCGTCGTCGTAGTCGGCCAGAATCTCTTTCGAGTACTTGACCAAGTGCTGGACGAGGGCGAAGTCCTCGGTCAGCACCAGGTTTCGGGCCGCTTTCTGCACTGCTGGATCGTCGGGTCCGGACGCACCCGGCGTGCGGGCGGTGGCGAGTTGTTGCGCGAAGTGAAGCACGGTGTACTCACTGAGCAGCGCATACATCGTCGCCGTATCGGTCTCGCCGTAGGCAGGGACTGCTCCGTTCAGTGCGGGGCGCCCGTCGCGCACTGCGAGTTTGAAGGTGCGGACCTGACGTGCTGCGATGGCGGACGCCAATTCTTCGAGGAGCTCTTTGTGCGACTTCGCAGCCAGGATTGCATCACTGTCCTGGTAGAGCATCAGTGCCTTGGGCATCGCGTAGACGAACGAGTGCTGTTCGACTTCCCAGTTCTCGAGCAGTCGGGTGCCGAGCGCGGATCCCGTTGCCTCCACATGCAGTTCGAGCAGGAGTTGTACTGCGTGGTTGTGGACGGCGGCAAGAGGGTCGGTCGCGGCGGTGATCGAACCCAGCAGTACGGAATCGGTACTTGCTCGCAGTGCCAATTCGCCACGAGGGTCGTACTGGTAGAAGAAGCCACCACTCATGCCGTTGCCGACACCCTTGCCGAACTCGCCGAGATTCACGACAGCACCGTTGGTCATGTACTCGCCGGCGAAGTCTCCGACACCTTCGACGACAGCACTGGCGCCGGAGTTGCGAACTGCGAAGCGATCGCCTGCTTCACCTTCGACGAACACTCGTCCACCGGTGGCGCCGAAGAGCGCGAAGTTGCCGATCAACACGTTTCCACCGGCGTCACTGGAGCCGCCGCCTGGGCTGCGCACGGCAATCACGCCGCCGCTCATGCTCTTTCCTACGCCGTCGTTACATGTCCCGGTGTGTTCCAGGTGCATGCCGTCGTTGCAGAATGCGCCGAACGACAGGCCCGCAGATCCGGTCGTCAGGACGCGCACGCTGCCCGGCGCCAGGTAGCGTCGCCCACGCTCGTCGGTCAGTACTCCCGGAGCGAGAAGGCCGGCCGCTCCGTAGTTGAGTTCGCGTTCGAGGTCGATCGCCAACTGACCACCGACGCTCTTGTTCCGGTTACCCAGGTGCAGTGCACCTTCGGCGAATTCAGGTCCGGACACGGCGACCGAGGCCTCGCCACGGTTGAAGAACACCGTGCGAACCTCGTCCATGATCTTCTCGTCGAGCGCGTACTCACGTTCGAGGTACACAGGATTGTCGATGGTGATGTTCGGAGCGGTCTCGAACACCGCGTCCAGCTTCAGATTGCCGACAATAGACGGGTGATCGAGCAGATGCAGGAGATCCGTTCGACCCCGCGCTTCCTGAAGGGATCGCATTCCCAGATTCGCGAGCAGTTCCCGAGTTTCGTGAGCGATGTTGAGAAGGTACTGCGCCATCGCGCGGGGATCGCCGTCGAACAGTTCCGGGTTGGTGGTCAGACCGGCGGGGCACTTGATGTTGCAGTTCTTGGCCATGACGCAGCCCATCATCATCAGCGCCGACGTACCGAACTCGAAGCTGTCTGCGCCGAGTAGGGCGGAAGTGATGATGTCGCTGCCGGTCTGATGCGCGCCCGAGCATCGCAGAACGACTTTCTGGCGAAGGCCGTTGGCACACAGAGCTTGATGGACCTCCGCGATACCGACCTCGGCCGCACGACCCGCGTATTTGAGGCTGGTCACCGAAGCTGCGCCGGTGCCACCGGTATTTCCGGCGACGTTGATGACGTCGGCGCCGGCCTTGGCAACACCGACGGCGATGGTGCCGATTCCTTCCGAGGACACCAACTTCACGATCACCCGAATGCGAGCTGCCTTGCAGTCGTGGATGAGCTGAGCGAGGTCCTCGATGGAGTACGTGTCGTGGTGAGGCGGCGGCGAAACCAGTTCGACCCCGGGCGTTCCGCCGCGGGCGGCAGCGATGTCGACGGTGACCTTGGCGGCCGGAAGCTGCCCGCCCTCACCGGGTTTTGCGCCTTGGCCGAGTTTGATCTCGATCTCTTCGAGCATCGGATCGGCGAGGTAGCCCGCCCAGATTCCGAAGCGTCCGGATGCAAACTGCTTGATGCGCGACGCACGAATCGTGTTGTAGCGCGAAAGGTGTTCGCCGCCTTCGCCGCTGTTGGACATCGCGCCGACCATGTTCGTGCCGTGAGCGACGGCTTCGTGCGCCGGAGCGTTCAGCGCGCCATGACTCATGGCACCCGACGCCAACTTCGGGGTGATGTCGCTGGCGCTCTGTACCTCGGAGAGAGGAACACCTGCCGGTGCGACCCTCAGCTTGGACAGGAACTCTGCCCCGATGCCGGTTGCCCTCAGCGCAAGATCCGGTGTGATGGCTTCAATGGTGATATCGGCGGCAAAGGTGGCGCAGAGAGCGTCGCCGAGTGCTTTTGCTCGCGCGCTGTCACCGGCCAGTGGACCGTCCAGGCGAAGCGTGTACCGGTCGTCTGCGGCGGATTCACACTGGACTCCGCGCATCACGATCGTAGTGTTGCCGCGTACCGAGAATCGGCTGATCTGCTCGGCGAACTCGGCTGTCGTAACCGCAAACGTGACGTCGGCGGGAACAGAGATGACGTCGCGCAACGCTGCGGGCCGACGCGATCGTTCCGCAGCCATAACGGTAGAAAAGTCCCGGTACCCCGCGGTGATGTCGAAGTCGTCGATTTGTTCGGTGGTCAACCGGTCGAAGCTCGTTGCCCGGTAGGCCCCGGCGTCGAGGCGGAATGCGTCGTCGAGTCGCCCGAGTGGAAGCAAGCGAAGAGCGTCGAATTGTTCGGTGCCGGAGGGACTGTCGAACGCGATCTTCTCTTCGGTGAGCTCGACGTACTTGCGGACTGCGGTGGTACCGAACGAATGCCCTGCGCCGTCTGCGCGTTCCTTGAACAGGCCGAGCAGTGGCAGGTCCTTTTCACTCTCGACTTTGCTCGCACGCTCGTGCCACTGCTTCGAGGTCACCGCGACGGTGTCGAAACCGACGCCGCCCACCGGTGACTTCATGTTGGGGAACCACTGGCGCAGAACAGGGTCGGACGTATCGAGGAAGTTGGGTTCGAAGAACTCTCCGCCGATGTAGCTCTCGACAGTGCACAGGCCGACGCGTCCCATCGTCTTCATGAGGGATTTCTCGGCAGCCTTCGCGAAGCGTCGGAAGGCGGCATCCGGGTCGGCAGCGAACTTCTCCTCGGCTCGCAACTGAACGGACAAGGGGTAGACAGCGGAAGCGCCGAATCCGAGCGCAGCGGCAACGTGGTGCGAGGACTCGATCTGGCCGCTCTCGACGATGAGAGAGACGCGCAATCGCAGGCCTGCGTCGATGAGGCGCTGATTCAACGCTCCGACGACCATGATCGCGGGAAGTGTTGCGCGCTCGTGCGATACGTGCCGGTCGGTCAGGACTGCGATTCCGCCCTGTTCGGCCGCGAAGGCGACAACGGCGTCGCCGAGCGCGGTCATCGCGTCAACCATCGCCTGCGCGTCACCCGCGGCGGGGTAGAGCATTTCGAAGCGGCGATGCGGGGTGTGCTTCTGTTCACGGATCTTGAGCATGTCCAGATGCCCGAGGATCGGCGACGAAATGACGATCTGCTTGCCCTGTCCGGCGGTCATCTTCGCGCCCAACGCGACCCGGAGGGTCATGCCGTCCGCTTCCCGGATGCTGTCCAGCGGAGGGTTGGTGACCTGCGCGAATCGCTGCGAGAAGTAGCGTGCCACACCGCCTTCACGATCGGAAAACGCGTTGATGGCGTTGCCGTAACCCATGGCGGAGACCTTTTCGGCTCCGTGCGTGAGCATCGGATCCATCAGGAATTTGAAACTTTCCTGATCCAGGGAGTACGCCATGTAGCGCTGATGTATCTCGAAGGTGCCGTTGTAACGGGTCGGGGAGCTGACTTTCTCCGCTGGCACGGTGGGAATGTCTTCGATCAGGATTCGCGATTGCTCCAGCAACGACTGGTAGTCGCGCTGAGCGGCAATCTTTCCAGAGCTTCGCGGGCAGTGTAGGTATGGCGATCTCGATGATCGAAGTACAACATTCCGCCGGCCTCGACGCGGCCACGGTGAATCACCGTCTCGGGTGCGAACGCGATCTGTCCGGCTTCGGAGAATGCGCACACGTAGTCGTGCGTCTCGATCGTGCGTAGTGGACGCAGACCGAGGCGATCCAAGCGCGCACCGATGATGGTGCCGTCGCCGAACACCAGCGCTGCCGGTCCGTCGTTCTTCTCCTCGTACAGCGAGAAGTACTCGAACATCGCACGCACTGCGGGGGAGAGAGTGGTGTCGTTTTCCCAGGCCGGCGGCATCATCGAGACCACAGCCGTCACCAGGTCGACACTGTCCTCGATGACGCGTGACTCCAGGGTCTGATCGAGTCGGCAACTGTCGGACTGGCCGGGCGGACGGACGATCGCACGTCGTTTTGCACTGGCGACAGCAGCTTCGGAGAGCCGATTCTTCTTGTCCGTGTTCAGTTCTCCGTTGTGAGCCATGAACCGGAACGGCTGCGCCATCGTGGGATGCGGGTCCGTGTTGGTCGAGAACCGCGTATGGAAGTACATCGTGTGCACGGCGTGATCGGGGTCGACCAGGTCGCGGAAGTACGGGATCACTTCGTCGGAGTTCAAGCGACCCTTGAGAACCTGAGTTCGCGCGCTGAGCGAGAGTGGGTACAACCCGCGTAGTGCAGGGGTGTTGTACGCGATTGCCTCGATGGCGAGCAGAGCTTCGTGCACGAGGCGATCGACTACCGCAGGCTCGGGGCGAGGAGTGGGCACCTCGAAAATCCACTGCCTGACCGGAAGTTGATGCGCGATCGCGGCCGGCCGAATCGCCGAGTTGTCGACCGGGACGTCGCGCACTGCGAGAGTGGTGAAACCGCGATCGAGAAGTTCACGTTCGACCAGGGCGGCAGCGCGAGCGTGCTGGGCGTCGTCGTCCGGAAGGAAGAAGTTGCCGACGCAGAAGCGTCCGGCGCGGAGATCGGAGCGCCCGGTGACCTTGCGGAAGAACCGGAGGGAGAGGTCAACCGAGACACCGCCGCCGTCGCCGACGCCCTCGGAAGACATACCGCCGCGGTGCGGTACCGAGCAGAGTGCTTCGCGGCCCTTGATCAGGACATCGTGGGTCTGCACGCCGTCCTTGCGCGTGATGAACCCGACTCCGCAACTGCTCTTGTCATCTGCGGGGTCGTACAAACCGACGATGGACGTGCTCACTGCAGCAACCTTCTCCCTGTCCTGGTTGCCCGGAGATTGTTCGACCGGGCAGATACGACGGCATGTATTCCGTCAGGGCAGGGCGTCGCTGCTTCGATGAAGCGGCACCCGAATGGGTTCAGACTACTGAGTAGAGGCTTACCTTAGTCAAGTCTGCTTGGTGTGACTTGGATCTGAGCAGGTCAGAGGGTTGCTTTGTAGGCAAGTGCGTAGGCGATCTTGCCCGGCTTGTCGTCTGTGTACGGCTTGGACAGCTTTGCGAACTCGCCCTTGGACTCGGCTTTGCCGTCGTTCCAGGCCGACAGGACGCCAAGATCGGTGGCAGTGAATCCGCTGTCGACGACGGCATCGCCCGTCAACGCAGTCTGTGCTTTGGTCACCGACTTCACGGTGCCCAGGTAGCTGGAGAGATCATCGCGATTCCAGTTGGTGAGGTCGACGGGCGCGGTGTCGCGGAGCCAGGCGCCCCAGTAGAACTCCTGGAACGGAATCGTGCCTGCGGCGAATCCGATGTCGCGGGAGAAGTACATCAAGCTGCGGTACTTGTCGTCGGCGAAGTTGGCCAGGCCGACGCTCTTCGGCAGAGCCTGGACCGGTACCTGGTTTCCGTCGACGTCACGCGACCAGACCCACTTGTTCTTCTCCATCTCGGTCCAGAAGGCACCTTCACTCGAGCCGCTGAGGTTGCCGAGAACCCGCAGTCGCACGTGAAGGTCGGGACCGCCGTCGGCCGTCTCGATGAAGGACGTGAGGGTGTGGTGACCGTCGGTCAGGTAGAGATCGCCGCGGGGACCGACGACCACGGTCTTCATGGGCGCGATGCTCTCCGCGGTTTCCTGACCCACCGGGAGCTGGCAGGTGAAGGACGACGGGTCCTTCAGTGTCGACGCCGCAGTAGCGGTCGCGGCCTGGATCTGGCCGTTCGCCTCACACCAGTCGTCGAACTTCTTGTTGATCGTGTCTTTTCCGAGCGTGTATCGCCCGAGCTTGTAGTACACCTCGTCGTAGCCGAGGGAAGGCTGCGTCGCGTGAACGTCGCCGATGCGCACGTCCAGAAGGTCACCTTCTTTGGCGCACAGGTACTCCGAGCCGCCGGCGGAGCCTGAGAACGAACCGGTGGAGATTCCGCCACACGCGAGGGGAGCGGCGACAGCGGGTGTGCTGACCAGTGTTCCGGCGCCGAGCAGTACCAGTGTTGTGAGTGCCGAGATGGCGGAACGACGCATGTGGGGATCTCTCCTGAGGATGGGTTCGCACGTGAAGAAGCTTGCGTCACAATCGCTCAGGGTGGTTTCGGACTTACTGACAACAGACGTCCGCGCGGTGGCTACCACGTGAATTCACGTCGTAGCCGCCGCGCGGTGAGCCGGTAAGTCGGTCAGCCCTTGTAGTTGTAGAAGCCTTCGCCGACAGCAACGCCGAGCTTGCCCTCGTCGATGTAGTTCTTCTTGATGTAGTCGGCGAATTCGCGCTGCTTCTCGCCGCCCTGGGAGGAGATGTTGTAGACGGTGGTCAACCCGACGACGTCCATGATCTGGAAGGGGCCGAACGGGGCTCCGGTGCCGATACGCCACGTCTTGTCGACCATGTCGGGATCGGCGATGCCGTCGATCAGCAGGTCGGATGCTGCATTGAGGAGCGGGACCAGGAGTGAGTTGAGTACGTAACCCGCCTTCTCCTTCTTGAGTTCGATCGGCACCATGCCGATGTTCTTCGCGAATTCGACGACCTCGCGGTACACGGCGGGGTCGGTGGACTCGGTGCCCATGACCTCGGCAGTGTTGTTGACCCACACGTGATTTGCGAAGTGCAGTGCGAGGAACTTCTCGGGGCGGCCGGTGAACTCCTTGAGATCGCTCGGCAGCAGCGTCGAGGAGTTGGTAGCGAACACCGTGTGTTCAGGAGCAACCGTGGCAAGCTTCTCGTAGGTGTCGCGCTTGATGGCGATGTCCTCGGGAATTGCCTCGATGACCAGGTCGGCCTTGGCGACGGCTTCGCCTAGATCGTACGAGTACGTAATACGTTGCAGCGCTTCGTCAGCCTTGCCTTCCTTGGCGCCCTCGACGTTCTCGGCCTTGTAGGCCGCGGCCAACGAGTCGAACCGAGCCTTGGCCTTTTCGATGACCTCGGCGTTGATGTCGTACGCGACGACGTCGAAGCCGTGATAGGCGGTCTGATAGGCGATCTGTGAGCCGAGAACTCCGGTACCCAGAACGGTGATCTGCTTCAGTTCAGTCATTTTCGATCCTCAATCCTATTCGGTGGGTAGTCCGGCAAGCGTCAATCGGACCTGTGCGGCAACGATGTTCGTGAGTTCGTCAGCCGTGATCCGGTCCAATGCCGCGCGGGCTATTTCGAAGTGCAGCACGTTGGAAATCGTTCGCGCTGCAGTGGTGGTTCGGGTGGTGTGGTGGGGGTGTGCCTCGTGCAAGATTTGCGCAATCCGCCTTTGCAGGCGCTGCGAGAGTTCCAGGCCTTCGGCCCGGAAACACTCGCTGGGCTCACCGAACAACACCTCGCGTTGGTAGATACCGGTGTTCTCGTCGTTTCGGCGACTTGCGATCAGCAGGGGTGAAACCAGCTCGAGCACACGATCTTCTGTGACGGTCGACTTGGCTTCACGCTCTTCTCCCAATTCGATCTGCTTGCGGTATTCAGCGTTGTACACCATGAGCAGCAACTCGGCTTTGCTTGCGGCGTAACGAAAGAGAGTGCCGCCGGCTACATCGGCGCGGTCGGCAATTTCTTGAGTTGTGACTGCGCTGTAGCCCTTTTCCGCGAACAGTTCGGCAGCGGCGTCGAAGATGCGTGTCTGCTTCTCGAGTTTGTTGCGTTCGCGACGGCCCAGCTCTTGGTCCGGCTTCGTCATCCCGCTCACCTCGTTCCATTTCGGATCACGCTCATAAATGAGTCTACTCCGAAATATCGGGAGGGTGGAGTCTCCTCCGTCACATCACCGCAGTCCGCTGACCCAACCGGCGAACACGTCGGCGAACACGTCCGCTTCGCACGCATGCGCCGATTCGGGATAGGCGCACTCTGGGTATCCGGCGACGACGGCGGCAAGTTCGACGTTGCAACACTGCGCCAAGAGGCCACGCAGGAGATCCGCAACCGACCAACCCGCGACGGATACCACAGGGATTCCCTCTTCGTCGTACACCTTCACCAGATCGGCGTGCCTCCAGGACAATTCCTCGGCCACCAGTGCATCAGGGTTGAAAGACATGGCGCGGTCGAGTGATCCGCGCAGAAGTGAGTGCGGATCGTCCTCGCCGCGAAGCCTGGTCGCGAGGTCCGCCGGCGCCTTCTGCATGACGAACATCCAAGGTTTGCCGTCGGGAAAGACTCCACCGAAGCCTGCCACGTTGAACGGTAGGTGGCTACTGAGAAAATCGGTCTCGACGTCGACGTGTTGATCGTCGCCCAGATGAATGAAGTGGCCGGAGGCAATCTCCTCGCCCATTGCCGGCTCAGCCCATGTGTTGTTCCACAGATCGGTCATCCGACTGCCTTCGGGAAAATCGAGAACCTCGAAGAGAAAACCCATGTCTCTACAACTCCCCGTCGAAGTGGGTGGTTACTCCACCGGTCAGTCGAGAAACCGTCTGCGCCGAGGTTGCGAGGACGACTCGGCTTGTCTCGAAGGTCATCTCGTCGCGTTCGGTGTCCTCCGATTCGGGATCCTCGGCGAGTGAGAAGTCGAGTTCCACCTCTCGATCGGTGCTGGAACAGACCGAGATCATCAGCCCGAGTCGTTCGTCGGTGAACGCCGGAAGCGATTTCTCGGGATGGAAGTCTGCGGCCGCGTGAAAGAAGAACGCCGCCAGCCGTTCGACGAATCCGTCGTCCGTATGTCGGCTGAGATACTGATTGAAGCGGTCGGGGCTGAGCAGTCCGACGTCGAAAACGAGTGTGGGCACGTCGGATTCGAAGACAGTGGCGGGAACCGCATGACTGCGAAGGAAGACTGCGGCGCCGCCGTATCCCGGCAACCTGAACCCATCACGCATCTGGTGTACTCCCGTCGCAGTGGTGTCCTGTCCACGCTAGGCCATTGCTCGGCCGCGTGCTGCCTACTCGAGTAGGCAGCTTGATGGAAGAATCACCGCCTATGACTGCTGTCCTGTACCCGCCCGTCGAACCGTACGAGTCCGGTCTGTTGGAAGTGGCGGATGGTCAGAGTCTGTACTGGGAGACAGTCGGCAATCCTGCGGGCATTCCGGTTCTCTACCTCCACGGCGGTCCCGGTTCGGGATGCACTGTCGGCGCCAGGCGTTTCTTCGATCCCGAAGTCTTTCGCGCAGTTCTGTTCGATCAGCGAGGCTGTGGGCGCAGTCTTCCGCTAGCGAGCAGTCCGGACGTCGATCTGACCGTGAACACCACGGCGCACATTGTGGAAGACATCGAGTGTCTTCGTGAGCATCTCGGTATCGAGCGATGGATCGTCACGGGACTTTCCTGGGGCGTGAGTTTGGGTCTGGTGTACGCGCAGGCGTTTCCCGCGCGGGTGCAAGCGATGGCCCTGGGCGCGATCACCGGCGGGACGAGGGTCGAGATCGAGTGGATCACCCGTGCCATGGGCCGGGTATTTCCGCGTGAATGGGAAGAGTTCGTGGCGCTGTTGCCGGTGGACGAGCGTGACGGAAACCTCCCCGCGGCGTACGCGCGACTGCTTGCCGATCCGGATCCTGTTGTGCGCGAGAATGCCGCGTTGCAGTGGTGCCGTTGGGAAGACGTGCACGTATCGCTGATGCCGGGGTGGACTCCGAGTGTTCGATACCAGAATCCGGACTTCCGCCGGGTGATGACCAGGCTGGTTACGCATTACTGGGGTAACGACTGCTTCCTGGCGCCGAATCAGATATTGGACGGAATGGACCGTCTCGCTGAGATTCCCGCGATTCTCGTGCACGGACGGTATGACATTTCCGGGCCACTCGACACTGCCTGGGCGATCCACCGGCGTTGGCCGGGTAGTGAGTTGGTGGTACTCGACGGCGCCGGGCATGGCGGCAGCGGATTCAACGAGGCAATCGTGGAAGCGCTGAATTCACTGGCTCATTCGGCCTGATCGAGTGCCCCGGCGCGGGCCGCAGCGAGCGCGCCGGCAGCAGCACGATCGGCAACCGACTGGTCGACGGGTAGATCGGCGACCAGCAGGCGATAGTAGATGGGTGCGGCGACGGCCGCCAGAAGATCAGCGGCCGAGACCTTCTCGGAGATCTCCCCGCGCTCGACTGCTCGGCGGACGACGATGTCTGCCAGTTCGTAACGTGCGGAATAGAACTCGCGCTTGAGTCTCGCGACCTCGGGCGTGCGGACCGCGTCGGAGAACAGTGCAGCCACCAACGCGCCGCCCGACTCGCTGGTCACCAGTGCGACTATCGATCTGGCCATCTCGCGCAGGTCGGATTCGATGGAACCGGTATCCGGGATGGGGACGGTGGTTGCCGATACCTCGATCGCCGCGTCGGCCACCAACTGGGACAGCGTGCTCCACCGCCGGTAGATCGTGGTCTTGTGGACTCCGGAGCGGGCGGCTATGTCCTCGATAGTCATCGCCGCGAATCCGCGTTCGGACAATTCGGCCGCCGTGGCTGCCAGGACGGCCTCGCGCACCCTGGCACTACGCCCTCCAGGCCGTTGTGGTGTCGAAGTCATGAGCCAACCTTATCGCAACAAGGTGTTGTGTTAGCCGTAGCCGCGTGGTTCACTGAGTTAATGCAACTGATCGTTGCATTAGAGATGAATTGAGGGGTGTTTTCCCATGTCATACGAATTTCCTGTCGATCACCGAGGTCTCTTCGAAGAGCGAACAGGTCAGTTTCTGAGCTTCGGGCTCCCCGTCTCGGATCTCGAGGAACTGCGCGCGTCCATCCACTCGACCTGGGCCGACGCTCCGGGCGGTTGGTCGTACGAGTGGTCGGCGTTGGCAGCAAAGTACTCCGCCGACGGCAATCATTCACTCGCGGCGATGATCTACGGAATCGCCAAGTTCCCCGTCCTGGCCAACGATTCGCGGCGCCGGGCCCTGCAGAATCAGGTGGACGAATACGTCAAGGCAGCACCAAGATTCGGGCTCGAGTTCGAGCGTCGAATCCTGTCCCTGCCCTACCGAAACGGCGAGATCGAGCTACCGGTACACATCCTCTCGGCGGACGGACGGTACGAAGACGCACCCGTCCTGTTGCTCAGCGGCGGCGTCGACGGCTGGAAGATGGACATGCATCCGTTGGTCAGTGCGTTCGCGAAGAACGCCGGAGTGACTGTTGTTGCCTTCGACCAGCCGGGAACTGGTGAATCACCGGTTCCTCTCGACGCTTTCGGTGACGAGGTGATCGACGGACTGGTGGCGACGGCTCGCGCCCTCGGCAATGGCCAGGTGGCACACCTGGGAGTCTCCTTCGGTGGCAACTTCGCCGTGCGGTCGGGGTTGACCGGCGCCGTCGATGCGGTGATCAACATCGGCGCCCCGGTCAAGGGCGCGTTCGAGACCGCGAACGCGGAGCGCCTGGTCTACGGCATGGGTGACATCGTCGGAAACGCACTGGGTTTCGATGCGCCGGCAACCAAAGATGCACTGGTACAAGGTCTCCGTGCTTTCGATCGCAGTGGCTTGATGACCGCAGACGACGGCCGGACCCCGATGCTTGTGGTCAACGGGGCCGACGACGTTCACATTCCGCTCTCGGACACCACTCTCTTCGAGGAGCGCCCGAACACGCAGGTACACGTCATCCCGGATGCGGGGCACTGCGCAGTGACCAAGCTGCCCGAGTTGACGCCGATGATGATCGACTGGCTACGAGATGCCCTGTCAGGAACCGCTCCACGAACCGGTCGATGATCCGCCGCCGAAGCTGGCAAAACGATACGTCGCAAGAACGGCTTTGTGATCGGTCGGCCACGGCGTCGGCGAAGCGATGAAGTTGTCCTGGGAGTTCTCTTCCACTCTTTGGTTGTGCACGATCGTCTTTCGCGGGCCGATGATCCCGACGGATCCCAGCTTCAGGTCCGAAGCGCGATCGGCGAAGATGTAGTCGATCCGATCGCGTTCGTCTGCCTCGGGTGCCCAGGTGAGCTGTGAGGTGTCGACGTCGGGATTGTCGGACGGCCAGGTGAAGCCCGGGTGTGTGGCCGGGTTCGGGTACTTACTGCGGTAAGCGTCGACGAATCCGGCTTGGTCGAGCAGGCGGGTGGATTCCCAAGGAACGACTACACCGTTGTGGTCGAACAGATTTCGCGTGCCGTCGGTCCAATCCAGGGCCGACGGTTCGTTGAAATCGCCACCGAGGATGACGGATCTGCCCTTGGCCCGTTCTTTTGCCGCATCGTCGACGAACGTCGAAATTGCCTTGGGTCGTCCCGAATTGATGTTCACGCGCTGAACCGTCTCGGGGTCCGTGACCGGACCGGACGGCATCTTGTTCCAGCCGAACTCGGAGAACTCTCCGGGCTTGGGAACACCCGCGCCGTATCCGCGCGGTAGATACGTCGCGTAGGACGTGTAGGCCAGATGTGCCGAGTAAGCAGCGATTTGTTTGCCGTCGACCGTCACGACTGCCTTGATCATCGAGTTCAGGTCGGCTGTTTCCTCGATCGGAAACTTGGAGAGAATCCCCACGTCGGAGGACGCTGCTCCGTAGAAGGTGGTTCCTGATTTGGTCAGCATGTCGGCCAATGCAGTTGTCGCAGTGCCGGCTTCCGACAGGAGAACTATCGACGCCTGTGTCGAGATGATCATGTCGGCGATCAGCTGCAGGCCACCGTTGATCTTGGTTCCGCCGTGCCAGGTGTTGAGGGAGAGCACTTTGATCTCCTGCGCGGGGCTCGCCCCCGCGACGGAGGTATTGGCACCCAATGTAAATGCGCTCGCGGTGACTGTGCCCGCGGCTACCGCCATCGCCTTGACCATCTGGCGGCGCGTCAATCCATTCATCAAATCCCGGCTCTCGTTGTCGTGTGCTCGAACCCCCGGAAGATGATTACCATCGCTACCTAAACGGACAGTTAACCAATTGTAAAATGGCAGATTTCCACAGAACGCCGTGCGGGCAATAGTCTTCTGATCGTGGTACTCAGTGAGCGTTTCCCCGGTAACAAGACCTTCGCGAAGGTTCGTGTCCTGCCGCCGGTGGTGAAGCTGCTCCTCCTCTCGATGGTGCTGTTCAACATCGGGTTCTATCTGGTTGTCCCCTTTCTGGCGGTGCACCTTTCGGAGGACCTCGGATTTGCGGCCTGGATTGTCGGCCTCGTCCTCGGATTGCGGATGTTCAGTCAGCAGGGCATGTTCTTCATCGGTGGAAGCCTCGCCGACAGGTTCGGCAAGCGTCCGATCATCCTGCTGGGCATAGCCGTTCGTGTAGTCGGTTTTCTGATGCTCGGTCTGGCAGAAAGCATGAGCGCCGTGATCGTCGGCGTGCTCCTGGTCGGCTTTGCTGCCGCGCTCTTCGCGCCCGCAGTGGAGTCGGCCAACGCGGAGTACGGACGCGAACTCGAGTCCGCCGGAGTTATGCGTCGTACCGATTTGTTTGCAGTGGAACAGATGTGCAGCCGCCTGGGAACAGTGATCGGTCCGGCGCTGGGAGCTGCTCTGTTGATGTTTCCGTTCTCGTGGACGGCGTCGAGCGCCGCGTTGCTCTTTGCGATCATGTGGGTCGGGTTCTTCATCTGGTTCCCCCGACCGGGCGATGCCCACGACGGCCCGGTGTCGACCTATACGCTGCGCGATGTCTGGCGAAGCGTCCTGACCAACAACAACTTTCTGCTCTTCGCGACACTCTGCAGTTTTCAGCTGGTTGCGTACAGCCAGCTGTACCTGATGCTTCCGGAACAGCTCGAGCGCGGAATCGGTTCGCAGTCGGCGCTGGGATGGTTCTACGTGGGCGCGGCGGTGTTGGTGATCGTCGGGCAGGGACCGACGGTCGCGGTTGCCCACCGCATCGGGCATCGGCGCGCGATCACCTTCGGGCTTGTGCTCATTTCGGTGTCGTTCCTGGTTCCGCTGGTCACCGGCGTCGACTCCGCAGCTTCGGCGTCGACGCAGATAGTCGGTCTGGCGGTGTGGATCGGGCTGCTGCACCTGGGACAGATGTTGATGGTGCCGCCGATGCGAGACACCATCGCGATCCTCGGTCGTGAAAGCAACCTCGGAGCGCACTTCGGCATGCTCAACACGATCGGCGGTCTGCTCGCGCTCCTGGGAACCGTGGGAGTCGGATTCGTGTACGACCTCGTCGACAACGGCCACGCAGCGCCGGCGTCACCATGGGTGATCGTTGCGCTCTGCGTGGCCGTGTCGGCTGTGGTGTTGTGGGTGTGGTCAGGCCGAACGAAAGTTATCGACCAGCGATCGTCTGATTGATCTTTGCGACGAAATCTTCCAGCACAAACGGAATGGTGAGTGGGTTCGGCATGGACACCGCGTCACTGACGATGGGGTCCAAGCTGATCAGGCCTCCGGTCTCGACCACGTTCAGATTGGTGAACGCCGGCTGCGACTCCATCTCGGCGCGAGCCTTCTCGTAGTTGTCGAAGAGCAGGTAGTCGCACTCGAGGAGGTCGTAGTTCTCGGCGGAGATCTCGTAGTTCAGCTTGCCCGCGAACCGATCCTTCAGTGCGGCAGGCGCCGTGAATCCCAATTGCGTGAGCAGCTGAGCCCGCGCTGCCTCGGGGCTGAACGCTCGCAGATTTCCGTCGCTCCAGCGAATGACGAGAGCTGCTGTCTTGCCTTCGAACTGGGGGTTCTCCGCGCGGGTGCGAACGATGAGGTCTTCGACTTCCTGGACCTCCTTCTGTGCCTGCGCGGGAACGCCAACAGCCGTACCGATGCGGGTCGTGACTTCCTGCCAGGGCAGAACCCAATCCGTCTGATCGGCGGCGTGCAGCACCGTCGGCGCGATGGCGCTGAGCTGCTTGTACAGATCCTCGTCGATCGCGTTGTTGACGGCGATGATCAGGTCAGGCGCTGCAGCCACGATCGTTTCGATGTCGAAATCGGTGGTGGCGTTGGCCAATGGCGTCGGCTCGGTGCCCTGGACTGCAGAGTCGGCCCAGACGCCGATTCCGTCGTCGGTCGATCCCTTCCACACCGGGACCAGGACGGGCGTCAGCCCGAGGGAAAGCAAAACGTCCGCGTCGCCGATACCGACCGCTGCGATGCGGCTGGGTGCCTGCTCGATGGTGGTGGAGCCGAACTTGTGGTCGATCGTCACCGGGAAGGCGTTGACCTCGGCGTGAGCACCTTCGGTGCCGGGAGTGGATTCGTCTTTCGCACTGTCGCCGCAGGCAGCAAGGGCGAAACCGGCTGCTGTTGCGAAGGTGACGGACAGCATGGCACGGCGGCTCAACATAGGGTTCACGGCAACCTCGGGTTTCATGGTTATGGGACCCTAACCATAGTGGAGTTGCTGCGTCGGCAGTGTTTGTTAACCTCCGCCCATGACGGCGGTTCTCGACTACACATCAGCAGGACCGTTCACCCGCATCGACGGGGTGGACATGCTCGCCCTCGAGTCGCTCCCCACCGACCCCATGCAAATATGCCGGGTAGTGCCGTACCTGGTGGTCCAACCCACCGATGCACGGTCGCTGAATCTGCCCACCGACCGATTCGACGAAAACCAGATCCGGCCGGCAAGCGTTCTGCTTCAACGCCTGCTTGCGCTCGATCCGGCACCGGTGACCTCCGCCCGAGAACCCGACAAGCGGCTCGTCGGAACCTGTCGGCACTTTGCTGTTTTGAGTTGTGCGTTTCTGCGCTATCGCGGAATTGCCGCTCGCGTCCGCTGTGGTTTTGCCACCTACTTTCAACCGGGACAGGGCGTGGACCACTGGATCACCGAGTACTGGGACGACGCCGGCAAGCGGTGGATCCGCATCGATTCGGAGATCCTCGGACAAAACGTCCTTCCTCACGCCCATAACCTGCAGCCGGGAGAATTCCTCAGTGGTGGTGAGGCGTGGCTGGCGTATCGACGCGGCGTGATCGACGGGTCCCAGTTCGGGGTGTACGGCACCGAGAACTGGGGGCCTGCCGAGATCCGCGGCAACGCAGTGAAGGATCTTGCCGCGATGAACAAGGTCGAAACTCTGCCGTGGGACGAGTGGGGTCGTATGACGGACGCCTACGACGGAAAGACAGGCGCCGACTACGACCTACTGTTGGACGATGTCGCCGCGGTGTGCGCCGCCGACGATCCCGTTGCCGTGCGAGCACTGTACGAGCACGATGACTTGCGCGTGCCGGACAAGCTGATTCGTTTCTGAGATGCTGGTGCGATGAATCCGGAGCATCGCCAACTCGATTACGGACTTCGATTCGACTGGGGGTTGCGCGGCGCCGAAGCGATTGCTGCCGGCGTCGATGTGGCAGTGGTGGTAGACGTTCTCTCGTTCACGACGACGCTGAGCGTTGCCGCCGACGCGGGAATCGACGTACTTCCCTTTTCCTGGAATGACGAGAGTGCGGTCGACTACGCGCGTGATGCCGATGCGGTTCTGGCTGTACGGCGGAGTGTGGCCAGAGAGGGTCAGATCAGTCTGTCTCCCAAGACGATTCGCGAGACCGAGGCGCCAAGTCGGCTGGTGCTGCCGTCTCCGAACGGGTCGACTATCGCGTTTGCGTTGGCGTCCGAGGTTGCGGTGTGTGTCGGCGCTTCCTTGAGGAACGCTTATGCCGTCGCGGATTGGATTGTGCACGAACATGGTCCGGGATCGCGGGTTGCGATAGTCGCATCCGGGGAGAAGTGGCCCGGTGGAGAGTTGCGCCCGGCGGTGGAGGATCTGTGGGGCGCCGGTGCAGTTGTCACGGCGCTGACCGCTGCTGGTTGGGACGGCCACGTATCGCCCGAGGCTCGGATGGCGGCGGATGCGTGGGCGGCGGTGGCGGATTCGTACGAGGACCGCCTGCGGGACTGTGCCTCAGGACGTGAGTTGATCGCCATGGGGTTTCCACACGACGTCGCCATCGCCTCGGAACTCGACGACAGCGACACCGTACCTGTTCTCGAAGATCGTGTGTTTCGAGGTCAGCGCACCGGGCGTCGGTTGAACAAACTCCGTGCCCAGAGGTAGGAGAGGAAGGTGATTGCGACGCACCATCCGATCGCGAGTATCGCGTTGTTTCCGATGGCTTCGCCGAGAAGAAGTCCTCGAAGAGTCTCGATGATCGGAGTGAACGGCTGATACTCGGCGAACCATCGCAACACGGTCGGCATCGAGTCGGTGGGGACAAAGCCGCTTCCCAGGAACGGCAAGAGGATCAACACCATTGGAAGGTTGCTGGCCGTCTCGACACTCTTGCTGACGAGGCCGAAGGCGACCGACAACCAGATCATGGCGATGGAGACCAGGACGAGGAGTGCAAACGTCGCGGCCCACTCCACGAAGCCTGCAGTGGGCCGGAAGCCGACGGCTATCGCTACGGCGATGACGACAACGAGGCTCACGATCGTCTGAAGGAGGCTGCCGAGAACGTGACCGGTCAGGACGGACGTGCGCGTGATCGCCATCGTTCGGAATCGTGCAATGATCCCGGCGGTCATATCGGTTGCGACGGAGATGGCAGTACCTTGTGCCGCTGATGCCACGGTCATCAGAATGATCGCCGGTGCAACGTAATTGACGTACTCGGCTCGACCGCCACCGCCGGGGCCGAGGCCGTTCCCGAGCGTTCCGCCGAGCACGTAGACGAACAGCAGTAGGAAAACGACTGGCATTCCGACGAGCATCACCGTCATCGACGGATATCGAAGGATGTGTCGAATACTGCGACGCAGCATGGTTTTCGAGTCCTGATAGGCAAGCGTCATGGTGGTCATCGCGCGTCGGTCCTTTCGGTGGCGGTCAGAGTCAGGAACACGTCGTCCAGGTCGGGTGTGTGCACGGAGAGTTCCTTGACGTCGATCGAGTGAGCGTCGAGTTGGTCGAGAAGAGAGCGCAGCGAGCGGACACCCCCGTCGCTGGGGGCCTGGAGGACATAGGCGGCATCGTCACGTGATGATTCGTCGAAAACAGCTGCAGCAGAATCGAGCTGATCTCGGTCGAAGAAGTGAAGACGAATGTGGCCGCCGGGGATGTGCCGTTTGAGTTCCGCTGCCGTACCTTGGGCGACGATCCGTCCCTGATCGAGGACGGCGATGTGGTCGGCCAGTTGATCAGCTTCCTCGAGGTACTGGGTCGTGAGGAAGATGGTGACACCGCCCTCGACCAACTCCCGGATGATCTGCCACATGGTGCGTCGACTCCGGGGGTCGAGACCGGTGGTGGGTTCGTCCAGGAAGATGATCTCCGGCCGCCCGATCAACGTCATTGCCAGGTCGAGCCGTCGACGCATGCCGCCCGAGTAGGTCGACGCCAGCTTGTCCGCGGAGTCGATCAGATCGAACTTCTTCAGGAGTTCTTCAGTGCGCGTTCGACGTTCGTCCTTGCCGAGATGGTGCAGGTCGGCCATGAGGAGAAGGTTTTCCTCACCGGACAGATAGTCGTCGACCGCTGAGAACTGCCCGGTGACGCCGATGCGCGAACGCACCGCGTCGGGATCGTCGGAAGGGTTGTACCCGGCGATGCGGATGTTGCCGCCGTCTGCCGGAACGAGGGTCGAGAGAATTTCCACGATGGTGGTCTTGCCGGCGCCGTTGGGGCCGAGGAGCGCAAAGACGGTTCCGCGGTCGACGGAGATGTCGAT
Source organism: Rhodococcus sp. IEGM 1306 (assembly GCF_036541985.1). Classification (NCBI taxonomy): domain Bacteria; kingdom Bacillati; phylum Actinomycetota; class Actinomycetes; order Mycobacteriales; family Nocardiaceae; genus Rhodococcus; species Rhodococcus sp. IEGM 1306. The sequence continues at coordinate 175,604 of NZ_JAZHFF010000007.1, forward strand.
TCCGTCCAGTACCGTCTTGTCGTCGTAGGCCTTCTTCAGGCCCGTCGCGGTGATGGCTGGTTTACGGGACATCAGCGTTCCTTTCGCTAGATCTTCTTGTTGGATTCTTCTCGAGGCTCCGAACGTCGAATGACGATGTCGCCGTAGCTGGTGTGCGCCCGGACGTCTACCCGGCGTTCAGTGGAAGCCGGACCGTGCGTGGCATTCATCTGGTTGTCGACGCGGCCGAAGGACGTATGAGCGTCGAATCGTGCGGCGGTTCCGGATCGAACGCCGATATGGATTCGCCCGGCGGCCGTCTTTGCGGATACGACTCCACTCTCGATGGCCTCGAAGCGGATGTCGCCGTTGGCGGTTGCGGCGCTCGCATCGGATTCGGCGTGCTCCACGGCGACACTGCCGTTGGCGGTCTTCGCCTTCAGTGCGCCGGTGATCGTGCCGATGTTGATGTCGCCGTTGGAGTTCTTGACCTCCGCGTTGCCGTCGACGCGGCCGATGCGGATGCTTCCGGACCCGGTGCTCGTGTCGATGTCACCGGCCACGTGCTCGACGATGATCGCGCCGGCCCCGGTGCTGACGTTGAGCGAGCCGGTGGTTTCCAGTGTGCAATCGCCCGCGGAAACCTTCACCCGTGTTCGTCCGAGAGTGCCTTCGCTACGGAGGCTGGCAACTGCAGCAGTGCCTTCGAGTTCCGAGCCGGAGGGAAGCTGAACGGAGATGTCCACAGATCCTGTCTTCCCGAAGATGCCGAGGCCGCGCTGTTTCGGAGTCTTGATCTGCAGCCGGCCACCTGCGAATTCGACGCGCGTTTGTTCGGCGACTCGAACGTCGACCTCGCGAGACGAGTTGCTGGGCAACACTTCCACGACAGTGTCGTTGCGGCTGCTCGCCGTGATCCGGATGTGTCCGACTGCCACGTCGAAGTTCAAGGTGATGGGGTCAGGTGTGCTGAATGTAGGCATGGTGATACTCCCGATGAGGTTGTCTCGGTTGATGAAAGAGGGTGGTGCGAAAGATGAAGCCGGTGTCAGTGCACCCAGCCGCTGAAGCTTTCGGAACCTTGGGACGTGCGCTGTCTCGGAGTGCTTCTGTTCGCGCCGCCTTCCAGAGCCGTTGCAGCCGAGCGAACCAGCCACGCGTTGACGGAGATGCCGGCTTCCCGGGCCGCCGCCTCGATCCGGTCTTTGAGGTCTTGCCCCAGCCGCAGGTTGATTCGAGTCATCGAGGCGTCGTCGGACTCCGTGACGGGGCGCGGTGCCGGAGTCGGGTCCTCTTCGACAGGGGCTGGAACCGGTTCACTGATGGCTGGTGCCACCACGAATTCGGGTTCGCGTCCCCGCAGACGCAGGTCCACCGAACCCGGGGCGAGGTCACGCGTGATCTCGGCGGCTGCCGCAGACAATGCGTCGAGAAGGGTGAGTCGCACTGCTGATTCCAGCGGTGCGGTCAAACGATCGGCGAGTGCCTTTGCGTCTTCTCCGCCTGCTTCGGCCGCCACCGCGAGTTCGTGGCGAAGGTTGTCTACGTACGGTGTCAAGTCCATGGCATCACTATGGCACCACTTTGGTGCCACCGCAATAGTTTGGTGGCACATTCGTGTGAATTTGGTGAGAATTGCCAGGTCATCGGGGTGGTTGGCGATTCGGTCCGCGGCAGGCTGGCACACTCGTAAGGGTGAGTCCTGCCGAATCGAACCGCCGACGCCGCATCGTGCTCTGGATTGCCGGGGTGCTCGGCGTCGTGATCGTGGTTGGGGTGGTGGTCGTCGCGATCGCACCATCGCGGTACCTGCCCTGGGACACGGCTGAGTTCCCGGCGGTGGACGCGAGTGCGCTCACGTCTGATCAAGGTCGGGTGCTCGAGCTACTGCAATCCGAGCATGAGCAGGACCGTCCGGGCACCTTCTATTCCGACGGCATCGACGAAGAGTGGTGCGCCGACTTTGTCAGCTGGATCATGAGGGAAGCGGGTCGACCGTTGTCCAACCCGAACTCCGGAAGTTGGCGCATCCCGGGGGTGTACACCTTGCAGGAGTATTACCAAGGGATCGGCGCGTACGCCGAGAACGGCAGCGGGTACACCCCGAACGTGGGTGATGTGGTGATCTACGACAGTTCGAGATGGGTCGGTCAGCACACCAACATCGTTGTGGCAGTGGACGGCAACTCTGCGATCACGGTTGGCGGCAACGAGTTCGGCAAGGTGCGGGTTCATGATCTGGACTGGCAATCCGACTCTGCCGTCGTGGGATTCGGAAAACTTCACCCCTGATCGTTGCTCTTCGGAGACAAGGCGAACCACCGCGCCGACGCACGTGCCTCGTCGCCTGCGTCGATGTGCAGCGTGTTCGTGCCGGTTCGCACGCTCACCTGCTCACCTCTCTTGATGGGCTGGGTGTACTCGAGGATCGCGCGAAAGGGCCCGCTTCGTAATCTGTCGGGCAGCGCATCTTCCACGGGCTGCCAGTAGATTGCGTTGTTCACGTGATCGAAGGGGTCGAAATCGCTCGAGCGCAACGGGAACGGCGTATCCGCTGACGGCGTCGTGTCCGGGGTCGGGTCGATCCACCGACGCCAGTGAAGATGCTGGTCCACGGCCGTCGATGCCAGGGCGGCGGTGAACTTCTCACTGATGGATGCCGGCATTCCCGTCTTCGGGTCGATGTTGATCCAGAACGCCTCGGTTTCGATCAACCCGCCGCCATCGGATCTGATGCGAACTCGCATCGAACACCACTTGTTCGACAGGCCTGAACACCAGCGCTGCAGGTGAACTCGATCCGGCCAGACGACCGGTTCGAGTACATCGATCACCGTTCTTCGTACCATCCACAGCGGGTGTGTATCCATGGCGCCGCGGTCGACGAGATTGTCGAAGCCCGCGTCTTGGAGGTAGCGCGCGATCGCGTCGAGGCGCAGTTGTTTGTCGGTGTGGATGTCACCCGTACGCACCGGCCACGAGGCCTGGAAGATGCTTCCGGTTGTTGGTAGTTCGGCCATCGCTACGTGGTCGTCGACTTTTGTACGGTTCATCGGATGTGGGCTCCCGGTGTTCGCCTGGTTGGGTGGCTTCACGCTTGCGTTACCCGATGGTGGGATCTTGAACCATCGGAGTTCATCGTTTTCTGAATCCAGTTTTCGATGTACTGTCGCACGTATGGATATCGCGGGCGTAGATGTGGTGACCAACGTGGCGGTGCTTGCGAGGTTCGGGCATGCACTGTCCGACGAGACTCGGACACGGATACTGCTCGAACTGAAGACCGCGCCCCGGTATCCGTCCGACCTCGCTGAAACACTGGCTGTGACCAGGCAGAAGCTGTCCAATCATCTGGCTTGCCTGCGCGGTTGCGGCTTGGTGGTGGCCGTCCCGGAAGGGCGCCGGACCAGATACGAACTCGCCGATGTACATATCGGTCGGGCCCTCGACGACCTGCTCGGGGTCGTACTCGCGGTGGATCCGTCGTACTGCCCGGACAGCGAATCAGAGGGGTGCTGCTGATGGTTGCGCCCGTTGACGGTGTCGGGCTCTCGACTGACCGGCGTGCGCTCTTGTCGAGAAGAATTCGCATCTTCGTGGCGATCACGATCAGCTACAACGTCGTCGAAGCGATCATCGCGCTGGCGGAGGGCACACGGGTGTCGTCCGCAGCACTGTTCGGTTTCGGCCTCGATTCGGTGATCGAAGTGTCCTCGGCGGCAGCGGTTGCCTGGCAGTTCTCGGCGCCGGATCCGACGAGCCGTGAGAAGACGGCACTGCGAGTGATCGCATTCTCGTTCTTCGGGCTCGCTGCGTACGTCTCGTTCGACGCGATTCGGTCGCTGTTCGGTCTGGGGGAAGCTCAGCACACGAGCGTCGGAATACTCTTGGCTGCGGTGAGTTTGGCGATCATGCCGGCCCTGTCCTATGCGCAACGCCGAGCCGGTCGGGAGTTGGGTTCGCTGTCGGCGGTCGCGGATTCGAAGCAGACGCTGCTCTGCACTTACCTCTCTGCTGTCTTGTTGGTCGGTTTGCTGCTCAACTCGCTGCTCGGCTGGTCGTGGGCGGATCCGATTGCGGCACTGGTCATCGCCGTCCTCGCGGTGAAAGAAGGCATCAACGCGTGGAAGGGTGATCCGTGCTGCCCGGTTGTGGCTGTGCCCGAGAGCGGTGACGAGTGCGACTGCTGCTGAGTGAACACAGGTTTTGTCGAGTGAGCACTCCCTGCGGTGCGTCAGAGCGGGTGTTCACTCGATGAAAGGCGTGCCGACTTCTGCGCGGCCCTTGATGTGCGCGGCGCGTTGCTCGAGAAGGCGCCGCAGATACGGTCCGACAGCCAACCTCAGTGCCAGGTGTCCGAGCACTCCGAAGGGGGCCGTAGCCGTGAAGCGGTCATGCATCCGCGTCCACCCACCCGGCTGAACGTCGAAGACGTGCTCGTGCCGCATTGCGGCAAACGGGCCGCGGACCTGCTCGTCTGTGAACGAGTACGGACGGTTGTACTGCGTGATCCGGCTTGTCATCGAGAATCTCCACCCGAGATGCCGAGCAGTGAACGACACCTCGTCGCCCTCTCCCAGCGTCGATCTACCCGTACTCGTGACTGCCACCTCATCTGTTGCGCGGAGCGAGGCCGAGTGTTCGTCCATGTCGAGTTCGAGATCGAAGATCACCGCCGGTGGAGCATAGATATCGGTGATCACGACTACGGTGTGTTGCACAGTGCCAGTCTGCCAACATTGGTTTGCGATCCCGGCAAACGGGTACGGGTCGGTGACCTGCGGTTCATCCGCGACGGGTGATGTTTTCGCCTTCCAGCCCCTCGAGACTGAGTAAGGGAAGTGCATTCTGTCGAAAGGAACGCTGATGACTGCTCCACCGCGGGAACCCGCGAATCACCCTGTCCGGCAGGGTTTCGCGGTAGGTACGACGTTTGCAGCAGCAATTCTGCTGCTCACCGCAGGCATTGTCGCTCTGCTTCAGGGCATCGCGGCCGTTGCCGACAACAATCTGTTTGTCGTGGGTATCAACTACACGTACAAGTTCGACATCACGACGTGGGGTTGGATCCACATCATCTTGGGCATCATCGGGATCGTGGTGGCCCTCGGCCTCTTCACCGGTGCAGTGTGGGCCAGGGCGGCGGCAATCGTCATTGCGTCGCTCTCGATCATCGCCAACTTCTTGTGGATGCCGTATTACCCACTGTGGTCGATCCTGGTCATCGCGCTCGATGTCGTTGTGATCTGGGCGGTCGCGACCTGGGACAGGGACAGAGTCTAGGCACCGAACAACCCGAGAGCAGTTGGTCCCGACCGAGTCGACTCGGTCGGGACCATCGCTCGTGCGTGGGACATTTCGACAGGGTGTGGCTCGGATCAGTCTGGGAGTCGACGCATTTCGGCGACGGTCAGGCCGAGGGAATCGAGACGGGCCATGATGCTCCGCATAGCCGTGTGGTCCGCGACGGGTCCGTACAAACTGGTGAACCCGCCGGCGGCACTGGCGACACTGAGTTCAGGAAATGCGGCCTTGACGCGGTCCGACACTTCGCCGTCGATGAGGAATTGATACCGAGTGGGAGCATTCATCAGTATCCGCTCCATTTCGTAGGGCCATGAGGTTCGAGAAGGCAGCGCTCCGAGCCTCGAAATCGCATGTCGTCAAGTGCAATCGGCGTCGCTGCCCGATCCAGGACTCCGCATCCGTGGGATCCAGTCTTACTCCCGTACGCGCTCGGGGCGTCATCCCCTACGGGTGAATGTCGTCGCGGGTCCGTTCATCCCTTTTGTGTGAGGCTCCGTAGAGTCGCCACCCCTAGTGTCGACCGGGAGAGAGAAGAGGTCGGCATGGGATCTGTCATCGGGGATCTGTTACCCCTCGCGGTCGGCGTTGCGGTATCGCCGATCCCGATCATCGCGGCAATCTTGATGTTGTTGTCCAAGCGTGCCGGCAGCACGAGCGTCGGGTTCGCGCTGGGCTGGATACTGGGAATCGTCGTCGCCACCGTGATCTTCGTGCTTCTGTCCAGCAAGCTCGGTGACTCCGAAGGTGATCCGTCAGCGACAGTGTCGTGGATCAAGCTGGCGTTGGGTGTATTGCTTCTTGCGTTCGGAGTCAAGCAATGGCGCGGACGCGGAGGCGAGCACGAAACCCCGAAGTGGATGCACGCCATCGATGACATGACCGCTGTCAAAGGCCTCGGCTTGGGCTTCGCTCTGGCTGCGATCAATCCGAAGAATCTGATGATGTGTATCGCGGCCGGAATCTCGATCGGATCCGCGTCATTGGGCTCCGGAGAAGTTGTTGTCGCCATTCTGGTTTTCACGATCATCGCGGCCTGCACAGTGTGCGTGCCCGTGATCGGCTACCTCGTTGCCGCGGAGCGACTGAGTGGTCCGCTGGCCAAGCTGAAGGTGTGGTTGCAGGAAAACAACGCCACGGTGATGAGTGTGTTGATCCTGGTTATCGGTGTTGTTCTCATCGGCAAGGGCATCGGCGGTCTCTGACAACTGGAGGTAGTTATGGGATCGCTGCTACTGCAACAGATCCCGCTGGCGCTCGGGATCATCATGAGCCCGCTGGCGGTTGTCGCCGTTGTGGCCGTACTGTTTTCCGAACGAGCGCGTATCAACAGCATTGCGTACCTGATCGGGTGGTATCTCGGAATAGTTGTCGCGCTGGCCGGTTCGTACGTCATCTTGACCGCACTCCAGGTTCATCAGCGCACACACCTTCCGCTGTGGGTGCCCATCATCCATCTCGTTCTCGGGGCAACTCTGCTGGCGGGTGCCTGGTTCGTCTACTCACGCAGTCGTCGCGGGGTTCAGGCGATGGCGGCTGCAGTTGCCCCTGGCGACGTTGTGGCTGCGGCCCCTCAGCTGCCGAAGATGCTGCAATCGGTTGAGCACTTCCAACCAATGCGATCCGGTGTGCTCGGTTTCGCGCTGTTCGTTCTCAACCCCATCGACATGTCGTGTGCCATCGCAGCAGCGATGAACCTTCGTCTCAGCACCGTGGCACCGACGTCGCAGATCGTCTCGGCCGTGATCTTCTCGTTGGTGTCCGTGACCTCGGTCGCGGTACCTGTTGCCCTCCTGCTGATCAAGAAGGACGAGGCAACCGAACCGCTGCTGAAGATCCGCACCTGGATAGCCACCAACACGCACTTGCTGAACGTCGGGCTCCTCGTCCTGATCGCGGCGATGCAGATCAGTAAAGGGGTGCAAGGACTATGAGTGCTCCGCACACGCGGACCTGGTGGGTCTTCGGATCGTTGTCCGACTATCAACGCGCTTGGCTTCGCCCCGACATCATTGCGGGCCTTACGGTGTGGGCTGTCCTTGTTCCGGAAGCGCTCGCGTACGCCACCATCGCCGGAGTTCCGCCGGTGGTCGGGCTTTATGCTGCGGTTCCGTCATTGATTCTGTATGCAGCAGCCGGCAGTTCGCGCCATCTGATCGTCGGGCCGATGTCGGCGACCGCAGCGTTGTCCGCGGCGATGATTGCGCCATTGGCTTCAGGAAACGACGGCCGATTCATCGCGCTGTCGGCGGCATTGGCGATCGTGACCGGGCTCGTCGGACTGCTCGCAGGATTCATGCGCCTCGGATTCATCGCGTCCTTCATCTCCGAGCCGGTTCTCAAGGGATTCATCGTCGGTCTGGCGCTCACGATCATCATCGGTCAAGTACCCAAACTCCTGGGCGTGGACAAGGGGGAGGGAAACTTCTTCGTCCAGACGTGGACAGTGGTGAAGGAACTGGGTGAGGTCGACCTACCGACCGTGATCATCGGATTGCTCAGCCTGGCAATGGTCCTGGGCGTCAAGCGATGGCTTCCGCTCGTACCGGGTTCGCTCCTCGTCGTGCTGCTGGGCATTACCGCAGTAGCGTTGTTCGGCCTCGACGATCGTGGCATCGACATTGTCGGACACATCGACTCGGGCCTGCCGTCGATGGGTCTGCCGAGTGGTGTGGGAGCCGAGGACTACCTCGACCTGGTCGGACCTGCGGTCGGCGTTCTGCTCGTCGGTTTCGCCGAAGGTCTTGGCGCTGCAAAGACATACGCGGCCAAAGCCGGCTACACCATCGACGCCAATCGTGAACTGGCAGGACTGGGTGCGGCCAATCTCGGATCGGGTCTCTGCTCGGGAATGGTGGTCAACGGCAGCCTGTCGAAGACCGCCGTCAACGGAGGAGCGGGCGCCAAATCTCAGGTCAGCGGACTGGTGGTCGCGGCGCTGACGCTGGTGACACTGCTGTTTCTCACCGGCCTGTTCGAGAAGTTGCCAGAGGCGACGCTCTCGGCTGTGGTCATCGCAGCAGTGATCGAACTGGTCGATTTCTCCTCCCTCGCAGCGCTGTACCGGGTGTGGACGAAGAGGTTGGGCAGTATCTACGGGCACGCTGCCCGGGCCGATTTCGCGGCGGCGATCGCGGCGATGTTCGGGGTTCTCCTCTTCGACACGTTGCCCGGTCTGATCATCGGAATCGCCGTCTCGATGTTGCTGCTCCTGTATCGGGTCTCCAAACCGCACGTGGCCGCTCTGGCCAAGGACGGCACGCGCTGGGTCGACATCAGTGGGCATCCTGATCTGAAGACACTCGACGGCGTCGTAGTGGTCAGGGTCGAAGCGGGGATGTTCTTCGCCAATGCCGATCACGTGCGTGATCAGATCACCGGTCTGGTGACCGCCGGCACCACCATGGTCGTTCTCGACGCCGAGACGTCACCGTTCATCGACGTCAGCGCTGCGCAGATGTTGGCTCAGCTTCGAGATTCGTTGGCACGCAGAAATGTGAGCTTCCGAGTGGCACGCGACATCGGGCAGTTCCGCGACGTTCTGTCTGGTGCCGACCAGGGCGCGCTGAAGGTCGACGTCTATCCGACCGTCTCGAAAGCGCTTGCAGGTCGAGACAACACCTCAGCGTGATGTCCGTAGCCAGATTCCCAGGGGACCGGAATCTTTGGCCACTGATCCGACGATCGACGACGCGACAACCACGATGGCCGAGAAGATGAACAGCCAGCCGATGACGGTGAACATCACGCCCAGAAGACCGAACTCGTCCTGCGACGTCTTTGTCATTCGGGGGAGGAAAAGAGTGCCGGCCACGTGCAGTCCGGTCAGGCCCGTCGCGGTGAGCAATCCTGACCCGACGCACATTCGAGTGGTCATGCGATTGGCCGTCAGCAGCATGGGCACGGCTGTCCACACGAGTGCCCACACGACGTAGACCGCTGTGAATTCCAGGACTCTGCCCACTCCCGGAACACCATTCAGTTCACGGCACAGGGCCGCACCGACCACCGACGCGGCCACGACGCACACTACCGCGAACCACCGCCACGCCTGACGGAGTGTCGCCGTCGGCACGCTCCAGATCCGTCCGTACATCCGGCCGAGAGCGCGAGCGTAGGACGTGGAACTGATCAGCAGCATGAGCAAGCCGACAATCCCGAATGCTGCCGCGGTAGAGGTACTGGTCAATACGGTGTCGGGGAGTTGGACGCCGAGGTCGTCTTTGGCGGCATCAGCCAACGGCTTCAGCTTCTCCAAGGTCGACGCTGCAATCATGACCGGGAGCAATGACGTAAAGGCCTGGGCCGCCAAAGTCATGGCGCTGTCCACGAGCCCGACTTCGAAGACCCCGATGGTTGCATCAGTCGCCAACCGTCGACTGGGTGTACGTCTCGCCCACACGGTCAATCGATCGCGCGTATCGGAATACAGCTTCGGGGGCATGGAAGCAGTCTTGCTCAGATGAGTCCGCCGCGTCGCGCAGCCTTGAGCGCGTCGCGTCGGTTGCTCACTTCCAACTTGCGATAGATCCCGCGAAGATGCGTCTTGATGGTGTTGACGGAAAGGAACAGCGTGTCGGCAATGGACTCGGTGGTGTCTCCGGAAGCCAGTTCACGGAGCACGGTGTATTCGCCTGGCGTGAGGATCGGTGCACTCACCAATTCTTGTGGGCGAATGCGGCTACGTACCTGTTCGGCAAATGCTTCCTGATCGCCGAAATGTCCACTGAACTCGTCGAACACCGGCCGCAGGGATGCGCCGTAGTCGAGGAAGGGGCGTAGCAGGCTACCGGCTTCCGCGGCGCGCAGCGCTTTGTGGAGGGAGCGAAACGACTTGCGCTCGTGACCTGTTGCAGCGTGGATCCCGGCTTCGAGTGTCCAGGCGTAGACGTGATGTGCGAGCAACGGGATTTCGGAGGACCCGAGAGCTTCGGAAACTTCGACGAGTGCTTCCGCGAACTTGTTGGACGAGAAGGCGACGGCACCCCGTGCGAGATGTATCTCCGACGTTTCTCCGAATTGATCGGCTGCGTCACGCACGAGTCTCGCTGCCCATTCCACCTCGCCGACGGAAAGGCATGCGTGGACGACGGGTGGTAGAAGAGCCAAGGTCGCGAACGCGAAGGTACGTAATTCGATCGCGCTGAGCATCGCGTCGCGGACATCGGCGGCGGTCGAGCGTCGGTCGGTCGAGCCGTCGAGACTGTGAAGGCCGAAGGTTACGACGGAGTGCCACCCGAACACCGGCGCGCTGGCGCCGAGAACGTCTGTGCTCCGGTAGTTTCCGATTGTCGGGATGCGGTACGGGAGTTCGCTCGAAGCGCAGAGATATGTGGCAAAGGCGGCCACCGACGCGGACAACTCGTACTCCGCAGTCGTCGTGATGCGATGTTCGACCGCGTAGTCGAGAGCGTAGACGGAGTGAGCCCTCATCGCCCCGATGTCTCCGCTGAGAGAAGCTACGTAGCCCAGTCCGGTCAGCGACTTCAAGACGAATCGCGCCCTGCCCCGTATTGTCCCGAGTGCGACGGCTTGAGTGTATTCGACAGTCGCCCTGTCGAACTCACGTCGCAGTAAGTGTGCCGTCGCCAATTCCATGTGTGCGTAGGCTTCGATGTCGGAGTGGGTGCTTTTCTGGCGCCGCTCCAGACGTGCCGCCAGCGGCTCGTTGTCGGAAGTCGCCGTAACGCAGGAGATTTCCAGGCTCATCGCCAGGAACAATGGATCTTCTGCAATCGGTGGATGAGTTGCCTCGAGAAGATCGAGGCACGTGGTCGCCGAGGTCACGTCACCGGAGTGGAGGGCGGCCGCCGCCAGCACCAGTCGGGTGATCGGGGATTCCGAAACCTGCGTCGACACCGATTCCAGGACTCGCACGACGTCCCCGCAGTGCCCGTCGAGTACGAGGCCCAGCCCGCAGCGTTCGAGAAACGCGAGAATGCGGTGTGGGTCTCCGATCGACACCTCGAGTTCGAGCGCCTCGAGTTCGAAGTGATTGCTTTCGAACCAGCTTGCTGCTCGCAGGTGTACGCGGTTTCTCTCGACGTGATCGACGCGACGGAACTCTGCCCGAAGGTGCTCGCGCAAGAGAGGGTGATAGCTGAACCACGTTGTGTGGTCGGCGGAATCGGTACGGGTCACGGGGAAGTTGAACTGAATCAGCGAGTCGATCTCGGATAGAGCGTTCGAGTCCGTCAGAGTTTCCGCCAGTTGGGCGGAGAAAGAATCGACTACCGATGTTCGCAACATGAACGAGGTGACATGTTCGGGCAAGGACGTCAGTACCTCGTCGACGAGAAAGTCGGCGATCGGGCGGGGTGTGTGCGTGAACTCGTTCAGTGCATCGCCGATGTCACTGCGGCCGGCCAGAAACGCGGCGGTCAGCCGAACGACGGCGCCCCACCCCTTGGTGAAGTTCTCGACGATTGCGAGTTCGTCGTCGCGCAGCGTGATGTCGTACTCGCCGAATATCGCGGTGATCTCGGAGCGATCGAAAGCGAGATCGGTGGATGCAAAGCGGGTGAGTCGGCCGTCGAGAGCCAGACGATGCCAGGTGAGCGGTGGTTCGTAGCGGGCGGCAACGATAATCGACAGGTTGCCCGGGGTCTGTGTGAGTATCCGATCGAGGAGACCGATCGACATCGGATCGTGGAGGGTGTGAACGTCGTCGAGGATCAACGTTGTTCGGCGCTCGTGCGTTTCGAGGGTTTCCGCAAAGTGCGCGAGCCACTGCTCGACGGGCGGCCTGGATCCGGTCTGCACGGGGAGCCTCTGGCCGGCCGCATCGACGGAGGTCGCGATCGCCTCGGCGAGGGATTCACACAGTATCGACACGTTGTTGTCGCGCTCGGCCAACGTCAGCCAGGCCAGCGCAACATCAGGGGAGGCTCGAGAATATTCGCGAGCCCAATCGGCCAGAAGTAGGGTCTTCCCCGCACCGGCCGGAGCCGAGAGCAACCCGACAGGCCCGGGGCCTGAGCCTTTGGTGGCAGTGGATGCGGTGAGTTTGCGGTGCAGGCGCGGACGCGCGACCAGTCCTTTCACGGCAGTTGGCGGGTGAAAACGACCGTTGAGTGCGGCGCCTGGCACGTGCGCTTGCCCGACGCGGTGAGCCGCGTCGAGCGTTACTGCAGCGGCATCACGAAATGGGCTGCTCATCCGACTCCTGTTCGACTGGCTGCACTGGACGTGACCGCTGGATCGAAATTTTGAACGAGTTAGATGATGTGAAACTACCCAATTCGGACACCAAATAAGCGTCCAAGTCGAAAATTCGGACCAAAGTCCCTGATTTAGTGTAGTGAATTTCGAACAATGAATGGTGTCGCCAGTTCTACCGCCCGAACGGCGGGGTGCGAGCAAACCTCGAATAGCGGTCGAATACCTTTTCCAGGCCCACGAGATCCGGATCTGACAACAAGGCTGCCAGAAGTACACGTGCCTGCCCGGCTCGAAGATCGGTGGAAAATACAGCGCCTGCGGCGATCAAGTCGTGCCCGCCACCACCGCCACCGTAAACCGGGGAGATTGGCCCCGAGGGCACCCGAGTTGTCACGGCTACCGGAATGTGAGCGCCTACGCAGTCTCGTACGGCCTCGACTATCGTCGGATTGGCATTTCCCGAACCGAGTCCGTCGAGAACAAGTCCCTGCGCCCCGGCGTGCACGCAGGCGTCGATTTGTACGCGGTCTGCCCCGGGATACACGGCGATGATGTCGACGCGGGTGTCCGAAATCGGATGCCACGGCAATGGTTCGGGATTACGCAGCAGGAGCGGATCGATGTGCACGCGGCGGAAGGCATCGAGTGCCGTCGTATCGGACTTTCGCGTACCTGCGGCTGGATGGACCGAACCGCCGAAGGCGATGAGGACACCACGCCCGTGTGACGAGATGTCCAGTCCGGCTGAGATCGCCGCGGCGAGATTCGAACGAGCGTCGGATTCGGGATGGTCGAAAGTGCGCTGCGCGCCGGTGAAGACCACCGGGCGTTGGTCGTCGTGGTGCAGGTCCAACAAGAACGCAGTTTCCTCCATCGTGTCGGTGCCGTGAAGCACGACCACCGAGTCGAGTCCGGGATCTTTCAATTGATCGGCTACGGCGTCGCGAACACGATCCATGTCCGCGAAGGTCATGCTCGAGCTGTCCTTCGACATCACGTCGACGACTCGAAGCTCGATGTCGGTCTGCTCGTTGCCGACCAGATCTGCACCGGTGATTGCGGGCCGGCTGATTCCATGCGCATCCCGGGTGCTGGCGATGGTGCCACCGGTAGTGACAACTGCGACTTTCGACACTGTGGTCCTTTCACGTCAAGCTGCGGGGTGGTGGATGGCCAACTCGCGAATACGATTCTTGGCGGCGTACCAACCAATCATCAAGAGCGGTGCGATGATCGCGATGGATCCGACGGTCCACTTTCCAACAGGGTTGTCGAATGCCATCAACACGATAACGACCGCAAGAAAGACCAGTGTCGCGATCCCGGTGTACGGTGCGCCGAATATGCGGAAGGAAGGGCGAGTGACTTTGCCTTGTTTCGCAAGTTGCCAGAGCCTCAACTGGCACAGCACAATTACCGCCCATGCACTGATGATGCCCAGTGCCGCAAGATTGAGGACTATTTCGAAGGCCTGCGCTGGGACAACAGCATTGAGCCCGACGCCGAACAGGATGACCACGCCGGTGAGTGCGATTCCCCCGTACGGCACTCCGGCTTTGTTCATTCTGGCAGCGAAGGCAGGCGCCGAACCGGCCGTTGCCATCGAATGGAGTATTCGTCCGGTCGAATACAATCCGGCATTGAGGGAAGACAACGCCGCCGTGAGAACGACCAGATTCATGATCGCATCTGCGCCTTGGATGTTGATCGAACCGAAGAATGTGACGAATGGACTTTCACCGGCGTGGTATTCGGTGTACGGGAGCAACAGTGAGAGCAGCAGGACCGACCCCACGTAGAAGACGAGGATCCGAATGATCACTGTGTTGATCGCCTTGGGTATCACCTTCCGGGGATTTTCGGTCTCTCCAGCCGTGGTCCCCACGAGTTCAATTGAAGCGTAGGCGAACACGACGCCCTGAATCACCACGACTGCCGGCAGTATTCCGTTGGGGAACAGCCCACCGTTGTCGGCGATCAGGCTGAATCCGGAGGAATGCCCTTCGATGGGCGTGCCGAAGAGTACGAAATAGACACCGAACCCGAGGAATGCGGTCAAGGCCACGACCTTGATCAACGCGAACCAGAACTCCAACTCTCCGAAGACTTTCACGGACACGAGATTCAGTCCGAGAACCAGCAACACCGCGATCAGAGCGAACATCCACTGATCGATGTGTCCCAGTGGCGCCCAGTACTTTTTGAAGAAGTTCATGTACAATGCCACAGCCGTGACGTCGACCACGGCAGTCATTGCCCAGTTCATCCAGTACAACCAGCCCGCAGCGAAAGCCATCTTTTCGCCGAAGAATTCGCGTGCGTAGGAAACGAAGGATCCGGAAGTCGGTCGGTGCATCACCAGTTCGCCGAGCGCCCTCAGGATCAGGAACGCGAAGAATCCGCACAGCGCGTACACGAGAACCAAGGCCGGGCCCGCCTGTTGTAGTCGCCCTCCCGCCCCCATGAAAAGGCCGGTTCCGATCGCGCCACCGATCGCGATCATCTGAATTTGTCTGGGGCCGAGCGCCTTCTGATATCCGAGATCCTCCTCAGTGGCAACTTCGGCGCGGCCTGTCTCTTCCCGTTCGACGGTCATCAAACCTCCTCCGCAACAGCGGTGGCATGAGGCTTCTCCCCCGAAACGCGGAGATTGGCGAGATGTTCGGGGCTGAGCAACCGATCGAGTTCCTCGCGGTCGAGCAGGCCGGCTTCGATTACGAGATCGGCGACGCGACGCCCGGAAATCAACGCCTCCTGGGCGATCCGAGTGGACGCGGTATATCCGATGTAGGGGTTGAGCGCGGTGACGAGGCCGATGGAGTCTTCGACTCGGGCGCGCAGCAGTTCGGTGTTAGCCGTGATGCCGAGTACGCACCGGTCCGCCAAAATGCGGCAAGCCGCACCGAGGTGTCGCATTCCTTCGGACAGTGAGTGCACGATGATCGGCTCGAAAGCGTTGAGTTGGAGCTGACCGGATTCCGCAGCCATCGTGATCGTCACGTCGTTGCCGATGACTTCGTACGCGACCTGATTGAGGACTTCGGGAATGACAGGATTGACCTTGCCCGGCATGATCGACGAACCTGCCTGCACCGGTGGAAGATTGATCTCGTTCAATCCGGCTCGCGGGCCCGAAGAGAGCAGCCGGAGATCGTTGCACACCTTGGACAACTTCACAGCGACCCGCTTGAGGACGCCGGAGAGGTGGACGAACTGGCCCACGTCTTGGGTCGCTTCGACCAGATCCGTTGCCAACACCAGCGGCAGTCCGGTCAGTGCGCCCAGGTCGGAACAGGCCACCTCGGCGTAGCCGGCGGGTGCGTTGAGGCCAGTGCCGATAGCAGTCGCACCGAGGTTGATCTCGTGAACGAGAAGAGCGGCCTCAGCCAGACGCGCCCGATCCTCCTCGATCATGACCGCGTAGGTCCCGAACTCCTGACCCAGGGTCATCGGCACGGCGTCCTGCAGTTGGGTGCGTCCCATCTTCACTGTGTCGGCGAACTGAAGAGATTTGGTCGTGAATGCGTTCTGGAGTGTAAGAAGTGCATCCAGCAGGTCATCGATCGCGAAGATCGTCGAGATATTCACGGCCGTGGGGTAGACGTCGTTGGTCGATTGGCTCAGGTTCACGTGTTCATTGGGGTGAAGCCGTTCGTAGTCGCCGCGCTGGTGGCCGAGGATTTCCAACGCGCGATTGGCGATGACCTCGTTCGCATTCATGTTCGTCGACGTGCCGGCGCCACCCTGGATGACGTCCACCACGAACTGTTCGTGCCACCGCCCGTCCACGATCTCCTTGCATGCCTGTGAGATGGCCTCCGCGCGCAGGCGGTCGAGGATGCCCAGCTTTTCGTTTGCGCTGGCTGCGGCCCACTTGACGTAAGCGATGCCGCGGATCAGATGCGGGTTCGTGGCGATTGTTCGACCAGTGATCGGGAAGTTCTCCATTGCGCGCAAGGTGTGGATACCCCAGTACGAATCGGCTGGAACCTCGCGATCGCCGAGCAGATCGTGTTCTGTTCGCGTTTCGAGCACTTGATCAATTCCTCGTGTCTCTTCGCGCAAGCATCACTCTGCGCGGTGGGTGTATTTCGGGATCGCAGCGCTGACGGTCGAGTAGTAGTCCCGCCCAGCTATCGGGCTATCAGGCTGTCTGACAGGTGTAATTGTTACCTCGCTCACTCCGGCACGTCAACCCTTCATCAGGTGCGATGTTTGACGCGGGTCTTCGGCAGTCGCAACAATGACGGCATGAACCTGTCAGACAGCTGGGCCACCAGGCGACCCGTCGCCTCGCGGGTGAGTGCTGCCGAGGCGGTTCTCGCCGACCTCCGTGCCGCAATAACCTCCGGCGAACTGGCAGTCGGAGAGCGTCTCCCGTCCGAGGCGTCCCTGGCCGAAAGACACGGGGTCAGTCGATCGGTCATCCGTGAAGCCCTGCGCTCGTGCCATGCCCTCGGGCTCACCGAGACGAAATCCGGGCTCGGCACCTTCGTCGTCAGCGATTCGATAGCGCGAGACCTCGACTTCGGCAGCTACGCGGCCAACGAGTTGGTCGAAGCGCGGCCGCATGTCGAAATTCCGGCCGCAGGGTGGGCTGCCCAACGGCACACAGCGGAGGAGTTGACGGCCCTCCGCGGACTGGTCCAGCAGATGCGTGACGAGGATGATCCGCTCGTATGGGTCGCACTCGATGCGCAGTTCCACGGACTGATCGCGAAAGCCAGTAGGAATCGGGTCTTCGAGTCGGTAATCGTCGATATTCGTGAAGCGTTGACAAGGCAGTCCGAGACACTCAATCTTGTTGCCGGTCGCCAGGAAAGGTCGAACGAGGAACACGAACGAATAGTCGAAGGAATCGCATCCGGCAGTTACGACCACGCCTCCAGGGCGATGGCCGAACATCTGGACGCCGTCAGGATGACGCTTGAAACTCTTGTCCAAGAAAGTAATCCGCTGTGACGGCGCTTCCGGGTAGGTCTGTCCTCGTCTGCGTTATCCTCG
The DNA here is from genome assembly GCF_036541985.1 of Rhodococcus sp. IEGM 1306. NCBI lineage: Bacteria > Bacillati > Actinomycetota > Actinomycetes > Mycobacteriales > Nocardiaceae > Rhodococcus > Rhodococcus sp. IEGM 1306. The sequence goes on from NZ_JAZHFF010000007.1 coordinate 193,052, forward strand.
CGGTATCAGTGACCGGGGCGTTGGCCGGCTGCAGTTCGTCCGACACCCCGGTGACGTCGACGATCGCCGCGTCAGCGACGACAACGGCAGCTGTATCGATTACGGGCGTAAAGCCGCCATCGACGCCGGAATCCGAACGGGCACTCTTCGATGCGGTGGACCGCAATGATCCGGCAGCGATCACCGCGGCCCTGGCTTCGGGCGCGAACATCGAAGCTCGCGGCGAGGGCGAACGGACTCCACTCGTCGAGGCCACCAAGAACGACGCCGTCGCCGCGGCCTCTACGTTGATTCTTGCCGGAGCAGACGTGAACGCGAAGGATTCCATGCAGGATTCGGCCTTCCTGTATTCCGGAGCCGAGGGTTTGAACGAGATTCTGGCGCTCACGCTCGCCCACGGCGCGGACGTCGACAGCGTGAACCGTTATGGCGGTACGGCGCTGATTCCCGCGAGTGAACACGCGCATGTCGAGAGCGTCCGGATGCTGATCGCTGCCGGGGTTCCGGTCAATCACGTCAACGATCCCGGGTGGACGGCGCTACTCGAAGCCGTTGTGTACGGCGATGGTTCGGTGCGCTATATCGACGTGATCACTCAGCTTCTCGACGCGGGGGCAGATCCCTCGATCCGGGATGCATCGGGGAAGACCGCGTTGGACAATGCCGAAAGTCGTGGTCAGTCGGACGTTGTGGCGCTGCTTCAATCGCGGAGCTGACGCCAACGAGTCGGGCTCAGCCCGTAGGCCTGTCGAAAGCGTCGGCTGAAGTGTCCGGCGTCGACAAACCCCGCCCGGTGCGCAACGGTCGCGATCGGCAGATCGACGGTAGCGGGTCGAGCCAGTTCGTCCCGAGCCTTCTGCAGGCGCTGGGTGATGATCCACTGTTCGATCCGAAAGCCGTTGTCCGAGCAGATCTTGTACAGCTGTCGCAGTGAGATGTTGTGGGCGTGAGCAATTCGTGCGGGATTCAGTGTCGGATCGTGAAGGTGTTCACGGATGTATCGACGGATCGAAGTCATGGCAAGGGCCGATCTCGGAGCGGATGCGTCAGGATTCGCATGTGCGATCGAAGCGACCAAAGCACGTGCGAGTTCGATCGAGGCCTCGCCCAATTGTTCGGCGGCAGGATCGGTCTCCAACAGAGCGGCGCTGCGGAACAATTCACGAACGTGCGCGATCATCACGGGGTACAGATTGCTGTGATGAGGCCGGGTAGCTGCGTCCCGCACGGTGTCGATCGGCAGTCCCAGCCGATCCATCGGAACGTAGAGGCACTGGGAAGCGCCCGTTCCCGGCCAGGAGAAATCGTAGGTCGACGTCAGGTCCGTCATCAACAGCTCACCGGCGGGCACTCTGCGTTGTTCGTCGTGCTGATCTAGATGGCCGATCCCGATCTCCTGCAGGGCAATCGCAAGGACGGGCATCGACGCGGACCGGACGTGACGTGGTGTTCGGGTCAACCGCATACCGGTCGACTCGGAGCGGAACAGTGATGCTGCACCGAGGTTCCACACGTTCATTCTCGCGCTCACCCGTTCCGGGTTCTCCAAGTGGATTGCACACGGGACCGAGGCACGACCCATCGCGTCGACAAAGGCGTCCGCGCGTTGGTCAGGCTCCAACACGGAAGTATCCAGGAGCAAAGCCATGCAGCCCTGATACCCCGCGATGCGGACGCTCAACCAGAAGTTGTGCAGTGTGAGCTCAAAAGTCTGCACGGACAGTCACGTCCGTCGCAGCAGGTATTTCTAGGATCGAAACGGGCGTGTCCCGGCCTACCGCAGTTTCTCGCTTTTCGACGAGAGTGAAGGAAACGCATGAAGATCTCACGTGTATTCACCGCAGTTCTGGCGTTACTCATGACAGTCGCGGCTGGAGTGATCTTCGGCTCCGGCGCTGCGGTGGCGAGCCCCAAGCCAACCGTCGTTCTCGTCCACGGCGCTTTTGCCGACGCGACCAGTTGGGACGGCGTTGCCGCCGACCTACGCTCGCGTGGCTATCGCGTCGTGGCGCCGGACAATCCTCTACGCGGGCCCGCTTACGACGCGTCCGTGATCGAGAAGACGGTTGCGGACATCGACGGACCTGTCGTGCTCGTCGGACACTCGTACGGCGGCGCGGTGATCACCAATGTTCACGACCCGAAGGTGCAGTCGTTGGTGTACATCGCGGCGTTTGCTCCGGTTCAGGGTGAGCCGGTGCAGATCACGATCGATCCCATCAGGTTTCCTGGCAGCCAATTGCTTCCTCCGGCTCTGGGATTGAAGATCGTCGACGATCCTCACGCGATCGGCGGGAAGAACGTCGACGGCTACGTCACGGACGAGTATTTCCATTCCGTCTTCGCTCAGGATGTTTCCGACGAGACAGCGGCAACGATGTTGGCGCATCAGAAGTCTGCGGCTTTGTGGGCGAACCTCGAGCTCGGCGGGCCACCGTCGTGGGCGAACACACCGAGCTGGTATCTGGTTGCCGGTGAGGATCGCGTGATCCCCGCATCGGCGCAGCGGTTCATGGCAAACCGGATGGGCGCGAACACCAGCGAACTCCCGACCTCGCACGCATCGCTGGTTTCCCAGCCAGGGGCAGTGGCAGACGTGATCGTGGCGGCCGCTCACGGGTGAGTGTGCGACCGCCACGAAAGTAGAACAGGGTCAGGCGGAAACGATTACCGAGGAGCCGTGTCCGAACAGACCTTGGTTGGCGGTGATACCGATGCGGGCGCCTTCGACCTGACGGCCTTCGGCCTGTCCACGAAGCTGCCAAGTGAGCTCGCACACCTGCGCAAGTGCCTGTGCGGGAACGGCTTCGCCGAAGCACGCGAGACCACCGGACGGATTGACCGGGATGCGGCCTCCGATACTGGTGTCACCCGCACGCAGAAGGTGCTCGGCCTCGCCCCGCTTGCAGAGGGCAAGGTCTTCGATCCAGTCCAGTTCCACGGAGGTAGCGAGGTCGTAGGCTTCGGCGACGTCGACGTCCTCGGGAGAGATCCCGGCTTCTTCGTATGCGGCGTAGCCGATGGATTCCTTGAACGTGCGCTCCGGAGCGGGAACGGCGGAGCTGGAATCGGTGGAGAAGTTCGGCATGTCCATGATCGTCTGGGGGAACGTCGGCGTGACCGTCGAAATAGCCTTGATGCGAACAGGTTCCGCGATGCCCATCTTGCGGGCGTATTCCATCGACGTCAGCAAGATTGCGGCGCCGCCGTCGGACGTCGCGCAGATGTCGAGCAGGTGAAGGGGATTGGACACCACGGGGGAGGCCAACACGTTCTCGACGGTGACTTCCTTGCGGTAGCGCGCATTCGGATTGCTCAGCCCGTGCCTGGCGTTCTTGACCTTCACGTTGGCGAAATCCTCCGCGGTGGCGCCGTAGAGGTCGATGCGACGACGCGCGTTGAGCGCGAAGTACGCCGGGTTGGTCATACCCATGAGGCGGAAGCGCAGCCAGTCCGGGTCGTCCCAACGCTCACCGGCGACGGGAGCGAGGAAGCCCTTCGGCGTGGTGTCGGCGCCGACGACCAGGGCAACTTCGCTGAGGCCGGCCAGGATTCGTGCGCGCGCGGTGTCGAGTGCCTGGGCTCCCGTCGCACACGCGGCGTACGACGTGGCGACGCGAGCGCCGTTCCAGCCGAGTGCCTGCGCGAAGGTGGCTCCGGCGACGTATCCGCCGTACCCGTTGCGGACGGTCTCGCCGCCGACGATGAAGTCGACATCCTGCCAATTCACACCCGAATCGGCGAGCGCGGCGCGAGCGGCCGCAACGCCGTATTTCACGAACGACTGCCCCCACTTGCCCCAGGGGTGCATACCGACACCGAGTACTGCGACGTCCTTGCTCATGACTGCAACTCCTGATCAGCTGCGGCGACAGGCTTCCATCGCCACGTCGTACGTACTCCGGTTTCGTCGGTGTACAGCGGCTCGACAACCAATTCGACGGTATTGCCGACCTTGAGATCGTCGACGCCGAATCCGTCGGCCACCTGGCCGAGGATGACGATGCCCTCGGGCAGTTCGACTGCTGCGAGAGCAAAAGGCTCGTACGGATCCGAGCGCGGGATGTACGGCGGCGGGGGCTGGTACTGCGCGTCGGTGTACGACCAGACAGTGCCGCTACGGGAGAGTTCCACGTCGTCGAACTCCTCGCTGAAGCAGCTCGGGTTCTTGCAGAACGTCGCCTCACGAGGGAAGGAAATGGTGCCGCAGGATTGGCACTTCGTGCCGATCAGAGCAGGTTCGTCGCCGGTGGTGAACCAACCCTCTACTGCAGGTGTCACACTCCCGTTCGGCGCCGGCGTTGCAGTCTCGCTCATGCAATCCTCATCTGGTTGGCGAGCGTGATCCGGGGATCGTGGCTCGCTGTGCCGCTTACTGGAACAGGTTGCAGTATTACACGATTTCGGCCGCTGACGGGCATAAATTTTCGCTGAGTGGGACGTTGCCGGAACGCAGACGGCCCCGCCGGGCAGACGAGTCTGCAGGCGGGGCGGTGTGCGTGAAAGTAGCTGTTTACCTGTAGTGGATCAGCGAACGCGTACGGGTCGACCGAATCGACGCGTCGGTTTCACTCGGGCCGCAGCGTCGAGGATGGAGGTGATCTCGACCTGATCCAGAACCTTTTCGCGGGCACGATCGTGCGCAGCGCCGCGTTCCAGTTCCGCCTTGTCGATGGCGTGCCAGCCCTCGCGGTCGACGACGTCGGACTGTCGCGCCCGGACCAGACGATCGACTGCGGAGTCGTCTGCGACCGGGTTGGTCAGGCGTCCGTCGTTGAAGTCGTCGACGAGCATCCTGATCGTTTCCTGCGCGCAGGACTTGTTGGTGCCGATGAACCCACTCGGTCCGCGCTTGATCCAACCGGTCGCGTAGACCCCGGTGGCGGGATCACCGTTCGGAGCTTCGAGGACTCGGCCGTTCTCGTTCGGAATGACCGACGCACGCTCGTCGAACGGGACGCCGGGGATGGGCACTCCGCGGTAGCCGATCGAGGTGAGGACCAAGCCGGTATCGATGGTCTCGGTATCGCCGGTTGCTTCGATCTGCACGGTTCCGTTGGCGTCGACAAGAGCGTTGCGAGCGAACTCGATTCCGCTGACCTGATCGTCGCCGGTGATCGAGGTCGGTGTGAGCAGGTAGCGCAACGTGATGCGCTTGTTGCCGACGTCGACGTGATCGCGGTTCTTCAGTGCTTCGAGGAGACGCAACTTCTGCTCGACGGCATGCGGAAGCTCGCCGCGTTTTGCCAGTTCTTCGGTGGCCGAGTCGAGAACCATGTCGTCGGGTCCGACAGAGAGTTCGATGTCCGGCAGTGCCATCAGGCCGGTGAACTCGGGGACCGTGAACGCGGACTGCGCGATTCCGCGTCGACCCACGATGACAACTTCTTCGACGCGACTCTTCCGCAGAGCGGCGAGTGCGTGAGCGGAGATGTCGGTACCGGCCAACTTCTCGGGATCGGCCGTCAGAATGCGAGCGACGTCGAGCGCGACATTTCCGTTTCCGATGATGACCGCGCGGCGATGTGAGAGGTCGAAGACGTCGTCGGCGTGATCGGGGTGGCCGTTGTACCAGGCTACGAAGTCGGTGGCCGAGGCCGTGCCAGGCAGATCAGCGCCCGGAATGCCGAGACCACGGTCGGACGAAGCGCCGACTGCGTAGAGCACCGCATGGTGATTTTCGAGCAGTTCGCTGTGCGAGATGTGCTTGCCGATCTCGACGTTGAGGTAGAACTCGAAACCCTTTTGTGCGGCGATCTTGTCGAACAAGCGAGTGACCTGCTTGGTCTTCTGATGGTCCGGAGCAACGCCGGCGCGAACCAAGCCGTAAGGCACAGGAAGGCGATCGAAGACGTTGACCTGCACGTCAGGCTGAGTCAGTAACTCGTCCGCGGCGTACATCGCCGACGGTCCGGAACCGACGATGGCAACGCGCAACGGCGGTCGGCCCTTGTCGACGTGGGCTGCCGGGATGACCTTGGCGAGAAGCGGCCTGGGCCGCTCTTCCTTGTAGAAGTCCGAATTGATGGACAGGAAGACTCGCTGCGGGTCGGTCAGCTTCGACTCGGGGACGATGGCGTCGACCGGGCAGGCCGAGACGCATGCGCCGCAGTCGACGCAGGCCTGCGGATCGATGTGCAGCATCTCGGCGGTGAGGAAGTCCGGCTCGTCCGGCGTCGGATGGATGCAGTTGACCGGGCAGGCGTAGACGCACGAGGCGTCGCTGCAACAGGACTGCGTGACTACGTGTGGCATGGCGCTATGAGTCCGATCTCGACTGTCCGGGAGCTACGCGGCGGCGTTGTGCGAGCTGCGGTGAGGTTCGCTACGGAAGCGTGATGCGCGGCCGTCCATCTTGCAGGCCTTCCACACCAGGCGCGAGGCACGGTTCATCAGGCCGGTGTCGGTGGCCAGCATGCGGACGTCACCGAAGTAGTTGCGCAGGGTCTGGCGCGACTCGGGCAGATCCCAGAACAGGTCCTTCTTCACGGACTTCGGGATGTCGAACTGCTTCCAGAAGGACTTCGGCGGGATGACGATGGCGTCACAGAGAATGCGCATGACGATCGGGAACAGCAGCGAGAGGACGAACCGGTTCGGGCGTGACATCAGCGGGATGCGGCGGCTCAGAAGCTTGTGTGCGAACGAGATATGACGCGCTTCCTCGGCTACGTGGATGGCCATGACCGACTGCATGATCGGGTGGATCTGGCCGCCGGCGCGCAGGATGCTCTTCTGAATGTGGTCGATCGGCTCTTCACCGGCGAGGACACCGACGAAGAACAGTTCGGGGAACGGACCCGCAGCGAGGGGAATGAAGGGCGCAAGCATCTTCATCGGACGGCTCATCCCGGGAGCGTCGGCACCGATGCGGTTGACCATCTCCTGGAACATCATCGTGTGGTTGCACTCTTCGACCGACTCGTGCGTGCAGTAGCGCGCCTCGGCCGAATCGTTGGGCAGTGAGAAGACGTACTGCATCATGCCGCGGATCAGAATGTTCTCGAACTGGAGACCGACCTTCGCGACATTGGCCTGGCGCCACATGCCGATTTCGATCTGCCTGGCCTCGGACTGCGACTGGTACCACGGGTGTGCACCCAGCGGGTCAGTCTCGGCCGGGAGGATCCAGCGGCGATCGTTCGGGACGACGGCAAACTCGGGGGAGTCCCAGTCGATGTCGAGGTACGGGTCGAAGTGCTTGTGCACCGAGCCCTCGGACAGGAGTCGAAGCGTCTCGTTGTACGAGTCGTCGGATGCTTCTCCGCGCTTGTCGAGCGGCGATGTGAGCGTCATGGCGTCTCCTCTTCGTTTCGGTCACCGCTGGTATTTCTCGCGGTGTTCGGTGGAATCGAGGGCCGGTTGTGTGATCGCTGGCACTCGGTCTGGATTTAATGTAACCCGAGGTATCAGGAAAAGCTAGTGGCAGATACTCCTGAATCCCGACGAATTCTTGACACGGCCGAAACGGCGCCATAACTTACTTTTGAGTAATTTCCGCGGTGCGTCCGAAGTGGGCTGTTCAGGGACGGGTTCGCACCGAATCGCACGCGAAGATCGAACCGAGGCCGACGTGATCAGATCGATTCTCAGCAATCTTGCATTGAGTCCGCCGACGCGTCTGCGCTCCCTTGTTCCGTCACGCGGCGTCACGCTCTCCGACAAGACGATCGTTCTGACAGGAGCTTCCTCGGGGATAGGTGAGGCGACAGCTCATCTCTTGGCTCGTCGGGGAGCCGAGATGATCCTGGTCGCGCGCGGTGAGGAAAACCTCGAACACGTACGGGACGAGATTCACCGCAGGGGAGGATGGGCACACATCGTGCCTGCGGACCTCTCCCGCGGTGAAGCCGTCGACGAACTCGCGGAGACGATCGCGGATCGATTCGGGTCGGTCGATATCCTCGTCAACAATGCGGGTCGCTCGATCCGGCGTACCGCGTTGGATTCGGTCGACCGATTCCACGACTACGAGCGCACCATGGCGCTGAACTACTTCGGGCCGACAAGACTGACGTTGCGGCTACTGCCCGCGATGCTCGAGGCGAAGTCCGGACACATCATCAACGTCGGAACCTGGGGAGTCACTGCGGGCGTGATGCCCAGGTTCAGCGCCTATCACGCGTCGAAGTCTGCTCTCAGTGCATTCGGCCGAAGCCTCGGCGCGGAATGTCACGGCACCGGTGTCGATGTCACCACAGTGCAATTCCCACTCATACGAACACCGATGATCGCGCCGACGGCGGATTACGTGAGCCAGCCGGCGCTGACGGCCGATCAAGCTGCATCGTGGATCTTGAGGGCGATCAATACGCGTCCCGTCGAGCTGTATCCGCGGTACGCGGGGCTGTTACGAGCGATTGACGTTGTATCCCCTTCTGCCACTGACGCTCTCGTGCGAAGGGCCGGGATCTGAGGGGCTGGGATTTGAGGGGTTGGGATCTGACCAGAAACGTGCACCAGCACCGGGGCATGGTTCGTCCCCGGTGCTGATGTATTCGATTGTCGCGGTTCAGGCTGCTGTGGGTGGGCTGTTCCCGCCGATCGGCTGTTGATACGGATCGATCGACATGGGTGGGTAGAACACCGTCTTCCGATCCGGGCCGATCTCGACACGCCACTCGGTGTGGTGCATCGTCCGGTGGTGATGACCGCACAACAGAACCAGGTTGTCGAGATCTGTTGGGCCACCATCGTTCCAGTGAACAATATGATGGGCATCGCACCACCCCGACGAAGTCCCGCACCCCGGAAACGCGCACCCGCCATCCCGGACGGCCAGTGCTCGCCTTTGCGGAACCGTCGCTGTTCTCGCTTCCTTGCCGCAGTCGAGCGGAACACCGTTCTCATCCAACAAAATTCGCGTCACGGTGCAGTCGCACGCCAACATCCGCGCGGTATCGATACTGATCGGGCCCACCCAATCCGTCCACGCGAAACCCAGTTCCTGAGTCGACGGCAAGAGGTCCTTCAACGCCTTGAGGTCCGTCATGTCTTTCGCGCTGGCGGTGACCGTGATGTGCGGTTTCACTCCGCCCTCGATCGGACCCAACCCCGCCCGCTCGTACCGGCGCAACAACTCGCAAAAGCCGTCCGCACGCCGTAATGCCGGAGTACGCGTGTCCTTCACGCCGTCCTTCTCCGGTGTCGGCGCAGACAGGCTCGACAACAACGTGATCAACCGGGCCCCGTTGATCGCATCCAGATCACCCTTCACAGTGACCCGCCCGTACAAGCCTTTCGAGGCGTAGAACTCGTTACGTTCGGAATCCTCGCCGACCGGGACGCCGTCCTCGCGCTTGCCGTACTGCTTCTCGATCCGCCGGATCGCCGCCCGCACCGCATCACAATCGGCAATGTTCTGCGACGCCAGGCCAAGCAGGATCCCGCGAGCCTTGTCCACATCCGCCAGGGTCATGTTCTTCGGCGGATGCTGACAAAACGACGCCACCTGACGGGCTTTCAACGCATCCACGTCACCGCGATGAAACGCATCCGCGACAACAGGTTCGAGCATCAACAACCGCGCCAACCCGACCAGCAGACTGCACTCACCGATCTCCAAATTCGTCGAACCATGCAACCACTGAGCGATCGCCCGAAAACCCTTCCCACCGAGAACGTCCCGGGAAAACATCTCCACGATCAGCAACACCATCCGCGACTGCAACTCGTGTCGGACACGCACCAGATCGAGAACCTCACCCTTGAGGTCCTCGCCATCCAGTTGCCACGCATCCCGACTGTCCATGCCGAAAGCATAATCGAACAAAGTTTCGAACACAAGAGAATGTGGATCGAAAATTGCTGCTATCAAATCGATTTCGACATTTCGGACAGTCGGCTATAGGCGGGTCGCCGACGTAGTCCACGTGCGCCGACGAGTGCGAGCGCCACCATCAACCCGGAGCGCAACAGCATCACGTCGGAATTGTCTGAGCCCCAGCACATTGTGTAATCGGCGTCGATCATGTTGCCGCCTGTCCCCGGCAAGCGCATGGGTCCAGCCGAGCACCAGGCCCAGGAGTGTCATCGCCAGCGTGATGGGAACGAAGACCACCAGGACCCGCAAGAAATGCCCTCGAACAAGGCTGGTGGATTCGCGAAGATCGACGAGTAGTGGAAGCGCCGGACACGACGGACACCGATTTATTACTCATCGGTCTGGTGTCGAGTGCGCATCTGCAGTCCCGAGCCAAAACCAATCTTCAGCGCTTCCGGCGGCCGAACAATACGCCGACAGCCGAGATCATGATCAGCGCCACAAGAACGACGACGATGTGCGACCTGTCCGCGGCCGGTGCCACCGTTTCGCTTTCTTTGGTCACTGCATCAGTGAATGTACAGCTTATGCCTGGAGGGAACCATCCCCAGAAGTCTGTAATTCCTGCCGCTACCCTCTCCGCCCGGTCGGGAAGGAGATAATTGAATCGTGATGGGATTCCATAGTGATCAATGCACCAGCTGGGCTGATGTTGGAGGCGCAAAGAAAATGCGTCCAACAAATAGACCAAGGTTAGTGCGATCAGCGATATTGCTAAAGACGCTTGGCTTGCTCGTAATAATCGAATCTTCACGACTCGCCCGCAACAGTCACGTCATCATGAGGTGACGATGGTATTGGTTGCTGCGATCCACCGAATCCAGCCGTGCTCAAAATTGACCTGTCGACTTTGGGAGTCGCCGAGCTCTCCTGACATCGGTAGTTCAAATCGACCATCCTCGCAGCCCTGCCTCCCATAGTCAGCAAAGATAGCACCGTGGACACTTTCTCCGTGCCGAGAAACAATCGATCGTGAGATCGGGGAAGTGGTTACTGCTAGTCCGCGACAAACAGCTCGCTATTCTCATCGAATGGATCAGGCAGTGTCGAACTCGCAGGCAACGAGAAGGTCCGGTGCTCTTCGTTGGGTTGTTTTGGTAAACGCACTTATCGCAGCGTCGGCGTCGGCGATGTATGTCGCAGCGAAATGCCATCTCACCTGGCCCGAACCTGCGGATAGTGCACTCTCGATCGCCGGTGCGGTCGTTCTCTGGGTCCTCACGGCGAGTGTTGCAATCGTGCTGCTCGGAGTGTGCTGGTGGCAGCGACGCCCATGGTTGTGGTCCGATGTCGCTGTTCCGGTTCTCGTGGTGATCGCACTCGGGATCGCGGCCGCGGGGCAGCCACATTTCGATCAGTATCGGGCAGACTTCGAAACCGTTGCACAGCAACTACTTCAAGAACCTGACGATCCCTATTCCGATGGGTATCATCGTGATCTACGAATCGGCAGATTCGATATCTCCTATGCCAACGTCAGCAGTGAAGGCCACGTCTATTTCTATGACGCACGAGATGGATTGGACATCTTGGACAATCCCGGCTGGGTGTACGCACCCGATGGTGTGTCCGACAAGACCTTCAATCAGCTCCGGCTGGAAGACATCGGGGGCGGATGGTACCGATTCCCTCATCTTGTCGTTGACAGCTATTGAAACTCAAACCACCAGACCCTCCGCTCGAAGTCTCGGGCGAATGTGGTGACGCCGACCAGCATTCCTGAGGCGAACGGTAGTAGGAGTACGAGAAGCGTCGTCAAGGTGAGAGCGGTGTTGGCACGGCAACCGCCACCCCCGTCGTACCAGCGTGAGCAGATGTCGCCGAAGTCCCAACTCTCGCCCCAACGCTGAACGAACCAACCCGAAAGTGCGGCTGTCAGGATCAGTAGGAATATCGTCGCCAGTGACCATGCGATCTACCCTCGGCATTGCCGCCAGGTCGCACACATCATCGGCGAATACAGCTCGGTGAAGTGCGGATGCGTCTCATGATGAAACAATATTGTTCGTCTGATGATCCGCACGGATTCCGAAAGCCGATACCCCGGACCTGCTCCGAGGTATCGGCCTGAGGTCAGAGGCAGAAGAAACTGAGCGAACTGATTGCCGCGTTCTGCTCGAGCTGGCCTGCATCTCCGACGTTGCCGGCGGCGACTGACAGATCTTGAAGGGAGAGAATAGCGTCCATTGTCATTTCCTTTGTTGATCGGCATGTTTACCGATGGATTTGATCGATCGAATTGTCTTGCGGTGCTGATTCCATTTCAGGTTTTTGGCCTGATGCTTCTGTGCTCCAATCTTCCGGGGTGATAACTTTCCGAACAACTAGGAGATGTGGCAGTTCGACGCGCACATCAGTGGAAACGACTGTCGGGCAGTTGCCGATCCGGTATATCGGAGCAACGCCAGTATTCCTGCAGATCCGGTTGCCCAGTCTGTCGAGAGTCTCAGGTTCTGTTCACCTGGAAAGTGCAGTCCTCCTGCGTGATTGAGGCTGTGCAAGCCCAGAAGCTGGAACTGCTGGGCAAGCGTCTGCTCACAATCGGCGCCGGCATATGGACTCTTGGAGAGTTCGCCGAGAAAGAGAATCAGCCCGGCTCGCCCGTTGAGTAGTCCGGCTTGGGCAGTGAATTCGACTGTGGCGGCGCGGGATATCGCACGCACCGCAGCTGCGTAACGCGGTTCGTCGATATGGCGCAGAAGTTGTAGAAGTACCAGGCCCACACCGACAGACCCGGATCCGAGATACGGCATCGTCCGGCGCTCCTCTCTCAGCTGCATCGACCCGTCAGGGCACATCGACATCACAGACAGATCGATGTCGACGAGCTCGCGTGCGTGTTCCAGCGATCGAGGATCACCACTCAGTTCGTAGTGGCGAGTCCAGAACAGTGCTTGTCCGCTCGGTCCCCGCATCAGCCCACCTCGGCCGGCCACTGCCCAAGGTGTTCCGCCGGCGTCGCGGACATGCAAGCGAGCAGCTGAAATTCGTTCGCGCAGAGTCTCGGTCACGACAGCGAGAGTGGGTGACACAGTCGGTCGTGAAACCGATTCCTCGAGTAGGAGGCAACCGATTCCGGAAAGGCCGCTGAAAAGGCTGGAGTCGATGTCGTCGAGTGGGGCTCGACGCAAAGTCTCGACCCACCTGTCGGCTGTCGAATGTCGCCCGTGATGCCGAAAGGTATGCACCGCACCCGCGAGCCCGTCGAAGAAGCCGAACTTTGGTTGAGTATCCGAATCAACTTGATGTTCAGTCCATTCCAGAACTGACTCCAAGGTGTCTGCGGGAAGTACATCGGCGAGCAGGTTTCCGCACGAGCCGTGAGCAATGCCGTAGCCGTTCACTTCGAACTGGGCGATGTCACCGGGAAAGAGTCGATCAGGGCGGGAGAGATCAAGCGAGGCGAGGATGCCGCAGCGCAATAGAGCGGCCGCCCGTTGCAGGTTTTCCCCGGGCGACGTGTCCCAACGATGCGGGCGATTCTCCGGTTCCGGCGCCTGTACGTCGAGCATCGAATAGAGCGAGGCACCGAAGGCACGAGGAAGATCGAAGCGAGACACCGCATAGTCGATGAGTTCGGGAATCTTGTTGCGATCGAGAGGGAACAATGTAGTAAGTGGAACAAAGAGTCCCAGCTCGATGCAGCCCAACGAGTATCGATCCGCCGCGATTCCTGTCAACTGTCGAGGTGCTGTGTATCCGGGGGCTCCGGTGGACCGGGGCGGATGCTCGTCGATGTTGTGGGCCATCTCGAAGTCGATGATCCGAATACCGGACGGTGAGCACATGACGTTGCCAGGGTGAAGATCGGCATGAACGATTCCGGCGTTGTGGAAGCTCTCGACTGCGGTAGTCAACTGTTGTGCAATGTCGAGTGCCCAGGTTCTGTATTCCGTTCGGGAACTGAGTGTCTGGTCGGCGCGTATCAGTGGGTGGCGGAGCGCAACTTCCTGATTCAGTGGAGTGCCGGCAGCGCGCTCGGTGACAAGGAAGTGGTGTCCCTCGCGCTCGAACAAGCTGATGGCAGAAGGTGTGTACGGGTTGTCGGCAAGGTGAGTCAACTTGTCGTACTCGTTACGGATGCGGTCGATTGCGTACCGGCCGTTTGCGTCCGGGGCGGTAAAGGGACGGCCTTCTTTGATGACCAGATCGATGCCGGCGTCGTCGAACGCGGAGTAGATCCCCCCGCTGTTGCTGAAGTGCAGGGCTTCATTGATCGAATAGGGGAATTCGTCGTGTGATTTCAGCTTGTCTTGCTGCGCGCGAACGAAGTCCGGGATTTGTACCCAGTCCGGAGTTCTGAAGGAAGTGCCGCGCACATCGGGTTCGAGCGATCCGTCAGGACGCCGAATTGCGGGGACGCGATCGCCGAATGAATCGTAGGTCTGCATGGGCAGATACGCGCCGTACCGTAAGTAGAGCGGTCCCCGGTTCCATCGCACATCGCTGAGGATGTACGGCCCGTCGGCACCGGTGACAAGCTTGTCCAGTTCGGTGATGACACGTTGTGTGGCAACACCATCCGCCGGATAGATCGTGATGAATTTTCCGCTGGAAGTTCGATTGGCCTGCTTGCTGTTGGACAACATGAGGTCTGCTGCCGTCCGAAGAAATTTGAACGGCACATGATTGTGACCGCAATACACGGAAACGGTATCGAGCAGCTCCTGCGCGTTGGCTCGGGTAGCGGAGCAGTGAATCTTCCATCCTTGTTCTGGCAGCAGACCGTCGGGCGGTTGGAAGTAGTTCCACGGTCCACTTTGGGGACCGCGCCGCCAGAGCGACCAATCCACCGACTCCGCGGGGATAAAGTGCTGGTCAGTTGATGTATCTGGTCGGGTGACCGTTCTGATTCGGTCGTAGAAATGCGGGTCGGCACGCGTGAAGGCAACGTATCGCAGGTCCACGCCAAACCTCCCGGTCAGTCCCCCTGCGGTTGTCATCGATTGGTGCCACGCCCCGAATCCCCTGTGGCTTGGATTGCTTGTGGCGGAAGGTTATCCGATTCCGGACATTTCGGGCGAAGATTGAAAACCTATCATTCGAAAGTACTAATGAATGGCGTGGGCCAGGCGAGGTCACTGATCGCCCAGCTTTTAGTCGGCCGCATTTGTTTCGAGTTCGGAGGCCCCCTGTTGACGAGAGGATCAAGTCGGTGGTAGTTCTTTAGCGAGCGCTAAGTCAGGGTGCTCCCTCGATCTCGGTCCGGTACCCGGCGCCACGAAACTCGGGTGCCGGACCGCCCCAGCAATGCACGTCCTCGAAGGGAACGAAGATGACCAAGGCAGTGATCGTCGATGTAGTCCGGATCGCGTCCGGCAAGGGAAAGCCGGGCGGAGCACTGTCCGGGACGCACCCTGTCGAACTGATGGCCCACGTTCTGCGTTCCATCACCTCGCGAAACGGCCTCGACCCCGCCCTGGTGGACGACGTGATCGGCGGTTGCGTCGGCCAGGCCGGTGAGCAGGCGCTCAACATCACCCGCAGCGCGGTCCTGTCGGCAGGGTTCCCCGAGTCGGTACCCGCCACCACGATTGATCGCCAGTGCGGATCAAGTCAGCAAGCTGCGCACTTTGCGGCGCAGGGCGTGATCGCCGGGGCCTACGACATCGTGATCGCGGCAGGCGTCGAATCCATGAGTCGTGTCCCGATGGGTACCACGACGATGGGGAAGGACGCTTCCGGTCCGGGCGTCGCGGCTCGCTACCCCGAAGGCCTGGTCAACCAGGGAATCTCTGCAGAATTGATCGCCGCCAAGTGGAAGCTTGACCGCGACGCTCTCGACGCATTCTCCGCGCAGTCCCACCAGCGGGCAGCAGAGGCAGCGGCGAAGGGGCTCTTCGACAAGGAGATTCTGCCGATCTCGGTGACCAACGCCGCCGGTGAGACCGTCTCGCATATCGTCGACGAGACGGTTCGCGCGTCTACTACCGTCGAGGGACTCGCCGGTTTGAAGCCGTCGTTCTACTCGGAGAAGTACGCGCAGCGCTTCCCCGAGGCGCAGTGGTCGATCACTCCCGGTAACTCGTCGCCGCTCACCGACGGCGCGTCCGCAGCACTGATCATGAGCGAAGAAATGGCGTCGAAGCTGGGGCTGACGCCGCGAGCTCGTTTCCATTCCTTCTCCGTTGCGGGCGATGACCCGATCTTCATGCTCACCGCACCCATCCCAGCCACCCACAAGGTGCTCGCTCGCGCGGGTCTGAGCATCGACGACATCGACACCTACGAGGTCAACGAAGCCTTCGCTCCCGTTCCACTCGCCTGGGCTCACGAGTTCGGCGCCGACCCGGCAAAGCTCAACCCGTGGGGCGGCGCGATTGCCCTCGGACACGCCCTGGGGTCCTCGGGTACTCGACTGCTGACCACGATGGTCAACCACCTCGAGGCCACCGGCGGACGCTACGGATTGCAGACCATGTGCGAGGGCGCCGGCATGGCCAACGCCACCATCATCGAACGCATCTGAAACACATAACCTTTCGAAAGGAACTCTCATGATCGTCAACGACAGCGTCGCCGTCGTCACCGGTGGAGCATCCGGCCTCGGCCTGGCCACCACCAAAGCCCTTCTTGCCGACGGCGCCAGCGTCGTCATCATCGACCTTCCGTCGTCCAACGGTGAAGCCATCGCCAAGGAACTCGGCGACCGGGTCCGCTTCGCGGCGGCAGACGTCACCGACGAGGCTGCGGTCACCGCTGCACTCGACGTGGCCGAGTCCCTCGGACCCCTGCGCGTGGCAGTCAACTGCGCCGGAATCGGCAACGCAGTCAAGACGGTCAGCAAGAAGGGCGCTTTCCCGCTCGACGCGTTCAAGAAGGTCATCGACGTCAATCTGATCGGCACCTTCAACGTCCTTCGTCTTGCTGCGGAACGTATTTCGAAGACCGAGCCGATCGACGGTGAACGCGGCGTCATCATCAACACCGCTTCGGTCGCCGCGTATGACGGCCAGATCGGGCAGGCTGCGTACTCCGCGTCGAAGGGCGGTGTCGTCGGTATGACGCTTCCCATCGCCCGTGACCTCGCGTCGCTGCTGATCCGCGTCAACACCATTGCACCAGGCTTGTTCAAGACCCCGTTGCTGGCCGGACTGCCCGAAGCAGCCCAGGCGTCGTTGGGTCAGCAGGTGCCTCACCCCTCTCGCCTGGGTGATCCCAGCGAGTACGGCGCGCTTGCTGCGCACATCGTTTCCAACCCCATGCTCAATGGTGAGACGATCCGCCTCGACGGTGCAATCCGTATGGCACCGCGGTAATTTCGGCTATCACATGACTGGCGAGGTGGAGTCGGTGAGCTCGGTGGCAGTGGACTGGAGGTCCTTCCCGCCGCTGGTGATGACCGACATCCTGATGGCTTCGCTCGAGCTGTTCGACGAGAATGGTTACCACGGCACGACGGTGCGCCAGATTGCCAATCGTGTCGGGGTAACCGTTCCCGCGCTCTACTATCACCACGCGAACAAAGAGGCAATTCTCGTCGCTTTGTTCGAGGTCTCGATGAGTGAGCTGAATACCAGAACCGAAGCGGCAGAAGCGGAGGCCGGCGAAAATCCGGTACGACGCTTCGCCTTGGTGGTGGAGGCGATAGTTCTCTATATGACCCACCGGTCGCGGCATGCTGCGTTGGACACCGAGATCCGGCATGTCTCACCGGAAAGCCGAAGTCGATACGCCGCCAGTCGTAAGCGGCTCGAGTTGCTGATGCGCAGGATCGTCGACGACGGTGTGGCATCGGGAGATTTCGCGGTCACCGATACCGAAGAGACCGTCCGGGCAATACTCGGTATGGCGCAGTCACTGCCGCGTTGGTTCCAGACCGGCGGTCCGATGTCACCGTCGCAATTGGCGCAGAAGTACGTCGACATCGCTTTTCACACGGTCGGCTATCGGCCGTAAAGTGCATCGCTCGTGAACGAAGGTGGGCAACAGGTCGAAAACCTGTTGCCCACCTTCAGTATTCATACTTCGGCATTCACTCGGTGTCAGAGTCGCGTAACTTCGAGTCCGCCCTCGTGGTAGTCGGCGCGAAGGCGTTTCTTGTCGAACTTGCCGACGCTCGTCTTCGGGACTTCCTGGACCACGGCCCAGTTCTCGGGCAGCTGCCACTTGGCAACCTTGTCCGAAAGGTACTGTTGCAGTTCGGACATGGTGGTTTCGGAACCAGCGCGAAGAACAACCGCAACCAACGGGCGCTCGTCCCACTTCTCGTCCGGCACGCCGATGACGGCAGCTTCGGTGACGTCAGGGTGACCCATGACGGCGTTCTCGAGGTCGACCGAGGAGATCCATTCGCCGCCGGACTTGATGATGTCCTTGGAGCGGTCGGACAGGCTCAGGAAGCCGTCGGCCGTGATGGATCCGACGTCACCGGTCTTGAGCCAGCCGTCGTTGAACTTGTCTTCCGCATCGACGCCGTAGTACGACCCGGTGATCCAGGGGCCGCGCACTTCGAGCTCGCCGACGGAAACGCCGTCGTGTGCAACAACTTTGCCGTCGTCGTCGATGAGACGTGCCTCGACGGATGCCGGGAAGCGGCCCTGAGAGTAGCGGTACTTCCACATCGCGTCGCCGGTGACACCGGCCGGCGGGCGGGCGACGGATCCGAGTGGGGAGGTTTCGGTCATGCCCCAGGCGTGCAGGACGGAGACGTTGTGGTCGGCTTCGAATGCGTGCATGAGGGCCGGCGGTACCGCGGACCCACCGATCAGAACCTCGCGCATCGAGGAGATGTCCTGCGGGTTCTGCTCGAGGTAGAGGTGCAGGCCCTGCCAGATGGTGGGGACGGCTGCGGCGAACGTCGGCTTCTCGCTGGCGATGATCGCAGCCAACGGGGCAGGCTGGAGGAAGCGGTCGGGCATGATCAGCGAAGCACCGATCATGAATGCGGCGTAGGGAAGTCCCCACGACATGGCGTGGAACTGAGGCACCACGGCGAGTGCACGATCGCCCTGCGCGAGGTTGGGGCCGTCGCTCATGCAGACCTGCATGGAGTGCAGGTAGATCGAACGGTGGGAGTAGACGACGCCCTTGGGGTCACCCGTGGTGCCGGACGTGTAACACATTGCGGCAGCGCTCAGCTCGTCGACCTCGGGCCAGTCGAACTCGGTGGGCTGATCGGCGATCAAGCCCTCGTAGGTGTGAACCTGCACTCCCTCGGGAGCTTCGAGTCCTGCAGTGGAGGAGCCGGTGACGACGATGTGTTTGACGGTGGTCAGCGACGGAAGCTGCGGAGAGAGAAGCGGAATCAGGGACGGGTCGACGATGATCACGCGGTCCTCGGCGTGATTGGCGACATGGATCAACTGCTCGGGGAACAGACGAATGTTCAGGGTGTGGAGCACAGCGCCCATCGAGGGGATCGCCAGGTACGTCTCGAGGTGCTCGGAGTTGTTCCACATGAACGTGGCGACTCGCTCGTCGCCCTCGACGCCGAGCCCGCGCAGGGCGTGCGCAAGCTGAGCACAGCGCTTGCCGACGTCAGCGTAGGACACACGGCGCGGGCCGGACTCGGTCCACGTGACAACCTCGGAAGCGCCGTGAACGGAGGCACCGTGGCGGAGAAGTTGAGCAATGGAGAGGGGGGCGTCTTGCATGGTGCTCAGCATGGGCTGCTCCTGTGTGGTGTGTGAGACCGGTGCTTTTGCCCACGGGCCGTCACAAACGATGTGCTGTGGCTGCCAGATTAGTCACAGCCCCGAAGTGCTCGCTAGTGACCCACTGCACTGGCGAAGAACCACGCTATGAGTAGCGCTCCCGGATCGACTACTCCGCGAGCGGCTTCGCCCACATAACTTGCACGTCCGCGGTTCGCGAGCATGGTTTCGGTCGACTCCGCCCCGGCCGCTGCGGCTTCCGCTGCGCTCGCCAGCGCAGCATCTCGATCGGCTTCCGAGCTCACGGATTGCTCCAACGACTCGACCGCCGGAACTATCGCGTCGACCATCGTCTTGTCGCCGACGCGTGCGCCGCCGAGCGAGGTGATGTTGTCGAGTCCCGCTCGCGCTGCAGCCGCGATCGCGCCGAGGTCGAGTTCGGAGTCCGCCGAGTCTGCGGCAACGCGGAAGAAATGCCGGAACCAGATGCCGAACAATGCGCCGGAGGTGCCACCGGCGTGGCCGAGGTACGCCTGTGAGACTGCATCGAATATCGTTGCGGTGGAGTACGTGTCACGGATCGCCGAGATGTCGAGTTGATCCAGTGCGGCCACCATGTTGGTCCCGAAATCGCCGTCGCCCGCTCGTCGGTCGAGATCGGTCAGTGCCGGTTCCTGATCCAGTACCTTCTCGGCCCAGTCCGCAATCCAGCTTCCGACGAAGCTGCTTTCGGCGGTGCGTGAGGTGTCGGGTGTGAATGTGGGACCGAAAGATTCGCGCGTGCCCATGCCGGTGTACTCACGCGCTATAGCATTCGGCCAGGCGGGCGCTTTTGTTGGTGCGTCCCATAATTCGAGGATTTCTTTGTCTGTGCGAACAAGGGTGATGGACGCGCCTGCCATGTTCAATGCAGTGACGAAGGTTCCGATCAGTGTCCGCTCGATGTGAATTCCCTGTTCGTCCAGATAATCTCCGAGTTCGGCGAACAGAAGTTGCAACTCCAGCGGGTGGGTGGCGCCGAGACCGTTGACGACGGCGATGACGCGGTCGCCTTCGGCGAGACTCAGGGACTTGATGATCGGGTCCGTCAGCCGCCGCACCAATTCCGGTGCGGGCAGGGCGTCCACGCGTTCTGTGCCGCGTTCGCCGTGGATGCCGATACCGAGTTCCATCTGACCCGCCGGCAAGTCGAACGACGGCTCGTCAGCCCCCGGCAAAGTGCATGGGCGAAGGGCGACGGCCATGCTCCGAGCGGAGTGCGCGACGTGTTGTCCGACCCGGGTCACCTCGGCCAGGTCGTCGCCGCGGGCGGCGGATGCGCCGCAGACCTTCTCCACCACGATGGTTGCCGCAGTACCGCGTCGCCCCGGGCCACTGCCGTCTGCGCGTTCGGTCGCGACGTCGTCGTCGACCAGGACGACGTCCGTATCGATCTTGTCCTCGCGTAGCAACTCTCGGGCGATACCGAAGTTCATCACGTCGCCGGTGTAGTTCTTCACGATGTGAAGGACGCCGCCGCCGGCGTCGGCAGCCTTGGATCCCTCGTGGATCTGAAGTGCATTGGGTGAGCTGAAGACCAATCCGGGGCAGACGGCTGTGAGCATTCCTTCGCCGATGAATCCGGCGTGCATGGGTTCGTGGCCTGAACCGCCGCCGGAGACGAGCGCGACCCGTCCGCGGGGAAGTGGCCTTGCGCGTGTGAGGTACCCAGGGTCGGGATTCCACGCGATGTCGTCGGTGGATGCGATCAACCCACGGAGTGCGTCGGGAACAAATGTCTTTGCGCTGCGCATGAACATCACTTCAGAGTAGGTCTAACGTCGACTTCGGGCACGGATCACGATCGACGAGAGGTGGACGGCGTGAAATTGGGGTTGGTACTTGCCGGTGGCGGCGTTGCGGGAATCGCCTGGGAAACAGGTTTTCTGTTGGGCCTTCAGGACAAATCACCGGACACTGCCGCTGCGCTGCTGACGGCGGACGTGTTGATCGGCACTTCCGCAGGTTCCACGGTGAGCGCTCAGATAGCGAGCGGCGTGACACTGCAAGAGCTTTTCGACGCACAAACAGCGGAGGCCACCGGGGAGCTCGACCCGAAGGTCGATGTCGAGGTACTCGGTCAGATGTTCGTCGACGCGATCGCAGGATCGCAGGACCGGGCCGAGCAGCTCCGTTTGCTCGGCGAAGCAGCGATGAGAGCCGATACCGTCGAACCTGCCGTGCGTCGCGCGGTCATCGAGGCGAGGCTGCCCAATCGGTTGTGGCCCGACCGGGAGTTGCGCATCCCGGCGATCAACGCACAGACCGGTGAGTTGAGGGTGTTCGGCAACGCTGACGGCGTAGAACTGATCGACGCAGTCGGAGCAAGTTGCGCCGTACCAGGGGTGTGGCCGGTAGTCGTGATCGAGGGCGAGCGGTACATGGACGGCGGAATGGCGAGTGGCTCGAATGTTCATCTGGCTGCCGACTGCGATGTGGTCGTGGTTCTTTCACCCGCAGCCGACCCCGCCCCGAATCTTCTGGGCGGCAGTCTACGAGAGGAAATCGACGTGATGACGCCCTTGCCCGTGCTGCCTGTCTTCGCCGACGACGCCGTCGTCGAAGCGATCGGAACGAACTCGCTTTCACCGACAACCAGGCGCCCCGCAGCCGAACTCGGCCGCGAACAGGGCCGTCGAACCGCCGACGAGATCGCCGCGTTTCTGGTGACGGCATGAGCGCCGCACGGATTGCCGTCGTCGTGCGCCCGGAGCAATCTCCGGAAGATCTGGTTCGACATGCCAGGTATGCAGACGAAGTCGGTATCGACGAGGTCTGGTTGTGGGAAGACTGCTTCTTCGGCGGAGGAATAGCCACTGCTGCAACTGTATTGGCTGAGACCGATCGCGTGGGTGTGGCGATCGGTGTGCTGCCGACCCCGATGCGCAACACCGCGATCACGGCGATGGAGATTTCAGCGCTGGCCAGAGTTCATCCGGATCGACTACGGGTTGGCTTCGGTCACGGCGTTCAGAGTTGGATGCGGCAGATCGGGGCCAAAGCCGAATCGCCGTTGACCCTCCTGCGGGAGCAGTTCGGAGCAGTCGAGCGGCTACTGGGCGGTGAGTCGGTGACGGTGTCCGGTCGATACGTGAATCTCACGGACGTCACGCTGGCGTGGCCACCGGAGACGGTGCCGCAGTTGCTCGTCGGCGCCACGGGGCCAAAGACTTTGGCGCTCAGTGGCGAGTTGGCGCAGGGCACCGTGCTCTCGGGTGGGACGACCCCGGACGGCGTGCGTCGGGCGATCGCTCACATCGGGGCGTCGGATCACGAGGTCGTCGTCTACGTCATCTGTGCTTTCGGTTCCGGCGGTCGTGAGCGCGCCCTTGCCGAGGCCGCAGCGTCCGGTAGCGAGTCGCCGGAGGATGCGATTGCCGTGGGCAACGCGGCCGAAGTCGCGGCAGCAACACGGCGATGGGTTGCAGCAGGTGCAACCACCGTGGTACTCCAACCGACTGTTGACGAGCCGGATGTCCGCGAGTTCATTCGCTTTGTCGCGCAGGAGGTTCAACCCCTGGTGGCGTAGTTCAGAAGGTTACTCTGGACAGAACCGCGTCGATGTCGGCAGTGCTCACGTCGCGATGTGTCACGAACCGAACCTTCCCGGCAACGGTGACCGCGCCGACATCGACAGCGGCGAGCTGAGCAACGGTGACCGACGGATCAGCTGTCGCGGCCAGAACGATGTTGGTGGCAGGTTCGTCGACGGCCCAACCGCGTTCACGAAGCCCCGACGCGAGGCGCTGCGCGTTGTCGTGATCGTCGGAGAGGCGAGCTTGTGAGCGCAACGCGACGATGCCGGCTGCGGCCAGCACTCCGCCCTGACGAACGCCGCCGCCGAGCATCTTGCGGATCCTTCGGGCTTCGGTGATCAATTCGGGTGATGCGGCGAGTATCGAGCCGACCGGCGCACCGAGTCCCTTACTCAGGCACACCTGAACGGTATCGGCGCCGGAAGTCAATTCGGTGGGCGAAACATCGAGTGCAGCAGCGGCATTCCAGAGACGGGCGCCGTCGAGGTGAATCTTCAAGCCGCGTGATCGCGCTGCGTCGACCAGCTTCGTCCATTCGGTCTGATTCATGACGGCACCGCCGGCGAAGTTATGAGTATTCTCGAGACAGAGCAGCGTGGTGTTCAACGCGAAGTACGGGCCGGGGGAGCCCGCCGCCTTCACAACAGTCTCGGGGGTGGGACGTCCGGGTCCGCCGTCGTGCGGCAACGCCATCGGCATTCCCTGGGCGAGCCAGGCAGCGGTGCCCAATTCGGAGCCCAAGACGTGAGAGTGTTCCGGTGCCAGGAACTGATCGCCGCGGTGAAGGTGCAGCATCAGCGCAATCAGGTTGCCCATCGATCCGCTCGGCACCCACAGTGCCGCCGGTAAACCCAGAGTGTGCGCCACCTCTTCCTCGAGCGCCGCCATGGTCGGGTCGTGATCGAGGACGTCGTCACCGACCTCGGCGTCGGCCATCGCCTTCCGCATCTCCGCATCAGGCTTGGTGACGGTGTCCGAGCGTAGGTCGATGTACGACGAAGTCATGGCTCATTCGATCAAGCCGCGTGTTCCGGCGTCAAACCGCGGTATTTCCAGGACGGCTCTTCCGGCCTGATAAATCGATATCGCTGAGGATGCCTTCCGTGTGATGATGAGCGTCGGCAATAGCCGGTGACGAGAACAAGAAGTGGAAGGGGACAGGCATGCGCGACTGGAAGCAAGCGTTGCACCTGCGCGGGCACTCACCCCGCGGTATTTCCCATCCCGCATTCGGGGAACAGAGCGGCGCTGGATATATGCCGTTCCCCATTTCTTGCATTTGCTCCTGACCCGTCTTCGTGTCCAGGAGTTTCACTCCTCGACACGAACTGAGAACTCTCATGCGGAACCCGAACCGCGCACTTGCTCACAGTTGGATGAACCGCCCCGTCCGGGTACTCAACGCCACGTACGAGTACCTCGGTGAAGTGAGCGCCGATCGTGCGGTCGTCCTGATCGCCACCGGCTCCGCGCAGTCCACCGAAGACGTGACCCCGATATTTCCGGTGCGCTCCAAGCACGTCGAAATCCCACTTCCGAGGACGATCCTGCTCGCCGAGTACGTGTACGTTGCTCACCGGGTGACGGTCACCGATTCCAGTCGGGCCACTTTTGCCGGTGTCTTCGACCGGGACGGTCGTCAATGTGCGTACTGCGCCGCCCGGGCAACGACCATCGACCATGTCCAGCCGCGGAGCCGTAACGGGCCCAACACGTGGGGAAATCTGGTGGCGTGCTGCAGTTCCTGCAATCAGCGCAAGGCGGATCGCACTCCGGCCGAGGCCGGTATGCGGCTGCTGTGGGAGCCGAAGGCACCTCGGCGCATCGAGAAAGTGCAGCAGGAGATCTGGCGTGAATTGAGTCGGACGTGACAGTCGAAGGGAGCCAGTGATGTGCGCTGACGAAATCTCCAATTTGGCTGAGCTTTTGCCGATCTCGGACGACCGGACGTGGTGGCAGGCGGAATGCCGAGGAGACCCCGAGCCGGACCGGTGGTTTCCCTTTCCGTCCGAGGGATACGACTACGCGACCGACGTGTGCAACAGGTGCCCGATTGCGGAATCGTGTCGCGAATTCGCCTCTGCCACTGGCCAGACCGGAATCTGGGGAGGAGTGAAGTTCGAGCAGGGCAGGATCGTCGCGGCGTGAGGGATCAGATTCCCGGCTCCGCGGCGATCGTACCGGCCGATACCGCCCGGCACAGAGCGTCGTGGTCACGTTCGGTTTGATCGGCGTAGAGCCGAGCAAACCGGGTGAGGGCGGTATCGACCGCGTCCGAGGTTCCCAGGTAACCGGAAATCAGTGACGCGCCACTGGTTCGTGCGTGTCCCTTGGCCAGTAGGCGACCGCAGATCGCGACATAGTCGGTCAAGGCCGCTGCATCGATATTGTTCAGGTCCACAGAACCTTTCATGTTCCGGAACTGACGGACGTAGTACTGGCGGTCGTCCACGGTGCACCACCCGAGCAGTGGATCGCTGACTGTCTGGAGAGCCTGCTGGTATTCCGCGACGCGTCGTCCTTGATGGTCGTGCCAGGCCGAGTCACCGTGCACGAAGGGTGCAACGACGGATCGGCGAGCCTGCTTGAGCTGCAAGAAGATGACGTCGTCCGGGATGCTCCCTTCGCACAGGGCCACATAGGCGCGCAGAGCGACACTCCCGACTCCGACAACCCGGTGCGCGACGTCGATGACGTTGTATCCCGAGACGACTCGGCGCCAGTGTGGTGCAAGGGTTTCGAGATACTCGTCCAGACCCTCCAGGAGGAAGTCGGTGTCCTGCGGCGTGAGTCGTGTTGTGAGCGGCGGGTTCTCGACCAACTGGCGCCGTCCGTGATCCTCGACGGTGAACCGCGGCACCGCATGGTCACTCGTACGCCGCCGGGCGCGCTCCGCGGCGCGCCTGATCTCGGCCAGCAACCCAGGATCGGTGACGTGGTCGGTGAGTCCGTCGAGATCGACCCGGTCGAAGGAGCGATCGAACAGCGGACGCTCGGAGAGCTTCGCCAAGTGGAGGCGATACGCGGACACACACGAGGTTGTTGCTGTTTCGCATTGAGCTTCGGTGAGACCGTTCTGCCGACCGGCCACCCAGATGCTCGCAGCCAGCCTTCGTAGATCCCATTCCCAGGGGCCGGGATGTGCTTCGTCGAAATCGTTGAGGTCTATGACAAGTTCGCGTTCCGGAGATCCGTAGAACCCGAAGTTTCCGACGTGCGCATCTCCACAGATGACGGGAGTGATGCCGGTGGACGGCAGCTGCGCCATGTCCTCTGCCATCAATCCGGCGGTACCGCGCAGGAATCCGTATGGCGAAGCGACCATTCGCCCCACACGGATCGGAACCAACCAGTCGAGTCTTCCCTCGTGTGCCGTGTTGACCTGATCGACCGGGTCACGTCGATCGGATGGGGGCGTCCAGTCGCCGAGCGACGATCGCGCCACTCGCTTGCGCAGGCCTTTCCCGATCTTGCGACGCTCACTGCGCGGCGTCTGACGCGCCCGCAAAGTCGCCCTGCCGTCCGGTTCGTTCTCGAGAGCCAGCTGACCGGCAGGCCTGTTCAGCGGGTCCATGTCGGGCTCTCTTTCGTCGGGCGTGCGAAACTCGCGCTCGATCTTATGCCCGCCGGATTGTGCGCCGCGCGACGAGTTCCTTAACTACCCGCCTGGGCAATCAACTCGACAGCGCGGTCGGCGCACAGTTCAGGATCCGGCATTCTCCCGATACCGAGGCATTCGACAACGGCGAACGACGTATCCGGTGTCGTTTCCACGCCGAGCGCCCACCCGAAGTAGTGATTCCAGGCGAGTACGGCTCGGTGGCCACTGTGCTGCGGAATCTCGCTGCCCAGAACGAGTACTGCGTCGAACGCGGGGCCGTCGCACCAGATGACCGATTCGGCGAAGGTAGAGCTGGCGACGGCGACTACGTACCTGTGACAAGTCGATTCACTCGGAATGGCGATGTGTGCACGCATGGTCGCTCCTCCGGCTCGGTTGCGATCGGAGGGTTCCCCGTTGCCGGCGCCGAAAAAACGCTTGTCAGATTACGTCCCGGCCACAGATCTACGACGCAGACGGTGCCTGAGATGTTTTTGTGCTGCCCGCGCGACCGAGCGAGTCGAGAGATACTGTTCGGCCGGTATCAACCGGGAACCGAACAAGTAGAACCTTCGGGCTTCGTCGTGGTCGTGGGTGGCCGCGGAGATGAGCAGACGTTCGATCGCGGTGAACTTTCGCCCACCGGCGTAACCACTCATGTAGTCGATGTGATTCGTCATACTCGCTCTGGCGCTACGGTATTCGGTCAATGCAGCGTTCACGTTCCGATGTGAGTCGAGTGTGTCTGCCGGCGTCTCCGTCAGCATGTGCGCGGTCGCATCGACCAGCATCTGAGCGGTCTCGAGTGCCCACGAGCATCCGATACCCCACAACGGGTCGTTGGTTGCCGCAGCGTCGCCGATGAGTGCGAACCCGTTACCTACGGGTTCGGTGAGGGTTGTGGAGAAGTGTTTGGTACCAACGATCTTCCCGACGATGTGCTCTCGCCGAACAAGCGGAGCGCCGGGTAATGCGTTGGCGTACTCGAGGAAAGCAGTAGGCAGGTCGTCAGCGAACGAGCCGAGCTTGTCGAGGGCAGGGAAGACCACCAGCACGCTGATTCCGCCGTCGTTGGGGAGCAGATAGGCGACGTCGGGATCCATGAACCACGACAATGACGTTTCTCCGCCGGGTCGTTCGAGTCCGGAGAGTTGTGCGAAATAGCTGAAACGCCCGTTGGATGCAGTCACGGAGTCGCAACGAGCGGATCGTGCGACGGTCGAATCCTTGCCGTCCGCTCCGACGGTCAATCGTGCTTCGACAGTGAAGACCGAACCCTGTTCGGTGCCGTAGACGCCTGCAGTAGTGCCGTTCTCGGTCAGCAGTCCGGAAACGCGATACCCGAGAAGAAGGTCGACGTTCGGGTAGTCGTTCGCGAGTTGGCGCAGTAGGGGGTCGAGAGTTTCCCTTCGGACGTTGAACCCAGGTGGCGGTGAGTTCTCTGCCGCGTCAGGGGTGATCACTCCCCAAGGGGTCCAGAATGTCGGAACGGTTTCCACCATTCCCAGGGCGAGCAGTTTTTCCGTGGCGCCGAGTCGTTGCAAGATCGGGGCACCGCACGGTTGCAGGTGGTGAGTGCACAGGACTTTGTGCGCCCGGATGTCGGAGCGAGCGTCGAGAAGCGCTATCCGCAGACCTTGCTGGGCGTACATGATGGCGGCCGCGCATCCCGCGATGCTCGCGCCGACAATCACAACGTCATACTTTTCCCGTGCCTTCGAAGTCACTCGATCAGCTTAATGCATAAGGTTATAACTTAAATATGACTGGATTCAGTCATCGTGTTCGGGCGTTAAGTCCCGAACTGCGGCCCGGATGGACTGTTCACGAAGCTCGTTCTCTCTGCGCAGTTCACGACGCCGTCGCCCGGCCTCGAATCGCTGCCTGGCGATTGTTCCGGTCGGCCGGAGTTGGGGTACCTCAGCCGGTTTCCCGTCGCTTCCCATCGCCACCATCGTGAAATAGCAACTATTGGTGTGGCGAGATTTTCCGAGAAGAATGTCTTCGGTTTCGACTCGAATTCCGATTTCCATCGAGGTGCGCCCGGTGTAATTGACGGAAGCGCTGAACGTGACGAGTTCGCCGACATGCACCGGTTCGCGGAACACCACACGATCCACCGACAGAGTCACGACGTAGGTCTGGGCATATCGACTCGCGCACGCATAGGCAACCTGGTCGAGAAACTTCAGAATCGTTCCGCCGTGCACGTTGCCCGAGAAGTTTGACATGTCCGGCGTCATGAGGACGGACATGGACAAGGTTTGTTTCGATGCTTGCTGCGATGCTTGCTTCAATTCAGGTAGGGAGTTCGATTCAGACATCAAGCGGGCCTCTTCGGTTCGGTGGACGGTGAAGAGACCGTATCCGGCAAAGAGGGTTACCCGCGCGTTCGGAAGAGCGCGGTGTCAGAGTTCGGGACAGTGCCCGTGTGGAGGACGTATTCGCTGGTGGCGACGGGGCCGGCCGCGCTCGATCTGAGACAGGGTGCGAGCGCCGAGCGGAGGTGCGCTGACATCGAAGCCCAATTCCCTGCGCCTCGAACCGCCTCGCGAAAGTTCTTCAACGCCGGCGCCTGGTCGCACAGTTCCTCGACGGGATCCGAACCGGCTGGTAGTTGCCACTCGAGCAGGTGCGAGGCCGAGCTCACCGACTCCAATCCAGCTGCTGCCTTCTCGAATTCGCTCGGGCTCGACCATGTCGTCGGTAGTGGTGTGATGCCATTCCACGCAGAGGCGGCCTCCCTTCGGAGTGCTGCTGCCCACCCGTTCTCCGACCACGTTGCGACACAAATGCTTCCACCCGGGCGGGTCACCCGCATCATCTCTGCGAGGGCGATCGCAGGGTTGGGACAGAAGATGATCCCGAAGATGCTGACACAGGCGTCGGCGCTCGAATCCGACCACGGCAGAGACTGTGCATCGCCGATCGTGAAAGTGGGTTCGGTAGTTCCGGGGCGAGGAATCCAGCGTTCGCGCGCGACCTCCAGCTGGCTGGCGGAGAGGTCGAGTGCGTGGACCGCGATCCCGGACTGGGCCGCCGGGAGCGTAAAGTTCCCCGTTCCGGCGCAGACGTCGTACGCCGTGCTCACGTGCCCGATCGAGCGCAGCGCCTCTGTCGATGCAGGTGAGAGTTGTTCGGCAAGAGGGGAATATGCCGCACCGTTCCAGTTTCCCCGATTCACGACAAGCTCCTTTCGACTGCGTCGATGACCGTATCGAGCGCTGCGCCTGCCGCACGCGCTGCTTCGCCGGGGTTGCGTTCCTCGATGGCAGCGATCAAGAGTCGGTGCTCGTCGACGTGGAAACCTGGACCGGCACTGACGGCGGACAGCGAATCCGTCACGGCGGCAAGGACTCCCCGGTAGACGTCGATCAGTGCGGAATTGTGGGACGCCTCGACGATCGAAAGGTGCAAGGCCATGCCGGCTTCGACAGTGAAGCCGCCGACGTGACCGGGGTGGGCATTCCAGGCTGCATGTATCCGCGCGAGATCTTCGGGGGTGTGGCGCTGCGCTGCAAGTCGCGCGGCTTCGACCTCGAGTCCGCGTCGCAGGCTCAGTACGTCGAGAACGTCACCTCTGGCGAGCCTGCGCCCGAGTAGTCCTTCGACCGGCGACGCCGCCATGACGTACACGCCGCCACCGTGACGAACGGACAGAACTCCGGCGTGTGCAAGCGCCCGTACCGCTTCGCGCATGGTGTTTCGGGCGACTCCCAATTCCTCGACCAGTGCGGTCTCCGGCGGGAGTTTTGATCCGACGGGCCATCGGCCGGTCGATATCGCCTCCTCGATCGCCGCAGCGACGATGTCTACCTTGCGTCCGGAGTCGGACATGTGTGCCACCTCGGGTAAGTGAGTCAATGACTTTGCCCGAGGTTAGCGTGCTCTCACGAGTGGGTCAATGACTTGGGAATTATCCGCGTACGTCCAGGCTGCGGGCGTAGTGCTCCTTGAAGACCTCGAGATGCGCCCACGATTCCAAGCCGCTGACTCCGTCGATGCCCCGGATTCGCTCGGACAGGGCATGGAGGTCGTTGGACGAGTTGGCGGCGACCGTCGCGATCACGTCGTATCGTCCGAGGGTCCGGGCGAGGAATTCGATTCCGGGCAGCGACTCGATCTCCGATACCGCGTTGTCGTCCCGTGAGCCCAGATTGACGCCGATGCCCATCGCCAGCGTTCGGCCACCACCTCGCCGCTTGACGACAGCGCCGACGCGCAGTGCCGTGCTCGCGATCAGATGATTGACCCGGTTGCGCACGGCGCTCGGCGACAGTCCGGTGTGTTCGGCCAGCTCGAGAAAGGGCATTCGCCCGTTGCGCTCGAGCAGTTCGATCAACGCGACATCTGTCGAGTCGAGTCGGATATCGGCTTGTAAAGCGGTCTCGGGCATGAAGATTCCCTTGATGACGTCGACGTAGACCAGCGTGCTCACGGATCGAACGCCACGTTGTGAGCGGAGTTCGGCGATGGCACGGTACAGATCGTCGTGACTGGGCACCCGAAGTTCCGCAATCACGTTGTACTGCCCGCTGACTGCCGAGATGTAGACGGCGGCCTCGGATGCGATCAACGCGTCCAGCACCGGGGTCATCGGTCCGGACACTGCGATCGAGACGTGTGCAAGCGCCTTCAGCCCGAGAAGTTCGGGGTGCGCGACGGCCACTACGGACACCGTTCCCGAGTCGAGTAGCGCCTGCACTCTGGTGGACACCGCCGCTCGTGGGGCGTCGACCGCCACGGACAGTTCGCGGTACGTCGCTCGCCCGTTGCGCTGAAGTGCGGCAATGAGCTTGGAATCGAGATCGACCGTCATGGTTGCCCCAACTTTTCCAGAGATTTTTCTGTATGAGCTTCCTATTAGAACAGTCGCATGTTGCCATGGATGATGTGGATAAGTGCAGAAATGCTCAAGAACTCATACAAAAAAGTTGTATACCGCCTGGTCTGAAACTTTGATGCATTGCATAGCTCCAGGTCAGGGCGTAGTTTTCGCTCAACACGCAGTGACCTGCACCACCATCTCGACGAAGGACCACCATGCGCAAGTTGCACACGCACGAAGCCTCGCCTCTCGACGCCACCGGCACGATCTTCACCGGCGCCAAGATCCACACCGTTGACGACAGCACGGTGGGAGCCGAAGCGTTCCTGGTGTTCGGAAACCGCTTTGCAGCGGTGGGAACGCTCGAGGAATGCCGCACCGAGGCGCGTCGGCTGAGCACTCGCACAACCGCGGTGGTCGAACTCGACGGCGCCACCGTCGTCCCCGGCTTCGTCGATCCACATGCACACCCGTTGATGTACGGGCAGATGCTCAGCTGGGTGGACTGTGGGCCGGAGAAGGCACATTCCATCCCCGGAATCATTGCGCTACTTCAGGAAGCGGCGCTCGCAGCACCTGCGGGCGTCCCGATTCGCGGATACGGCTACGAGCACCGCAACCTGATCGAAGGGCGTCACCCGCTCAAGGAAGAGCTCGATCAGGTGGCCACCGATCGCGAGGTCTACCTCATGAACGCGAGCGGTCACGGCGGCGTCGTCAACTCCTTCACTTTCGACAAGCACGGTATCGACGCGAGCACCGAGAATCCGGCCGGTGGCGAGTTCTTCCGAGATGAAGACGGCGAACTCACCGGTGAGCTCTCCGACGCCGCGTGCAACATTCTCACCGGCGTCAACGGAGTGAAGGTCGGCCATCACGGCCCCAACTTCCATCTCGAGGACGAGCCGGAAGAGCACCTTCGCCAGCTGTCGGTCGCTCAGGACAAGTTCCTGGCCGGTGGCGTCACCACCATCGGTGACTGCCAGGTGACCCGGCGTGAATTCGACATGTACCTGCGTCTGGCCGAGCAGGATCAGCTCAAGACCCGCGTCAGCATGTACATGCTCAGCCACCTCCTCGATCACGTCATCGACACGGGAATGCACGGCGCCTTCGGCAATTCGCGGCTCGCGTTCGGGGGCATCAAGTTCTACGCCGACGGCACACTCGGCGGCTGGACCGCATACTTCCCCGACGGCTACGTGGGCGACCCGTGCCGCACCGGGCAGCTCTACCACGAGCCGGCGGACTACTCGGAGCTGATTGCCAAGGCACATTCGGTGGGTCTGCAGACCGCCACGCACGCTCAGTCACCGACCGCCATCGACATGGTGCTCGATGCCATCGAAGCTGCGCAGAAGGCTCACCCCGACGCCGACGCTCGTCACCGCATCGAGCATTGCGGACTCCCGACGGCCGAGCAGATCGCAAGGATGAACCTGGCCGGTGTCTACCCGGTGAACCAGCCACAGCACTACTACAACTGGGGTGAGGGCGTGACCGCTGCGATCGGCACTCCGGGCGAGCGGTTCAACCCGCTCGGCGAGTTCATCGCTGCCGAAGTTCCCGTGACCATCAGCTCCGACGCCCCCGTCGCAGAGCCGAAGCCGCTCGAAGCAATTCAGGCAGCCGTTACTCGTGTGACGCGTCAGGGCCATCAGCTCGGCTCCGATGCACTCCGCATCACCGCCGACCAGGCATTGCAGGCTCATACCCTCAACGGTGCGCGTGCGCTGGGCCGCGAAGCAGAGCTGGGCAGCATCTCGGTCGGCAAGCGGGCCGACTTCGTCATTCTGGGCGCGGATCCCCTCGAGGTTCCGGCCGACGCGATTGCGCAGATCGAGGTCCGAGAGACCTGGATCGACGGCGAACTCGCACATTCAGGTCATAACCACCTATTGTCGAGCACTTCGACCACCGAGGAAAAGTAATGAACCGAGAGCAACAGATCGTGAAGGCCCGCAAGGCGGGATTTGCAGCCTTCGTCGGTACAACTATCGAGTGGTACGACTTCTACGTGTATGCCACGGCAGCCGCCCTGGTGTTCGGTGACATCTTCTTCCCACCCGGAACCGACCGCCTGACCGGCGTTGCGGCGGCGTTCGCGACATACGCCGTCGGTTTCTTCGCTCGCCCGCTCGGCGGAATCGTGTTCGGCCATGTCGGTGACAAGATGGGCCGACGCACCGCATTGGTGGTGACTTTGACGCTGATGGGTGCAGGCACGTTCCTCATCGGCATGTTGCCCACTTACGCGTCGATCGGGTTCTGGGCGCCGTTACTGCTGGTACTGCTCCGCTTCGTCCAGGGCTTTGCCGTCGGCGGCGAATGGGGCGGCGCGGTCCTGATGGCCGTCGAGCATGCACCCGAGGACAAGAAGACCTTCTACGGCGGTTTCGCTCAGCTGGGCAACCCGGCCGGCGCGCTCCTGGCCACAGGTTTCTTCAGCATTCTCTCCACCTTCGGCGACGACGCTCTGCGCGAGTGGGCTTGGCGACTGCCGTTCCTCTGCTCGGCGCTGCTGATTCTCGTCGGCTTGGTCGTTCGCCTGAAGGTCGAAGAGTCCCCGGTTTTCGAATCCGAGGTGAAGTCCGCGGACGTACCGGAAATGCTCCCGCTCAAGTACGCGCTGGTGACCAACTGGCGCCCGATCATCCTGGGCATCGGCATTCTGCCCGTCGCAGTCGGCGGCTACTACCTCGTGACGACCTTCATCACGGCATACGCAACCGACCCCGATGTCGGATTGTCGGAGACGTTGATTCTCAACGCGCTCAGTGTCGCTGCAGTGGTCGAGTTGATCGCGACTCTCGGCGTGGCGTGGCTCGGCGACAAGGTGGGACGCGTCCGCGTCGTCATCTGGGGCCTTGCGGCAGTCGCGATTCTCGCAGCGCCGCAGTTCCTGGTGCTGAAGTCCGGATCCGTGTTCCTGATCTTCCTGACCTTCGCTGTCATGCGACTGGTGCTGGCGGCCACGTACGGCCCGATCGCCGCCGTCCTGTCACAGATGTTCAAGCCGCAGGCCCGCTACACGAGCATTTCGTTGGCGTACCAGGGTGCAGGCGCGATCTTCGGTGGGTTGTCTCCGCTGGTGTCGACGCTGATGTACAAGGCAACCGGCAGCATCTGGCCGGTCATCGCACTGCTGATCGGCATGTGCGTCCTGAGCATCGTCTGCCTGCTCTTCGCTCCTCAGCATGTGGACGAGGCGACAGATACCGACGGTGCTCCGCAGGGCCTGAACAAGGAATCGGCTTCCGCCTGATTGCCGAGAGTCGGCTTCCGCCTGACTGCCGAGAGTCGGCTTCCGCCTGACAACTGAAAACACGACAGCTGGGGCAGTACACGATTTCCGTGTACTGCCCCAGCTGTCGTTTCAGGTCAGTTGTCGTTCAGCGCCGGTTACGCGCCGACGAGATGGCGATGAAAATGATCGCTGCGTCGGTGGGCCTGGCTGAGATTTCTGATCTCACGCAGCCAGAAGTGAGACGCCAGCGTGTTACTGCTTCCGTAACCAGTGCCGGACGTGTCTTCGTCGATCAGGGCGACAAGCGCTTTGATCAGGCTGGTGACCTTGAGGTTGTTGGTCTGAGAATGTCGGAGCAACAGCTCGGCGGCTTCGTCGGTGCTGCAACGGTAGAGGGTGCAGACGATTTCGATACCGCGCTCGCGGATCCGGCCCGAAGTAGTCGGGATCCGTAGACCGTTCGTCGAGTTGCTGTTCGTCTGGTTGTTCGTGTCGTCGGGGTGAATCATGGTATTGATCAAGGTATTCCTTTGAACCGCAGGGTCTTTGGGCCCGTGCGGTGTGTAGCGCATGTTGATACTGGTGCAGTCGGTACGCGATTGGCGGCGGACTCCGTCGGAGCCTTCGGCCTGGTCAACAATCTGCGGGACTGATGAAAGTGCGTAGTGATCAAAGGCGCGGATTTGCACCGAACTGGAAGTCTGCCCCTGGAACGAATACTGGAACTGTTGTTCCGGGCGAAGCGACCGGCTGCCTGACTGACGGCTGCCCTCTGATAACCCCACCGTACGTCATCGATTGAGTTTCAGCTAATTCTATTTCGAGCGGCTGAGAGCACTGTGACCCGTATTACCTGCTCAAGAGGCATTTATGTGGCCGATTATTGCTTGCTTGGTGGTAGCCCAGGCGTCGGTCGTCGGGTTGCCGAACTCGCCGTGGCCGACGCCGGGAAGTTCGATCAGATCGACCACGTCGCCTGCTGCTCGGGCGGCACGGGCATAGCGCCGACTCTGTTCGACCGACACGACCTTGTCTCCGAGTCCGTGGATCACCGTGACGGGGAGGCCGGTGGGGAGGTGCTCGATCGGTGATGCGATGCGGTAGCGATCGGGATGATCGGTAGGCATGCCGCCCAGAAGATTTCGAACAAATCGATCTTTGCCCGCGGTTGCGGCGAGCGTCATGTCGAAGACGCCGGCCATGATCGTCGTCGAGCGAACCGGCACCGAGAGGTTTGGTTCCGGGGCGTCTGCACCCTGTTGGGATCGCGATGCGACCCAGGCGGCAAGTTGTCCACCCGCGGAGTAGCCGGCGATGTGTATACGGCTCAAATCCAGTCGCCCGGAAGCCTTTTCCTGAACGATGCCGGCCAGGGCGTTGGTGGCCGTAACGGTATCGGAGAGCGTGGTCGGCCAACCACCCTGACCGCCGACGCGTCTGTATTCGATGTTCCAGACCGCAATTCCGTACGGGGTCAGGGTTTTTGCCCACGCGCCCGCGTATTCGAGATTGCTCTTCTGGGCCCATCCACCGCCGTGAATGAGTACGACGACCGGCAGGTCACCGTCCGATCCTTCTGGAAGATACAGATCGCCGAAAGTGTCTGCGGCCGCGGCGTAGGCGATGCGGACCGGAGCGACGTCGCGGTCGAGGCCGGTCGCACTGCTGACAGATGCGAGGAGGGCGAGTGCACAGACCAGCACTACGGCGAGATACCCGGCCAAGCGGTCGCGGGAGCGGTGCGCGATGACCTGATTCCTCTCGGCAGGCGACGGACGATAATTCGGAAATCAGTCTATCGCTGCCAGGTGAATTTATGGTGTGAGCGAATGGGCCGTGCTCGCTCGCACGCGGAGTTCGCTAGGCGTATAGCTCTGAACTGCGGGTTCGTCACCGTTGACCAGGGCCAACAGTGCATGCACGGCCGCTGCCGCCTGTTCTTGGGGGAAGAAGTCGAATGCGGTGATCGGGGGCTGGGAAACCAGCAGGGCGGGTTCGTCACTGTCCTGTGCAATCAAGACGTCACCGGGAATCGACAGCCCGAGATCGAGGGCCGCTCGCGCCGCTGCCGGGGCGCAACCGAGAATCAACGACAGGATCGCGTCCGGCGGAGTCGAGGAGTCGAGGGCCTCGCGGGTGGCCGCATACGCGGCGCCGATGAGGCCTTCGACGGTGCTGGCGCCCGGAAACGACGTCAATTCCTCGCTGGTGCGTGGTGCCACGCCTCGGGCGCGGCACCACTCGAAGTAAGCGAAAGTCGTTGCGCGGGTCCACTCCGAATGCATTCCGGGAGTGAGGACGAAAATGTCCCTTGCCCCACGTTCGGCGAGGTGGTTCAGAAGAGTCTCCGTGGTGGAGACGAGGTCCGGTGAGGTGGAGTATCCGAACTGCCCGGAGTGTCCAGGACCCACTGCGACAGAGGGGATTCCGATCTTCTGCAG
The DNA here is from genome assembly GCF_036541985.1 of Rhodococcus sp. IEGM 1306. Taxonomy (NCBI): domain Bacteria; kingdom Bacillati; phylum Actinomycetota; class Actinomycetes; order Mycobacteriales; family Nocardiaceae; genus Rhodococcus; species Rhodococcus sp. IEGM 1306. The sequence goes on from NZ_JAZHFF010000007.1 coordinate 230,163, forward strand.
AACCTCGACGCGCGGGTCGTCGACCATCGGGTCGACGACCAGTACGCCGTCCATCTCGATGCGCCGCAGTCCGTTCGGATCTTTCATCGACGGTAGTAGGAGGAGTGAGTGATCGGCGTGGAATGCAGCCTGGGTCGCGGCGGTCGCCACGCGCCCGTACCAGTCGAAATTGAGGTACTCGGCCGATGACAGTTGGTCGGGAGCGGGGAGCATCAGCCCGAGGGTGGCAGTCCGACCCGACCTGAGATTCTGGGCCGACCGATTGGCACGGTATCCAAGGCGGTCGGCAACCTCTTGAACCCGAGCGCGAGTGGCCGCGTCGACCCGGCCCTTGCCGTTGAGTGCATAGGAGACCGTGGACACCGCGACGCCGGCGGCGTTGGCGACATCACGAAGCGTCGGCGAAACAGGGGTAGCCACTGCGGATCGTTTCTACTCGTTGGTCGGTTTGTCTCCAGCCTATCGATCAATCGTTTCGGCATGTTGCGTGCACCGCTAAGGGGCACCTCAAAGCAAATCGTCGAATCGTTTCAGCGCAGGTATTGACACTGATGAAACGATTCGGCACTCTCTTAGGAACACCGGGCGAACGTCGAGAGAAATTCGGGCGAACCTCGGGAAACCTGACCAGGCAGGCGCATACTTGCCTTAACTCGCGGAGCCTCCCCATGACCGAAAAAACCGACCCTCCCGGTGCAGGAATGCATTCTGAATCCGGTTCTCCCACGTCATCCTCGGGCCTGCGTGCCGGAACTACCAACAGCCGTCATCTGGTCTTCTTCGTCATCGCCGCAGCGGCGCCACTGACGATCCTGGTGGGATTCGCGCCACTGGGCCTGATGGTTTCCGGCGCTGCGCTTCCGGTGGGGTACGTCGTTCCCGGGATCGTCTATCTACTGTTCGCCGTCGGCTTCACGGCGATGAGCAGGCATATCCGCGGCGCGGGCGCGTTCTACGCCTACATCACCGAAGGGCTCGGAAAAACAGTCGGCGCAGGCGCCTCTGTGCTGGCTTACATCGGCTATCTCGGTGGCCAGATCGGATTCGTCGTCGCTTGCGGCATCTTTCTCTCGTCGACGATCGAGTTGTTCTTGGGAGTAACCGTTTCCGTCTACACCTGCGCATTGGCGGTCGCAGTTCTGGTCGTGGTGGTGGGGTATCGCAGGGTCGATATCGGCGCGAAGGTGCTGGCCGTTTTGATGGCGCTCGAGCTCGGCGTCCTCGCAGTCTTCTGTGTGGCGGTTCTGTTGAAAGGTGGCCACGAAGGACTGTCGCTCGACAGTTTTTCGCCGTCGACCTTCATGACAGCCGGACTGGCGAGCGTCTTCGTGTTGACCTTCACCTCCTTCGTCGGTTTCGAGCAGACGGCGATCTACAGCGAGGAAGTTGTCGATTCCAAACGCACAGTGTCGCGTGCGACCTACACAGCAGTCACTGTTCTGGCCGTGGTCTACGCATTCTGTGCTTGGGTGATCGTGCAGGCCGTCGGCCCGAGTCGGATGGGCGACCTACTCGGCGGTGACCCGTCCGAGCTGATCTTCGATCTCAACAATGAATTTGCCGGCTCCATGATGACCGACGTGATGCATCTGTTGATCGTCACGAGCTTCTTCGCGGGTTGCCTTGCCCTCCACAATGCTTGCAGTCGCTATCTGCTCACCATGGGGCGCGCGAGAGTCTTTCCTGCCGCGCTTGCACGGGTTTCGCTGACCACTGGAACGCCGAGCGTCGCCGGAATCACACAAGGCGCACTGGTATTCGCGGCAATCGCCGGCTTTGCGCTGACGCCCGCAGACCCGTACACCCAAGTAGTCGTGTGGACGAATACACCAACGATCATCGGTGTGCTGGTGTTGCAGGTCCTCACTTCCGTCGCCGTGCTCAGGTTCTTCTCGCAGGATTCTCGCGGTGAAGGTCTGTGGCAGAGGTTGATTGCACCCTCGCTCGCTGCAGTGGCGTTGATCGTCGCGCTCGGATACCTCTTGATGAACATGAGTGACCTGACCGGGTTGACCACCGCGCAAAACTTCTTGTTGGCAGTGCCATTGCTGTTGGCTTTCGCATTCGGCGTGGTCCGCGGGATGCGCGTACGTGAACACTCGGTCGAGGAGTTGTCGGCATGAGCGAATACGCATGGTCGGTCCCCGGAGGGTTGGTCGAACGTCCCGGAATTGTTCCGGGCGCTCCAGAGATATGGGTCTATGCGGACAGGTTCTCGTACTTCGGTGGTGACACCGTCTCGATCCGAGTGCATACCACCGCAGAAGAATACGACCTCGAAATTGTTCGAGACGGCGCCCGGCCGCAACAGGTCGCGCAATACGTCGGTCTGCCGGGCAAGCAGCAGCAGACGCCTGCCGACGCGTACGCAGTGGGCTGCGACTGGGCGGAATCCCTTGCCGTCGAGATAGATCCGAAATGGACGTCCGGCATGTACTTGGTTCTGGTCCGGATGCTCCACGAAGGGGTGACTATTGAGCGGGAGGGCTTCTTCGTCGTCAAGGCGCGCGAACCCGAGCATGCCGACTTCGTACTCATTCACACCACCAGCACGATGTTGGCCTACAACGATTGGGGTGGGGCAAACCACTACCGAGGTGTTCCGGACGGCTCCGGCGATGTGCCGACACCGATTTCCTCGACGCAGCGTCCCGTCGCGCGGGGGATGTTGCGCAAACCCGAGGGTGCAGCACGCAACATCCACACCGACACACCGGGAATCGGATGGATTCCCCGTCACCCGCCGTACGAATGGGCGTGGGTGAACGGCTACTCGCGTCACCATGCGGACGCCTTCTGGGCCACTTACGAGAGGCCGTTCACGGTCTGGGCGGAAGAGCAGGGGTTCCGCGTCCACCACGTGACACAACACGATCTGCATAACGATCCGTCGGCGCTGCAGGGATATTCATGCGCAGTTGTTGTCGGTCACGACGAGTACTGGTCCTGGGAGATGCGTGACCGCATAGATGATTTCGTCGAAGAGGGTGGTGGTCTGGCGCGATTCGGCGGGAACTTCCTGTGGCAGGTACGCCTCGAAAACGACGCACAAGTCTGTTACAAGAATCCGTTCGACGATCCGATGCGAGAAGTCGACCCGACCCGGGTGACGACGGCGTGGGATTCGCCCGAGGTTGCCCGACCGGGAGCGTGGACGATGGGATTGACCGGCATGGCCGGTGTCTACAATCGTTACGGTGCAACAACTCCCAGGTCTTCGGGCGGTTTCACGGTATACCGGCCGGATCATTGGGCGTTGAACGGAACCGACCTGTACTACGGAGACAACTTCGGGATCGCCCCGATCTGTGTTGCCGGATTCGAGATGGACGGCGTGGATTTCACGTTCCGGAAGGGCCAGCCGTATGCGACCGGCGTCGACGGCGCTCCCGAGGATCTGGAGATCATCGCGATGGCGCCGGCAGTTTCGGGTTCGCGGGACAAATGGAACGGGAAAGTTCCGATCGGTGCGCCTTTCGCCGAAGTGCAGGGAATCATCGAATGCTTCTATGGCAGTGAGCCTCCAGATCACCTTCGTGATCTCGAATACGGATCGGGAATGGTCGCCTGTCACAAGCGAGGTCTCGGCTCCGTGTTCAACGCAGGTTCCACCGAATGGGTGAACGGGCTGATCCATCACGATCCGTTCACCGAACGAATAACTGCAAACGTATTGAATCTGTTTGCTGCACGAATTTCCAGCTCCAACACGAAGGAAAAATGACATGAGTGTCAACGACATTCGAACGTTCGGGCCAGGGCAGGGGACGCGGTTCATCCCGGAGTGGGGTGACGACGCGAGCCCGAACTGGTCGGAATCCGAATGGAGGTCATTTGGAGATCCGAACGGGGAATACTTCGGCGGTGGTTGGGAAGGCGAGCCCGGCACGCTCTTGTGCGACCCGTATCCGTACGACGAGGTCTGCATCATGATCAGCGGCCGGGTGGCACTGATCGACCTCGATGGAAACCGTCGCGAATTCTCTTCTGGGGAAGCATTTTTCGTGCCGCAGTCGTTTCGCGGTACCTGGGAGACGGTTGAGCCGTCGAAGAAGTTCTTCGTCGCGCTCCCCGGATCGCGCTCTTGACGGTGGAAACTTCGATGACTGTCGCAGCGTTTGGTCACGTGATCGACGGAACGTGCGAGAGCCCGGCAGGTAGACTTTCCGTGCTGGTCGATCCGGTGACCGACAATCCATATGCCCGTGCTGCCGTCGGTTCCGCCGATGACGTCGATCGAGCCTGCCGTTCGTCCGAGAAGGCTGCGCGGTCCTGGCGCCGGTCCACCCCTGCGCGCCGTCAGGAGTTGCTGCTGGCCCTCGCGGACGCGCTGGAAGCAAACGCGAAATATTTCCTCGAGGTCGAATGCCGCAGTACCGGCAAGCCTCTCAGGCAGGTGCGAGACGACGAGATCCCGCAGTGTGTTGACTTTCTGCGGTACTTCGCGGGTATTGCCCGCTCTCTGCCGGGCGTTGCCGCAATGGAGTACACGGAGGGTGCTACGTCTTATGTCAGACGTGAACCCATTGGCGTGATCGGTGCGATCGCTCCTTGGAACTACCCGTTGATGATGGCGGTCTGGAAGATCGCGCCGGCACTCGCGACGGGAAACACCCTCGTGCTCAAGCCGGCCGAGGAGACGCCGGAAACCGCGGTGATGCTGGGAGTGCTTGCAGCGCAGATCTATCCGCCCGGGGTGTTGAACGTAGTGTGCGGCGATCGCGATACCGGAGCCGCGCTCGTCGCTCATCCGGTTCCTCGGATGATTGCGCTGACGGGATCGACGAGAGCGGGTATTTCGGTCGCAAAGGCCGCGTCGGAAGACGTCAAGCTGTTGCATCTCGAACTCGGAGGCAAGGCACCCGCCGTTGTTTTCGCCGACGCGGACCTCGACGGCGCAGTCGCGGGGATTGTTGCCGGGGCCTTTTACAACAGCGGTCAAGATTGCACCGCTGCGACGAGGATTCTCGTTCAAGAGGAGGTTGCGGAGGAGTTCACCGAGAAGTTGACGGCTGCGGCCGCGGACTTGAGGTTGGGAGGACCGGAATCGGGCGATTGTCTCGGCCCCCTGGTCAGCCGCGCTCACCGTGATCGAGTGGCGGAGTTAGTAGAGAGACGCTCCGCAAATACGAACGTATGTATTGGCGGGGGAAAGCCAGCTGGACCAGGGTTTTTCTATCTGCCAACTGTTATTTCCGGGGTGCAGCAGGAAGATGAGCTGGTCCAGGAAGAGATATTCGGGCCGGTTGTCACCGTACAGTCGTTCTCCACCGAGGCTGAAGCGATCGAACTTGCGAACGGGACCAAGTACGCTCTCGCGTCGAGCGTGTGGACGTCCGACCACGGCACCGCGATGAGGATGACGGCCGAACTGGATTTCGGCTGCGTCTGGGTGGGAGCCCACGGAATGCTCGCCGCTGAGATGCCTCACGGTGGCTTCGCCGGGTCGGGTTACGGCAAGGATCTGTCGGAGCTCGCCCTGGCGGAGTACACGAGGGCCAAGCACGTCATGCATGTGACGAGCGTCTGACTCCTCGGCAATATCCAATGACGGCCATCTGCCCGCGCTGCGGGCCGGTGGCCGTCGTCGTGTCTCGGTGGACCTGCAAGCTACTGTTTAAATATGTTGCAGTGCAACGTATGTGGAGACAGTTTTCGTTGATCCGGGTCGCGAATGCCGGTAAAGTGACGTGTGCAACATTGCGCACTTCGGCGCACATTCAACCCCACTTTCAATTCTGACTCCAGGAGACTGCCATGGGTTCATCCGACACCGATCTCAAAGCGCTCGACAGCGTTATCACCGTCGCCGGTGCATTGGCGGCGATATTCGGCGGAATCGCCGGAGTTGCCGGGCTGGCCACTTTTCTCGGAACCGGCGGCGGTTCTTAGGTTTTCAGCTGACATCAGTGAGGCTCGGACCGTTCGATTCTGACGATCAGATCCGCGCGTGGCCTGACTGCGCTGATCAACTCGGCGTTCGGCTGATCTACCCGTTTCACCCACTCTGCAGCCGCTTCGGAACTCTTTCCGAAGCGGCTGTGGCGTTTCACCAAGCGCTTCGTCCGAGTTTCCTCCGGAACGTCGAGATACCAGACCTCGTCGAGTGCTGCTCGCACTTCCTGCCATCCACCACTGGGTAGGAGGAGATAGTTCCCCTCGGTGACTATCAGCGGTGTACATGGGTCGACAGCCGTTGTGCTGCCTATCGATTCGTCGAACTCGCGATCGAAGACCGGAGCATAGACCGTCGAGTTCGAGGCTCGGAGTCGGCGTAGTAGAGCCGCGTAGCCGTCGACGTCGAAGGTGTCCGGTGCGCCTTTGCGTTCATGCCTGCCGAGTCGGTCGAGTTCCCGATTGGCAAGATGAAAACCGTCCATCTCGACGATGGAGCAACGAGAACCCAATTTCCGCACAATTGCCTGTGACGCCGTCGATTTTCCGGCTCCCGGTGCGCCCGTGATGCCGAGGATTCTCCGACCGTCGTCGGTGATCAGGGAAGCAGCGCGTGAAGCAAGTTGGTCGAGCGTCAGCGAGACGGTCGGCGGTGAGGTCGTCACGTGTTGCTCCGATCAGTCCGAAGGGTCGGTGCATCGAGAGTACGCCGGAGGCTTTCGGCCATTGACAGTCTGAATGGACTGTGAAACTGTGAGCCATGCCACTCGAGAAGTTGGAGGTGAGACCGTGACCCTGCGCGATGCGCAGCGCGAAGCGACGCGCCACCGGATTCTCGATGCGGCAACGGATTTACTGATAGCGGACGGTTATTCATCTCTGACGGCGCAGTCGGTGCAAACCGCTGCCGGAGTCAGTCGGGGCGCTCTGCTGCACCACTTTCCGAACATGCAGGAGCTCACTGCGGCGTTGGTGTCGAACATCGTCGTACGGAACGAGGTGGCGGTAAGAGCTGCCATGTCTCGGCAGGATTCGTCGGTTGACACGATCGAGAACTCGATCTCCGCTCTGTATTCGGCGTTGACTCAGCCGCCATTTCAAGCGGAACTCGAACTGTGGTCCGCAGCGCGGACGGATCCGGTGTTGGCCGAGGTGCTCCGGGAATCGGAGCGAATCGCCGGACGGGATCTGCGGCGAGTTGTCCACGACGCTTTCGGTCCCGAAATTGTTGCTTCCGAGAACTATTCGCAGATTGCAGATCTGACGGTGCTGATGCTCCGTGGTTTGGCGCTGTCCCGGGCAGTGCAGAAGAGCGACGCGTCTGCGCGTCGTTCGATCAGTCAATGGGCAGGCGTCGTTCGCCTGCTCCTCACCCAGAACTAGCGTAACTCGTTCCGAGCGAGGCGCGCTCTGTCGACAGGACCGATGATGACGGATTTTGCGACCCTGAAGTACGAGACGTCCGGCGGTAAAGCGTATATCACGCTCAACCGCCCCGATCGGCTCAACGCGATCGACGACCGGATGCCGTCTGACATTCGAAACGCGGTGGCAGCAGCCAATGACGACGACGAGGTCCGTGTGATCGTCTTGCAAGGTGCGGGCAAGGCATTTTGTGCCGGGTACGACCTCAAGAAGTTTGCCGAAGGTGCCCTTGACGGAAAGTGGAACCAGGGCCCGGTCTGGGACCCCATCAAGGACTTTCGCGGGATGAAGCAGAACACCGACGACTTCTTCACGCTCTGGCGATCGCTCAAGCCGACGATCTGCAAGGTTCAGGGATATGCGATTGCCGGTGGAAGTGACATCGCGCTGTCCTGCGACATGCTGATCATGGCCGACGACGCTCGCATCGGATACCCGCCTGCGCGTGTGTGGGGTTGCCCGACGACGGCGATGTGGGTGTACCGGCTCGGCGCCCAGCGTGCCAAGCGAATGCTGTTGACGGGAGACACCATTGACGGTGTCACTGCGGCTGACTGGGGATTGGCGCTCGAAGCGGTGCCGGCCGACGAATTGGACTCGGCGGTGGAAGCGTTGGCGGATCGCATCGCCGGTGTTCCGCTCAATCAGTTGGCCATGCAGAAGATGATGATCAACCAGGCGTACGACAACATGGGGCTGCAGGGCACCCAGGTGCTGGCAACCCTGTTCGACGGAATTACGCGTCACTCGCCGGAAGGGCGCTGGTTCAAGGATTTTGCCGAGCGCGACGGATTCCATGCCGCGGTTCAGTACCGCGATTCCGGACGCAAGATTCCAGACGGAGGCGGGCCGCTCCCCGCGTCCGACACCCCTCCTCGATAGAAAGTGGATGTGAGATGAGCAGTGTTCTCGAAACGTCGTACTTCCCCGCTGACGTGTCTGACCCGATAGAGGAGCAAACGGTGGGTGGGCTGCTGCGAGAGTGCGCCGCGGACTCGCCGAATCTGATTGCAATCAGAGAAGTGGTTCCGACGCAATCGCATTCGCTTTCCGGGGCGGCTGAAACCGATCGCACGTGGACCTTCGCGCAACTGCTGGACGAAGCGGAGGGGTGTGCGCACTACCTCTTGTCCCAGTTCGATCGCGGAGACAGGATCACCGTCTGGGCTCCGAACGTTCCGGAATGGATGATTCTGCAATACGGCGCCGCGCTCGCCGGGATGGTTCTGGTGACCGCCAATCCGGCGTTGGGTGCGGAGGAGCTGGCGTACGTCTTGTCGCAGTCCCAGTCTCGGGGGCTCTTCCACACCGGAAAGTTCCGCGGTGGCGATATGGCAGCGGTTGCATCCGAGGCGATTTCGATTTCGGGAGAAGAAGTTCTCGCAGTCAACTTCGAGGAGTGGGATCGCCAGGTTCGAGGTTGGGCGGGCGAACGGGGCGCTCTGCCGGAAGTCTCGCCTGACGACAATGCGCAGATCCAGTACACGTCGGGAACCACCGGAGTTCCCAAAGGTGCTCTGTTGCATCACCGCGGATTGGTCAACAATGCCGATTTCGTGAGTCGGAGAGGCCGATTCCCTGAGCGGGGTTCGGTTGTGTCGGCCATGCCGCTGTTCCACACCGCCGGGTGCGGCATCCTGGTTCTCGGCGCCGCGCAGCGAAGAATGTCCATCGGCCTGATCCAGTACTTCGATCCGACTGCGGTTCTCGATGCGGCGGAACGCTTTCACGCTGACGTGGTCAGTGGAGTGCCGACGATGCTGATCGCGATGATCAACGACGCCAGCTTCGCGAGTCGCGACTTTTCGGCCTGTTCGGTGGTCGTATCCGGCGGGTCGTCGGTCCCGCCCGAACTCGTCAGCACGGTGGAGTCGGCCTTCGGGGCGGGGTTCAGCATCGTCTACGGACAGACCGAGGCCAGCCCCGTCATCACACAGACCAGCCCGGCCGACACCCCCGAGGACAAGTCGGAGACGGTCGGACTCGCGTTGCCGCAGGTCGAAGTGAAGATCTCCGACGTCGTGACCGGGGACAGCGTGCCGCTCGGCGAACAAGGCGAGATCTGCGCGCGCGGGTACCTCGTCATGACCGAGTACTTCCGTAATCCGGAGGCTTCGGCCGACACCGTGGACAAGGACGGTTGGTTGCATACCGGCGATTTGGGGACGATGGACGAACGTGGATACGTCCGGGTTACCGGCCGCCTCAAGGACATGATCATCCGCGGCGGTGAGAACATCTATCCGCGTGAGGTCGAGTCCGTGATCTTCACACATCCGAAGATTCTCGACGTGGCGGTCGTGGGTGTGCCCGACGAGGTGTGGGGTGAGCGAGTTGTCGCCGTTATCCGCTGGAAGGACGAGTCCGACCAACCGACCGCCGCCGAGCTGGTCGAGTTCTGCACCGAGCGACTGGCGCGCCACAAGGCGCCCAAGGAGTGGTTCAGCGCGGAGGCGTTCCCACTGACAGGGTCGGGCAAGATCCAGAAATATCGAATTGCGAGCCTGGTCGGCGAAGGCGTGTACGGCGTCGTCAACTGATCGGTGCACATAGCACGTCGGAGCGATTCTGTCTGGGTTATCCCCGTAAATCGCTTCGACGTGCCCTGTTTATCCTGGTGCCGTGAGTTCAACCTTCGGTGAGACCGGACACAACGCCACCTCCAACCGCATTCGCGCCACAGCGTTTGCGTCGAAGGTGATGTCCGCGTCCGACGCCGTGAAGTTCATCAACCCGGGCGACACCGTCGCGATCAGCGGTTTCGCAAGCGCCGGTACACCAAAGGTTGTCATTCCGGCCCTGGCCGAGCGCATTCACCGGACCCGCGGCAACGGATCGAACTTCACGATCAATCTCCTGACCGGCGCTTCTGTGTCCACCGAGACCGAAAGGCTGCTCGCGGAGGTCGACGGAATCGCGCTGCGCATGCCGTATCAGTCCGAGGCCACCGCACGTCGCCGGATCAACGACGGTCGTATGGACTACGTGGACATCCATCTCTCCCACGTGGCTCAGCAGGTGTGGGAGGGCTACTACGGCAACGTAGACGTCGCGGTGGTCGAGGTCGCCGGTATCACCGAATCGGGGGAACTGATTCCCTCCGCGTCGATTGGCAACAACAAGACCTGGCTGGACGTCGCCGACAGGGTCATCCTCGAAGTCAACTCGTGGGTGCCCGAGGCGATGGAAGGTATTCACGACGTCTATTACGGCACCGCGCTGCCGCCGCATCGCAAGCCGCTCGAGATCATTCGTGTCGAGGACCGGATCGGCCAGACCACGTTCCGAGTGGATCCCACGAAGGTTGTGGCCGTTGTCGAGACCAACTGCCGTGACAGCGCGAGCCCTCTCACTGCACCCGACGCCGTCAGTGAGGCGATCGCCGGCCACGTCCTGGAATTCTTCGACTTCGAGGTGCGCGCCGGACGGATGCCGGCCGATACGTTGCTTCCGCTGCAGGCGGGCATCGGCAATGTCGCCAACGCGGTGCTCGGAGGGCTCGATCGGGGGCCGTATCGCGGCCTGACCTGCTACTCCGAGGTCATCCAGGACGGGATGCTGAAGCTGATCAAGGACGGAACCGTCGCGCATGCGTCGTCGACGGCTTTGGCGCTCACCGAAGAGGGCATCGAAGAACTGACCGCGAACATCGACTTCTACCGCCACCGCATCACGCTCCGTCCGCAGGAGATCAGCAACCACCCGGAGGTGGTGCGCAGACTCGGAATCATCGCCATGAACGGCATGCTCGAGGCCGACATCTACGGCAACGTGAACTCGACGCACGTCATGGGGACGAAGATCATGAACGGAATCGGCGGCTCGGGGGACTTCGCCCGCAACGGCTACGTGTCCATGTTCCTGAGCCCGTCGACGGACCGCGGCGGTGAGATCTCGGCGATCGTGCCGATGGTTCCGCACGTCGACCACACCGAGCACGACACTCAGGTGTTGGTGACCGAGCAGGGGTTGGCGGATCTGCGAGGTCTGTCGCCGCGGCGACGCGCGCGCCTGATCGTCGACAAGTGTGCTCACCCGGAATTCCGGCCACTGCTCCACGATTACATCGCTCGCGCCGACGCTCAACCGGGTGCGGGGCAGACGCCGCACATCCTGGGCGAGGCATTCTCGTTCCATCAGCGGTACATCGACACGGGTTCGATGCGCCTTTCGTGAAGCCAGGCAATGCTGCCGGCAGTGAGAGAATGCGAGGGTGAGCCGAACCGGGGTACCTGACGACGCCATACGCCGGGTTGCCGCGGCGGGGGCCGATGACGCCGGTGGCCTGCCCGTCGAACTGCTGGGTGATTTCCTCGACGTGCTCAGCGACGCTGTCTGTGAAGGGAAACCGCTGCAGCGTCGCCAGCTGCACCGCTTCCGCGCTCGCGGGGAAGAAGCAGCGCAGCAGGGTGTCGCCCTGCGAGCCCTGCTCGATCTGTATCTCTCCTCGGCCTGGCGTCTGTGGCGTGAACTGCCTGCTGTTATTGCGGCACAATCGGATCCGAACGCCGTCGTCGCGGCCGGCGAAGTGATGCTGCGTGCCGTCGACGATGCCGTCGCCGAACTGGCCGAAGGTTTTCAGTTGGCCAGGCGTTCTCTGGTCCGCTCGCAGGTATCGGCACGCCGCGAGTTCGTCGACGACTTGTTGACGGGCGGCGCTGACGTCGTCGGATTGTTGGATCGCGCTTCAGGATTCGGTCTCCACCTCAGTGGTCCGCATGCCGTGGCGGTAGTGACCGCCGCCCGTGAGTTCACCGACGACAACCCTTTGGTGCGCGCCGTCGAACGTGCCGTTCTGGGTAGCAAGGGTGACGCCGACGCGTTGGTCGCCAGCAAGAGCGGCAAACTGGTGGTCGTTTTCGCGGCGCCGGATCGCGATGCCGTCGACCACGTGCTGGCAGGGATTCGGTCGGCTCTCGGACCGGGGACCGATGACGATGGGCGAGTGCAGTTGCAGCGGCGTCCTTTGGACGGCACGTGGCAGATCGCTGTCGGGCGCCCTCGAACCACCGCTTCGGGCGTGGTGGCGTCGTACCGGGAGGCGCTGGACGCACTGGACCTGGCGCAGCGCCTGTCGTTGACCGCACCGATCATCGATGCTCGTGACCTGCTGGTCTACCGGGTTCTGGTCAACGACAGACCGGCGGTCACCGACCTGATCCATACCCTTCTCACACCGCTGCTCGAGGCGCGTGGTGGCGCTGGACCGATGATCGACACACTGCTCGCGTACTTTTCCGCCGGCGGCAATACGGCTAAGACCGCCCGAGACCTGCATTTGTCCGTCCGCGCCGTGACGTACCGGTTGGACCGCATCCGTGAACTCACCGGTCAGAACGTCAACGATCCCAACGACAGCTTCGCGCTCCACGCTGCCGTACTGGGTGCGAAGCTGCTCGACTGGCCGGCCACCGAGCTGACCTGATCAGCTTGCGCGGGCGCGTTCTTCGTAGGCAGCACGTGCCGCGGTGTCGACGTCGCCGAGAAACTGCGTCTCGACGCCGAACAGTCGGCTCAATGCCTCGTACGGCCGCCGGGGGAAGAAGCCCTGTGCCTGCACGAGTAGCCCGGACACCCGCGTAATACGTACGCGTGGAAGCGGTTTGGTGATCAAGCCGACGACGGCTTCGGCGATTTCCTCCGGCTGAACCTCTCGGAATCCCTTCATTCCCGAAGTGCCCGAGGTGAGTTGGGTGTTGGTGAGCGTCGGCAGCACGGACGAGATGTGAACTCCGGTGCCACGAACTTCCTTGCGGACAGAATCGGTGAAGCCCAACACCGCATGCTTGGCGCCGCAGTACGTCGACAAACCGGGGCACGGGAGTTCGCCTGCAAGCGAAGCGATGTTGATGACGTGTCCACGTCCGCGCGGAAGCATCCGTCGCAATGCGAGCTTGGTTCCCGTGATCACGCCGAGGACGTCGATCTCGATGATGCGTCTGGTCACGGAGTCGTCCTCGTCGACGATCCGTCCGACCGGCATGATGCCCGCATTGTTGACCAGCACGTCGATCGGGCCGAGTTCACCTTCGACGGTGTCGAGGAAGTCGAAGAACGAGGCGGGGTCGGTGACGTCGAGGCGCCCGAACGTGCGGATGCCCAAATCCTTGGCTGCTCGCGCGAGAGTGGCTTCGTCGATGTCGCCGATCGCGACCGTCGCACCCAGGCTGATCAGCCGCTTCGCGGTGGCGTATCCGATGCCCCGGGCGCCGCCGGTGATGACCACTACCTGACCGTCGAAAGGTTTGTTCATTTACTCCAGCGTCTCCAAAGATAGGGGTTGGTTGCAGTGAGATGAATCTGCAGGGATGTGATTGTGGACCAGTCGAAACCGGGTTGCTAGGGCTTCTTGGCCGAAGTGAGACGATAGATTTGTGACTAAGTCACAATCAGGGTGACAAGTCGGGGAGGCGCCATGGACACATCGGAGTTGGACGGCTGGATTGCAAATCTCGCGCCCATCTATCTCCAGCCGGAGGTGATCGACGGTTTCGTTCAACGCATCGACGACGCCATTGCGGTGGCCAATCCTGAAGTGGCGGGTGATCGGGAGCTACGACGCGATGTGGATGCGAGCACTGCGGCGCAGCTTCGAGTCATCGTGGCCGCGATCGCGGGCGGTTCCCAGGAGGTCACGCCGCCGCCGGAGTCGGTTGCGCTTGCACTCACCGTTGCCAGGCGCGGTATGGATCTTCGAGTCCTGCTCAAGATCTACGGTGCCGGACGCCTCGCGATGCTGGGCTTCGTCGACGAGTCGATAGAAGCACTCCCGATCGGTCCGGAACTCAAGCGCGCACTTCTGGTCCGAGTGTGGGGTTCGGCGATGAGATGGCTGGAAGTGACCACCGAATTGTTGGTGGCAACGTATGCGAAGGAGCGTGAGAGCTTGGCGCGCGGCGCTTTTGCGCGTCGGTCCGAGACGGTGCACGCGATTGTCGCAGGCGAAGCACTTCACTCCGATGAGGTGTCGCAGATTCTCGACTACCCGATGCGGCGCCACCACACTGCGTTTGTTCTCTGGACGGACGACACCGATCCGGCCGCCGACGTATTGGCCCGATTGGACTCGTATGCGCGTTCCTTTGTGGACGAGTCGAATGCCGAGCGCGTGCTGACGCTGCCTTCGGGGGCGCGCGAGGTGTGGTCGTGGGTCGCGCATTTCGACGACCATGAGTGGGCGGCGCTCGATCGTGCTCGGAATTCGGACCTCCGTGTCGCGGTGGGGGCCAGCGGTTACGGAATGGAAGGATTCGCGCGCAGTCACCGCGAGGCTCTCGCCGCGCAGCGCATCGCGGTCCGTTCGACGGGTTCGCCGGGGGTCACCGTCTACGAAGATGTTCAGGTTCCCTGTCTGCTCACCGAAGATCTGGACGAACTGCGTGCGTTGGTGGCCCGGGAATTGAAAGGACTCGCCGGCGCGGACGGTGTCACGACGCGTATCCGTGACACCGTTCGGGTCTATTACGAGAACAATTGCACTGCAGCCGCTACCGCCGTGGCGCTCGGTCTGCACAAGAACACCGTGCGGTATCGACTCGATCAGGCCGAAAAGCTGTTAGACCGCAGCGTGGACCAGCGTCGGCTGCCAACAGAGTTGGCGCTCATCGCGCTGGAGAGCTACGGAGCCGCCCTCCTGGCGAACCCGTGACTCGCTACTGCATGTCGTCGAGCCCGGGGAGCGAATAGCCGGAGCTGTCATCCCAATCGGCGGGGGTGTCGTCGAGTGAAACGTCCCAGTCTGCGTCGGGCACCGCCCGCCGGAGTTCGGTCAGAGCGTTGAACCAGTAGACGAGCGAAGGGATTACCTCGGTCGGGTCGCTCGAGATCTTTGTCGAACCGTTGAGCAGAGTGTCGGGGATATCCGACGGATAGAGGTCCAGGACCTCGTAGTCGAACGGAAATTCGTCGTTGTGGACGGCGATGAGTCGGTCGACTTCGGCCTTCTCGTCGTCGGTCAGCGGTGTGGTGCGGACGGCGGAGTAGTACAACGAGGTGCTCATGCTTGCCAGGCTAGAACAAGATGCCGTCCAGCGGCGGTTTCGGACGCAACACCCTCAGATTGCATGGTTTCGGCAACTTCAGGTGTGAAAGTCGTCGATATTTCGACCGGGATGGATAGAAGTCGGCAAGGAACACTGGAGAAGACGGCGAGACGGCCGTCCGAACCCAGTGAAGGAGCTCCCCGTGACCGCAGTCATCAGTGCCATTCGGGTAGGTGGTCAGCGATGAACGTTCCCATGTGGGCGTGGGCCGCGTTCGCCGCAGTCATCGTCGTCATGTTGCTCATCGACCTGCTCGCCCACCGCGGCGCGCACGTCATCGGCTTCAAGGAAGCGGCCTGGTGGAGTGCACTCTGGGTCGGTTTGTCTCTCGTATTCGCGGTGGTCGTCACCCTGACCTTGGGGGTGAACTCGGGCGTCGAATTCACCACGGCCTGGCTGTTGGAGAAGAGCCTCTCCGTCGACAACCTCTTCGTGTTCGCCCTGATCTTCGGTTACTTCAAGGTGCCCCGTGAATACCAGCAC
The DNA here is from genome assembly GCF_036541985.1 of Rhodococcus sp. IEGM 1306. NCBI lineage: Bacteria > Bacillati > Actinomycetota > Actinomycetes > Mycobacteriales > Nocardiaceae > Rhodococcus > Rhodococcus sp. IEGM 1306. The sequence goes on from NZ_JAZHFF010000007.1 coordinate 246,008, forward strand.
CGCGTGTTGTTCTTCGGTGTCATCGGCGCCCTGATCTTCCGCGGTATCTTCCTCGCCGCCGGCGTTGCCGTGGTCAGCAAGTTCACGGCCGTTCTGTTCGTCTTCGCCGCCATCCTGCTCTACAGCGCCTACAAGCTGCTCAAGGACGACGACGAGAACTTCGATCCGGGAACCTCGCTGGCGGTTCGCTTGCTGCGCAAGATCATGCCGGTCCGTGAGGAATACGCAGGAACCAAGTTCTTCGTCAAGGAAGCCGGAAAGCGCGTCGCAACACCACTGTTCGCCGTCGTCGTCGCCATCGAAGCTGCCGACCTCGTGTTCGCAGTCGACAGTGTCCCGGCAGTGCTGGCAGTGAGTGACGATCCATTCATCGTCTACTCCAGCAACGCGTTTGCGATCTTGGGTCTGCGTGCCCTGTACTTCCTGCTCTCGGGCCTGCTCGAGAAGTTCCACTACCTGTCCAAGGGTCTGTCGATCATCCTCGCCTTCATCGGCGTGAAGCTGATCATGCAGGCCAGCCACAAGGTGATCAGCACGTCGATCCCCGAGATTCCCTCACTGGTCAGCCTCGCGGTGATCATCGTGGTGTTGGCAGGCTCGATCATCCTGAGTCTCAAGAAGCCGCTACCGGAAGAGCCTGAGGCCGAAGAGGTTGCGACCGGTGATGCACCGATCGACCTCGAGAAGTCAGGTGCTGACGGCAGCATCGAGAAATCCGGCGTCCAGCTCGCAACCGGCGAGCGCGACGACGATGACGACAAGGTAGATGCTCGGCCCAGAGGCTGACGCCTGATCGGCTGAACGAATCGAAAAGGGAGACCACACAACGACGTGTGGTCTCCCTTTGTCAAATCATCACCAACTGCTTCCCCCGGTTGTGCCCCGAAAGCTGCCCGATCAAGGCCGCTGGGGCATTTTCGATGCCCTCGGTGACATCGTTGCGGTAGCGCAGTCCACCTTCGGCGATTCGAGCGGACGCCCACGCCCGGTACTCCGGGTACCGGTCGTAGTGGTCGTAGCAGATGAACCCTTCGATGCGTAGACGTTTGCGTAGTACAGGGCGCAGGGGAGGCCCGACTTCGCTTTCATCCTGGTTGTATTCGCTGATCATTCCGCACACGACGACCCTTCCGAAATCGGCCATGCGATCGAAAACCGCTCGCGTGATCGAGCCTCCGACGTTGTCGAAATAGACGTCGACGCCCTTCGGACACAATTCGTCCAACTGCTCGCCGATGTTCGCCGTCTTCCTATCTATGCAGGCGTCGAACCCCAATTCCTCCACAACGTATTCGGTCTTCTCACCCCCGGCGATTCCGATCACCCGGGCGCCCGCCAGCTTCGCGATTTGGCCTGCAACCATGCCGACTGCTCCGCCGGCCGCCGAAACCACGACTGTGTCTCGCTCTCGGACGTCGGCGACCAACCGCATTCCGCAGTGTGCGACAAATCCTGGCTGTCCTAGAATTCCGAGTTCATCTCCTAGGGAAGCTCGATTCTCCCTCGGTATGCGGTCCAGGGCAGCGCCTTTGATTGTGTGATAAACCTGCCAGTGCGTGCCGCCTCGAACCAAATCACCTGCCGCAAAGTCAGGATGCCGCGAAGAAATCACTTCGCCGACTGCGATGCCGTCCAAACCGGAGTGCGCAGGCACCACTCCAGCCAAGACGACGTCGCCGATACCGGCAACAGCTCCCAACGGCCCGGGGGCAGAGCTGGTGGACGGTAGGCGTCTTCGTATCGCCGGATCGATCGAAAGATAGTGGGCGCGGAACAGAACTTCGCCGTCCGCGGGCGGCCGGATCGGAACCTCGTCGATCCGAAAATCTTCTACGACAGGCAAGCCGCGGGGAGCTCGAACGACTCGCACAGCGCGGTTCACATATTCGGTCATGCGCAATTTCCAATCTGCTTCGACACCGGTTCGCATCACTTCTCGGGACGATTGCCCGGAATTGATCTCGCCGCCTTACTGATTCACGGCGAAGACGTCTGGGAATTCTGTCCTCGAGCAGCAAGGAGCGCACCTTCCCGCCCGCTCAGTGAGAATGTGGCAACCCGACGTCCGGAGCGCGACTTCATTTCCCATACAGCGGGCGGTTTGTTGGTTGCCTCGTAGTCCGACTGTGAAGCTCTGCGCAGTTCAGTTCAGTTCAGCGCAGCGCTGACGCTCGTCACCAGTGGTATTCGGCTGTGGATTTTTACGAGGGCGTCAATGATCTGCCAGATCTTGTGTGAGTGATTTTGTCGAGGACGAGAGGTTGACTATGACTTCGCCGGTGGGTTCGGAGCGTGCGGTTCATGACACAACGGATTGGCTCAGAACGGGATTGGTCGATCCAACGGAGCCAGGCTTCCTGTCCGATCCGTACGCGCGGTACGCGATTGCGCGAGAAGTTGCTCCGGTACAACAGCATTCGAATGGCGTATACATGCTTTTCGCCTACGACGACGTGAAACGCGCACTGGCGGACAAGTCGCTGAGTTCGTCGGAACAGTATGCACTCGAGGCACCGCGCAATATGCGGATCAAGGCGGCCGGTGGCAGCGACGCCTACTTGTTGCGCCCATCGTTGTCGAAGCTGGATCCGCCGGACCATCTGGCATTGCGCAAGCTACTGGCGCGCCCGTTCACGCCCAGGGCAATCAAGCGTTACGACGCGCGGGCGAAGGAAATCGTCGACGAGTTGCTTGCCGATCATGGACGGGGCTCCGAGATCGAGCTGGTGACGGAAGTTGCTCATCCGCTACCGATTCGCCTTGTCTGCGAAATTTTCGGTATCCCCGTACCTGCCGACACCGATACGATGTTCGAGTGGACCCGTAAGGGACTCAACCTACTCGATCCGTTTCTGACTGCCGAGCAGACCAGCGACTACATTTCCGCTCAGCGTGATTTCTCGGCACACCTTCAGGACGTTATCGCTTGGAAGCGCAACAATCTTGGCGACGACATCCTGTCGGACTTCATCTCCGCCGGCGACGAAGGCGAGATAATCGGGCCGGATCAAGTTGCCGCTACCGTGCAGACTTTGGTCATCGCCGGACTGGACACCACAGTCAATCAGGTCGGTCTCACCATGAATGCACTTATGGGCCATCGTGATCAGTGGGAACGACTCGTCGACGACAGGGCACTGCTCGATCACGCGGTAGAAGAAGTCCTGCGCTATGAGCCGACGGCGCAGTTGATGATTCGCATTGCTCCCGAGGATTACGCGGTGGGAGATGCGGTGATTCCGGCCGGAAATCACATTGTGACGTGGCTGGCGTCGGCAAACCGCGATGAAACTCGATTCGGTCCGAACGCGGACAGATTGGACTGGTCGAGGTCAAATGTCCGGGACCACATCACGTTCGGTCACGGTGCGCACGCTTGCCTCGGTGCGTGGTTGGCCCGGCTGGAGATCAAGACCATCCTGAATGCGTTGATCGACAAAGCGCCGAAGACCGAGCTCGTCGACGGTGGAGTGACGTGGGGTGGCACGGCCTTTATCCGCGGTGTCTCCGAACTGCGATTGAACCTTTTCTGATTGCACGAGTTCGTGAACAGACCACTCGGTGGGCAAGTCGGTGTCAGATGGTCGACGTCTTGTTAGTCTGGGCCGGTGCCTGATCCCGCAACTGCGTGTTACCCGGCATTGCCCGCGACAAGTTGGGCAGTGCTGGGAATGCTCACATTCGGAGAAGAACTCAGTGGCAGCGATCTGAAAAGCTGGGCCGACTGGAGCATCGGGTTCTATTACTGGAGCCCGTCGGTGAGCCAGGTCTATACCGAGCTCAAAAAGCTGGAAACGCTGGGATTCGTCAGTTCGCGGGAGGTTTCGGAATCGGGTGGGCGTCGTCGACGAGTGTTCACGATAACCGAATCCGGTATCGAGGCTCTCAGATCATGGTCACGCCGATCGGAGATCGAAACCCCCGTTCTCAAACATGGAGTGATGTTGAGACTGTGGGTCGGCCACCTCAACGACCCCGATCAGCTCAAGTCGATAGTGCTCGATCACATCGACAACCTCGAGGCAAAGAAGCTCAAGGCAATCGAACACGCCGATAACTCGGAGAATGAACCCGCCTGGGCATTTACCGAGATGAGTCTGCGATGGATAGGCCGCCATTTTCAGATGGAGATCGACCTCGCCGCTCAGTTGCTCGATGACATCGATGAGGCCGCCGCTCGATTCGCGCAAGGCGACGCCAACTCTCTCGGCTTGCCGCAGCCCGTCAATGCCGGTAGTTGGAAGTTGATCTGAGCGTGCGGAGGTACAACTCTCCAGATTCTGCCCCACGCCAATAGAATTGTGCTGTCGAGGTTTTCGTGCCCAGTCTTCGTGCTTAGTCTTCGTGCCTAGTCTTCGTGCCTACTGAGCTCGCATGCTTTCGGTGGTCCGGACGCCCGCATTTCGCCACAGGGAAGCGGCTGTTTCCCGAAGAAGCCCGGTGAGAGGCGAGTTCCGCTCGTCGAGCGGCATTTGTCGGAGCGGTCCGCAGATCGACAGCGCGGAGGTCGCGACGCCGATCGGGCCGATCGGAGTGGCGATCGTGCCGAATCCGTCGATCGGCGTGTCACGGCCGTATCCCACGCCGGTTTTTCGGACCTCGTCGGCCGCCTCTCCTCGCTCGTTGTTGAAGGTGTGGAGGACCCTGCCGACGAGAGTTCCGTCTGCGCGCGTGCTGAAACCGATCCGATTCGGAATCATGCTGGCGAAACGACCTGCCATGTGGGCGCGGCACACCACATTTGAGCCGTCGAGAATCGTCATCTCGACGATCAGTCCGGTACGCCGGTGCAATTCGTACAGGTGCGGATGCGCAGCTGAGTGAAGTCTGTCCTGGTACACGGCCAACGAGCCGAGTTCCACGAGCCGCAACCCGAGCGTGTAATCGCGGCCGCTGCGGTGCAGCCACCGAAGTTGGACCAGATGGTCGAGTATGCGGTGGGCTGAAGACCTTGGAAGCCCGGTTCGTCGGACAATCTCGGCGAGGGTGAGACGATCTCGACCGCCGAACGCATCCAGTAGCAGAGAGACTCGGTCGAGGAAGGCGTTCGGCGTTGCGGGATCGACCTCGAGCTGGAGCGACATGTGTTCCCTCTGCTATCCCGTAGTCAAGTTGGACAACTGCCCTGGACAAGGCTATTTCGATTAGGAATGATGACATGTTTTTTCTGCTTTGTGAAGAAGGCCACCCTGTGGATCGGACGCCTCCGGTGCTCGTCGGCGGAAACGGACCACTGATCGGGAGAGCGGGTTCCTTGCTTGGTGGTGGGCGATCTACGTTGACGTGATCACACGCCAAGTGGACAAACGCGGATGCCGGCGCAGACGTAGCGCCACCCGCCGGGCTGAGAGACCAGGAGACGATATGACGATTCAAGCGGAAGTCACCACGATGCTCGCAACCCTCAACGCTGGATTCCCGGATGTCACCAGTGTCCCGCCGTCGGAGCTACGAACTCTGATTCGGAACCGACGTGCGCCGCTGACGGGTCTTCCCGACATGCTTTCAGTCGAGAATCACGTAATCGACGGTCCCGGTGGAGATCTGGCAATTCGCGTCTTTCGTCCGCATGGAACCTCGAACGACGTTCCTCTCGTGGTCTTCGCTCACGGGGGCGGTTTCGTGTTCTGCGATCTGGACAGTCACGACGAATTCTGTCGATCGATGGCGCAGGGAGTCGGCGCAGTAGTGGTTGCCGTCGACTATCGGTTGGCGCCGGAGCATCCGGCACCGGCAGCCCACGACGACGTCTACGCCGCGGTGGCGTGGGCCAGCGAGCATGCTGCCGAATACGGTTCCGACGCAGGTAAAATCGCACTTGTGGGCGACAGTGCGGGAGGGAACCTCGCGGCGACCGTGGCTATTGCCGCTCGGGATCGGGGTGGTCCGGAAATCGCCCTTCAGGTTCTCATCTATCCCGTGATCGACGACGACTTCGAAACCGAGTCGTATCGGCTCTACGGCACGGGTCACTACAACACCACCGCAGCGATGGAATGGTACTGGCAGCAGTACGCGCCTGAAGGTCGCGACGACGCCCGTGTGATTCCTACGCGTGCGGAGACGCTCGCCGGTCTTCCGTCTGCTGTCGTCGTGACAGCCGAACTCGATCCGCCGTGTTCGTCAGGTGACGCGTATGCGCAGATGCTCGCGACGGCTGGCGTTTCGGTGCGCCATCATCGCTTCGAAGGATTGTTCCACGGCTTCCTCACTATCCCGTCTTTGTCACTGACCGAGCCTGCGCGACAGAAGCTTTGGGCGATGACGCGCGAGGCGCTCGGTAGCGAGTAGGCAGATCACTTCACTGTCAGGAGTCTCTCGGTGAGATTGCCGAACGTGTGACAGATTCTGTCGTGGACCACGGCCTCGGGACATTCGGGGTCGAACCACCGGTCCACCACTGCCCAGTGAATCGGATGATCGAGGTACTGGGTCTGCAGTGAGCCGAGGTCGGTGAACTCCTGCTCCCAGACATGAGTCCATGGTGTGTGCCCGATCGCTGCGTCGACTCGGCTGAGACGCCAGGCGCAGATCGACGAGATATGGGTAGGCATCCTGAGCAGATCCCGTTCGAATTCCTCGAGTACGTCCTGGGGTGTGCTGGGGGATACCCGGATGAACAGCGCTCGGTACACCTGACCGGCGGCTTCGGCGCCGGAACGTCCCGTGGTCCCGGACGAGTACTCGGCACCGTGGAAGTGGTCGACGGCGGCGCAGCGCAGGCTGTCGTCGACCGCATCTCGGGCTGTCTGCCAAGCCATCTCGTCTTCGAACTGAAGATGGACGATCAGATCTCCGCCGTTGATGACGCCGGGAAGTGTCGTACAGACGAGACGACGCAGCGCGTTCGACGATTCGGCAACTGCGGCAATGTTCTTCACTGCAGCGGTCCACTCGTCGGCGCCCGCCCCGTTGGCGGCGTGCACGACTCTTGTCACGTTATACATTGCTCAGTCCTTCGATGTCCTTTGCTGCGGCGGCCATGGAGCGACTCCGTTCGATTATGAGCGGAGCCATTGCATCCCACCACTGCCTGAGGGTGGAGTCTCTGCGGCCCTGGCGCGTCATCGACCACCAGCCGGCCGTGCCGTCGACCGTCCAGGTGACGGTCAAGGTGTTCGGGTCTTGATCGCACCACAACGGAGGGCTGACGAGTACGTCGGCGAGTGTCATGCCGCGACGCTGTGCACTCGGCAAATACTGGTCGAGTAGCGCGTCGACGAACTGTCGACCGCATCCCGGTTTCGTGACTATCCGATCGATCACGTAGAGCGTTTCATCTGCCATTGGTGAAGATTACTTTCCCCTAACCCGTTGTGATGCTTTCGATCTCACACAGCGGGAGATAGCGGATTTGGTCATGTGCCCGGCATTTCGACACCTCCCGTCAGGCGGGAATCGTTGCTGTGCAACAGAATCGGATGATGCAACATGGCGGACAACGATTGCGTGAAATGCAGTCGAACTCAGGTCGAACACATACGTCATGTGTTCGATGTCGTGAAGTGGAAGAGCCTTGGAGGAGCAGTTGAATCACTCGCTGGTAGGGAAGACCGCGCTGGTGACCGGGAGCAGTCGAGGCATCGGCAGGGCGATCGCCAGGCGACTGGCGGCAGAGGGGGCAACCGTGGTCGTCACCGCACGGTCGACTCGGCCTACCGCGGCAGTCCGTGCCGACAGTAATGTCGTCATCGGCGGTACGTTGTCCGAGACCGTCGAGATGATCGAGTCGCAACACCTTCGTGCACTTGCCATTCCGGCCGATCTCGAGGATTCCGAGGCTCGCGACGGATTGATCGAGAAGGTCGTCTCGCGGACCGGAGGTATCGACATCCTCGTGAACAATGCCGGGTTTGCCGACTACGCGCCGATCGAGAAGATGTCGCTGGCGACGTTCGATCGGACCCTCGACCACTACATTCGCGCGCCGTTCGCCCTGTCGAAGGCAGCCATCCCCTACATGCGAGAGCGCGGCGCAGGCTGGATCGTGAACATCGGTTCCTCGACGGGACTGAATCCGATCAGGCCCTTCCGCGACTACAACAAGACGTCGGGTGACGTGATTTACGCGTCGATGAAGGCAGCACTGCACAGGTTCACACAGGGCCTCGCCGCGGAGGTGCTGGACGACAATATCGCGGTCAACTCGGTGGGGCCTTCCACTGCGATCTCGACTCCCGGCGCCGACGCACTCATTCCGGATGGATACGAAACCGAGCCCGTCGAGTATCTTGCCGAGACGGTACTGGCCATGTGTTCTCTTCCCGCGGCCGAGCGGACCGGCCTTGTAGCGTTCAGTCTTCATTTTCCCTGGTATCAGGATCTGGTCGTGAAGGCGCTCGACGGGCAAGGGCTGATGCCCAGACGTGAGCCACCGACGTGGTGCAATCCCAACATTCTGCCCGAAGGAATCTGAAGTCTTTGTCGAGCAATAGTTTCGGCGACACAACCCGAGGAGTGGAGATGTCCCACGCTGAACGCCGGTTCGGTACCGGCACGGCCGTCGTGACCGGTGCGGGGGCCGGTATCGGTGCAGGGTTCGCCCGACACCTTGCGCGGCTGGGAATGACGGTGGTAGTTGCCGACATCGACGAGGAGCGTGCGTCGCTCGTCGCCGAGGACATTCGCGCGGCCGGTGGGAGGGCTGACGTCCATGGAGTGGACGTAGCGGATGCAGATGCCGTGAAGAGGATGGCGGACAATGTGTTCGATCGTCACGGCAGCGTCGAGTTGCTGGTCAACAATGCCGGAGTGGAGACGGCCGGGTTGCTGTGGGAAGTCAGTGGTGCGCGGTGGAGACGGTTGATGGAGATCAACGTCGACGGCGTCTTCTATTGCCTTCGTGCTTTCGTGCCATTGATGTTGAAGGTGGGTAAGCCGGCGTGTGTGGCCAATCTGTCTTCTGTCGGCGGGATCAACAGCGCCGCGGTGCAAGGACCGTACATCGTCAGTAAGTTCGCGGTGCTGGCGATGACCGAGAGCTTGCACCAAGATCTGTCGTTGGTCGACTCTCCGATTCAGGTCAGTGCTGTTGTTCCACACTCGATCCGGAGTGAGATCTTTCGTGCGGCCCAGCGTGACGCGCCGACTACGAACGTCACGGCAAACGCTGTCTTCGATGCAATGCAACAGGCGAACGTCGAATCCGGACTCGACCCGCTCGATGCCGCCGAGCACATGACCGAAGCAATAGCGCGTGGGGACTTCTGGGTGTTCTCCGACGACGACGCGTGTCGGCAGTTCACCGACCGCCGAGCCGCTCAGCTTCGAGACCTGCTACCTCCCGCCGATCCTCGCACAATGCTCACACGCATGGGCATCTCGTGAATGCGGAGCTGTTCGGAGCAGGCCTGTTCACGCGCTGCCGTTGACAGACGTCGACGCACTCTTGGGGAGGCCTGACCAACCCACCAGGCCGACCAGAGCGAAAGCTACGGCGGCAGTGACGAAGGTGACGGTGAAGGCGGATTCGCTGGGCAGAGCGGATACGCCCTCTGGCAGGTTCGCGATGGTCATCGAGGCGAGAATCGTAGTCACCACTGCACTGCCCATGGCGCTGCCGGTGGAACGGGAGATCGAGTTGATGCCGTTGGCTATTCCACTCTGGTGTCGCGGAACGCTCGACATGATGATCGCGGGCATGGCCGCGTAGCCCAGGCTCACGGCGGCGCCGATCACGATGCCGGCACCGATGACCGACGCGGTGTGCGTGTGGTCGTACGCGAGCCAGGCGAACGGCACCGCACCACAGATGGCGGTGAGTCCCAGGACGAAGCGTGGCCCACGCACTCTGATGAGCCGCCCACCGATCGGTGCTGCGATCAGCGAGGCAATCGCACCCGGCAGCAGGAATTCCACCGACGCACGCAGAATGCTGGCGTCGAATCCGTATCCCGTGAGGGCGTGGGGAAGCTGCACGAGATAGGAGATGCCCAGGAAGTTGGCGAACATTCCGAAGCCCAGCATGACCCCCGCCAGATTCGCCATCATCACGGGCCGGTGGACGAACATTCGCATGTCGACCAGTGGTTCGTCGACGATCTTCTCGATCCAGACCCAGACTGCGAACATCACGATCGAGCCCAGGAAAACACCGATGGTCACGGGTGAGAACCAACCCCATTGGTGGCCTTGCGAAATCGACAACAGGAGCAGAAGGAGTGCAGCGCCCAGGCTCAGCGCGCCGATGACGTCGACGCGCCCGCCGCTCTTGTGCTTGGTTGCCGGAACCAGCGTGATGACGGCGACGAGGGCAAGCAACGCGAACCCGGTGGCCATCCAGAAGGCGTTGCGGTAGTCGGCATCCGGAGCCGATGTGAGAAGTCCGGTGGCTACGAGGGCGAGCCCGCTGCCGAATGCGAGAGTTCCGCTGACCAATGCCATCGCGCCGGGAAGCTTGTGTGGGCGGACCTCTTCGCGCAGGACCGACAGAGCCAGCGGGAAGATGGCGGTGGCGGTCCCCTGGAGGACGCGTCCGAGGATGAGAAGTGGCAGATTGTGTGCCAGTGCGGCGACGATCGAACCGATGACCATGACGACCAGAACGCCGACCAGCGTGCGCTTCTTGCCGTGCTGATCGCCGTAGCGGCCCAACAGGGGAGTGAAAACGGCGGCCGACAGCAACGTCGCCGTCGTCACCCAACTGATGCCGGCCGCGGATGCGCCCAGATCGGACTGAATACGCCCCAAAATCGGGACGGGCAGTGTCTGCATCATCGAGACGATCATCGCGGCCAGGCTGAGCGCCCCGATGATGACGGCCTCGCGGCGCGGCGATGTTACGACGGATACATCCGGGGTGTCGTGGACCGTTGGCTGCGCAGCGCTGTCGGTCGTCACTGAATTCGTCAAGTGGGTCCTTCTCGGGAATTACAAGAGAAATTGCTTAATGTGCCGAAGTAATTTTCTCTGGATGGTAAGTCCGCGAGATCGATCCCGTCAATGCTGGTCAGTGAGCCCCTGGGGCCAGCTCGGTGTATTCAGGACCAACTCGGCGTGTTCCGGACTAGAAGGGGTAGACCGGGAGTGCGCTCTGCGCAGTCACCCACTGCGTTTCGGTGAAGGCGTCGAGGTTTGCGCCGATACCGCCGACGCGGCCACCGTTACCCGAAGACGCCATACCGCCGAACGGGATGACTGCTTCGTCGCCGACGGTCTGATCGTTGATGTGTACGAGGCCGGTGGGGATTTGTTGGGCGAGCTCGAGCCCTCGCATGGCGTCGGAGGTCAGAATGCCCAGTGACAGTCCGTACTCGGAATCGTTGGCTATGGCGACGGCCTGTTCGACGGTGGCGAAGGAGGTGACCGGTGCGACTGGCCCGAAGACTTCGTCGGCGAATGCCGGCGCGGTGAGTGGGGTGTCGGCCAGCACGGTGGGCCGGTAGAAGAGATCCTCGTAGGTGCCGCCGGCCGCCAGTTTTGCTCCGGCCGCGATGCTTCCGGTGACCAGGGAGTGGATGTGGTCGCGTTGTCCGGCGTCGATGATGGGTCCGAGTGCGACCTGACCGGTGAACGGGTCGCCTACCGGAAGCTTGTCGGCGTGTTCGGCAAGGAGTGCGGTGTAGTCGGCGGCGATACTTTCGTGGACGAGCTGGCGGCCGGTGGTCATGCAGATCTGCCCCTGGTGCATGAAGGATCCGAAAGCGCCTACAGATGCGGCCTTTTCGAGGTCGACGTCGTCCATGACGATCAGTGCGTTGTTTCCCCCGAGTTCGAGGTGTGCTCGTTTGAGATGGCGGCCCGCCAGTTCACCGACAGCGCGTCCTGCCCGGGTCGACCCGGTGAATGCGATGACGCGAACGCTCGGATGAACCACGATTGCCTCACCGGCGTCAGCGCCACCCGGCAGCATGCCGAACACTCCGGCAGGCAGACCGGCTTCTTCGAAGATGCGGGCAAGAACCACACCGCCACAGATCGCCGTGCGCGGATCAGGCTTGAGGATCACCGAATTGCCCAGTGCCAGTGCGGGAGCGACTGCACGGATCGACAGAATGATCGGGAAGTTGAACGGTGCGATGACGCCGACGGTGCCGACGGGGACGCGACGAGAGAAGCTCAGCCGCGGTTGCTCCGAGCGCAGCACCTCGCCGATGGGGTGTGCGGCCAAAGCTGCTGCGTTGTAGCACTCTTCGGCAGCGGTGTGGGTTTCCAGTCCGGCTTTGGCGGGAATGCTGCCGGCCTCGCGGATTACCCATTCGCCGATTTCGTCGGCGTACTGCTCGAACAGTTGACCGGCGCGGCGTAGAACGGCGGCTCGTTCGGTGTACGGCCTTGCTGCCCAATCCTTCTGAGCGGCAGTAGCTTTTGTTGCAGCGGCTGCCACGTCGTCTGGTGTTGCCATGCCGACCGTCGTCAACTGCTTGCCGGTGGCCGGTTCGACGACAATACGATCGTCGGCGCTACCGAGAACCCATTCGCCGTCGAAGATCTTCGATTCCCACACAGGTTCGCTCAGCAAACGCGTCATGGCCGCTCCTCGGTAAAGGGATGCAACCGCGCGCCGCATCACATGGTTGTGGACCACGTTGCTCCGTGAGGGGAGTCGATCGCCATCGCACTTTCACTCAGTGAAAGACGGATTCATGGCGTCCTTGAGCGCTTGGATCAGATCGGCGAACTCGGTCGAGTGGGTGGCGCCGCTGCGGGTCACTCCCGAGACGGGAATTCGCAAGCGGCCGTGCGATTCTCGCATGAAGCTGATGCCGGCGCGTGGAGATTCGCCTGCGGTGATCGAATACAGCAGGGTCCAGGCGCGCGGGTTGGTGATCACGTCCAGCGTGGCTGTGTGATCGCTCGGAATTGCAGGGCCCAGTTGGACGCGTCGATCTATCTCGCGGAACGCGTCCTCGACCACCTTGTGAATGAGCACCTGGCTTTGGCGCGGCGGCAGGAGCAGGGGGTATGCGGCCAGATCATTGAGGTCGACGCTTTGCTGGCCGGCCAGGGGGTGCCGGCTCGACATGACGACCAGCAGATCTTCGACGCCGAGGTCCAAGGGTTCGAGTCCGGGGCGGTCGACGCCGCCGCGAATCAGCGCGATGTCGGCGTCACCGGAGGCTACGGCGTCCATGCGGTGGGCAAAACTCTTGATGACGAACTCGACGTCCAGGTCCGGATGAAGTTCGCGCACGTGTGCGATGGCGTCCAGCGTCTGAGCGGCGAAGCTCATGTTTCCGGTGATCCGGATCCGGGCTCGTGGGTCGCGTGCGACGGAGTAGGCCATCGTTTCGAGGCTGAGGACTTGCTGCGCAATGGGCACGAGTCGCGATCCTGCCGGGGCAAGGCGAACGGCTCGGGTCGAGCGTTCGAAGAGTGTCGCGCCAAGCTCCTTCTCCAGTCGGGCGACCTGATGGCTGATCGCCGACTGCGAGATGAAGCAGCGCTCGGCAGCGCGACTGAAGCTCAGTTCCTCGCTCACGACGAGGAAGTACTTGAGTTGGCGGAAGTCCATGAGGACAGCTTACTTATGAGCAATCGAGATAACAGTCTTGCGAATACTCCAGCTAGCTGGACCCGACCCATGATCAGTCCATACCGTAATAGTCATACTTTCAATTTGGTTGAGGAGATTTGTTGTGGATAGAACAGCTGCGGGTCGCGCTGACATCGACGCGACTGGACACGAGCAGACTCAGGTAGTCATCGTCGGTTCGGGATTCGGAGCCCTCGCCGCGGCCAAGACCCTCGCGAAGTCCAAGACGCCGTTCGTCCTCATCTCCGCCACCACCGAGCACCTCTTCCAGCCGCTGCTCTACCAGGTGGCGACTGGTGTTCTGTCGGCAGGCGAAGTTGCTCCGCCCATCCGCACGATCCTGCAGAAGTACCCCAACGCCGACGTGCGTCTCGGTCGCGTCGTCGAGGTCAACGCCGAAGAGAACACCGTCGTCTACGAGGCTTCAGGCACCCGCCACACTCTCGGATACCGCTCGCTCATCGCAGCCACCGGTGCCACCCAGGCGTACTTCGGTCATGACGAGTTCGAAAAGGTCACCTACAAGCTCAAGACCGTCGAGGATGCCGAGGTCCTGCGTAAGCAGATCCTGCGTTGCTTCGAAGAGGCTCACACCACCAACGACGCGCTGGTTCGCCGCAACCTGCTCAGCTTCGTTGTCGTCGGTGCAGGCGCGACCGGCGTCGAGCTCGCCGGACAGATCAAGGAACTGGCGCGTCGCTACTTCGCCAAGTCCATCAACAACATCAGCGCCGACGAGGTCACGGTCACCATGGTCGAGGGCGCGGGCGTTGCGCTTCCGGCCTTCGGCGGCAAGCTCAGTGAGTACACACAGGCCTCGCTCGAGAAGTCGGGTGTCGAGGTTGTTCTCAACACCATGGTCACCGCCATCGACGAGCACGGTGTCACCGTCTCTTCGGCAAAGACCAAGGAAGAGAAGCGCATCGACGCCGAGACCGTCATCTGGTCGGCCGGTGTTCGCGCCAACGACTTCGCAGCAGTGCTCGGCGAGGCGACCGGTTGTGAGAGTGACCGTGCAGGTCGTCTGCTCATCAATCCGGACTTGACCGTCGGCGGGTTCGCCAATGTCTTTGCCATCGGCGACATGACTTCGCTGAACGGTCTGCCGGGTCAGTCGCCCGTTGCAATGCAGGGTGGCCGTCATGCAGCGAAGACTGTGAACGGAAAGGTCAAGGCCGGAACGCCTTTCAAATACTTCGACAAGGGCAGCATGTCGATCATCAGCCGATTCAGCGCTGTGTGTCGCGTCCGCAAGGTCGAGTTCAAGGGCACGATCGCCTGGTTCATGTGGCTGGCCGTGCACGTGATGTATCTGGTGGGCTTCCGCAACCGGTATGTCGCTGTGATGTCGTGGTTCGGTTCGTTCATCGGTCACCGTCGTCCGCACTTCCACTACGCGCAGGAGCCGATGAAGATCGAGGCCACGCCGCCGGTGACCGAACGCGAACCGGAATTGGCGCACTCCGCGTAGCTTCGCACCGCCTGAACACGTTTCGCCTGATGTCAGTCACACTGTGTGAATGGCATCAGGCGAGCGTTCGTTGATCGGCCGGGCATTTATCGTGCTCGGTGCCTTCGACGCGAAATCGCCGCGGTTGACGCAGTCGGAGATCAGTCGTCGCAGCGGTTTGCCTCTGCCCACCGTCCACCGACTGTGTGGGCAGTTGGTGGCTGAGGGCGCACTCGAGCGTCGGAGTGACGGCAAGTACCAGGTCGGAGTCCGGTTGTGGGAGATCGGCGCTCTTGCTCCCGGCGCTCACGGCCTACGGCAGGTGGCGTTGCCGTTCCTCGAGGACCTGTACGAGGTCACCCGAGAGAACGTGCAGTTGGTCGTTCGTGAGGGCACCGAGGCTCTGTACCTCGAGCGCTTGTCCTCGCGTAGCGCCGTCACCGTGGTCGGCCGTGCCGGCGGAAGATTGCCGTTGCACGCGTCCAGCGGTGGATTGATTCTCCTCGCGCACGGCGGAACCGAGCTTCTCGACGACGTCCTTCGCGCCGGCCTCGAGTCGTTCACTCCCAAAACCATTACTTCCGAGCGGATTTTGCGAGCAACTCTCGACGAGATCAGGCGCGCCGGATTCGTGGTCTGTCGTGAGTATCTGAACGTCGGAACCCTTGCCGTCGCCGCTCCTGTCCGCGAAGCCGGGGGCAGTGTCGTGGCAGCGGTCTCGACAGTTGTTCCGGTGGAGCAGGATCCAGCTCCTTTACTGCCCGCGTTGGTCGCGGCCGCCCGTGGAATATCACGCGGGCTTGGTAGCGGTGGGTTTCGATAGCTCGTTTCGGTCTTTCACTGAGTGAAATTGCAGCTGTTCAGAGGAGTGATCGTGGTCGAGGGTGGTCTCAATCGTCACTCACCTCAGGAGCTCTCTGTATGTCTTCTTCACGCACCCAGGTCGGAATCGTCGGTGGTGGTCCCGCCGGGTTGATGCTCTCGCATCTGTTGCACCTGAAGGGAATCGATTCGGTTGTCCTGGAATGCCGCACCCGCGAAGAGGTAGAAGGCACCATTCGTGCCGGCGTGCTCGAACAGAACACGGTTGATCTCATGGTCGAGACCGGACTCGGTGATCGACTGAAGCGGGAGGGCCTCGAACATCACGGAATCGAGTTGCGATTCGGTGGACGAGGGCACCGAATCGCGTTCGACGAACTGACCGACGGGCGAGCAGTCACGGTGTATCCGCAACACGAGGTGCTCAAGGATCTGATCGCGCGGCGTCTCGCTGACGGCGGGGACATTCGATTCGGAGTGTCCGACGCGCAAGTACACGATCACGAATCGGATCGCCCGAGTATCACTTTTGTCGACTCGGACGGAAATGATCAGAAGCTCGAGTGCGCCCTGGTGGCCGGTTGCGACGGTTCACGCACCGGAACGCGAAAGCTGATTCCCGAACCGTCGATCCGAACGGATCATTTCCGCCAGTATCCCTTCGCGTGGTTCGGCATCCTGGCCGAGGCGCCGCCGTCGTCCGAAGAACTGATTTATGCCAACCATGAGCGCGGGTTTGCACTGATCAGCACACGGACGCCCGAGGTACAGCGTCATTACCTTCAGGTCGATCCGGACGACTCCGTGGACAACTGGTCCGACGATCGAATCTGGGACGAGCTGCACATGCGCGTCGACGGTGAGGGGGCGGAGATCAAGGACGGCAGGATCTTTCAGAAGTCGATCCTCCAGTTCCGCAGCTTCGTGTGTGAGCCGATGCAGCACGGCAACCTGTTTCTTGCAGGGGATGCGGCGCACACCGTGCCGCCGACCGGCGCGAAGGGAATGAATCTCGCGATCGCCGACGTCTACGCACTGGCGAAGGCAATGGACGGTTTCTTCACCTCGTCCGACCGAAAGATGCTGGACGGGTACACCGAAACGGTGTTGCCGCGTGTGTGGCGGACGCAGCACTTCTCGTGGTGGATGTCGTCGATGCTCCATCGCTTGCCAGACGACAGCGGTTTCGGGCATCGCCGACAGTTGGCCGAGTTGGACATGGTCACGCGTTCCGTGGCGGGACGAACGCTGATCGCCGAGAACTACGTCGGAACTCCCTTGCATCAGTAGGCCGATTCGCAGGTTGCACGGTGCGAAATCAGGGGGAGTGGGGTGCCAGGTGTCACCAGGACCCCGAAGTTCTTGGTATGTGTCCGCCTGGCGGGAAGCCGCCGAGCCGAAGTAGCGGGAGCTTTGTAACCTCGAACACGTCCTTGTCCAACCGAGGGTGGCTGATGCTTCGACGGCACTGCGGGGGAGTTGTCGTATGACTGAGCGTTGCAAGAAGTGACTGTTCAGGATCCACTGTCTCCCAAGCCGATCGGTGCGAACCGACGTCGAGCTCATCGAGGCACTTCAGTCGCTCCGGTCAACTGAACAGAGGGATCTTCCGATGAAGTTCAGCCTCGCCGTGGCTATGATTCCCCTCTCTCAACTCGTTGCACTTGCGAAAGTGGCCGAAGAATGCGGCTTTTCTTCGATCACGATGCCCGACTCACTGTTCTTTCCCGAGCGGGGCGCTACCGGGTATCCGTATACCGCTGACGGTGTGCGGATGTGGGACGCGAAGACACCATTTGTAGACCCCATGATTGCCGCGGCCTTCATGGGACCCGGAACGTCGAAGATTCGCTTTTATCCGCAGGTGCTCGAGCTCAGCTCACGCAATCCTCTGCTGCTGGCAAGCCAGGTGGGGTCGGTCGCGAATCTGACAGGAGGCCGCTTCGGTCTCGGGGTCGGTGTGGGCTGGGCGCCAGAGGAATTCGAGTGGTGCGGCGCTTCCCCCAAGGATCGAGGCCCGCGAGTCGACGAGATGCTCGAGGTACTGCGACTGGTTCTAGGCGGCGGTATGGTCGAACATCACGGCAAGTTCTTCGACTTCGACAGGCTGCAGATGAGCCCGGCGCCGATCGATCCCGTCCCCATCTACATCGGAGGACATTCCGCGGCCGCATTGCGCCGTGCAGCGCGAGTGGGTGACGGTTGGACCTCGGCTACAGTCTCTTTCGCTGATCTGCAAGCTCTCATCGCGAGGATCGGCGTCCTGCGGGTCGAGTACGGGCGCGCCGAGTCCCCGTTCGAAATTCAGGCCGTCTGCGCCGATCGCTTCGGTCTCGACGGCTCCTTGGAACTGGCCGATAGCGGAGTGACGGAATCGATCGTCATTCCTTGGGCCATGTACGGCCTCGGGTTCGACTGCGACCTGGAAGCGAAGAAAGATGCGGTACGCAGGTTCTCCGAGGAAGTCATCTGCAAATTCTGAATTCACGTAGCGCACCCGTGCTGCAATGACCCGTGTGCGGGGATCAATCCGTATGCGGGCGTTGCGGCTCCAACATCCGTTCGCGCAGACTGTCGTAGATAGGTGCCGACCCTGCCGACGTGGTGACGAATACCGCTGCCGCAGTGGCAGCGAGCATCGGGACCAGCGTCGACGTCACCGCGGTCATTTCGACCACGATCACGATGCCGGTGAACGGTGCGCGTACTACGGCGCCGAAGAAGGCCGCCATACCGACGGTGGCCATGGTGACCGTGAGCCCGGCGTCCACTCCGGGCACGAAGCTCGACAGTCCGGTGAAGATCGACCCCCAGAGCGCGCCGAGAGCGAGTAAGGGAGCGAACAGTCCGCCGGGAGTTCCAGCGGCATACGAGAGCGGGCCGGTGAAGAACCGAACCACCAAGTACAGCAGCAGGATCGGCAGTACGAAGGTCCTTCCGCCGACGATCATCTGTGCAAGAACGTCGCCGCCCCCACTGGCCAACGGGTCGAGGAACAGCGTCAGGCCGATGACGGCGCCGATCGTTGCGCCGATGACAGTCGGTGGGATCTTGTCGAGTCGTGCCACGATGTCGAGTAGTCCCAGAATCAGGCGGTTGTACGCAATACCCAGTAGCCCCGTGAGGATTCCGAAGACGACGAACAGTGGCAAGAGTGCAAGTTGAGGTGTCGGCACGGTGCCGACCTCGAAATCGGGTTGATCACCGATGACGATCCGTGCACAGCCCACCGCCACTGAAACACCGAAAAGCGTTGGCAGCACGGTGCGCAGCCGGAACGAGTGCGTCACCTCCTCGCAGACGAACAGTGCTCCCGCGATCGGCGCGTTGAATGCGACAGCGAGTCCTGCTCCGGCCGTGGATGTTTGCAGCATGGCGACGTCGGGTTCGGTGAGGCGGGCTCGCCGTCCCGCTTCTGCTCCGATCGCCGCACCCATGTGTACGGTGGGGCCTTCACGGCCGAGAACCAGACCGGAGCCGATCGCCAAGAGGCCGCCGATGAATCTGGCGGGCACGAGACTGATTCCCGGCGGTTTCGCTTCACCGCGGGACACCGCCTCGACGTGCTGGATGCCGCTTCCCTTTGCGAGGGGCACTCGTCTGACGATCAGTACGGCAAGTACGGTGCACAGGGCCACCAGGAGGACCGGCACGAGCCACCCGACGTACGGAACATGATGCGCCCAGTTCACGATCGCCTGACGAAGTTCGTCGGCCCTGATCAGACACCAACGGAACGCGCCGCCGACAAATCCGACCCCGACGCCGGCGACCGCAGCGAGTAGACACAGCAAACCCAGTCCGCGGTTGGAGTCACGCGGTTCGGTGCCGCCATCGTCCTCGGTCATCGTGATCAGCCCTACCTGATGGTCACAACTCGCGACAGGTGAATTGAGCTTCCTCACCTTGGACGGTAACCCATCGCGCTACCCGCAGGGTCGGATCGAGGTTGTGCAGCCTGGTCACAATTCGACAAGCAGGCTGATTCCGAGAACCGCCATCATCACGGCGATCAGAGCATCGAGAACCCGCCAGGCGTTGGGTTTCGCAAAAAGCGTCGTCAGCAGACGTGCGCCGTAACCGAGGGCGCCGAACCAGACCACACTTGCCGTGATGGCACCGGCGGCAAACCACCAACGTCCGATCTCGCCGCGACCGTTGGCGATGGAACCCATGAGCACGACGGTGTCGAGGTACACGTGTGGATTGAGCCAGGTGAGAGCCAATGCCATCGTGACGGCGGCAAGCCTCGACCCGTTGCCATGTCGATCCGGTGCCAACGTCTGGGGGTGAAGTGCCCGCTTGGCGGCGAAGAGCGAATAGCTGAGGAGGAAAACGGCGCCGGCGATACGAACGAACGTGATCATCGACGGTGCGTGTTCGAGGAGGGTCCCGATTCCGCTGACGCCCGCGAGGATCAGAATTGCGTCTGACAACGCGCACACTGCGACGATCGGGAGTACGTGCGATCGCGTCAGGCCTTGACGAAGAACAAACGCATTCTGGGCGCCGATTGCGACGATCAAAGACAGTCCGACCCCGAAACCGACGAGGGCCGACGCAGGGTCGTTGGTGCTGAGCATGTTGTCGAGCCTGCCGCGCAGATATCATTCAGTCCAGCTAATGATTCTAAGGACACATCAGAGTAGCTTCAGATTATGTTGGATTTCGAGCAACTGAGGGCATTGCACGCCGCGGTCGACGAGGGAACCTTCGAGGCGGCGTCCCCGTTGTCGAGCGGATGCGCGCAGTCCACCTCTGCCCATCTCCAGATCAGCCCGTATCGCTCGAGGTCCAGCTTGGACAGGTACGGCGAGCCGATACCCATCGGGTGAAACGCCGAGCAGTGATCATGGATCAACCCCGGCACGTCGATCGGACCGGAGCGGGTGCCTCCGCCGATCTGGTCGGCAGCCTCGAGCACCTGCACGTCCACACCGCTACGTGCGAGGTGTACCGCGGCAGCGAGCCCATTGGGCCCGCTGCCGACGACTACGGCCTTTGTCACTTACTCACCTCTTGCTCGCTACCGCTGACCCTCGTACGCATCTTCGGTTCGGAGACAACCTGCGGATCCGTTGCCGCGCGGTCGGCCCGTACGTCCAGTGTCCACTGAACGTCGAACGGAATGGGCCCGTTCGGCAACCACGGCTGTTCGGCGACTGCGTCGGCGACCTTGAAAGTACCTCGTTCGATGACACCGAGAGCGGCATCGATCACCTGGTACTCCTGCGTTCCCTTGTGGATGGGCTGCGATTCGATCCAGGTCACCAGGAACTCACCGGGTGCGAAATTGCAGCGACGCTGAATGGCTGCGATCAACTTCGCGTCGTGCAGGTGCCCGTCACCGAAGTTGAAGGCGACGATGGAGTTGCACATGAACTCTGCTTCCCGCAGTGAGTACGTGTTGATGTCGTCGCCGAGGTGCCTGATCATCAGAGAGAACAGCGCACGCCCCTGGCTGTGCATGGAACGCCAGCCCAACAGCTGATGCAGAACGACATCGGACACATCTTCGGGGTACATCGTCATCAACTGATTGCGCGTATCCGGCGACGGACGCTTGATGAACTGGTCGATCTTGGCTTCAGCGCCCGGCGCGAATGCCCACGTCGCGGATGCCCAGTTGCCGGCGTACTGGCGCATCGACGGCAGGAAGGACACCAGATCGGGTCGAAGGTTTCCGAGAATGGGGAAGAAGGCAAGGGCTGCAACAATTCCCGCGGTAATCCACGGTGAGGACATGGCGCCGAGTCCGTAGCCGTCCCATGCCGGGAATCCCAGGAACAGAAAGACCGAGGCGTAGGCGAACAGAAGATTCCATTCGAGTGGGACGGCAAGCGGGAAGGTCGACGCGATGAACAGATGGAATCCGACCATGAGGATCACGGCGAGGATCGTGAGGGTTTTGTTCGTCGAGAACAGCAGTATCAACGGGGTGACGATTTCGACCATCGTTCCGGCCACGTGTGCGACGCCGCCGCCCAGGTGTGAAGGCCGCAGATCCTCCGGGAAATTCCGGTAGTGGGCGCGCTTGATCTTCTTCGACGGGATCCACGGGGTATTGCTGAGCATCGGAGGAACCACCAGCGAGAAATGGCGACCGAACTTCGAGACACCGGCACCGATCCACACCATGACGATCAGCAGTTTGAGCGCCAGGATCATGTCGACGAACGGCAGGAATGTGAAGAAGAAGATCGCCGGCAGGTACTGCTCACTACGGGCAGCGATGAAGGGCACCTTGTCCCGCAACCCGAGAATCACCATGAGTACCAGGAAGGAGTACAAGACCGTCGGGCGCACCAGTCCGGCATTGTCAGCGATTGCCGAGTCGATTCCTGTGGTGTGAACACCGGGGAGAACAGCGGCAACAAGGAGATTGGCGACTGCGGCGACATAGATGAAGACGTCGAACACCGTGCGGGTGTCACCCGAGGTGAGCGGCACTTTGCCCGGCCACGGTGGCAGACGAATGGTGCCGGGGCGGAGCCAGTAGAGAACTCCACCGGTCATCGGCTTGAAGTGGCCGGCGAGCGGCCCCCAGGATCCTGCCAAGCCCAGCATCTCGAGCATCATCGTCCAGATGATGAGTTTCTGGTAGACGATCGGCTGGTTCCACCACGATCCGATGTCGAACCACGAGAGGCCGGAAGTCAAAGTGGCAACGGCTGTTCCAGCTGCCAGGTAGAGGAACAACAGTTTCATGATGTAGACGGTGTGGACCATCTTCGGCGTACCGAAGCCGTAATCCACCCAGTGCGTGGACATGTCACGCAGACGCTCGAGAAACGGCTTGTCCATGAACGTTGCCGGATCGACGGGAGGGAAGTTTCCTTCTTTGAATCCCATGATGTGCTCCTGAAATACGGAATGTGGGCATGACGGATCGACTCGACGGACGTCGTCGAGCTGTGCTGGTATTACGGGGAAGTGACTAGTGAGCGGGAGTTGCGCTCAAAGCTCGTCTCATTCCAGGTTTGTCGATCTTGCCCACCGGGTTTCGGGGAAGCGCATCGACGACGTAGATCGCCACTGGCACCTTTACTCGGGTGAGCAAGGCCGTGACATGTTCGAGCAGTTCGTCTTCGGTGACGGGTGCATCGGGGTAGGCGACAACATAGGCAACTGGCACCTCTCCGTAGACCTGGTGCGGAGCGCCGATGACGGCTGCCTCGAGCACGGAAGGATGTGTAGCGAGCGAGTTTTCGATCTCCTTGGGGTAGATGTTCTCTCCCCCACGGATGATCATGTCCTTGATGCGATCGACCAGGGTCAGGTAGCCGTCCTCGTCGAGGACTCCGACGTCACCGGTATGCAACCAACCATCCTTGACGGTCTTCGCAGTCTCCTCCGGCTTACCCAGATAGCCACGCATCACGTTGCCACCCTTGATGACCACCTCTCCGGCAGTCCCGGCGGGCGCAAAGGTTCCGTCCTCGGCAAGAATGGAAATCTGCTGGCCGGGCAACGCCGGGCCGACCGTACCGAGTTTGCGCACGCCGTCCACAGGATTGCAGGCCGACGCACAGGTCCCCTCGGTGAGTCCGTAACCTTCCACGATCACGAAACCGAAACGCTGCTCAGCGCGTTCGAGGAGTTCCTTGCTGATCGGCGCCGCACCGCACACGGCAAACCTCAAGGACGACGTGTCGATCGAAGGGTCTTCCGGCTGTGAGGTCAGCATCGCGTAGATTGCCGGCACCGCCGAGAAATACGTGGGGCGAAGCCGCGCGACGTCGTCGAAGAATCTCGAAACCGAGAACTTCCCGGTGACACTCACCTGTCCGCCGACAAGTAAGGGCGTCAAGACGCTGACGCAGATCGCGTTGACATGGAACAGCGGCAGAATCAGCAGGCAGTGATCCGCGCCGGTAACACCGATGTTCTTGCCCATCGACGAAGCCATGAACTGCAGGTTGGCATGAGTCAGCATCACTCCCTTGGGCCGTCCGGTGGAGCCGCTGGTGTAGATGAGCAACGCCAGATCGTCTGCTGCAACATCGATTCCGGGTCGGGGATCGGTCGGCGGCACTGTCGCCAGATCCTCGACGGCCAACACTGCGCGGCCGCCCGAGGGTGCGTCGGCAGTGGCGGTGATGACCAACTCGGCCCCGGAGTCCGCGATCTGGTAGTCCGCTTCGTTCGCGGTGAACATCGGATTGATGGGTGTAGCGGCAGCACCGATGCGCCAGGCAGCCATGATCGCGATCAGCAACTCGACGCGATTGGGCAGCATGATCGCCACCACGTCACCGAGGCCGATTCCGAGTCCAGCCAATTGCGCGGCAACAGCTTCCGTGCGATCTGCGAACTCTTCATACGTGAGTTCGACGTGGTCGTCCCGCAAGCACGGCTTCTGCCCGTACTTCTCTGCAAGATCCCAAGCCAGATATCCGATGTTCGCCACGAGAGTCAGCACCTTTCATTCGTGTGTGACTCAAAACACTATCGGCGTCCTGCGGCCGAAGAAACGGTCCCAGGGGATCAACTTGTCCAGGTTCTTTGTTCCCTGAGCACAACACCGCCCGAGCACAACACCGCACGTGCGGTGCACATCAGCTAGACGGCTGATGCAACACCTCGTGGGCGCGTCTGGTCACCACCTCGGAGATCCGGCGCAAGACAGGTGACGACAGTTTCCACTGCTGCCAGTACAGCGGAACGTCGTCCACGAAGTCCGGATCGAATCCGATCAGCACGCCGGAACGATCGTCGTCGCCGCGCTGCAGGTCCGGTATCAATCCCCAGCCGTATCCCCGCCTGACGGCGTCCGCGAAGTCTGCCGATGAAGGAACAAGATGACGGGGCGGATCGGCGGGGTGGCCGACCTTTTGATCGAGGTACCGATCCTGCAGCAGATCCTTGCGATTGAACACCACCAGCGGCGCCTCCGAAAGGGATTCGGCCGTGACACCGTCTGCGAACCAACGACGGCAGAACTCTGCACTCGCCATCGGCCGATACCGCATGATGCCCAACCGACTGGAGGTACACCCTTGAATCGGTGACGCAACAGACGTGACGGCAGCCATGACCGAACCGTCGCGCAGCAGTTCGGTGGTGTGGTCTTGATCGTCGAGATGAAAATCGAAACTGACTTCTTGCGTGAACTCCGCGAGGGCCCCGAGAACCCAGGTGGACAGCGAATCGGCATTGACCGCGATCGAGACACGCGCAAACATCCCTGAACCATTTTCAAGGCCGAGCTCTCGCACGGTGTCACGCGACAAAGCGTCTATCTGACGTGCAAGACGCAGGACTTCTCTCCCGGAATCGGTGACCTGGACGGGTTTGGTGCGCTGCACCAGGATCCGGCCAACCGAGGTCTCGAGACCTTTGATTCGTTGGCTGACCGCCGAAGGCGTGATGTGTAGTTTCCGCGACGCCGGGGTTCTGTACCGCTCGCTGGAGCAGACGGCTGCGGGACTCGGCGCTGACGGGCCTCGATGGCAACGCATGTTCGGTGACTTGTCGACTGGGTTCGATGCGCTGGCGTCCGATCTGATGCGCCCGATCGTCAATGTTCCGCACCATCCGCTGCGGCTCGCAGCTTTCGGTCCGCGAGCGCTGCTTCCGGCAACGGTGACCGCCAAACTGTGGAAGACGGACAAGGGGAAGGCGCTGTTCGGCGGGGTTGCCGCACACGCCTTCTATCCACTCAACCGTCCGGCCACCTCGGCGGTGGGATTGATGATCACTGCTGCTGGTCACCGCTACGGTTGGCCGGTTGCAGAGGGAGGTTCGCGGTCGATCACCGACGCGATGGCTGCGATGCTCCTCGATCACGGCGGCAAGATCGACACCGGCGTTCGGGTTCGTACGGCCTCCGAGATTCCGGACGCCGATGTTGTTCTGCTGGATGTCAATCCGGGGGGTGCGCTCGAAATTCTGGGCGATCGACTCCCTGGCCGAGTGGCGAGGGCCTATCGAAAGTTCAAGCAGGCTCCCGGAGCATTCAAGGTCGATTTTGCGATCGAAGGTCATGTGCCGTGGACCAATCCGGACTGTGCTCGGGCCGGAACTGTCCATCTGGCAGGTGGTTTCGACGAAATCGTGGCCGCTGAGCGTGAGACGAATTCAGGCCGTATGCCGGACCGGCCGTTCGTGCTCCTAGGTCAGCAATACCTGGCTGATCCCACCCGATCTGCCGGGAACGTTCATCCGCTGTATGCCTATGCGCACGTGCCTCACGGTTACGCCGGCGACGCTACGGAGGCGATCATCCGTCAGATCGAGAGGTTTGCGCCAGGATTCCGGGAGCAGATTGTCGCGACGTCGAGCAGTGGTACAGCTGACCTGGCAGAGGACAATCCGAATCAGGTAGGCGGCGACATCATCGGAGGTGCCAACACCGAACTGCAGGTTGTCTTGCGTCCGCGCGTCGCAGTCGATCCGTACAGCACGGGGATCGCGGGCACTTACCTGTGCTCGGCCTCGACCCCGCCGGGTGCCGGAGCACATGGAATGTGCGGGTACAACGCAGCCGAATCGGCTCTGAAGTACCTGCGACGAAAGGGTGCGGAAGTTCTGTGAGTAGTCCATCGCACAAGGAGCGAGGCGCCGGTGCGATACGGCGCCTCGCCCGAGTGCCTGCAGCCGCGGAGCCGGAAGTGCTTGCGGTGGTTGCCGAGTTGGCACGACGACTCGACGAGCGCAGCGCCGACATCGCGCGCGAGATGGCCTTCATGATGGCTCACGAAATCGACCAATTGGATGCAGACGCCAAATTGCTCGAAATGCTCGAGGCCAGCGTGCAGGGAAACATCACGACGATCATCCACGTATTGGCCAACGACATTCCGATCGATCATCTCCAACCCACCACTGCTGCAGTGGAATACGCTCTGCGTCTGGCGCAGCGGGATGTCCCGTCCAACTCCCTTGTCCGGGCCTATCACATGGGCCAAGGCGATCTGATGCGGATCTGTCACGACGAGATCAGCACACTGGATATTCCGGCGCGACTCACTTTGGCTGTCCTGAAACACACTTCGGACGTGGTCTACAGCTACATCGACTGGATCACGCTCTACGTCTTCGACGCGTACGAGCGGGAACGCAGTCGATGGATGGCAGCGCAGGGAAACCTCCATTCGGCCGCAATCCACGCCCTCCTGTCCGGCGCCAACGCAGATACCGCTGCTTTCGAAGCGGAGACCGGGTACCGCCTCGGTCAGAACCACGTCGCCCTGGTGGTCTGGTCGACGTGGGATGCCGACGTCATGGGCATCAATACGCTGGACCGACTCGTACGTGATCTCGGCGCAGCGGCGGGAGCGGACAAGCCGCCGATCATCACCGCCATCGATCGGCGCACGGTGTGGGCGTGGCTGCCGTTCGGTCGCCGGGTGCCTGCGCCGGATCCGGAGGTTCTCGCGGCGGTAGTGCCGTTGGACGGCGGGGCGCGGGTGGCAATCGGACTGCCGGGGTCAGGGGTCGACGGTTTCAAACGGTCCCACGAACAGGCAACCGCCGCCTATTCGGTTGCTGCCGTCCCGGATACACCGCAGCGACCTGTGGTGAGCTTCGGAGACCGCGGCGTCGCTGTGG
The DNA here is from genome assembly GCF_036541985.1 of Rhodococcus sp. IEGM 1306. Classification (NCBI taxonomy): domain Bacteria; kingdom Bacillati; phylum Actinomycetota; class Actinomycetes; order Mycobacteriales; family Nocardiaceae; genus Rhodococcus; species Rhodococcus sp. IEGM 1306. Next base: position 273,307 of record NZ_JAZHFF010000007.1, read on the forward strand.
TTTCACTTCTGTCCGAGAACATCGATTCGACGAAGTCATGGGTCTGGGAGGTGCTTGGCCCGTTGGCGGAAGATACGCCCTCTGCTGCATCCTTGCGGACGACGTTGAGTGTGTACTTTGCACATGGTGAAAGTCATCTGCACACTGCCAATCACATGAATCTGCACCGGAATACGGTGAAGTATCGCATCAACAAGGCGCTCGGCGATCCAGTTGCTGCCGGCCGAGACAAGTTGGATCTTGCTCTGGCCCTGCAGGTTTGTGAGTTGTTGGGTAGATCGGTCTTGCGCCCGGCCAAATCGTCGTGAGTTGTGGACGCGCCACGGCCTGTGGGCTCCGTATCGGGTTTTGATGTCCGATGCGGAGCCTGGCCGTGTTCTGTTGTCGCCAAAGAGGTTTGACCCCTCAGGTTTTGAAGGTGGTGTTCGCCGGCCTGGGTTGCTGTCCGGGGTCGATCGAGGGCGGCGGGACGAACCAGGGTTTGTTGTCGGCGCCGATTCGGATTTCCCATTTGCCGACGAACCCGGATTTCCGGTGCATCAGTCGGTGATGTGAACGGCACAGCAGGACCAGGTTGTTCATCACCGTCGGGCCGCCGTTCGCCCAGTGCCGGATATGGTGCGCATCCGTCCAGGCCGGTACACATGTGCAGCCCGGGAACGCGCAGCCCCTGTCTCGGGCGATCAACGCCACTCGCTGTTCGGGGGTGACCAATCGTTTTCCGGGTTTCGCATCGAGCGGTGCGCCGTGATCGTCGAGCAGGACGGTGGAGAGGAAGCAGTCGCAGCCGAGGAGTCTGGTCTGTGACACGGACAGTGGTCCGAGCCAGGGCATGTGCCCGACATCGAGATCCGACTGAGACTCTTCACCATCAGCAGTGGAGGGTGTTGCGGCGCAGTCACGGTGCTCAGCGAGATCACGCGCGTTGATGTGCACGTTCACGTGCGGGCGTTGGCCACCATCGGTACCGGTTTTCGCGCAGTCCAGGTAACGGCGGATCAGTTCGGTGAACCCGTCCGCCGTGCGCTTCGCCGTCGACCGAGCATCCGGGGTTCCATCGGGTGCCGGGGTGGGCATCGTCAGATTCGACAACGCCGACAGCAGCATTTCCCCGGTCAGGGCGTCGAAATCGCCGCGCACCACCACCCGACCGTTCAATGTCGACGCGATCCGCAACTCATTGAGATCGACATCCTCGGCGGGCGGAATCTCATCCGATTCGAACAACCTCTCCAAGGTCGCGATCACGTTCCGCACCTTCGTTGTCGTCGCCTCCACCCCCGACGCAGCCGCCAACAACAAATCGATGCACTTCGGCAATGCCTCCTCCGGCATGCCCTTCGGCGGTGACTCGCAGAACGCCACGATCAACACGGCGTGCTCGAACGAGCAATCCCCGCCATCGAACCGAGCCGCCACCGCCGGAAACGGCCGCAAAGCTGCACCCAACGCGGCGATCTTCTTCCCGTCCCGAACCTGCAGCATCGTGTTCGCCGCCAACCACGCACCCACTCCGCGGCTGGCAATCACCTGATCATCCGGGCGCAACGACAACTCGTCCACCACCGCTACACGCACAGCTTCCAGGCGCAGAATCTCCGCGCTCGCCGACACCGCAGCCGCACGTAACTCAGAAGCAGGTAACTGCCACAGGCGTCCGCGTAACCCCACCGCAGAACCAGACACCACGTCCGACAACAAGACGCTCATTGAATCCCCCGATCCCCTCCCCAAATCATATTCGAATATGTGTTCGAGTCAAGGGGTAATTCACCAACGAATCGGCCTGGCTCTGTGATGTCAGCGGGTTGTCATACTGTGGTCGAGTGACTTCGCCGTGGACAGCTGGGCAGGTGGCGTCGGTAGCTCCGGACGCCGCATCGCTGGCCGCTGCGCGCAAGTTGGCTGGTACGTGGAGCCATGCCGGCAACAGGGGTCTCGCGCTCTGGGGGCTGTGTCAGGGCAGCGGCTCGAAGCCGTATCAAGCAGTGGTCGACCTGCGGGGCCCTGCATACAAGTGCTCGTGCCCCAGTCGAAAGTTTCCGTGCAAACATGCTCTGGGGCTGTTGGTGGAATGGTCGGAAGGGCGTGTGCCGTCGGCGGACGAGCCCGCCGACTTCGCGGCAGAGTGGTTGTTGCGCCGCGAGGAGAAGGCCGAGACCCGCGGCGAAAGGGCTGAGACCGGCGACGAGGCTCCCAAGAGGGCTCCCGACCCGGCGACAGCGCAGAAGCGCGCCGACCGCGTTGCGAGCGGTCTCGTCGAATTGGACCTGTGGATCACCGATCAGATTCGCAGTGGTCTGGCAGCGATGGACACATCCTGGGCGGGCTTCGACGCAGTAGCTGCTCGAATGGTGGATGCTCAGGCGCCTGGTGTCGCAGGCACACTTCGAGCCTTGGCGGGCACCGTTGCGTCTACCGAGAACTGGCCCGAGAAAGTCCTCGACGAGTTGGCTCGGTTGCACCTGCTGGTTGCTGCGCATCAGAAGCTGTCCGAGTTGCCGGAAGATCTTGCCTATTCGGTGAAAGCACACGTCGGCTATCCGGTCTCAACCGAGAGTGTGATGGAATCGATTCCGGTGAAAGAGAACTGGATGATTCTCGGTTCCGGGATCACCGAGGAGAAGCGACTGTTCACCCGAACGGTGTGGATGCTCGGCAGGAATTCGAAGCGGTGGGCCATGCTGCTCGACTTCTCCCACGGGTCGGCCAATTTTGCCACCGAAACGCCGCCAGTCGGGTTTTTGCTCAACGCCGATGTTCATTTCTATCCTGGTGCCGCGGCATTGCGGGCGCGGATAGGGGTCACGCACGGAGAACCGGAGCCCTTCACAACCATGCCGTTCGGAAGCATCGACACTGCGTTGCAGCAGTTTACCGATGCCCTCGCCGCGGATCCATGGTTGCGCTCGTGGCCGGCAGTGATCAGTTCGGTGGTCCCGTCGTTCGTCGACGGATCATGGTTTGTCGTCGACGAATCGGGCACAGCGCTTCGGGCAGAGGGTGATTCGGATCTTCTGTGGAAGTTGCTCGGCATTTCCGGCGGTTACCCGGTCACAGTCTGCGGAACGTGGAACGCGCTGGCTCTTACTCCGATCTCGGTTTTCTCGGGAGGGCAGGTGATCGTGCTGTGAGTACATTGATCTCAGCGGCGCTCCTTGGGACAGCCAGAACAGCAACAACATTCGAGGAGCTGCCGGCTGAAGTGCGTGGCTACGCTCGCGAACTCGACGGCGATCCTGCCGAGATGCTTCTCGCAGGAGCAGCGTTGGAGAGGGCGTACCGCCGTGGCGGTGCGGGCTCCACCACGGCGGCGGTGCCGACACCTGCGCCAGACGATGTTCGATTCACGCTGCCGGAATCCTCATCGGCGCATCTGCTGTCGATGCTCGCGGCCAAGGCGACCTTGCTCGACGAATGGTTCGCAGTCGCGTTGGAGCACAATTACCGTGCGCCTGATCATCTGGTCGCCGAGTTGCTTTCCTTTGCACGTGCAAGTGAAGCTCACCGGGAGAGCATCCTGCAGATTGTCGGCGAGCGTGGTCGATGGCTTGCCGCGCAAAACCCCGAGTGGGGCAAGCTCGTCCGATCCAGGGATGCCAACCCGGACGTGTGGCGTCACGGAAGTTCGTCGCAGCGCACACAGTGGCTGATAGACACTCGTCGAACAGATCCCGCGCTGGCGCTGGCCGAACTCCGAAAGTCCTGGGGCACCGAGCGGGGCGAACAGAAGGCTGCCTTCGTCGCGGCGCTGGCAAACGGGCTGAGCACGGATGATCAACCATTGTTGGAGGAAGCCCTCGACGACCGTCGCAAGGACGTGCGACGTGCGGCAGTGGAAGTACTCGGACAACTCCCCGAATCGGAGTTCGGGGAGAGAATGGCTGCTCGGGTTCGGAAATGGGTGCGGGTGGAAAGGAAACTCGTTCGGTCCACGCTCGTCATCGTCCCGCCTGAGGAAGTCGATTCAGCGGCGAGGCGAGACGGCATCGAAGACCGGCCGAATCCACACACCGACTATCGTGCCGAGTATGTGCGTCAGGCGATCGGTTCTGCGCCGTTGTCTCTGTGGAACAACATGATCGGTGGACCAGGCAAGGTCTTGGGGATGAGCGTTGACGAAAGCTGGGAGCCGATCCTTCACGACGCGTGGTCCACCGCCGCAGTCGCGCAGAACAATACGGAATGGGCGCTGGAACTCTTTCGTATGCGCGGCACCGCCACCGATCGACGCGTGCTCCCGTTGGTGCCGGCCAAGGCGCTGGCTGATCTGTTGAGGTCCGGAAACGGCGACGCCAACGTTCTGCACCCGGGCCGGGCAGCGATCTACGACGCTCTGCGAGGTCCATGGCCCGAGGACGTCACCCGGGCAGTGGTAGCCCAGTGGGAACGAGTTGCGGCCAGACGTGCCGACGGAGGCGCCAAGGCCGGCGAATTCTCACGCTACAAGTACGTCGCATCGCTGCGCCTGGCCGAGACTCGATTTCCTTACAGCGCAGTAACTTTGCTGGAGCGTGCGGCGGAGCGTGCTCGTGACCCCGACTGGCGGCAAACCTTCGCCAGAACTGCCAGTGCCATCACCCACCGCAAGACTCTGCTCGAGGAGCTCAAGTGACTGACAGCGTAACCGTGCCCGCCACGGAACCGGAAAAGCTCGCGCAACCGGCAAAGCTGATGCGGCCCCACGCAGAGCAGGAGTACGCGCTCGAACTCGAAGCACTGGCCGCGCAGGACACCCGTCCGCGTCCACCGTCGTGGAACTTGTCGCCCTGGGCCGTCGTGACGTATCTGTTGGGTGGCACTCTCGACGACGGAACCGTCATTTCGCCGAAGTACGTCGGTCCACGGAGGTTGATGGAAGTGGCCGTCGCAACTCTTGCCACCGACCGGGCGCTACTGCTGTTGGGGGTTCCCGGTACGGCCAAGACCTGGGTCTCCGAACATCTTTCGGCCGCGATCTCGGGTGCGTCGACGCTCCTGGTCCAGGGCACGTCGGGTACGCCCGAGGAAGCTATCCGCTACGGCTGGAACTACGCACGTCTTCTCTCCGAGGGGCCGACCGCCGGTGCGCTGGTGCCTTCTCCCGTGATGACGGCGATGGAAACCGGGAAGATCGCCCGCGTCGAAGAGTTGACGCGTATTCCGGCCGACGTGCAGGACGCCCTCATCACCATTCTCTCCGAGAAGACGTTGCCGGTGCCGGAGCTGGGCATCGAGGTGCAGGCAGCCAAGGGCTTCAACCTGATCGCTACCGCCAACGATCGCGATCGCGGTGTCAACGATCTGTCGTCCGCACTGCGTCGACGGTTCAATACCGTAGTCCTCCCTTTGCCGGCCAGCGAGGAAGACGAGGTGGCCATCGTGGCACGCCGAGTCGAACAGCTGGGCGCAGCACTGGAATTGCCGACAACCCCCGCAGCCGCTGAGGAAATTCGCCGGGTCGTCACCGTGTTCCGGGAACTGCGATCAGGCACGACCACCGACGGCCGCACCAAGTTGAAGTCCCCGTCCGGAACTCTGTCGACGGCGGAGGCGATCTCGGTGGTCACCAACGGTTTGGCGTTGTCTGCGCATTTCGGGGACGGCGTACTGCGGGCATCCGACGTCGCTGCCGGAATCCTGGGCTCGGTGATCAAGGACCCGGTCGCAGACAAGGTGGTGTGGAACGAGTACCTCGAGGCAGTAGTGCGTGAACGCGGCGAGTGGTCCGACTTCTACCGGGCGTGCCGCGAGGTCACCGGGTGACCATCGTGATTCCGGACCTGCGTGTCCGGGTCTTCGGTATCCGTCACCACGGCCCGGGATCTGCTCGTTCGGTTCGGCAGGGCCTGGAAGAGTTCTCGCCTGACGTCGTCCTGATCGAAGGGCCTTCGGACGCAGACCCGTTGGTGATGCTGGCGGCGTCGGAATCGATGGAACCACCGATTGCGTTGCTCGCGTACGCCACTGGCGAACCGTCGAACGCGGCATTCTGGCCGTTTGCGGTGTTCTCACCCGAATGGCAAGCGCTGCAGTGGGCTGCGAAGAACGGTGTGCAGGCACGGTTCTGCGATCTGCCCGCCTTCAACGTGTTGGCGGATCAGGGGATTCGTACTGTCCGCGAGGGCGATCCTCTGTCGGAACTGGCCGCGGCCGCGGGTTTCGACGACACCGAGCGCTGGTGGGATTCGGTGATCGAATCGAGCTCGGGCGCAGATTCTTTCGATGCGATCACCGAGGCGATGGAGGCGCTGCGTGAGACAGTGCCGATCGACGAGGAGACGGCGCATCGCGAAGCGTATATGCGTCAGGTGCTGCGAAAGACGTTGAAAGATGGCGCTGAGCGGGTAGCGGTCGTCTGCGGAGCCTGGCACGCGCCGGCGTTGGTCGGAGCCTTGGGGCCGGCGGCGCCCGATGCTCGCATCCTCAAAGGAATGTCCAAGGTCAAGACCTCGCTGACGTGGGTTCCCTGGACTCACTCACGTCTGGCATCGGCATCGGGTTACGGCGCCGGAATTACCTCGCCGGGCTGGTATCACCACCTGTTCACCGCGAACGACAAGACGATCACGCGGTGGCTCACCAAAGTTGCGCGGGTGCTCAGGGACGAGGACCTTCCGATCTCGAGTGCTCACGTCATCGAAGCTGTCCGGTTGGCAGATACGTTGGCGGCAATGCGTTCTCGACCCTTGGCGGGATTGTCGGAGGTCACCGAGGCAACGAGGTCGGTGATGTGCGACGGGAACGACGTTCTTCTGGATCTGATCACGCGAAGATTGGTTGTGGGCGAAGCGCTGGGCGCGGTGCCCGAAGAAACTCCGACGGTTCCGCTCGAAGCAGACCTGCGCGCACGCTCGAAGACTTTGCGGCTCAAACAACAAGCGGGAGCCAAGAATCTCGATCTGGACCTGCGACGCGATATCGACGTCGAGCGTTCCCAGTTCCTGCACCGACTGGGGATCCTCGAGATCGATTGGGGGACCCCGGCCGACAGTGAGGTCCGTTCCACCGGAACGTTCCGGGAGACTTGGGCGCTGCAATGGAAGCCCGAATTCTCGGTCTCGGTGATCGAGGCGTCGCTGTGGGGCACGACGGTGGCTGCAGCGGCAACATCACGTGTCGTCTCGAAGATCAACGAGCCGGACATCTCTCTCGCGTCACTGATCGGACTACTGGAGAACTCGCTCCTGGCAAACCTGCCGGCAGCGTTGTCCGCTGTGCTGGAAAGTGTGAAAACGGTTGCGGCACTAGATCATGACGTGTCGCACCTGATGGCGGCGCTGCCCACGCTGACGCGAACGCTGCGGTACGGCGATGTGCGCGGAACCGACGTGTCGGCATTGGTCGACGTCGCCGACAGCCTGTTGATCCGCATTTGCACCGGCCTCGCAGTCGCCGTCACGGGCCTGGACGATCCCAGTGCCGAGGAGTTTCGCGAACACCTCGACAAGGTTCACTCGGCAGTCATGGTTCGTGACGATCGCGATGCGAGCGCACGGTGGCTGCAGGCCATGGCCGGCGTGATCGACCGTGACGACGTCAACGGATTACTCGTCGGACGGTTGGTGCGGCTACTGCGCGACAGCGGTTCGATCACGGAAACCGCTGCAGCCCAGCGCTTGTCTCGGGCCCTGTCCGTGGGAAGCACGCCGACCGCCAAAGCCGGGTGGGTCGACGGGTTTCTCGGTGGAGGAGGGCTTGTGCTCGTTCACGATCGAGCGTTGCTCACGCTGATCGACACGTGGGTTCGCCAACTTCGTGAGCAGGACTTCATCGACACGCTTCCACTGCTTCGACGTACGTTCGGAGCGTTCGAGGCGGGGGAGCGTCGAGCGATCGGTCAGGCGGTCAGAGGTGGACGACGCGTCGAAACGACAGTGGAGACCGATGCTCGACGCGGCAGAGCGGCAATGGCGGTCGTTGCGGACATCTTGGGGGTGGGCGCATGAGCGACGACGATCAGCGCCTTCGACGCTGGAGACTGATGCTCGGGGAATCCGCCGAAGAATCGACGGGTGGGCTGGGCCAACCGGGCGAGCGTCGAATGGATGCAGCTCTTGCCGCACTCTACGATTCGTCCGGCCCGACCAAGGGGCGACGCCGCTCAGCAGGATTGGGGGCGTCGGCTCCGTCCGTCGCCAGATGGCTCGGCGATATCCGGACGTACTTTCCCAGCACGGTGGTGCAGGTGATGCAGAAGGACGCGATCGACCGACTGGGTTTGGCGCAGTTGCTGCTCGAACCGGAACTGCTCGATGCCGTCGAGCCCGATGTGCATCTGGTCGGGACGCTGCTGAGCCTCAACCAGGTCATGCCGGAGGCCAGCAAGGCCACTGCTCGAATGGTCGTCGGCAAGGTGGTTCGGGAAGTCGAAGAGCGAATCGCGCAGAAAACGAAGGCCGCGGTGACCGGGGCACTCAATCGTTCGGCCAGAACGTCGAATCCGAAGTTGCGTGACATCGACTGGGACCGAACCATCCGAGCAAATCTGTCGCACTACCTTCCGGAGTATCGAACCGTCGTCCCCGAGCGGCTCGTCGGATACGGCCGCAAGTCGAAATCCGTGCAGCGCGACGTAGTCCTGGCGATCGACCAATCGGGTTCGATGGCGTCCAGCGTCGTCTACGCATCCGTGTTCGGCGCGGTGTTGGCGTCGATGCAGGCGCTGAAGACTTCGCTCGTGGTTTTCGACACTGCCGTCGTCGACTTGACGGACAAACTGTCCGATCCAGTCGACGTCCTTTTCGGGACCCAACTTGGTGGGGGCACGGACATCAACCGCGCTATCGCGTACAGCCAGTCACTGATCTCGCGTCCTGCCGAGTCGATGTTCGTTCTGATCTCGGACCTCTACGAGGGCGGTATTCGCAACGAGATGTTGCGCCGGATGGCCGCCATGAAGAACTCCGGCGTTCAAGTCGTGGTTCTACTGGCACTCTCGGACGACGGGGCACCGTCGTTCGATCACGACAATGCAGCGTCGCTGAGTGCCCTCGGGATTCCCGCGTTTGCGTGCACGCCGGACAAGTTTCCGGAACTGCTGGCGGTGGCTCTGGAACGCGGGGACGTGTCGGCTTGGGCGGATCAGCTCAGCCTCGAACAGCACTGACCGGTCTGCTTCGAGAACCTGAACACCGGGTACACCCGCACGATGGGTGACGGACAGGTTGCTGGTTCGACGACGCAAGCGGGTTCAGGACTGGTTCTCACGGTGTTGGCATCCAGCCAATTCCTGATGACCTTGGACAGTTCGGTCATGAACGTTTCGATGGCAACCGTCGCCGAGGACGTCGGCACGAGCATCACCGGTATTCAAACCGCGATCACGCTGTACACCCTGGTCATGGCGACGCTGATGATCACGGGCAGCAAGCTGGGGTCGATGATGGGTCGTCGCCGGGCCTTCGCGCTCGGCTTGATCATCTACGGCGCAGGTTCTCTGACAACGGCGCTCGCTCCCAATCTTGCGGTCCTGCTGATCGGATGGTCGTTCCTCGAAGGCGTCGGTGCGGCACTCATCATGCCCGCGATCGTCGCGCTCGTCGCCACCAACTTTCCGGCGCAGAAGCGCCCGGCTGCCTACGGTCTGGTCGCTGCCGCCGGCGCGATGGCCGTGGCGGTCGGGCCGCTGATCGGCGGCGCCGCGACGACATTTGCGTCATGGCGTTACGTGTTCGTCGGCGAAGTCGTGATCGTTGTCCTGATCTTGCTGGTGCTGAGCAAGGTGGTCGACGTCCCACCGTCGAAGTCGCGCCTCGACTACGTCGGATCGATCTTGTCCGTGGTCGGGCTGGGCATGATCGTCTTCGGCGTACTGCGCTCGAGCGAGTGGGGTTGGGTGCAGGCCAAACCCGACGGACCGCAGTTGGTCGGGCTTTCCCCGGTGGTGTGGCTGCTGATCGCCGGGCTCCTGGTCGTGTACGGATTCCTGCGCTGGGAGGGACGCCTGGCCGCTGCGGGGAAGGAGCCGTTGCTTGATCCGGCGATGCTGCGAAACCGCGAGCTCAGTGGCGGGCTGTCGATGTTCTTCGCGCAGTTTCTGGTCCAGGCGGGCGTGTTCTTCGCGGTCCCGTTGTTCTTGTCCGTAGTTCTGGAGCTCAGTGCCCTGGAGACGGGAGTTCGCATCCTGCCGTTGTCGGCGGCGCTCGTGTTGGCTGCCATCGGTATTCCGAAGCTGCGGCCTACCGCGAACCCGCGACGCGTGGTCCGAGTCGGATTGTTGGTCATGGTCGTCGGCATTCTGATGCTCGTTGCAGGCATGGACCCCGGCGCCAATGCGGCGATCGTGATGATTCCCATGCTGTTCATGGGTTTCGGCTTGGGGTGCCTGTCTTCGCAGCTCGGAGCCGTCACGGTGTCCTCGGTCCCGGACGAGCGCAGCACCGAGGTCGGCGGGTTGCAGAACACCGCCACCAACCTCGGCGCTTCCTTGGGAACTGCCCTGATCGGATCGGTTCTCATTGCCACTCTCACGACGTCGGCGATCGCCGGAATCGAAGACAATCCGGCGGTTCCGACATCGGTGCAGCAGCAAGCGAGCACCGACATGGCCTCGGGCGTGCCGTTCCTGTCGACGACGCAACTCCGATCCGCTCTCGATGACGCCGGCGTCGCCGAGTCCACGGCGGATGCGATCGTGGACGTGAACGAAGAAGCCAGGCTGGACGCGTTGCGTGTCGCTTTTGCCGTGGCAGCGCTGCTCGCAATCGCCGCGTTGTTCCCGACCGCTCGAATCCCCCGCGTCGCGGTCGGCGACAAACGTGGTTCGAGCTAAGAATCAGCAATCGCGGATCGACCTGGACGATCGACGGAACGACCTCTGGATATAGTGATCTGCGCACAATCGATTCGTCAGATGGCTACCGTTGTGAAGGAAACAAGCAGCGAGTCTGAAACACTGACGTTTCACCGGATAAGGGTTCGGTGGGGAGCCAGGGGAGGTTCGGATGGCCAGGCGAGCGGATTCGACGCCCGCTGATGGCGCCTGCGCAGATGTCGGGATGCCTCGCTGATGAGCCGTCCGAGTCGATTGGGCAGGCAAGATCCTGCTTCGGAGGCCGACTGCAACAGCCTGTTTCGCCGTCAGATAGACGAAGCTGCAGCCGTCGCGCCGTTCGCCAATCTTGCGTACATGGCGAGTTTGGTCGTGATTCTGACCTACACCGTCCCGCCCGGACGTCAGACGCTCAGGTGGTTGGGTGGCGCCCTCATCTTTCTCGTCCTCGCGAATTCGATCCGAGTATGGATTCCCCTTCGCTGGCGGCCGTCGAAGCACACCCCGCGCTACGACTACGTGGGTCTGCTCGTCGAAGTGATCGTGGTCGCGACCCTCGACGTCACACTTTTCGCTCTGCTCTTTCACGACATGGACGTCTTCCGCGACTTGGTTCTGATCGCGACGATGGCCGGGATCATGGGCGCCGGGACCGTGACGTTCTCGAGTCTGAGATCGGTGAGCCTGACCTGGATCTACATTCACGGCCTCGGCGTCTTCACTGTTCTCGTCGTCCACGCCGAACCCCACTTTCGCATACTTGCGATTCAGTTGTGCATCTACATGTTTGCGCTCACCGTAGGGGCGGTCTATCTGTCGGCCTCTTTCCAGAGACGTTGTCTCGCAGAGTTTCAGGCGGAATCCGAGCGTCAGACTGTGGCGTTGTTGCTCGACGGTTTCGAGGGCGGTTCCCGCGACTGGCTGTGGGAGTGCGACACCAACGGCCGGTTCTCCCACACCTCGGCACGTCTCGCCGAGGTCGCAGGTATGACGGTGGACGAGTTGCAGCAACTCACCTTCGGACAACTCCTCACCAGACTCCAGATCGCATCGAGTCCGGAGGGGCGTGCGGCCGCGGCCCAGATGATCGACAAACTCGAATCGAGTGCTCCCTTCCGGGACACTGTCGTGCCGGTGCATGTCGACGGTAGGCGACGCTGGTGGTCTCTTTCCGGCAATCCACGGGTCCTCGAATCCGGCGTGATTCTGGGTTGGCGCGGTGTCGGTTCCGACATCACGGAGAGGTATGTCCACGAGCAGGAGATCCTTCGCCTTGCGGCCACCGACTCGTTGACCGGGTTACCGAACCGTCGTGCGTTCGGAGTGGCGCTCGAGGAAGCGATCGATTCCCGCGTGCCGGAGAAGCAGGTTCTCGTCGGGATTCTCGACCTCGACAACTTCAAATCGGTGAACGACACCCTTGGCCATCCGATCGGGGACCAATTACTTCTCGAAGTCACGAAACGCCTTCGCGACGTGATCGGTTCGGACATGTGCTCGCGGATGGGCGGTGACGAATTCGGGCTGATCGTCTGCACCTCTTCGCGCGACGATCCCGGTGTGATCTTCGATCGGTACCTGGAAGTGCTGCACGAACCATTCTTCGTCGAAGGCAATCGGATCGAAGTGCGGGCCACGATCGGTTACTCGAGCGCGCCCGAGGATTCGACGGACGCCGACGGATTGGTGATGCTGGCGGATCTGGCTCTGTACGAGGCGAAGTCGACGGGACGCAATCGAGTGGGTAAGTTCTCACCGCTGCTGCGGGCGAGGGCATCGGCGCGGGCGACGGCGTTGCACGAGCTGGACAGAGGGATCGAGGAAGGGCAGTTCGATCTCCATTACCAGCCTCAGGTCGACACTCAGACCGGTGAAGTGGTGGCCTTCGAGGCTCTTCTTCGGTGGAACCATCCCAGCCGCGGCCTCATCGGGCCCAGCCAGTTCATCTCGGTGGCGGAGGAAACCGGAATGATCATTCCCCTCGGCGCGCAGGCAATGGCGATGGCGACCGCCGCTGCTGCGGGGTGGCCGACCGGAATTGGCGTCTCGGTCAACGTTTCACCAGTGCAGTTGGTGTCGCGAGAGTTCGGTGCGATGGTGAAGAAAGCGCTGACGGATTCGGGCTTGCCTCCGCAACTGCTGCAGCTCGAAATCACCGAGACAGGTGTTGTGGACGATCGCGCGATCCGGGATCTCTACAAGCTGCGTGAGCTCGGGGTCACCGTCGCACTCGACGATTTCGGCACCGGCTATTCGTCCTTTGCCACGCTCCAGAGACTTCCAATCGACGTTCTCAAGATCGATCGCATGCTGGTCACCGACTCGGACGATCCGAAGATGTCCGTGGTGAAGTCCATTGTCGAATTGGCCGCGGCCCTCGGTATGAAATCGTTGGCCGAGGGCGTGGAGACCATCGAGCAGTTCCGCCGCGTCCAGTGGGTCGGGTGTGACCTGGTCCAGGGTTACCACATCAGCAAGGCTCTGACCGCTGAGCGCGTCGATGTGTATCTTGCCGCGACGGACACGGAAACTGGGCGCAGCGTCCACCCACTTACGTGGCTGTGAATCAGATCTGAGCCGAGCGGATCGTATTACCGCCTGCCGCCTTCGCTTGATACATCATCGAATCCGCGACATTTGTCGCCGCCAGGATTGCGGAAGCACCGCCGCTCCACGCCTTCGATTCGGCGGTCATCATCACCGCTCCGACGCTCACCGTTGTGGGGATCGCGTCGGAACAATCCGACAGCGCCGCGTTTATCCCTTCGATCAACAGGGTTGTCGATTCGGGATCGCCGGCGATGACGGCCAGGTATTCTTCCCCGCCGGTTCGAGCGATGACTCCGCGTTCGCCGAGATGTGTGCTCAATCGGTTCGCGGTTCTCCTGATGACATGATCGCCTTCGGCATGACCGTGAAGATCATTCACCGTTTTGAATTTGTCGATATCGACGACGATGAAGGCGAGAGATGAAGAATCGTCTCGGGCGCTCTCGAAGAGATCGCCGACTGCCCCTTCCAGTCCCCGACGGTTGAACAGTCCAGTGAGGGGATCCCGGTCCGAATACTGGGCATCGCGGTAGAGAGTGCGCCAAGTCAGGTGCGCAAAAATGGGAACGAGTGTGACAGCTCCGAAAAGAACGGTGCCGCGGGCCAGAAGCGTCGTGATATCGACGTCTCCTTCCAGATATGCAAGAACGAAAACGGTAGTCGTGACGGTCGTCGACCAAACGACATGAGCGACAAGCCACTTTGCGCTGACAAAAAGCGTCGCAAAGGTTCCGGTGACCGCGAAGACGATGCAACCGAACGTCCCGGACGAGCGATCCGGCACCAGGAGGACGGCAGCCGCGATCCCGAGATCTGCGAATATTCCGAATGCAAGCAACCCCCGGCGTCCGGGAAACGGTTGTGTGAACCAGCATGCGGCGATTCCCACACACGTACAGATCATGAAAATCGAAAGAGCTTTGCCGGGGGTGGTCGGCGGCGTATCCGGACCGATCAATTTGTAGAAAGCGGACAGTCCGAAGATGATCGTCATCATTCCGAGCAAGGTTCGGAAGATCGGAATGATTGCCCGGCCGGATCTCTGGTGCTTTATCCACTCGTAGTCGTGTGGTTCGTTGAACCATTCGTGAAGTGTTCGCCAAGAACTCTGCCCCTCGGAGGCGATGACAGGGCTCGGCATGCTGTCCATTTTGCCTTGAATTTAGGTAAAGAGAAAATCTATGTTCGACCGCTTCCATCGGATCGGCTCTTTTCGGGGAAGAGGTTCAATTATCGAGTCGAGCGCTTACTCGATGCTTGTTTCAAGCTTTCTTCGAACTGCTGTGTGCGTTGTTCGAGGCGGTCGCGAACGATCCGACTTTTCGCGTACGAGACTTTCTCACGCCGTAAGCGGCGAGGATGACCCCCAGCGCGACCAGGCTTTGGACGAATTCCGCGCGCGTGGGTTCGTTGAGACCCATTCCCACCAGGATCACGAGAATCAGACCAGTGACCACTATCGGCAGGCCGGGATACAACCAGACACGGAATTTCAGAATCTCGGGGCTTTCGCGTTCCCATCGGCGTCGGAGGCGTAGTTCGGATACACAGATCAGGATGTAAACGAACAAGCAGATTGCGCCCGACGAATTCACGAGGAACAAGAAAATCGTATCCGGCCAGATGTAGCCGGCCGCGATACAGAAGTACCCGGCCACGGTGCAGGCGAGTACTCCCTTCACCGGCACGCCGCGGCTGTTGGTCCGTGTCATCCAGGCCGGCGCGTCGTTGTAGACGGAGAGTGCGAAGAGCATCCGTGACGCCGTGTACAGGCCGGAATTGAGGCAGGACAGCACCGCGACCAGAACCACGAGATTGAGAATGTCGGCGGCGCCGGGAATTCCGAGCAGGTCGAGTGCGGAGATGAACGGAGAATCGCCGACGACGAACGAATCCCACGGCAGCATCGTCACGAGGAGGAAGGTGGCGACAACGAAGAAGGCGAGAATGCGGAAGACGACCGTGTTCGTGGCCCGCCTGATCGCTCCGGCAGGTTCGGCGGATTCCGCTGCGGCGATCGTGACAAGCTCGGCTCCGGTCATGGAGAAGATCACGGCGACAACGCCCACCAGTACGGGGGTGAAGCCGTTCGGCAGAAATCCTCCGTGGCCGGTCAGATTGCTGAAATCGACTTCACTGCCGGGCCAGATGCCGAAGACGAACAGACTGCCGAGCACGATGAAGCCGATGATGACGGCGACCTTGATACCCGCAAACCAGTATTCAGCCTCGCCGAAGTTGCTGACGGAGAGAAGATTGACCCCGGTCATCACCAACAGGAGTACCGCTGACATGAGCCAGAGCGGGACACCATGGATCCACCGGGAGAGCAAGGTTGCTCCGACGACGGATTCGATGCCGACGACGATCACCCAGAAATACCAGTAGAGCCAGCCTGTGGTGAAACCCGCCCAGTCGCCCAACGCCATGCGGGCGTATTCGGTGAACGATCCCGTACACGGCTTGGCCACGGCCATTTCGCCGAGCATGCGCATCACCAGGAACACGATGATGCCGCAGATCGCGCACGTGATGACTGCGCCGGGGCCGGCCTGGTTGATGATTCCGCTCAGACCGACGAAGAAACCGGCGCCGATGACGCCGCCCATGGAAAGCATGGTCAGGTGGCGCTTCTTCAAGCCTGTTTTGAGTGTCGAATGAACGCTGGCGGCTTCGGCTGTTTCGGTGCTGCTGTCGGGCATCTGGGCTCAGCTCCTATTGCATGACGCGATCAGTTCTTTCGGAGAGACGCTAAGCTCATCGTGTGATCCAGAACATGGACTTGATGTATAAATCTGAACTGGAAACTGTCAGTTCTGTCCACTGCCTTTCTATTCACTGCCTTCGGAGGTTCCGGTAATGCCGATGACTGTCCGACGGCTGGCTGCCACCACCTCGCTCGGCCTCACGATCGTTGCCGGTCACGACGACGTGGATCTGTCGATCAGCTGGGCGCACGCAATCGAATTGCAGGATCCGACCCGTTGGCTCGCCGGTGGAGAGCTTGTCATGACGACGGGGCTGCATCTACCGCGTTCGGCGACAAAGCAATACGAGTACGTCGAGCGCATCGCGCAGACCGGTGCGGTGGCACTGGCGTTCGACACCGGCACCGTGCACGAGAGGGTGCCGGACGCGATCATCAGGGCCGGCGACGAACTGGGTTTTGCCGTGCTTTCCGTCGCCAAGGAGACGCCGTTCATCGCCATTTCGCGGGCCGTGATCGACGAACTGACCGCCGACCAGATACGAACGGTGCAGGCGGTGGTCGACGCGCAGGAGAAGTTGGCGCGTGCCCTGCTCGACGGGGTGCCGGCTCTGATCACTGCCCTGGGTCGAGCCGTTCACGCAGCAGTCTGTGTTCTCGATCGGGACGGCGCGGTGCTGGCTCTGACGGAAGGTGCGAGTTCGTCTCTGCCCGAACGCATCAGGGAGCGATCAGGTAAGGAGCGCAGCCGGATCGTGGTGGACGACGACGGCCATCTGGCCATTCACCGCCTTGCTGTGAGCGGCACGCTGGCCGTGGCGTCCGAGGCCGCCTTGGATCAGTCCGAGCGATTGTTGGTGGGCCACACGGTGTCGCTGTTGACCATCGAGCTTGCCAAGCCGTTGCGGGTTGTCGATGCCGAACAGCGGCTGAGGTTGGCCGTTACGACGATGGTGCGCCAGGCCGGCGGTGACGTCGACGAAAGTCTGTTGCGGTACTTCGGATTCGAATCCGAAACCACGGTGGTGTCAACCGCCTTGACCGATGTCGGACCTTTGCTTGCGGCCACCGACATCACTTCAGCGGCCCTGGAAGAAGAGTCGGTGCCGTACCTGTTGGCCCCGCTGACTGACGGAACCGGTGTGTGGTTCGTCGTGAAAAGTGAAGTTGCGGAGAAGGTCACGCGCAGTGTGTATGCGAGAGTACGGGAGAATTCACGCCGGAGTATCAACGGTGGAATCGGTGGCGTCCGGCCGATTAGCGGTGTTGCGGCCAGTCTGCGCGAGGCCGTCTCTGCTGCCAAAGTGGGGCAGGTCGAAGGACACACACTCGTTCCGTTCTCGGAACTCGGGACTTTCAGTCTCTTGTTGAGTGTGCAGTCGAGCGATGTTCTGCAGTCGATCGCGGCCAGCGGTCTCGGTGTGCTGGAAGGCTACGACGCCGAGAACGGTTCCCGTCTGGTGGACTCGATCGAAGCGTTCCTGCACCACAATGGTCAATGGGAATCCGCTGCAGCGCAATTGGGTGTTCACCGGCACACGCTGCGTAACCGCATGGACAAGGCTGCCGAGTTGATCGGGAGAGATCTCGATTCCGCCCACACCCGGTCCGAGTTGTGGATCGCACTCAAAGCTCGTGAACTGCTGCAGGCGGAATCGAATTCAGATCACGCTCGGCCGCCCCTGAGATAGACGGTGGTGGTGTGAGTGAAGAACTCTCGCGCCGCGTCGCCTTGTTCCTTGGGTCCGTATCCACTCCTCTTCGCGCCGCCGAAAGGTACGTGGGGATCAGCGCCCGCCGATTCCGAATTCACGTGCAGGATCCCCACGTCCAGATCGTCGATACCGGCCAGTGCACTGGTCAGGTCTTGCGTGAACAATGCTGCGGACAAACCGAATTCGCCCTCGTTCGCCAAGCGGAATGCGTCTGCGGTTGTTGCTGCCCGCTGCACCGCCAGTACCGGGCCGAAGAGTTCCTCGAACCACAGTTCGGTGCTCGACGGTAGTTCCAGCACTGTCGGTTGGACGTAGTAGCCCGACTGCGGCGCTTCGGCGGTGGCCACAACCCTGGCGCCGCCGTCGACGGCTCGATTGATCCCCCCGATGATCGACTGCTGCGCGTATGCGCTGACCACGGGACCTGTCGTGACGTCGGGATCGAGTGGATCTCCGACTCTCAGTTGCTTGACTTCAACGGTCAGCCTGGCCAGGAATTCCTCGGCGATGGATTCATGGAGCACCAGACGTGAAGTGGCCGTGCATTTCTGGCCGGTTGACCGAAATGCGCCCAGCATGACCTGGTCGACCGCAAGCTCGAGATCTGCGTCGGCAAGTACGACGGCTGCGTTCTTTCCACCCATTTCCGCCTGTACCGGAACTCCGCGCGCCGCAGCAGATCCCGCGATCTTTCGGCCGACGCCGGTGGAACCGGTGAAGGTGACGGCGTCGAGGTCCGGGTGATCGACCAGCGCTTCACCGGCCGCGCTGTCGGCGAGGATCATGTTCAGGACTCCGTCGGGTAGGCCCGCTTCGGTCAGTGCCTGCGCGAGACGGAAGGCCAGAAGGGGCACCGCGGCAGCCGGTTTCCAGACGACGGTGTTTCCGTACACCAAGGCAGGCGCAATCTTCCATGCCGGGATCGCGATCGGGAAGTTGAACGGCGTGACGACGCCTACCACTCCGAGAGGTTTGCGAGTGACGAGAATCTGCTCGCTGCTACGTGGGGAGGAATACACCGTTCCGGTCTCGCGGTCGGCGGCGTTGCCGTAGTAACGCAGAATCTGCGCTGCGCGGCGCACCTCTCCGATACCCTCGGCCAGCGTTTTCCCTTCTTCGCGGGTGAGTTCTTCGCCCCAGGCCTCAGCGTTGGATTCTATGATTTCCGCTGCGCGAGTGAGGTATGCGCCGCGTGCGGACATCGGCAGGCGGGCCCAGTCGTTCGCGGCGATGCGGGCGACGCGAACACCGGTCGCCATTTCGGAGGCACCGGCGCGGCCTCCGGTGGCGACAACCTCGTCGGGACGGGCCGGGTTGGTGTCCGTCAGTGTGCCGTCGCTGCCCGTGACCCAAGCTCCGCCGATCAAGCTGCGCACTGCGACGCTCATCGGACTGCGGCCACAGCGTCGCGAAGAATACCGAGTCCTTCGGTCAGCAACTCGTCGGAGATGCTCAGCGGTGGGAGGAAACGGACGACGTTTCCATAGGTGCCGGCGGTGAGCAGAAGGAGACCGTGCGCGTGGGCGTAGCTGACGATCTGGGCGACGGCCTCGCGATTCGGAGCCTTGTCCTCGTCGTGGACGAGTTCGATTGCAATCATGGCGCCGCGTCCGCGAATGTCGCCGATTATGTCTGTGTCCGAAGCGATTTCGGACAAACCTGTGGTCAGAATGTCGCCGATGTCCTTGGCGCGGTCGAGGAGCCCTTCCATCTCGATCGTCTCGAAAACTGCCAGGGCGGCCTCGCAGGCAACGGGATTGCCGCTGTACGTACCGCCGATACCACCGGGATGCGCGGCGTCCATGACGTCGGCACGGCCGGTCACGGCGGCGAGTGGCATTCCGCCGGCGAGACCTTTTGCGGTTGTGATGATGTCGGGGACGAAGTCCTCACTCTCGCTGGCGAACCAGGCTCCGGTTCGTGCGATACCGGTCTGGACCTCGTCCGCGACGACGAGAATGCCGCGCTCACGGCAGAATTCCGAGATTCGCTTCAGGAATCCCGGAGCGGGAACGATGAAACCGCCCTCACCCTGAATCGGTTCCACGACCACAGCGGCTACCGATTCGGCGCCGATCTGAGTGTCGATCGCAAGACGGAACTGGGCGAATGCTTCGTCGGCCGCGTTTTCGGGGCCGCTCGGCCAACGGTAGGGGTATGCCATCGGAACCCGGTAGACCTCTGATGCGAACGGGCCGAATGTGGCCTTGTACGGCTGGTTCTTGGCTGTCATCGTCATGGTCATCAACGTGCGACCGTGGAATGCGTGGTCGAAGACGACAACTGCCGGGCGACCGGTGGCGGCACGTGCGTATTTCACGGCGTTCTCGAGCGCTTCGCTGCCGGTGTTGAACAGCGCTGTTCGCTTCTCGTGATCTCCCGGGGTCAGGCGGTTGAGCGCTTCGCAGACCTCGAGGTACCCCTCGTAGGGGTTTGCGAGGAAACACGTATGGGTGAACTGACCGAGCTGGCGCGTGGTGCGTTCGACCACGCGCGGCGCACTGTTTCCGACGGTGGTCACGGCGATGCCGCTGCCGAAGTCGATGAACGAGTTGTCGCCGACGCCGCCGACAACTCCTCCACCCGCTGCGGCAACGTAAATGCTGGATCCGCTGGTCAGCCCGGCCGGCAGTGCGGCGCTCCGGCGCTTTGCCAAAGCGCGCGAGTTGGGGCCGGGCACTTCGGTGACGAGGCGTCGTATCTGGGGAAGGGTCGGTCCACCGATGCACGTTTCCGTGCCGTGCTCGAGAATGGTCATCGCAGTGCCTCCAGTCGTTTTCCGAACTGTAGGACGGCGATGAATGATCCGGACATGGCCGGATTGTCGAGTGGCTTCTATCTCATAGGACGCCGCGTCCAGCAGGTTGTCCAGCAGGTTACTGTGCGAAACTGCCGAGGAATCGTTGCAACAGTGGGTTGTACACCTCAGGGGCTTCCCAGAACGCTGCATGCCCCACACCGGGAATCACGTGATACGTGCCCTCCCAGAGATTCGCGAAGGTCAACGACGCGACATACGACGTGTTCACGAACGGGTCCTCGGCGCCGTCGATCACCGCGAGAGGCACAGACGCCGTTGCAACCAGAGCCTTCTGATCCGATTCGCGGCCGGCGCCGAATGCGTCGAACATGATCTTGCGAGCGCGTCCGTCCGTGCGTATCGCGGCGTCGAGGGCAGCCTGCTCGAAGGGAACGGCGGTCATTCGTGCGTAGAGTTCGGCTTCTTGCGCGGTGATGACCTCGGTGCCGCCGATGGACAATCCGTCGCCGGCATTGAAGGCGTCGCCGAGCGTCTCGGGATTTGCCGGCGGCGTACCGGTGATGACGATTCCGGTGAGCCCGGGGAATTTCGCGATCAACTCGAGAGCGATGTGTCCGCCGAGCGACCAGCCGACGACAACGGCTCTTTCGACGCCGAGTTCGGTCAGAACATCGACGATGGCGTCGGCGTAACCGTTCTGCGTGTATGCGGCTTCGGGATCGCTCGCGTCCTCGGAGTCGCCGTGGCCGAGTAGGTCCAGAGTGATCATGCGGTAGTCGCCGGCCCAGTCGGCGTCGACCTGATGACGGAAGATGGAGCGGCTGGCCGAGTTCCCGTGGATGAAGACAACCGGAAAACCGTCGGTGGCACTGTCGTCGACTGCCATGACGCCATGCCGGGTTTCGATCTTGGTGGTTGTCATCGGAATCCTCATCGTTCGAAGTGCACGGTCAGCGGGTATCCACGCTACCGGGCATATGCGGCATAGAGTTCACCCGTGGACTTCGCATTGCGCTCGTGCAGTTGGCACGGTCACGAGACCTACGCTCCGGACGAACCTGAGCTGCGGGATCGACTACATGTGGATACTGCGGTGGGTCAGGCGTGGCGGTGCCTACGTTGCGGCAACTTCGTCCCGGGAGCGCCCCGAGCATCGGGACCGGCGGACGCCGCCCCCGAGGTTCCGCGGGGGAGGCTGCTTCGCGACCGGTTGATCATGCGACTTCTCGCCACCGAGAGAATGTTCCGCGCTCTGGGTTTGGTTCTTCTGGCGATCGGTGTGTTCGAACTGAGATCGTCGAAGGGTCGCGCCGAGGACGCCTTCGAGAACGAATTGCCGTTGATCAGGCCACTTGCCCGTCAATTGGGCTGGAACATCGACGATTCCAAACTGGTCCATCACATCGAGCAGGCGTTTTCGTTGTCCGCTACGACGCTCACCTGGATCGCAGTCGGGCTGTTGGTCTACGCCGGCCTTCAAGTGATCGAGGCAGTCGGCCTATGGATGGTCGAACGCTGGGGCGAGTACTTCGCGGTGGTGGCGACCAGCTTGTTCCTGCCCCTCGAAATCTACGAATTGACCGAGAAGATCACGTGGTTGAGGGCCGGGTTGCTGCTGGTGAACATCGCTGCCGTCGTATGGCTGATCTGGAGCAAGCGACTCTTCGGTGTCCGCGGCGGCGGCGCGGCGTATCACGCCGAACATTCGGAGGAGAGCTTGCTGACGGTGGAGAGGGCCGCGGTCAAGCAGGCTTCGTGAGACCAGCTTTCGACGCGGCAGCACCCGCCAGCGTTGCTGCACCGATTGTGATCATGGCGGCGAGGAGGATGGCTGCGGGTTCACCGTCGCCCATCACCCCCAATTGAGTGCCCACCGTAACTGCGGCAACCGGTACTCCCAGTTGTGCGGCGGACAGCACGCCGAGAGGGAGCGGGAGACCGAGGGCGCGTATCGCGGCGTGAACCACGAGAGTTGCTCCGCCCAAGACCAATCCGAGCCAGATGGCGGACGGATGGGTGACGAGGTCGCGCAGATTGATCGCCGCTCCCAACCAGACGAAGAAGAGGGGGGCGAAGAAGCCGTCGGTGATGGCGAAGAGCTGTTTGGCGAGGCGGCGGGGTTCACCGATCGCGGCAAGAACGAGCCCGAAGGCGAAGCCCGCGAGCATGATCGACACGTGAGTGCTCGACGCCAGCGCTGCCAGAGAAAAGAGGATCACCAGATTGATCCGGAGTTCGAGTGCAAACTTTCGTTTCTCCGAGAATTTGTGGAGCCTTCGCCAATGGCCGGACCGGTGGAAGGCTCGCAGTACGAAGAACAAGGCAACCGCACACGCCGCCACAGCCAGTGCGCCGACACCGGCACGAGGGGCATTGTCCGGATCGATCACCAAAGGCAGCGCAACAATGCAGACGGTGTCCGCGATCGCGACCTGGGCAGTCATCTGCAGAACCGAGGTTCCACCGAGCCCCAGCGAATCGACGATGGGGAGAATCAACGCCGCGGACGACGACGCGATCAGGACCGCGTACAGCGCGGCGTGACCGGTGCCGAATGCCGTCGCCGCACCGTAGCCGGCAACAACCGACAGAAGTCCGACGACAACCGAGCGAACGGCACCCTTGCCGATTGCCGCACGGACTGCCGGATCGCGAACCGGGACGTGTGAGCCGGCCACCATCATCGTGAGCGCGAATCCGATATCGGCCAGGAACGTGAAAGTCTGGTCCGAAGAGTCGAGCAGCCCGAAACCGGTGACACCGAAGACGACGCCCGCGGCAAGTTCGCCGACCACCACGGGGACATGCCAGCTGACGCGAGCGCCGAGCAGCGGGCCGAGAATGCCGGCCAGCGCGACGAGGGCAAGGATGCCGAAGGTCATCGACGACCTACGAGTTAACTGTCGAGGGTGCGATCTTCGCGGGGATGGCGGTGTTCTCGTCCACGTGGTAGCTCGCACAGACACGGTGGTAGCCGTCGGCGATCTGCGCCGGTACTCCGGCGCGGAAGTCTCCCTGCACCAGCAGGATCGGCGACAGCGTGATCCCCTTGCGGATCTTCAACAGGTCGGCAGCCACGTGTGGGTTGTCGACCGGAAGCAGAGGGAGCCCAGCAGCCCGCAGGATGTCTTTGGCCTTCTTCGAGACCAGCGTCGCCGTCTTGAGGGCGTACACGAGAGCTTGGACCTGAACCGGCGTCGCGCCCAACTGGAGGTAATCGCGGGCCGCCGGGTAGTCGTGCTCGTCCGGCAGGTCCTTCCAGAGAACGGCGGGAGCCTTCTCGGCTACCTTCGGCTCTGCTGTCTTGGGAGCCTTCGGCTGCGCTGCCTTCGACGCCTTCGGCTGGGCTGCCTTCGACGTTTTGCTCTTGGCCATCTGTGCTGTTTCCTTCAGTGTCGGTCCGCGAGTGGAGCTGGTGCAGAAATCGTGCACTATCAGCGCCGCAGGCACCACATCGGAGCTGTTTGGCCCCCTAGGCGGCGGGTAATCAGCAGACTGCGGGGGAACGAGCAGGAGGCGAAGCAATGAAGCGGATTCTCGCAGTGCTCGCAGCGCTGATCCTGGCGGTGTTCGCACTGACCGCGTGCAGTGACAACAACGATTCGTCGGACAACGATTCGGCCGATCACGACGGCATGGCGATGACCAGTATGCCGATGACCAGCATGCCGACCAGTATGTCGATGCCGAGCATGCCTCTGGGTATGTCGACGCCGGGAGCGTCGTCGATGGGAATCGTGATCAGCGGCTTCGAGTATTCGACGCCGGAGTCGGTGATGCCCGGACAGGTACTGACCATTCAGAACAACGACACCGTCGAGCACTCGGTCACGTCCGATACCGCGGGGTTGTTCAACGAGGACATCGAAGCGGGTGAGACGGAAACCATCACGGTGCCGAACGAGCCTGGAACGTACACGTTCCACTGCACCTACCACCCGAGCATGCACGGCACCTTGACGGTCAAGTAGAGGTCGGCCCGTCCGGCGTAGCTTTTGCTCCGGAAACTTCGGCGGCGCGCAGCCGATCAGGCTGGTGGAGAACAGATCCGGGTGTACGGTTTTCAGGTGCGCCGGAGAACAGCGATCAGTGTCGTCACGCTCGTGGTTTGCGCCCTCGGCTTTTCGCCGCCGGCGCTCGCGGATTCACCGAACGGCTCGTATTCGTCACAGCTGCTGTACTTCTCGGTCGATGTCGGGCCTGAACTCTCGACGCCGTGCACCGTCGTCGGTGAACTCTTTGTTCCCGATGGTGTCGACGCTGACAACCCAGCTCCCGCGATCCTGACCACCAACGGGTTCGGCGGTTCGTACAAGGACCAGATTCCGGCCCTGCAGAACTTCGCCGAGAACGGGTACGTCGGACTGACGTATTCGGGATTGGGTTTCGGCGGCTCGAGTTGCAAGATCACCCTCGACTCTCCCGCATACGACGGTGTCGCCGCTTCCCAGTTGGTCAGCTTCCTCGGCGGCCAAGAAGGGATTGCCTTCACGGATCAGGCTCTGACGCAGCCCTATCCGGCGCTCACCGCGGTGGTTCAGGACTCCGTCGATCACACCGGTGCACCGTCGACGAACGACCCGCGGGTCGGAATGACGGGTGGCTCTTACGGCGGCGGCATTCAATTCGCCGCCGCGAGTGTCGATCCCCGCATCGACACCATCATCCCCATGATCACCTGGAACGATCTCTCGTATTCTCTGGCGCCCAACAGCACCGGGACCATCTCCGGAGTGTCGACTGCGGAGCCGGGAGCAGCGAAGGTGCTCTTTGCATCGCTGCTCTTCGGCGCGGGCATCGCGAATCCCGGTGTGGACGGTTACATCGCAGATCCCGCACGGCTACCCGGCTGCCCGAACTACGTCCCTTACATGTGCAACGCGATCGCCGAGGCAGTGGTGACCGGCGATATCGGACCGCAAGTAGTGAGTGAGCTCCGAGCGTCGTCGGTCTCGTCGTTCGTCGACCGGATCAACATTCCGGTACTGCTTGCTCAGGGGCAACAGGACACCCTGTTCGATCTGAACGAGGCAACCGCGACTTACGACGCGCTGAAGGATCGTGGCGTCGATGCCAAGATGATCTGGCATTCGTGGGGGCACAGCCACTTGGCCGCTGCGCCGGGCGAGTTCAGCTTCTCCGCACCCGACGAGGATACCCAGTACGAGACCGGTCGCTTCATGGACTGGTTCGATCACTACCTCAAAGACGAGAACACCGAGACCGGCCCGGAATTCGCGTATTTCCGCAACTGGATCGACTACGAGGGAAACGCGGCACCGGCCTACGCGACGTCCGACACCGTCGATGTCGGGACCGCTCGCGCCTTCCATCTGTCCGCTGACGGGGGACTGCTACCGGACGGCACGCCGGTGATACCGGGTTCGAAGACGATCGTCACCGCACCGGCTGGGCTGCCGACGGGCGTAGAGCCACTCAATATCAATCCGGCCGGAAACATTCCGAATGCACAGATTCCGGGAACCGAGGCGCTCTGGACCACTGCGCCGATGACCGAGGCGATGGACGTGGTGGGAGCTCCCACTGTGACGCTGCGTGTTGCGGCGCCCGGACAGCCGGTGGTGTTCGCGAAACTCTACGACGTGGCTCCGGACGGAACTTCCTCGCTGATCAACGGACTCATTGCGCCCATACGCATCAGTGATCCGTCGCAGCCGGTGCCGGTGACGATGCCGGCGATAGTGCACCGATTCGAGCCAGGGCATTCCGTGCGTCTCGCGATCACCGGTGGCGACATCAGTTTCCGTGGGGGACTGCAAGGTATGCCGGTGACGATCTTTGCCGACGGTTCCGGCCCCCTCGAACTTCCCGTCGTGGGCTGATACACCGTGGGCTGAATTTCAGCGGGTGATGGTTCGACTGTCGCCGCGGAACTCGGCCACGACGGCGTCGCCATTGCGAACGGTCACGTCGTAGATCCCACTTCGGCCGCCTCGAGCCTTCTCGGTGGCGACCGCGGTCAAGGTGTCGCCCAGACGGGTCGGACGCAGAAATCTGATGTCCGCGCGCGCTGCAACGGCTGAATCCTCGTAGCCGTTGCAGGCGAGCGCAAACGCGGTGTCCGCGAGCAGGAAAACATAACCGCCGTGTGTGATTCCGTGACCGTTCACCATGGTTTCGCCCACGGTGACGGTCACGGTTGCGCTACCGGGCGCCAGCTCGGAAATCTCGATACCGAGTGCCTGCGATGCCTGGTCCGCGTCGAACATCTCTCTGGCGGTGATGCTTCCTGTACTCACGAGACAACTCCTGTGTGATCGGGAAATTGCAGGGGTCTAGAGGACCGAGACAACTTCCTGGACATACATGTCGACCGTGCCGGTGGCAAAGTTTGCGACATCTTTTCCAGCGGCGCCCATCTCCGGGGACTTCAGGCCGCTCTGCATAGTCTCGAGATCGGGAAACTCGAGGTTGGCGACGGCATAGAAGACTGGATCGGAGCCGTCCAGCGTCGAGCACTTGCTGAACGTGAAGTCCGAGAGCCCTGGCACTGCGCTGGCGAGCGGGACGTGGGTCTCGTTGTAGTACTTGTCGAAAGCCTCCGGATCGGTGGGGCGTCCGTAACACACTGCTACTCGATAGGTCATGTGCTTTCAATTCCCTTCGGGGCGAGTCTTGGCTACCAGAGTCAGGACGTCGTATGTCGCGACCGGATCGTTGTTCTGGTTCGTCACCACGGCGTCCCAACGAACCTCACCGTAGTCGGCGCTGCTGCGAGGTGTGATGGTCTTGGCTGTGAGGGTGACCGTCAGGCTGTCTTCGGCTTTGACCGGAGTCAGGAACCTGAGGCTGTCCACGCCGAAGTTCGCGAGAACCGGGCCGGGAGCCGGGTCGACGAACAGGCCCGCAGCGAGTGAGACAACAAGATAGCCGTGCGCGACGATGCCGCCGAAGAGTGGATTCGCCGCAGCGGCCACCGGATCGGTGTGAGCGTAGAAGGTGTCACCGGTGAACTCTGCAAAATGATCGATGTCTGCGAGTGTGACCTGGCGCGGACCGCCGACAACAGTGTCACCGATCTTCAACTCGGCGAGACTCTTTCGGAATGGATGTTCGGATCCGGTCGTGCGCTGCGATCCGGTGAACCAGCGCCCGCCGACTGCGGTGAGGACGTCGGGTGTGCCCTGTACGGCGGTGCGCTGCATGTGGTGCAGAACTCCGCGGATGCCACCCAGCTCCTCACCGCCGCCGGCACGGCCGGGACCGCCGTGTACGAGGACTGGAAGGGGAGAGCCGTGGCCGGTGGATTCCTTGGCGTCGTCGCGGTTCAGCACGAGCACTCTGCCGTGAAAAGCTGCGAGGCCCAGCACCAGTCGACGTGCGATGTCGGTGTCGGCAGTGACCACCGAAGCGACGAGGCTTCCCTCGCCATGGGCCGCGAGTTCGATCGCATGATCGATGCCGTCGTATCCGATGACGGTGCTGACGGGTCCGAAGGCCTCCAGTTCGTGTACCTCGTGCGCATTCTCTTCCGCCCGGAGAAGGACTGGGGAAAGGAAGGCTCCTGACTGGCCGTCGGCACCGACCACGTCGACGTTGTCCGGGTCTCCGAATACGATAGTTGCCGACTTCGTCAGACCGCGAATGGATTTCAAGACCTCGTCACGCTGTTCGATGCTGGCGAGAGCTCCCATAGTGACGCCATCAGCATCGGGGTGTCCCACGACCACTTTGTTCAGTCGCTCGGATGCGGCATCGACAACGGCGTCGACCAGCGAGAGCGGGACCAGGGCGCGCCGGATCGCCGTGCACTTCTGGCCCGCCTTGACCGTCATCTCGGTGACGAGTTGTTTGACGTACAAATCGAATTCGGGCGTTCCTGGTACGGCGTCCTCGCCGAGGATCGACGCGTTGAGTGAATCGGCTTCGGCATTGAAATGGACACCCTTGCCGACGACGTTCGGGTGAGCACGCAGCGTTGCTGCGGTGTCGGCGGATCCGGTGAATGCCACTGAGTCCTGCCCGCCGAGGTGATCGAGGAGGCCGCGTGCACTACCGGAGAGCAGTTGGACGGAACCCTCTGGGAGCAAGCCTGACTCGATGATGCGCCGGAAGACGAGTTCGGTGAGATATGCCGTGGAACTGGCAGGTTTGACGATGGACGGCACCCCCGCGATGAATGCCGGTGCCAGCTTCTCCAGGAACCCCCACACCGGGAAATTGAAGGCGTTGATCTGCACGGCGACGCCGCGACGTGATGTATAGATGTGTTGCCCGAGGAAGGTTCCGCCCTTGCCGAGAGGCTCGACGTTTCCGTCCAGAAAGACTGTGCTGTCGGGCAATTCGCGCCGAGCCTTGCTCGCGTAGCTCAGCAGGGTCCCGAATCCGCCGTCGATGTCCACCCCGGAATCTCGCGTCGTCGCGCCGGTGGCAGTGGAGAGTGTGTAGAACTCGGCTTTTCCTGCCATCAACGTGAGGGCGAGAGCCTTGAGCGCGCCGGCACGTTCGTGGAAGGTCATCGCGGACAGTGCAGGCCCGCCGACCTCGCGGGCGTACGTAACCATCTCGGCGAGGTCGATGCCGGTTGCGGAGATCCGGGCCACCTCCGATCCGTCCACTGCGCTCGGCAACGGGGTACCTGCGTCCGGTGCGGCGTACCACTGACCGGCCACATAGCTTTCCAACAGTCTGCTCACGACAACTCCATCTCACCGTACGTTCGGTCGGTAATTACGATCGCCCGGTAACGCCGCGTTGTCAAGGATTCGGCAGAACTGCCTGGAGTCAGGCCTTGCGAAGTCCGTCGAAAGTGACGGCGACGACCGCGTCGGCGATGTCGGAGACGGACTCACCCGCTCGGGGTTTGTACCACTCGATCAGTGAGTTGACGGTGCCGAACATCAGCTTGCTGGCGAGGGCTGGTTCGATGTCCGGGCGCAAGTCTCCCTCCGCTGCGGCGGACGCGACGAGACCTCCGACGAAGTTGTCGAATTCGCGTCGACGAGCTAGCGCGGCGCGCTCGACCGTCGTGTTGCCGCGGACGCGCAGGAGCAGGGTGACGTATGGAAGCTCTGCGACCAGCACCTCTACGCTGCGCCGGACCAGGTATTCGAGCCGGTCGATGTACGGACCGGTGGTGGCGCCCTCTTCGGTCGTGACCGCAAACAGGGCGTTGAGGGCACGCGAAAGGGCGAGTTCGAGAAGTTCTGACTTTCCGGACACATGGTGGTAGATCGAGGACTTCGTGATGCCGAGTTTCTTGGCGAGCACCTCCATGCTGGCGCCGTCGTAGCCCTTGTCGTTGAACACCTTCACGGCCACGGCCAGGAGCGAATCGAGGTCGTAGCCGGGACGTCCGGGGAGGCCGGTGCGTCGAGTGGGGCGTGCCGTAGTCATGTCCCCATCTTCTCAGTTCGGGCAAAGCTGTGCACCATCCTCGTTCTCACCCTTGCCAAACGACCGAATGTTCGGTTACTAATGGAGAAGAGCGAGAAGGAGCGAATGTGAACACCCTGCACGTGGACGAGCGCGAGGATCGCGTCGTGGTCACCCTCGACAGGCCCGCGCAACGCAATGCGATCAACGCGGAAATGATCGACGAACTGCATCAGGTTTGTGGACGCCTCGAACGGGATCCGAAGCTGCTCCTGCTTGCGGGGCGCGGCGACCACTTCGCAGGCGGCGCTGACATCGCGGAGCTCCGAGAGCGCGGACGAGAGGAAGCGTTCGCGGGTATCAACCGCACGCTGTTCGACCGAATCGGAAAGCTCCCGCTTCCCACCGTGGCCGCCGTGAGCGGCTACGCGCTCGGCGGTGGGGCAGAGTTGACCTACGCCTGCGACATTCGCATCGCGACAACGACGGCGGTCTTCGGGAATCCGGAGCCCAATCTCGGCATAATGGCAGCCGCCGGCGCCAGCTATCGATTGCCGAAGCTCGTCGGCGTCTCGATCGCGAAGCAGGTGCTCCTCGGTGCCAGGAACCTCGACGCCGAGCAGGCGCTACGAGCGGGCCTGGTTGTCGAGGTAACCGAACCGAACTGCCACGTCGACGCAGCGCATCGGCTGCTCGACCGCATTTCCCGACTGTCCCCGCTGGCACTGCGATTGACCAAGATCATCGTCGATGCGCCGGGATCGCATCCGTTTGCCGACGACATCGCCCAGGCCGTCCTGTTCGAGAGTTCGGACAAGCGCGATCGCATGACGGCCTTCCTGGAGAAGAAATCATGACTGAAGCAGTTGCACCGAAGACCGTCGGAGTCATCGGCGGTGGACGCATGGGTGCGGGTATCGCCCAGGTGTTCGCCAGTCTCGGCGGGGCGGTCACCATCGCGGAGAGTGGCGACACCGCGGCCGCGTTGCAGCGTGTTTCCGCCGGCCTCGACAGAGCTCACGAGCGAGGGAAACTCGACGACCAGGACCCCGCGACGGTGCTGGCGCGCGTGAGCACCGTGGACGCAGTGACCTCGTTGCCGCCGTCGCTCGACCTGATCGTCGAGGCGGTCCCGGAAATTGCGGCCCTCAAGGTCGAGGTGCTCGCCGCTGCGGAAACCGTTGCCGGAGAAAGCACCGTGATCGCCAGCAACACCAGTTCCATGTCGATCGCCGAACTCGGCGCAGCGCTGACGGATCCGGGCCGGTTCATCGGTATGCACTTCTTCAATCCAGTCCCGGCGTCGCTGTTGGTCGAGATCGTCCGGGCGCCTCAGACCCGCCCCGAGGTTGTCGACTCGGTACGAGCATGGGTGTCGATGCTCGGCAAAGCCGAGGTGCTCGTCAACGACTCACCTGGTTTTGCAACCAGCCGGCTTGGTGTCGGTCTCGGGCTCGAAGCCATCCGCATGCTCGAAGAGGGTGTGGCGGACGCGGAATCGATCGACCGAGCAATGGAATTGGGGTATCGGCATCCGATGGGCCCGCTGCGTTCGACAGATCTGGTCGGGTTGGATGTGCGCCTGGCGATAGCCGAACACCTCGCGAGCACGCTCGGTGATCGATTTGCACCTCCAGCACTGCTGCGAGAGAAGGTGGCTCGCGGCGAGTTGGGGCGCAAGACGGGACAGGGTTTTCACACATGGAGCTGAACCGAACTGCCTGCGAAAGGAACATCGATGACTGACGTGATTCGCTTGGAGATCGAGCGAGGTTTGGCGACAATCACTCTCGACCGACCCAAGGCCGCCAATGCCGTCAACGGCGAAATGAAGTCTCAGCTGCTCGAAGCGTTGCTGCAGGTCCACACGGACGCAGAGGTTCGAGCGGTGTTGATTCTCGCCGAAGGCAAGAACTTCTGCGTCGGTCAGGATCTGGGCGAGCACGCTGCAGCGTTGGATGCTGATCCTGCGCACGCGATGGATACCGTCGAGGCGCACTACAACCCCATCGTCACGGCGCTGTCGACGCTCTCTGTCCCGGTCGTGGTGGGTATCGGCGGAGCCTGCGTCGGGGCCGGGTTGGGAATCGCGTTGGCCGGAGACATCCGTGTCGTGGGGGCTCGCGCGAGCTTTGCGACGGCATTCACCGGCATCGGTCTGGCCAGTGACTCCGGGCTCAGTCATGCGCTCGTGCACGCGCTCGGACCTAGCCGCGCCAGTGGCCTGATGTTGCTCGGCGACAAGTTCGACGCGCAGAGCGCGCTGGAGTGGGGCTTGGTTCATCGCGTGGTGGCCGACGAGGACGTCGCAGCTGAGGCTCGGGTACTCGCGCGTCAGCTTGCCGACGGACCCACCGCGGCCTTCGCCCACGTGAAATCGCTGATCCGTGCCGTTGCTCCTGGGCTTTCCCAGACGCTGGCGGCCGAGGCGAACGCACAGGTGGAGCTGGGTTCCACGGCAGATCATCGAGGCGCAGTCACGGCTTTCCTGTCGAAGCAGAAGCCGGTTTTCGAGGGCCGCTGATTTCTGGTGCGGCGAAAGATTCTCTTGTGTGCTGGGACACCTCGGTGCATACTAGTTACCAACCGATCATTCGGTAATAAAAGGTAGGTACGATGACCAACGTGGAAGCTCCACAAGACCTGCAGAACCTGTTCGACGAGACGATCGCGGCAGACCAGCGCATCGAGCCTCGCGACTGGATGCCGGACGGCTACCGCAAGACTCTGATCCGCCAGGTCGCCCAGCATGCGCATTCCGAGATCATCGGAATGCAGCCCGAGGGAAACTGGCTCACCCGTGCGCCTTCGTTGCGACGCAAGGCGATCTTGATGGCGAAGGTCCAGGACGAAGCCGGGCACGGTCTGTATCTCTACTCCGCGGCCGAGACGCTCGGTGCCGATCGTGGCGATCTGACCACCAAACTGATCGAGGGAAAGCAGAAGTACTCCTCGATTTTCAACTATCCGACGCTGACATACGCCGACGTGGGTGTGATCGGCTGGCTGGTCGACGGAGCTGCTATCTGCAATCAGGTTCCGCTGTGCCGCAGCTCCTTCGGGCCGTATGCGCGCGCGATGATCCGTGTGTGCAAGGAGGAATCGTTCCATCAGCGGCAAGGCTTCGAGCTGTTGGCGACGATGATGCGCGGCACGGAAGCTCAACGGGCAATGGTGCAGGAAGCCGTCGACCGATGGTGGTGGCCCGCTCTGATGATGTTCGGACCGCCGGACGACGAATCGCCGAACACCGAGCAGTCGATGAAGTGGCGCATCAAGCGGCACACGAACGACGAACTGCGGCAACGATTCGTGGACATGTCGATACCGCAGGCCGAGATACTCGGTGTGACCTTCCCTGATCCCGACCTGCGCTGGAACCCCGAGCGTGGCGCACACGATTTCGGCGAGCCGGACTGGAGCGAATTCATGGACGTGGTCCGCGGCAACGGAGCGGCGAGCGTCGAGCGGATCACCAATCGGAAAGCCGCACACGACAACGGGGCCTGGGTTCGCGACGCCGCGTACGCCTTTGCACAGCGCGAGAGACTCGCGCACGATCGCACGACTGGGGAAACATCATGAGCGAGAACGATCAGGTACAGCGCGATCAGGTGCGGGGCGAATGGCCTTTGTACGAGGTATTTCTGAGGGGAAAGCGCGGACTGAACCACGTGCATGTCGGATCCCTGCGCGCGGCAGACGATCAGATGGCCCTACGCCACGCGCGCGACGTCTACACCAGACGTAACGAAGGCGTGAGCATCTGGGTCGTGCCGTCAGCGAACATCGTGGCTTCGAGTCCGGCAGAAAAGGATCCGTTCTTCGCGCCGAGCGGCGACAAGGTCTACCGGCACCCGACTTTCTACGACATCCCGGACTCCGTTCCGCACATGTGAGAATCACTTCGACTTCGAGGACCAACAGATGAACGATCACGACAGTGCCTACGACGGCCTGGTCGACGGTGACGGCCACGGTCAGTGGGCGTTCGGAACGAGCTTCGACGACCCCCTCGCCGGCGTCGACACCACGGTGCCAGGCGATGTCGATCTCGGTGCGCTGGCGCGCTACTGCCTCATGCTCGGCGACGACGCGCTCGTCAGTTCGCAGCGACTCGCCGAATGGTCGACGCGGGCACCGGAACTCGAAGAAGAGGTAGCTCTCGCCAACGTCGGCCTGGACTTGATCGGGCAGGCCAGGCTGCTGCTGGCTCGCGCGGCAGCAGCCGATTCCACTGTGGTTCCGTTCATCTCCGATACGTCACCGGTGCCGGCTGAAGATGCGCTTGCCTTCTTTCGTGATCAGTTCGGTTTCCGCAACGTGAGACTGGTGGAACTCGCCAACGGCGACTTCGCACACACGGTCGTTCGGCTACTCGTGTTCTCGACCTGGCGGCTGGCGCTGTTCGATCGGCTGCGCATGTCGCGCGATCCGGTTCTCGCAGCTGTGGCGAACAAGGGCGTCAAGGAACTGACCTATCACCGCGACTACGCGGCAAGATGGGTCGTCACCTTGGGCGCCGGCACGGCAGAATCCAAGCGTCGGACGGCCGACGCCTTGCTCGAGATCTTCCCGTTCGTGGACGAACTCTTTGTTCCCACTCAGGACGAACTCGTCTTGGCAGAAGTTGGCGTCGGAGTGGACCCGCGTACTGTTCGGCCGGAGTTCGACGCTGTTCTTGCCCAGGTCCTCCATGCAGCCGAAATGGAAGAGCCCCCTTCGCGTTTCTCCGGTTTCGTCGGCGGCCGCGGCGGGCGTGCCGGACTGCACACCGGGGCACTGGGGCTACTTCTCGCCGAAATGCAGAGCGTCGCTCGGGAGCATCCGGAAGGGGTGTGGTGACCGTGACTGCCGCTACCGTCTCTTCCGCTACTGTCTCTTCGGCGCAGGAGATCGTCGCCTCGGTGATGGATCCGGAGATGCCACTGTTGACCTTGGCTGATCTCGGCGTCATCCGATCGGTCGACGTCGAAGCGAACTTGGTCTGTGTGACAATCACTCCCACCTATTCCGGGTGTCCGGCGATGGCGACGATGCGAGACGACATCGAGCACAAGCTGACCGACGCGGGGTACGGCAGCGTCCAGATCAAGACTCAACTGTCGCCGCCTTGGAGTTCGGATTGGATCAGCGAAGAGGGGCTCGCGAAACTTCGGACGGCCGGGTACTCGGTGCCGGGGGCCGCGCCGCGTCGCACCTCCGGCCCGATCGCCTTGACCTTGACGGCCAAGCCGCGCGACATCCTGTGCCCCCAGTGCGGTTCGGCAAACACCAGACTGAGTTCGGAATTCGGTGCGACCCTGTGCAAAGCGCTCTATCGCTGCCTCGACTGCCTCGAGCCGTTCGATCACGTGAAGGAGATCTGAACAGATGAGTACCGCAACGACGAACCGGAACAAACCATTTCACCCGTTGACGGTCGCCGGTGTCGAATCACTGTGCGACGACGCAGTTGCCGTCACCTTCGACGTGCCTGCCGATATCACCGATCAATTCGACTTCGGCGCCGGGCAGTCACTGACACTGCGGCGGATGATCAACGGCGTCGAACACCGTCGCTCCTACTCGATCTGTGCACCGGTAGGGGCGTCTCCACGGGTGGGGGTTCGCGAAGTGGCAGACGGACTCTTCTCCTCCTGGTTGGTGCGAGACGTCAAGGCCGGGGATCGAATCGACGTCCAGGGCCCATCTGGCAATTTTGTCGCCGATCCGGCATTGGGTGGACGGCACGTTCTGATCGCGGCGGGCTCCGGAATCACGCCCATGTTGTCCATCGCTGCAACACTGCTGGTGAACCCCGAGGCCGATGTCACCCTGCTGTACGGGAACAGGCGCACCCGTTCGGTCATGTTTGCCGAAGAAATCGCCGACCTGAAGGACCGGTACGGTGCACGCCTGGACGTTATTCATGTTCTCTCTCGCGAGCCGCGCGAGGTCGAGTTGTTCTCGGGCCGTCTCGACGCCGACCGGTTGCGCGAGATCTTCATCTCTCTCGTTCCGTGCGACCAGGTCGACGGCTTCTGGTTGTGTGGTCCGTTCGGGATGGTCAACGACGCCCAGGAAGTACTGGCCGGCTTGGGAATTGCCAAGGATCGCATCCATCACGAGCTGTTCTACGTCGACGACGTCGCGCCGCCGGTCGCGGTGCATCGTGAGCCCGGAATTGTGGGACCAGGCAGCGAGGTCACCATCACGCTCGACGGTCGATCGACCACCGCGACACTTCCGCGAGACCAGTCGATTCTCGATGCAGCGGAACAGTACCGATCGGATCTGCCCTTCGCGTGCAAGGGCGGGGTCTGTGGAACGTGTCGCGCCAAGGTCACCTGCGGTGACGTCGAGATGCGCAGGAACTACGCACTCGAAGACTACGAAGTCGACGCGGGTTTCGTACTGACCTGCCAGACCTTCCCTGTCGGTGAACAGATAACAGTCGATTTCGACGCCTGACCGCCCGCACAGCGCCCTCACTGAGCCCACCGGAGACAATCATGACCGAACTCGTCACTGCTACTTCGCAAGAAATCGAATTTGCCAGTCGGGACCGCATTTCGACGCTCCAACTCGAGCGGATGCAATGGTCCCTGATGCACGCGTACACCAATGTTCCGCACTACCGCAAAGCTTTCGACGACGCCGGCGTCCACCCGAGCGACTTGAAGGATCTGAGCGATCTCGCGAAGTTTCCCTTCACCACCAAAGCGGATCTACGTGAGAACTATCCGTTCAAGATGTTTGCGGTGCCACAGGACCGGGTCTCGCGAATTCACGCGTCTTCGGGGACCACCGGTCGCCCGACGGTGGTGGGGTACACGAGCAACGACCTGAACAACTGGGCCGATCTCATCGCGCGCAGTCTCTCGGCCGGCGGCGTGCGGTCTTCGGACAAGGTTCACGTGGCTTACGGGTACGGTCTGTTCACCGGTGGGTTGGGAGCACACTACGGTGCGGAGCGCTTGGGCTGCACGGTCATTCCCATGTCCGGTGGCATGACCGAGCGGCAGATTCAACTGATCGAGGACTTCGAGCCCGACGCCATCATGGTGACTCCGTCGTACATGTTGACCATCGTGGATGCGATGATCAAGAAAGGCATCGATCCCTCGAAGACCTCACTGAGGGTGGGAGTTTTCGGAGCGGAGCCGTGGACCGAACAGATGCGTACCGAGCTGGAACAGCAACTCGACATGCATGCGGTCGACATCTACGGACTCTCCGAGATCATGGGCCCGGGTGTGGCAATGGAATGTGTGGAAACCAAAGACGGGCTCCATATCTGGGAAGACCACTTCTACCCGGAGATCATCGATCCGGTCACGGGCGAAGTGCTGCCGGACGGTGAAGAAGGTGAGCTGGTTTTCACCTCTCTCACCAAGGAAGCGCTGCCCATCATTCGCTACCGAACCAGGGACCTGACCCGTCTGTTGCCGGGTACGGCGCGCTCGATGCGTCGGATGCAGAAGGTCACCGGCCGGACCGACGACATGATCATCCTGCGTGGGGTCAATCTGTTCCCCACACAGATCGAAGAGCTGATCCTGACCGTCCCCGCCCTGGCACCCCAATTCCAGTGTGTGCTGGAGCGTCCGGGCCGGATGGATACTCTGACAGTGCGCGTCGAGGCTCGTCCTGACGCGGCAATTTCCGCTCATGCGGCAGCGTCTTCGGCGTTGCAGAAGCTGGTGAAGAACAAGATCGGTGTCACGGTCGAGGTGAGCGTTCTCGAACCCGGCGGACTCGAACGCTCGATCGGCAAAGCGCGTCGTCTGATCGACCAACGTCCGAAGGACTGAAACTACTCCAGGGCCATGCGGGTGGCGAAGATTCCGAGAATGCCACCAGCTAGCCATTTCTGAGCCCGCATCCACACCGGACGCGCCATGAGGAAGGTCGACACGGCTGCCGCACAGCACACGATCAACGCGTTGACGGTGACTGCGACCAGGATCTGCACGCCGCCGAGTACGAGTGCCTGTTGCCAGACCGGACCCGCAGTGGGATCGACGAACTGGGGGATCAGGGCCGCGTACATCAGCGCAATCTTGGGATTGAGCAGATTGGTGGTCAACCCCATCCCGAACAGACGGCCGCTACCGTGGCGGTCGACCTCGCCCACCTCGAAAGCGGACTTCCCACCTGGTCGGAGTGTCGACCAGGCGAGATAGGCCAGGTACAGGGCACCACCGATTTTCACCGCGGTGAACACCGTTGGTACGGCGAAGAGAACCGCCGTCAGCCCTGCACACGTGGCGGTGAGGTAGACCAGGAAACCGGTTGCGACTCCGCCGAGCGAGATCAAACCCGCCCGGCGGCCCTGGCTGATGCTGCGGGACACCAGATAGATCATGTTGGGGCCCGGTGTCAGAACCATCGCCAGGGCGATCAGCGCGACTCCCGTCATCGACGCTGACGTGATCATGTCGGTCTCCCACTACTCGATGCGTATGTTTCGTCGAGTACACAAGGGTTTGCAGTCGCGCGCCAAGGTCCAGTTCGCAGGCAGTGGTCCGCTCAGGTGTTGGCCCAGCTGTCGGGCCCGAAGACCTCGTAGTGGATATTCTGTGCCGGGACGTCCCTTTCGAGCAACGATGCGCGCATCGCCAACATGAACGGCATCGGCCCGCAAAGGAAGGCTTGGGTATCGGGCTCCACTGCAATACCTTGCAAATCCGCCCGTCCTTCGTGAACCGATCCGAACGCAACGTGCGTGCCGAGATCCTCGTACCAACGGTGCAGGGTTGCGGCGGGAATCTGGTCGACGAGTGTGCTGAGTTCTGCGCGGTGCGCGTGATCCGCAATGGATCGATCCGCATGGATGACAGATACCGAACGGTCAGCGCCGGTGTCCACGAGATGATTGAGCATCCCGATCATCGGTGTGCAACCGATTCCGGCCGACGCGAGCAGGAGCGGTGAGTTGTCGTCCGGCATGGTGAGATCGCCGAAAGGTGTGGTGACGGAGAGTTCTTGACCTTCGAATACGTTGTTGTAGAGGAAGTTCGACACTTCGCCATCGGGAGTTCCGGAGATTCGCTTGACGCTGATCCGCCAGTCTGCGCTGCTCGGTATCGAACACAGGCTGTATTGACGGATCTGGCGGGCGCCGTCGGGCAGCGTAACCCCGACCGAAAGGTACTGTCCGGGAGCGAAGGTGGGGAGTGCGCTACCGTCGAGCGACGTGAGCGTCAGTGAGACGGTGTCGGCGGACTGAAGAACTCGTTCGCTGATCCTTACCGTGCGCCAGACGTCACCGGCGTCGACGCCGGCGAGTTGGTAGAGGCCACGCTCCATCGTGATGAGGGTTTCCGCCATCAGCCAGTAGACCTCGTCCCAGGCTGCCGCGACGTCGGGAGTGACTGCATCGCCGAGTATTTCGACGATCGCGGCAAAGAGGTGTTCGTGCACGATTGCGTACTGGTCGGGAGTGATTCCCAGCGACGCATGCTTGTGGGCGATACGTGAAAGTATGAGATCGACCTTGGCGCTGTCCGGCTCGAGCTGAAGCGTCGCGAATGCCGCGATGGCGCCGGCGAGAGCCTTCTGCTGTTCGCCCTGTTTCTGATTGCCGCGATTGACAAATCACGTTCGAGTTCAGGATGTGCGTCGAACATCTTGCGGTAGAACAGGGTTGTGATATCGCCGATGGCGGCGCCGACCACGGGAAGGGTGGCGCGAATGACCTCGGTTGACTGTGGGGAAAGCATGAGCTGCTCCGTTCGGTCGAAATTCGATTGATCAGCCTGCTTCGTCGCTCCGGGTGGTGAGGCGTAGCAGGACAGTTTTGGACGGCTGCCGGATGACGTCTTCGATCGTGACCGCGTCGAGTGAAACGAAAAACGCTTCCTGTGCTTCGCGCAACGCACTTCGAAGGAGGCAACCTCCGCGCAATGGGCACGGTTTGTCGCCTTCGCAGTCGACGACTTCACCCGGGCCTTCGAGGCGTCTGGCCAGCCAGCCGATGGTGGCGGTGCGGCCGAGTTCGGTGATGGAAAGCCCACCGCCGCGGCCGCGCCTGGTTGTCACGATGCCGAGCTCACCGAGCCGTGTAACCACCTTGGTGGCATGGGAGTACGACACGTTGAGCTGCTGCGCAACATCCCGGGTACTGGGGGAGGCATCCGCGTCGAGTACTGCCAACCGCATGACGACGCGCAATCCCAGATCGGTGAACTGCGTCAGTTGCATGATCTGAACCTACATAATTCGCATCTGAAATGACTATTTATGTGAGGGGGATCTCGAGGTGTCCCAACCAGGGCGAACGGTACGTTCGGCACCTCCAGTGCGCTGAACGTGCCGTTCGCTCAGAGACGGGCGGCCGAACCCCCGGCAACGACGCCGAGAAAGTGTGGTGCTCGCCAACCTCGCGCCGCAAAGTCGCGGCTCACCGATGCGATGACCTCCGCTCCGCTTCCTTCCGGAACCAGCGCGATGGCTGAGCCTCCGAATCCGCCGCCGGTCATCCGCGCACCGATCGCGCCGCCGCGTCGTGCTGCGGCAACGGCGACGTCGAGTTCATCGCACGAGACCTCGAAGTCGTCGCGCAACGAGGCGTGCGAGTTGTCGAACAGCTCGCCGACGTCACTGAATCTGCTGCTGCGCAGAAGTTCTGCGGTCTTCCGCGTCCTCTCGATCTCGGTCACGACGTGCCGTGCCCGCGCCCGGAGGATCGGGTCTCGCACTGTCTCGGCCTG
The DNA here is from genome assembly GCF_036541985.1 of Rhodococcus sp. IEGM 1306. Lineage (NCBI taxonomy): Bacteria > Bacillati > Actinomycetota > Actinomycetes > Mycobacteriales > Nocardiaceae > Rhodococcus > Rhodococcus sp. IEGM 1306. The sequence continues at coordinate 313,826 of NZ_JAZHFF010000007.1, forward strand.
GTCTGCTGTAGCCTCTCGCAAGCTGCCGACGCCGAGAGCTGCTGCTGCAGCGACGCATTGAGAGCGCCGCATTCCGTACTGTCCGTCTGCGAGCGAGTGTTTGACCCGGGTGTCGATGACGATCAGTTCGTACCCTGCACCGTGGAGTTCGAAAGGTATGGGTTCGGTGGATCCGTCCTGGCAGTCCAGCAGGAGCGCAGTCGAGGGCTGAGCAAAGAGGGCAATGGTTTGATCCATCCCTCCGGTCGGTGCGCCGACGCCGTCGTTCTCGGCCTGGATGCACACCTGTACCAGCTCATCGCGGGCGAAAGGTGAATCATGAAGTTCGTTGACGGCCAACGCAACCGAACAGGTGAGGGCAGCGGAGCTCGATAGCCCGGCCCCGACCGGTACCGACGAGTCGACGGCAAGATCGATTCCTTCGATCGGGAGGCCTCTGCGCGCAAGAGACCACAGAACGGCTGTGGGGTAGGCGGCCCACCCTGTGGCGATGTCGCCGAGGGGCCCGGTGTACGTCTCGGCGGATTGCCGACTGTGCACGCGGACGACCCCGTCGCTGCGCAGTGCGACGGCAACCAGTGTTCGCTGCTCGAGAGCGACCGGTAGGCACAATCCACCGTTGTAGTCCGTGTGTTCACCGATCAGGTTGACTCGACCGGGTGCCGCCCACACTCCGGTTGCCGGATAGCCGTAGGTGGCGTGAAACTGTTGGAGCACAGAATTGTTCGAGACGGTATCCACTATTTCAACTCCCGTAGACGGGCCGCGACTGCCTCGGGAACGGTGTCGTTCACCCAGGCGCCCATGGCGGACTCGGACCCGGCGAGGTATTTGAGTTTGCCCGGTGCGCGCAAGATCGAGAACAGCTGAAGATGCAGTCGGCCCAGAGGTCGGTTGATGCGGACGGGAGCTTGGTGCCAAGCCGCGATGTACGGTACCCGGTCGACGCCCGGATAGAAGCGATCGATACGGCGTAGGACATCTTGGTAGACGACCGCAAGCTCCTCGCGCTCTTGGTCGTTCAGGGAGGGGAGGTCCGGGACGTCTCGGTGCGGTGCCAGGTGAATCTCGATGGGCCATCGTGCGGCGGTCGGGACGTAGGCGCTCCAGTGATCTCCGTCGTAGATCAACCGGGCCTTGTCCTCGCGCTCGAACGCCAGAACATCGCCGAGTAGTGAGCGACCGGTGCGCTCGAAGTGTTTGTGCGCCTGCGTCAGCATCGATCGGGTGCGTGGCGTGACATACGGGTATGCGTAGATCTGTCCGTGTGGATGGGTGAGTGTCACCCCGATTTCTTCGCCGCGGTTCTCGAAGCAGAACACTTGTTCCACAAGCGGATCCGCCGACAACTCTTCGGTCCGAGAAATCCAGGCACCCACAATCGTGCGCATGCGTTCGAGTGGAAGCTCGGCGACGGACGCCGTGTGATCGCTCGAGAAGCACATCACTTCGCAGTGACCGGCCGCTGGGCGATCGCCCGCACCGTCTCCGGGACTGTCAATGTCTTCCTCGGGCGCCGCGGCAAAGCTCGGAAACCGATTCTCGAACACCGCGACGTCGTAGTCTCCGTCGGGTATCTCTGTGGGCGTGCGTGTTTCGTCGGTCGGGCACAATGGACATTCGGCGGCGGAGGGGAGATGTGTCCGTGTCATGCGATGCGAAGCCATGGTGATCCACTCCCCGGTGAGAACGTCGAATCTCATCCGAGACGAGTGGTCGAGAGCCGGCAATTCGCGGGAATCTCGCGCAGAGTGGGCGCGGGCACTGCCGGCATCGTCGAAGTAGAAGATCTGACGCCCGTCGGCGAGGGTGCGACGGGTCGGATCCTGCTTGGGTGTCATGCGTCGACTTCCCATTCCAGAACACCCTTGCTGACAACGGGTTTCCACACTCCGATCGTTGATCCTGTTTCCAGCGCTACGGCATGGGCGGCCAGCATTACCGAGATGGACGCCCAGATCGGACCGCCGTTGTCAGTGGCGTCCGAGGCATACTCGGTCACACAATGGTGGAGTGCGCCGCTACGGGTGTCCACGAAGTAGTGGTACTCGTCCAGTCCGGCAAAGGGAACGAACGAGGGGATGAACATGGTTGCGGCAGTGCCTGCGTCGCGTTGATCGTGTCGATCCATCTCGTCCTCGGCGTAGAGGTCTGGATTCTCGTAGATCGTCTCGTCCCACGTTTCGAGCAGAGTGAGACGAACTTCTGTTGCGACGTCTATGGGGTAGAAGAACTTGTCCGGGAGCACGCTGCCGAGAAAGAGGCCGGTCCGGTCGTCGTGGGTCAGGCTGCCGTTGTGGACCCGATACAGGTCGCGAAGTTCCTGGGGCCACGTGACGCCGGTCGAGGCTTCGAATTCCTCGATAACGGCGTCACCGAGTCCTGGTTGAAACGCTGCAGCCGTCACCGGTGCGTTTGTACGGCACCACGCTTCGATTCGGCTCCATTCGTTTGCAACGCTCATGGGCTTTACGATACGTCCGAGTCAGGACCCGTGAATCAGGTACTGCAGTGTGTCCACGAGCTTTCGGTCCGAAGCCTCGGACTTTCGGCCGGTGATTCCCGATCGGAGAATTGCGGAACCCTCGAGCAAGCTCACGATGGTCTGCGCTGTCGCGCCAAGTTCCGCCGCATCCAGCTCCGGTTGTGCACACGCGACTGCGCGCTCTACGTGTGCGATGTACTGGGCGTAGAAGTCTCGAAGCACGACCGCGACTTCTTGGTCCGCCGCTGCAATGGCCCATACTTCGACGTACAGACGCACCGTGGCCTGGTCGTCCTGTTCTCCGAGCAGGACTCCGATGAAGTGTTCGGATTCCTCGCGGGAAAGGCTCTGATCCGTATCGGGGACGACGGCAAGGCGATCCAGTGAGCGGGTCAATGCACGTGACATCACTGCGCGTATCAGATCTGCACGGGTGGGGTAGTAGTGCTGCAGATGTCCTACCCGCACTCCGGCCGCGGCTGCGAAATCGCGCATTGCCGAGTTGGCATTGCCCTGAGTAGTGAGGACCTGTTCTGCTGCGTCGAGAAGTGCTGCCGCACGGGCGGCGCCCTTGGAGAGGGTCATGGTCGCAATACTGCCACCCCGAAGCTCTCCAACTCGGAGACGGTGCGGCGAGGGTTCGGAAGCGATTCGGGGAAAGTGACTCCAGGCCGGGCATCGTCGGCCAAGGCTCGTCTGACGGCCAACGCGCCGCCCACCGCGGTGAGGTGAGCCTGGCCCTGCCGGTCGACGATTGTCGCGCTTGTCGTGCCGCTCGGGCCGGTGACATCGATGCGTACTTGCGCGCTCCCGCCCTTGCCCGGCGAGTACAGGAGTCCGCGTCGTAGCGGTGTGAAGCGGTCGCCGCGACCCCAACGGAACAGACCCACCTTCTTGGCGGCGAGCAGCGCAGTTGTGGATGCATTCGAACTGAAACCTATTCGAGTGCTGGCAGTTTCGGCGCCCAAGGTCATGGGGAACGTGAATTGTTCCGGAGTGTCGATTCTTCCGACCTTGGTGCGCGATCCGGGGAAGTCGACCCAGCGTGTATCCGTCAACGGGCTGACGGTGATCGGGTTTCCTTGCTGCATCACCTCGAAATCCTGCCCGAGCCGATCGATGAAGTCGACGGAGTCCAGCCCGGCAATGTCGTTGACGTCGTAGCGAATCGAGACGTCGATCGTGCTCGCGCCACCCAGTTCCTCGGCCAGCGCTGCGGCGACGATATTGGTGACTCCGCCCATCCATCCGGACGACAGGTACACCGGTGCGCTCGGCGACTTCTGACCCGCCAGAGTGGCGGCGCGAGCGACGCGGGTTGTCCAGCGGGTGATGTCCACGTACGGAATGCCGGCCTCGACGGCGGCGGACAGGACACGATCGTGGGGATCGTTGACCGTCGAAACGACCGCGCGTACGGACGCGTCGAAGGGTGTCGGGTCGAGGAGGTCCCAGCGGCGGACGGAAGCGCCGTGACGGCCGGCCAGTTCGTCGCCTCGCTCGGGGGTGCGTCCGGTGAGGAGTAGTGGGAAGTCGGGGGCGAGCAACGCTGTCAGGGCGCTGCCCACGGTTCCGTATCCGCCGGCCACGAGGATCGGGCCGTCGGCTGAATACTGCAATGAATCGGTCATGCACCTAACTCTAGGTCAAATGACCTAAAACGTCGAATGGGGTTCTTTCCGCTGCTCAGTCCCGGTGTCGCACGATGTTGACGACGTTGCCATCGGGTGCCCGGACGAGGAATCGGCGAACACCCCACTCTTCGGTCGTTATGGGGTGCACGATTTCGTAGCCGAGCCTGCGGGCCTCTTCGTAGGCGCCGTCGACGTCGTCCGTGTGGACTGAGATGACCGAGTCCTCGGCTGCAGTGGCGTCGTGCGTGACGAGCTGTACGTTCGCGCCGGTGTCGGGAGAGGTGTAGCGAGCGACCCACCCCATGTTGAACTCTTCGGTGCTCAGGCCGAGAAAGTCGGAGTAGAAGCTCTTGGCGGTTCCGACATCGGCGACTTTGAGATTGGCGGTGATGCGTCGAGCGCGCATGTGGTTCTCCTACCCTCGGTAACAGATGCGCTCGATGATCGTCCGAAAGCGGAGCCATGTCGACTGTGCCGTCCGAAGATGCGGGCCGCCTGGTTGATTCGATCTGTCACTGCGGATCGAACGAGCTCACAGTTCCCCACCGTGAGAAGGGAAGGACGATCAATTGAACCTTGCCGATGACATTGTCGATCGGCACCGTTCCACTGTGTTCGTCATCGAGATGGAAACGTGAATCCTTCGAATGGGCGCGGTTGTCGCCCATCACCCACAGGTTCCCGTCGGGAACCGTGACCGGCCCGAAATACCTTCCTTGACAAGAGGTATCGTTGCCCGGAATGCGCTTGTCGATGTACGGCTCGGTCAGCGGCTTGCCGTTCACCCGAAGCCCCTCTTCCTCGGACAGACACTGTACGGTTTGGCCACCGACCGCGACTACCCGCTTCACGAGGTCGTTTTCGTCCGGCGGGACCAAGCCGACGATGGACCCGAGTCCCTGAAACGCGCGAACAATCGAATTGTCGGATCGAATGGATTTGTACTCGTCGTTCCAGGACTCGGGTCCCTTGAACACGACCACATCCCCAGGTTGCGGATCCCCGAATCGATAGCTGATTCTGTCGACGAGGATCTTGTCTCCCGTGCAGCCGGTGCATCCGTGAAGTGTCGGTTCCATGGACTCCGACGGGATCAGAAAGATGCGTCCGACGAAGTTCTGAATGACAACACTCAGGACAAGTGCGACGACAACGAGGATCAGAATCTCACGCCACAGTGGACGTTTCCTCGGGTGATCGGCCACTGCCGATTCAGTGGAGTCGGTCGAGTCCTCGTGGGCGTCGGATTCCGTCACACTCCCGACAATAGATGGCGCAACCAGTCGTCGGCCCGATACGAATCTTCTCGGTTCGTGGGTCTGTCTGTCGGCTGACATGCTTCGGAATTGGATCACATCACGCGCGAAGATCCGGTCGAGATCGGCAATCCGCGCAGTCCTGACCCAAACATCGTGCCGACGAATACCTTTCGCAGAAGCAGGTTGAACAACTCTCCGAGATTCAAGCGTGCAGCACGCCGGCGCCTCTGTTGATCGATTGGCACAATCTTTTGCGAGAGATGGGCATTCTCCCACTGAAGCGTCGGTGCGAGACAGCGCCTCGTAAGGACGACTGTACTTCCGGGCAATTTCTCTCGAACTTGGATTGACCGCACGAAAACCTGATGTTTGGGGGACAATCATCTGGGGCGATCACCTGGGGCGACAAGTCGAGGAGATGCAAATGTCCGAGGCCAAATCCGAAAGCACTGAGTCTTTTTCTGAGACGACACCGCCGGCGGAGCCGTCGAAACAATCAGTGCTCAGGCGGTACTACCCGGCTGCGGTGCCCGTCGTCCTCGGCTTGATCATCTATTTCATGCCTGTTCCGGACGGTGTGGATCCCAAGGGCATGCACATGCTCGGAATCTTCGTCGGCACCATCGTGGCGTTGATCTTGCAGCCGCTGCCGACGGGTTCTGTGGCGCTGGTAGGCCTATCGATCGCCATGATCACCCAGACCGAGACGCCGACGGAAGCGTTGTCCGGCTTCAGTAACACCACGATCTGGCTGATTGTCGCATCGTTCTTCATTGCCGAGGGCTTTCTGGTCACTGGACTCGGCAAACGGGTTGCGCTCATGTTCGTGACCAAACTCGGCAAGTCGAGTCTCGGATTGTCCTACGGAATGGCGTTGACGGACTTGATACTTGCTCCGGCGACGCCGTCGAACACCGCCCGTGCGGGTGGCGTCGTCTATCCGATCATCGTCTCGCTGAGCAAGTTGGAGGACTCCAATCCCGAGCCCGAGGACTCTCGCAAGAAGCTCGGAGCATATCTGCTGCTCACGTCGCTGCAAGTCAACGTCGTGACCTCCGCGATGTTCATCACCGCCATGGCGGGTAACCCTGTGGCCGTCGATGCGGCTGCCAAGATCGGCATCGACATCTCGTGGGGCAAATGGGCGCTGGCAGCATCGGTTCCGGGAATTGCGAGTCTGATCGCGATCCCGTGGGTGATGTCGAAGATCTTCCCGCCCACGATGTTGAAGACTCCGAAAGCACCCGAGCAAGCCAGGGAGGAACTGCGCAAGGCAGGTCCGATCAGCCGCAACGAGAAGATCATGGCCGCCACCTTCGTTCTGCTGCTGGTGCTCTGGTGCCTGGGCTCGCAGCTCAACGTCAATGCCACTACAACAGCATTCGTCGGAATCGGCATCCTGTTGGTGACCAAGGTGCTGACGTGGAACAACCTGGTCCACGACACCGGGGCGTGGCAGACGCTCGTGTTCTTTGCCGTTCTGGTCGGTATGGCAAGCCATCTCGAAGAACTCGGCGTGATCTCGTGGATCGGAACCCAGGTCTCCTCGAGCGTCGACGGTTTGCCGTGGATCTGGGCTTTTGCGATCCTGACCTTGGTGTACTTCTACGCGCACTATCTGTTTGCGTCGAACACCGCGCAGATCGTCGCCATGTACGCGGTGTTTCTCGGCGCGGCGGTGGCAACCGGTGCGCCGCCGCTGTTCTCGGCCCTGGTATTCGGCTTCATCGGCAGCCTGTTCGGCGGTATCTCGCACTACGCGTCCGGTCCGGCCGGAGTGATCTACGGTTCCGGATACATCAAGACCTCGGAGTGGTTCCGAATCGGTTTCGTGATGAGCGTCGTGATCATCCTGATCTGGACGATCATCGGCGGCGCGTGGATGAAGCTGATCGGCGCCTGGTGACGATCAGTTGTCCTTGCGCCGCAATCCGAATCGCATCGATTCCTTGTTGACAGCGGCAATCGCGGTCAGCGGTATCTCCGCGGGACACACCTGCGCACATTCACCGTAGGTCGAGCACGGCCCGAAATCGGCCTCCATCTGGTGCGACATCGCTCGGGCCCGCTTGCCACGTTCGTTGCGGCCCTGCGTGACGAGAGACAGGTGGGTCAGTTTGGACCCGGTGAAGAGGTGCGCGGCACCGTTCGGGCAGGCTGCCACGCAAGCGCCACAGCCGATGCACGCGGCGAAGTCCAGTGCAGCTTCGGCACTTTGATGCGAGACCGGCTGACTGTCTGCGTCCGGCGCGGTTCCTGCATTGACCGAAACGTATCCACCGGCTTCGAGCACCCGGTCGAGCGCAGAGCGATCGACGACGAGGTCTCGGACCACGGGAAAGGCCGCGGAGCGGAACGGCTCCAGTTTGATTCGGTCACCGTCGGAGAAGCTGCGCAGGTGCTGACGGCACGTGGGAGTGTTCGCAACCGGCCCATGGGGAACGTCGTCGACGGTGATGCCACAGGACCCGCAGATCCCTTCTCGGCAGTCGGAATCGAAGGCGATGGGTTCGTTGCCGCTCTCCACGAGTTGGTCGTTGAGTCGGTCGAGGAGCTCCAGCAGCGACATCTCCACCGTCGCGTCGTCTATTTGGTAGGTGTCGAATGCGCCGGACGACTCAGGTCCGGATTGGCGCCACACGTCCACGGTGATTTTCATACGTAGTTCCTCGTCTGCAGTGGAACAGCGGTGAAGGACAACGGCTCGTCGTGTCGAACGTGTCTGCCGTCCTGGGCGGTTTCCCACGCGGAGACGAAGCACCAGTCCTGATCGTTTCGCTGCGCTTCGCCGTCGGGAGTCTGATGTTCGGCACGAAAGTGCGCTCCACAGGACTCGTCACGATCGAGAGCATCGACGCACATCAGTTCGGCGAGCTCGAGGAAATCGGCTACCCTGCCGGCCCTTTCCAACTCCTGGTTGAACTGGTTTCCGCTGCCGGCAACTCGCAGGTTCGACCAGAAATCGGTTCGCAGTGCGCGGATTTCGGCGATCGCCTTGGTCAAGCCCTCGGCCGTTCGGGTGACACCGCAACCCGCATAGAGGATCTCGCCCAGTTGTCGATGGAACCTGTCGGGGCCGTGTGTTCCGCCGACCGAGAGCAGCAGGTCCACCCGACCCCTCACGTCAGTGAGCGTCGACGTCACAGCGGGATCGGACAGTTCGAGTGGAGTGGATCCGAGTAGCGGTGCAAGATAATTCGGAATCGCGTACGGGAGGGTGAACCAGCCGTCGACGCATGCCGAGAGCAACGAATTGGCGCCGAGGCGGTTGGCCCCGTGGTATCCCCAGCCTGCCTCACCACCGACGAACAAGCCGGGGATGGAGGTCATCTGGTCGTAGTCGTTCCACAGTCCTCCCATGGTGAAGTGGGCTCCGGGGGCGATGCGCATCGGCACCGTATAGGGGTCTTCGCTGGTGGCGTCGCGATACATCGAGAACAGATTTCCGTATCGCTCCTCGATGGTCTTGCGGCCGAGCCGTGCCAACGCATCGCGGAAATCCAGGTACACACTGTTTTTCAGAGGGCCGACGCCGTGACCGGAGTCGATTTGCTCGCGGGCGGCCCGTGAAGAGACGTCGCGGGGAGAGAGGTTCCCGAACGCAGGATATTTGCGCTCGAGGTAGTAGTCGCGTTCGTTTTCGGGAATGTCGCCGGGCTCACGATCGTCTCCGGGCTTGGCCGGTACCCAGATCCGGCCGTCGTTGCGCAGGGATTCGCTCATCAGAATGGTTTTCGACTGCCACTCGGAGTTGACGGGAAGCGCCGTCGGATGGAATTGGATGAACGAGGGTGAAGCCATCAACGCACCGCGTCGGTGCGCTCGCCACGCGGCCGTGGCGTTGGAATTCTTCGCAAGTGTGGACTTGTGGAATACGGTTCCGTAGCCGCCGGATGCCAGTACGACGGCATGGCCTGTGGTGGCGCCGATCTCACCGGTCACGAGATCGCGTGTGACTATCCCTTGTGCTCGCCCGTCCGAAACGATGAGATCGAGCATCTCGGTTCGGGTGTGTAGGTTGACCGTTCCGGCTGCGATCTGACGTTGCAGTGCCTGCGACGACGCTATCTGCAACTGCTGGCCTGTCTGCCCGCGCGTGTAGTACGTGCGCGACACCTGAACGCCGCCGAAGGATCGGGTGGCCAGAGTGCCGCCGTACTCGCGAGCAAACGGTGCCCCGATGGCATTCATGTGATCGATGACGCGTACGGATTCTTCGGCGAGACGGAAACAGTCGGCCTCACGGCCCCGGAAATCACCGCCCTTGACGGTGTCCTTCACGAAGCGGGCGAGACTGTCGTTGTCCACTTTTCGAGCGCGAGCAGCGTTGATGCCTCCTTGCGCGGCGACACTGTGTGCACGGCGGGGTGCATCGTGGAAGGTGAAGGACTCGACGTGGTAGCCCAGTTCACCGAGGGAGGCGGCGCAGGCCGCGCCGGCGAGGCCGGTACCGACGACGATGACCGTGAACTTGCGCCGGTTGAGTGGGCTGACGAGCTTGTAGTCGAGTTTGCGAGTGGGCCAGGCCGTCGCCGGATCGCCGGCCGGGACCTTACCGTCCACCGGTGTCCCGATGCTGCGCAGATCGTCGAGTTCGAAGCTGTTCACTTATGACGCTCCTGTCTTCGAGATGGCGCCGGTCATGACCGCGATGGGGATCGACATGTTTCCGACCATCACGACGAGCGCAAAGATTCCGGAGAGTGCAACGCCAATCTGGCGCAGTCGTTGGCCGGTCACGCCGAGATCGTTGACCGCGCTCCAGAGTCCGTGTGCGAGGTGCATTGCCAGCAGAGCCATCGCGACGATGTAGAACGCTGCCACCAGCGGACGCTCGAAGCTGGCAATCAGATTGTCGTATGCGTAACTCTGTGTGCGCGTGGCCGCTTCGTACTCGCTGCTGCCGATGGGTCGGGTTCCGGTCGTGAGGTCGAGTATGTGGAAAATGACGAATAGCAGCAGCACAGCTCCGGTGACGGGCATCGTGCGCGCTGTAAAGGACTTGATTCCCAGACCTTTACGTCGAAATTTTCCTCGAGCTCGGCGTCCGCGGACGGTGAGCAGCCAGGCACACCAGACGTGTGCGACCAATGACGCGAGCAAGACGATGCGAAGAATCCACAGAAGTCCCTCGTAGGGCAGGAAGGGTTCGAACACCGTTCGTAGCCAGTGTGCGTAGTCGTCGAAGTGATCGGCACCGGTGTAGACCTTCAGGTTTCCGATCATGTGGACGAGAACGAAAGCGGTGAAGATCAGTCCTGTCACGGCCATCAGAATCTTGCACGTGATGTTGGACGGCCGCGGTCGAGCTTGGAGTGAATCGCCGGTAGCTCGCGATACACGGGTCGGAGCACTCACAGACAAACCTCCCACGCCAGACTTGCCGGACAGGTGCCGTCAGCCTAAGCCCGATCGGGGTTTTCGGCCAACGGATGGGTGCCCGACTTGTCTGTTAATGCAGGTGAATGGGAGTGTAGGGGTGCTCATTACCCGAAAGTAAGGAACTCGTGAACGATGTTTGACTCGACGTGGCGACGGTGGTCATGGCGCGCCGGAACGGCATCGGCCCTGGCAGTGGCCTTGTTTGCGGTGGGGTCGCCGGCTGGTGCGCAGGAGACCGTCGACCTGGCCGACGTGTTCAATCCGTTGGTCGTGAAGGCACTCCAAGGCGCTGACATTTCCACCGAATTGACTCCACTCGGGCTCTCGTCCGATGATCCGTGGTTCGACGAACCCGAAATCGAGCCGGGTACCGCCCCCGGCACACTTCTCAAAGCGCGTCCGGTCAGCGTGCAGGTCTACCAGGTCCGCCCCGACGTGGTCTCGGCTCATCAACTGATGTACACCACCACTGATCACTTCGGTCGGCAGGTGATCAGCACCGGAATTCTGATGATTCCCGAGGACGGAACTGCGCCAGGTGATCGCAAGATCATCGGATACGCCGAGGCGAACGACAGCCTCGGCGCGAACTGCGCACCAAGTCACCAGTGGACCGGCGGCAATCAGAGCGACCCGGCGATGTTCTCGGCGCTCGGCCCGGTGGCTCAGATGTTCGGCCACGGCTGGGCAGTGATGATGAGCGACGTCGGCAACGACGGCGACACTGCTCCCCATCCGTTCTCGATCGGACAGTTCTCAGGGAAGGCAACGCTCGACGGCGTTCGGGCAGCACTCGCGCTTCCGGAAGGCGGCCTCGAATCAGACACCCCTGTCGGCATCTACGGTGTCGCCGGAGGCGGTGTCGCAGCGGGCTTTGCCGCGGAACAGGCCCATGAATATGCGCCGGAACTGAACGTCCAGGCCAGTGCCATTCAGGCGATGATGATCGACCCGGCAACGTTCGAGGAAACAGCGGCCGGTGGGATCGGTTCCGGATTCGTCTTCTCGAGCATTCTCGGATTCGACGCGGGCTACCCCGACGTTCGGCTCGACGACCATCTGACTCCGATCGGTCACAACGTCGCCGCAGCCTTCCGCGCGTCCTGCCAGGCGCTCTACCTCGGACTCCCATTCGTTCCGTTCGACGTCCTACTCACCAACCCTTCGCCCCGAACGATCCCTGCGCTGGCCGCGGCGTACGCGGACAACACGTTGGGAAAGCAGGCGCCGGCTTCCAAGCTTCTGATTTCTTCCTGTGAGGACGACTTTCTCGTTCCCTTCAGTGAGGCAGAGCACTTGGCGCAGACATATCGAGCAGACGGCGGCAACGTGGACCTGCTCCCGTCGCAGTGCGGGCCGCTCGATTACGTGACCAACCTGTACAAGACGGTGACCGATCAGCTGGGTATGCAGGACATCGCCTGGCTGGCAAAGACGTTCGACGAAGCCGAGGGACGATGAGCTTGCGGAAGTCTCTGACGCGCAGGGATTTTGCGCGCACGGTTCTCGTTGCTTCGGCAGGTATCGGCGGTGCCGTCGTACTGGGAGGCAGGGCGTCCGCGGGTACTGGTGAGCTCGACAGGTACCTCGACCTGGAAGCAGTGAACGCAAACGCCGAAGCCACGGGCGGCCTGCATCCTTCTCTGCCATCGGATTCCGCGACGCTGCGGTCTTTGGTGGATACCGCCCGAGCCTCGGGAGTGGATCCGCATCGCTATCAGACACTGCTCAAGCAGTACTGGCTCGCGGTCGGGACGGAGTCGGCAGGTATCGATCTCGCTTCGTGGACTCCGTTCGACGGTGTGCACGCGAATCTCGGAAACCTCACCAACACTTTCCAGTTCTACGAGCGACTCCAGCTCGAGCATCGAGAGCTGCAGTGGGCAGGTATGGGAGGAATGGTCGGGCCCGCTTTCGCCGGTGGACTCCTCGACTTGGACTACGGGCGGGTTGTGCTGGAAGTCCAAGCGATCAGCGAGGCGATGGCACTGGTCTGGCGAGAGATCGACCGCATCGGGTCGCCGGTTGCATCGTCGATGGGAGCACCCGAGGACATTGCGGCACTTCTCGAGGTCGGCCACGAGATTCGCCCCGAGGACGTGATGTGGTTCCAGGGGAAAGTGATTGCGATGAGCAAACACATCTTCTCGGACCTGATTCCCATGCACATGGCGTGGGTTCACGACGGTGTCGACGGCATCGCCGAACTCGATCGCGCAGGGTTGCTCGACGAGAACGCCCGTATCGCGTGGAACAACATTGCTTCGGGGACACCGGAATCGGTCTTCGACGGCAATGTGCGTCTGCTGCGAAGGGAGCAGTACCAGTCGGTGGGTGATCAGTGGGACGAGGCGAAGGCCTACCGCGGCAGCGTTGGTCGCTCGTTGACTTACCTGACCACCTTCGCCGCATCACCGTCGATGCCTGGCGTCGTGCCGCCACGCGAGTCGAGCCCGCTCTCGTTCGCGGTGGGCAATGCTGTTGTGCAAACGCCGCTTCCGGACTTCAACTGGGCGGACCGGGATGGTCGTTGGACCTACATCAACGATCAGTTGCTCCCGGTCTACAACAACCTGATGAAGAATCAACCGGAACTGTGGCGAGCGACGCTGGCCGCGCCCGTCTCCGTTCGGATAACCGAGCAGCGAATGATCGCTCGCTTGCCGGACATGTTGCGGTCCATGTTGTCGACTCTGGCGATTACGGTCAACTGAACTCGGCGGTGGCGGGGCCTCAGGGTCCCGCCACCGCCCGTGAACTTGTCGGTCAGGCCTGGCTCAGCTCCGCTTGCATGCGCGCGGAGTCCTTGCCTACAGTGCGGGTAGCCAGGTAGATGAATACCGCGGTGAGTGCCAACATGATCGGCACGAGATACATGGCCGAGTTCAACCCGTCGCCGGCGTACTGAGCCAACTTCCCGGTACCGGCATCTGCAAGTGCACGCTTGGCGAACCAGTCCGAGATCGCTCCAACGGCAACCGGTCCGGAGAATCCGCCGAGAAGGTACATGGCAGCGAAGAACAACGCAGTCGCAGTGCCGCGGAGCCTGGGAACCACGACGTCGTGAATGGCAGGGTAGACGCTGATGTAGAAGCCGTAGGCCAGAAGCCACCCGGCCGAGAACAAGAGCGTGAACATCACGACGTTTCCGCCGTGTTGCAACAGTGCCAGCGCCGTCAAAGGTGCCGCCAATGCCGAGGTTCCGACACCGATCATCAACCGTGCGCGCGGTGAGCGTGCGCTGGCCTTGTCCGCGTAGCGAGCGCCGAGAAGCAATCCGATCAGGCCCGTGATTCCGACGATGATGCCCGTGACCGATGCCGCCGCAGTCAGCTTCAGGTGGTACTGGCGCATGAGCAGTGGGACGACAAACGAATTCACTGCGTAGGCGGCGAAGTTGAACGTCAGCCCGGCAAGGATGAGCCAACGAAGCGTGGGAATTGCGAGCAGACGACGGATCGGGCGGGTGATCGGTGCCTGTGAAACAGCGGCTGCGCGGGCCTCCGGACTTTCGGAACCACCACGAACCGGATCTGCCATGCGGTAGAGCACGACTGCCAGCAGGACACCGGGAATCGCCGCGAGGAAGAACGGTGCACGCCAGCTGTCGAATGCCTCGGCGATCTTGCCGACGGTGAAGTAGGCGAGCATGAGGCCAATTGGCAAACCGAGCATGAAGACACCAAGTGCGCGTGAGCGTCGTTCCGCCGGGTAGATATCGCCGATCATCGAGTTTGCTGCGGGTGTGAAGGTCGCTTCGCCCACACCGACGCCGAGACGCGCGAGGATGAACAGCACGTAGCTGCCGGCGGCACCGGTTGCTGCCGTCAGTCCGCTCCACACCAGGAGTCCGATCCCGATGATCTTGGGACGGTTCTTCGTGTCGGCCAACCGGCCCAGAGGCAGTCCTGCGACTGCGTAGACGAGGGTGAATGCAGAGGTGATCAATCCCAATTGCAAGTCACTGAGCGAAAACTCGTTCTTGATCGGCTCGGCAACGACCGAGGGGATCGCCCGGTCGAAGAAGTTGAGCATGTTCGCGAGAAACAGGGCGACGAGTGTGCCGCCGAGAAGTTTGTCACGTGTTCCGACAGGGGCGCCGTCGATGGACGGCAGCGGCGGAGCGTCTCGTTGAATTGACATGATTGTTCCACCCTTTTCGCGAGTGCTGAATGAATTGTGTTGGGGGAGAGGCTCAGGACAGAGCGTCGGCGACCGTTTTCCCGATCGCCTGCATCCCGGCCGCAGTGGGATGCAGTGGAACCGCCGGCTGGGTAGGGACGATTCCCGTGTAGTAAGCAGTGGCAGGGTCTGTGCAGATGTCATGCCCGGCAGTGGTTTCGGTGATGTCGATGTACTCGACGCCGTGACGGGCCGCAGTTGCTGCCATGACCGTGTTGCCGTAGTCGATCACACTCTGGAGATAGTCGGCGTCGCGCGGCCAGAACGGCTGAGTGCCGGGGCAGCCGCCACCACGGATGTATGTTCCGTATCCGACCACGACGATGCGCGCCGACGGTGCTCGATCCTGCGCGACTTCGATCATGGAACTCCAACCTGTGGACGCATTTTCGATCATTTGTCGCTGTTGATCGACGCCACCGGAGGTGAACTTGTCACGGCAGGACGTTCCGGCGGGTTCGGGGAGTGGATTGACGCAGCTCAGAACTGTCGGGAACAACGAGATGTCGTTGGCACCGATGGTGATGGTGACGAGGTCGGTATCAGGCCCCAATGCTGTTGCCTGCGGTGATACTTGACCGGAGAACGTCGATTGTGCGGTGTCCGTGACGTTGGCGGATCGCGCCGACGAGCAGGTCATATCCGTGAGTTCAGCGCCGAGTTCTCGCGCCACCACGGACGGGTAGTTGTCGAGTGATCGTAGACAGCCCGGTGACGACGAGTCCTGCGCGGTGACCAGTGGGCCGGCCGCCGCGGAATCGCCGAGTGCGACGTACTGGATAGTGCTGACCGGTGTCTCGGCACTCGACACACCGGTCCCGAGAGCCGCGATCGAACCGGCAGCCACGACGCCTGCCAGAATGGCTGCGCTGCGCGTTTTCCACGTCACTCGAGGCTCCTCTTGGTCGAAGGTGGGACTTCCAGTTACGCCGCTGATTGTGAATTCGTGAGTGGCGTGGGTTACATAGTGATAGGAAAAAGGCAGGTCGGCCTTGTGGTGGCAATTCAATTCTGTGGAGGGTTTTGTGTCAGGAAACAAAGATCTGCCGTTCGAGCCGATCCTGGTTGGTGGCAGATCTCTGGCCGACCGACTGGCGCAACGCACCCATCCACTGGTCATTGAGACAGTCGATCTGGTCCACCGCGACGTCACCTTCTACCGGTTGCTCCCTGACGAGGCATTACGTAACGACGTCACCACCATCGTGAGGCGCAATCTGGAACTGTTCATTTCGATGCTGCGGACCGGCGCCGATCTGGCGCCCGAGTTGCTCGCCGACATCAGCGAATCGGCTCGCCAACGGGCTCAGGAATTGGTTCCGCTCGGTGAGGTGCTGCGGGCATATCACTTGGCAGCCGGGCTGTGGTGGGAGACCATCAGCGAATGGGCGGTCCCGGAAGACGGTGTCGCACTTGCCCGCACAGGACGACTCTTGAATGCATACACCGCGGCTTCCGCGTCGGCGGTTCTTGCCGGCTACGGTTCCGACCATGTCACCCAGACGGACGAGGATTCTGCGCGAAGGTCATTGTTCGTAGCACTTTCGACGGGTGTCGATGTTGATCGGGTCTCCGACGATGTGGGCATCAGGTTGGCGCGCCTGTACTGGGTGGTGGCGCTGCACGTCGAACGGAATGACGACGAGTCCTCGACCGAGGTGGACACTGCCGTCGCCGAGCGGAGAAAGGTGCGCCACCTGCAACGAGAGCTTGATCAGGTGGGGCGTGACAAAGCGCTCGGGGTGCTCGGGAGCAGTGGCGGAGCCGTACTGATTCCTATTGTGGAATCGGAACCCGCTGAGGGGAACTGGGCGTCGAGTCCGCAGTATCTTTCATTGTGTCGACGATTGGGTGATCTCGAGAAGGTCATCGGTGCATCGACGGTTGCCGCCGTACATGTCGCGGCACCGCCGGCAATTCCCGCAGCGGTGTCGCAGGCGCGCGAGGTGCTGAACGTTGCCCGAAAGTACGGCCGTACAAGTGGGGTCGTGCGTCTCGAGGATCTTGCAGTCGAGTATCAACTGACCCGCCCGAGCGCTGCGCTGCCGATCCTCGCAGATGTGTTGTCGCGGTTGGAGTCCGATCCTGCCGTGCTCGAGACGCTCGAATCTTTCATCGACTCCGGATTCGATCGAGCTACCACCGCTCGGCAGTTGCACGTACACCCGAACACGGTCGTGTACCGCCTGCGTAAAGCGAGTTCCCTGACGGGACTTGACCTGTCGTCACCGAAAGATCTTGTACAGGTCACCATGGCGCTGGGAGCGCGTCGCGCGCTCGGAATGGAGGCGGACTCTTCCCAAACGTGATGCGTCTGTGGTTCTCTGTGAACGTGTCTGATTCTCGGATTGGCAATCCGGCCGGGAGACATGGCCAGACTGGGTCAGCTGATGGTGCAACGAGGCGCGTGGCGTGATCAGACGTTGATCGACTCCGCCTACCTCGACGAGTTGTCCGCGCCCTCTCCGTCCAATGGGGGGTACGGCTTCTTGACCTGGGTGAACGCGGGCGAGGACTTCTACTCCGTGAATGCGCCGGTGAGCAAGTATGTTTCGCATCCGGTGTGGCAGAACGCGCCTCGGGATCTCTATCTCCAGGAGTTCTTGCGGCTTGTCGTCGCTTCGATCGTGGACGTTCCACCGCCGCCGTACGTCGGGCCTCCCGTGCATGGGTCGGGTGGTCCGCTCATCGACGATCCGTCACAGCTCGTCGGCTTCGCGAACCCCGAATTGATCTTCGACACGATGGTCGGGACGGGGCGAGCAGGAACACCCGGATGCAACATCGTGATCTGCAACAACGAATTGTTGCCGTTCAGTGTCGCCGGCCTGCTCGGGGATGCTGCAGCTCAGATCGGTAACGCGGCAGGCGCGTCGATTCGAGATGCTGGTAGATGACGGTTTCGAACCCGAATTGTTGCCCAATATTTATGTTTAATCTGTGTGACGGTCAGTGAACAGTAAATTTGAGTCAAATGATGCAATCGCGACGAAATGTTCGTTACCGTGGGCTGGACAATCGACAATCTGGGGGTTCGGCTACATGGCAAATGTTCGTAGGTCTCTGACGAAGGGATTGATTGCTGCTTCGGTAATCGCCGCAGCCGGAGTGGGATTGTCGCCGGCGACAGCGAGTGCCGACATCACTCCGACGACGGTCGTCAACGGCATCCTGTCGACGGTGGGCGGCTGCCAAACACCGGTGCGGTCTCTCATTCTTGCGTGCACGAGTGCTGAGACGCTGACACGCCAGTCGCCCGTGCTGCTCGACCTCAACCCCGTGGGCACGAACATCGTCGTCTTGGGTGCCGGCCTCTTCGACGACGGCACGATGCGTCCGATGTTGGTCGACCGGCTTCAGGCGGCGCTCCAGCTGGCCCGTCAGTACCCGCAGTCTCCGATCATCACAAGCGGTGGGGCTCCGAAGGCCGGAGTAACGGAAGCCAGGGCAATGCGCGAATGGCTCGTTGCCAACGGCGTCAACCCGGGCCGGATCACCGAAGAGGGAACTTCGTGGTCGACAGTCGAGAATGCGATCAACTCTGCGCGGATTCTCGCCGATCGAGGCGCGACCGGCGTGGTTGTGGTCTCGAGCGCCAATCACGTGGAGCGCGCGATGGTGGACTTCCGCGTTGCAGTTCTCGGCCGGATCCCGGTCGCAGGCGTAATCGCTGCAACCTGACGTCAGTGATTGTGGGAGTTGGACTTTCGCCAGTTCAACGGCGAGGCGTCGAATCGTCGACGGAAGGCGCGGCTGAACGCTGCATCGGATTCGTAGCCGACAGTTATCGCAATGGTTCCGACCGGCTCGGTGGTTTGCACGAGTAGTTCGGCGGCACGGTCGAGTCGGCGCTCGGTGATGTAAGCGCCGGGCGTCTGGCCGACCAGTCGCGAGAAGCGCTCCGCAAAAGACGATCTCGACAGGGTGGACAGCGTCGCCAGTTCGTCGATGGTCCAGTTGCGTGACGGGTCGTTGTGGACGGCCTCGAGGGCCTGCCCGATTCGTGGATCCATTGCTGCGGTCAACCATCCGCCGTTCGATCCGTCCGCTCGAGCCCACGCTCTGAGGATCTGGACGAAGAGAAGGTCGAGAATCCGGGAAACCATCACGGAGGAACCAGGTTTCGGATCGTCCACCTCGGCGCCCAACAGTCGGCTGCTCACCTCGAGCCACTCGACCGGGGTTCCTTGTGTCGCGCGCAGTTCGACGAAGTCCGGCAGAACGGACAGCAGTCGCAGCGCTGCGACGTCGTCGAGTGTGAAAGTACCGAAAAGCCAACATGTTTCGTTTTTCGTGTGCATCGGCATCGCATTCTCGATCGTATGAGCAAGCCCATGGGGTAACAGTACGAGTTCCCCGGGGCCGAGTTCGATCGGGGCTTTGCCCTGCGTTCTGATCACGATGTCACCGTGCTCGGCAATGTGAAGTGCTCGCACCCCCGTGGGTACCTCCACGGTGAAGTTCTCGCCGTGGACGCAGCGATGAATCTGATCACCGCGAAGGTGGACGACTTCGAGAACGTGCGAGAGGGTGTCCCGGGTTCGAGTCTCGTCGGTGGTGGGTACGTACCGCTGTGATGATGTTGTCCTCATGGATCGATCACTCCGATGTCTCGAGCATTCGGCGTTTCTGCACAAAAACTTGGCAATCTGGTCATGGTTATTGATCCAGGATCCCCTTAACGTGGGTAACAGGCAAGGTCTGGGTTTCGAAGGCTTGCCGATCGTCGGAGTATTCGTCGCACTGCGTATCTGGAGGAGTTGGTCATGACAGAGAAGGTAAACATCGTTCTGGTGCATGGAGCCTGGGGAGACGGTTCTCATTGGCGTCACGTCATACCCACCCTGCACAACGCCGGGCATCGAGTGGTTGCGGTCCAGAATCCGCTTACTTCGCTCGCCGACGACGTGGACCGGACCAGGAAGTTGGCCGAATCGATGGACGGCCCGACCCTGCTGGTCGGACACTCGTACGGCGGCGCGGTGATCACAGGCGCGGGTCATGCGGAAAACGTTGTGGGACTGGTATATATCGCTGCCTTCGCGCCGGACGAGGGTGACAGCCTGGGAAGTATCTTCGCCCGCACGGATCAGCCGGCGGGCGCGGCGAACATCGCGCCGGACGCCGAGGGCTTCTTGTGGATCGCCCCGGACAAGTTTCAGGAGAGTTTCAGTCAGGATCTCGACGACACGGAAGCATTGGTCATGGCGCTGACGCAGAAACCCATTGCGGGTCAGTGCTTCTCGGACCCGTCAGGGCCGCCGGCATGGCGTGGGAAGCCCAGTTGGTATCAGGTTTCAGGGCAGGACCGAATGATTCCGCCGGAAACCGAGCGATGGATGGCAGAGCGTATCGGTGCCCGCGAGATCGAGGAACTCGACGCAGGCCATGCATCCTTGGCGTCCCACCCGCACGAGGTCACCCAGTTGATTCTGCGTGCTGCTGCAGAATTGTCGTGACGGCGTAAATCGTCCGGCTGTTCGAGTGGGCTGCCCATCACGACTAATTTGTCGTCAGTCCTCGGAACTGCCCAGTCGGTGAAGCAGCGCTGTCAGCGTGGTGATGTCGTCCGTATCCCATTTCGCGAGTCGGGCGCGCCAGCGATCTATCTGGTGATTGCGGATGGTCGTGAGCTTCGTTCGCGCCTCAGGGGTCAGAGCTACCAACTTGGCGCGAGCGTCGTCGGGATCGGGGATTCGTTCCACCAGGCCGAGTCGAGCTGCGGCGTCGATTTGCCTGGTCAAGGTGGACTTCTCGATATCGAGGGTGC
Source organism: Rhodococcus sp. IEGM 1306 (assembly GCF_036541985.1). Taxonomy (NCBI): domain Bacteria; kingdom Bacillati; phylum Actinomycetota; class Actinomycetes; order Mycobacteriales; family Nocardiaceae; genus Rhodococcus; species Rhodococcus sp. IEGM 1306. Next base: position 334,538 of record NZ_JAZHFF010000007.1, read on the forward strand.
AGATCAGGTCGGACATCCGCACCGCATCCGAACGGTTCAGGATGACCAGAACCGGGTAGAGCGCCGGATCGAGTTTGGGATGAATTGCGCGCGCATAGGTGCGCGCCTGGGCGCGTCCTCGTTGCCACATGTCGGCAAGTTCCATCTCCAGGCCCGTGATCGGATCTGAAACCACTGTCGTTTCCCCTTTGGTGCGATTCGTTCGGTGTTCATCAAACCAGAAGGGGGGCCGAAGTGATTTGGGTGAAGTCACGCTGAGCGAAAGGTACGTTCGGCGTACTGAAGGCGCCGGGCGTACCTTTCGCTCGCAAGGTGGGTGGGTCAAGCCACCGCATACGCCCGCACGCACGTGTTCAGGTCGCGGGTGAGATCGGCCGCGGTACTGGTCGGAGAACCGAATTTCACGACGGACCCGTCGCTCCCGTGGAACAACAGCGTCGGAAACGAAGTGGCGCCGAGCCTGCGTGCTCGGACGAAATCAGCGCGGGCGGCATCCTTCGAGGCGGCGGTGAACAGGGAAGACACCGCGGCAGATGGGTCGAGTTGGAGGGATTCCGCGATGGATCGGTACGTCTCGGGATCGGAAAGGCTGCGACCGTCTCGGTAGAACGCGATCTGCATGGCCTCCGCGATGTCGAGGGCGCGTGTCGGATCTTGCGCGCGCAGTGCGGCGAGTCCGATCGCTGCATCCGTCGAATCCATGACGAACCGCCCATCAGTCACCAGTTGTGAATATCCGTCACCGAAGACAGCGCCGGTCTGGGCGGCGATGGTCGCGTTGGCTGATTTCAGGTACGGAGCCGAAGACATGGGCGCGACGCGCTCACCGGTGAACAGTCCGCCGCTGACCACGGACAAGTCGATGGAATCGGCATTTTGACGGACGAACTCCGTCAACGCAGGGCCGAAGCCGAAACACCACCCGCAATAGGCGTCGAAGACGTAGGTGAGTTGCGTCTTGCCTGCTGTTTCCGAGCGTGATGTCTGCACTGGAAGATTCCTATCCGAGCGTGAACTGATTGATACCCTGACGATATGTCGCATTCGGGTATTCGGTCACGGTGAAGATGAGTCCCGAACTAGTGAAAAACAGACAAGTACCCGTCCGGGACGTCGGGTACGCATCGTCGGTGGCTGACGCGACCGAGATCGAAGTACTCAGCCTGGACACCATTCGCATCAACGGGGGAAGCGCAGAGTTCGTCGGCCCCCAACGTCCGCAATTTCACTTGCTCGCGCTGGTGACCGAGGGCTCGGCGCTACACACCATCGACTTCGTGAACTACGCGGTGAGCCCGGGGACCGTGTTCTGGGTCAGACCGGGGCAGGTGCAACAGTGGGGGCGAATCCAGGACTTCGAGGCGACGGTTGTTCTGTTCACGCCCTCGTCGCTCGATGCCGTCAGCCAGCAGTTGTTGGACGGGAACGCCCGCAGTCGGCAGGCAGCGTGGCAGTTGTCCGGCGAGAACCTCGAGACCATCAGCACGGGTATGAAACACCTGAACCTGAACTACGGCTGCCCGGATACTTCCGCGCCGGTCGTTCGCGCGGCCATTCTGCGGCACACGCTGACAGCAATTCTGTTGAAACTGACCCATCTCGGTGGACAGGAACAGAGTTCCGTGCTGGCGCACAATGACGTGTTCGAAAGGTTTCATGCCGTTGTCGAACGTGACTTCGCCACGGTCCGTTCGGTTTCGGAGTACGCCAACAAGATCGGGTACTCCGAGAAGACTGTGCTGCGGGCCACCCGAGCCGCTGCCGGGATGACGGCAAAGCAGTACATCGATCAGCGTGTGGTTCTCGAAGCGAAACGTCTGCTGTCTTTCGGCACGGACACGGTCACCCAGGTGGCGTCGAAGTTGGGGTTCGACGATTCTGCGAACTTCACGAAGTTCTTCGCCACCCGGGTGGGTGTTTCTCCGCTGACCTTCCGTCAGGACGTCAGAGCGCGCTGAATGCCGCCCATCGCGCGTCGGCGCTGTCGAGGGTTCCGATACTGTTCTGCCCCTTGCCATGTGCGATGCCGTCCAGATCCTGGATGATCCAGTAGATGGCAAAAGGATGGCTGCCGAACCAGAGATCACCGCTGACGTCCAGAGCGTGCGCCGGATCGGGTGTCAGGTTGTCGAACAGTGGAGTGTTTCGCACGATGGATGCGTCGTACTGCTGCCCGGAAAGTACGGCGACGGTCTGCGCCGCATGCTCGGGTAGGAGTTCCGGCGAGACGGGGGAAATCGTGCCGGTGTCTTGATTGTTGGTCGCGTTGACTTCCGATGCCGGCCTGGTGAATCCGGCCTCGGTGACCAGTGTGGAGATGGGAGTGGTCGGTGGCACGGTGAACAGGTTTCCGCTGTAGCCGAGAAGGATCGCAAGGCTCTGGCCGGCAGCCGCGGACTTGACGCCTTCGAGGCCGGATTCCAGCTTTCCGATCATGGCGGTAGCTTCGCTGCCTCGATCGAGCTGTGCCCCAGCGTGTTCGAGCACATCACGCCACGGCGCCGAGTACGGGAGGACCAAGGTTGGCGCCACGGAATTGATCTGCGCGAACAGGCTCGGTAGTGGACCGGCATTGCTCATCAAGATCTCGTCGGGTTCGACGGACGCGATCTCCTCGACGGCGGGGTTGGCGAAGAAAGTCGGCTTGTCGAGAACTTCGACGCCCTGCTCGCGCAGAATCGACTTGGCGACGTCCGATCGCAGGGTGCTGTAGACGACGGTGGGCTTCACGCCGAGTGCGAGTGCACTCAACCCCGCGTACTCGTCGAGCGCGAGAATGCGCTGCGGTGAGGCCGGAACTTCGACGGTGCCGAGTTCGTGGGTGACGGAGCGAGTTGCAGAGGCGGTGTCGGACTCGGCGGAGCTGCTGCACGCGCTTGCGCCGGCGACGGTCAGGAGAAGCGCCGAGACGATGCCGAATGCGGTTCGGGTGGTGAACATCTGAGGTCAACGATCCATTCGTGGGAAGAAGAAGGACAGGAGGGTACCGGCCAGCAGTAGGCCGGAGCAGACGAAGAGGGCCTGGGAGTATCCGGAAACCAGTGCTTCGGTCGGCGCGCTGTCCGAACGTGCCGTCGAGGAAGCGGCGACGCTCACGAGAACGGCTAGTCCGAGTGAACCGCCGATCTGACGCGATGTACTCAGTAGCCCGGATGCCATGCCGACTTCTTCGGGGGGAGCGTCGGCGGTGGCGACGTTACTGAGCGGCATGAACGACAGACCGATGCCGATGCTCGCCAGAAGCGAAGGCACCAGGATGACGGCCCAGAAGGGACTGTCGAGGTTCATGGTCGAAAACATGAAAGTTCCGATTGCGGCGACTGCTGTCCCGACTACGAGCAGCGGTCGAACTCCGTAGCGCGGAAGGAGTTTGGTGGACGCGAGGATGCCGATCACCAGGCCGAAGCAGAAGGGCAGGAAAGCCAGACCGGTGGTGGTCGGTGAATAGCCCAGCCCGCGTTGCAGGAAGAGTGAGACGAAGAAGAACGCGCTGAACTGTGCCGCGCACACCAGGCACATGATGGCGTTGGCCAGTCCGATTCGGGGTCGAAGCAGGGTGGACAGTCGTACCAGTGGTGTGGCGCAGCGGCTTTCGACCACAACGAAAGCAGTGAGCAGCGCGATCGTGAGCGCGAATCCACCCAGCACGTAACCTGAAGTCCAGGAATGTGATTCCGTGGCGATCACTGTGCCGACAAGGGCGGTGATTCCGGCCGTCGCCAAGATGGCTCCGGGGAGATCGAGAGAGCCGCCTCTGGCGGCTTGGCCGGCCGGCAGGCCGCGGGCACCGGCAACTGCGGCGATCAGGGCCACTGGTGCGCCGGCGAACATCACCCATCGCCAACTGAGCCCTTCGGTCAAAATGCCGCTCAGGACGACACCGAGTGCGCCGCCCAGTGCTGACGACATTGCGCCGATGCCGAATGCCTTGGCCCTGGCGCGTCCGGTGGGAAAGGCCTGACTGAGGGCGGCGAGCCCGGCCGGCGCGATCAGTGCAGCGCCGACGCCTTGAAGCGCCCGAGCTCCGACAAGCATTTCGGCGGACACGGAGAAGGTGCCGACGATGCTGACGAGGGCGAACAGCAGAAGCCCGGAAACCAGAACTCGACGAGTGCCCATCACGTCGCACAGACGACCGCCGAGAAGCAGCAGTCCGCCGAAGGCGAGGGCGTACGCGTTGACGACCCAGGACAACCCGGCGTCGGAAAAGTTCAGCGATTCCTGGATGTCGGGCAGCGCGACGTTGATGACCGACATGTCGAAGGCCACCAGGAACTGCGCTGCCGCGGCGGCTGTGAGGACCAGAGCCGGTGCGGCTACCGCTCGAGTTGTTGTTGTCATTGCAGGTACCTAATTTGTATACGCGTTCTCATAAGTAGTTAGGTTTACCTTGCTGGCCACTGAGATGCAAGGGGTTCCCCGGGCGAGAGCGTCGTAGCAGGGGCGCGCACAATCGACGGATGGCCGAAAAGATGGAACCGAGATCACCGCGGCTCGGACGTCCCCCGACGATCACGTCGGAGCAGATAGTCGACGAGGCGAAACGGCAGCTTCAGACCGGCGGCGCCGACGCGTTGAGCATGCGCGCGTTGGCGAAGTCGCTCGGCACCACGCCGATGGCGCTGTACCGGCACGTGGGCGACAAGGAACAGCTGATCAGCGCGGTGCTCGATGTGTACTCACAAGATCTCGGCGCGCTGGTCCTGCCGCAGGATCAGGTCGAACGGCTTCGCACGATCTTCACCGCGATCTTCGAAAAGCTGGCGTCGGAGCGCTGGATCATCGAGTTGCTTCAGCGCGGTGGCCGTGGTGGGAGCGGCGCTGTGGTCTTGGTCGATCGGGCGATGGCCGCGTGTGTCGAACTCGGTATGTCACCTCGTCGCGCACTGTTGATCTATCGAGCGCTGTGGAACTACACACTCGGCGCATTGCTCAACATCTACGACACCACTACGCGACCGGAAGGCAGCGTGTCACCTCTCGCGGTCAAGATCCGAGAAATCGGGCCCGAGAAACTGCCGGTGCTCAGTGAGGTGCTCGAGGACTGGCCGGGAGGGACGACGACTGAGAGCTACTTGGAAGGACTGGAAGTCTTGATCAGCGGATATATGAACTCCGACTGAGTGTGTTCACAGCAGTCCGTGCCGCGGTGGGATTGTCCCGGACAGTGTCCACCGGCCGATGTGCTGGACCTTCCACCTCGTCGGATCGTGCAGGGTGTGCGTGCGCGCGTCACGCCAGAATCGGGAGAGGTTCGCCGATTCGCCCGCGCTTCTGGTGCCACCGATCTCGAACAAAGTGCTCGTGGCCGCCAATGACGCCCTGGCGCCGACCACTTTGGCAGTTGCAGCGTCGATGGATGCTCGGGCCGTGGAGTCCTCGGTGGGATCACGACGCGCCACGTCGATCGATCGCGCTGCTTCCGCCAAGAGGGATCTGGCAGCGCGAACCTCGATTGCCGCTTCGCCGGCGAGTTGAACGAGCAGTGGATCCTCCACCGCTGTATCGACTTTCGCCTCGAAGAAGGGACGCGCCTTTGCCGCGAGTTTCACGGATTCACGCAGTGCAGCCGACGCGATGCCGGTGTCGATCGCGGCGTGCAGGATCTGGGCCTGTGCTCCGTAGGTGGTCGGGTGAGTGAAGAGCGACGTGAATGGTACGACATTGAACCGCGGCACCGAAACGGATTCCAGGGTCACAGTTCCGCTTGCAGTTGTCTTCTGTCCCATGCCGTCCCAGTCGTCGACGATCGACAGTCCGGGAGTATTCCGGGGTAGGTAGACCGCGGATTTCACCTGTGCGCCGGTCTCGGTGAATTGATCCGCATTGGCGGCACGCACCACGATCCAATCTGCGAAAAGTGCTCCTGTGCAATAGAATTTTCGACCTTCGAGCACAAAGTCTTCCCCGTCGGGGGTGAGAGTGGTGCCGTCGATGTCGATGGTCTTGTTGCCGCGCTCGCTCTGGGCGTTGGCGAACTGCTTGCCCGACAATGCTTCGGCGTAGAAGAACTGCTTCTGCTCGTTAGACCCCTGGTACCGGAGCGCTTCCAGGAAAGTGAAGTGGCTGTGCGGAATCTGCGCGATGCTGGGATCGCCCTCGGCGAGTAGGCGGAAGACCTCGGCCAACGTCTCGGTGCTTGCGTCGATGCCACCGAACTCCTTCGGCACCGAGAGTCCGAGCAAGCCGGACCGCGCCAGGGTGCGAACCTCGTCGTGGGGAAGGTGGCGCTGCGCATCGCGGACTCCGGCACCTGCCGCGAACTCGTCGGACAGCTGTGACGCCACCGAGAGCGCCTCGTCCTCGCTGGTGATGCGGTGCGCGATCTCCTGAATGTCCACAGCAGTCATGCTGCCACCGTTTCACAGTCGCAGCACCCACCCAACACTTACAACCTGTGTGATCGCTACCCTGGAAACCACTGGGAACTGCATGTTTGCTGGGTTTCATGTCTACTGAACGTATCGCCGACGAGATCAAGTTCGCCTACTGGGTGCCCAATGTCAGTGGTGGTCTGGTCACCTCCGACATCGAGCAGCGGACCAGCTGGGACTACGAGTACAACAAGAAGCTGGCGCAGACCGCCGAGAACAACGGCTTCGAGTACGCCCTGAGTCAGGTACGTTACGAGGCGAGCTACGGGGCCGAATTCCAGCACGAATCCACGAGCTTCAGCCTTGCGCTTCTCCTGGCCACTGAGAAGCTCAAGGTGATCGCCGCGGTGCATCCGGGACTCTGGCAGCCGGCCGTGTTGGCGAAACTGGGCGCTACCGCCGATCACTTGTCGAACGGTCGTTTTGCCGTCAACGTCGTCAGTGGTTGGTTCAAGGACGAGTTCACACATCTAGGCGAGCCGTGGCTCGAGCACGACGAGCGTTATCGGCGTAGCGCCGAGTTCCTTCAGGTTCTTCGGAAGATCTGGACGGAGGACGACGTCGATTTCCGCGGCGACTTCTACCGCATCCACGACTTCACGTTGAAGCCGAAGCCTCTCAACACTCCGGAGCGCCCCAATCCCGAACTGTTCCAAGGTGGTAACTCGGCGGCAGCCCGTGAGAACGCGGGCCGGTATTCGGATTGGTACTTCAGTAACGGCAAGGACTACGACGGCGTCACCGAACAGTTGGTCGACGTTCGCCGTGTTGCTCGTGAGAACGATCGGGAGGTCAAGTTCGGGCTCAACGGATTCATCATCGCCCGCGACACCGAGGCGGAAGCAAAGGACACACTGCGCGAGATCATCGCCAAGGCCAACCGCCCTGCGGTCGAGGGATTCAAGAATGCAGTCCAACAGGCCGGCGCATCGACCGCGTCCAAGGACGGGATGTGGGCGGATTCGACGTTCGAGGACTTGGTTCAGTACAACGACGGTTTCCGCTCGCAACTGATCGGCACGCCGGAACAAATCGCGCATCGGATCGTCGAATATCGCCGTCGCGGTGTCGATCTGATTCTCGGCGGATTCCTGCATTTCCAGGAGGAGATCGAATACTTCGGGGCCAAGGTGCTTCCGCTGGTTCGTGAACTCGAAGCAGCCGACAGCGACGAGCAGGTGCTCGTCACCGCCGGCTGATCGCCTGATCTCTCAGGACTTCGCGTGGCGTTTCGCCAGCATCCAACGTGAGATCTTCATGTCCCTGGCTTTTCGCTCGATGGTCAGCAGGTCCAGTGGAGCGCTGAACTTCTGAACGGCCAGTGATTTCACACTGCTGAACTCACGCAGCCCATCGGCTCCGTGGATACGGCCGAATCCGGAATCGCCGACCCCGCCGAACGGCAGGGCGGCGATTCCGGCGAAACCGAGAACCGAATTGACCGTGACGACACCGCAGTCGAGCTTCTCGGCAATTGCTCGGCCCTTCGACGAACTCTTGGTGAACACCGAGGCGCCCAAGCCGTACTTCGACGCATTGGCGCGTTCGATCCCCTCGTTCATGTCGGCGACCTTGTTCACCACGACGCTCGGGCCGAACGTCTCCTCGGTGATCGCCGTGGAATCCTCCGGAACATCCGTCAGGATGATCGGATCGATGAACGGACCGTTGAACGAATCAAGTCCGCCGAGTACAGCTTTCGCGCCGCGACTGAGAGCGTCTTCGATCTGGCCCCGGACTATCCCAGTCTGCTTTCCCAGCGTCATCGGCCCGTAGGTCGAGCTGTCGGTGGCGCCGGCGTGGGCGTCTCGTAGCGCGGCGGTGAGCTTGGACAGGAAGGCGTCGTACACGGGCGCTGCGACGTAGATTCGTTCGACGCCGGCACAGGTTTGTCCGCCGTTGCCCACTGCCCCGAATGCCGCGAAGCTCACGGCCGCATCGAGGTTGGCATCGGAGTCCACCAGCATGGCGTCCTTGCCGCCGCATTCGGCGACCAGGGGAGTGAGGGTGTCCGCACAGGCGGCCATTACGCGCTTTGCGGTAGCGGTCGAACCGGTGAATGCGATCTTGTCGACGCCGGACGAACACAGAAGTGCTCCGGTTTTGCCGTCGCCGGTAATGGTCTGCAGGACAGGGTGTCCGGGTGCCGCGATGTCCCACAGCCGGGCCAATTCGACGCCGACGCCTGGTGAGAGTTCGCTCGGTTTGAACACGACGGCGTTACCGGCGGCCAGTGCGTAGCCGATCGACCCCATCGGTGTGTACAGCGGATAGTTCCAGGGGCCGATCACGCCGACGACGCCCATCGGCCGGTAGCCGACGGATGCAGACTGGTTGGCGCTGATCAGTCCTGCACCGACGCGTCTGCGGCGCAACACTTTCTGTGCGTTGCGTGCCGCCCAGTCGAGATGTTCGACGGCCAGCATGACTTCGAGTAGTGCGTCGTCGCTGGGTTTTCCGGTCTCGGCGGAAATGATCGCCGCCATCGATTCGGCGTGAGTGGCGATCGCGGCGCGGAAATTGCCGAGCACCTTCCGGCGGCCTTGGAATCCGAGTTGATCCCACCACTTCGACGCCGTGCGTGCTGCGGCGACCGCTTTCTCGATCTCCTGCTGGTCTGCAATGGGGTGCTGCGCGACCACGGAATCGTTGCGAGGGTCGAGGCTCGCGAAAGTGTGATCGTCCGATCTCGGATCTGTCGACGTGGACGTGCTCTGGCGGCCGAGCTGTTCTGTCATGTTCTTCAGATCCTCCACATGTCGGTGCATCACATATATGTGATGTGATTTACTGTGCTGGTAGTCACAGTATGCGTCGGACCGAGCTCCGACAAGCCTCCAGCCTCATCTCACTCGGGAGTTTTCGATGTACATGGATTTCACGCAGGAGCAGTCTGATTTCGCCAAGTCGGTAGCGTCGTTCTGCAAGAAGGAAAGTGGTACCCGTGAGCAGCGAGACCTGCTGACCGATCATGGCGCCCATAACCACAACCAGGCGTTCTACGAGAAGATGGCGGAATTGGGATGGCTCGGGCTGACTGTCCCGGAGGAATACGGCGGATCCGCCGGAAGCACGGTCGACCTGTGCATCTTTCTGGAGGAAGCCGCCAAGGGCATGGCGCCGATCGGTGGGCTCGGCCCGACCGTCATCACCGGGGCTGCATACGAGAAGTTCGGCAGTCCGGCCCAGAAGGAGGCAGTGCTCGGCGGGATCGTCCGTGGCGCGTCTCAGTCGATCTCGATGTCCGAACCCGAAGCGGGCTCCGACGTGGGAAATCTGAGTTGCCGCGCCGAGAAGGTCGACGGTGGGTGGCTGATCAACGGCCAGAAGACGTGGTGTTCCAACGCGCACTTCGCCGAGAACATCCTTCTGGTGGCTCGCACATCCCGAGGTGAAGGCAAGCATGAGGGCCTGACGATGTTCCATGTCCCGGCCGACATCTCCGGATTGAAGATCAGTGGAATCGACACCATGGGCGGCAAGGAGGTCAACGATCTCTACTTCACCGACACATTCCTGCCCGAGGACGCGGTGGTTGGGGAAGTCGGCAACGGCTGGCGTCAACTCATGGCCGGACTCAACATCGAACGCCTCATCCTCGCGGCGATGATGCTCGGGACCGCGCAGCGCGCTTTCGACGACACCCTCGAATTCGTCACCACGCGTAAGCAGTTCGGCCGTCCGGTCGGATCGTTTCAGGCGCTTCGCCATCGGATCGCGGATCTCGCCACGGAGATCGAATGCGGCCGTCTGCTGGTCTACAGCGTGGCCAGGATGGTCGACGCCAACCCGACCAAGATGTTCCCGCGGGAAGCGTCGATGGCCAAGCTCAAGCTGACCGAGACCGCCAAGAAGGTCGCGCTCGAGGGGATGCAGATGATGGGTGGGTACGGTTACGCGACTGAGTTCGACATGGAGCACCATGTGCGAAAGACTCTTGTGTCCTCCATTTATGGTGGTACCAACGAGATTCAGCGAGACATCATCGGCAAAACGTACGGACTGTGAGGATCGGTTGTGGCAACGTCTGCACGCACTCGGAGAGCGACATCTGAGCTGAGGAGACGGCCACAGTTGTCGGAGGACGTGGCCAACCACGTTCGCAACCTGATCATGTCCGGCTCGGTCCGTCCGGGCGAGTTCGTCAGGCTGGACGAAACCGCGGCCGACCTCGGGGTCAGCGTCACGCCGGTGCGAGAAGCCCTCGTCGCATTACGCGGCGAGGGGATGGTCGAGTTGGTTCCGCATCGCGGCTATCTCGTCTCGCCCCTCAGTCGCCAGGACATCGAAGACATCTTCTGGTTGCAGGGGCAGATCGCGGTCAAGCTGGCGTTGCGGGCGATGGACAGCATCACCGCTGATCAACTCGCGGAACTCACGGAACTCAATGCCGATTTGCGAGCGGCGGTCGACGCTTCGGATGCAGCTGCGATCGAGCAGTGCGAATTCGAGTTCCATCGCCTGATCAATCGCGCTGCGGGTGGTGCGAAGTTGGCATGGTTCCTGTTCGGCGCGATTCGGTACACCCCTGCTCGTCTCTACGCGACGGATCCAGGCTGGGGTGAGCTTGCGGTATCGAGCCACGATGCTTTGATCGCGGCGTTCGAGAAGCACGATCGAGAACAGGTGGACGCGCAGATGAGTCTGCAGTTCTCCGACGGCGCTGCTCGACTTCTCGCTCACCTCGACAACATCGGGATCTGGGACTGAATCAGGAGCTCAAGACGGCGGCAGGGCGGGTGCGAGCAGGATCGCCGCACATTCGGCGACCAGTTCTTCTTCCGTCACGTCGATGTACCCGTCGAGCCATGCACTGAGGGTCTGCGCCAGGCCGCCGACCAGGAACGTGGCCGTCAGGGTCAGATGACCGCTGTCGTTCAATCGGTAGAAGGTCTTCGCGTTGGCGGCCAGGAGACCGATGAATATCGTCGTCGACGCTTGGCGTTTCTCGGCCAGGACAGGGCTCGTCAGGGCGCTGGAGAACAGTAGACGTCCGCGACGGGGATCGTTCGCGATAGTGCGGACGATGTTCGCGATTCCAGCGAGCGCCTTGCCGCGTTCGGTCTCGGCGGCGTCCACTGCAGCCTGGGTTGAAACGGCGATGTCCGTGATGACGGTGTCGTAGACGGCCGACATCAGAGCATCACGATCGGTGAAGCTCTCGTAGAAGTACCGCGCCGCGACACCGGCCTTCTTGCACACTCCGCGGACCGTCAGTTCGGGCTCGGCGGAGCCCATGAGTTCCAGACCGGCCTCGATCAGCGCCTCCCGTCGTTGGGCTACGCGGAGCGCACCGTCGACGCCACCGTACGAACGCGGTTGGTCATTCATGAAGACCATCTTTGCATCCCGAGATTGCTTGACATCTCGGCATTTCGGCGTTTCACTCATCTGAGAACATGCGTTCGCAGATATCGACTCGAAGGGGTTCTGCCATGACGGTGAGTAGGGATTCGATGGACGGGCGCGAGGAAGCGGTGGCAGGCGGCATCGGAGCGGTCGGCGTCCGGGCGATCGACATCGACGCGGAAGTCGAAAAGGCGATGTCCGGTCTCGGGTTGTTGGCAGCCGGCGCGAATGTCATCATGCAGCTGGCGCGCCCGGCGGTGGGGTACGGCGTGTACGAGAGCAAGGTCGAGACGGGTCGGTTGGATCGGCATCCGGTGAAGCGAACCCGGACGACGCTGACGTATCTCGCGGTGGCGAGCCTGGCGACGGACGAAGAAAAGAAGCTGTACCGGCGCGCAGTCAATGGCTCGCACAAGCATGTTCGCTCCGATGAGAACAGTGCGGTCGAGTACAACGCGTTCGATCCCGAACTGCAGTTGTGGGTAGCCGCCTGCCTGTACCGAGGCTTCGAGGACGTCTACAAAATCTTGTACGGGGATCTCGATCCGGTCACCCGGGATGCGTTCTATCAGCGCAGCGCCACGTTCGGTACAACCCTTCAGATGCGACGCGACATGTGGCCGGCGGACCGGGATGCGTTCGAGGTCTACTGGAACGAGAACCTAGACAAGGTGGCGATCGACGAGACGATTCGTGAGCATCTCTACGGGATCGCGTCGGCGACCTTCACTCCGAAGTTGTTGCATCCCGTGGTCGGTCCGCTCAACCGATTTGTCACCACCGGGTTCCTGCCCCAAGCCTTTCGTGACGAAATGCGGCTCCCGTGGTCAGTGCGTCAGCAGCGTAACTTCGATCGATCCATGCGCGTCGCCGCGCTGGTCAATCGGTTCAGTCCGAAGATTCTGCGGATGTTTCCCTACAACTTCTATCTCTGGGATCTGCGTCGGCGCATCGCCAAGGGAATCCCGTTGGTCTGAGCCGACTCTGGCACTTGAAGTGATTGACACCACAGGTGAATCGGACACATACTCGACATAGTTGAAGTTGACGTCAAGTTTCATCATTCCTGTGGAGGCTGTCAGTGGCGAACATCGAAGGCGTATGTGACCAGCGATTCTCTGGCTTGAAGGAGGCGCTGGCACGCAATCTCGATTCCGGCGAGGACGTCGGGGCAGCGATCGCACTGACGATCGACGGCGAATCCGTCGTCGACATGTGGGGCGGTTGGGTCGACGTCGAGCACACTGCTCCTTGGTCTCGCGACACCGTTACCAATGTCTGGTCCTGCAGCAAGACCGTGACCGCACTGGCCGCGCTCATGCTCGTCGACCGCGGGTTGCTTGATCTCGACGCCCCGGTCGCGCAGTACTGGCCGGAATTCGCAGCAGCGGGCAAGGACCGAATTCAGGTCCGGCAACTGTTGTCGCACACCTCGGGTGTGTCGGGGTGGGATCAACCGTTCACCCTCGAGAACATTTGCGACGACGAATATGCCACCGCCCGGTTGGCGACGCAGGCTCCGTGGTGGGAACCGGGTACGGCATCCGGATACCACGCCCTCAACTACGGCCACCTGATCGGCGAGGTCGTCAGGCGCATCGACGGACGAACCCTCGGCCGCTTCATCGACGAGGAAATCGCCGGCCCACTCGATGCTGATTTCCGCCTGGGCTTGCCGAAGTCGGAATACGGGCGAGTCTCGAATGTGATTGCGCCACCGCCGTTGCCGATCGACATCGCGGCACTCGGGATGGACAACATCATGGTGAAGACATTCACCGCGCCGCCGGCTGACGCTACAGGTTCGTGGACCGACGGGTGGCGCGCCGCCGAGATCGGTGCGGCCAACGGTCATTCGAATGCGAGGGCACTCGCAAGGATCCAATCGGTGATCGCGTGCGGTGGCAAGGTCGGTGACGTTCGCTTGCTGTCGGAGGAAACGATCGACAAGATCTTCGAGGAGCAGTCGTACGGGGTCGACCTCGTCCTCGGCGTGCCGGTCCGCTTCGGCGTCGGATTCGGATTGCCGACGCCCGAGTCCGTCCCGTTCATTCCGGAGGGGCGAATCTGCTTCTGGGGAGGTTGGGGTGGCTCGCAGATCATCATCGACACCGAGAAGCGCATGACGTTCTCGTACGTGATGAACAAGATGGGGCCGGGTCTGCTCGGTTCCGAGAGATCGGCGCAGTACGTATCGGCGGCCTACGACGCTTTGAGTTGATCGACCGATTCAAATCCGGCAGAACGGTTTTTGTCTGTCGCCGCTGACTATGCTGCCGGATATGCCAGTGTGTTCCGGGGGGAAATCAGCGAGTCCGTTTCGTCGAAGTACGACCAAAAGTTGCGGAGCTGCATCGGCTGATCGGCGATGAACGGTTTGGTCGACGTCGTCATGCGCTGGTGGCAGTTGCCGGACCAGTTCCACAGTTTCAGCAGGTACCTCGAGGACCGCGGGTTCTTGACTTCCTGCCGGGCGCTGGTCGGCGGAACAGCATTCTGGATGGGGCTGGTGTTGCTGTCGGCGCGATTCAGTGACGTCGGTCCGCAAGGTACGTTCTGGCGAGCGGTCAATCTGGCGGTCATCGCGCTGTGCCTCGGCGCGGCCCTGATCTGGTGGCTGTTTCCGCCTACGCCGATGTGGTCGTACACCTTTGTCGTGGGTTCCGACGTCGCGATTGCGGCGGCGGCCGCAACCGACTCGGAACCGCTGGGACGACTCATCGCGTGCGTCGTTTTCGCGTCGATCGGCGGCTACATCGCGTTCTTCCACAATCCGAAACTCCAAGTCGGTCACTTGGTCTTCGCCTCGACCGTCACGGTGCTTTCGGGGTGGACTTTGTTGTTCGGGCCAGCAGCGGACGCCGGCTTGGGACTGGCGAAGATCTCGGTTGTGCTGGCTACGATCATCGTGATTCCTGTTGTGTCACAGATTGTTCTGGCGGTCCTGGGTTCGGATGCCACTACCTCCGACATCGACCCGTTGACCGGACTGCTCAACCGTCGCGGATTGGCGCGTCGGGTGAATGACTTGATGGGCGCTCCGGTCACCGAAGCGGATGCACTGCTCGTAGTGGTGATCGACCTCGATCGCTTCAAGACGATCAACGACGTTCACGGCCATGACGTAGGAGACAGCACGATCATGCGAACTGCACTGCGCATCCGTTTGTGGACAACCCAGTCCGCCTTGACTGCTCGTATGGGCGGTGACGAGTTCGTCGTGGTCGAACGGGTACCAGTCAGCGTGATCTCCAGGCTGGAAGGACAGATCCGCTCCGCGATGGACGGAGCGAACGATGACCCTCCGACGAGCGCGAGCATCGGAATGGCGATCCGCACCGCGCCCCGGAATCCGGGTGAGTCCGTCGACGCTGCTTTTGCTGAACTCTTCCGCGTCGCGGACTCGGTGATGTACGAAGCGAAGCGCGAAGGTGGCAACCAGGTGCGGGCGAGCTTGGTCTGATGTAAGAGCTCAGTCGGCGAAGCTCAGACCACGTTCGGCGAGTGCTTCGCGCAGAATCCTCAAGGCCTTCGGTCCCATCCCGTGCAAAGCGCCGAGTTCCTTCTCGGACACGGACGTCAGCTGCGCGAGATGGGTGTAACCCGCTGCGATCAGCGCGCGCTGTGCGGGAGCTCCCGTCTTCGGGAAGTCGGTTTCCACTGTGCCCGGATCCGGTTCTGTCACTGGCCAACTCCTCCGTGTGGGTTTCTCACAGTTTAGCGAGCGTCGTGAACGATTTCGGGGCTGCCGATTTTGTCGGTCGTTCGCGGAAGTGCGCGAGCTGCCACGGCAATGCCGATGATCGAGACAGCGGCGAAGGTGAAGAGAAGCAATTGCGCAGAACGAAGCGTCGACGGTTCGCCGATGTTGACCAGCACTCCGGCCAGGGCTGCACCGAAAGCATTGGCGATCAGCTGAACGGTGTTGATGGCAGCCGAGGCACGCGCACCTTCTCCGGGATCGGTGACCGAGGTCATCGCCCCGACTGCAAGATGAGGCCAGGCGATGCCGATTCCGACGCCGGCGAACAGCAGTCCGATCACCCACGCGACCATCGCACCGGCGCCGGCGTGTTCGGTGAGAAATGCTGCCATGATGCCCAACCCGATCGCGACGAGGATCGGACCGCTGACAACGATTCGTCGCACGATACGAGGGGTCGTGGCCGAGGCGCTCGGGATTTCGCCGAGAGTCCAGCCGAGAGCGAGTGCGGCCCCGAGGAATCCGGCCGCGAGAGGCGCCAGGCCGGCAAGTCGTTGCCCGAAGAGTGGAATGAACGTCTCGACGGTCGACGCGACGGCGAGGACGACGATGGTCAGGTACACCCATTTGAGAGATGACGCGTTGAACGTCGACGGCGGTAGTACGCCGTGGCGCGAGCGACGGTCAGCGGCGACAAAAGCGATCAGTAGCAGCACAGCGGCGAGAACCATTGCGGCGGTCACGGCGAGGTTGGACAGAATTCCGGCAACGCTGACCAGCAAAGCTGCCGCAGTCAGCAATGCCAGCGAGAGGACCGGCACCGGGCTACTTGTGGTGCTGCCCGGTTCATGTGCCGGTAGCGCGCTGGGGACGAGAGCGGCGACTGCGATCGTCGCGATGACCAGGACGCCGAAAGCCCATCGCCAGGCTCCGAACTGAGCAAAGACACCGCCGATTGCAGGGCCGGCGAAGGTGCCGACTCCCCACATCGCCGAAACCAGCGCGGCCCCGCGAGTCCACAGATGTCTGGGGAGCGCGGCATTGATGACGGCGTAACCGAGACCGGCCAGCAGGCCACCGCCCGAACCCTGGATCGTGCGGCCGACCAACAGCAATTCCATCGTCGGGCTGACCGCACAGACAACGGTGCCGAGCGCGAAGATCGCGAGGCCGATCAGGTAGGCCCCGCGCGGTCCCCTAGCGGCGAGGACGTTGGTGACCAACATCGAAGAGATGACGGAAGCAATGAGGAAGACCGTCGCGGTCCAGGCGTAGTACTGCTGACCGCCGATGTCGTCGATGGCAGTCGGAAGCAGGCTGGTCGTCAGGTAGACGTTGGTCGCGTAGAGCGCAACGCCGCCTGCGAGGACGGTAGCGGTGCCGAGGTATCGACCGCTCAGGAGTTGCCGCCAGGTTCCGGCGGGAGCATCGGTGGGGGAGTGCATGTTGTCGAAGGTAGAATCTCAAGTGCGCTTCAGGTCAATGTCGCGCAGCCATTGGGAGGCAGAATGATCCGTAAGAGTGACGAACTTCTCTCGATCGGCGAGGTATCGGAGCGCACTGGCGTCGCCGTGTCGGCTGTGCGCTACTACGAAACACTCGGTCTGGTTCCTGCGGAGCGGACGGCAGGAAATATGAGGAAGTTCCCGCGGCACTCGATCCGGCGGGTGTCGCTGATCCAGTTGGCAGTCAGATTCGGGATACCCCTGGCCGAAGTTGCCGAAGTATTCGGATCGTTGCCGCAGGGGCGAACTCCGACGAAGAAAGACTGGCGCAAGATTTCCACGGAGTGGAATCAGCGCCTCGAGGATCGCAAGCAGGCCATCAACCGGATGCAGGACGAACTGACGGGCTGTATCGGCTGCGGGTGTCTGTCACTGAAAACATGCAACCTGCTCAACCCTGGAGACGAACTGGGCCGGGAGGGACCCGGCGCCAGGCGTCTCTGAAACTACTGTCGGTCACACTCTTTCGCGTGGCCGCGACTGAGCATTCCACCGACCACCACGACGCTCGATCTCGATGGGATGCGAGAAGCACTCGCTGATGTTCTGGGTGGTGATCACATCCTCGGCGAGGCCGCTGGCGGTCACGACGCCGTCCTTGATCAGAAGAGCATGTGTGGTGGTGCTGGGGATCTCCTCGATGTGGTGCGTCACGAGGATGCTGGCAAGTGACGGGTTCTGATTGCGGAGGTCGTCCAGTGCCGTCAAGAGTTGTTCGCGTGCAGCAAGATCGAGCCCGGTCGCCGGTTCGTCGAGCAGAAGCAGGCGCGGTTCGACCATGAGTGCGCGGGCGATCAGGGCTCGTCCCCGTTCGCCTTGGGACAAGTTGGGCCACAGTGCGTCCGAACGCGGACTCATTCCGAGTAGATCGATCAGTGCGTCGGCGTGAGCCTCTTGCTCCGGCGTCGGTGACCAGCGCGGCATCACCTCGGTGGTGTTGGTGAGGCCGGTGATCACGACGTTGCGGACGGTGATCGGAATTCCGATCGTGTGACGAGGGTTCACGTGCCCGATGTCCATCCGCAGTTCCCTCATGTCGACGCGGCCCAACTTGTGGCCGAGGACGTAAACGGAACCGCGAGTCGGGTGGGCGGTTGCTCCGAGCAGGCTCAGAAGCGTGCTCTTGCCCGCGCCGTTCGCGCCGAGGAGGACCCAGTGTTGTCCGGGTTCGATCGAAATGTTGATGTCTTTCAACAAGTATCGGCCGTCGCGGACGAGATCCACGTGTTCGGTCGACAGAACTGTGCCGGTGGGGTGTTGCACGAGAACTAACCTCTCTTAGGCGTCGAGCACACGCAGTCGTCGTAGGACGGTGTCGATGTTTGCTCGAGTTGCCGCTACCGCGGCTTCTGGGTCGGCGTCTTGAAGGGCCTCGACCAACTGATCATGGGCATGTGAGGTGTCGGGGACGCCGGCCTCGTGGGCCATCATCTCGACGAGGGATTCACGAAGGAGTGGACGCACCGACGTGAAAAGCGAGAGCAGAACTGCGTTTCCGGACAGCCGAACGACTTCGGTGTGGAAGTCGAGGTCGACGTCGACGAACTTCTCGACATCACCCTCGAAATGACTGTGTCGCATGGTCAGTCGCCGCCGCAGGCCGTCGAGGTCCTCGGGTTGTACCCGCTCCGCGGCCAGTCTGGCGGCCTCGATCTCGAGTGCGCGACGGACTTCGAAGACCTCGAGGATCCTCGAGCGTCGAAGAAGTTTGGTGAATTCGTCGACGTGCTCGAGTTCGGACGCGGCAGCCACGAAGGTTCCGACGCCGTGTCGGACTTCGAGTAGTCCGTCGCGAGCGAGGAGGCGGATTGCCTCGCGAATCGAGGAACGCCCGACGCCGAGTTCGACGGCGAGGGCCGCCTCGCTCGGTATGCGCTCGGACGGCGCCCACGTTCCATGCATGATTCGTCCGCGCAGCAACTGTTCGAGTTGCGGTACCAGCGGACCACTGCGAAGTGTGAATCCTGTGTGGTCGTCGGACACGGCTTGCCTCTCGGGTGGGTACCGAAAGAGTAACAACTCATCAGACGTCTGAGGACTCGGGTGGCCGGTGTGTCGCCGTAGTGTTCACGCGGTCGAAGCGTGTCAGTTGCGGGTGACGCCGAGGAGCAGTGCGATCAGGTCGAGGGCAGTCTCGATCTCGGCCTTTTCTCGGCCGAGCAGGGGGGCGTAGAGGTGTACGTCGCAGATGCGGACGAGGGCTTCGCCCAGTACTTGCGGCGAGAGCGTGATCGTCAGTTGGCCGGCGTCGACCTGGGACTGCAAGATTTCGGCGGTGATGGAGGCGGAGATCGATTCGATGGAGCCGGGCATCATCGCGAGTTTGATGAACACCATCGGTTCGCGTTTGGTCAGCGCGCGCAGTTCTGTCGACGATTCCACCGATCGCATAACGCGGCCGAAGACGTCGAGAATGTACTCCGGACCTTGCCCCGACGCCTGTGACATCGCCTTTCGGTATGTCCGTTCGGTGGCCTCGGCCAGCACTGTTCCGAGCAGTTCGTCGCGGTTGCCGACCCAGCGGTACAGCGTCGCGCGGCCTACGCCGAGACGTTCGGCGAGCAGTGACATGTCGAGTGGTTCCTCCGCGAGGTACATGCTCGCGGCGGTGTCGATCGCGCGTCGGCGTTCGAGGTCGGTAGGCATCGGGACATTCTCTCCGGTTGTCCGGTTCTGCACAATTTCGGCCGTTGAAAAATGGTGAGCCTCGGGGGATCGAGCCTATTGACGAACCTGGCCACGTGAGACACACTAGCTCATTGTCTCATGTTAGTGATGGTGATCACAGTCAGGGGTTCGATCGATGAGTTCAGTACAAACCGTTCGTGGGCCGGTGGATACAGCCGATCTGGGAAAGGTGTTGATGCACGAGCATGTCTTCGTTCTGGGTGAGGAGTTGCGCCAGAACTACCCCGACTACCCCGAACCCTGGGACGAGGAAGTACGGGTAGCGGACGCGGTGGCAAAGCTGACCGAGGTGAAGTCCCGCGGAATCAGCACGATCGTCGATCCCACGGTGATCGGCCTCGGCCGGTACATTCCGCGCATCGTCCGGATCAACGAGCAGGTCGATCTCAACATCATCGTTGCTACCGGCATCTACACCTACAACGACATTCCCTTCCAATTCCATTACACCGGACCGGGATTGCTGTTCGACGGCCCCGAGCCGATGGTCGAACTGTTCGTCAAGGACATCAGGGAAGGAATCGCCGGAACCGGTGTCCGAGCCTCCTTCCTGAAGTGCGCCATCGAGGAGCCGGGCCTTACCCCCGGCGTCGAGCGGGTCATGCGCGCGGTCGGACAGTCGCAGGTGGAAACGGGAGTGCCGATCACCGTGCACACCAATCCGCACACTGAATCCGGGCTGGTCGCGCAGAAGGTTCTGGCCGAAGAGGGTGCGGATCTGACCAAGGTGGTCATCGGTCACTCCGGCGATACCACGGATCTCGACTACTTGTGTGCGCTGGCCGATGCCGGTTCGCTACTGGGGATGGACCGTTTCGGTCTCGAACCGTTCCTGTCGTTCGAGGATCGTGTCAACACCGTGGTGGAGATGGCCCGTCGCGGTTACGCGGAGAAGATGGTTCTGGCACATGACGCGTCGTGTTTCATCGACTACTTCCCCAGCGCGGCAAGAGAAGTGGCACTTCCGAACTGGAACTACACCCACATCAGTGATGATGTCATTCCGGCGCTGCTCGAACGTGGTGTCACCGAAGACCAGGTCAAGGCGATGCTGGTGGACAACCCACGTCGGTATTTCGAGAGCTGAGATATGACCAACGTGTACGAGAGCAAGCCCTGGCTCGCCAATTACGACGCCGACACTCCGCCGAACGTAGACATCGAGCACGTCGACGCCCTCGCGATGTTCCGTGCTTCGCTGGAGCGCGATCGCACCGCCCCGATCATCAGGTACTTCGACAGGACCGTCAGCTTTGCCGAGCTCGACGAGATGTCGGATGCGCTTGCCGTAGCCCTCGCCGTGGACGGAATCGGGTTCGGCGACAGAGTTTCCTTTGTCCTGCAGAATGTTCCGCAGTTCGTGATCGCGACAGTCGCGGTCTGGAAGCTCGGTGCCGTCGTCGTTCCGGTCAATCCGATGTACCGCGACCGTGAGCTGTCCACCGTACTGGCCGACAGCGGAGCGGCGGCAGTCATCTGTCTCGAGTCCTCGGCCGAGACCGTGGCGACTGCGTCCGAGGGCACCGCAGTGAGACGGGTGATCACCACGTCGGAACGGGATTTTCAGTCGCGCGACGATGAACGGATCTTCGGTTCGGCGTCCAGGATTCGGCACGATGGATTTCCGGATCTACTGGAATTGATCGAGGCTCATCGAGGGCAGAAGCCCGAGAAGGTCGATCTGTCTCCGGAAGACCTTGCCTACCTTCCCTATACGTCAGGGACAACCGGCCCGCCGAAGGGGTCGATGAACTCGCACGCAAATGTCGTGTTCGCAGCGCAGATCTATCGGGACTGGCTGGGGTTGCGCCCCGGCGGCGCGATGTTCGCGGTGGCGCCACTGTTCCATATCACCGGGTTGATCGGGCACGTCGCGGCTCCACTCCTGGCCGGCGCGCCCACGATTCTGACCTGCCGATTCCATCCCATCGTTGCAGCGGAGTCGATTTCGGAGCATCGGGCTACCGCGATCATCGGAGCGATCACGGTATTCATCGCGTGGACGGACAGCGCCGCAGTCTCGAAGGAATCTTTGAGCTCTCTCGAGTCGGTGTATTCAGGTGGCGCGCCGATCCCGCACGCGGCGTTGGAAGCGTTCCGGGCGAAGTTCGGTCACTACATTCACAACGGCTACGGGCTGACCGAGACGAACAGTCCGGCAATCGTGGTGCCGAATTCTCGTGAAGCGCCGGTGGATCCGGCATCGGGAGCCGTTGCCGTCGGTGTTCCGGTGTCGAATACGTACGCCGAGGTGGTGGACGAGAACGACAGGCCGGTACAGATCGGGAAGTACGGCGAGATCGTGGTCTCCGGGCCTCAGGTTGCACTCGGATACTGGAACAAGCCGGACGAGACCGCACATGCCATGCCGGACGGGCGTTTTCACACCGGCGACATCGGATTCATGGACGGCGACGGTTGGTTTTACATCGTCGACCGGATGAAGGATCAGATCAATGCGTCGGGCTTCAAAGTGTGGCCACGCGAAGTGGAAGATGTTCTCTACGAACACCCTGCCGTACGAGAGGCTGCTGTCGTCGGTGTCATGGATCCGTATCGGGGCGAAACCGTGAAGGCCTTCGTGTCTTTCAAGGACGGTTTCGAGGCGACCACCGAGGATCTGGTCGAGTTCTGCAAGGAAAGGCTTGCAGCATACAAGTATCCACGCATCGTCGAGGTCATGAATGACCTGCCGAAAACAGTGAGCGGCAAGATTCTTCGTCGTGAACTGCGGGTACCGAACTAGATCTACCTGACAAACGAATTGCCGGCGGCCGACAAGGTGAGCCGGCCATTCGTCGTGGTGGCTGACGAGCATCGGTAGGGGATTTAGTCCCCTATGCGGCAATGCATTTCAGTGATTGACATCACTCTTTTTGTATCGCAGACTGATCGCAACGCCACAGAGTTGAAGTTGGTGTCAGTTTCTACTTCTGGCCCGGTTCCGCTTCTCAACTCCCGGCGCGACGAGCGTCCGACCCATCGAGGAGTAACCCATGACGAGATCGGCAGTGGATTCGAGCACGCAGGCAGGGGGCCTGTCCGATCAGGAACGGAAGAAGAAGAAGGCGCACCGCAAACTTCTAGGCGCGGGACTGCTCGGCAGTTCCATCGAGTGGTACGACTTCTTCTTGTACGGAACGGCTGCGGCACTGGTCTTTCCGCATGTGTTCTTCCCCGATTCATCCGCACTGATGGGCACACTGCTCTCGTTCAGTACGTTCTGGGCTGGCTTCGTTGCCCGCCCCATCGGCGGTTTGGTCGCCGGACACTTCGGCGACAAGTACGGACGTAAGCCCGCCGTCGTCACCTGCCTGTTGCTGATGGCTGTCGCGACGTTCCTGATCGGCGCGATCCCGAGTGCGTCGGCAATCGGCGTCGTCGCTCCGATTCTTCTGGTGACACTGCGATTCATCCAAGGTCTCGCCTGCGGTGGCCAGTGGGGCGGAATCGTCCTTCTCCTCACCGAATCCGCGAGTCCCAAGAAGCGCGGATTCTCAGGCACTTTCGGTCAGATGGGTGTCTCGTTCGGTGTAGTGCTGGGCAACCTGGTCTTCCTCGTCGCGACCGCGACCATTTCCAATGATGCATTCCTGAGCTGGGGTTGGCGAGTTCCGTTCTTCGCCAGCGCGCTGCTCTTCCCCGTGGTTCTGTACATCCAGACGAAGGTCGAGGACACGCCGGAATTCCTCGAGTTGCAGGAAGACGCCAAGAAGAACCAAAAGGACGTCGTCGTTCAGGCTCCACTGGCGCAGGCGCTCAAGGATCACTGGCGCAAGATTCTGCTCGGTTGCGGACTTCTGGCCGCCACCAATGCACTGTTCTACATCAGCATCGCCGGCGTGCTCAGCTACGGCACAACCGAACTGGGGTTGAAGCGGAACTCACTGCTCATCATCTCGCTCCTGAGCGCGTTGCTGACAGTCGGCGTGGTGCTGTGGTCCGGGAAGATGTCCGACAAGATCGGTCGTCGTCCGATGATCCTGATCGGCGCTGCGGCGATCGTGGTCTGGGCATTCCCGTACTTCTGGTTGATCAACACCAGGTCCCTGCCGCTGTTCTTCATCGCGGTGACGGTTGGCAGCGTGTTCCAGTCGATGACCTACGGGCCGATCGCGGCATACATGGGTGAGCTGTTCGCACCCAACGTGCGCTACTCGGCAGCATCGTTGGCCTACCAGTTGGCTGCGATCACGGTCAGCGGTGGCACTCCGTTCATCATGACAGCACTTATCGCGAAGACCGGAACCACGACATGGGTTGCCGTGTTCGTGGCACTCATGGGCTTGGTGACCTTCTTCAGTGCCTGGGTGCTGAAAGAGACCAACCCGAAGGAAGTTCGGGACGATCCGAACGCAATTCCGGGCGCGCACCTGTACGCCAAGTAACTCTTTCGGTTTCGAGCAGACGCCCGCTATCGGTCACCGGTAGCGGGCGTCTGACGTATAACTGGAGCATGGCTGCAGCACGCACAGGCTCCGAAGATGCTTCGTCGACAGTGTCACGGGAACTCCCCTCCACTCAGCGTGGTTTGCGTACGCGGCGAGCGTTGATCGATGCGGCCCGCACCGTTTTCGAACGGTCCGGCTATCTGGACTCGCGGCTGATCGACATCACTGTAGAGGCGCAGTGCTCGGCCGGTACCTTCTACACCTACTTCGCGAGCAAGGAAGAGATCTTCGCGGCAGTGATGGAGTTGGCGCGCGAAGACATGATGCATCCGGGTATGCCGCACACTCCGAAAGGCGCGGATCCTGCTGAGGTCATCGCGGCGAGTAACCGCGCGTACCTCGAGGCATATCGACGGAACGCGAAGCTGATGGGACTGCTCGAGCAGGTGGCAAGCATCGATCCGGAGTTCCGGGTTCTCCGCCTCGAGCGTGCTGACGCGTTTGTTCGACGCAACGCGCGCAGTATCGAGAAGCTGCAGAAGGCCGGACTGGCGGACGCGAATCTGGATCCGCTACTGACGTCTCGGGCACTCTCCGGGATGATCAGTCGACTTGCGTTCGGGTACTTCGTATCCCGCGGCGGCGAGGATGGCGCCGCCGGAGTGACCTTCGACGGTCTGCTCGATACCGTCAACCGGTTGTGGATCAACACTTTGCAATTCTCGCTACGCCGAAATTGATGTTGACGCCGGGTTCATGTTTGGTGTCTGATGGAGCAATGACACCCACGCGTACGGCAGTGCTCGTCGATTTCGGTGGAGTTCTCACCTCCAGTGTGCTGCGAGCCTTCGAAGATTTCGGAGCCTCGCTTGGGGGCGACCCACGACTTCCGTTGACCCTGCTCTCCCGCGACGACGTCTCGAAGCGACTGCTCTCCGATCACGAATCCGGAAAGATCGACCAGGAGGCCTTCGAAGCAGGATTCGGGGAACGGCTACGAGCGCACGGCGCCGTCGTGGACAGCGAAGGATTGGTCGACCGTATGCAGGCCGGGCTTGTCCGAGACGAAGAGATGGTGCGACTGATTGCGGACGTCCGAGCGGCGGGTCACCCTGTTGCGCTCGTGTCCAATGCTTTCGGGCGTGATTGCTACGCGGGTTTTGTGCTCGAGGACCTCGCCGACGAAGTGGTGATCTCCTCGGAAGTCGGGATTCGTAAGCCCTCTCGTCAGATCTACACCATCGCGTGCGAGCGGCTGGGTGTTGCGCCCGAAGGCGCCGTGATGATCGACGACCTGCAACAGAACCTCGACGGCGCGGCACGATTGGGGATCGCCGGCATTCTCCACACCGATGCGGAAAGCACTCGCAGTCAGTTGGAATCGACGTTCGGACTACTGCCCATGCAGTGAAACTGTAGGTTCTCGGTAACACTCGAATACTGCTGGAACACTTTTGGAGGAATGAATGATTGCTGTCATCGCGGATATCACCGTCAAAGACGGAAGCGGCGAACAGTTCGAAGCCGTAGTCGCCGAACTTGCCGAGAAGGTGCGCACGGAAGAGCCCGGAACGGTTCTGTATCAACTGATCCGCTCGAAGACGGATACGAATTCGTACAAGTTCATGGAGCTGTATCAAGACAGTGCTGCGATCAAGGCCCATGGATCGTCCGAGCATTTCCAGGCCGCGGGAAAGGCGATGGCGCCCTTCCTCGCAGGCGCCCCGCAGATCGAGTACTTCGACGCACTCTGAGCGCATGGACAGGGCACTCTGAGCGCATGGACAGGTGAACCCCGGCGAAATCTCGCCGGGGTTCACCTGTGTTTTCAGTTCTGCTTCTGGGCGAGGAGTTCGGTGCGGTCGATCGATCGCTTGAGGATCTTTCCCGTCGAACCCTTCGGGAGCGCGTCGATGAACTGGACGACCCGCGGAATCTTGTAGGCGGACAGACGTTCCCGAGCCCACGAGGTGACGTCATCTGCTTCGAGGTCGGAGCCTGGGCGCACGGCCACCACCGCCGCAACCTCCTCGCCGTAGTAGTCGTCGGGTATACCGATCACCGCGGCCTCGATGATGTCGGGGTGCTGGTAGAGCACCTCTTCGACCTCGCCTGGATAGACGTTGTATCCACCGCGGATGATGAGGTCCTTGACGCGGTCGACGATGCGAAGGTCACCGTCGGCGTCGGTCTCGCCGAGGTCTCCGGTGCGGAACCATCCGTCGTCGGACAGGACGGCGGCCGTGTCGGCCGGGCGCTTCCAGTAGCCCTTCATGACCGTCGGTCCTTTGATGAATACCTCGCCCACTGTGCCTGCCTGGCAGACATTTCCGTCGTGATCACGGACCTCGACCTCGGTGCGCGGTACGGCGCGGCCGGTGTATCCGATCTTTGCGACGCGGTCGATGCTGTTGAAAGTTCCGAATGCGCTCGTCTCGGTCAGGCCGTAGCCCTCGAGGATTGTGCAGTTGAACCGTGCTTCGAAGGCGCGAGCGACTTCACCGGGAAGTGATGCGCCACCGGAGATTGCGATCCGCAGTTGTTCGAAGTCGGAGCTGTCCACGTCGGCTGCGGCGTGCAGCATGGCATTCCACATGGTGGGGACGCCCGCCATGATGGTGAGCTTGTCCCGACGCACCAGGTCGAGCATGGCGGCCGGGTCGAACCGGGCGAGCAGGGACAGTGATCCGCCGCCGGTGAAGGTTGCCATCATGACCGAACCCTGGCCGAAGATGTGAAAGAGCGGCAGTCCGGTACCGGTGCGGTCCGAGGGATTTCCGCGGCTGCTCTCGGCGCCGATCTCACCGGCAGACAACAGATTCCCGACTGTCAGCTGAGCGCCCTTCGGACGTCCGGTGGTACCGGAGGTGTAGAGAATCGCCGTGGTGTCCGCTGTGTCGCGGTCGACCACCGTTGCCGGTGGATGGTCGGCCTTCGCCGATTCTTCGGTGAGCGTCCACACCGGGACGCCGCGCGCACTCCCTGCATCCTGAACTGCGGGACCGAGCTGGTGCCAGGCGATCGCCAGCGAAATCTCGGCGTCGTCCAGTACGTACTCGACTTCGGGTTGCGCCGACATCGTGTTGATGGGCACCACGACACAACCTGCAGCCTGAATCCCCATGTATGCCACGATGAATTCAGGCACCGACGGCGCCGCGAGCAGAACCCGGTCGCCGATGCTCAACCCTTCGTCGCGAATGCGGCCGGCAAACGCCAGAGACGCGTCGTGGAGCTGTCGGTATGTCCAATGATTATCCGTGCCGCGAATTGCAATATTTTCCGGAGTGGCTTCCGCGTGACGGGTCACCGGGTCGAGAACGCTAACCATGGTTCTGCCTTTCGGGAGGAATCGACCGATTGTGTGTCCTGGGTCTCACCAGAGCGTACACTTGAATCCGGCGTCAACATCGAGTCTGCTGGGATTGTCCCGAAAATGATGTTGATCGGAAGGATGAGGAGCGCACCGTGCTCGACGACGAATCGCGAATTGCCGCCTTACCGGTGGCTCCGCCCGCGCTGCTCCGGGATCGACCGACCACCGAGCGGGGGACACGCACGCGTGCGGCATTGGTTGCTGCTGCCCGTAAGGTTTTCGAGCGCAGTGGCTATCTCGATGCACGTTTGATCGACATCGCAAAAGAAGCCGGTTGCGCGACGGGATCGTTCTACACGTACTTCGCGAACAAGGAAGAGGTGTTCGCCGCCGTCCTCGAGGTCGCGCGAGACGACATGATGCACCCGGGCATGGGACGCGTTGCGAGCGCGGACGATCCGTACGCCGTGCTCGAGGCAAGTAATCGAGCGTATCTGGCCGCGTATCAACGCAATGCGAAGTTGATGGGGCTCATGGAGCAGGTAGCTCACATCGACCCGGAGTTCCGGAAGTTCCGCAGCGAGCGTGCCAATGCGTTCATACGCCGTAATGCCCGCGGGATTGCAGATCTGCAGTCCCGCGGCATCGCGGACACGACGCTGGATCCGATGACGGCGTCGATTGCTCTGTCCGGCATGGTGAGTCGACTCGCCTACAGTCTGTTCACCCTTCGTGAGGGTGAGGTGGACGGGCGTTCACCGGAGTTCGATCAGATTGTCGCCACTGTGACCGATCTGTGGGCGAACGCTCTGAAGTTCCCCGACCGTCTCTGACGAGGTGGGCCGCCCCGGCTGCATCGATGTTCGAGCGGCCGGGCGTCCCAGTCTCGGTTCAGCTCTTTTCGGTTCAGCTCTTTTCGACGACGCGAGCGACGGATTCGGCGACCACGACGGGCTTGTCGGAACCCTCGCGCTCGACCACCTGGCTCATCTTCACTTGGATTCCGCCGGGCAACTGCTCCGCGGACACGACGGTTGCGCGCATCCGGACCCGGGATCCCACGGGAACGGGAGCGGGGAAGCGAACCTTGTCGTAGCCGTAATTGAGGCTGTGGGCGAAGCCGTCGAAGTGGATGAGTTGGTAGGAGAACTGGGGTCCCAGTGAGAGGCTGAAGAGTCCGTGCGCGATCGTGCTGCCGAGCGGGCTCGATGCGGCTCGTTCCGGGTCGACATGAATCCACTGATGATCGTTTGTGGCTTCGGCGAACGCGTTGATGCGCTCCTGGGTGATGTCGTACCACTCCGTCGGGCCAAGTCCCTGGCCGATGAGCTTCTCGAGCTCGGCGAAGGTGGACGGGCGGACGGGCAATTGGTTTTCAGTCATCGTTATCCCTTTACTCGCAGTTCAGGAGGACGGAACGGGCCGTTCGGGTGACCGTCGCGATTCGACGGTTGAAACTGACGCCGGATTCAACTATACATGAGGGGAGACGTGGATCACTGTCAGCGCGTAGGTATGACGCAAGCGAGAGGAATCGCTCATGAAGGTTGCCCAGAAGGTAGCAATTGTCACCGGTGGCGGCGGGGGAATCGGCGGTGCACTGGCCGAGCGACTGGCTGCCGAGGGTGCTCGCGTCGTAGTGGCTGACCTGGACGGGGCAGCAGCTTCGGCAGTAGCAGAGGCGATCAACGCGGAGCGTCCCGGAGCGGCCGTGTCTGCCGGTGGCGACGTCTCCGACGAGACGGTCATTGCGGGCCTGATCGCGCAGGCGGAAAAGGAATTCGGCCCGGTCGACCTCTACTTCGCCAATGCCGGCGTTACCGGTGGCATGGGCCTCGACATCAGTGAAGACGTCTGGGACACGACGATCGACGTCAATGTTCGCGCCCACATTCGCGCTGCCAGGCTCCTCGTCCCCGGCTGGACGGAGCGCGGGGAGGGCTACTTCATCAGCACGGCCTCTGCGGCCGGCTTGCTCAGTCAGGTCGGGTCCGCCGCGTACTCGGTGACCAAACATGCCGCGGTCGCGTTTGCCGAGTGGCTCTCGATCACCTACGGAGATCAGGGCGTTCGCGTCAGTTGCTTGTGCCCGATGGGCGTCAACACCAAGCTCCTCTACGAAGGTGAGAACTCCGGCGATCCGGTCGGCAAGGCCGCAACCGGAGCCGTGCTTGCGGCAGGCAATGTTCTCGAGCCTGCCGAATGCGCCGAAATCGTTCTTGCGGCAGTGGATGCCGAAGAATTTCTCATCCTTCCGCACAGGAACGTGCTGGACATGTACCGGCAGAAGGGCGCCGACTACGACCGTTGGCTGCGCGGGATGCGCCGGTACCAGGCGTCGCTCCTCGCGGGAACACGATGACCGAGGAACTCGTCCTCTCCGAGCAGAGAGGAGCGGTGCTGGTTCTGACATTCAATCGGCCCCGCGTTCTCAACGCGTGGACCAACGAGCTCGAAGATCAGTACTACGACTTTCTGGCCGTGGCAGACGAAGATCCCAGTGTCCGAGCAATTGTTGTCACCGGCTCCGGCCGAGGATTCTGCTCGGGGGCTGACCTCGGCAATTTGAAGAACGTCGGCGAAGTCTCCGAAAGTGATCTTGTCCGGCCGCGAGACCGTCATTTCCCGACCACCATCCGCAAGCCGCTGATCGCCGCCGTCAACGGCGTCGCTGCCGGGCTCGGAATGGTCGAGGCTTTGTACTGCGACGTTCGTTTCGGTTCGAGCGCAACACGATTCACTACCGCGTTCGCGCGTCGAGGCCTGATTGCGGAGTACGGCATCTCCTGGATGTTGCCCCGCTTGGTCGGGCACAGTCGAGCAGTCGATCTTCTGCTTTCCAGCCGGATGGTGGACGCCGACGAGGCGTACCGCATCGGTCTGATCGACCACCTGGTCACCGGCGGTGACGTTCTGGATGCGGCGATTGCTTACGCCGAGGACATCGCGGCCAACTGCTCGCCGACGTCCCTCTCCGTCATCAAATCTCAGATGAGTGCCGACGCGCACTCGACCTTCACTGATTCCGCCAGGCATGCGGAATCGCTGATGCTGAACGCATTTCACGGCCCGGATGTCGTCGAGGGTGTCAACAGCCATCTCGAACATCGAGCCCCCAATTTTCCTTCCCTCTCTGTCAGGAGTTCACATGTCAGTGTTTGAGTTCTCGGATCGCACCAAGAAGTACCAGGCCGAACTGCTCGATTTCATGGACAAGCACGTTTACCCGGCCGAAGCGGTCTACGAAGAGCAGATGCGTGAGTCCGGTAACCCGCACTTTCAGCCGCCGATCATCGACGACTTGAAGAAGGAAGCCAAGGCCCGCGGGCTGTGGAACCTCTTCCATCCCCATCCCGAATGGGGCCCCGGCCTGACCAACCTGGAATACGCACCGCTCGCGGAGATCATGGGCCGCAGCCACCTGGCCTCCGAGGCCACCAACTGCGCCGCTCCGGACACGGGAAACATGGAGGTGCTCACGCTCTTCGGCACCGACGAGCACAAGGAGAAGTACCTCAAGCCGCTTCTCGAAGGCGAAATTCGTTCCGCTTTCGCGATGACCGAGCCCGAGGTTGCCAGCTCCGACGCCACCAACATCCAGCTCCGTATGGACCGTGACGGCGACGAGTACGTGCTGAACGGCCGTAAGTGGTTCGCTTCCAACGCCTTGCACCAGAACTGCAAGGTTCTGATCGTCATGGGTAAGACCGACTTCAATGCCGCCACCCACCGTCAGCAGTCGATGATGGTCGTGCCGATCGATGCTCCCGGCGTCACGATCCTGCGCAACCTGCCGGTTTTCGGCTACCAGGACCGCGAAGGACACGGCGAGATCACTTTCGAGGACGTGCGCGTCCCGGCCAAGGACATTCTCGCCGGTGAGGGTGAAGGATTCGCGATCAGCCAGGCCCGCCTCGGCCCCGGCCGCATCCACCACTGCATGCGTGCAATCGGAATGGCCGAGCGCGCACTGGAACTGATGTGCAAGCGCGCATCCACCCGCATCACCTTCGGGAAGCCCGTCAGTGACAACGCGAATATCCAGGACTGGATCGCCGAGGCTCGTATCGACATCGAGATGGTTCGACTCCTCACACTCAAGGCCGCACACATGATGGACACGGTGGGCAACAAGGAAGCGCGCACCGAGATCGCAGCTATCAAGGTTGCGGCACCGAACATCGCGCTCAAGATCATCGACCGCGCCATCCAGGTTCACGGCGGTGGCGGCGTCACCGACGACTTCCCGCTCGCGATGGCTTACGCCCACATGCGCACCCTTCGCCTGGCCGACGGCCCGGACGAGGTGCACAAGCGCGCCATCGCCAAGCAGGAACTGCGCAAGTACCGCGAAGTCAAGGCGAACTGACATGGCAGGACTGGATCTCACCGGTAAGACGGCAATCGTCACAGGCGCATCGCGGGGCATCGGCCTCGCGACCGCGCAGGCGATTGCGGCGGCGGGCGGAAACGTCGTACTGACTTCGCGCTCACAGGAATCCGCAGATGCGGCTGCCGCGCAGGTGAACGGCAACGCGATCGGCGTCGGCGCTCACGCGACGGACGAGGATGCTGCACGCAAGTGCGTCGAGCAGACGATCGAGCGTTTCGGCAGTCTCGACATCTTGGTGAACAACGCGGGCACCAACCCGTCGTTCGGGCCGATCATCAACCAGGATCACTCGCGCTTC
The DNA here is from genome assembly GCF_036541985.1 of Rhodococcus sp. IEGM 1306. Lineage (NCBI taxonomy): Bacteria > Bacillati > Actinomycetota > Actinomycetes > Mycobacteriales > Nocardiaceae > Rhodococcus > Rhodococcus sp. IEGM 1306. The sequence goes on from NZ_JAZHFF010000007.1 coordinate 366,555, forward strand.
GCCAAGACTTTCGACGTCAACGTGTGGGCTCCAGTCCTGTGGACCGGCCTCGCAGCGCGGGCCTGGATGGGCGAGCACGGTGGTTCCGTGGTCAACACCGCTTCGATCGGCGGCATGGCGTTCGAGGCGGGAATCGGTACGTACAACGCGTCGAAGGCTGCTCTGATCCACATCACCAAGCAGTTGGCGCTCGAGTTGTCACCGAAGATTCGTGTCAACGCCGTTGCGCCGGGAGTGGTGAGAACCAAACTCGCCGAAGCTCTGTGGAAAGAACACGAAGAAGCGGTGTCCGCGTCGACTGCTCTCGGACGCATCGGTGAACCCGAGGACGTGGCCGCTGCCATTGCCTTCCTGGTTTCGGATGCAGCCCAGTGGATCACCGGCGAGATCATGACCATCGACGGTGGCCAGTTGTTGGGTGACGCACTCCCGTTCCGGCAGGGAGCGTCCGTCGGTGGCTAGCGTCGGAGTAGTGGGACTCGATACCGAAGCGGTCACCGGGTGGATCGCAGGCCTGGGGATCGACTTTTCCGGGCCGTTGTCCTTCGATCGAATCGGCTTGGGGCAGTCGAATCTCACGTACCTGGTTCGCGATCAGGACGGCAATCGCTGGGTGCTACGACGCCCACCGCTGGGGCATCTGCTGGCCTCGGCTCACGACGTGGCGCGTGAGGCTCGAATCCTGAGCGCTCTCGAATCCACCGACGTGCCATCGCCGCGAGTATTCGGGTTGACCGAGGATCCTGCCGTCACCGAAGTTCCGCTGCTCCTCATGGAATTCGTGGACGGCGAAGTGGTGGACCGAATGCCTCTTGCGGAGGCGTTGTCGGAAGATCGTCGCCGGGCAATCGGAATCTCGCTCGCTCAGACGCTGGCGAAGATACACGCCGTCGACCTCGAGCAGGCAGGTCTCGACGACTTGGCAAGTCACAAGCCCTACGCCGCGCGGCAGCTGAAGCGGTGGGGTGGTCAGTGGGAACAGTCGAAGACGCGGGAATGCCCTGATCTGGACGATCTCACCCGACGCCTGATTGCAGCCCAGCCGGATCACACTGAAACCACGTTGGTGCACGGCGACTTTCACCTACGCAATGTGATCACCTCGGCGAGCAACGGCGAAGTTGTCGCGGCCCTCGACTGGGAACTGTGCACACTCGGTGATCCGTTGGCGGACGTCGGAAGCTTGTTGGCGTACTGGCCGGCGGCTGGTGAGAATACCGGCGGCGATTTCCCGGCGTCGGCACTCCCGGGATTCCCCTCGCGAGAGGAGATCTCCCGGATCTATCTCGAGGCCACCGGACGGGATCCTGCTGCGCTGAAGTTCTGGCACACGTTGGGACTGTGGAAGATTGCCGTGATCGCCGAGGGCGTGATGCGTCGCGCCCGCGACGAACCGCAGAATGCCGCCGAGAGCGGAACTCCCACCGTGGAACGTATTGACGCCTTGGTCGCCAAAGCCAGGGAAATTGCAGATCAGGCCGGGATCTGACGAGATCGTCCGGTGTCCGTCGAATCACGAAAGTATGGAGGGCCAGTGAGCCAGGAACGTAGAACCGCAATTGTCACGGGTGCAGCACGCGGAATCGGTGCGGCAGTCGCGAAGCGACTGTCGGAAGACGGTTTTGCCGTCGCCGTGCTCGACCTCGACGAAGCGGCGTGTGCCGGAACCGTCGACGCGATCAAGGCCGCAGGCGGACAGGCACTGGCCGTCGGCGCTGACGTCTCCGACGAGGCTTCGGTTGCTGCAGCAGTGGATCGTGTTGCCGCAGAACTGGGTGCACCTACCGTGCTGATCAACAATGCCGGCATCACTCGCGACAACCTTCTGTTCAAGATGAGCGTTGCCGAGTGGGATTCGGTGATGAACGTCCACCTGCGCGGAGCGTTCCTCATGTCGCGTGCGGTGCAGAAGTACATGGTGGAAGCGAAGTTCGGCCGCATCGTGAACCTCTCGAGCACGTCGGCTCTCGGTAATCGTGGACAGGTCAACTACTCCGCTGCGAAGGCCGGAATGCAGGGCTTCACCAAGACATTGGCCTTCGAGCTGGGCAAGTTCGGCGTCACCGCCAACGCCATTGCACCCGGATTCATCGAAACCGAGATGACCGCCGCAACGGCCGAGCGCATGGGCGTCGGCTTCGAGGACTTCAAGACCGCTGCCGCTTCGCAGATCCCGGTCAACCGTGTCGGTCAGCCCGAGGACATCGCGCACACCGCGTCGTTCTTCGTCAGCGAAGGCGCGGGCTTCGTTTCCGGTCAGGTCGTCTACGTCGCCGGTGGACCGAAGGACTGACCGTCCGCTCACCGCTCGAACCGAAGGAATGGGCATGGCTTTCGACGAAGAGGCAGTATCGCGTGATCTCACCGAAAAGGTGAACACGCTTCTCGCGGAGAACGATCCGAACAGCGTGTCGGTATCGGATTTCCTCGGCGCACGATTCGACGCCGGACTGGCGTGGGTTCATTTCCCCGAAGGTCATGGGGGACTCGGTGTACCGCAGAGCTTTCAGCGTCAGGTGAACGCTCAGCTGGAGGCCGCCGGCGCACCCGGCCCGGCCACCGGCAAGAACGGGATCGGACTGGGCATGGCGGCACCGACCATCGCTGCCTTCGGCACCGAGGAGCAGAAGCAGAAGTTCCTGCGCCCGTTGTGGACTGCGGAGACGGTCTACTGCCAGCTGTTCAGTGAACCGGGCGCAGGTTCGGACCTCGCGGCCGTCGCTACCCGCGCCGTCCGCGACGGCGACGACTGGATAGTCAACGGGCAGAAGGTATGGACGTCGGGCGCGCAGAATGCGCAGCTGGCGATTCTCGTGGCCAGGACCGATCCGTCACGTTCCAAGCATGCGGGTCTGAGCTACTTCATCTGCGACATGACCGATCCGGGCGTCGATGTCCGGCCGCTGCGTCAGATCACCGGCGAGGCCGAATTCAACGAGGTATTCCTCACGGACGTCAGGATTCCGGACGCCAATCGCCTCGGAGCCGAAGGCCAGGGGTGGAAGGTTGCGACCACCACCCTGAACAACGAGCGTGTTGCCATCGGTTCGGGCGCACCGCGTGAGGGAGGCATGATCGGAAAGGTCGCTCAGGCCTGGCGTGACGAGCCCGAGCTGCGTAATCCGGCGATGCACGACGAGTTGATGCGGCTCTGGACCGAATCCGAAGTTGCGCGTCTGACCGGTGAGCGACTGCGCCAGCAGCTCGCCGCCGGCCAGCCCGGCCCCGAAGGCTCGGGAATGAAGCTCGCGTTTGCCGGTTTGGCTCAGCAGATTTCGGGTTTCGACCTCGAGCTGCACGGCGAAGCCGGTCTGCGCTACGACGACTGGACGCTGCGTCGACCGGATTCCGTCGACTTCACCGGGCGTGAACCCGGATACCGGTACCTGCGAGCCAAGGGCAATTCGATCGAGGGCGGAACGTCGGAGATCCTGCGCAACGTCATCGCAGAACGTGTACTCGGGTTGCCGCCCGAGCATCGCGTCGACAAGGACATCGCCTGGAAGGACTTACCCCGATGAGCGCCGATCTGTTGTACTCCGAGACCGAACAAGATCTGCGAGCCAGCGTCAGACGACTGCTGAGCGAGCGTGCCGGTGCCGACACCGTGGTCACGGCGTACGACGACGTGTCCGCCGACTTCACCGGGCTGTGGAAGTCGCTGGCGTCGGAACTCGGTTTGGCGGGACTGCTGGTACCCGAAGAACTGGGCGGGGCAGGTGCGTCGACGCGTGAGGCGGCGGTCGTGATGGAGGAGATCGGACGTGCGGTCGCTCCCGTTCCGTTCTTCACCAGCGCTGTGCTGGCGACCACGGCGTTGCTGAAGGCCGGCGAGACCGAGGTGCTCGGTCAATTGGCGGCGGGGGATTCGACGGCTGCTCTGATCGTCCCGTTGTCCACTGCACCAGGAACTTTCACACCCACTGTCAAGGCAACGGCGAGTGGACTCGTCGGCAGCGTCACGACGGTTGCCGGCGTCGCCGAGTCCGATGTTCTTGTTGTTCCGGTTGCCGGTGAGAGCGGTCTGGAGCTGCACACCGTTCGGATCGCCGACGCCACCGTCACGCCGGTTCTGTCCCTGGACATGACGCGCCGATTGGCGGACGTCGAGTTCTCGGGGTCGTCGTCGGTCCGTGTCGACAGCGGCAACGCGGCGCAAGCGGTTGAGGAAGCGTTGCTCTGCGGAAGCGCACTGCTGGCGTCCGAACAGTTCGCTGTAGCTCAGTGGTGCCTCGAAACGACTCTCGCGTATGTGAAGGAGCGCAAGCAGTTCGGCCGGGCGATCGGTTCGTACCAGGCGATCAAGCACCGCCTCGCCGATCTCTGGCTCGAAGTCAGCTCTTCGGGCGCGGCAGCACGATATGCGGCGGACACCTATGCACGCGGCGACGTCGATGCGGCGATCGCAGCGACGGTGGCCCAGGCATTCTGCAGCGGCGTCGCGGTTCATGCTGCGGAGGAGTGCGTCCAACTTCATGGTGGTATCGGAATGACGTGGGAGTATCCGGCGCACCTGTACCTCAAACGGGCGAAGAGCGATCAGCTGTCGCTGGGAACCGCGTATCAGCATCGGGCACGCCTCGCCGAGTTGGTCGACCTCCCGATCTCGTCCTGAAACTCACCCACTATCTGTCTGGAGAATTGCTGTGAAGGCTTGGCGCGTCAACGAACTCGGTCAACCCCGCGATGTGCTCGCGTTGGAGGAGACCGCGGATCCCACCCCGAATGCGACGGAGATGTTGGTCAAGGTGCTGGCGGCTCCGGCCAACTTCCCCGACGTCCTCATGTGCCGGGGTGAGTACCAGATCAAGCCGCCGCTGCCCTTCACACCCGGTGTCGAACTGTGTGGTGAAGTGGTCTCGGTCGGTGAATCGGTGACCAAATTCGCAGTGGGGGACCGGGTGATCGGTAATCCGAGTCTGCCGTCCGGCGGATTCGCCGAGTACTCGGTACTGGATCAGAACAACACGTTCCCGGCGCCGTCGGCTCTCGACGACGCGGAAGCATCCGCTCTGAGCATCGGCTATCAGACAGCGTGGTTCGCTCTGCATCGCCGCACCCAACTGCTCGAGGGTGAGACGTTGTTGGTCCACGCTGCTGCGGGTGGTGTCGGTAGTGCGGCAGTGCAACTCGGCAAGGCGGCAGGCGCCAAGGTGATCGGTGTCGTCGGCGGCCCGGACAAGGCCGAGTACGCGCGCAAGCTCGGCGCAGACCTCGTCGTAGACCGTCACAGTGAGGACTTCGTGGCAGCGGTCAAGGAGTTCACCGGCGGCAAGGGCGCCGACGTGGTCTTCGATCCGGTCGGCGGCGACGCATACGCGAAGTCCACCAAGTGCATCGCCTTCGAGGGACGGATCGTCATCATCGGCTTCGCCGGTGGCACGATCCCGCAGCCGGCACTCAATCACGCTCTCATCAAGAACTATTCGATCATCGGACTGCACTGGGGGCTGTACAAGGCCTACAACCAGCAGGCCATCGACGACTGCCACGTCGAGCTCACCAGGCTCGCCGATGCCGGCTTGGTCAAACCACTGATCAGTGAGCGGCTGTCGTTGACGGACGTTGCCGACGGTATCGGTCGCCTCGGCGACGGCACCACGGTCGGTCGCGTCGTGTTCCAGCCCTGATTCTTGCTGTGCGCCTTTATTAACCCCCGGCGGTTAATAAAGGCGCACAGCACTTCGTGTTCGACGAAAGGATTCCCCGATGAGGCAAGCTGTCATCGTTTCCACCGCCCGTACCCCGATCGGTAAGGCGTACCGCGGCGCGTTCAACAACACTCAGGCTCAAGAGCTTGCTGCACATGCTATTTCGAATGCAGTTCAGCGCGCGGGCCTCGAAGGTGGCGAGGTCGAGGACGTCATCCTCGGCGCCGCGCTGCAGCAGGGCTCTTCCGGCGGCAACGTCGCACGGCAAGCGGTGCTGCGGGCCGGGCTTCCGGATTCGGTTTCCGGAATGACGATCGACCGTCAGTGCTCGTCCGGTCTCATGGCCATCGCAACCGCAGCCAAGCAGATCGTGGACGACGGAATGCAGATCGCGGTCGGCGGCGGAGTCGAATCGATCTCGTTGGTCCAGAACGATCACATGAACAACTTCCGCGCGGCTGATCCGTGGCTGAAGGAAAACAAGCCGTCGATCTACATGCCGATGCTGCATACGGCCGAGATCGTCGCCGAGCGCTACGGAGTCACCCGCGAGCAGCAGGACGAGTTCGCGCTCGTCTCCCAGCAGCGGACCGCAGCGGCCCAGGACGCAGGTCGGTTCGATCTCGAGATCGTCCCGCTGCCCTCGATCAAGCAGGTGCAGGACAAGGAGACGGGTGAGATCCGCAGCGAGTCCGTGACGCTGACCCGCGACGAAGGCAACCGCGCTTCCACCACGTTGGAAGGGCTGTCGAGTCTGCGACCGGTTCTGGCCGACGGGACTGTCAGTGCTCATTCGTCCATCACTGCGGGCAACTCGTCTCAGCTCTCCGACGGCGCTTCGGCGTCGGTGCTGATGGAGGCAGGCGAGGCGCAACGCCGCGGGTTGGCTCCTCTCGGTATCTACCGTGGCATGGCTGTCGCGGGTTGCGCTCCCGACGAGATGGGCATCGGACCGGTGTTCGCGATTCCGCGTCTGCTGGATCTTCACGGCCTGAAGGTCGACGACATCGATCTCTGGGAACTCAACGAGGCCTTCGCCTCTCAGGCCCTGTACTGCCGCGACAAGCTCGGGATCGATCCCGAGAAGTACAACGTCGACGGTGGCGGTATCTCCGTCGGCCATCCGTACGGAATGACGGGCGCTCGTCTGGTCGGCCATGCTCTTCTTGAAGGAAAACGGCGCGGAGCCAAGCTCGTGGTGGTGACCATGTGCATCGGCGGCGGTATGGGCGCTGCCGGGCTTTTCGAGGTCGCATGAGCTTGATCGAGGGACTGTTCGACGTCAGTGGCAAGACCGTTGTGGTCACCGGTGGATCACGCGGCATCGGATACATGATCGCTCGCGGGTTTGTCGAAGGCGGAGCGACGGTCGTCATTTCGGCCCGAAAAGCCGAAGCCTGTGACGAAGCCGCGCGAGAGCTTTCGGAGTTCGGCACCTGCATTTCGCATCCGGCCGATCTGTCCACGGACGAGGGGGTCGAGAGCCTCGCTGCGAAGGTCGCCGAGATTTCGCCGACGCTCGACGTACTGGTCAACAACGCCGGTGCCACGTGGGGAGCTCCCGTCGACGATTTTCCGGCCGCAGGCTTCGACAAGATTTTCGACATCAATGTCAAGGCAATCTTCCTCCTGACGCAGAAGCTGTTGCCGCAGTTGCGGTCTGCAGCCACGGCGGAAGATCCCGCGCGCGTGATCAATATCGGATCGATCGACGGACTCGTGGTGTCGGGTTCGGAGAACTTCTCGTACGGAGCGAGTAAGGCTGCGGTGCACATGTTGACGCGCAAGCTCGCGGCAACGCTTGCGGGGGAACAGATCACGGTCAATGCCATTGCGCCGGGCCCGTTCCCGTCGAAGATGATGGCATTCCTCCTCGAGGACGAACAGAGTGCAAAGGCTGTGGCGGACTCGGTCCCGTTGGGCCGGGTCGGAACTCCCCAGGATGCCGCAGGTCTTGCCATCTTCCTGGCTTCACGTGCCGGGGCTTATCTGACCGGCGCGGTGATTCCACTCGACGGCGGTGCGAGCGGAGCGCGCTGACCTACTGACTGATCTTCTCTGTCCGAAAAGGCCTGAAAGTCTGAACTACTATGACTTTCAGGCCTTTTCGCGTCTTTGTCTGATTGGGTTATCTGTGACTGCAGTTGCTAGATTGTCCGAGGTTCGGGGGGAACGACGACGACAACACCAACAATCCCGGCCATGGGGGAGTCATGTTTCGCGCGGGGAGATCGTTGGGGGTGTTCGGGGTAGTTGCTGCTCTGGCAGCTGCTGCCGTCACGGCGGTGGCTTCGCCGGCGATGGCTGCGCCGGGCTGCGTCGGAGTCAGTGGCGTCGGTAGTAGCGGTGGTCCGGCCAATGCGGCGCCGTGGCTCAACGGCAACACCGGAGGGTTGCCAGGTCTATCCGGTCGTACTACCGCGATCGAAAAGGTCACCGGCACATACAGTCCAAACAAGACAGTTGATCGCTTCAATGTCCTGGGTACCGACCTGGGCATCATGTGGGACAACGGTGCGGGGCAGATTCTGACCGCTTTCGGCGATACCACCGGGCTCAGTCGTAACCCCGGCTGCGACGGTTTGGTGGGCGAGTGGCGAAGCAATGTACTCTTCCGCAGCTCGGATCGGGTACTGGCCGACGGTATGCGCATCGACAGCGCGCCGATGGACGGCACAGCTCAGGCGCGTGAGATCATTTCCGGTCTGAAGATTCCGGGCGTCGAGGCCTCCAGCATCCCCACGAGCGGCATCGCAGTGAACGGTGTGCAGTATCTGAGCTACATGTCGGTGCGCAACTGGGGCGAGGCCGGGCAGTGGAGTACAAACTACTCACAGATTGCTACCTCCTCGGACAACGGCGAGACGTGGACCACTCGTCCGGAAACTCTGCGCCCCAACATCGGTGGGGTTCTTCCCGCGGGTGTCGCCCCCGTCGCCGGTAGCGAGAACTTCCAGATGAGCTCGATGGTGAAGGACGGCGGGTTCGTCTACAACTACGGAACCCCCGCGGGACGATCCGGCGAGGTTCGACTTTCTCGCGTGCCCGAGGGGGCGATCTTCGATCTTTCCGCCTACGAGTACTGGAACGGAAACGGCTGGATCCTTGCCGATCCCGCTGCGGCCGTACCCGTCATGGACGGCCGCATCGGTGAGGTCTCCGTTCAGTACAACGAGTTCCTCGGCAAGTTCGTGGCGATGTACGCCGACGCGTTCAGTTCGATCGTGATGCGAACCGCTCCCAGTCCGGTCGGTCCGTGGACGGCACCGGAGACACTGGTCAATCTGGTCGAGGTTCCCGGTATCTATGCCGCATACATCCACCCGTGGTCCAGTGGTTCGGATCTGTACTTCCTTGCCACCACGTGGGCCGACTACAACGTCATGTTGATGCGTACGACGCTCGTTCGCTGATCCGGCTCACGCTTGCGTTTGCTGGAGGTACACGATCTCCTCGGTGATCGGCGCGTCGTCATCGGCGTCGGTCGGCGGTTCTTGTCGGCGGCGCCACCAGATGGTGAACAGGACGGCTCCGATCACCAAGGCAGCCAGAGCGATTACCGCCACCCAGAATTTCGGGCCGTAGTATCCGGCAAGGACCATGCGCATGGCGTTGCGCGCCCACGTGAGTGGCATCAGAGCGTGCAGCCACTGCAGAACCGTCGGCATCTGTTCGATGGGGTATACCGCGCCGAAGGCGAAGATCTGAATCATCAAGGCGCCCAAAGCGATGAAGGTTCCGTTGACGGCACCGAACACAACGGTGAAGAGCCTGCCCGAGCTGACCGCGGCGGCACCCACCAGGATCATCACTGCGATCATCGCCAGAACACTAGGTGGTTCGACGTTTGCCACGGTCAGTGACACCACCGACAACACGAGCGCCGCGACCAAGGTGACCAGGGCGGGAATGCGGTAGCGGCGCAGCCCCTCACGTACCACGCTGGTGTGCGAGTTCAGTGAACGTCCGCGTCGTGGGCGGACGACGAACCACGTGAGAATTCCGCACAGGAACAGTGCCACTGAGATCACGGCAGGGACGGCTCCCGGTCCGAAACCGGCTGCGGGATAGTTGTTCCGCGCGTCGACGGCAACCGGGGACGAGAGAAGATTGGCCGTGGTGGCGCGCTCGTCGTCCGTGAACTGCGGCACCTGGGCGGCACCGTCGGACAAACCGGTGGCGAGTTCCGCGCTGCCCGCGTCGAGCTCGCCGACGCCGGCCGATAGCTGCCCGAGACCGTCACGGAGCGCAATACTTCCAGTGTCCAACTGCCCCAGCCCGGTGGAGAGTTCCTGTGCACCGGTAGCGAGTTGGCCTGCGCCGTCGGACAGTTGGCCCAGGCCGGTGTTGAGTTCACCTGCACCGGCCGCGGCGGCAAGGAGCCCACCACGGTAGTCGCTGCTCGGATCAGTGAGCTGCCGCGAGATTTCCCGCGCGCCGTCGCGAAGCTGACCGAGCTGACCGATCACGTCGTCGTCCGACGGTTGTGCAGTCAGGGAAGCCCGCAGTCCACCCAGGGCTTCGACGAGTCCGGCGGAGACCGGATCGGCCGAGTTTCGAAGCATCGACGTGAGGGCGTCGATCTGACCGACGACGGCGTCCGAGGACCCCGCGAGGTCGAGTACCGGGGTGGTGACCATGTCGACCACTTCGCTGATCTGACGGGCGCCTGCGCCGAGTTCGTCGGTTCCCCCGACCAACTGGTTGAGTCCGCTGCTCAGCTCGCCCGAGCCTGCAGCAGCTTCGCCAGCTCCGGCAGCCAGCTCGCCGGCTCCGGCGGCCAGCTCCTTGCCGCCCTGATTTGCTTCGCCCATGCCGGTGGCGAGTTCCTTGCTTCCAGCGTAGAGCTCGTTGGTTCCGGCAAGCGCTTCGGAGGATCCGTCGGACAGCTGTTGCGCTCCTGCTGCTGCTTCACCGAATCCTGTTCCGAGTTCACCCAACCCGACCAGCACCTGGTCGATGGACTGCTCGCCGATCGACTCGGAGACCGCCGAGCGCACTTGAGCGATGATGCTTTCACCGACCGGGCCGGCGACCAGACTGTTGTAGTCGTTGTACAAGACGTCGAGTTCGGCCTTGCTGCCCGAACCCGATGCGGCACTGGCCACATCCGCGCTGAAAGTTTTCGGAATGACGACCGAGAAGTAATAGGTGCCGTCGTTGACGCCGTCGGCGGCTTCCTGTTCCGAGACGACCTTCCATGCAACGTCTCCGCTCTCGACGAGCGCGGCAACAACTTCATCGCCGGCTTGCAGACGTGTTCCGTCGAGTTCTGTGCCCGCATCGGCGTTGACGATGGCGACGGGCAAGCGGTTGACCGTGTCGCCCGGATCCCACAGTGCCCACATGTAGAACGCCGCAATCGACAGCGGTGCGATGACGAGGACAGCGAGAACTGTCCGGATGATGTGCGTTCGTCGCGTCGTGGCCGCGTTGTCGACTACGGGTTGTGGCGCCATGTGGAGCTCTCTTCTCGTGGACCGAAGCAGGTGTGGCACGAAAGGAAGCCACCAAAACTGCTGGACATACGTCCAGCTCGGTCACGATACAAAGCTAACGGCCATCCTGTGACCGTTTTCGAAGAATTGGGCGTTATCGGCCGCCGTGCTCTGCCTCGATCTTTGCCCACTCCCACCCTCGGAAGTTGGCCAGACGAAGCTCCTCTGCTTCGTCGAAGGTGTACCACTCGGTGCTCGGCGCATCAGGGAGAGTGCCGCGCAAGTATTCGCCCAGGTAGTGAAGTGGGCCTTCCCAGCCGGTTCCGACGCCGTAGCAGCCGGTGTCCGGGTCGTTACGGAAGACATCGGCGACGGAGGCGTGCTCCAACTCGAGCCAGGTGGCGTCGGGGCCGTCGGCAGTCAGCCGGATCTCGACCTGATCGCTGTATCCACGATCGCCGGGCGGTGTCCACTGCAGTCGCAGCAGGTGTGGGGCGTCGCAGGCCAGGATCTCGCCACTTGCCTGGCCTTCGAAGGCGTACGAGCCGCCCACCTGGAAGTCTCCGCTCACCGGAAGGAAGAAACGGTTGATGCGGTCAGGGGTCGTGATGGCATCCCAGACGTCGTCGACCGACGCGTTGTAGCGGCGCTTGAGTACGGCAGTTCGAGCCGAACCTTCTGCGATGTCGCGGTTACCCATGCTCCGCTCCACCGCGGTGAGGCTGGTGTCCTGGTTCGCGATCTCGGTCATTGTGAGTCTCCTTCGTCGGAAGAATTCGATTGTGAAGATCTGCTCCGCTTCGAGCCGCGTCGTTTCCCGCGTGCGAGTTCTGTGGCCAATGCGTCGAGAGGGCCGCTCCAGAACTGCCGGAATCCGTCGAGCCATTGGTCCACTTCTTGCAATGGCGCGGGCTCGACGGCGTAGAGACGCCTGGTGCCTTCGCTGCGGACGGTGGCGAATCCGTTTTCTCGGAGTACTCGCAGGTGTCCGGACGCGGTCGGTTGCGAGATTCCGAACTCCGCTGCCACGACTTCGGCGATCTGACCCGCCGAGCGCTCGCCGCCGGACAGGAGTTCCATGATTCGTCGCCGCACTGGGTCTCCGAGAACGTCGAATGCATGCACCAGTCATTTATATCGGCAATGACCAATATAGGCAAGCGCCGAAACTTGTACCCGGACTCGGTCAGTCCGAGAGCGCGAACTCGTCGGCGTCGAAAAGTTCGCCGATCAGCCCGCCGAGATGGCGTCGATGTTCGGCTGACAGCGTCGCTGCCGCCTCGGCATCGTGGTCTGCGCACAGCTTGATCAGTCTGTTGTGATGATCGACGGAGTCCTGGCTCCCGAGGAGGCTCGAGAACTTGCGGTAGTAGATGCGGTGAATTTGTGGGTGAACCTGGTGAATCAGCTTCTTCAACAGCGGATTCGCCGCAGCATCGATGATGACGCTGTGTAGGCGATCGTCAGCGGTCAGGGCTCGGCCTATGTCGTTTCGCTTGACGGCGGCAGCGAAGTCCTTGTTGGCCGAACGCATCGCCCCGATCATCTCGTCGGTGAGATTCGGTACAGCGGTGACGACGGCCAGTTGGTCGAGAGCTTCGATGACTGCGAGTGTTGCCTCGACGTCGCCGCGGTCGAGGGTGGTGATGCGCGTGTACGCACCAGGTTTCGCTTCCACGAGTCCGGTGTCGACCAGCCTTGCGAGCGCTTCGCGGACTGGAGTTCTGCTCAGTCCCAGATACTCGGCGAGTTCGCTGTCCTTGATCTTCGAGCCCGGCGCCAGTTCACCGGTGACGATCGCTTCGCGAATGCGTTCGAGAGCGATGTCGCTCATTCGTGCTCGCTCAACCGGTTTACCGCCACGCAACATACTGGATATCGTACTCTGCAGCCTCCCTGCTGCAGGTCAGCCCGAAACGACCATCGAAGGGTGTCTCCGGGCATCCGCAACCCGCCGGAGCAGAGCGCGGGCGAGAATTGTTGCCGGATCGATGATCTGACAGGTTGTGGCGTCGGCGGGCAGTCCGAGCGGAATCTCGGTGCACCCGGCCACGACGACCTGCGCGCCCGATTCGACGAGAAGATCAGCGGCCCTGACGAGCTTGTCGGTGGTCTCGTCTCCGACGTTGCCGCTCTTGATTGCTCGGATCGCCGGCATCACCAGTTCGTCCTGGATCGCAGGTCCGGGCACCAGGACGTCGATCGAGTATTCCGACAGCCATTGTTGATACAACCCGGTGCGGACCGTCCCCGTGGTGGCCAATAGTCCGACGGATGTGACGGCGGGTGAGAGCGTCCGGATGTGCCGAGCGACTTCGTCGATCATGTGGACGACGGGAAGTCCCAGTTGGGACGAGATGGCGGGCAGGAAGGCGTGGGCGGTATTGCATGGGATGGCGAGCGTCGTCGCGCCCGACTCTCGGAGAACGCGCGCACCGCGGATCAGCCACGGAGTGGGGTCAGGGCCGTTCTCGGTGAGTGCCAATGTCCGGTCGGGAACGGTGGGATCGGCCCAGATGACAACTTTGGGGTGCTCTTGATCCGTCGAACCTGGTGTCAGCGCAACGAGTTTGGAGTAGAAGTCGGCAGTAGCGGCGGGCCCCATGCCTCCGAGTATTCCGATGACGGGGTCGCTCATGGACGCCGGAGAGCTGGCGCTCTGCCGTATTCGTGGCACCTTCATGTTGCAATCCAACCTTTCGCATCCAATATATTGGATACTCGTAATGTTGACTACAGTGAAGGAGGTCGGAGGTAGTTGTCAAGTAAGGCGCAGTGTTCCCGGAATTGCGAAGTTCGAGAACTCAGCCGATCAGCAGGGGTTCGGTTCGCCGATCTTCACGGCCGAGAGCACGGCTTCGATTTCCCCGAAAGGACTTCCGGCAGAGGGTGTCTGATCGACGACAATCCAGTTGGAATCGACCAGTTGGCGTCGACCCGCGCCGGTTGCGTCAGCACTTCTGGAGAAGAAGACTCCGGCCGACTGAATGGTGTCCTGTGCGTCTTGAAGATTCATGCACACGACGTTGGGCATGACCGCGGGAGCTGCAGCGGGCGTCACTTCCGCGGCGACTGGGGTCGTGGCCAGTGGAGAATTCGTCGTACCGATCACCGAGGTGGTCAATGGAGCCTGAGTCGTCGTGGGTTGAGTTGTCGAGGTTGCAGTGGTGGTCGCGGTGGATGTTGATTCGGCCTCGCTGTCGGTGCTTGTTCCTGAGCACGCGGCAAGTGACGCCAAGGCGAATGCGCTGAGTCCGATGCGAACGGCAGTTGAGGGCGGGCGAATCGATGTCGAAAAGAGGTGTGGTGCGCGCACAGACGTTCCTTGTCGGTAAAGGGGCGATGAAAGCGGAGATTCGAGCGCAGAGCACATCCGACGCCGTCGATGTGCCTTATGTCGAATAGAACCATAGGCTTTCGGCACCGGATTCGAGAGGAATTGCCTACATGCATTTTCTGGAACTACGACACGCGCAGTGTGAACCCCCAGCGGCGTATTCGCCTGTCCTGGAGAGCTACGGAGACGTGCAGACTGTTCTTCTGGGCACCGACCCGCTTCCGGCACATCGACGGTTCGACGCCGTGATCGTGATGGGCGGGCCGATGGGCGTCGGCGATCAGGGCGAGGTCGAGTGGTTGGCATCCGAGATCGAATACATTCGCGATCTGGTCGAGAGCGACGTCCCGGTGTGGGGAGTGTGTCTGGGTTCGCAGTTGCTCGCCGCGGCGCTGGGTGCTCGCGTCTACACGGGCGCTGTGCCTGAAGTCGGAGTTGAGGAGATCACCTTGACTGTCGAGGGCCGGCAAGATCCCGTGTGGGGAGATCTGCCCTCCACATTTCCTGCAATGCAATGGCATTCGGATACCTTCGACATTCCGAACGGCGCGGTGCGGCTCGCTGGTTCAGCCAAGTATCCGAATCAACTCTTCCGATACAAGCAGAGTTACGCCGTTCAGTTTCACCTCGAAGCGTCCTCCGCGGTGGCGCGCGAATGGATGGAACTGGCCGAGTACCGCGATTCGCTGCATGCTTCGCTGGGAGCGGACGGTCCGCGCATCTTCATGCAGCAGTTGAGTGCAGCCGAGTCGCAGGGGCTCGAGATTGCCGCAGCCGTGATGGAGAAATGGTTGAAATCCATCTCCACCGAATAAGCCCGTTTCGTCCTGATTGACCGATTTACCTGTTACCTTGTGTTCTCGTGGGTGGATGAACCGATCCGGTCGAGCAACACACCTCGTAGAGTCCGGATCTCCCCCGCGAAAGGGGAGCGATGCGCCGGATGCGGAAGATATCGACAGCAGCAGTGACGTGTGTACTCGCGTCGACCGCGGTCTTGGGGGCGACCCAGGCCAATGCATCCCCGTGGGATTGCAATGTCACCGGGAGCTTGGATCAATCAGGTGGGCCGACCAATCCGATTCCCTGGCTCAACGGCACGGATGGCAAACTGCCGGAATTGCAAGGCCGCACCTCGGCGGTCGAGTACATCACGGGCGCGCTGAGCCCCAACCAAACCGTCGAGCGGTTCAACGTTCTCGGCACGGATCTGGGCATCATGTGGGACAACGGCGCAGGTCAGGTCCTGACAGCTTTCGGTGACACCGTCGGTATCGGATCTGACCCTCTGTGCTCCGGGGTGGTCGGCGACTGGCGCAGCAACGTCCTGTTCCGTAGCTCGGACGGAAATCTGTCCGACGGCATGAACATCGACTCCTCGCCGACCGACCGACCGAATCACTCGCGCGAGATCATCGGAAGTCTGAAAGTCACCGGCGTCGAAACCAGCAGCATTCCGACGACGGGTATCTCCGTGGGCGGCGTTCAGTACGTCAACTACATGTCGATACGTTCGTGGGGAGGGTCGGGCGAGTGGGTCACCAACTTCTCGCAGATCGCGTCCTCGCACGACAACGGTGAGACCTGGCAGATCGAACCGGCCTCGTCCCGGCCCAATCTGCCGTTGACAGGTAACGACAACTTCCAGATGGGGTCCTTCGTCAAAGACGGTGGTTACGTCTACAACTTCGGCACCCCCGCCGGACGCTTTGGCGAGGGGCGTCTCTCGCGAGTCAAGGAAGCCTCCATCGCGGACGTCGCGGCGTACGAATACTGGGACGGAAAGGCATGGGTCCCCAACAATCCTGCTGCCGCTGCAGTAGTTCTCGACGGGGATGTCAGCGAACTGTCGGTGCAGTACAACAACTATCTCGGAAAGTTCGTCGCGATGTACTCCAACGAGTGGGGAGCGCTGGTGCTGCGGACGGCCTCGGACCTGACCGGCCCGTGGAGCGCACCGGACGTCGTGATCGGCACCGACGCGGTTCCGGGACTCTACGGCGCGTACATGCACCCCTGGTCGCAGGGGCAGGACCTCTACTTTCTCGCCACCACGTGGTCCGACTACAACGTGATGCTCATGAAGACCACGCTGCACCAGTGAACCGGATGGTTATCGTTGAACGGTGAGCACCACCGACAATGCGCTACTGATCACCGCCCTTCGAGACGTGTTGGTGGGACCACTTCCCGAAATCGGCCGACGATTTTCGACGTTGATCGCGGACATGGCGCCGCACACTTCCCTGGTGATCTTCACCCGTGAATGCACCGGTAGGCCGCGCAAGGTCGCTGGGGATCCAGCCGTCGTCGATCGTGTGACCATCGCCGAACTCGACCGTATCCGTACGGATCTCACTGTCGGACAGATATTTCGGGGAAAATGCGCTATCGCCGGCCGGGATCGTGAAGTGCTTGCGATGCTTGATCGAACCGATACGCTTCTCGTTTTGACACCGCACCCCGTACCGGTGAAGACAGCATCCCTCGAATTGATCCAGGCACTGTTCGCGGTGACTTCAACCGGAATTCAGCTCCAGGTCCGGAACGCGAGCCCGGCATATCTCGCCGAGTCGCGGGCAGCGTCGTCCGAGCGTGCACGCACCGTGGCAGAGATGACGGAGGTGCATGCGGCCACCCTCGAGACGATGCTGGCGACGCTGCGCTCGGCGGATCTCGACGACACACGTGCGCGAACCTCGGCCAGGGAGACTGCGGCCTCGGCTCTGATCGGCCTGCGTTCGGCCGTCGACGTGCACCGCGAGTTGGCCGAAGAGTCGACCACCACCGCTTTTGCGCGGATGCGTGGTGAATTGCGTTCGCTGCTCAAGCATCGGGAAATCGCGTTGGAGTTGGTGGAGCCACCCGTCGACGGGCGTGGGTTACCCGGTGAAGTGGCGCACGGCGCCCGCGCGGTCGTCCGCGGCGCGGTCTTGGCCTTGTCGGATCAGCAGACGCTCTCGCGAATCCGGGTGGCCTGGACCCTCGACGCGGCTTCGCTCTCGATCGACATCCGCGACGACGGTGGTGGTGAAGCCGACGTGATCGACGTGGAACGCCAATTACGTTCGAGGGTAGAGACTTTGGGTGGAACCGTCGAATCCGAGTCGACGCCCGGGTGGGGGAACCGGATCAGCGCAACCATCCCGCTCGACGCGCCCGTCGCCCTACCGAACCGCGACGTCCTGACGGAACTGGCTCCGCGGGAGTTCGAGGTACTCGAGCATCTGGTGGCCGGACGGCGCAACAAGGCAATCTCGGAGCGACTCGGCGTCAGTGAGAGCACAGTCAAGTTTCATGTTGCCGGGGTCCTGCGAAAATTGGGCGTCGAGAGTCGGGGTGCGGCGGCCGCCGCGGGCGCGGAGGCCGGCGTGAAGCCCGCGCCCTAGTCCTTTCGGCCAGGTCGGTCAGTCAGTTCGACCAGGGTTGCGGGCACCTGCTTCGGGCTAACCTTTCAACGAGTGCACATATCGCAATGTGAAAACACGGCGCCATGTGACGACACGTCCTCAATCGCACGAAGCCAGGAGCAAAGCCATGCCACAGCAGGTACGCGGCGTCATCGCCCGATCCAAGGGTGCCCCCGTCGAAATCGTCCCCATCACGATTCCCGATCCCGGCGCCAACGAGGTAGTGGTCGCCATTGCAGCGTGCGGTGTGTGCCACACCGATCTGACCTACCGCGACGGCGGAATCAACGACGAGTACCCGTTCCTGCTCGGGCACGAGGCGTCGGGCATCGTCGAGAGCGTCGGCCCCGGTGTCACTCACGTCGAGGTGGGCGACTTCGTCGTGCTCAACTGGCGTGCCGTATGCGGGCAGTGTCGTGCGTGTAAGCGTGGCCGCCCGCAGTACTGCTTCGACACCTTCAACGCCGAGCAGAAGATGACGCTCGAAGACGGCACCGAACTGACGCCGGCACTCGGCATCGGCGCATTCGCAGACAAGACGCTCGTTCACGAAGGCCAGTGCACCAAGGTCGACGCCTCGGCCGATCCGGCTGTCGTCGGACTGCTCGGTTGCGGCGTCATGGCCGGCATGGGTGCCGCGATGAACACCGGCAACGTCGGACGCGGTGATTCGGTGGCCGTGATCGGGTGTGGCGGCGTCGGCGACGCAGCGATCATGGGTTCACGCCTGGCCGGTGCCAATACCATCATCGCCATCGACCGGGATCCTCGAAAGCTGGAGTGGGCCACGGAACTTGGTGCCACGCACACGATCAATGCGACCGAGGTCGACGACGTCGTCGAAGCGGTCCAGGAGCTGACCGGAGGTTTCGGCGCCGACGTGGTTGTCGACGCAGTCGGCCGTCCCGAGACCTGGAAGCAGGCGTTCTACGCCCGCGACCTCGCGGGAACCGTAGTGCTGGTGGGAGTTCCGACGCCGGACATGAAGCTGGAAATGCCGCTGGTGGACTTCTTCTCGCGCGGCGGAGCCCTCAAGTCGTCGTGGTACGGCGATTGCCTGCCCGAGCGTGACTTCCCCGTTCTGGTCGACCTGTACCAGCATGGGCGTCTGCCGCTCGAGAAGTTCGTCAGCGAGCGCATCAAGCTCGACGAGGTCGAGAAGGCATTCGAGACGATGCACCGCGGCGAGGTTCTCCGTTCGGTGGTGGTCCTGTGACATTGCGAGTCGATCGCGTCGTCACCTCGGGCACGTTCAGCCTCGACGGCGGAACATGGGACGTCGACAACAACATCTGGCTGATCGGTGACGACAACGAAGTGGTGATCGTCGACGCAGCTCACACCGCGCAGCCGATCATCGACGCTGTCGGTGGACGCAAGGTGATCGGAATCGTCTGCACCCACGGCCACAACGACCACGTCACCGTTGCGCCGGAGCTGGCCGAGAAACTCGACGCTCCGATCTACCTGAACCCGGCCGACGATGTCCTCTGGGAGATGACTCACCCCGGGGTGAAGCATCTGAGCTTGGAAGATGATCAGCGTATTGCTGTGGCGGGTACGGACATTCTGGCCATCCACACACCGGGCCATTCCCCGGGGTCGACCTGCCTCTACCTGCCCGAGGCGGGGGAACTGTTCAGCGGCGACACCTTGTTCTCCGGTGGACCCGGCGCAACGGGGCGGTCGTACTCAGACTTCCCGACCATCATCGGGTCCATTCGCGACAAGCTGTTCGCGCTCCCCGCCGAGACCAAGGTTCACACCGGTCACGGCGACGGCACGACGATCGGTACCGAGGCGCCGCATCTCGAAGAATGGATCCGCGCCGGATCCTGATGTGATCAGAAGCGAAGTGGGGACGCCGGTACCGGCGTCCCCCACTTTTGTCACAACGCTGATGCCCAACCGGCGGTGTCGTTCTCACCCGGGATCGCCATCAGGCCGTGCCACAGTTCGAGGATCTCGAACCATTCTGTCTCGGATCGGCTGAGGGGACGGACGGATTCGTAGCCGGCGCGCAGGCTCTGCCGTACCGCGATCGGTGTCGGTCGCCAATCGGTGAACAGGGTGCCCAGATAGACGCTTGCCTTGGCCAGGTCGCTCACCCGGTGGTCGATCACCACGTCGTCGAAGTCGAGTACTCCGGTGGTCCGAGAGTTTCGAGTCAAGATGTTGGCTGCACGGAAGTCGTTGTGTACCAGTTGTGTTTGGTCATCGAGCTCGGACGCACGCGCCAGGAGGCCCACGAGCCTACGCGTTGCCTCAGGCGCGAACCCGCGGTCGAAATTCTCGAGCCAACCACCGATGCGCTCCTTCAACCCGGTGCTGCGCGACGAGAAAACCGATCCGTCGACATGGGTGGCGCCGAGCGTTCGGTGTATTTCTGCCAGACATGCTCCTGCCGAACGGACCGCCGCGCGGTCTTGCACGTCCAACCAATCTCCCGCCAACTCCGGCAGTACGGTGAATGACACTGCGCACGAAGGCCCTTCCAGTGTTTCCCGGTCCAGCAGTGTTTCCCGGTCCAATCCGTTCAGGGAAGTGATTGGCGACGGAACGGGCGCACCCTGCCCGGCGAGTGCGCTCAGCAGTCGCGTCGACGCCTCCAGGTTCGCGAAGCGCTCTGTGGCGCGCGACCACTTCACCACCAGCCCAACCGCGGTCGCTCGCAACCCACACGATCGCGTTCTGGTCACTGATCGCCATTCGCGAGCATTCGAGGGCCGTCAATCCCCAAGTCTGCTCGAGTACCGCCGAGACCCAATGGGTGGCTGCGCGGAAGCTGTTGAATCCGAATCGCTGCTTCAATGCGGCTTCCGGCTCCACCGATTCCCAGAGCATGGACAACCCGAGTGGCAACATGCTGTTCGACTCTAGTGGGGAGAAGTTCGAATCGAGGTGCCGATCTCGGAAGCACTCGAAGACGCCTTGGCGACAGCTGCAGTTCAGCCGCCTTGACTCAGTTCGCTGAAGATCAGGTTGGTCTGGGTATTGGCGATGGCCGGATCGTTGAGGTGCGCGCTGACGAAATCGCGAAGCCGAGTGGGGGATTCACACGACACGTGTACCAGGAGATCACGGTCCCCACTCATCAGGAACACTCGCTGAACGGAATCCAATCCGCTCAGGTGCTCGGCAATTTCCGTCATCCGGCTCCTGGCGTGGGAGTGAATCAGAATCGACACCATCGCCGAGATCTCGAGGCCGAGTAGCTCGAGGTCTATGTCTGCGTGAAACCCCTTGATGACGCCCGATTCGCGTAGCGCACGCATCCGCGCCAGAGCGGTCGACGGCGCTATCCCGACCTTCTCGGCGAGTGCATTGTTGGGGATGCGTGCATCCCGGACGAGTTCGCGGAGAATCGCTGTATCGACGTCGTCGAGCCGAACATGATTCGGCCGAGCTGCGGCAGCTGCCCGTTCGATCGCATTTATCATCCGATTTCTCCCTGCCGTCGCGAAAATATTCAGCATCTATTGACCGCGCCCGTCGATGATCCTAGCTTTTGCCAAACACATCGAATTATCAAACGGTCGAGATCGACACAGTCGACTGTTGCGACGAAGGGGTCTGGATGCTTCCGAGGATCGGCCGACACGCGGGCGACGGACACACGGGCGACTGGAGGGCGCGGTTGATCGACATCAGCCCGCCGATCTCCGAATCGACGCCCGTGTGGCCAGGCGATACCGCCTTCACCCGCGCTGTCACGTCCGACCTCGGCGGCAGTGACGCCGTCACCATCAACCGAATCACCACCACTCCGCATATCGGTGCTCACGCCGATGCGCCGGCGCACACTCGCATCGACGGCGCGACCATTGGTTCCGTTCCCCTCGATCCCTATCTCGGCGAAGCACTGGTGGTCGACATGACGGGGGTCGACGGTGCCGCCTGCATCAGGCCCGTCGAAGAGACGGTGGAGCGACTCGGCGGACATCTGCCGCAGCGGCTGATTCTGAGGACGTACCCGAAGTACCCGCGCGAGTGGGACAACGACTTCGCCGGTGTATCTCCGGAGCTGACCCACTGGTTCGCCGACCGCGGTGGAGTTCTGATCGGAATCGACGGCGCCTCGTTCGATCCGATGGACAGCAAGACCATGGACGGGCACCACGCGGCAAGCGATCGTAGCGTCGCGATCCTCGAAGGACTTTGCCTCGACGACGTCGACGAAGGCTACTACGAGTTGATCGCACTGCCGCTGAAGTTCCTCGACCTCGATGCCAGCCCGGTACGGGCCGTGCTCCGGACTCTGCCTTCATCACCCTCAACGCCGACACATGCAGGAGAAGAATCGTCATGACATCGACAACCACACTTTCGTTGGAAGACTGCGTCAAGGCCGACGCAGTGGATCCCCTGAGGGAGTTCCGCCGCGAGTTCGCGATTCCGGAGGGCGTTCTCTACTTCGACGGAAACTCGCTCGGCGCGCGTCCCATTGCCGCGCAGGAATGCGCCGCGAGAGTGATCGGCGACGAGTGGGGCAACGGCTTGGTTCGCAGTTGGAACGAGGCTGGATGGTTCGACCTCCCGGTCCGCCTCGGTGACAAACTTGCCCCGTTGCTGGGAGCAGGTGAAGGCGAAGTGGTAGTAACGGATTCGACGTCGATCAACCTGTTCAAGGCATTGGCCTCCGCGCTGTCCATCGCGGCTGCACAGGATCCCAGCCGGAAGGTGATCGTCTCCGAGCGAGACAATTTCCCCACTGACCTCTACATTGCGGAGGGCATCATCTCGCTGCTCGATCAGGGATACGAACTACGCCTGATCGACCAACCGGGCGACGTCACCGAAGCAGTAGGACCGGACACCGCCGTAGTGATGTTGTCGCACGTCAACTACCGCACCGGAAACCTGTATGCGATGACGGAAGTCACTGCAGCAGTGCAGGAACGTGGCGCCCTCATAATCTGGGATCTCGCACACTCGGCCGGCGCCGTCACTGTCGATCTGAGCGGAGCCGACGCCGACTTCGCGGTCGGGTGTACGTACAAGTACCTCAATGGCGGTCCGGGTTCACCTGCATTCATCTGGGTCAACCGTCGCCATCAGAACACCGGAATCCAGCCGCTGTCCGGGTGGTGGGGGCACGCGCGACCGTTCGCGATGGAGTCGGCCTACGAACCGGGCGCAGGAATACGACGGTTTCTGAGTGGTACTCAACCCATCACGTCGTTGTCTCTCGTCGAATGTGGTCTCGACATCATGCTCAAAGCTGACATGGCCGACATCCGCAGCAAGTCGCTCGCGCTGGCCGATCTCTTCATCAGCCTCGTCGAGGAGCGTTGCGCTGCCTACGGTTTGGAGTTGATCACGCCGCGCGAGCACGAGCGTCGTGGCTCGCACGTGAGTTTTGTTCATCCCGAGGGCTATTCCATCATGAAGGCTCTCATCGCGCGGGGCGTCATCGGCGACTACCGCGAACCAGGAGTGCTGAGGTTCGGTATCACTCCGCTCTATCTCGGATACGCCGACGTGTGGAACGCCGTCGACGTGTTGCGAGACATCCTCGAGAACAAGTCCTGGGATCGCCCCGAATTCCGCGAGCGCGACGCAGTCACCTGATTCTTCCAAGTTTCCGCGGACCGGGAGGTACCGCCTTTCGCAAGGAGCTTTCATGAGTGATTTCAAAAACATTCAGCAGCGAGAATCAGGTCTCAAACGCGAACTCGGCCCCAAGCAGATGAGCATGATCGCGCTCGGCGGTGCAATCGGCACCGGACTCTTCCTCGGCAGTAAGTTCGCCATCGGCTTTGCCGGCCCGAGCGTCATCATCAGTTACGCGATCGGCGGGTTGATCGCCCTCCTGCTGATGGGTGCCCTCGCCGAAATGACTGTTGCACATGCGACATCAGGTTCGTTCGGTGCGTACGCAGAATTCTACGTCGGACCGTTGATCGGCTTCCTCGTTCGCTATCTCTACTGGTCATGCATCGTCCTCGCGGTCGGGACCGAGGTCACCGCGATCGGTGAATACATGCAGTTCTGGTTCGCCGACGTACCGTCGTGGCTGTGGATCGTGTTGTTCTCCGGAGTGCTGATCGGCGTGAACATGTTCAACGTCAAGGCCTTCGGAACGATGGAGTACTGGTTCTCGACGATCAAGGTCTTCGCGATCGTGGCGTTCATCGTGATGGCAGCGTACGTCGTGTTCGGTAGCGGAAACCCGGACTACGGATTCCACAATTACACGGCCGGTGGCGGATTCTTCCCGAATGGTTTGTCCGGCATGTGGTTTGCCGTGATCGTATCGATCTTCAGCTACTTGAGCATCGAGATGATCGCCATTGCGGCCGGTGAGGCGGAAAACCCGGCAGTGGCGGTGAAGAAGGCATTCCGTGTGACGATCGTCCGACTGTTCGTCTTCTACATCGCAACGCTTGCCTTGATTCTGGCAATCGCTCCGATGGACAAGATATTGAGCGGCGGAAGCCCTTTCGTCACGGTGATGCAGGTCGTGAAGATTCCGGGCGCAGACAGCGTGCTGAACTTCGTGGTGATCATTGCCGCGCTGTCCGCGATGAACAGTCAGCTGTACGTGTCTTCGCGAATGATGTTCTCGCTCTCCCGTGCTGGTGACGCGCCGGCCATTCTCGGCAAGGTCAGGGCCAACGGCTCACCGGTCAATGCCTTGCTGCTGTCGACGTCGGGTATCGCCGTCGCAACCATCGTCTACGTTCTCTTTCCCGAGCAGGCATTCACCTTGATGATCTCGCTGTCGATGTTCGGGGCAATGGCGACGTGGCTGCTGATCTTCGTGACGCACTGGTTCTTTCGCAAGCGGATGGCGAGCGAAGGACGGACACTCTCCTTCACGATTCCGTTCTTCCCGGTGGGGACGATACTGGGAGGTGTCCTCATGGTCGCGATCCTCGTCACGACGTTGTGGGTCGAGGATTTCAAGATGACCTTGGTGTTCGGAGTACCGTTTGTCCTCGCCGTGATCGGCATCTACTACTTCACCCGCTCACGTCGGGCACAGAGTCGAGCGGTGACGGCTGAGCAGGTTCAGGACGAGATCACCGGCACGGTGGTCAAGTGGGTGCCCTGACTCGCGCTGGCAATCAAAGGGTTTCGTTGAAGAACTCCATAGTGCGGGTCCAGGCGAGGGCAGCAGAATCCGGGGCGTAGTGGCTGGTCGAAGTGTCGTTGTTGAACGCGTGGCCGGCGTCGGAATAACGGTACACCCGGGCGAGATCGGACGCGGTTGCGCGCAATTGCTCGACGCTCTCCGGCGGGATACTGGGATCGAGGTCGCCGTAGTGACCGAGCCACGGGACCTGCAGTTGCGCTGCAAGTTCGGTGCCTGCGGCAATCCCATCCCATCGGGCTTCTGCAACGCCGCCACCGTAGTACGTGACAGCGGAATCGACGAGGGGTACGGCGGCACACCACAGGGATGCGGTGCCGCCCATGCAGAATCCGAGGGAGCCGACTTTCTCTGCTCCCTCGGATCGGCTGTAGTCGACGGCGGCACGTACGTCGTGGCCGATGCTTGTGCCGTCGAGTGCCATGAGCGCATCCTTCGCGGACGGGAAGTCGGTGAAGGAGGTCTGTGCGCCGCGGTGGTAGAGATGCGGGGCGACGGCAAGGTAGCCGGCATCGGCGAGGCGTTCGAGGATGCTCTCGATGTGTTGGTTCACGCCCCACGCTTCTTGGAGAACTACTACCGCATGTCTCGGTTCACTCGGCGAATCCGGTCGGCTGACGGTCAGCGGTACATCACGTGTGGTCGTCGTGAAAGTTCCCATGTCCCGACTGTATGCGAGCCCAGCCTGTAGGTGCACGGTCGAACTAGACTCGTCAAATGTTGAGTTCCGCCGTTCCGCCGATCAGCTTGGGCAGTTGGCCGACGCCCGTCGAACCTCTGGCGCGTTGCGCGCAGGCACTCGGATTGGGGCCGGAAGATCTGTGGATCAAACGTGACGACGTCACTGGCCTGGGCGGCGGCGGCAACAAGATCCGAAAGCTGCAGTACACCTGCGCTCAGGCTTTGGCCGTCGGCGCGACGACTCTGATCACTACCGGTGCGCCGCAAAGCAATCACGCTCGCTTGACTGCGTCGGCAGCAGCCCGTTTGGGATTGCGTTGTGTGCTGGTGCTCGGTGGTGCCGAGCCGGAATCCGCGCAGGGAAATCTCGTTCTGGATGCACTCGCGGGCGCTGAGATCGTCTGGGCCGGTGGGGACACGGCATCCGCGCTCGACGCCGCGGTGCAGGCCGTCGCGGACTCGGGCGGTGTACCTTTTGTCATTCCCTTCGGTGGTACCAGCGCGGTGGCTGCGCAGGGATACGTGGACTGCGCACGCGAGATCGAACAGCAACTCGCCGGCGTCGATCGCGTCGTGGTTGCACTCGGATCGGGTGGAACGATGGCAGGCCTTGTCGCGCATCTGGGCGTCGACAGAGTTGTGGGCGTCGACGTCGGGGCTGTTGCCGACCCGGTGTCGACTGTCGCTGGGTTGTTGGACGAGATGCCTGGTCCGGCTATGCGAGCCGCAGATCTTCAGATCCTGCGAAACCAAGTTGGACAAGGATATTCGACGCTCACGGAAGCATCAGCCGGCGCGATTCGATTATTGGCTCGTACGGAGGGCATCTTCCTCGACCCGACGTACACCGGCCGAGCCTTTGCGGGATTGATCCAACTCGTGAAGGACGAAGCCATCACGGCGGGATCAAAAACGGTCTTCCTGCACACCGGTGGGTTGCCTGGCCTGTTCGGACATCCCGAACTGTCGACGCTGCGGTGAGCGAGCAGATCGACTACCCGCTCAGCAGTCCGCTCGACGAACTGTCCGAGTGGCAACGCGTCGTTCGACCGCTGCGCGTCAGTGCCGACGGGTACTTGCGGTTGGCGACCAATCGGCTGGCCGTCGATTCCGACTACACGTGGGAGATGCACCGCCACAGCGATCACGAATTGCTGTGGGCGATCGACGGTGTTCTCGAGGTCCGTACTCCGGAGACTGTGTACACGGTGCCGAGCGGAGTCAGTCTGTGGATCCCGTCCTTTGTTCCCCACGAGGTGACAGCGCGCAGCGGCACAGAATTGTCGTGCACGTGGTTGGTGGCATCCGATGTGACCGGGTTGGATCGTGTGGTGGCCTTGTCCACCCCTCCACTGCTCGAACAAGTACTCGATCACCTCACCCGAGACGACCTGACCGACGCGGCGCGTCGGCGAGCCGAGGCGTTTGCCATCGATCTCGTCGAACCCGTTCCACGACTGATTTTCGATGTACCGCTGCCGACGACGCCGTGGCTTCGGCAGATCGCAGATCAGTTGGTCGCCAGCCCGGCCGACACCCGATCGGTCGAGGAGTGGGCCACCGACGCGAAGGTCAGTACGAGGACACTCACACGAAGGTTTCCGGCCGAGACCGGATTGACCTTCTCGGAATGGCGTATGCGATTGCGGGCTCATCACGCGATGCAACTTCTGGCACTCGGTCGAAGCATCTCGTTTGTGGCGCGGAAGACGGGTTTTCGTTCCGAAAGCGCGTTCGGTGCGGCTTTTCGTCGAACGATGGGCGTGACACCGGGGGAGTTTGCAAGCCTGATCGATCATCCGCGCGCGCCAATGACCGATTGGCTACAGGACTAGTCCGAACAGCGACTCTAAGCGCCTCGATCGGACTTGTGCCGTGCCGCAGAATGAACTTAGGGTTGGCTAAACAATCACCCTGTAGGAGTTCTGCGTGCGCGCAATTCGATCATTTTCTTTCGGTTCCAGAGTCATCGCAGCGGCGGCGGTTGCCGTCGTAGGTGCGATGGTGGTGACCGGCTGTTCCTCGTCGTCGGCCGACTCCGAGCAGACGGACGTCCGGACCGTCGCGTCGGCGTACGGGGACATCGAGGTGCCGGTTTCACCTGAGCGCGTCGTCGCCGCGTCGTACGACACTCCTTGGCAGCTCATGTCTCTCGGAGTGAAACCGGCTGCTGTGCAGGACTACGGCAAGTGGATCAGTGAATTCACGCCGGAGCAGCAGGCCTTCGTCGACGGGCTCCCGACCATCGGGCCTTTCGGGGAAATGAACTTCGAAGCGATCGCTGCGGCGGATCCCGACATCATTGTCGGCGACGCCGACGAGGTGGACCAAGCGGCGTTCGACCGTCTGTCCGGCATTGCACCCACCGTCATCGTCAAGGGAGAGAGCCGAGGCGACTGGAAGAAGATCACCACCGAGCTTGCTGAGGCAATTGGCAAGACCGACGTGCTCGAGTCGACGCGGACTGCTTACGAAGAGAATCTCGAACGTGTCCGTGGCGAGTACGCCGACGTGATCGCGACCAACAAGTGGATTCACATTTCACTCGGAGACGCGCCCGGCGCTTTCTCGGTTCAGCAGCCCACCGGTGCGATCGGCAATTTGGTGGTCAACGAACTCGGATTGGCGTACGGGCCCGGTGTTCCGACCAATTACACCGATGCCGGATACGCGTCCTATCCGATGGAGCAGTTGGCCGACATCCTGAACGGCGTGACGGTCGTGCTGTATCCGCTGAACGCGGACGGGTCGACCAGTGCGGCGGTTCAGGCGGTCCTCGACGACAACCTCTTCACGAGGCTGCCGGCGGCGCAGGCCGGGCACGTCTTCGGATTGCAGTCGAGCGTCACAGACTTCGTGACCGCGAACGGTTGGCTGAACGAAGTGAAAACGAAGGTGTTTGCAACGCTCTGACGCTTGCTCACCTTTTCACTGCGTGCCCGCAACTGACCAGTTGAGGGCGCGCAGTCTTTTTGGTCGCCACTACGAGCGGAAATCCTGTCCTCTGCTTATGATTTCTGTCACTGCCGGTTACCGTTACTTCGACGAGGGCGACGCGGTTCGACCTTGCCTTGGCAGGGATCATCGATCCTCGGCGACGTGCGGAGGTGGTCGCCATCCCCGCAGATCCGTGGGGTATTTTGTCCGTATCTACTGTCGGGGTGAGCAGTGATGTGCGGGGGAGTTTTTGGTGAGTACAAGCGCTCGTGCCGTCTTTCGAGCAGGGCGCTCTGGATTTCGGGACCATACCCGTCCGGACATTAGTTCTGGTTTGCTGAGCGTGAACGGTGCGTGGGGCGAATCGTTCGAGGGGACGAAAGGCGAGATCGGCGAATGACAGCGACTTCCGACGCACGGCGTACCGAATCGAACGCTGTCCAGAACACCGACTCGCCGTCCGGCGAAAATCCGCGCTGGCGCGACCGCAAGAGGTACCTGTGGCCGCTCGGATTGCTGATTCCACTCAGCCCGTTCATCTCCTGGTTTCTCGTCGACAACCTTCGTCTCGGATTGTTCTGGGCGACCGGCGCGTGGCTACTGGTCATCGTCATCCCGATCATCGACATGCTGGCCGGTGAAGACGGCGAAAGTCCGCCGGACGATGCGATCCCACGACTGCAGAAGGACCGCTACTACCGCTGGTGCACTTACGCGTTCCTCCCCTTGCAATACGCCGGTCTGGTCTTCGCCTGCTGGTGCTGGATCAACGCTCCGATGGGAATCGCGGAGAAGATCGCGATGTCGTTCACGGTGGGCGTCGTCGCCGGCGTCGGTATCAACGCGGCCCACGAGCTCGGCCACAAGAGCGAGAAGATCGAACAGTGGCTCGCGAAAGTGGCGCTTGCGCAATCTCTCTACGGGCACTTCTACGTGGAACACAATTTCGGCCACCATGTGCGTGTAGCTACTCCGCAGGACCCGGCCAGCTCACGGTTCGGTGAGAGCTTCTGGAGGTTCTTGCCACGAAGTGTGTTCGGCGGGCTGCGTTCGGCATGGCGCATCGAGAGCGCTCGACTCCAGAGGAAAGGCAAACGAACCTGGAGCTTCGAGAACAATATTCTCAACGCTTGGGCGATGAGTGTTGTCCTCTTCGCGACGCTGATCGGTATCTTCGGTTGGGAGGTCGCGCCCTGGCTCCTGCTGCAGGCAGTTGCCGGATTCACCTTCCTCGAAGCCGCGAACTACCTCGAGCATTACGGCCTGCTGCGTGGCAAGCGTGCCGACGGCTCGTACGTTCGCTGCAGCCCCGCTGACAGTTGGAACAGCGATCACGTCGTGAGCAATCTGTTTCTCTACCAACTGCAGCGGCACAGCGATCACCACGCCAACCCGAAGCTGCGGTACCAAAGTCTGCGTAGCGCGGCCGAAGCGCCGCAACTTCCGGCCGGCTACGCAGTGATGATCGTGATCGCGTGGATTCCACCGCTGTGGCGCCGGGTGATGGATCAGAGATTGTTGGACTACTACGACGGCGACACAGAACGAATCAACGTCGGCTGATCCGCATCCCTCTCTGAACTGTTCGGAGTTGCCGTCTCAGCGACCGTCGTCCCACACGGTGTTGCCGCTTGCAGTCGTCGACGGGTAGTCCTGGACGGCGTCCCAATGCTCGACGATTTTGCCGTTCTCGTCGAATCGGAAGATGTCCATCGAGCCGCTGCCGGCCGTTCCCTCACCGGACGAAGCGAAGGTCTGAACAAAGACGAAGTCGCCCTCGGCTACCGTCCGTGGAAACTTGGTGGCCTTGTCTTCGGTAACGGGTTCGATCCCGGCCAGTGCGGTGACAAATGCGTCCTTGCCGTCAGCGAACGAGGGGTTGTGCTGCGTGTAGGTCGGACCGACCAGCTGGTCGGCAGCCTCGGCGGCTTTGCCTTCGTTGAAGGCGAGCTGCAGGAACGTCAACGCGTTGGCCGTGTTGCGCTCCAAGACTTCTGACGACTTGGACGGCGACGAGGTGGGTCCGTCGAACATTGTGTTCGGATTCGCGGACGTTTCCGGCACGTCTTGAATGGCATCCCAGTGTTCGACGATCTTGCCGTTGTCGACGCGGAAGATGTCGAATACCGCCTGGCCGCGGTCGCCGGGTGCAGACGTGGTGTGGGACTGGAGGGCAACCAGATCGCCCTCGGCGAAAACGCGAGTGATCTCGGCATGCAATCCGGGTGTGGCCTCGACGTAACCGCCTATGCCGCTGACAAATCCGGCTGCCCCATCGGCGGCGGTGGGGTTGTGCTGGATGTAGACGTCGCCAAGGTACCGGTCGGCGGCTTGCTGAACCTGACGGCCGTTGAACGCCAGTTCGTAGAAGTCCGTGACGACGGTCTTGTTGGATTCGAGTTGATCGCCCTGTTCGGCAACAACGCTCGTGGACGTCGTAGAACTGCTGGGCGTTGCGGATTCCGCGTCGTTGGAGCACGCGGTGAGCAGGAGTGCGGCGGCAGCGGGAACAGTCATCCAGGCTGCGCGCCTACGAAGGTTGCTCATATTCAGTGTGCGACGGTGAAACGCTGGCGACGGTGGGCCGGAGTCTCGATCTCGTCGACAAAAGCGTGTGCGTAGTCTTCGCCCGCGATGGCGGAGTTGCCCTCGGCGTCCGTCAGGAGAATGTCGCCACCCAACTGGAACGATCCCTTCGGGGCGACGCCGGCATGGGCACCGAACGCAGCGGCCGGGCTCACGTAGAACCAGTCGACATTGCTGTCGGTCGCGCGGAGCGCATCGAGGACGTCGGCGTGAGCGAGTGCCTCACCCTTGTATGCGTCCGGGAAGTCGGGGGTGTCGACGACGCGTGGCCCACCCTCGGAGACCAACAGGCTGCCGGCGCCACCGACTACGGCAATGCGAGCACCGTTGCGTGCGGCGGCATCTGCGAGGGGAGTGACGGCGTCGAGCAGGCGCTTGCCGTCGATCTCGCGAGCGGGGATGGCAACGACAACGACGTCGTTGTCTGCCGTGATCTGCTCCACGATCGTGTTGTCGTGAACAGAACCCTGCACGACATTCGTGTCGGTTCCGGACTGCGCGCTGCGAGCGACGACGGTTACCTCGTGGCCGCGTGAAGCGGCTTCTTTCGCGATTGCGCTTCCTGCAAAACCGTTTCCACCGAATACTGCGATCTTCGACATGGGGTGTGCCTTTCCTTGATGTCGTCGTTGTGCTTGTAGTAGTAAATTTATTCACCCCGAGGTGCATTGTCTCGGTCAGATGCGGGCATTCCTTGGTGAAAAACAGACATCATGATGACGATGGGCCGACTGCTTCGGGTCGACGTTGCGAACCGTAGGGTTGGTACATGACTCTCACCGCCGACAACAATGCAGGTCCAGTGGCAATCGAGCGCTCGGACGTCGAAGCTGCGCGGACTCGTATCGCGGGACTGGCGCGGCGTACTCCGATCTTTCGCACTGCGCTACCGACGCCACAGGGTGAGGTACCGGTTCTGTTCAAGCTCGAGTACCTCCAGCACGGCGGTTCCTTCAAAGTGCGCGGCAGTCTCAATGCAGTGGAACGAGCGGTCGCCGACGGCACCATGCCCGATGCCGGCGTGGTGATCGCGTCTGGCGGCAACGCTGCAATCGGGGCCGCGTGGGCAGCGCGGCGACGAGGACTCACCTGCACAGTGGTGGTGCCGGAGACAGCGCCTGATGCCAAGGTGAAGGCTCTCGGAGAGTTGGGTGCAACCGTTCACAAGGTAGGCGACCGGTATGCACTCGCTGCTGCCGCTGCGGCGGACATCGCACGCACCAGCGGTGCGCTCGAACTGCATGCCTACGACCTGCCCGACATCGTCAGTGGGGCCGGCACCATCGCTCTCGAGCTCGAAGACGACGCATCCGGACCGATCACGTATTGCGTTGCAGTCGGCGGCGGCGGATTGGTCTCTGGAATCGTCGCGGCGGCTCGTCCCGAAGATCACGTGGTAGCCGTCGAGCCGACCGGAGCTGCCACCTTGCACACCTCGCTCGATGCGGGGCGTCCGGTGGATATCGAAGTAAACAGTATCGCCGGAGACTCGTTGGGGGCTACACGAATTGGTGCCATCGCCTGGGAGACACTGCATGAGAGTTCGGTAGACAGTGTTGTGGTCGAAGATGATTCGATCCGACAGGCGCGGGCATTCCTGTGGCGGGAGTTCCGGATTCTGGTGGAGTTGGGAACCGCAGCAGCATTGGCTCCGGTTCTGAACGGAACGGTGTCGCCGCCGTCCGACGGTGAACTGTGCGTGGTTTTATGCGGAGCCAACACACATCCGACCGACCTGTAATTTCAGCGTATTTGTTTGCCTGCGTGTGAGAAAGTCGCAGGTGGGTACCTCTCGCAGTATGAGTACCAGCAGCATTATCTGGATAATTGTTGCCGTGGTCGTGGTGATAGCGATCGTGGCCGCACTCCTGTGGGTGGCGCGAAACAGGCGTGACGAGCGTCGTCACATCGAGGCAGAACAGATCCGCGAAGACGTCGCAGACAAGTCACTGCAAGTAGGCGAGCGCGAGGCGCGGGCAGAAGAGACAGCAGCCAAAGCGCGCATGGTGCAGGCAGAGGCCGACGCCAAAGCGGCGGAAGCGTCTGCGCTGCAACATCATGCAGCGCAGCATCGGAAAGAGGCGACGAGTTCTCGCGAGGAACTGAACCAGCAACGAGATCATGCAGACACGATCGACCCCAAGGTTCCCAACCCCGAAGAACCGCGGTCGACGCCGGATCAGAACCCTCGAAACCCTTGATCTCGAAACACTTGATGCAGGCGTTCGAGGGAAGCGTCTGCCCGTATATGGTTCGACGATCATGATGAATAAAGAATCGTCACCGCACGACCAGAAGAGCGTCGCGTCCACGGCGGCTGACGTCGCACAGAACAATGTCTTCGAGCGCTTTGCCCGTGCCGGATTCGTCGTCAGCGGTGTGGTTCATCTGCTGATCGGATATATCGCGATCCGCCTTGCTCTCGGTGGATCCGGGTCTGCGGACCAATCGGGTGCGATGGCCGAGTTGGCAGGAAAGCCAGGGGGTGTCTTCGCTCTGTGGGTCGGCGTCGTGGCCTTCCTTGCCATGGCGTTGTGGAGATTGGCCGAAGCTGCGTTGGGAAGCTCGTCGTCGCCGTCCTCTGACGACAAGAAGAAAGAGTTCTTCAACCGCGCAAAGGCTCTGGGCATTTCGCTCGTCTATTTCGGTTTTGCTTTCACTGCATTCGGATTCGCCCGCGGTAGCGGGAAGTCCAGCAGCGGTCAGAGTGCGGGGATCACGGCGCGTTTGATGGAGAACACGCTTGGAACTATCGCATTGGTGATCGGCGGGATCGCGATCATCGCCGTTGGTGTGTACCACGTGTACAAGGGCGCGAGCCAGAACTTCCTCGATGATCTGAAAGGCACACCCAGCAACTTCGTGCGCCGACTCGGAACCGTCGGGTACGTCGCCAAGGGCTTGGCCATCGCTGCAGTCGGCATTCTGGTTCTTCTTGCGGTCAACAGTTCCGAACCCGGCAAGTCCTCCGGACTCGACGGAGCGTTCAAGACGCTGGGCGCGCAGCCGTACGGAGTGGCGCTGCTGATCCTTGCCGGATTGGGCATCATCACCTACGGGCTCTACTGCTTCGTGATGGCGCGCTCGACGAAGATGTAGCGCCTGTAGGCAAGTGGGCCTATCCGAATGACCCGGTCTGGAAGCCGACGTCGCTGCCCGACGAACTTCCCGTCGAGCTACCGAATATGGGTCGTCTCGGAACCAGATCATGCATCAGGTTCACGGCTGCAGGGTCGATCATCGCCGCATTTCCACCGTTCGCCAGAATCGTGATCGACCAGCCGCTGTCGGGAACCAGCAGGGTGATGCAGTTGGATCCCGAGCTGTCTCCGTTTTTCTTGGCGAACCGTTGTGGGAAGTTCGGCGTCGGGGGTTGGAGCTGCCACGCCATTCCCATTCCGAATGCAGGATTCTCCGGAGCTTGCGTGTCGATCTGCTCGAGCATCGAGGTCAGGACTGGTTTGAGCGGGTTGTTTCCGTAGCCGAGAGTTGTTGCAGCCCAAATCGACATGTCCTCGGCGGTGCTGACCAGCCCACCCCCTCCTGCGATCGCACCCGTGTTGTTCCACAGAGGCGCTCGTGTGCCGTCGAGGTGGTACGGAACGGCAAGGTCGGTTGCTTTGGTCTCGATCACGGTACCCATC
Source organism: Rhodococcus sp. IEGM 1306 (assembly GCF_036541985.1). Classification (NCBI taxonomy): domain Bacteria; kingdom Bacillati; phylum Actinomycetota; class Actinomycetes; order Mycobacteriales; family Nocardiaceae; genus Rhodococcus; species Rhodococcus sp. IEGM 1306. The sequence continues at coordinate 401,335 of NZ_JAZHFF010000007.1, forward strand.
ATCCCGAGCGGGTCGGTGATTTCGCGGGCGACTGCCGCCGCGAATGGTGGCTTCTCTTGTCCCGGAATGATTTTGTCGGCCATGAATGTGCCGAGCAGTCCGAACCCGAAGTCCGAGTACAGCCAGTGGCTACCGGGGGCGAACTCCAAGGCGCCGGCGTCTTGGAGTCCTTTCCAGAGCATATTTCTGGTGTACTTCGCCTTCTCGTCCGTGCACGATCGTGTGGGATCGGCACACCCCGCCGAAAGATTGGGCGGGTCGTCGCTCAGGCCGGAACGGTGGGTGACCAGTTGGCGAAGCGTGATCTCCTCGCCGCCGATGCCTTTCGGCAGCGGGTTGCCATCCGAATACTTGCTCGCCAGGTCGTCCAATCCGACTTCTCCCCGAGAGATCAGTTTCGCCAGTAGTGCAGCGGTGAAGGTCTTGGTCTCCGAGGCGATCTCGAATTGCGTTCGTGGAGTGACTCTCACGCCGTTTTCGACGTCGGCCTGGCCGTAGTGGTACGTAGTGGTGACACTCGCCTTGCGGTTCTTCTCATCCGGTTTGACGATAGCGAAGGCAAGGCCGGGAACGCCGCTGTTCAGCAGTGTCTCTGCGACGCGTTGCACCGCTTGGGCTTCAGCAGGATCGCCGACCCGCGAACCTGGATTGGGTGCCGTGGGGCCGGCGGCGCCGGCGGTCGAGGAGGTCGCGAGGGTTATGACCGCGGTTGCCGCCAGCCCTGCAACGCTGATGAACTGTCGTCGTGACGTCCGGGCGGACCCTCGATCCTGGTTATCCATTGTTTGCACATTACAACCAAAGTCGACTGGTTTGACTGTTTTGTCGGAATTGCCAAGGTGTGGTCCTTAGGCGATGGTTTCGCTAGATCACGCCGCCGTTGACGTAGATGACCTGGCCATTGACCCAACGAGCTGGGCCGGCGAGAAATGCGACAGCCTCCGCGATGTCCATCGGTGTGCCGAGGCGTTCCAGGGGAGCCAGCTTGGACAGGTTCTCCACTGTAGCTTCGTCTTTCCCGTCAAGGAACAGATCGGTGGCCGTGGGGCCTGGGGCTACGGCGTTGACCGTGATATCGCGTCCCCGTAGCTCTTTCGCGAGAACCAGAGTGATCGCGTCGACAGCACCTTTGGTGGCGGCGTACGCGGCATAAGTCGGAAAAGCCAGCTTCTTCACGGAGGTGGAGAAATTGATGATCGCACCACCGCGCCGGACACGTCTGGCTGCCTGCTGGTCGACCACGAAGGTCCCTCGGACGTTGGTCCGATGCATCCGATCGAAATCGTCGAAGTTCAGTTCTGCGACGGTGGAGAGAATCATGATTCCGGCTGCATGGACGACGACGTCGATGCCCCCGAACTCCTCCTCGACCGTATCGAACAGTGTGGCGACTTCACCTTCGTCGGCGACGTCCGCATGCACCGCTATGGCGCGACCGCCCGCAGCGACGATGGCGTCAGCTGTTTCCTGGGCGCGTTGAATGTTTCCTGAATAGTGCACGGCGACAGCCATTCCGTCGGCGGCGAGCTTCTCGGCAGTCGCTCGCCCGATGCCGCCGGAAGCTCCGGTGACGATGGCGACGCGGGTGGTGGTGTCAGTCATGATGTAACTCCTGAACTGGTTTCAGTTGCATCGGACAGCTTGCGAAGCCACTCTCGTAGTAGGCCGACTTCGTTGGCGGAGAGAGAAGTTGAATCTGCGGCGGCCAGTTGGGCGTCGAGAGTAGATGCAACCCTGTTGAGTGAGGTTTCCGGGTGGGCGTCGGATTCGTCGATGATGGACGCGAAGATTCCGTCGCGAACTCGCTGTGACAGCGTCGGATCGGGGTACTGTTCCGGCCTGACGACGAGCATCAGAGCGACGCCCGCATTGGCGGACATCACCATCTGCGTAGCCACGTCGACCGATACGGTCAGAACACCTGCCGCAGCGCATCGTTCGAGAACGGATCGAAGTAGCGCCTGGGCCTGCAGAGCGGTGTCGGCGCTCTGGGCGGAAGGTGAGTGCATCAAGCGGTAGTGAGCGGGATGCGCGAGCGCGAAGGCGGTGTGCGCATCCCAGCCGGCCCGCAGATCGGCAACGGGGTCATCGGAAGGTGTCGCAGCCCGTTTGCCTTCGAGGTATTCGAAGAAGCCCGCCTCGACGACGGCTGCGAGCAGTCCGTCCTTGTCGCCGAACTGACGGTAGAGCGCGGGGGCGCCGACGCCGGCCATCTCGCACACGGCGCGGGTGGATATGTCGCCGTTGGGGGAGGTGTTCAGCAGCTCGGTTGCCGCGGCCAGAATCTTTGCTCTCGAGCTCATAAAAACAACGCTAACACAACTATGTAATCGTTGCTATCGCCGGTTTGGTCGTGCGAACGAACTACAGACACAGGCGCCAGAACTTGATCAGATGAGTGAGCCGGTCCGGCCACGGTTCTGTGTGGAGTGACGGCTAGAGCCGTTCTGTTCTCACACTCTGAACGAAGGAATCCTGGTGATCGACTCGGAAACTACTGTTGCGCAGAATAATTCGCATTTCGGTTATCTGGGGTGGATTCTGCGGGTCATCAGTGTCGTGGCGTGCGTTGCGGTTGCAACGGTCGTTGTCTCGCTGACGCTCGGGCCGCCATTCGCGCGGGCCTGGGCACAGTGGGTTGCTCGTCATCTAGGTGGGGACTTCGAGACGGGAGTCGTTGTCGGATTTGTGACTGGGCTTCTAGGCGCCGCTGTGACTTTGTTTGCAGCGCTGATGAGTTCGTTGGCGTGGCGGCGTCGCGGTGGCCCGGCATTGTCGCTTGGTGTCGGTGCCATTGCCATGCTTGCCGTTATTCCTGGCGCAGTGAATTTGAGTATCGCGGTCGGTGCAGCAGGATCCGGTGTGAGGGCGGCGGGGAGGATCCTCGACGTCGACGGGCCGGCGTTTCGTGGAGCCTGGATAGCCGGATCTGTGGCGGGGCTGTTGCTGTATATGGCCGCGGCGCTGCTGTTAGGGAGGAGCCTTCGTTCGACGTTCGGGCCTGTCAGGCAGGTGGCGGCACCGCTCCCTGGGGTGGTCGGCTACACCGCCGATGGCCGACCCGTTTTTGCACAAGTGGGCTTCACATCGGACGGGATTCCGGTACTCGCAGATCAACTTGAAGCGCGTTATCCAGCGCGACCAGCGGTCGGCACGAATGCCTTGGCCATCGTCGCACTTGTACTTGGAATCTTCGGTGGAGTTCTTGCTATTCCAGTGGGCCATGTGTCGTTGAACCAGATTCGCCGTTCCGGCGAAAGTGGGCGAGGATTGGCAGTGGCCGGACTCGTTCTCGGTTATCTGTCGCTGGTCGTCGTCGTAGGTGTCGTATTCGTGGCTGTGTCCGCGGCCTATCGATAATTTGGGTCGCGCGTCAGAGTTGGGTGGGCTGGAGTGGCTCGATGTCGAAGGTGCGAGGTCCGAACAGGCCCATAGCCCGGGTGCGAATGGACGGTACTGCTTCGTGGATGCTCCCGCCGAGGCGGTGGAGAGAGTTGAACCAGCGTGATTCCCAAACCGGAAACTCTCCGTCGGTGTCGCGTGATGCTGTGTCCCACAGGAGGGCGTCACCGTTTTCGCTCCATCCGAAAACCTGCAGCGAGTCGGGGAGTGACCAATCGCCGTCGGGTTCGATCATCCAATCGAACTCGTCATCCTGTCCTTCTCTGTAGACCGAATGAAGATGGGCGGTGAGGTTGCGGGCGCGCCCTTGCCAGCCGTCGGCAAATCCGGGAAGGACGGGCGGATAGATGAGCCAGAGTCCGAAGGTCCGCGCCCAACCTGCGTGCCTGATGAATGCGCGATATGAATCGGGGAAGCCCTGCCGGTCGGGAAATCGATAGGAATCCATAAGGGCAAAATCGATATGCGCGAGCGTCGGTCGGCCGTCTACCGTCAGCGCGTTGGTTCCCTGTGCAAACACACCCTCAACGCTAGCAATAGGGGATACCGTGCCGCCCTTTCCGGTTATCGAAGCACGCCGGAATGGGTCACCGAGGCGTTTGCTCGGTGACCTCCGGGTTCAGAGTCGTGTGGTGGAGCGGCGGGGTTTCCGGTCGGGGTCGATGCCCGGTGGTGGGATGAACCAGGGCAGGTGATCGGTGCCCATTCGGATTTCCCATTTGCCGGTGAATCCGGGTTTTCGGTGCATCAGGGTGTGGTGGGTTCGGCAGAGCAGGACCAGGTTGTCCATGACGGTTGG
>NZ_JAZHFF010000008.1:0-264420 GCF_036541985.1 Rhodococcus sp. IEGM 1306
AGAACCTCGGCAACGGTAGGGATAATTGGTAAACTCATGACAGATCTCCTGCTTTCGTAAGGGTTGTTGGGGTTCTGGACGGCGCTGGTCACACTTGCGGTTGCAGCCGCAGTGATCGGCGCCGTTTTGCACTCGCGCATCAGTCGTTACTCGCCACAGTTGCGTACTGCGCTTCTTCCCAGGCGATGACATCGCTCAGTTTGTAGCGGCAGAATCGGCCCATTTTCGCGTAGGGGGGACCAACCCCCTCGCTTCCCCACTTGGCCAAGGTCTTGATCGGAATCTTCAGTCGGGTGGCGACGTCTGGCCGAGTGAGCCAGTAATCATCTGAACTGTTCACGTCACTCCTATCGCATTTCGGATTAGCGTCGAACTAGTTTCACGGTACACGACGAGATGCGTTAGGCGCTACCGAGAAACGCAATTAACATGTCGGGTGTGGACACCGACGAAGCAATTGGCAAGCGACTGGAGAAACTGCGGAGAGACGCAGGCTTGAGCCAGGGAGAGCTGGCCGAGAGACTTCGCGACGCAGACTTGAATTGGTCGCAGGGCACTCTATCGAGAGTCGAAACCGGCTCCCGCCCAATGCGTTTCACCGAGGCACTTGTGGTTTCCACAGTCCTCGGCGTCAGCGCCGAAGAACTCAGTCCGGTGAATACGAATCTGGATTACCAGATCCAGAAGCTGCGTGACGAGCAGAAACGCCACATCTCGACGATCGGCGCATCTCGCGCAATGCTACGAGAAGTGAACGACGGCATAGCAGCCCTCACTCTGGCCCAAGAACTGGCCGAAGGCAGAACTCGATACTCCGTCCAAGGCTCACCGCTGCAATTCGCAGAGCTCCTCTCCTCGTGGATCCCCGGAGGTAGCGGCACTTCCATATCCTCGAACTTTCTCCGCGGCTTGGAGCTCATCGGGATCGAGTATGGCGGAGACCCAACGCCGGATGTCGAATCCGAAGAGGATGCATTTCGAGAGATCGAAGAGGCGCGAAGCCTTGAGGTTGCACGCCTAGTCCGCGCGAAATATCCACGCCTAGAGTTCAGCGAGTACAGCGAGAAATTTCGGGTGATCGGACTGACTGAGTTCGTTGAGGAGCCGCAAAACGCCGTTCCTGGGCTTGCCGCATACCTTGATACGCCACCCCGAAGCTGGATAGACGACTTCAATGGCAGGTAGACCGCCCCTGCGAATCGGCCAACACGGCAAGATCGCGCGCATCCCTCTCGGCGGTGACGCGTACCTAGCCCGATGCCGCTACCGCGACGATGACGGCATTGTGCGCATTGTCGAGCGGCGCACACCGGTCGATATTAGGGACCAGCACGGCAAAATCGCCGAAGAAGAATTATTGGACGCACTAGCGGCACGCCGAGCGCCTTCCGAGGATGAAATCGACTCCGACACATTGGTTTCCGCGCTCTGTACAACTTATCTTGCAAGACTCCAGGAAGAGGGTCGCGCCGCCAACACGATGTCCACTTACGAGTTCGCGCTCGGCAAGCTCAACCTGAAAATCGGTGGCCTCCGCCTGAGTGAGGCATCCGCCGGCCGGATCGACACGGCGCTGCGGGCGATGTCGAAGCAGCACGGACCAACTATGGCGCGCCAAGCGAAGACCATCCTCCGCGGCGCGTTGGCAATGGCGGTCCTTGTCGGGGCACTGAGTTCGAATCCTGTGAATGACGTGTCGAGGATCCGGGCCAAGAATCCGCCGGCGGGCGCGAAAGCACTCACAGGCGACCAGCTGGGAACTCTCCTGGTCGCACTCGGAGAGTCGGACTACTGCCAAGCGAACGACCTCGTAGACCCGATCACCCTCTTGATTGCCACGGGGGTACGGCGTTCCGAGCTGCTTGCGATCCGTCGTCAGGACATCGACCTGGACTCCGGCACCGTAGCCATCACCGGCAAGGTCGTCAGGGAAAAGGGAGTGGGGCTGAAACGTGTCGATGAGACGAAGACCGCCGCCGGACTACGCACCATCCCGCTCCCCCAGTTCGCAATCGAGATGCTGAAGAAGCGAGCGAAGCAACCGCGTTCCGGCACCCTCGATGTCATCTTTCCTTCAGCTGTCGGCACGTTGCGAGACCCGAACAACTTCGGCAAGCAGTGGCGCAAGGTCCGCGATGACCTCGGGGTCGCTGACAGTACCTCCCACACGTTCCGTAAGTCGGTGGCCACGCTCATCGACGACGAGGGCCTGTCTGCACGCGTTGGCGCCGACCATCTCGGGCATCGAAACATCTCGATGACTCAGGACAAGTACATGACACGCGGACGCCAGCACTCGGAAGTTGCGAAACTGCTGGACAAAGCTGTTGCCATAAAAGATGAATAAACGATGGATGCCCTCTCTCGATTTTCGAAAAAGGGCCTCTGACGTGGGGCGGGCGGGGCTCGAACCCGCGACCAATGGATTATGAGTCCACGGCTCTAACCGACTGAGCTACCGCCCCATCCGGATGCGATGCATCGCGGCGAATCCGAATGTTACCGGCACATCCGACGCGGATCACAATCGGGCAGGCGGTGACGCGTTGCACTCTTTCGAGTCGAGTCTTCCAAGGTTGGTCGGCACAGGCGCGATGAGCCGATACCGTGGGAGTGCACACCCCACGGAACAGGATCACCACATGAAGCTTGCACTGACCGAATTCAAGAACTCGAAGGCCACGATCCGGATCATCATGTCCGACGGCGCGAAACTGAACGGCACCGTCACCGATTTCACCGAAGACACTCTCGTTCTCAATTCTCCGAATGGTGTCTACTACATCAACCCCAGCCACATCATCCGGCTGTTCGAGCCTTCGGATCGCGCAGCGAAGTAGGCGCACCGGTCAAACAGTTCGACGGTTCCACCGAAAGCCCGACGCAGACACTTGCGTCGGGCTTTGGTGTATCTGTCGCCAATATCTTCGCGTCGCGTTCACGGGTGCTGATGCCGCCTATCCTCTCCGACATGGCGAACGACAGCGGACCACCTGAACTCGTGTTGTTCGACCTGGGCGGTGTGCTGTGTCGATTCGAGCCTGACCGTCGCGCCGCAGAACTGGCTGCGGCCATCGGCGTCACGGAAGACGAGATTCATGCCCTCGTGTTCGCGTCCGGGTTCGACCAGGAATGCGATCTCGGCATTCACTCCGAAACCGCGATCCTGGAACGCTTTCGACGACTCGGGTTTCCTGGTGACCGCGACGAGCTACGCCGAGCCTGGGCCAAGGCCTTCATCCCGGACCGCGCGGTCATCGATCTCGCAATCGCGCTTCGAAGCGAGGGGGTCGTGGTCGCCACACTCTCCGACAACGGACTTGTTCTCTTGGCCGCCATCGAGAGTGTCGTAACTCCATCGGCAATCGACGAGCATGTTTTCTCCTGCATGCTCGGAGCTACCAAACCCGAACCTGCGGCCTTCCTGGCTGCGCTGGAGTTGCTCGATGCGCGTCCACAGCAGACCTTCTTCGTCGACGACAACCCGGTGAACGTCCTCAGCGCTCGACGGCTGGGAATTCGCGGCGAACAAGCAAACAAGGCGGCAGACGTCGAATCGGCACTTCGATCGGTGGGTCTGCTGCGAGCGCACTAGGTCAGACAAAAACAAGGTCAGACCAAAACGCGGTCAGACCGAAACAAGAAAGCCCCCCACCCGATTTCTCAGGTGAGGGGCTTCGCTGCTCCCCCGGCTGGACTCGAACCAGCAACCGTCCGATTAACAGTCGGAAGCTCTGCCAATTGAGCTACAGGGGATTGTCTTGCTCGCTTCGCCCGTTCCGGCGTTGCCTGAGAAACTGTAGCGAATCCTTCACCGAAGTACCAAATCGCCTGCCCAGCGAGTCATCAGGCAGGATGGAGTCAGGACGATCGGTGCTGGAGGGAAGCAGGAATGATGCGTTTGTTGATCGGTGTTGCAGCTGGGTACGTCCTGGGAACCAAAGCGGGCCGCGCACGATACGAGCAGATCAGCCGGGCCGCGAAGGCGGTGGCCACCAGTCCGGCCACCAAGAAGGTGTTGGACGCGTCACGGCAGAAGCTGGCCGACTCACTGAGTACTCAGCCCAAGCTCGAGCCGATGAAGCCGATCAACGAGGAGACTACGATTCTGGTCCCCCACGACCAGTTGAAGAAAAACCGCTAGGTCAGACGCTTTGGTCGCCGACAGCCTGCTCACGCAGCTGTCGGCGATACTGCTCCAGCGCCACGAGGTCGCCGAACAGTGAGTTGTACTCCTCGGGGGCTGCAGCAGGTGAAACGCGCTGAAGCTTGGATTTGAGGTCGGCAACCTGCTCGCCCACCCACGCTTCCTGCAGTCGTGCGAGCACTCCGTTGATGTAGCGCGGAACCGTGTCTTCGTCACACGGCATCGGTTCGACGGCCAGCTCAGATACAACCGAGGCCACCGTCATGTCTTCGACGCCCTTGGTTACGACTTCGATCCACTCGGCGCCGCCGAGTCCCTTGCTCGTTCCACCGGCGTCAGCCATTGCCTGTCTGATGACAACGTAGGCGGGGTGGGTGAACGTCTCGGGCGGCAACGAGTCGAAGACACTGCCGGCGATGCCAGGGTGCTGCAATGCGGCCTTGAGGACAGCTCGCTGCGTCGAGAGCGCGGGATCGTTGGGCCGGGGCCTGGAGATTCCGATCGGCAGCGCAAGCGCATCGGCAGCAGGTTGGTCGACAACCTGACGACGCTTGGGCGCCGGTGACGATCCACGCGTCGACGCCCGTTTGCGAGCTTCGTCACGCACGCGTCGTCGAACCGACGGAAGATCGTCCCAACCGACCCATCCGCACAACAGATTCGCGTAGCTGTCGCGCAGAGTTGATTCCTTGATCTGCGCAACGACGGGCACGGTACGACGCAGTGCCTCGACACGACCTTCAGCGGTCTCCAGATCGTGTTCGGTGAGGATGGACTTCACCACGAACTCGAACATCGGAGTGCGCCGTGCCACGAGGTCGCGAACGGCGGCGTCACCAGACTTCAGTCGCAGATCACACGGGTCCATTCCGTCGGGCGCGACGGCGACGAACGTCTGCCCGGCCATCTTTTGATCACCCTCGAACGCCTTCATCGCAGCGGCCTGCCCCGCGGCATCACCGTCGAAGGTGTAGATGATTTCACCGCGAAAGTAGCTGTCGTCCATCAGGAGTCGACGGAGCATCGCAAGGTGCTCCTCACCGAAGGCGGTTCCGCACGAAGCGACGGCGGTCTTGACGCCGGCCAAGTGCATCGCCATGACGTCGGTGTAACCCTCGACGACTACCGCCTGGTGCCCCTTGGCGATGTCGCGCTTGGCGAGGTCCAAGCCGAACAGGACCTGAGACTTCTTGTAGAGAATCGTTTCCGGCGTGTTGACGTACTTACCCGGCATGGTGTCGTCGTCGAAGAGCTTGCGGGCACCGAAGCCGATGACGTCACCGGCGACGCTGCGGATCGGCCACAGAAGTCGGCGATGGAACCGGTCGATCGGACCTCGCCGGCCTTCTTTGGACAGCCCGGCTGCTTCTAGTTCTTTGAACTCGAAACCTTTGGACATCAAGTGTTTTGTGAGAGTGTCCCAACCTTCTGGCGCGTATCCACACCCGAACTGCAGGGCCGCTGCACCGTCGAAGTTTCGCTCGGTGAGGTAGTCGCGAGCCGCCTGAGCATCGGGTTCGCGCAGACGAGCGGCGTAGAACTCCTGAGCCGCCGCGTTTGCTGCGATCAAGCGTGCACGGGTGCCGCGATCGCGCTGAACGGACGGTCCGCCGCCCTCGTACGAAATCGTGTAGCTGAGTCGATCCGCCAACTGCTCGACGGCCTCTACGAAGCTGATGTGATCCATCTTCTGCAGGAACGAGTACACGTCACCACCCTCACCGCAGCCGAAGCAGTGGTAGAGGCCGTGGTTGGGTCGCACATGGAACGACGGCGACTTCTCGTCGTGAAAGGGACACAGACCTTTGATCGAATCGCCACCGGCACGCTTGAGTGAAACGTATTCACCGACGATGTCCTCGATGCGAGTGCGTTCGCGAATGGCCGCGATGTCTCTGTCAGAAATTCGGCCCGCCACGTACATCAGTCTAGGCGGTCGCCCGGCACCTCCTGACAACGATATGTTGATGGCCGACTCTGCACCGCAGCGATGGGACCGACGATGACTGAAAACGCCTCGAGCTCGCACGAAGGGCGATCAGGAACCCGATTCGGCGTGTACGAGTTGCGTAGCCTCCTCGGCCGAGGCGGAATGGGTGAAGTGTACGAGGCGTACGACACCTCGAAGGATCGCCTGGTCGCTCTCAAGTTGCTCCATCGAGAGCTTGCGGCCGACCCGTCATTCCAAGCTCGTTTCCGCCGAGAATCTCGCACCACCGCCGCCCTGAACGAACCGCACGTGATCCCTGTGCACGACTGGGGCGAGATCGACGGAGTTCTCTTCATCGACATGCGATTGGTCGAAGGTCATACGTTGCGAGCCGAGTTGACCGAATTCGGCCGACTCACGCCTGTACGAGCCGTCGACATCGTCTCGCAAATCGCGTCGGCGTTGGACGCCGCCCATGCCCGCGGGCTCATCCATCGTGACGTCAAACCAGACAACATCATTCTCACGAACAACGGCTTCGCCTACCTCGTCGACTTCGGAATCGCATACTCACAGACGGACACGAAGATCACCACCGAGGGAAGCGCAGTCGGTTCGTATGCATACATGGCGCCGGAGCGGTTCGGAATCGAAACGCCGACGGCCGCAGCGGATGTCTATTCCCTGGCTTGTGTCCTCTACCAATCACTCACCGGAACAACACCTTTCAACACCACAAGCATCGAGCATCTGGTCAATTCGCACCTGAACGCTCCGCCGCCACGCCCCACACTGGCGGTTCCGTCGCTCCCGCAAGGCCTTGACGCCATCGTGGCTCGCGGCATGGCAAAGGATCCCGCACACCGCTATCCGACTACGGGAGCGCTCGCACTCCAAGCGCGGCAGGCCCTCTCGACGACCCACACCCCCGGTGCCGCCGGCGGATTGCAACCCACGATCGTCGGGCAGCCCACCTACACCACGGCGAATCCCGCTCACGGGAACTACACGCACATCGTGACAAAGACCAAGCGAAACCGAGCACCGATCGCGATCGGTGCGGCTGGAATTGCACTCGTTCTGGCCGCAGGAGGCACGGCGGCCTGGGTGACGCTGGGGAATTCGGGCCCCGAATCACCAACCGCTGTAGCAGCTTCCACCGCCACGTCGGCACCGGCACCCATTCAGGATCCAGTCAGAACGCCGAAGCTCGAGCCGCTACCCACCGCCGGACTGCAGGCGACCACGACCACCCGGGCGTCGAACCCGTCCGCGAGAAATGGCGACCTCGGGGTGAGCAAGCCGATCACCGTCCCCTCATGCAAAGGAACCGGAATCGTGGTGTTGGCCAATGCCACCGATCCGGCAACGTACGCCAGCGAGATTCAGAACTACCTCGACGCGTTCCCCGGCTCGAAATACCTACGCACAGACCAGTCCTGCCCGTCACTACGTCAAGTCTCCGATTCGGGGACGGCGATCTACACGGTGTATCGCGAATCCGGGAACACCGAGTCGAAGATCTGCAAGGACGTTCGCGCAGCAGGTGGCGACGCTTACGGCAAGTGGCTCGATACCACTACCGACCCGTCGACGCGGATGACTTGCTGAGGGCGTAAGTGGCTCAGCCCCAGCTGGCCTGCGCGCCCAGGCTCGCTTTGTCCACCCGTTCGAGCCGACTCTCCGTGTACGACGCGATCTGATCCACCACTACCCGGACCCGAGCACCGTCGTCCGCGGTGCGTTCCCACGCGGGCAGCAGGATCGGATCGAGCCCGGCCGGCGCAGTTGCCAGCAGCCATTCCGCGACGCGATGAACACGATCACGCTGCCGATCCTGACGCGCCTTGTGTCCGGCGTCGGACATCACATAATACAGCGCTACGGTCTTGAGCAACGCCACCTCGGATGCGACGGCCTCGGGTACGTCGAGGTCGGCTTGATAGCGCGAGAGGGGTCGGTCACCGTGTGTCAGCCGGGTGCTGGCGATCGCCGCGGTGGCGAAGCGACCCACCAATTCACTCGTGAGATTCTTCAACGCGACGGAACTTCCGAGTGTTCCGTCGAAACTTCCGACCCCGCGTACGACGGGGAGTTCGGACAGCCGTTGGGCGGCTTCGATCAGATCGTCGACTACCAACCCCCGAAACTCGGAGGCCCCCAGTTCTGCCAGTGCGCGCTGCTCGGACGGATCAGCAAGCGAGCGAAGGTCGATACGGCCTGCGATCACCCCGTCCTCCACGTCGTGCACGGAATACGCGATGTCGTCGGCCCAGTCCATGACCTGAGCTTCCAGGCATTGCCGACGCTCGGGTGCTCCCTCGCGAACCCAGGCGAGCACCTCTGCGTCGTCGTCGTATGCCCCGAACTTCGCGCCGGGCTCAGGGCGGGTCCAGGGATACTTGATGGCTGCGTCGAGTGACGCCCTGGTGAGATTGAGGCCTGCGCTCAGACCGTCGGGGCGCAGGATCTTGGGTTCGAGGCTGGTCAAGATCCGCAGATTCTGCGCATTGCCCTCGAAACCTCCGCAGTCCTTGGCGACTTCGTCGAGGGCCTTCTCGCCGTTGTGACCGTACGGTGGGTGCCCGATGTCGTGCGCGAGACCGGCGAGGTCCACCAGGTCCGGATCGCAACCGAGTCCGTCGGCGATCCCTCGCCCGATCTGTGCGACCTCCATCGAGTGCGTCAACCGCGTGCGAGGTGTGTCACCGTCGCGCGGGCCGACAACCTGGGTCTTGTCGGCCAAGCGCCGCAAAGCCGCGGAGTGTTGGACACGCGCCCGATCTCGCGAGAAGTCCGAACGATGCTGCGCCGCTGCGATCTGCGAACCCGGCAACCCCGCTCGCTTCGGCGCCTCGACGACACGACGTTCGAGGTCGTGTTCGGAGTAGGTGCCGCCTCCGTAGGTGGTGTGAGCTGTCATGGTCTCTATTGCCCTGCTGTGTAGGGGAAGTCTGCCGAGAAGTGCGTGAGCTGATACCAGAGCAGCGCGCCGGTTTCGCGAGCGATTCCGTGTAACTGGGATTCGCGGGTGAACACAGCCGGGCCTTGACGAGTAGGTGCGGTCCACGCTTGAAGGCCCGTGTCGCGGGCCATCGTCCGCGTTCGCAAGGAGTGCCACGGATCACTGACCAGGACGGCGGAATTGATTCCCTGCGAAGACATCTCGGCACTGACTGCGTCGATGCTGAGCAGTGTGTCCGAACCGGTCTCCACCGCGGTGATCGCACTCGAAGGAATTCCGCGATCGGTCAGATACATCTTTCCCGACGCCGCTTCGGTGTACTCGTCGCCTTCCTGTTTACCGCCGACAGTGATGATCTGCGGAGCCACTCCGCGCTTGTACAGCTTGTACGCCTGCTCGAGTCGGGCCTCGAAGACGGACGACGGAGTGCCGGAATACTGAGCCGCGCCCAGAACGACTATCGCGTCGGCCGGCCGCGTGTCGTCGATGCGCGCCACCTGCCACACCCGGAACGCAGTACCCCCGACCAGAACCACGGCCATCAACACCGCACCGGCGATCAGACGGCGCGTCCAGCGAGCCAATCCTGCCCCGAAGCCGCCCGCCCGCGAGGGTGATGGGTCGTGGGGGCGGTTACCGAAAGCAGGTTTCACTCCCGCAATTCTGCCAGTTCGCAGCGATCACCTCCGATGCCGACGCGCCACAACGGATAGATTTGCGTCATGGCCCTCGCACCACACTTCGCGCAGTTGTCCTCGGTAGAGCAGAGTCGGACAACCACCCGACCCGTTCGGCGTCGGGGAAGCGCCGCCGCCGTCGCTGCGATTTTCGCTTTGCTGGCGCTCGTCTTCAGTCCTGCGCTCGCCTCGGCGGACGCCCCGATGGTGTTGCCGAATCACATCACCGACACCTCCGGGGTCCTCGATTCCGGGCAACGCAGCGACATACAAGCCGCGATCGATCAACTCGGCGAGGACCACCAGATCGATCTGTGGGTCGCGTTCGTCCCCGATTTCAACAACCTGGGTGGCCAGGCGTGGGCACAGCAGACAGCCACGAAGTCGACGCTGAGCACGAAGTCCGTCCTGCTTGCAGTTGCCACGGCGGAGCGTGCTTACTACCTCGATGTGCCCGCTGAGCTGAGCAACATCACGGATTCCGACATCGAATCGATCAATACCGACGCGGTGGAACCGGCTCTCGCCGAGGATGATTGGACCGGCGCGGCAATTGCCGCAGCCGGCGCACTCGGCGACGCGAACAACACGAGCGGCGGAATGGGAGTCGGAACACTCCTCATCGCGGGCGGCGCTGTGGTGGTCGGGACGGGCGGTGTGGTCCTGTACTCACGGAAGCGCAAGAACGACAAGAACAAGGCAAGCGTCGAAGCCGCGAAGAACATCTCCCCCGACGACATCGCCAGCCTCAACGCACTCCCGCTGCCGACGCTCGACGAACGCGCGAAGGAGATCCTCGTCGAGACGGACAACGCGATCGCCGGCAGCCAGGAGGAGCTCGATCTGGCCCGCAGCGAGTTCGGAGACTCCGCCGTCGCACCCTTCTCGGCAGCATTCGACAAGGCCAAGGCCACCCTCGCCGAAGCCTTCGCGATCAGGCAGCGACTCGACGACGCCATCCCGGAAACTCCCGATCAACGCCGACAGATGCTGATCGACATCATTTCCTCGTGCGGTCGAGCCGACCAAGAACTCGAAGCTCGCGTCGAGGAATTCGACGGACTCCGCGACCTTCTCATCAACGCCCCCGCCCGCCTCGATGCGTTGACGCAGAGTGTTGTTTCTCTCAGCGTGCGCTTGCCCGAATCCGAGGCGATTCTGACCAAATTGAAGGATCAATTCCCCGCGCCGACGCTGGCATCGGTCGTGAACAACGTCACGATGGCGAGTGAGCGCCTGACGCTCGCCGAGAAGTCGATCGAGGAAGGACGAGACGCGACGGCACTGCCGGCCGGTAAGCAAGGCGCTGCCGTCACTGCGATTCGCACGGCCGAAGCCGCCCTCGATCAGGCACGCAAGCTACTCGACGGCGTCGATCACGCCGCCGACGACATCCGAAACGCCATCGCGACACTTCCGTCCGCGATGGACGACGTCCAGCAGGGCATCACCGCTGCGGACGCTTACCTGGCGCAAGGCGGGCAGAAGTTGGCGGACGCGAAGGCCGCAGCCCAGGCAGCGTTGGCGAATGCTCAGACGTCGAAGGACAGCGATCCGCTGACAGCCTTCAACCAGATCGTCGCAGCCGACGCCCAACTCGACGCGCTTCTTGCCGACGCTCAGGAGCAGAAGCAGCAGCTCGAACGTGCACAGCAGCGCCTCGCCCAGGACATTCTGGCCGCACAGGCTCAGGTGACCGCTGCAGGCGACTTCCTCGGAACCAGGCGCGGCGCGATCGGGGCGGAGGCGCGCACTCGCTACGCCGAGGCTCAGCGGCACCTGCAGGCGGCCCAGCAATTGCAGACCTCGGATCCGTCGAAGGCACTGCAACACGCCCAGGCCGCGACCACCTTGGCGACGCACTCACTTCGCGCCGCGCAGAACGACGTCAACACCTGGGAAGCAAACCAACGACCCCGCGGTGGCGGCGGCGATGCGACGGGAGCGATCCTCGGCGGCATCCTGATCAACAGCATTCTGCGAGGTGGCGGCGGGCCCCGCTCGTACGGCGGACCGAGCAGCAGCGGACGCTCCGGTCGCGGTGGCGGCGGCGGTGGTTTCGGCGGCGGGGGCGGCGGCCGAACCAGTCGAGGCGGCGGCGGCCGGTTCTGACGGATCCCGTCGAGGTAGTAAAATCCCTACTTTGTTCACGACCGCACTCGTCGTACGCTTCATCCGGCAAGTCGGGATCACAGATCATACGAAGGTGTTATGGAAAGCGTCGCCCCGCAGATAACCGTCGTTGTACCTACATACAACGAGCGTGAGAACCTGCCAAAGCTCGTCGATCGCCTCGCCGCGTTGAAGATCCCGAACCTGCACGTCCTCGTGGTGGATGACAACTCCCCCGACGGCACGGGTGAGGTTGCGGACAAGTTGGGTATCGACGGTCCCATCCCGGTCGGAGTGCTTCACCGCACGGTCAAGGACGGACTCGGCCGTGCTTACGTCGCGGGCATGAGCCGGGCTCTGGCGGAGAACGCAGACATCGTCATTCAGATGGACGCAGATCTCTCGCACCCGTCCGAGGCGATCCCCGCCATGATCGAGATCCTCACCACTACCGATGCGGCAGTCGTTCTCGGCTCCCGCTATGTCGAAGGCGGCGCAGTCGCCGGCGACTGGCCGTGGCACCGCAAGGCTTTGTCCGCCTGGGCGAACTTCTACGTCAACGCCATTCTGCGACTGCACGTCAAGGATGCGACCGCCGGCTTCAAGGCGTGGCATGCAAAGACCTTGCGCGACATCGACGTCGAATCGGTGCAGAGCAACGGCTACGCGTTCCAGGTCGAGATGAACTACCGAGTTGTTCAGCGCGGCATGAAGATCGCCGAAACGCCCATCCGCTTCGAGGAGCGCACCGAAGGCGTCTCCAAGATGAGTCTCTCGGTTCAGTTGGAGTCTGCACTGGTGCCGTGGAAGCTCAAGTTCGGCAAGAAGTCCCTGTGACCTCGGCGGCCGATCGAAAGTAGTCGGCCGTCTGCGTGTCCGACGGGTAGAACGATTCGATCGCAATCTCTGCGAGCGTGACGTCGCGCGGCGTACCGAACACTGTGGTGGTGCTGAACATCGCCAGTTCGGTATCGCCGACGCGTAGACGCAACGGAACCAGCAGGGAATTCGCGCGGTCGTCGTGCCAGTCTCCGCCGCTGGGATAGGCGCGCAGCTCGTCGAGCAACGACGACAGCTGCGCATCCGCACTGACCTCCACTTCCCGAGCCAGCCTTGTGAGCAGGTGGGCCCGCCACTGCGCGAGGTTCACGATCCGCGGCGCCATGCCCTCGGGATGCAAGCTCAGACGCAATACGTTCACCGGTGGTTCCAGGAGGAAATCAGCGGCGCCCGCGGTCAAAATTCCCACGGCCTGGTTCCCGGCGACCATCTCCCACTGCTGATCGACCACCACGGCCGGATACGGGTCATGCGCGTCGATGATGCGATCGATGGCCTCACTCACCGCTGACATCGGCGCTTCTGCCAACGACTTCTGCGAGTACTCCGGCGCGTGGCCACTTGCCAGCAGAAGCGTGTTCTGTTGTCGTAGAGGAACATCCAGACATTCGGACAGGTGAAGAATCATGTCCCGGCTCGGCTTGGAGCGGCCGGTTTCGATGAAGCTCAGATGCCTGGTCGACACTCCTGCCGCCGCCGAGAGTCCCAACTGAGTGAGCCTTCGCCGCTCCCGCCACCGCTTGAGTTCGGAGCCCACGTCCATCGTCTCGAAGGTCATTCTTTCAAGTTAGCGACCCGAGGTAGCCGAGGCCATGACCTCAGAGGTAATCGACCCGACGCAGTTTCGGAGGAACAGTGGTCTCAGCCGGCGAGGCCGCCGGACATTCACCACCGGAAACTGATCAAGGGAGCGACCATGAGCGACTTCGACGCAATCGCCGACGCCTACATCGACATGTGGAACGAAACCGATACCACCGCCCGTAAAGCACGGGTCGAGCAATTGTTCGCACCCGGCGGTCGCTACACCGATCCGCTCGCGGACGTCACCGGACACGATCAGATCGACGCGATGATCAACGCTGTGCAGCAACAATTTCCGGGCATGCACTTCACCCTCGTCGGACCTGTGGACGCGCATCACCGACAGGCCCGATTCGGTTGGGCTCTCGGCCCGTCGGGGGCCGAGTCACTGATCGACGGATTCGACGTACTCGAACGCGACGACGACGGCCGGGTGACGCTTGTCCTCGGGTTTCTCGACAAGGTGCCTTCGGCCTGAATCGGGACTACCACCGACAGCGTTCGTCACGAAGGTTGTCGGTGGTTCGTGGCATCATCGGTGCCGATGAACGCCGACGGATTTACCTGGTCCACACCGATTCCCGAGTCCGAGGGTGCTGAGTACGACGCTCACACGCTGACCGTCAACGGCCTTCCCACCGTCTATCGAACCGCCAAGACGACGCCGACCAAGCTCGGTCAGTTCGTCACACTGTGGCGCCGTTCCGAGGCCGGGCCCATCCGCCCATTCGACGCCAGCGACCGCGTGATGCTGTTCGTGGTGAAGGTATACGACGAAGAGCATTCGGGGCACTTCGTCTTTCCCGTCGAAACCCTCGTCGAACACGACATCGTCTCGACGAACTTCTCCGGCGGTAAGCGCGCTGTCCGGGTCTATGCGCCCTGGGTTACGCCGACCAGCGCGCAAGCAGTCAGAACTCAGCGCTGGCAGATCCGGCATTTCGGCGAGTTCCCTGATGTACTCAGCTCGACTGTGTTCAGCTCAACTGTGTTCAGCTCAACTGATACGTCGCGATGATGACGCCTGTTGTCGTGGGGACGCTGTCGGTGAGGGTGAACTGAGCGAGCGCAGCTCCGTCGGGGAACAATCTGCGCCCGGTTCCGAGAACCAGCGGATGTATCAGCAGAGTGTAGGTGTCGACGAGACGTCGCTCGGCCAAGGACGTGATCAAGTCGCCGCTGCCCAGAATCACCAGATCCGGGCCCTCACTTTCCTTGAGCGTGGCGACCGCTTCGGCGGCATCACCTTTCAACAAGGTCGAGTTCTTCCACGGCAGCGGTTCACCCAAAGTCCTTGACGCTACGTACTTCTGCGTGTTGTCGAGCACCTCGGTAAACGGATTGTCGGTCTGAAACGGCCAGTACGAGGCGAAGTTTTTGTAAGTTCTGCGACCGAACAGCAACGCCGATTTCTTCGCCATCCCCTCCCCCATCTTCTGCGCCATGACGGAATCGTTGAAGGGTGCTGCCCACCCACCGTGCTCGAATCCGCCACGACGGTCCTCGTCCGGCCCACCGGGCGCCTGCATGACACCGTCGAGAGTCACGCTGTTGGTCACGCTGAGTTTTCTCATAACTTCGATCCTGCGCCTGAAGGACCATCGGGGAAAGAGAAAACGGGCGGTCCTTCTCGATTGAGAAGGACCGCCCGTCAGCTTCGAACGAGAATCAGGAGCCGATCAGCCGTGCGGCCAGGTAGCTTTCCACCTGATCGAGGGCGACGCGTTCCTGCGCCATGGAGTCACGCTCACGCACCGTCACAGCCTGGTCTTCGAGAGTGTCGAAGTCGACCGTGATGCAGAACGGTGTGCCGATCTCGTCCTGGCGACGGTAACGACGACCGATGGCGCCGGCGTCGTCGAACTCGACGTTCCAATTCTGACGCAGCTGCGCTGCAAGATCTTTGGCCTTCGGCGTCAGGTCCGCGTTACGCGAGAGCGGCAGAACGGCAGCCTTGACGGGAGCGAGTCGGCGATCCAGGCGGAGCACTGTGCGCTTGTCGACGCCGCCCTTGGAGTTGGGCGCCTCGTCCTCGGTGTAGGCGTCGACCAGGAAGGCCATCAGCGAACGCGTGAGACCGGCCGCCGGCTCGATGACGTACGGCGTGTACCGCTCGCCCGTCGTCTGGTCGTAGTAGTTCAGCTCGGTGCCCGAATGCTTGGAGTGCGTCGAGAGATCGAAGTCGGTACGGTTCGCGATGCCCTCGAGCTCGCCCCATTCGCTGCCCTGGAAGTGGAAGCGGTACTCGATGTCGGTCGTGCCCTTCGAGTAGTGCGAAAGCTTTTCCGGCGCATGCTCGTACAGACGCAGGTTGTCCTTGTTGATACCGAGGCCGGTGTACCAGTCAAGGCGGTAGTCGATCCAGTACTGATGCCACTGCTCGTCCTCGCCCGGCTTGACGAAGAATTCCATCTCCATCTGCTCGAACTCGCGGGTGCGGAAGATGAAGTTGCCCGGGGTGATCTCGTTACGGAAGCTCTTGCCGATCTGACCGATGCCGAACGGCGGCTTCTTACGCGAGGTGGTCAGCACGTTGGCGAAGTTCACGAAGATGCCCTGTGCGGTCTCGGGGCGCAGGTAGTGCATGCCCTCTTCGCTCTCGACGGGGCCGAGGTACGTCTTGAGCATCATGTTGAAGTCGCGCGGCTCGGTCCACTGGCCGACGGTGCCGCAATCGGGGCAACCGATGACATCCATCGAGACGTCGTCCGGGTTGTCGAGCTTCTTCTTCTCCGCGTACGCCTCCTGCAGGTGATCCTGACGGTGACGCTTGTGACAGTTGAGGCACTCGACGAGCGGGTCGTTGAAGACACCGACGTGACCGGACGCGACCCACACCTCGCGGGGCAGAATCACCGACGAGTCGAGGCCGACAACGTCCTCGCGGCTGGTGACCATGTTGCGCCACCACTGGCGCTTGATGTTCTCCTTGAGCTCGACACCCAATGGGCCGTAGTCCCATGCGGACTTGGTACCGCCGTAGATCTCACCGCACGGGTAGACCAGGCCTCGCC
The DNA here is from genome assembly GCF_036541985.1 of Rhodococcus sp. IEGM 1306. Classification (NCBI taxonomy): domain Bacteria; kingdom Bacillati; phylum Actinomycetota; class Actinomycetes; order Mycobacteriales; family Nocardiaceae; genus Rhodococcus; species Rhodococcus sp. IEGM 1306. The sequence continues at coordinate 16,490 of NZ_JAZHFF010000008.1, forward strand.
GCTTGGCGAGATTGACAACGGCTTCGATCTTGGACTTGGGTGCCACTCGATTGCTCTCCATCTGGGTAATAGATGCATGATTTTCGTGCGCTTTTCGCACCATCAGCCTATCTGGCGGCTGCCACGCACTTCCGTCCAAGGTTGACATGCATACTTGTGCATATCAAAATGAAAGTGATTTGCAATAATGTGGTGAGATGGCTATGCCCGGACATCATGATCTACCCCTCGAAGGAGCCTCGCTGTGAGCATTGCGGATACCGGCGATCTCCACAAAAGCCATGATCATTCCGACCTCGGACACACGCACGACCCGTTCGAAGCCGCACCGCCCGCGCCCGTGCCGCCCAAGGAAACCCTGGCGGCCGCCGGCGAAATTCTGCGGGCGCTCGCTGCACCCGTTCGGATCGCTATCGTGCTTCAGTTGCACGAGTCGGAGCGTTGCGTTCACGAACTCGTCGGAGCTCTCGGTGTCACTCAGCCACTCATCAGCCAGCATCTGCGCGTACTCAAAGCAGCGGGCGTCGTCCGCGGCGAGCGCAACGGACGAGAAGTTCTCTATCGACTCGTCGACGATCACCTTGCACACATCGTCGTCGACGCTGTCGCCCACGCCGAAGAAGGATGAGATTCCACCGCATGAACACCCCGGGCAGTACGACCTCGAAACGTGGACCGGCCACAGTCGGCGTTCGTTCCACGAAACAGCGCAGCGCCATCTCCGCCCTGCTCGACGACATCGACGAATTCAAGTCGGCACAGGAATTGCACGACGAACTGCGCAAGCGAGGTGAAGGCATCGGCCTGACCACCGTCTACCGCACGCTGCAGGCACTCTCCGACGCCGGAACCATCGACGTCCTACGCACCGACACAGGTGAGTCCGTCTACCGACGCTGCTCCTCCGGGCACCACCATCACCTGGTGTGCCGCAACTGCGGATTCACCGTCGAGGTCGAGGGCCCGACGGTCGAGCAGTGGTCACAGACCATCGCCGAGGACAACGGTTTCACCGAAGTGAGTCACACCGTCGAGATCTTCGGCACCTGCCGCGACTGCGCCGCCGCCTGAGAGCGTCAGGGAATCAAACCCTGCCGGGCGGTATCGGCACCGGTGAGCGCCAGTAGCAACATCGTGGTCAGTGCCTCGTCGTCCAGTCCGGCGGCAGGGAACGTGTAACGCAGGATGACGTCCGCCAGACTGCCGTGGCCGAACACCGCGATGGAGCCGAATTGGATGGTGCGATTTCGCTCGGCCACCTTGCGATGCAGTGCCGCGCTGACCGGTCGGTCCCATGCGAGAACGCACGTCATGGACAGCACGTCCAGACCCTCGGACAGATTCATCGCCTGGATGGAACACAGCGCGCCGGAGTACTGGAAACCCAGTGATCCGTCGGCAGCCACATCGACCGTCACGAAATGCGCCAGCGAGGCGGCCGCGCGTTCTTGTAGGCGGGCTGCTTCGTCGGTGGTGTCGGTCATGTTCTCCCCTGTCATTTGACGCCACCGAATCTACGGTCGCGTGAGGCGTACTCGACGCAGGCGGCCCAAAGGTCGCGGCGGTCGAAATCGGGAAACAGCTTCTCCTGGTACACCATTTCGGCGTAGGCGGATTGCCAGATCAAGAAATTGGACGTCCGCTGTTCCCCCGACGGACGCAGGAAGAGATCGACGTCGGGCATGTCGGGTTCGTCGAGGTACTTGGCAACCGTCGCCTCGGTGATCTTGTCCGGATTGATCTCACCGGCCGCGACACGCTTCGCGATTTCCTTTACCGCATCGGCAATTTCGGCCCGGCCGCCGTAGTTCACACACATGGTCAAGTTCATGACGGTGTTGTTCTTGGTCAGTTCTTCGGCGATCTCGAGTTCCTTGATCACGCTGGCCCACAGGCGTGGCTTACGACCGGCCCAGCGAACACGCACACCCATTTCGTTCATCTCGTCGCGTCGACGGCGGATGACATCACGGTTGAAGCCCATCAGGAATCGAACCTCGTCGGGACTGCGCTTCCAGTTCTCGGTGGAGAAGGCGTAAGCGGAGAGCCACTCGACACCCATCTCGATGCACCCGCAGACGGTGTCCATCAGGACAGCTTCGCCGCGTTCGTGCCCGGCGGTTCGGGGCAGACCGCGCTCCTGCGCCCATCGTCCGTTGCCGTCCATCACCAAAGCGACGTGGCGCGGGATCAGTTCGGTCTGCAGGATCGGCGGGGTCGCCCCGGACGGATGTGGGTCCGGTGGTCGGATCACCCGGTCAGCAGCAGAATCAAGCGGAGTTCGCGGTTCGCGTCGTCGAATCACGTGTTCCATCCTGCCTCACGGGCAAGTCGACCTCGACGGCTGCATGCGGCCTCGAACGCTCGATCAGCGGCAACGTCCGCAATTGGCGCTCGAGATGCCACTGCAGGTGTGCCGCGACCAGTCCGCTGGCTTGCGTCCGCAGCGTCGCGGGCGCCGAATCGGTACCCTCCCACTCCCCTCGGAGCAGGGCTTCCATCAAGTCGAGCACTCCGGGCGACGGCGTCGCAGCACCCGCCGGGCGGCAATAGGTACACACGGCTCCGCCTGCGGCGACATGAAAGGCCCGGTGCGGTCCAGGAGCACTGCAGCGGGCGCACTCTTCGAGGGCAGGCGCCCAACCCGCATAGCCCATGGCTCTCAACAAGAACGCGTCGAGCACGAACTCGACCGGTCGTGCCTGCTCGGCGATCGCACGCAGTGCTCCCACCGTCAATCGCTGAAGCTGCGGGGCCGGCGCGCGTTCCTCGCCGGCCAACCGCTCGGCAGTTTCGAGTACGGCGCAGGCCGTGGTGTACCGGCTGTAGTCGTCGACGATGTCGGTGGCGAATGCGTCGACCGTCTGCACCTGAGTGATGATGTCGAGATTCTTGCCCGGAAGTAGTTGCACGTCGATGTGAGCAAACGGTTCGAGTCTGGCACCGAATTTGGAGGTGGTTCGGCGGACACCTTTGGCCACGGCACGTACCAACCCGAACTGACGGGTGAGCAACGTGACGATGTGGTCGGCTTCGCCCAGTTTGTGCAGGCGCAGCACCACCGCCGTGTCTCGATACAACCTCACTCGACCAGTGTCCCACGTTGTACCGACGACCGATCCCGATGCCGCGCCCGATGACAAGTCGGAAACACGGCAGGTCCGTCCGGATAGACTGGCGCGATGCCGAGCGACGCAATTGCGCAACCTGTCACTGCAGAGTTGACCGGTCGCGAAGCGCGGTGGGAGCGACACAACTCCGAGCGTCAGAAACGGATACTCACCTCGGCGGTCGAACTGATCGAAGAGCGTGCGGCAGGTGCCGAGGTGTCCGTCCAGCAGATCGCCGATCGTGCCGGCCTCGCCAAGTCGGTGGTGTACCGCCAATTCAGCGGCCGAGACGACCTCGATCGACGAGTCCGAGCGTTTGTGCTCGGACAATTTGCGGCGGCCCTGGACGCCTCGATGAGCATTTCGGTAGGCACTCTCGACCAGATCCTGACCCGAACCATCAGCGCCGTCGCCGAGTGGATCACCGAGCATCCGCGGATTCACGAGTTCATGGGTACCGGCCCCACTGACTACGACGACGAGAGCATCGACGCGATCAGCAGTCTGAAGGCCACAATCGCCGACTCCGCCCGCACCACTATCACCGAAGTCGGTCGTTCCGTGGGGATCGACTCCTCACCCTTCGATTCACTACCGTTCGCAGTGGTGACAATGGTCGAGGGCACGCTCACCCACTGGGTCCGAAGCACCGATCCGAAACCGAGCCGCGAAGAGATCGTCGCCGACCTCGCGAAATACACCTGGTACATCTTCGACGGCGTTGCCCGCTCGAGCGGACTACAGATCGATCCCCATGTCGAATTGTCCACGCTCATAGCCGAGCTGGTGTCCTCCGACGGAGGAACCTCGCAGCCGGACTAGATCCGGGTCTTGTCGGAACGCTTCGGCTCGCCGCGGTAGCGGGCGTAGTCGCCGTCGATGCGCAGCTTTCGCCACGCACGCTTCGACACCGGATTCATCAATCCGAGTTCGTCTGCCAGGGATCGCATTTCACCGAAGTAGTTACCCAGGATGCGGCGTGAATGCGGGCTCCCCCAGAAGGCGCTCTTCATCACCTCGTCCGGGATTCCGAATTCTTCGGCGAATTCCTTTGGCGGTGACATGATTTCACCCGCAAGCCAACGCATCGCGCCGGGGAAGGCGACCGATGTGATGGCTCGACTCGTACGACTGAGTCTGGGGACGTGATTGCGCAGGAACTCGTGAGCAAACGAGATGTGTCTCGCTTCTTCGGCGATGTGGATCTCCATGGTGCGGAGCATCGCCGGCGGCGTGTCCTTACCCTCACGGATGAGATCCTTCTGGAAGTGGTCGATCGGTTCTTCACCAGCCAGAATGCCGATGAAGAAGATGACCGGGAACTTTGCTCCCAGCACTCCGATGATCGGCGACAGTCGCCGGAACATCGGACGCATACCCGGCACGTCGATGTCCATGCGATTGACGAGTTCCTGGAACATCTGGATGTGATTGCACTCTTCGGTCATCTCGTGCAGGCAGTACCGGAACTCAGGCGACTGGTTGGGTAGCGCCATGATGTATTGCAGCATTCCCCGGATCAAGATGCTCTCGAAGGCCGAACCCACCTTGGTCACGTTCGCCTGACGCCACATTCCCATGGCGATTCGACGCTCCAACGACTGATCCTGGTACCACTGCGTCGCCCCGAGGGGGTCCGACACGGACGAGAGCACCCATCTCGGATCATGCGGATCGATCGCGAACTCTGGTGAATCCCAGTCGATGTCGAGATAGGGATCGAAACTGCGGGCAACTGAGCCCTCGGACAAAGTCTGCAGTACCTGGTGGTACGGCTTTTCCACTTCGATCGACGCTGACCGAGCCATCGGTGTCTCCTCACGGCCAGTCCGTCGATTGCAGTCGACGGACTTGAATGAGGTCAAACATAATGGGACACCGCGTCCCACGCAACCCCCTCGGGGGCCTATTTCAGGCCCGACGCAGCGGGATGATCTCGCGAACCTTCTCGTCCCGGAGATACAGTCCCGCCCACATGACGATTCCGGTGTAGACGGCAAACAGGGTCGTGCTCAGCAGAGGCTGTTCAGCTCGAAGGTTGGTCAACACCGCTCCCCCCAGGTAACCGGTGAGCAGAATCGCGCCGAGTATCGACGTTCGCGGAATCACGTACAGCGCAAGGCAGATCAGTTGCACCACCCCAGCCGTCAATGCCAGCGAGTCCGGCAACCCAAGTTCAGCCGACGCATCCTTGACTGTCTGAAGGTTGAGAATGTGGATGATGCCGTCGAAGAGCATGAAAACGACGAACAGCCCACTCAGGACGCATCCGAGCTTGCGAGCCGTGGCCGAAGGTGTCGTCGTCGTGGCGTTACCGGAAACAGTTTCGTTGTGGACGGGCTGGGTGGTCATCGGAATCTCCTGGGGCGAAGGCGAGCGGCCGGTTGCCACTTCGCTTGCAATTACGACTCCCGAGCGATCGAAAACTCATCGCGCCGGCCGTTACAACGCACCCGGCGTTCAGGACGATTCACCGCTCGTGGTCTGATGGTCGGTGACACGGGGTGCCGAAAAAGTCGGCTGAGATCAGACCCGATGAACCTGACCAGTTAGCACTGGCGGAGGGATGTCGACATGACCGAACAGCAATTTCAGCGCGCATTGAACCTGGACGAGCAGATCGTTCTGATCACCGGTGGCGCCCGCGGGCTCGGCGCCGCACTGAGCCGAGCATTCTCCCGCTCGGGGGCCCGGGTGATCGTGAACTACAACAAGAGCCACGATGCCGCCGAGGCCCTGGTCGCCGAACTGGGTGAGGATCGCACCTTCGCAGTCCAGGCGGACGTGACGGACCGCAGTTCCATCGACCAGTTGTTCTCCGCTGCACGCGAGAGATTCGACGCACCGATCTCGACCGTGGTCGACAATGCACTGGTCGACTTCTCGTTCAACGGCGATGCACGGCCGAACGCGGACACGATCACCTGGGCCGACTTCGACTCTCAACTACGCGGAGCTGTTGCCGGAACACTCAATACCACCCAGGCAGCGCTACCAGGCATGCGCGAACTCGGCTTCGGCCGAATCATCACTGTCGGAACCAATCTGGTCCAGAATCCGGTAGTTCCGTACCACGACTACACCGCTGCCAAGGCCGCACTGTTGGCACTGACACGGACGCTGTCCGCCGACCTCGGTCCGGACGGGATCACAGTCAACATGGTCTCGGGCGGCTTGCTCCGCACCACCGATGCGAGCGCCGCAACACCCGAAGCCGTCTTCGACATGATCGCTGCAAGCACTCCCCTGCGCCGAGTCACCACGCCGGACGAATTTGCCGACGCTGCACTCTTTTTCGCCTCACCATGGTCACGGGCCGTGACCGGTCAGAACCTGGTTGTCGACGGCGGACTCGTCAAGAACTGATGGGCGCGCAATTACGGATAGGTGCGTTCCTGCTCGGGTGCGGACATCACAGTGCGGCATGGCGTCATCGCGACTCACCGGTCGAAAGTCTCGGCGACATCACGTATTACGAGTCGCTCGCCCAGATCGCCGAACGCGGAAAGCTGGACGCCGTCTTCTTCGCTGACGGTCACAGTGTTCGCGAACCGGAGTCGGGTGCGTCGTGGTTTCTCGAGCCGATCACCGCATTGACTGCCATGGCACGAGCGACAGCGGACATCGGCCTGGTGACCACCATTTCCACCACTTTCTACACGCCGTTTCACGCGGCGCGACTGTTGGCCTCGCTCGATCACATCAGCGGCGGACGGGCCGGCTGGAACGTCGTGACCTCGATGTTCGACCAGGAGGCGCGCAACCACGGACTCGAGGCGATGCCCGATCATGCATCCCGATACGAACGAGCCGACGAATTTGTCGAAGTGGCCCTCGCATTGTGGGATTCATGGTCGGAAGACGCGCTGATTCTCGACCGGTCGGGGCGTTTTGCCGACGCAAACAGGATTTCTCGAATCAATCACGACGGCAAACATTTTCGGGTGGACGGGCCGTTGACGGTTCCGCACTCCCCGCAAGGCCGGCCGGTCTTGTTCCAGGCCGGGGCGTCCGAGCAGGGCCGCGATCTGGCGGCGCGTCGCGCCGAGGCAATCTATTCGGTTGCCTACGACTTACCCAGCGCACAGACCTACTACGCGGACGTGAAATCGAGAATCGAGCGAGCCGGCCGGGATTCGAACTCTGTCGCCGTGATGCCGGGACTGGTCACCTACGTCGGCAGCACCGTCGCCGAGGCCAGGGCGAAGAAGGCCGAACTCGATCTCCTGCTGCCCACCGAACAGTCAATACGCCAACTCTCGTTGTTCACCGGACAGGATTGCGAGAACTGGGATCTCGACGGGCCCGTGCCCCCGTTGCCTCCACTCGAAGCGTTCACAGGGCCGCAGGGACGCTACGCCACTATTTTGCGGATCGTCGAGAAGGACGCACCGACTGTGCGGGAGCTCCTCGGGACGCTCGCTGCGGGTGGTGGTCACGCAACGATGATCGGAACACCGGAGTCGATTGCCGACGAGATGGGATCCTGGTTGAACGGCCGCGGTGCCGACGGTTTCAATCTGATGCCGCCGACCTATCCGCAGGGTCTGGAAGATTTTGTCGATCACGTGATTCCGGTGCTGCAGGCGCGTGGGTTGTTCCGTCGCGAATACGAGGGAGCGACTCTGCGAGAAAACCTCACCTAGTCCGGCAGTAGCGGCACCGACAGGTCCGGATCGCGTCCCAGGAGCACTCCCCTCGTGAGGGCCGCGGAGCCGAACTTCTTCCGGACACTGTCCATTGCCGAGTCGAGGGCGGCAGTGTCCGGACCCGCGAATCCTGGACCGTCGAAGGGCAATTCGAGTTGTTCGGCGCCGTCCCGATCCAGGTTGGAGACAGCGACACCGATCAACGTGATGCCCTTGTCCGCGATCATCGGTATCGCTTCGTCCAGCAGCACCATCGAGGCGCTCAGCAATTCCGCTGTGTCGGCGGTGGACCGGCGCAGCGTGTGAGATCGAGTTGCCCGCGTGAAATCCGCGAAGCGGAGCCGGAGCGTGACCGTGCGCCCCGTCCGCTGCGCCGAACGCATGCGTCGACTGACACGGTCGACAAGGGACATCAACGACGCATCGAGTTCTGCGCGGGGATGGGATCCGCGACCCAGCGCATGCTGAGCACCCATCGAACTGCGGCCACGATAGGCGCGGACGGGGCGCGGATCTCGATTGTGTGAGAGTGCGTAGAGATGGCGACCGGCGCCGCCCCCGAGAATCGAGACGATCGAGGATTCGTCGTGCCGAGCGATGTCACCCACCGTCACGATGTCGAAGTTTCGCAGCTTCTGGGCCGTGATCTTGCCGACGCCCCACAGCTTCTCGACCGGCAAGGGATGCAGGAACTCGGTCTCGCCCTCCGGCGGCACTCGCAGCAATCCGTCGGGTTTCGCGAATGCACTGGCGACCTTGGCCAGGAACTTGGTGCGTGCGATTCCGACCGTGATCGGTAGTCCGACCTGCTCGGCCACATCGCGTCTGAGGTTGGCTCCGATCTGCAGCGGGTTTCCCACGATCTTGGCGAGCCCGCCGACCTCGAGAAAGGCCTCGTCTATGGAGATTCCTTCGACCAGCGGCGACGTGTCGTGAAAGACGTCGAACACGTCTTTGCTCGCCTGCGAGTACGCCGACATTCGCGGAGGGACGACTATCGCCTGAGGACACAGTGATCGGGCCTGACCACCGCTCATGGCTGTGCGAACCCCGAACGCCTTGGCCTCGTAGCTTGCCGCCAAGACCACCCCACCACCGACGATGACCGGCCTGCCGGCCAGAGTCGGGTCGTCGCGTTGCTCGACTGATGCGTAGAACGAATCGAGGTCCGCATGCAGGATTGTTGCGTCACCTGTGGACCGACTACCGCCAGAATGATTACCGCCGGAACGAGCACCGCCAGGGTGATTACCTGGCGTTTCTTGATCCAGCGGTTCATGCGACACGAACATATGTTCCCATGCGCCACCGACACAATGAAAGGCCGCAAATAGATTCCATGGAATTAATCACGAATCGGGCGTACGGTGAGAAAATGATTCCACGGAATGCATATCGGTTCGGAGTCTGCTCGTGACCAGATCAGCCCTGAGCAGGCACTTCGACAACCTCGTCCGCTTCGAAACTGAACTGTGGACGGCCGTCGACCAGCGACTCCGAATCGAGCACGACCTGCCACTGAGTCGATTCGAGCCGATGCAGATCATCGACAGGCTCGGCTCCTGTCGGGTCTTCGACATCGCCGAGGCCCTCGCGATCACCGTCGGTGGCACGAGCAAGCTGGTGGATCGAATCGAAGCGGCTGGACACTGCCGTCGAAAATCCAATCCCACCGACAAACGATCCTCACTCATCGAGTTGACTCCCGAGGGCAATGAGCTGTTGCGGCGGGCGAAGGCAACGTTCGACGACGAATTGGAGCGCCGTCTCGGTTCCGTGCTGACGCCCGACGCTCTCGATCGGTTCGGCGCCACACTGGCCACGCTGCGTGAAGCCAATCGAAACCTGACACCGACCACGAAGGAAAAAGCATGACCGACACAATGCGCGCAATCGTGCTCGACGCCCCCGGCCCGCCAGAAGCATTGACTATCAAAGTGATTCCGATACCGGTGCCGATTGCGGGCTGGGTACTGGTCCGGGTGAAGGCTTTCGGCCTCAATCGATCCGAACTTCACACCCGCCTCGGCCTCGCCGAAGGCGTGACATTCCCGAGGGTGCTGGGCATCGAGGCCGTCGGCGAAGTGGTGAACTGCCCCGGCGGGGAGCTCACCGAAGGCCGGCAAGTCGCCGCCATGATGGGTGGGATGGGGAGGACGTTCGACGGCGGTTATGCCGAGTACACGTGCGTTCCCGTCAGTCAGGTCGTTCCCTTCTCGAGCGAACTGGACTGGTCGACAGTGGGAGCTGTTCCCGAGATGCTGCAGACGTCCTACGGCTCGCTGACGGTAGGACTGGACGCGAAATCCGGTCAATCCCTGTTGATCCGGGGAGGAACCTCCTCGGTCGGCATGGCAACCGCAGTCCTGGCGAAGCAGTGGGGACTCACTGTCCTTGCGACCACCCGAGATGCGAACAAAGCGTCGTCGTTGACCGCGATCGGGGTTGACCACGTTATCGTCGACGACGGTGCTGTGGCCGGCCAGGTTCGAGACATCCTCCCGGGCGGTGTTGATCTGGCCCTCGAATTGGTCGGAACACCAACACTTCCCGACACGTTGCGCGCGACCCGCGTTCACGGCACCGTGTGTTTCACGGGAATGCTGTCCAACGAGTGGACAGTCAAAGACTTTTATCCGATCGACTACATTCCACGCGGAGTGCGATTGACCTCGTACGGTGGGGACGCGTCCGACCTGCCTGCCGGCGTACTGCAAGACTTCCTCTCCGCTGTGGCGTCAGGCGAGGCGGTGGTACCGATCGACGAGGTGTTCGCGTTCGAGGACATCGCGCGAGCACATGCCAAGATGGAAGCCGGTACGGCACGTGGCAAATTGGTAGTTGTGCTCTGACCTGGCTTCTCACACCACGAATCGATAACCCATTCCTGCCTCGGTGATCAGATGCTTGGGGTTCGCCGGGTCATCCTCGAGCTTCCGACGAAGTTGAGCCAGGTAGACACGTAGATAGTGGGTCTCGGTGTCGTACGCCGGTCCCCACACTTCCCGAAGCAACTCCTTCTGCCCGACCAGCTTTCCGCGGTTGCGCACAAGCATCTCGAGCATGCCCCACTCGGTCGGAGTCAGGTGCACCTGTTCACCGCGCCGACTCACTGTTTTCGCAGCCAAGTCCACCGTGAAGGACGCGGTCTCGACCGACGGTTCCGAAGTGTCCGCCGCGGAGGTTCCCCGCCTCGCCGCAGCGCGCACGCGGGCCAGAAACTCGTCCATCCCGAAGGGCTTGGTGACGTAGTCGTCCGCACCGGCGTCGAGAGCCTCGACCTTGTCCGCGGAATCCGTGCGCGCCGACAGCACGATGACCGGCGCCGTGCACCAGCCACGCAGGCCGGCAAGCACTTCGGTGCCGTCCATGTCGGGCAGTCCGAGATCGAGTACCACGACGTCCGGTGGACGCTCGGCAGCAGCCCGCAAGGCACCGGCGCCCGTCGACGCGGTCACCACCTCGTACCCGCGCACCGAAAGATTGATACGCAGAGCTCGCAGAATCTGCGGTTCGTCGTCCACTACCAGGATTCGACTCATGATCCATTCCCATTCGTACCGGCCGCAGCCAACTCCACGATCATCGTCAATCCCCCACCAGGTGTGTCTGTGGCGCTGACTGTTCCGCCCATCGCATCGACAAATCCGCGCACCACGGAAAGTCCGAGGCCCACTCCGCCGGTGTTGTCGCGATCTCCCATCCGTTGGAACGGCTGGAACATCGTTTCGGCCTCACCTCGCGGAACACCTGGGCCCGTATCGGCAACACTGATCACCACACGATCACCGAGTTGCGCCGCCCCGACGCGCACCGGGGTTTCTCCCCCGTAGCGCAGAGCGTTGTCGACGATGTTCGCAATCACCCGCTCTAGCAGACCTTGATCTGCTTGCATTGCAACGGTACCCACGTCGACGACTACACTTCGAGCCCGCGAATCCGAGCGTCCACCGATGCCGAGGCCCAGCAACGCGCGGTGAACCACCTCGTCCAGATACACCGGCCGCAGCGTGGGTTTCACCACCCCGGCGGCAAGTCGGGACGAGTCGAGCAAGTTCCCGACCAGCGCCGTCAACTGATCCGCCGACTCCTCGATGGTTGCCAACAATTCAGCGGTGTCTTCGGGCGAGAACTCGATGTCGTCGCTGCGCAGACTCGACACCGCCGCCTTCACTCCGGCGAGAGGCGTTCGCAGGTCATGGCTTACCGCTGACAGCAGGGCTCGACGCAGTTGATCAGCCTCGGTGAGCGCGGCAGCCTTGCTCGCCTCGACTGTCAGTTTCTCCTGGCGGATCATCCCAACTGCTTGGTGAGCCACCACCGTCAGCACTCGTCGATCCCGCGCACTCAGGTCGGGCCCAGCCAACAACAGCGCGTATTCCCCGTCGTTGACCTCACAGACCGTATCCGCTTCGTCGTCCGTGGTCGGCGGCTGCGTACCCACGGCGGCGATGACTCCGTCGTCGTGATGAATGACGGAAACCCCTCGCTGGCGATAGATTTCGAGTGCCTTCGCCAGAAGTGTCGACAGATCCGCTCCGCGGAGAACTGATCCCGCGAACAGTGTGAGCAGTTCGGCTTCCTCGGATGCGCGCTTCGCCTCGCGGGCGCGCTTTGCTGCGGCGTCGACCAGAACGGCAACTGCCACAGCCACGATCAACAGCACGACAGTGGTGATGAAGTTGTCAGGTTCGGCGATGGTGAAGCTGTACCGCGGATCGGTGAAGAAGTAATTGAGCAGCAGTCCCGAGATCAGGGCCGACAATATCGCCGGGCCGACGCCGCCGAGGAGGGCGACCAGAACGACCACGACGAAGAACAGCGCGTTCTCGCCGTTGACCCCGGAGATTCGGTCGACGAGACCCATGATCGCGGCCGCGAGCGAAGGCACGACGATCGCCGCAATCCACGACAGGACCCGGCGCTCCGAGCGCCCCAGCACCGAAATGTGTCGTCGCGCCGTCGCTTCCTCGTGCGTGACCATGTGAACGTCGATACCACCGGACTGCTGAACCACCGCAGCGCCGATCCCCTCGTCGAGGATGCGAGCCAGACGGGAACGCCGCGACGTTCCCAGCACCAACTGTGTGGCGTTCTCCTCACGCGCGAACTCGAGGAGCGTCGACGGTACGTCGTCACCGACAACAGTGTGAAGCGTGGCGCCGACTCCGACAGCCAACGCGCGCACCTTGCCCATCTCGGGGGCCGAGACTCCGGTGAGTCCGTCACCGCGTACGACGTGGACCACCATCAGCTCGGCGCTCGACTTCGACGCGATTCGAGATGCGCGTCGTACCAGGGTTTCCGACTCCGGTCCCCCGGTCACGGCAACGACGACACGCTCGCGCGCTTCCCAGGTATCGGTGATCTTGTTCTCGGCCCGGTATTTCGCCAGTGCGGCGTCCACCTGATCGGCCACCCACAGCAGAGCCAGTTCGCGTAGCGCCGTGAGGTTTCCGCGTCTGAAGTAATTGCCCAAGGCCGCATCGACCCGTTCCGGTGAATACACGTTTCCGTGAGAAAGTCTGCGGCGCAGCGCCTCCGGGGTGATGTCGACCAGCTCGACCTGCGCCGCACTACGCACTACCGCGTCCGGAACCGTCTCCTGCTGAACCACGCCGGTGATGTGCGCGACAACGTCGTTGAGGCTTTCGAGGTGTTGCACGTTGACCGTGGACAGAACGTCGATCCCGGCTTCGAGCAGTTCCTGTACGTCCTGCCAGCGCTTGTGATTCTTGCTCCCTGGCGTGTTGGTATGTGCCAACTCGTCCACCAGGACAAGGGCCGGACGCCGAGCCAACACGGCCTCGACGTCCAGTTCCGGCATCCGTGTTCCGCGATAATCCACCAGCTTGGGCGGCACTGTTTCGAGGTCTCCGATCTGCGCCGCGGTGCGGGCGCGGCCGTGTGTCTCCACGACGGCCGCGACCACGTCACAGCCACGATCTCGACGCCGATGAGCCTCACCGAGCATCGCGAAGGTCTTTCCGACGCCGGGCGCAGCGCCGAGGTAGATACGCAATTCACCACGTTTGCGTGCCCTACCGAAAGATTGACCGACCTTCTCCGAAGAACTCACGTGACAATCATCCACCAGTCGTCGGCGCAGCACACGTAGGTGCCGTCAATCCGAGTGCCAGGTTCAATTCCAGTACGTTGACTCGCTCGGCTCCGAGAAATCCGAGTTGCCGACCGTCGGTGTGCTCGGCCACCAAGTCCCGCACCTGGTCTTCCGAGATGCCGTTGTTGGCCGCCACCCTCGCGACCTGCAGTTCGGCGTACGCCGGACTGATGTGGGGATCGATACCCGAGCCCGAACCGGTGACTGCGTCGACGGGAACCGATGCCGGGTCGACGCCCTCACGTGCCGCGATGGCTGCCCGGCGCTCGATGACGAATCCGGCCAGAATCTCGCTGCTCGGCCCCTGGTTGGACGGCAGTGCCGCCGCGGGATCACCGGTGGCAAACGGATCCTCGTCCGAAACGGATCCGACAACACGATTGTGGAAGAACGGGTCCTGCTGCCCTTCGGCGACCTGCGGATCGACACCCACCCAGGCACTGCCGACCACGCAACCGGCGGCATCGGTGACCGGTGAGCCTTCGGCAGATCCGGAACTGATCCGGCTGACACCCCACACCGCGGCGGGATAGACCACACCGAGAACGACGGTGAGCGCGAGCAATACGAGCAAACCCGCCCACACCTGTTTGGCAAAACCGATAGTGAAACGCATGTCAGGTCACCCAATTCCAGGAATCAAACGTACGACGAGATCGATCAACCAGATACCGACGAACGGTGTGATCACACCGCCGAGACCGTAGACGAGCAGGTTGCGTCCGAGCAACTGCGATGCCGTCGACGGTCGGTATCGAACACCCTTGAGTGCCAACGGAATCAAACCGATGATCACCAAGGCGTTGAAGATCACGGCCGAGACGATCGCCGATTCGGGGGTGGCGAGACGCATGATGTTCAACGCGTCCAGCTGCGGGTAGATGCCGCTGAACAAGGCCGGCAGGATTGCGAAATACTTCGCCAGGTCGTTCGCCAACGAGAATGTGGTCAACGCGCCGCGGGTGATCAGCAATTGCTTGCCGATTTCCACCACCTCGATCAGCTTGGTGGGATCGGAATCGAGATCGACCATGTTGCCGGCCTCTTTGGCTGCCGAGGTTCCCGTGTTCATCGCGACCCCGACATCCGCCTGGGCAAGGGCGGGAGCATCATTGGTCCCGTCACCTGTCATCGCGACGAGACGTCCTCCTTCCTGTTCCTTCCGGATCAGGGCCAGTTTGTCTTCCGGGGTGGCCTCCGCCATGAAGTCGTCGACGCCCGCCTCGTCGGCAATCGCCTTCGCGGTCAACGGATTGTCGCCGGTGATCATGATCGTGCGAATACCCATCGCCCGGAGTTCGGCGAACCTGTCAGCCATTCCCGGCTTGACGACGTCGGACAACGCGATCACGCCGAGGATCGAGGTACTCTCACCTTGCTTGACGGCAACTACCAGCGGCGTTCCGCCGGCTTGGGCGATGTCGCCCACGGTGTCGGTTACCGCGGTCTCCGCGTGTCCACCACCACTGACGACCCAGTTCATCACCGCATCCGCTGCACCCTTTCGGATTTGGCGTCCGGAGTGGTCGAGTCCGCTCATCCGGGTTTGTGCCGTGAACGGAACGAACTCGGCGCGTTCTTCGTCCAACGTCGGCTCGGCAGCGAGACCGAAATCCGCTGCGCACAGCTCGACGATGCTCCGCCCCTCGGGAGTTCCGTCGGCCAGGCTCGACAAGCGAGCTGCCGCAGCAAGATCGTCGGCGGATACACCGGGCGCCGGATGGAGTGCGGTGGCCCGGCGGTTACCGAAAGTGATGGTTCCGGTCTTGTCCATCAACAGGGTGTCGATGTCGCCCGCAGCTTCCACCGCGCGTCCCGACATCGCGAGAACGTTGCGCTGGACGAGGCGGTCCATGCCCGCGATACCGATCGCCGAGAGCAGCGCTCCGATGGTCGTCGGGATCAGGCAGACGAGAAGTGCGATCAGCTTGATCGGATCCTGCTCGTGCCCCGCGTACAAGCCCATCGGGCCGATGGCTACGACGGCGAGGAGGAAGATGACGGTCAACGACGCGAGCAGGATGTTGAGCGCAATCTCGTTGGGTGTCTTCTGACGTGAAGCACCCTCGACGAGCGCGATCATCCGGTCCACGAACGAACTGCCCGGTGCTGCGGTGATTTCCACGACGATGCGGTCCGAGAGAACCGTCGTACCACCGGTGACGGCGCACCGGTCACCACCGGATTCACGGACCACCGGCGCGGATTCACCGGTGATCGCCGATTCGTCTACGGAGGCAATACCTTCGACCACGTCGCCGTCGCCGGGGATGACCTCGCCGGCAACCACTATCACCCGATCGCCGACCACCAGTTCGGTGCCGGAAACCGATTCGATCGCACCGCTCATCGTGATCCGATGTGCTGTGGTGTCCTGCTTCACCTTTCGCAGGCTCGCCGCCTGCGCCTTGCCGCGCCCTTCGGCCACGGATTCGGCGAGGTTCGCGAAGATCACCGTGAACCAGAGCCACAGGGTGATCACCCAGGAGAACACCGAGGGATCGGCGATCGCCATGACAGTGGTGATGACGGAACCGACGAACACCACGAACATGACCGGGTTGCGGGCGAGGTGGCGTGGGTCGAGTTTGCGCACGGCCCCCGGCAACGCGGTGATCATCTGCCGCGGGTTGAAAACGCCTGCGTGTACTTGACGGGACTGCCCTGGATCAGCCTTGTCGGCGGCGTCTTGCGCTACCACGGGTTTCTCACTGATACGCACGGTCATTGAGGAGCCTCCGCTAGCGGGCCCAGCGCGAGGGCCGGGAAGAATGTAAGTGCAGCAACAAGAACGACGGTGCCGGTCAACAAACCGGTGAACATCGGTCCGGACGTCGGGAGGGTGCCGGCCGTCGGCGCCACCTTCTTCTGCGAGGCAAGAGCACCGGCCAAAGCGAGAACGAAGATGATCGGCAGGAATCGGCCGAGAAGCATGCAGATTCCGAGAGACGACTGGAACCAGTCGCTGGTGACCGTCAGACCGCCGAAGGCGCTGCCGTTGTTGTTGGAGGCGGAGGCGAAGGCGTAAAGCACCTCACTGAACCCGTGGATCGATCCCGGCGTGCCCGGATCTCCCCCATTGCCTTGATAACCGGTGGTCGAACCGAGGATGACGGTGATGGCGGTACCGATCAAGACCAGCGCGGGCATGACCAGAATCGACAGCGCCGCAAGGGTGATCTCGCGTCGACCCAACTTCTTGCCGAGATATTCGGGCGTGCGACCGACCAGCAGTCCGCCGACGAACACTGCGATCAATGCCAGCACAAGAATCCCGTAGAGGCCGGTTCCGACTCCACCTGGCGCAATTTCGCCGAGCAACATGTTGAGCAGGACCGCGCCGCCGCCGAGGGGTGACATGCTGTCGTGGGCCGAGTTCACCGCGCCCGTCGACGTTCCCGTGGTCGCCACCGCGAACAACGCCGATCCGGGGATTCCGAAGCGAACTTCCTTGCCCTCCATCATCGAACCAGCTGCTGTGGCGGCAACACCGCGTGCGCCGGATTCGGCAGCGAGCGTGACTGCGAGCAGCCCGCTCCACAGGATTCCCATCACTGCCAGCAGGGTGAGGCCTTGCCTACGATCCCCGACGAGAGTTCCGAACGTTCGGGTGAGGCAGACCGGAATCAACAGGATCGCCAGGATCTCGACGACATTGCTCAACGGGGTGGGGTTCTCGAACGGGTGCGCCGAGTTGGCAGCCAAGATCCCGCCACCGTTGGTGCCGAGTTCCTTGATCGCTTCCTGGGACGCGACGGGGGCCAGTGCATTGGTCACCGCATTGCCGTCGAGGCCGGTGGAGGCGAAACCGCTGTGGAACGACTGGATCACTCCCTGGCTCAACAGGATCAGGGCGATCACGAAGGAGAACGGGAGGAGGATGCGCAGAGAACCACGCGTCAGATCGACCCAGAAGTTGCCGATCTCGCCGCCCCTGGCCACCCGAACGAAGCCGCGAACCAATGCGATGGCCACCGCCATGCCGACCGCTGCCGAGACGAAGTTCTGCACCGCCAGACCGACGGGCTGAACGAAGTTGCTCATCGTCGTTTCCGGCGTGTACGACTGCCAGTTGGTGTTCGCCACAAACGAAATCGCGGTGTTGAACGCTACGGCAGGACTGACCCCGGACAGACCGTCACTCAGCGGCAGTACTCCCTGAATCCGTTGCAGGAAGTACAGGAACAATGCGCTGGCCAGCGAGAATCCGAGAACGCTTGCGGCGTAGCCGTACCACGTCTGCTCGGCCCTGGAGTCGATCCGACCGACGCGGTAGATCACACTCTCGACCCGAAGATCTCGCGTCGACGAGTAAACACGCGCCATGTAGTCGCCCACCGGAACGTAGGCGATTGCCAGAACGACGAGGACAAAAGCGATCTGCAGGCCGGCTGCAAGAGCGGGCGACATCAGAACCTCTCAGGATCTACGAGTGCAACGAGCAGGTAAATGACCAATGCCGCGGCGACGGCGATCAGAACCACGCTGACCACACCGGCAACCGTCATTTGGGAGCGCTCGCCTGTAGGGCGCGCAGTACCAGCGCGCACACGAGAAAACCGCCGAGAATCAGAGCAACGTAGGCCAGATCGGCCATGAGCTTCCCTCTTCGAAATCTTTTGCCGTGCTGCTGTGCATCGCAGCCATGACGCGCGGTCGCCCTCGACCGGATGCGCTCTCTCAGCTTCGACCTCCGGAAAGGCCGATTCCGCGTCTCTGACGATCCGCTTACGCACTGACCTGGCGTCTTGACGCGATCTTGACGCGAAACCGAAGTTCACTAATACTGAAACAAGTTACTGTTCGTTCGAACGAACAGTTTTGCGAAGGGAACCTGATGACTTCTCGAACCGACCACGATCTCGCCCCCGGTCTTGTCGACCAGGTTGCGAGTCTGGCCTCGGGCGCCACCTCGTCCGTCGCGGCCACGGAGGCAACGCTGAGCCGGATCGAGGCCACTCAGCCTCACCTCAATGCGTTCAAGATCGTGCGGCGCGAGAAGGCACTCGAGGAAGCTGCCGAGGCCGACAGGCGTCTCGCACTCGGCGAGCGCCTACCTCTTCTCGGCGTGCCGATCGCAGTGAAGGACGACGTCGACATCACCGGCGAACCCACGGCCTTCGGTTGCCCTGGCGATTTCCCGGCCAAGACCGAGGACTCGGAGATGATTCGACGCCTTCGCGACGCCGGCGCAGTGATCGTGGGCAAGACCAACAGTCCGGAATTGGGCCAGTGGCCGCTCACGAGCGGTTCAGCCTTCGGTTACACGCGCAATCCGTGGTCGCGTCACCACACTCCAGGCGGATCGTCGGGCGGCACCGCCGCGGCCGTCGCCGCCGGATTGGTCAGCGCCGGAATCGGTTCCGACGGTGCCGGTTCCATCCGAATCCCTGCGGCCTGGACCAACCTCGTCGGAATCAAACCGCAGCGCGGGCGCATCTCCACCTGGCCCGACGCCGAAGCGTTCTACGGCCTGACGGTCAACGGCCCGCTCGCTCGCACCGTCGCCGACGCGGCACTGCTGCTCGACGTCGCTGCCGGCAACCATGACGGCGATCTCCACAAGCCGACACCGGTCACCGTCAGCGACGCGGTGGGACGCGACCCCGGAAAACTGAAAATCGCGCTTTCCCTTCGCAATCCGTTCACCGCCACTCCCGTGAAGCTGGACCCGGAAGTGCGCCTGGCCGTGCATTCGATCGCCGACACGCTGCGGGAACTCGGACACCATGTCGTCGTCGACGATCCCGCATACGGCCTGATCTTCGGCCTGAACTTTCTGCCCCGCTCGCTCGTCGGGGTCCACGACTGGCTCGGACGCGTTCCCGACCCGACACTGGTCGATGCCAGAACACGCGGAAATGCCCAGAACGGCAAGCTACTTCGCGGCGCACCTCTGCGCGCGGCCCGCGCGGCCGAGCCGCGGATGCGAAAGCGGATCGGAGCGATCTTCGACACCTACGACGTCGTCCTGGCACCCACGACGGCAACTCCACCGATCATGGCGACCGCGATCGACGGCATCGGTGGCTGGGACACCGACAAGGTCATGACCGGCGCCTGCCCCTACGCGTGGCCGTGGAACGTCCTCGGCTGGCCCTCGGTCAACGTGCCGGCCGGATTCAGCAAGGCCGGCCTGCCCATCGGTGCGCAGTTGATGGGCAACGAGAACACCGAACCTCTGTTGGTCTCCCTCGCTTCACAGTTGGAATCGGCCCTGCGTTGGGATCAGGTCCGACCCGAGCCGTGGTGGTGACCCGATGAGTAACCGGGACGTTCGCGAGCGAATACTCGACGCCGTTCTGCACGTCGTCGGTACCGACGGCATCCCGGGTGTGAGCAACCGGCGCATCGCCGCGCAGGCCGGCGTCTCACTCGGATCGATCACGTATCACTTCGCCAGCCAGTCGGACATGCTGCGGGCCGCGCTGTCTCGTTTCGTGACCGACGAGACGACGCGCCTGCGCGCCTTGGCCGAGGAGTACCGCGACAAAGGTCTGAGCGTCGAGGACGCCGCGGCAATAGCCGAAAAGGTGACGCGAGATCTTTCGTTCTCGGCCGAGCGGATCGCGCCGTTCGAGATGTACATCGCCGCCGGGCGCGACCACGAACTCCACGAAGTCGCCGTCGAATGCTTCGCCGCCTACGACGATTTGACCGTCACGATTCTGACGGCACTCGGTGTACCTGATCCGGAGTCGATTGCATCGACGCTCGTCGCCGTCATCACCGGCCTCCAACTCCGACGCCTGGCCACCGGCGTCGACGAGCAGGACATCGGCGCGGCGATCCTCAGGGTCCTCCGGCCCTAGAAGCCCAGCCGGCCGAGCTGCTTCGGGTCGCGCTGCCAGTCCTTGGCGACCTTGACGTGCAGCTCCAGGAAGATCCGCACACCGAGCAGCTTCTCGATCTGCAGGCGCGCACTGGTACCGACTTCCCGCAGACGCGCTCCGCCCTTACCGATGACGATGCCCTTCTGACTGGGCCGCTCGACGTAGAGCAGTGCATGCACGTCGAGCATCTCGCCCTGCTTCTCGGTGCGTCCCTCGCGCGGGATGACCTCCTCGATCACCACAGCCAGGGAGTGCGGCAATTCTTCGCCGAGCCCCTCGAGCGCAGCCTCACGGATCAGTTCGGCCATGAGCACCTCTTCGGGCTCGTCCGTCAGTTCCCCGTCCGGGTAGAAGGCCGGGCCCTCGTCCATCAGACCGGCGAGGACGTCGACCAGGATCTCGACCTGTTCACCCGACTTCGCGGACACCGGAACGACCTCGGATTCGGGACCGAGCAGGGTGGACAGCGCGAGCAACTGCTTTCCGACGGCGTCGCGGCTGACCTTGTCGATCTTGGTCACGATGCCGACCAGCTTGGTCTTGGGCGCCATCTGACGGACCTGCTGCACGATCCAGCGGTCTCCGGGCCCGATGGCCTCGTCGGCCGGGATGCACAGGCAGATGACGTCGACCTCGGAGTACGTGTCGCGAACCAGGTCATTGAGGCGCTGCCCGAGCAAAGTGCGGGGCTTGTGCAGTCCAGGGGTGTCCACCAGGATCAGCTGCGCATGCTCGCGGTGAACGATGCCGCGAATCGTGTGGCGCGTCGTCTGCGGGCGCGAGGACGTGATCGCGATCTTGCTGCCGACCAACGCGTTGGTCAGCGTGGACTTGCCCGTATTGGGTCGACCCACGAAACACACGAAGCCTGACCGGAATTCGTTCTTGCTCATAACTGCTCCTCGCTGAACTCTCGCTCAGTCATCGGTGTCTTCTGTCTCTTCGTCTTCCGACGGCGGGATGCGCTGCACGAACACCGTGCTGATGCGTACCCGGCCTCGGCCCGTATTGGTTCCCTCGCCGCGCAGGATCAAACCGTCGTACTCCACTTCGGAACCGGGAAGTGGCACTCGGCCGAGTACGTATCCGATCAGCCCGCCGACGGTCTCCACCTCGTCGAGTTCGAGTTCGAGATCGAACAATTCACCGAGGTCTTCGATGGGAAGTCTCGCGGATACGCGGAACATTCCGTCACCGAGATCCTCGATGGGCGGCGTCTCGTCCTCGTCGTACTCGTCGGCGATCTCACCGACGATCTCTTCGATGACGTCCTCGATCGTGACGAGCCCGGCGATTCCGCCGTACTCGTCGACGAGTATCGCCATGTGGTTGCGGTCGCGCTGCATCTCGGCCAGCAAGCTGTCGAGCGGCTTCGAGTCGGGAACGAAGACGGCGGGCCGCATGACGTCGCAGACGTTGACGTTCCGGCCGCCGTCGGGCAGGTGGTAGGTCTGCTTGACCAGATCCTTGAGGTAGACGACACCGAGCACGTCGTCGACGTTCTCCCCGATGACCGGCAGGCGCGAGTGACCACTGCGGACGGCCAACGACGTTGCCTGCCCGGCATTCTTGTCGTTCTCGATCCACACCATGTCGGTGCGCGGCACCATCACCTCGCGCGCCGACGTGTCTCCCAGTTCGAAGACGGACTGGATCATTCGGCGTTCTTCGTCGGCCACGACGCCGCGTTCCTGCGCCATGTCCACGAGTTCACGCAACTCGATTTCCGACGCGAACGGGCCGTTGCGGAAGCCCTTACCCGGGGTCAATGCGTTACCCACGAGGATCAGGACGCGACTGATCGGCCCGAGCAGAACCCCGATCCACAGCAGTGGCAGCGACGCGGCCATCGCGATGGAGTACGCATGTTGGCGCCCAAGCGTTCTCGGTCCGACGCCGATGACCACGTACGAGACGAGAACCATGATCACCGCGGTAACGGTCAGCGCCCAGCCCAGCGAGAGGACGTCGATCAGGCCGCCCACGAGTACGACGGTGGCCGTGATCTCGCACAAAATGCGAAGCAGGACCATCAGATTCACGTATCGCGGACGATCGGTCAGAATGCGTTGCACTCGCGCGGCGCCGGCTCGCTCTTCCTTTGCCATCTCGTCGATCCGCGCCGACGAAATGGTGTTGAGCGCCGAGTCGACGGCCGCGAAGACACCACCGACCGGGACAAGAGCAATCGCCAGAACAAAGAGCGCTATGGCGCTACTCACTACAGAACCCCCGGATAACTGTTATCGGTCCACTCCGTCGACGAAACCGGTCTTACCGAGCAGCTTCTGATCGCGTTCGGCCAGTGCTGCTTCGCGGTCGATACGGCGAAGGTCTTCGTACCACTCTTCGAGGAGGCTGTTCTGCAAGCCGAACATCTCCTTCTCCTCTTCCGGCTCCGCATGGTCGTAGCCGAGAAGGTGCAACACACCGTGGACGGTCAGGAGGGCAAGTTCGTGAGCCAGTGAATGCCCGGCCTTGTCAGCCTGATCCGCGGCAAAAGACGGACACAGCACGATGTCGCCGAGCATCGACGGCCCCGGCTCGGGGGAATCGGGACGGCCACCCGGCTCGAGTTCGTCCATCGGGAACGACATGACGTCGGTCGGACCCGGCAGGTCCATCCAGCGAACGTGCAGATCCGCCATCGTCGCGGAGTCGACGAGAACCATCGACAGCTCGGCCGCCGGATGGACATCCATCCGAGCGATCACGAAACGGGCAACGCTGATCAACTCCGGTTCGGAGATGTCCATGCCCGATTCGTTCGAGACCTCGATGCTCATGTGCGACGCTCTTTCCTGGGAAAAGTAGGGGTTGATGCGTCGCTCAGCCTACCGTCGCGGTGAATGAGCATGTGCAGCGCGGCGCTGCGCCCGGTTTCCGACCGCCAACTCGCCGGACCGATCCGATTCGTGACGCTCGTAAGCGTCGACGATGTGAGAGACCAGCCGATGACGTACGACGTCGCTGCTGTCGAGAGTGGCGAAATGAATATCGTCGATCCCGGTGAGGATTTCGGATGCCGCGCGCAGACCCGAACGGGCCCCGCCCGGCAGATCGACCTGGGTCACGTCTCCGGTGACCACGATCTTGGAACCGAACCCGAGGCGGGTCAGGAACATCTTCATCTGCTCGGCCGTGGTGTTCTGCGCTTCGTCCAAGATGATGAAGGCGTCGTTGAGCGTCCGGCCACGCATGTAGGCGAGCGGAGCGACCTCGATGACTCCGGCCTGCATCAACTTCGGAATCGCCTCGGGATCCATCATGTCGTGCAATGCGTCGTGCAGCGGGCGGAGATACGGATCGATCTTCTCGTGCAGCGTGCCGGGCAGAAAGCCCAGTCGCTCCCCGGCCTCGACTGCCGGCCTGGTCAAGATGATCCGAGAGACCTGCTTGGCCTGCAACGCCTGAACGGCCTTGGCCATGGCGAGGTAGGTCTTGCCGGTACCGGCCGGGCCGACTCCGAACACGATGGTGTTCTCGTCGATGGCGTCGACGTAGCGTTTCTGGTTGAGGGTCTTCGGCCGAATCGTCTTGCCCCGACGCGAAAGAATGTCGAGGGAGAGCACCTCGGCCGGAGACTCGCCGACCTCGTTGGTGAGCATGCCGATGGTTCGTCGAACAGCGTCCGGAGCAATGGGCTGCCCCCGACCGGCCAGCGACGCCAATTCACTGAACACACGTTCTGCCAGCGCCACGTCTGCAGCCGTCCCCGACAAAGAGATGGTTCCGCCACGTACATGAATGTCGGCACGAAGCTCACGTTCGATCGCGGTGAGATTCTCGTCCGTCGCCCCCAGGATTTGACGCACGGTCTCCGGCGCCAGATCCATACTCGAACGGACGGTGCGCTCTGCGGGCAGAGCGCGCTCGGTGATGGTGGTTACACGGTTCCCGTCGAGTTCACTGTGTTCACTCACGTGGTGAATATGGCCTGCTTTCTGGTCCGATCAGCCCACTCGACTCGTGAGCCTCGATACTTCGAAGTCTAGCGCCAGAGTCGGACACGGCCCACTTGTTAATCGTCCCGGCCTAATCCTCGCGGCGACCGGACGGCAGCGATTCGCGGATCCACTCCGACGCTTCGGCGACGATCTCGGAGCTTCTGTCCGGACTGATACCCGCGATGACCAGGCACACGGCGGCAAAGGATTCGCCCGAGTCCGTGATGAGCCCACTGTTGGCCTGATCGAACAAAGTGATCGTGATCGCCTCGGTCATCGCTACCAGAGTCTCGGCCGGCAGGTATTTCGAGAAGGTTCCGTCACGCTGACCGCGCTCGACGACGCTGATACTCACGGCGCGCGCGGGCTCCATCAGATCGAGAATCCGCTGCTCCCCCAACTCTTTGCGAGCAAAGCTGAGCAGCATCCGGAAGCGATCACCGACCGGCCATGACAGCAATGCCAGTACGGCAGTCGCCAGATCCGGGCGCTCGGGCGGCTCGCCGGCTTGGCTCAGCGCAGCTACGAGATCGGTCGACGCCTCGTCCACGATGCCGTTGATCAGCGCCTCTCGGCTGTCGAAATGCGCGTACACGGTTCGCCTGACCACACCGGCGGCCTTTGCGACGTCGTCCATGCTCGCATCCGGATCAGCAGCGAACGCCGTGATCGCCGCCTCGATGATGCGATTGCGATTGGCCGCGGCCTGACTACGACGCTGCCGTCCGCCCGATTCGGCAGTTCCCGAAACGACTGTGCCCGAATGCGTCAACGCGCGTTCCACCTCTTTCGACTGCCCAACTGTGATCTAGGTCAATCATAGTTGCACATCGGTGTGCAAGTTATTAACTTACACATCAGTGTGCAAATAGATCGAGGAGTGTCTTCGATCATCAGGAACGGAGTCGCGTCATGACGACACTCATGAGCAAACCTGTCTCGGAGATGGACCAGCCGTACTCACGGCGGTGGGCCGCGCTCGGGGTGTTGTGCCTGAGTCTGCTGATCGTCGTAATGGCGAATACCGCGCTGATCGTCGCGGCGCCGGACATGACCAGAGACCTCGGCCTCACCAGCACGCAACTTCAATGGGTCATCGACGGCTACACCGTCCCCTACGCCGCATTGATGCTGCTGTTCGGCGTGATCGGTGACAAGTACAGTCGCCGCGGCGCACTTCTCGCCGGACTCGCCGTGTTCGCCGGCGGCGCCGTCTTCGGCAGCATCGCGGACACCACCAACGCCGTCATCGCGGCACGAATGATCATGGGCGTCGGCGCCGCGATCATCATGCCCGCGACGCTTTCGCTTCTGGTCGCTACCTTTCCCAAAGCGGAGCGATCACGCGCCATCGCGGCGTGGGCGGCGACGTCGGGTCTCGCGATTGCACTCGGTCCGCTGTTGGCCGGATGGATTCTCGACAGTCATTCCTGGAGCATCACTTTCCTGATCAACGTCCCGATCGCCGCAGTCGCTGCCGTCGCCGCCGTAATTCTGGTGCCGCCGAGCAAGGCCGAGCACCTGGGCCGGATCGACTGGATCGGCGGCGCACTCTCGGTGGTCACCATCGGCTCGCTCGTGTACTCGATCATCAACGGATTCCACTTCGGGTGGACCGGCGGACCCATCGGTGCCGCGGTACTCGCTGCGATCGGCCTCGTCTCGTTCGTCGTCTGGGAACTGCGTCACCCGCAGCCACTGCTCGACGTCCGTAAGCTCGGCCAGCGCATGGTCGGCGGCGCGACGCTCGCCGTACTTCTGCTGTTCCTGGCCGCCTTCGGCGCCATCTACTTCATCTCACAGCAGTTCCAGTTCATCCTCGGCTACGGCGCACTCGAAACCGGTGTTCGTTTGCTGCCCTTGGCAATTGCCGTTTCGATCGGCGCCGTTGTCAGTGGGCGGATCACTCCGCTGATCGGCGTCCGGGCGTCCATCGTCGGCGGCATGGTGGTCGCCGCGATCGGCGTTCTGATTCTCACGCAGGTCGACGGCGATTCGGGCTACTGGATGTTCGCAGTCCCACTGATCCTGCTCGGCCTGGGCATCGGTCTCAGCGAACCGCCGGCCACCGACGCCATCATGGACAACTTCTCCGAGGACGATCTCGGTGCTGCGGGTGGCCTCAACGACACCGCCATCGAACTCGGCGGCTCGCTGGGTATCGCGATCCTCGGCTCGATCCTCGCTGCGAGCTACAAGGATTCGATTGCCGGATTCATCGATGGAATGCAGGTTCCGCAGTTGACGGGCGAACTTGCACAACAGGCCGCGTACGCGATGGAGGTGTCGGGCGAATCCGTCGGCGGCGCTTCGTTGGTCGCCGAAGAGATGGCAGGCAACCCGTTGGCTGCAGCTCAGGCAGGGCCGTTGCTCGACGCCGCAGGCAGTGCCTACGCCGACGCGATTTCGGCGGCCAGTTGGGCGGGCGGTCTTGCACTGTTCGTGGGGGCAGTTGTCGTGGCGTTCATCCTGCCGGGCAAGAAGGCCCCTGTGGAAGTGGACCCCGCGTCAGTCTGACGTGCTCGGAGCCAGCGGGTCTTCGGCGAGAACCAACTCGCGGGAGACCCGCCACGACTCGGTCGAGGGTGAGAGAAATGCGTCGTGTCCTTCGCCCTCGATCACACGCAGTGCCACGGGATCACCAGCCGCTTCCGCGGCTTTCGCGTACCGGGAGCTCACCTTGGCCGGCACCTGCAGATCCTCCGCACCCGTGACGCACACAACGGGGACGCCGATCGGCAATCGATGCTGCGGCGACGCACTGCGATACAGATCCGGGTCCGCGTCGAATGGAACGCCGAACAGATCCTCGATGAAGCTGATCCGTCGTCCACGCTCGCCTGCCGACGCCAGATCGAGTGCGGCCGCCTGGGCGATGACCCGTTCAGGCCGGGTGAACGTGTCCTTCTCCCCCGCCAGCCACACTGCAAGATGTCCTCCGGCCGAATGCCCGAGCAAGCGAATCTGATTCAGATCCAATTCGGCCGAGGACTTCCCGGCAACCAGTCCGGGGATTTCGTCGTACGCCGTTTTCACGTCGGCGGACATCTCCGGCCAACCACCGCCCGCCCCGAGACGGCGGTATTCGATGTTCCACACCGCGACGCCGTGCCGCGCGAGTTCGACGGCAAATGCGGTGCCCAGAGTCAATCCGTACTGCCCGCTCCAGAAGCCGCCGTGGATCTGCATGACGACCGGGATCGGGCCGTCAACGACTCCGTCGGGAACGTAGAGATGCCCGAACTGCTGCTCGTGTCGGCCGTACGGAATCTTGAATCGAGGCACCGAGGAAATCTATCTCAGGCGAGGGCGCTGCCTGCGGCCCAGTCTGCCCAGGAAAGGGTCCAGTCGCCGTTCTGCCACACCTCCAGCGGAGCGCCGCCGGTGTTCTTGATCTCGACGACATCTCCCGGCTGCGAGAAATCGAAGAACCATTTGGCATTGGCCGCACTGAGATTGAGGCAACCGTGCGAGGTGTCGGTGTTTCCCTGCGCCCAGACGGTGCTCTCCAACTCGTGAAGATAGATACCGTCCGTGCTGATGCGGGTGGCCCAGTTGATGGATTCCTTGTAGCCCAGGCGCGAGTTGATCGGCAGACCGTAGGTCGACGAATCCATGATGACGGGATTTGCCTTGTCCATCACGGTGTACGTGCCGGGCTGGGTCCAGAACGAGAGCGTCGTGCCGCCGATCGTCTCGGTGCCGCCCATTCCCATCGAGGTCGGCATTTCCTTGATCACCTGACCGTTTTCGTAGACGGTCACCATCTTGGTGTTGTCGTCGGCGACCGAGACGTGGGAGTCGCCGATCTTGAAGGACACGGTGTCGTCCTGCTGGCCGTACAGGCCGTTGCCGAGCTGCTTGCCGTAGATGTTCGCGTTCACCGAGACCGTCGTGCCTGGTGCGTAGTAGTTCTGCGGTCGCCAGTGAACGTTCTGACCGTCGACCCAGTACCACGATCCCTGTACGGGCGGATTGGTTGTGACCAGCAGAGACTTCTCGGCCGCGGCCTTGTCACCGATCAACTCGTCGAAATGAACGGCGACGACGGTGCCGACACCGTACGTGCCACCGTCCGATATCGAGGCGCCACCGGTGGTGTTGATGTACGCCCGGGTCTGGTTACTCGGCGCGACGGTGGTCAGCGTCGTGTTCTTGGTCGTGGCAACACCATTCGCGTCGACGGCGTCGACGACCAGCTTGTAAGTCTTGCCGTATCCGAGTGGTTCGCTCGGTTTCCAGGACGTCTTGTCCGGCGTGGTGATACCGGCGACTTCCTTACCCTCGGGATTGGTCAGCGCGACGGTCGTCAATGTTCCCTTCGCGACCTGGACCTCGATGGGGTCGAGTGGACTCACCGGAGTTCCGCCGTCCGCCGGTGTGACGGTGACGAGCGCCTCGCTGGTCGGGGTAGTGGTGACGGCGCTGCTGGAGGAACCCGTGTTGTCTCCGGTGGAGACCGTGCACCCCGCGACGAGCATCAACGCCGCCGCGGCACACACCGCTCCAACGATTCGCATATGCGCACGTGACAACATCTGGCCTCCTGAAATCCCCGAACCAACTCACGCCGAAGGCGACCCCCGACGTCTTTACGATAGTGCGCAAATCTGACACTTCGCTGAGCGCCGGATCCGATTCAGCTCGGGATCACAACAAGATCAGTGCAGTGGCCGTGGTCCCCAGCGATCGGTCAGCACTCCGATCGCGCCCAGAGCAACAGCCCCGGCGGTCGACGTGCGCAGGACCGTCGGGCCGAGAAGCACCGGAGTGGCCCCGGCCTCCGACAACGCGCTGATCTCCGAATCGTCGAGCCCACCTTCGGGACCGACAACCAGAAATACCTCGTCCGCGCTCGCCAGCGGCAAACCGGCCAACGGCGTCGTCGCCGATTCGTGAAGCACCGCAACCACAGCGCCACGGGCAACGGCGTCACGAACCAACGCGATCACCGCCGGCGTCTTGTGCAGTTCCGCAATTTCCGGGACGAACGCGCGTCTGGACTGCTTTGCCGCAGACACTGCCGCACTTCGCCAGCGTGCGACGCCCTTGGCGAGCTTGGGGCCCTCCCACTTGGCGACACAACGCAAGGACTGCCACGGGATCACCGCGTCGATCCCCGCCTCGGTCGCCAGTTCGACGGCCAACTCGGAACGCTCGGCCTTGGGAAGTGCCTGAACGAGGGTCACCAACGGCTTGGGCTGCTCGAGAACCTGAACGTCACTGACCAACAGTTCCAGGCGGTCCTTGCCGACGCTCGTCACCTCGGCGTCGGCCACCCGGCCACGGCCGTCGGCCAACACCAATCGCTCACCGACGCCGATCCGGCGGACAGTGGCCGCGTGGCGACCCTCCTGTCCGTCCAGAACTGCGATTTCACCGACGCCGGGAACCGGGTCGAGAAAGAAGACCGTCGCGGCCACCGTCAGCGGCCGCTGAATGCTTCGCGAAGACGCGAGAACAATCCACCGCTGTTCTGCGAGGCCGTCGAGACAACCTCGGCCTCGTCGCGATCGCGGAGCAGCTTGAATTCCTTGAGCAGCTTGGACTGCTTGTGATCGAGACGGCTCGGGATGACCACCTCGAGGTGAGCGTGCACGTCGCCGCGCACTCCCGACCGCAGTTTCGGCATGCCATGACCGCGAAGAACAGCAACGTGTCCGGGCTGGGTGCCTGGCTCGATGGTGATTTCCTTGGGGCCGTCGATGATGGTGTCGACGGTGACAGTCGTACCGAGCGCTGCGTCGACCATCGGAACGCGGATCGTGCAGTGCAGGTCTTCACCGTCTCGAACGAAGACGTCGTGCTGCTGCTCGACGATCTCGACGTAGAGGTCGCCGGGGTGTCCGCCGCCCGGGCCCACTTCACCCTGCGCGGTCAAACGGATGCGCATGCCACCGGCGACGCCCGCGGGAACCTTCACGGTGATGTCACGCTTGGCCCGCACTCGGCCGTCGCCGCCACACTTGTGGCAGGGATCCGGGATGGTCTCACCGGCACCGCGGCACGTCGGGCAGGGACGCGAGGTCATGACCTGACCGAGGAACGAGCGCTGGATGGATTGAACTTCGCCGGCACCGTTGCAGGTCTCACAGCGGACAGGCTTGGAGTCGCCGTTGGTTCCGGCTCCGGTGCAGCTGTCGCACAGAATGGCCGTCTCGACGGTCACGTGCTTGCTGACTCCCGTCGCACATTCTGCGAGGGTCAGCTTGGTGCGAAGCAACGAGTCGGCTCCGGGCTGAACGCGACCGCGCGGCCCACGACCTGCGCCGCCACCGCCGCCGAAGAATGCTTCGAAGACGTCGCCGAGGCCGCCGCCACCGAATCCGCCGCCGAAGCCACCACCGCCGCCACCACCGGACTCGAGCGGGTCTCCGCCGAGATCGACGATGCGACGCTTCTCCGGGTCGGTCAGGACCTCGTAGGCCGTCGAGATCTCCTTGAACTTGGCCTGCGCCGCCTCGTCAGGGTTGACGTCCGGGTGCAGTTCGCGTGCCAGCTTGCGGTAAGCGCGCTTGAGCTCCTGGTCTGTCGCGTTCTTGTCGACGCCGAGCAATCCGTAGTAATCCCGTGCCACGTTGAGTCTCTCGTCCTTCTCTTACTTCTAGGTTTTCCTCAGTCCTCGCGAGGAGGCGTGCCGACGAATGTCGACGTCCGTCATCGCTCGGAGAGAACTTCGCCGATGTATCTGGCAACGGCGGCAACCGATGCAATTGTTCCCGGATAGTCCATCCGAGTGGGTCCGAGCACACCGACACCACCGAAAACGGTACCGGCCGCGCCGTAGCCAGTCGAAATCACGGAGGTTCCGCGCATCTGTTCGACCTGCGTCTCTTCACCGATCTGAACGGTGACCGTGCCGGAGTTCTGCGTCGCAGCGAGCAGTTTGAGGACCACTACCTGCTCTTCCAGTGCTTCGAGCACTGCGCGCAGCGAACCGGGGAAGCCGGCCAGACCGGAGAAATCGGCGGCATTGCGCGTGAGATTCGAGGTTCCGCCCAGAACGAGACGATCTTCCGGATGTTCGACCAGGGTCTCGACCAGAACCGTTGCCGAGCGGATCACGGCGTCGCGAAGGTCGGCCGGAGACTCGTCAGCCAGTTCCGCCACGGCAATCGACGCGGCGGCCAGGCGCTTGCCTTCCAGTGCTCCGCCGAGAAGCGTGCGCAACCGGGAAAGGTCTTCGTCTTCGAGGACGTCTCCGAGTTCGACGATTCGCTGATCGACGCGGCCGGAATCGGTGATGAGAACGAGAAGCAGGCGCGCCGGCGTCAACGCGACCACCTCGAGGTGGCGAACCGACGACGCGGACAGCGACGGGTACTGGACAACCGCGACCTGACGGGTCAGTTGCGCGAGCAGTCGCACACCGCGGCGCAGAACGTCGTCGAGATCGACACCCGACTCCAAGAACTCGAGGATCGCTCGACGCTCGGGCCCGGACATGGGCTTGACGTCGGCGATGCGATCGACGAATTCGCGGTATCCCTTGTCGGTGGGGACGCGGCCGGAACTGGTGTGCGGTTGGGCGATGTAGCCCTCGGCCTCGAGGAATGCCATGTCGTTGCGCACAGTGGCGCTCGACACTCCGAGGTTGTGACGCTCGACCAGTGCCTTGGATCCCACCGGGTCCTGGGTGGAGACGTAATCGGCCACGATTGCACGTAAGACCTCGAAACGCCTGTCGTCGGTACTCGACATCGTTGCCACCTCCGTTTCCTGAAAAGAACGAACACCGACATTTACACATCGGTTTCCACTGGCAGTCTAATCGCCCGAGCGCCAGAGACGGCTGTTGCCCTTACTGTGGAGTGAGATCGGCGAAAGGTCGATCGCACAACCATGGACAAGGCGGCACATGATCTTCAAAGGCGTGATGGACGGCAAACCGTATCCCGATCACGGACTGTCTCTACGCGACTGGTCGAAGTTCCCTCCACGTCAGGTTCGACTCGACGAGATCGTGACCACCACGAAGGTCCTCGAACTCGATCGCCTGCTGTCGGAGGACTCGACCTTCTACGGCGATCTGTTCCCGCACGCAGTGCAGTGGCGCGGCACTCTCTACCTCGAGGACGGTCTGCACCGAGCGGTTCGTTCGGCCCTGCGAAACCGCGTCGTGCTGCACGCGCGTGTCTTCGACTTCGACGCGATGCCCGGTGTCATCGAGGGAGTCCGCTGACGCTCACGCGACTCGGGTACCGAGACTCAACCGACGAACGCGAGCAGTGCGGGATTCGTCTGCCCCGGCCAGGTTCCGGTGAGTGTTGCCGAGCCTGACACTCGATCTGCGTCGATCACTCTCACCACGGTCAATTCCAGATCTCCCGCGCTGATGGTCGTGTCGGTGCCGACCGTCGAGCAGGTCACGGATTCGACTGCCGGTACGGAAGCGCGGGCCGTACCGCTGCCTACTACGCGAGCCGTCACGGGGATGTGATCGGCGGTGTCCGCGAAGACCAGTTCGACTCCGGCCCCACCCGTCAGAATCGCGGTCGCCACCGCGCTGACGTAGACCGGATCACAGCATGCGTCGTACACCCACCGTTCGCCGAGTACCGAATGATCCATGGTCGCGATCAGCGCGGTCTCCGCCCCGTCCAGCGGAGCACCACGATAAGTGAGCGGGACCTGAAGAATTCGACCGTCGGCAGAGCGCATCAGGTGCGTCTCGATTCCGACCTCGCCGTCCGGGTCGTCGAAACGATAGGCGTCGACGCGTTCGAGCGTCGAACAGTCGACCGACACGAGCCACTGCTGCTTGGGCACCCACGCTCGGAGCAGGTCGTTCTTGGACGGATTCAGCTGCGCACGATGAATGATGGCCACCACGGCCACATTACGCGGCGAAGGATGGTTGCGCGTCAGGTCAGGATCGTGCGAATCACCGCATCGGCGAGCAGGCGACCACGGTCGGTGAGAACCACGTGATCGTTCTCGATCACGGCCAACCCGTCGACTACCACCTGTTCGGCCGAAAGACGTTCGGATGCAGACAGTTCCGACAACGGAAGTCCCGTACGCAACCGCGCGGTCAACATGACGCGCTCCATGTGTTCGTCCTCGGCGGTCAGTTCTTCGCTGCCGCCGACGGGAAGTTCACCGAGCGCCAACTGTTCCGCGTACCGCGCCGGGTGCTTGACGTTCCACCACCGCACTCCGCCGACGTGACTGTGCGCGCCCGGACCGGCACCCCACCAGTCACCACCGTCCCAGTAGCCGAGGTTGTGACGACACCGGGCGTCACCGGAGTCCGCGGTTTCCGCCTTTGCCCAGTTGGAGACCTCGTACCACCGCAAGCCTGCCTCGGACAGGCGTGAATCGATTCGTTCGTACCGCGAGGCCAGCACATCGTCGTCCGGCGCGGGCAGCTCGCCGCGCCTGACCTTGCGAGCCATGGCGGTGCCGTCCTCGACGATCAACGCGTAGGCCGAGACGTGATCGACATCGGCGGAGAGAACCGCATCGAGAGAGGCGTCCAGATCTTGATCGCGCTCCCCTGGCGTTCCATAGATCAAATCCAAGTTCACGTGCGAAAAACCAGCTGCGCGAGCCTCTTTCGCGGCAGCGACGGCGCGACCGGGAGTGTGGGTGCGGTCGAGGATCTTCAGAACGTGCTGGGCGGCCGACTGCATGCCGAGGGAAATCCGGGTGAATCCCGCACTGCGGAGAGCACCGAAGAACTCCGGCGACGTCGATTCGGGGTTCGATTCCGTGGTCACTTCGGCGCCGGACGCCAAGCCGAAGCTGCTCCGCACCGCCGACAGCACGTCGGACAATCCGTCGCCACCGAGCAGCGACGGCGTTCCACCGCCCACGAACACCGTCTCCGCCGCCGGGGCGCCCGTCATCTCGGCCGCGAGATCGAGTTCGCGCCGCAGACCCTCCAGCCACGACTGCGGCGACGCCGAGGTTCCGAGCTCACCGGCCGTGTAGGTGTTGAAATCGCAGTACCCACACCTGGTGGCACAGAACGGGACGTGGATGTAGATCCCGAACGGCCGTTTCCCGACACCCTCGAGCGATCGCGCGGGCAAGGCGAAGGGCGTCGCCTCGCTCTGTCGAGTGGGAGTCGTGCTGGTGGCATTCACACCTCCAGTGTCCCAGCATCCGGAACGCACACCTATTCAGCCTGCGATGCAGGTCGGCGTATGGCTTGAACTCGATATTTCCCCCGTTTTTCGTGGAAATATGCGCCCGAGTCGGAATTATCGAGTTGACGTGGCACAATGGTCCGCATGACCGGACTCGGAGTGCGACTTGTGGCGCGTCGCCATGTCGACTTCAAGCGTGTGTGCAGCTCGTCGTGTCTGCACCTGTGTAGCTGTTGATCTTTCACTGATCTTCCAGCCTTTCCCGCTCATCTCCATCTGCTTCACCGAAACACTCTCTGCAGAGACATGCCTTTTCAGGGACGCAGCTTCTCCAGCTGTTCGTTTTCGTGAGCACACCTGCCGGCCGCGAGCTTTCCGAGACCGAGGACAGCCCCCTCGATTTCCGACACGGACCGGTGCGTCCCGATCAGACACCGCCACAGTTCATCGATAGTGCGTGCCGCGTGCCGATCAACCGCCCAGATCCAGGAGTTCATCGATGACGTCGACCACCGACGCCGCCACACCCGCCGATTCGGCAGCAGCTGCCGAAGCCCGGCCTGCACGCGCTGCGCGTCCCGCCAAGCGTCGCGCCGAAGGTCAGTGGGCCCTCGGTTACCGCGAGCCTCTCAACGCCAACGAGCAGGCCAAGAAGGACGACAACCCGCTCAACGTTCGGGCCCGCATCGAGAACATCTACTCCAAGCAGGGCTTCGACAGCATCGACAAGGGCGACCTTCGCGGCCGCTTCCGCTGGTGGGGTCTCTACACCCAGCGCGAAGAAGGCTACGACGGCACCTTCACCGGCGACGAGAACATCGACCTGCTCGAGGCCAAGTACTTCATGATGCGCGTGCGTTGCGACGCCGGCGCTCTGAACGTCGAGCAGCTGCGCACCATCGCCGGTATCTCGAAGGAATTCGGCCGGAACACCGCCGACCTGTCGGACCGTGAGAACGTTCAGTTCCACTGGATCGAGGTCGAGAACGTCCCGGAGATCTGGAAGCGCCTCGAAGCCGTCGGGCTCAAGACCACCGAAGCGTGCGGTGACTGCCCTCGCGTCGTCCTCGGTTCTCCCCTGGCCGGCGAATCGCTC
Organism: Rhodococcus sp. IEGM 1306; assembly: GCF_036541985.1. Taxonomy (NCBI): domain Bacteria; kingdom Bacillati; phylum Actinomycetota; class Actinomycetes; order Mycobacteriales; family Nocardiaceae; genus Rhodococcus; species Rhodococcus sp. IEGM 1306. The sequence goes on from NZ_JAZHFF010000008.1 coordinate 52,340, forward strand.
GACGAGGTCCTCGATCCCACCCCGGCGATCGACGAGATCGTTCGCCGCTACATCGGCGACCCCAAGTACTCCAACCTGCCGCGCAAGTTCAAGACCGCTATCTCCGGTCAGCAGGATGTTGTTCACGAGATCAACGACATCGCCTTCATCGGCGTGAACCACCCCGAGCACGGCCCGGGCCTCGACCTCTGGGTCGGCGGCGGACTGTCCACCAACCCGATGCTGGCGCAGCGCGTCGGCGCCTGGATTCCGCTCGACGAGGTCCCCGATGTCTGGGAGGGCGTCGTCTCGATCTTCCGTGACTACGGCTACCGCCGTCTGCGCGCGAAGGCCAGGCTCAAGTTCCTCGTCAAGGACTGGGGTATCGAGAAGTTCCGCGAGGTTCTCGAGACCGAGTACCTGAAGCGCCCGCTCATCGACGGCCCCGCGCCCGAGAAGCCCAAGCGCCCGATCGATCACGTGGGCATCCAGAAGACCCGCAACGGCCACAACGCAGTCGGTTTCGCTCCGATCGCCGGCCGCGTCTCGGGAGACATCCTGGCTCAGGTCGCCGACGCCGCGGAGAAGGCCGGCAGCGACCGGATCCGCTTCACTCCGTACCAGAAGCTGATCATCCTCGACGTCGCCGACGAGACGCTCGAGCCGCTCATCGCCGATCTCGACGCGCTGGGCCTTCCCGCCCGACCGTCACACTGGCGCAAGAACCTGATGGCCTGCTCCGGCATCGAGTTCTGCAAGCTCTCGTTCGCCGAGACCCGCAAGCGTTCGCAGGTGCTCGTGCCCGAACTCGAGCAGCGTCTCGCCGACATCAACAGCCAGCTCGACGTGCCGATCACCATCAACATCAACGGTTGCCCCAACTCCTGCGCTCGCTCGCAGATCGCCGACATCGGCTTCAAGGGCCAGCTCGTCGACGACGGTGAGGGGAATCAAGTCGAGGGTTTCCAGGTTCACCTGGGAGGCAGCCTCGGATTCGACAGCGCCTTCGGACGCAAGCTGCGCCAGCACAAGGTCACCAGCGTCGAGATGGGTGACTACATCGACCGCGTCGTACGTCAGTTCGTCAAGAACCGCAACGAAGGTGAACGGTTCGCCGAATGGGCAGTGCGCGCAGACGAAGGAGATTTGCGATGACAGTGGACATTTCGCGAGCAACTGCCGACGAGCTTCGGTCCATCGCCGAGCGCGGTGCCGTAGAACTCGACGGAGCCGGCGCGCAGGAACTGTTGCAGTGGACCGAGGACACGTTCGGCGACTCGTACATTGTTGCGTCGAACATGCAGGATGGAGTGCTGGTTCACCTTGCCGCACAGGTGCATCCGGGCGTCGACGTACTCTTCCTCGACACCGGCTATCACTTCCCCGAAACCATCGGCACGCGTGACGCGGTCGAGCAGGTGTACGGCGTCAACGTCATCAACGCTCGTGCGCTGGCAAGCGTCGCCGAGCAGGATGTCGCCGAGGGCAAGGATCTGTTCGCCCGTGATCCCAACCGCTGCTGCGCACTACGCAAAGTCGCGCCGCTCAAGCAGACACTGTCCGGGTACAGCGCGTGGGTGACCGGCATCCGCCGCGTCGAAGCGCCCACCCGCGCCAACGCTCCCCTGATCTCCTTCGACGAAGCCTTCGGACTCGTGAAGATCAACCCGATCGCTCCCTGGTCGGACGAGGAGATGCAGAACTACATCGACACCAATTCCATCCTCGTCAATCCCCTTGTCGACGAGGGATATCCGTCCATCGGCTGCGCACCCTGCACCAGCAAGCCAGCCCCCGGCAGCGATCCGCGTAGCGGTCGTTGGGCCGGTGCCTCCAAGACAGAATGCGGGTTGCACGCATCATGACAGTTGACTTGACACCTTCACGGCCTCAGCTCGACGGCACACAGTTCGATACTCTCGACGCCCTCGAGTCCGAAGCGATCCACATCTTCCGAGAGGTAGCCGGCGAATTCGAACGCCCGGTCATTCTCTTCTCGGGCGGTAAGGATTCCACGGTGCTGCTGCATCTGGCGATCAAGGCCTTCTGGCCTGCGCCGCTGCCGTTCACCCTGCTGCACGTCGACACCGGCCACAACCTGCAGGAAGTCCTCGACTTCCGCGACCACGTGGTAGCCAAGTACAACCTGCGCCTGCACGTGGCCAGCGTCGAGGAGTACATCGCGGACGGTCGCCTCACCGAGCGCCCCGACGGTATCCGCAACCCGCTGCAGACCGTGCCGTTGCTGGACGCGATCTCGGAGAATCGTTTCGACGCCGTCTTCGGCGGCGCTCGCCGCGACGAGGAGCGGGCCCGCGCCAAGGAGCGGATCTTCTCGCTGCGCAACGCTTTCGGACAGTGGGATCCCAAGAAGCAGCGCCCGGAGCTGTGGAACCTGTACAACGGTCGCCACTCCCCCGGCGAGCAGGTACGCGTCTTCCCGCTCAGCAACTTCACCGAGCTGGACATCTGGCGTTACATCGCCCGCGACAACGTCGAGCTCGCCAGCATCTACTACGCCCACCAGCGTCCGGTGTACCAGCGCGACGGCATGTGGATGACCCCCGGAGTCTGGGGTGGGCCGGCTGACGGCGAAGAGCTGCAGACCCTTTCGGTGCGATACCGCACCGTCGGCGACGGTTCGACCACCGGCGCAGTCCTCTCCGATGCCGCTGACAACGAGGCCATCCTGGCCGAGGTTGCGGCATCACGTTTGACCGAGCGCGGCGCGACCCGTGGCGACGACCGAGTTTCCGAAGCGGCCATGGAAGACCGCAAGCGAGAGGGCTACTTCTGATGAGCGATCTGCTCAGACTGGCAACTGCCGGCAGCGTCGACGACGGAAAGTCCACCCTCGTGGGCCGTCTGTTGTACGACACGAAATCCGTTCTCGCCGACCAGATCGACGCCGTGACCCGTGCGTCGGTGGACCGCGGTCTCGACACCCCTGACCTCTCGCTCCTGGTGGACGGACTGCGCGCCGAGCGTGAGCAGGGCATCACCATCGACGTGGCGTACCGCTACTTCGCGACCCCCAAGCGCACCTTCGTGCTCGCCGATACACCGGGCCACGTGCAGTACACCCGCAACACGGTCTCCGGTGCCTCGACGGCTCAGCTCGTGATCCTGCTGGTCGATGCTCGCAAGGGCGTCATCGCGCAGACTCGCAGGCACGCAGCGGTTCTCGCGTTGCTCGGTGTCCCGAAGCTCGTTCTCGCCGTGAACAAGATCGACCTCGTCGAGAACCCCGAAGAGGTCTTCACCTCGATCTCCGCCGAGTTCAACGAACTCACCAGCTCACTTGGCTGGGCAAGCGAAGACGTCGTCGAGATCCCGGTGTCGGCACTGCACGGTGACAACGTCGCCATCCGCTCCGACAAGACCCCGTACTACACCGGCCCCACACTGATCGAGCACCTCGAGTCGATTCCGGTCGACGCCGAGCCACATCGCGTCGGTCTGCGTTTCCCGGTGCAGTACGTGATCCGCCCCCGCACCGCAGAGTTCCTCGACTACCGCGGCTACGCCGGTCAGGTCGCTGCCGGTTCCGTCGTGCCCGGCGACGAAGTGGTGATCCTGCCCTCGGGTACGCGCACCACCGTCACACGTATCGACACGGCCGACGGCGAACTGGACGTCGCCCACGCCGGACGCAGCGTCACGCTGATCCTGGCCGACGACGTCGACGTCTCACGCGGCGACACCATCGCATCGCCGTCCGACGCACCCGAGCCGATCGGCGAATTCGACGCCACTGTCTGCTGGCTGGCCGAGAAGTCGCTGCGCCCCGGTGCACGTCTGCTGCTCAAGCACGGCACGCGAACGACGCAGGCCATCGTGGGCAGCTTGGTGGAACGCTTCAACGAGCAGGACCTCACCACGGATCAGGGCCCGGACACTCTCGAGCTCAACGAGATCGGCAAGATCTCCATCCGGGTGGCCGAGCCGATCGTGGCTGACGACTACGCCGTCAACCGCCACACCGGCAGCTTCCTGCTGATCGATCCCGCTGGTGGAAACACTCTCGCAGCCGGCCTGGTGGGCGACGTCATTTCCGCTGTCGAATTGGGCGAGCGCGTCTAAGTCGATGGTTCCGCTCATCGCTGTTGCGCACGGCAGCCGTGACCCCCGTTCTGCTCGGGTGATCGCGGCTGCTGTGGCAGCTCTTCGTGAAGTCCGGCCAGACCTCGATGTCCGGCTGGCGTTCCTCGACCTCAATGCACCGTCCATCGATCAGGTCCTGGACGGAGTTGCACACGACGGCCACACTCACGCCGTTGTTGTTCCGATGCTGCTGGGCAATGCCTTCCACGCCCGGGTAGATCTGCCCGGACTCTTGGCCGCTGCCGCGACACGCCACCCCCAGTTGACCGTGTTCCAAGCAGACGTGCTGGGTCGCGATGCTCGGCTGATCGAGGCAGTACGCGAGCGAATTCTCGAAGCGGGTGCCCGCCCGGACGATCCGTCGGTCGGTGTCGCTCTTGCGGCAGTCGGCTCGTCCGACGCGCGCGCCAATGCCGCGACCGCAGAATTGGCGTCCACTCTCCTCGGCGGAACCAACTGGTCGGGCGTTCGAATCTGTTTCGCGACATCCGCGGAACCGACAGTTGCCCAGGCGATCTCCGCACTCGAGCAGGACGGCGCCGAACGTGTTGTCGTCGCACCGTGGTTCTTGGCTCCCGGCCTACTGACCGATCGACTCAGCGCTGCCGCAGCAACTGCATGTCCGCGCGCGCGTTTCGCCGACACGATCGGTGGGCACTCTCTACTGATCGAAACGATGATCGACCGTTACCGACAAGTCGCTGATGCACTACCCGACCGTCTGGTCCGCTCCGCCTGATCCGGTTTCACAGGCCGTTATCAGATTGTTACCGTAGTGTTGGATCTGTCCAGCTCGCGAAGGTACCTCCTTCGCCTGCGAAACAGATCTTTGGGTGCAATCCCCTCAGAGCGCCGCGAGAGGGAACACCATCACTCACAATCTTCGCCTCGGCACAGCCGGCATCGCATGGGTCCTGTCGGTGCTCTACCTGCTTGTCGAAATCTTCACAGCCGGAGCATGGAAGACGCCGTACAGCTTCGCGCGCGACTCCATCAGTTCGCTGGGCGTGACGACATGCAGCGTGGATTCGTGTTCGCCGATGCACGACGTGATGAACGCGGCCTTCATGATCCTCGGTGCGCTCACCATCCTCGGTGCAGCCTTGCTGCACAAGTACATTCCGGACGGTCGTGCGAAGAAGTGGATTCTCGGTCTTGCCGTCGTCGTTGCATTGAGCACCGCGGCCACCGGCCTCTTCCCGGCGAACGACGGGACCTTCGTTCATTGGACCGCCGTACTTCCCGGCTTCGTCGCACGTCATGCCGTTCTCGTCCTCATGGCAATTCAATTCTGGAAGCACAGCAAATGGATCGCAGTGTGGTCGGGGCTGTGCGCGGCTACCGGAATCGTAGGTGCCGTACTGCTTCTCGGACGAACCCTCACTTTCGGCCTTGGTGAACGCCTGACGCTGTACCCGCTGCCTATGTGGATGGCCGTCACCGGCGTCGCAGCCCTGCTTGCGTTGATGCGCCGAACCGTGTTGAAGAACGTGGAACTGACACTGTCCGGTAACGGATTCATCACCGCTCTGTTGTCGTTGCGCCCGCGTCGATCTCGCGCGGCTGTGCCTACCGACGTTCTCGCACCGCGGAAGCTGACGAGTTTGTAGCGAACCCGGGGTGACCAGGGACACACTGGTAGGGAGGCGACGCGAGGAGACTTCCATGACCAGTGCATCTGTTCGACACGGAATCGTGGCCGGTATCGACGGCTCGGCAAGCGCGGTCAACGCCGCGAGGTGGGCAGCTTCGGCTGCAAAGAGATTCGACGAACCACTTCGCCTGACCCACGTGCTGCCAGGACAACCCGAGTCCGGTGGCGGTACCAACGTCACCGACGAAGAGATGTTCGACCACCACCTTCGCGTCGAGGGTGCAAAATTGCTCGACGAGGCCGAGGACGCCATCCGCGATGATCACACCGACGTCACCGTCGAACGTGGCCTCGTGACCGGTACTCCCGCAACCACACTCGTCGAACTCTCGAAGTCGGCTCGCATCGTTGCACTGGGTCAGGCCGGCACCAGCGAAATGCAGTCCGTGTTTCTCGGATCCGACACCATTCGGGTGGTCAACCGCGCGCACTGTCCCGTGGCCGTATTCCGCGGTACGGGTGATCACGCGATGGCCGACACCAGGCCCATCGTCGTCGGCGTCGACGGGAGCAAGCTCAGCGAACTCGCCGTCGCGCATGCCTTCGAGTTTGCCGCGTTCCTCGGCGCACCTTTGGTTGCGGTCCACACGTGGAACGAGCACGCCTCGCTGGGCGGGTATTCCGAAGCCAGGCGCTTCGTCGACTGGGGACCGTACGAACAGCATGAGCATGCACTGCTGTCCGAGTGCCTCGCCGGCTGGACGGAGAAGTACCCCGATGTCGAGGTCACCCGCAGTGTCCAGCGCAGCGGACCGATGAAGGCACTGCTCGAGCACTCGGCGGAAGCCCAACTCGTAGTCGTCGGTAGCCACGGCCGCAGCCCGTTCATGGCGTCGATAGTCGGTTCGACCAGTCAGAGCCTCATCCACCACGCCCAATGCCCGGTCCTCGTCTGCCGAGAGGGCTGAACTCGTCTCGCTGTTGCCCGGCCCCCAACTCTGAGCGAACGGCACTTTCGGCGCCATCAGGAGTCCGAAAGTGCCGTTCGCTCAAACAGGAGTGGGGGTACAACAGGTCAAACAGGGCGAGCGGGTCACACCTGGCCGACCACGCTCACCGTGACCGGCTCCTGCACCGGCGTCGACACCGGGGTCTCCGGCAGATCCGGCACCCGGGTAGCACGCGCGTACACCGTCTCCCCCGCCTCGAGGTGCAGCGCTGCACTGTCACCGCGCGTGACCTGAGCCGAGAAGAGCTCGCCGGTTGCCTCGTTGCGCAGGTCCACTCGAACCTCGAAGCCGAGGTACACGACGCGCTCGACTGTTGCGCGTGTGACGCCGAGCGACTCGGCCGTTCCGGATTCCTGCGCGAGAGCCATGCTCGGATCGCGGCCGAGGCGGATGTCGTGCGGACGGACCAACTGCCCGTTGAGCTTCGCGACGGATCCGAGGAAGGACATCACGAAGTCGTTGGACGGGCGGTCGTACAGGTCGGCAGGTTCACCGATCTGCTCGATCCGCCCCTTGTTCAGCACCGCGATGCGGTCGGCGACGTCGAGAGCCTCTTCCTGGTCGTGTGTGACCAGGACGGTGGTGACGTGCACCTCGTCATGCAGGCGACGCAACCACGTGCGCAGGTCGGCACGGACCTTCGCGTCGAGGGCGCCGAAGGGCTCGTCGAGCAGGAGCACCTGCGGATCCACCGCCAGAGCGCGCGCCAACGCCATGCGCTGGCGTTGACCACCGGACAGCTGCGCGGGGTACCGATGCTGAAAGCCGTCGAGGCCGACGATCCCCAGTAGTTCGTTGACCTTCTTCTCGATCTCCGGCTTCGGGCGCTTGCGGATCTTGAGCCCGAACGCCACGTTGTCTCGCACCGTCATGTGCTTGAACGCTGCGTAGTGCTGGAACACGAAACCGATGTCACGCTTCTGCGGCGACACGCCGGTGACGTCCTTGCCTGCGATAGTGATGGTTCCCGAATCGAGTTCTTCGAGCCCTGCGATCGAACGCAGCAACGTCGACTTTCCCGAGCCACTGGGCCCGAGCAATGCCGTCAACGAACCCGAGGGAATGTTGACCGTCACGTCGTCGAGCGCCGCGAAATCACCGTAGTTCTTGCGGGCCCCGGTCACTGTGATCATGTGGTGCTCCTCTTACGGTCCAGCAGCGTCATCAGCAACAGGACAATGATGGCGATGCCCATCAGCAGCGTTGCCGCCGAATACGCACCAAAGGTGTTGTGGTCGTCGATGTATCGCGAGTGCACCAGCAACGTCAGTGTCTGGGATACCCCCGGGAAGCCGGAAGAGACCATGATGACTGCGCCGAATTCACCGAGCGAACGCGCCACCGTCAACACGATTCCGTACGTCAGGCCCCAACGGATCGCGGGCAAGGTGATCCGCCAGAACGTCTGCCAGCCCGAGGCACCGAGCGTCGCGGCCGCTTGTTCCTGCTCGTCGCCGATCTCGTGAAGTACGGGTTCGACTTCCCGGACGACGAAGGGCAGCGTCACGAAAATCGTCGCGATCACCATGCCTGGCAACCCGAAGATGACCTTGAACCCCAACGATTCGATGCCTCCGAACCAACCGTTGGCACCCCACAGAAGAATCAACGACACACCGACGACGACGGGCGAGACTGCGAAGGGCAGGTCGACCACCGACTGCAGAACTCCGCGGCCCGGGAACCGACCACGCACGAGTGCCAGAGCGGTGACCACACCGAACACGACGTTGATCGGGACCACGATCGCCACGATGATCAGCGAAAGATTCAACGCGGAGATCGCTGCCGGTGTCGTGATCGATTCGAGAAACGGGCCGATTCCGTTCTCGAACGTTCGCGTCAGGATCACACCGATCGGCACGACCAGCAACACGAACAGGTAGACGAGAGCGATGGTCCGCAGACCGATCTTCGATCCTCTGGACACGTTCATCGGGAACTCTCCTCACGTCGCTGTCCCCGCGATGCGAAGATTCGCAGGACGAACAGCGTCACGAATGCGATGGCCAGCAACGCTACCGAGACGGCAGCGGCGTTGGTCGGACGATCGATCTCGATCTGCTGCTGAATGTACTGCGACGTCATCTGTGTCACGCGTGGGATGTTGCCGCCGATCAGAACGACCGAGCCGTATTCACCGATCGCTCTGGCGAACGCGAGGCCCGCACCGGAGATGACGGCAGGCGCCAACGTCGGGAGAACAACCGAGCGAAAGATCGTCCAGTTGGAAGCTCCCAACGACGCAGCGGCTTCCTCGACTTCGCGGTCGACCTCCATCAGCACCGGCTGCACGGAACGGACGACGAACGGCAAGGTCACGAAGGCCAATGCCACGATCAGTCCGGGCTGAGTTGCATTGAGGTGGATGTCGATCGGTGACTGCGGGCCGTAGAGGGACAGCAGCACGATCGATGCCACGATGGTCGGTAGCGCGAACGGCAGATCGATCATCGAGTTGACGATGCGCTTGCCCGGGAAGTAGTCCCGGACCAGCACCCACGCGATGATCGTGCCCATTACGACGTTGATCAATGCCACGATCACCGAGACCAACAACGTCACGCGCAACGACGCCAAGGCGACGGGTGCGGTGACGGCGTCCCAGAATCCGGAGATCCCCTCGTCGAACGCGGTGGCGGTCAACGCGGCGAGCGGAAGCAGAACGATGACGGAGAGCCACAGGGTGGCCACTCCGATTCCGAGCGGCCCCACACTCCCCGTGACCCGCGCGAGTTTTCGCCGACGAGCCACGGGGGTGGGGTCAATAGTGTCAGTCACGTCAGTCTTACTTGGTCGCGTTGTCGTAGATCACTGCGATCGAACCGGTGTCCTTGGTGAACAGAGCACTGTCCACGGCCTTCCATCCGCCGAGGTCTGCAATGGTCCACAGCTTGGTCGGCTCGGGGAACTTGTCGGTGAACTTGGCAGCGACGGCGGGATCCACGGGACGGAATCCTGCTTCGGCCCAGAGCGTCTGACCCTCGGTCGTGTACAGGTAGTCCTTGAACGCGGTCGCCTTGTCGAGGACCTTGCTGTTCGAGATCACGGCAACGGGGTTCTCGATCTTGAAGGTCGTGGGCGGGGTGACGTGCTCGACCGGGTCGCCGTTGCCTTCGATGAACAGTGCCTCGTTCTCGTAACTGATCAGAACGTCACCGCTACCCTGCAGGAAGGCTTCCGAAGCCTCGCGTCCCGACTTGGGCTGGATCTTGACGTGGTCGTTGACCAAGGCGGTGACGTAGTCGAGACCCGCCTGCGGGTTCTTGCCACCGTCGCTCTTCGCGGCGTACGGCGCCAAGAGGTTCCACTTGGCCGAGCCGGAGCTGAACGGGTTCGGCGTGACGACCTCGAGGCCGGGCTGAAGCAGGTCGTCCCAGTCTTTGATGCCCTTCGGGTTGCCCGGACGCGTCACGATGGTGACTACCGATCCGAACGGAATTCCGTTGTAGGCGTCCTGGTTCCAGTTCTGATCTACCAGACCGGCATCGACCAGACGGGTGATGTCGGGCTCGACGGAGAAGTTGACGAAGTCTGCCTCGGCACCGTCCTTCACCTTGCGCGACTGGTCGCCCGAGGCGCCGTAGGAAGGATTGAAGTTGACGTTCTTGCCCTCGTCGGTCGCCTGGAAGGCTGCGGTGAGCTTGTCGAAGCCAGGCTTCGGCACGGCGTAGGCGAACAGGTTGATCGTGCCGGCGCTACCGTCGCTGGCGGCGCTGTCACCACCCACGGTGTCGCTCGAGCCACCACTGCACGCTGTGAGTACCACGGCCCCCATGGTCGCGATAGCAGTGAGAAGTGTGCGGGAACGGCGTTTCATTGCAGATACCTTCCTGAAAGGACTGACAAACGAGGGTTGGTCAAACGACAAGTCCGAGACCTCTGGGGCTGATTCCATCGGGATGTTCAGACATGGAGAGCCGACGGGCGATGAGCCCTGAATCGGGGGCGCGAGTTACGCGCAGAGAAGTTCGAGTGGGGTGCGCAGCACCACCGGAGAGGTCGAACTCAGGAAATCAACAACAGGCGACGTCAGCGACGTCGAGCATGCCGACAGCAATCAACGCCAACTGGTGGCGGATTACGGGAGCTGTTGCTTCGGACACGCGGTGGACTTTAGCAGAGCACCGGCGCCCGCTCTAATCGGGAGAACTAACGGGTGAGAAGCCACGCGACGATCACGAGGAGAATCAGGGCTATCAGGGCGAGAGTGACCCGTGAGCGGGGCATCAGCTTTCCTCTACTTCTCGAGAATTCCTACGCAACCAGCCGAAGAGCGGCAGAGCGAGAACGGCGGCCAACGCGCGATCCAGACCGATGGCCACCAGGCGGCACAGCGGAACGACGACGATCAGGACCAACGCGACCTGCGGGATGAACGGGAGCCCCGCCATCCACAGCTCGAAGCTGTCCCACCAATCCGCAATCCGATCCACGCCAACACCCTATCCTTCGGACGATACGGTCCCGACAGCGTGTGGATTGGACGTGTGCCGATTCTGGCCGGATGATGGCCGAATGAGTGCTGACGACGAAGTTGTGCAGACGATTCCTCCCGCCTCCACGGGTCACCATCGAAGCAACTTTCCCCCGATCGACGACTATGCGTTTCTTTCCGATTGCGAAACCTCGTGCCTGATTGCCCGTAACGGATCTGTCGAGTGGATGTGCGTTCCCCGCCCGGACTCCCCCAGCGTGTTCGGTGCCATCCTCGACCGCAGCGCAGGCCATTTCCGTATCGGCCCCTACGGCCAGAACGTGCCGGCCGCTCGGCGCTATCTGCCGGGTGGACTCATTCTCGAGACCACCTGGCAGACCGAGACCGGCTGGCTCGTCGTCCGCGACGCCCTGGTTCTCGGTCCCTGGCACAACGTCGACAAGCGATCGAACACGCACAAGCGCACACCGACCGACTGGGATGCCGAACACACCCTTCTCCGTACGGTCAAATGCGTCAGCGGCACCGTCGAACTCGAGATGAGCTGTGAGCCCGCGTTCGACTATCACCGTGGCACGGCGAATTGGGAGTACACCGGAAAGGTCTACGAGGAAGCAACGGCAACGTGTCGCTCCGCCAAGCCCGGAGACCATCCCACTCTGCGCTTGACCACCGACCTACGACTGGGTCTGGAAGGTCGTGAAGCACGAGCGCGGACGCGACTGGTCGAAGGCGACAACGTGTACGTCGCGCTCTCGTGGTCGGATCTTCCCGCGCCGCAGACGTTCGACGAGGCCGCCGACAAGATGTGGCAGACGTCCAAGTCCTGGCGTGAGTGGGTGACGATCGGCAAGTTCCCCGATCACCCGTGGCGCGGATACCTACAGCGCAGTGCGCTCACACTCAAGGGGCTCACCTACGCACCGACCGGAGCCCTACTCGCGGCTTCGACGACCTCGCTACCGGAAACACCAGGCGGAGAACGCAACTGGGACTATCGCTACGCGTGGGTTCGCGATTCCACCTTCGCACTGTGGGGCCTCTACACGCTCGGGTTGGACCGTGAGGCCAACGACTTCTTCAACTTCATCTACGACGTGTCGAGTTCGGACAACGGTCAGCCGCATCCCTTGCAGGTGATGTACGGCATCGGCGGCGAGCGCACGCTCGAGGAATCCGAACTCAACCATCTGTCCGGCTACGACGGCGCCCGTCCGGTGCGTATCGGCAACGGGGCGTTCGATCAACAGCAGCACGACATCTGGGGCACCATGCTCGACTCGGTGTACCTCCACATCCGTACCCGCGAGCGCGTCCCCGAGGCGTTGTGGCCGCTGCTCAAGAAGCAGGTCGAGGAAGCGATCAAGCATTGGCGCCAGCCCGACCGCGGGATCTGGGAGGTGCGCGGTGAACCGCAGCACTTCACGTCGTCGAAGATCATGTGCTGGGTCGCTCTCGATCGCGGCGCCAAGCTGGCAGAGATGCAGGGCGAGAAGAGCTTTGCACAGCAATGGACGGCCATCGCGGACGAGATCAAGGCCGACATCCTCGCGCACGGTGTCGACTCGCGCGGAGTTCTGACACAGCGGTACGGCCACGATTCACTCGACGCGTCGCTCTTGTTGGCACCGCTGCTGCGCTTCCTGCCGGCCGACGATCCGCGCATCCGGGCGACGGTGCTGGCGATCGCCGACGAGCTCACCGAAGAGGGGCTGGTCCTGCGCTATCGCGTCGACACCACCGACGACGGATTGAGCGGAGAAGAGGGCACGTTCACCATCTGCTCCTTCTGGCTCGTCTCCGCCCTCGTCGAGATCGGCGAACTGGATCGGGCAAAGCATCTCTGCGAGCGTCTGCTCGGGTTCGCGAGCCCGCTCAAGCTGTACGCCGAAGAGATCGACGCGCACACCGGTCGCCATCTGGGTAACTTCCCGCAGGCGTTCACACACCTGGCGCTGATCAACGCCGTGGTCCACGTGATCCGCGCCGAGGAAGCTGCCGAAGCCGGAGCTTTCCAGCCCGCACACAACGCGACCTAGACCCCTGCTGTGCGCCTTTATTAACCGCCCGCGGTTAATAAAGGCGCACAGCAGGTCTATCCGGCCACCGCTTCGAGCTGCGGCGTGATCGATTCGAGCGAGTACTTCAGCGACAGCGACGACGGAGTGTTCAGGCCGGCAACAGTCGGATAGTCGACGATGGCCAATCCGCCACCCTTGACTGCAGGCAGGTCGGCAAACCCCGGCAGCTTCATCATGTCGTCGAGCGACCCGCCGTTGGGCAGCAGCACCACGACGTCGGCGCTGAGAGCGTCGACCCGTTCCGGGCTGAGTATCAGCCGGCCACCGGTCACACCGGCCTCGTCGACCAGCTTGGGCGGCAACGACATTCCCAGACGCGTGAACAGTCCCGAAGCACCGTCCTTGGGATCAGCGACGATCACCAACTGCGACGTCGGGAAGACGTACTGCGACAAAAGAGCGGACTTACCCTTCAGCCCCGGCAACCGCTGTGCGAGCGCATCGATCTGCCCGTTTGTCGCCTCGACGATCTCGTCGGCTCGCGACTCCTTGTCGAGAACCCGGCCGAGAATCTCCACCTGGTCCTGCCACGGATCGACCTGGACGTCGGACAGACCGGCAATTGTCGGAGCGATCTTGCTCAACTGGTCGAAATCGTCCTGATCGGCGACGGAGAACCCGCCGAGAATCAGATCGGGATCCAAGGCTGCAATTTCTTCAGCTTTGAGCGGGACACCGAACTGCTGGATCGCCGAGCGATCGAGTTCCTTCGCCGACGCGTCCACACCACTCTCCCACGGGAACAGACCACGCTCGTCGCCCATCGGGCCGGCAGCCAGGTACCCCACCGGCTGGATTCCGAGTTCGAGCAGAGCGTCGAGCCACTGGGTGTCGGCCGCGACGATGCGCGTCGGCGTCCCGGTGATCGTGGTGGCGCCGAACTTGTGGTCGATCGTGGTCACCCGACCGTCCGCGATCTCGTCGGCGTCCGAGGACGAACATCCGCTGATACCTACGACCAGCGCTCCCAAGAGAGCTACCGCCGAAAACTTCATCGCACGCACGAAAATACTCCTCCACTAGTTAGCAGAGGCTTACCTTCTCATATGGGACCCGGCTGTGTCCGACCTTGCTTTCAGGCGAAACGAGAGAGCAGACGCTCCGCATCGGCGCCGATGCGTCGAACCACGTCGCCGGCCGGATGGGTTCCGTGTACGAGTCCGACAGCTTCTCCGGCGTAGACGACTCCGCTGTGGGGATCCGACGGGTCGTACGCCTTTGCCAGCATTTCCTCATCGGCGTCGACTCCGTGCCAGGCGGCAGTGAACTCGTTGGCCACCGCGCGGCCACCCCACCGCTGCGGCCACGGTTGACTGCGCGCTCGGTCGAACACCGAGGTGTAAATCGTGTCGGCACTTCCGGCTTCGACGACGCGGTCGCGGGCATAGTCCGGCCCGACCGTCTCCGGGCTGGCGAGCAGCGCCGTTCCGATCATCACGCCTTCCCCGCCGGCCGCCAGGACTGCGGCCAAACCGCGGCCGGTCCCGATTCCGCCGGCCGCCAGTACTGGAAGTGATGTCGTTTCGAGGATCTCCTGCAGCAGCGGCAAGGTTCCGATTCGGCCCGTGTGACCGCCTGCCTCACCGCCTTGCGCGATCACGCCGTCGACACCCGCGGCCTCGACAATGCGAAGATCTTCGAGCGTATTGATCTGTGACACAACGGGAATGCCCGCATCGTGGATTCGTCCGACATACGAGGCGGGATCACCGAACGACAAGGTGATCATGGTCGGCTCGACGGCAATCGCGGCGTCGAGCATCAACTCGTTCTCGGGCAGCGACCACGTCATCAGGCCGACTCCGAATTTTCCGCCGATCGAGCGGGCCACTTCGGCTTCGGCCTCGATCCACTCCGGTGTGTTGTACCGGGCCGCGCCGAGCAGACCCAACCCGCCGGCCGCCGATACAGCTCCGGCGAGCGCGCCGCCCGCGCGGCCACCCATGGGCGCCCCGAGAACCGGGATTTCGATTCCGAACTCTCGGGACAACCAGGTGGTGACCATGCGCTCCTACTTCTTGGGCTTCTCGCCGACCGATTCCGACGTCAGGGCCGCCACGAATGCTTCCTGCGGCACCTCGACGCGACCGATGGTCTTCATGCGCTTCTTGCCTTCCTTCTGCTTCTCGAGCAGCTTGCGCTTACGGCTGATGTCGCCGCCGTAGCACTTGGCGAGAACGTCCTTGCGGATTGCGCGAATGTTCTCGCGCGAGATGATCTTCGCGCCGATCGCGGCCTGGATCGGAACCTCGAACTGCTGGCGAGGAATCAGCTCACGAAGCTTCGACGTCATGCGTCCGCCGTAAGCGCCGGCGTTGGAACGGTGCACGATCGAGGAGAACGCGTCGACGGCCTCGCCCTGCAGCAAGATGTCGACCTTCACCAGATCGGCCTGCTGCTCACCGGCCTCCTCGTAATCGAGGCTGGCATAACCCTTGGTGCGGGACTTGAGGGCGTCGAAGAAGTCGAACATGATCTCGCCCATGGGCAGTTCGTAGCGCAGTTCGACGCGAGTCTCGGAGAGGTAGTCCATGCCGCCGAGCTCACCGCGACGGGACTGGCACAGCTCCATGATGGCGCCGACGTACTCACTCGGGGCGATGACGGTGCATTTGGCGACGGGCTCGTAGACCTCGCGAACCTTGCCTTCCGGCCAGTACGACGGGTTGGTGACGATGACCTCGGCCCCGTCCTCCATCACGACGCGGTAGACGACGTTGGGCGCGGTGGAAATCAGTTCGAGGCCGAACTCACGCTCGAGGCGGTCGCGGGTGATCTCCATGTGGAGCAGGCCGAGGAAGCCGCAGCGGAAGCCGAATCCGAGGGCAACCGACGTCTCGGGTTCATACGCCAGCGCCGCGTCGTTGAGACGGAGCTTGTCGAGGGCATCGCGCAGCACGGGGTAGTCCGAGCCGTCCATCGGGTAGAGGCCCGAGTAGACCATCGGCTTGGGATCGCGGTAGCCGACCAGCGGTTCGGTCGCGCCGTTGCGGGTGGTGGTGACGGTGTCACCGACGCGCGACTGGCGGACATCCTTCACACCCGTGATGAGGTAGCCCACCTCGCCGACGCCCAGACCGATACTGGCCTTCGGCTCGGGCGAGATGATGCCGACCTCGAGCAGTTCGTGTGTGGTGCCCGTGGACATCATCGTGATCTTCTCGCGGGGACGGATCCGACCGTCGACCACACGCACGTAGGTGACCACGCCGCGGTAGGCGTCGTAGACAGAGTCGAAGATCATCGCGCGGGCGGGACCGTCAGCATCGCCGACAGGCGCAGGTACCTGCTTGATCACCTCGTCGAGCAGTTCCTTGACGCCCATGCCGGTCTTGCCCGAGACGCGCAGGACATCGCCTGGCTCGCAGCCGGTGATGTGCGCAATCTCTTCGGCATAGCGGTCGGGATCCGCGGCCGGGAGGTCGATCTTGTTGAGGACGGGAATGATCTTGAGATCCTTCTCCATCGCCAGGTACAGATTGGCCAGCGTCTGAGCTTCGATGCCCTGAGCTGCGTCGACCAGCAGAATTGCACCCTCACATGCTTCGAGCGCGCGGGAGACCTCGTACGTGAAGTCGACGTGGCCGGGTGTGTCGATGAGGTGGAGGACGAATTCTTCGCCGTCGACGGTCCAGGGCAGACGAACGTTCTGGGCCTTGATGGTGATGCCGCGTTCACGCTCGATGTCCATGCGGTCCAGGTACTGCGCACGCATCGCCCGCTCTTCGACCACACCGGTGAGCTGAAGCATGCGATCTGCCAGCGTCGACTTACCGTGGTCGATGTGCGCGATGATGCAGAAGTTCCGGATCTGCGCAGGATCCGTGAACGTCTTGTCGGCGAAGCTGCTGATGGGAGACCCCTTAGTCGGACCGGCACCGGCCCGGATCCGGGCCACTGTCAACCCTCAGGATATCCAAGTCTCGGCGCCGCCGTACCAGGGGTTCCCACGGGTGGGTGATTATGCTCGAACGCTATGGCAAGCATGTGGAAGCAGATCGGCAGAACCCTCGGCGCCCTCGCGGTGGAGAAGGGCCCTGCGTTGCTGCGCCAGCTGCAGTCGTCCACGTCTCAGTCGTCTGCCTCGAAGCCGGGTCCGACCGGCCGCCCGATCGCCGCGCGAACGTCTCCGACCGCACATCGCGCCCGCAAGGTCGAGTACTCCCCCGACCTCGACGGCAAGGCCGATCCGGGCGAAATCGTCTGGACCTGGGTTGCCTACGAGGAGGATCCGACCCAGGGCAAAGACCGCCCGGTGCTGGTTGTCGGCCGCGACGGCAACACGCTGCTCGGTTTGATGCTGTCCTCGCAGAGCAAACGCGAAGGCGAGCGTGATTGGCTCGCAATCGGTTCGGGCCCGTGGGACGGCGAGGGAAGGCCCAGCTGGGTCCGGCTCGACCGGGTGCTCGACGTTCCCGAGAGCGGGATTCGGCGCGAGGGCGCCGTCATGGATCACAAGAAGTTCGACGCGGTCGCGGCAAAACTTCGGGCCGACTTCAGCTGGAGCTGAAGCCGACCCGAACGATGGAAACAGTATCGATCAGCTGTCCAGACGGTTGAACCGTCCGAAGAGTGCTCGATAGATGAGTGCACCGAGCGCACCGCCGATGAGCGGGAACACGATGAACAACCACACCTGACCGAGTGCACCGTCCTGGAACGGCGCGACAGCGAGGCTTCGAGCAGGGTTGACGGAGGTGTTGTCGATCGGGATCGAGATCAGGTGAATGACGGCCAGGGTGAAGCCGATGGACACCCCGGCGAGCGGCACGTCGGAGATCTGGTCGGTCGACGCGAGAACGACGAACACGAGCAGAGCGGTCAGGAGAATCTCGATGATCATCGCGGCACCGATGCCGTAGCCGTCGGAAACCACCTTTCCGAGAAGATTCTTCTCGGCAGACGGACTGTGTGCGCCCCAACCGTTTGCACCCAAACCGTCAGCAGCACGGTTGTACGCCGGGAGACTGTTGGCCACCGTGTAGATCACGACGCCTGCGACCAAGCCGCCGATCACTTGCGCGACAACGTAAATCGCCGCATTGACGGCTGAGATTCGCCCGATCACGAATTGGCCGAGAGTCACTGCTGGGTTGACGTGGCAACCGGAAATCGGTCCGATCGCATATACGAGGAACAGCAGGGTCAGGCCGAATGCGAAGGCAACTCCGAGATTGCCGACTTTCGCACCTGCAAAGACGGCAGTTCCGACTGCGGAGAACACGAGCACAAATGTTCCCACCGCTTCGGCCGCATACTTCTTCACATCCGAGATCGGTTCGATCTCAGTCAATTCCTGTGCAGTTGGAGACATATTCCCACCTTCTTCTCATCGAACGGTAGTAATGCTCACGCGCCTAGATTTGCCGGACTTTACGCAAGCCTGGTGATCTCCACAACAACTTCGAGATCTGTGGAGCGTCCACCGGAAAAGATTCCCTTCAAAGGCGGCACATCCGAATAGTCCCTTCCTATTCCGACCGAGACATGCTGTTCATTCACAGCTATCGCATTGGTCGGGTCGTATCCCCACCACGCGCCGGTCCACGCTTCGATCCACGCGTGCGATTCCCCGACCACCGTGTCCCCGACTGCCGCATCACGTTTCGGGTGGAGATAGCCGGAAACGTATCGACACGGTATTCCCATCGTTCGAAGCAACACCAAGGTCAGATGCGCATAGTCCTGGCAGACACCTTTCCTGGCCGACCAGGCTTCCACCGCCGACGTATGCACTCCGGTCGTACCGGGAACATATGACATTTCGCCGTAAACCCATTGCGACGCAGCCACTACTGCATCTTCAGGTGATTTATCTTTGCGCAATTCCTTGGCAATTGTCGCCAGCTTACGATCACGCGGAACATATCTCGTGAAACTCAGTTGTTCGTTGAATCGATCTTTAATCGCGTTTCCCGACAATTCATCCCAGTCGACGGTTTCCTCGGGCTGAACGAACGGTTCGGTCTCCACCACCGACAGTCCGGTCACTTCGAGTTCCGTATGCGGGGCGTGCAAGTCGAAGGCGGTCACCGCGGTGCCCCAGTAATCGGTGTATCGGTAGGAACGCGTTGCCGGCTGGGTTTCGACGCGCGTGAGTATCACCGTCTGCCTGGTGTCGCCGCGAGGTGTCAATCGCGCTTCGTTGTACGACGACGTCACCGGGGCGTCGTACGCATATCCCGTGGTGTGCACGACCCTCATTCGCCAGCTCACAGCTCTCCCTCCACCGTCGACTCCGCATACGCGGCGCCGGCATCCGTCCACGCGACCCACGGCGCAGCGTGGAAGTACTGCAATGCAATTGCCTCACCCAGTTCGCGGCAGGTCTCCTGCCAACCGAGCAACCGTCCCTGCAGATCCTCGAGCAACACGCCCTGCGGCAGGAACTCGAGTTCGCTGCGTGCGCGGCCCAGAAGCCGCGGCGCCTCCGCCCGGATTCCGACGCGACTGCCCGGCTGCGGGTCGAGCTCCTGCAGGCACTTCTCGGCCTGCCTGATCGAGTGGAACACCGAGCGCGGAAAGAGCCTGTCCAACAAGATGAACTCGACGACGCGATTGGCGTCGAGTGCTCCGCGATACGTACGCAGATACGTGTCATGTGCGCCCGCCGAGCGAAGAACGCTGACCCATGCCGGCGACGACGGGCGGTCACCGGCGCGCGCCAGAAGCATCCGCACGATCATGTCGACACGTTCGATCGACCTGCCCAGCAGAAGGAACCGATAGCCGTCGTCGCGACTGAGCGTGGAATCCGCCAGGCCCGCGAACATCGCTGCGCGTTCCTCCACATAGCGGAAGAACTCGTGTGGCCCCAGCCTGCGTGAGGCACGTTCACGCTCGGCCAGTCCGTTGTACGTTGTGTTCAGGCACTCCCACATCTCACTCGACGTGACCTCACGCGCCCCGCGAGCATTCTCACGAGCACTTGCCAGCGAGTCCACGATCGAACCAACCTGGTTGCGGCTGAACGCAACCAGATCGGTGAGCGAGCGCACGTCGAGCTTGCCCTCCGGCGCCTCGATGCCGAGGACACGCAGGAGCAGACGCGACGTGCGGTCCGGGTCGACGGTGGCGTCGTCGAGCAATTGATGGACGGCGACGTCGAGGATCCGAGCAGTGTCGTCGGCGCGCTCGACGTAGCGGCCGATCCAGTAGAGGGACTCTGCGTTGCGAGCAAGCATCGGTCACCACGCTCCGTTCACTGATAGTTCTTGGTAGCTGGGCACTTCCGAGGTGTTCACTGTTGCTGCTGCTGTTGTTGCTGCGAGGTGCTCAGTTCGGGACCCTGCACCGGCTCCGCGGATTCCGGGGGCTCGGACACCAGTTCCTCGCCTGACAACTCTGGGTCTTCGTCAGAGGTGCGACTCGCAAGCACCCACGTGTCCTTGCTTCCGCCGCCCTGGCTGGAGTTGACCACCAGCGAACCTTCCGGAAGTGCCACCCGGGTCAGGCCGCCGGGCAACACCCACACGTCCTCACCGTCGTTGACGGCAAAGGGCCGCAAGTCCACGTGGCGCGGCGAGAGAACATCGTCGATCTTGGTCGGCACCGTGGACAACTGCACGAGTGGCTGCGCAATCCACCCGCGCGGGTCTGCCTTGATCTTGCGGGTTATCGCGGCGAGTTCCTTGGGGCTCGCGTCGGGTCCGAAGACGATTCCGTAGCCGCCGGACCCTTCCACCGGCTTGATGACCAGTTCGGCGACGCGGTCGAGGACTTGCTCGCACTCCTCGTCCAACCAACAGCGGAACGTGTCGACGTTCTGCAAGAGCGGCTTCTCACCGAGGTAGTAGTCGATGATCTGCGGAACGTAGGTATAGACGAGTTTGTCGTCACCGACTCCGTTGCCGACGGCGCTCGAGATCACCACGTTGCCCGCCCGCGCCGCATTCAGTAGGCCTGCGACGCCGAGAATCGAATCCGGACGGAAGTGCATCGGGTCGAGATACTCGTCGTCGATGCGGCGATAGATGACATCGACCTGGCGCTCGCCTTCCGTAGTGCGCATGTACACCATGTTGTCGCGGCAGAACAGGTCGCGACCTTCGACGAGTTCCACACCCATCTGACGAGCGAGCAACGAATGCTCGAAATAGGCGGAATTGGCGATACCCGGTGTGAGAACAACCACTGTCGGGTCCGCTTCGTTGAGTGCAGCACCCGCACGCAGCGCCCTCAGCAGGTGTGTTGCGTAATCACCGACCGCCCGCACCTTGTGGGACATGAACAGATCCGGGAACACCCGAGTCATGGTGCGACGGTTTTCCATCACATAGGAGACACCGGACGGAGATCGCAGATTGTCCTCGAGGACTCGGAACTCTCCCGCCTCGTCTCGGACCAGGTCGATACCCGCGACGTGAATTCGCACACCGTTGGGCGGCACGATGCCGGCTGCTTCACGGTGGAAGTGCTCGCACGAGGTCACCAAGCGGCGCGGCAACACGTGATCGCGCAGGATTCGCTGCTCGCCGTAAATGTCCGCGAGGAACAACTCGAGCGCCTTCACTCGCTGCTTGATGCCCTTTTCAAGCCGCGACCACTCCTGCGCGGCGATGACGCGCGGCACCAGATCCAACGGAAACGGTCGCTCCTGCCCGGACAGCGAGAACGTCACGCCCTGGTCGATGAATGCGCGTCCGAGTGCGTCGGCACGCGCGGCGAGGTCGGCGCTGCTCGTCGGCGCCAAGGCTTTGTACACACCCTTGTACGGACCACGCACCGAGCCGTCGGGCTCGAACATCTCGTCGAAAGCCAACTCGTAGCGACCGATGTCTGAATATCCGTCGAACACTGCGGCAGGACGCGCTCGGGTGGTGGTCGAACCTGTTTTACTCGAACTTTTCGAAGGCGGCGGCGTCATAGGGCAACATGCTGCTACAAGTGGGGCTATTCGGCAGCGCGGCGAGAAATCGGGCGCTCGGTGTACCCTTCTCGACAGACGCAACGTGCGACGGTTTGGGTTCTTGGGCCCTCGGCTGGTAATCTTGCCAGTCGGTGCATCAGTGCGCCCACAGCTTTCTCGACCGTAACCAGCTAAAGACGACAAGGATTTTACGCGTGGCCAACATCAAGTCCCAGGTGAAGCGAATCCGTACCAACGAGGCGGCCCGACTCCGTAACCAGTCGGTGAAGTCCTCGCTGCGTACCGCGATCCGTTCATTCCGCGAGGCTGCGGCAGCCGGTGACAAGGACAAGGCCAACGAGCTCCTCGTCTCCACCAGCCGCAAGCTCGACAAGGCAGCCAGCAAGGGCGTCATTCACGCCAACCAGGCTGCCAACAAGAAGTCTGCACTCTCGCAGGCTGCCAACAAGCTCTGACGTTTCCACTGTGACGGTTCGCCGTCACACTGGTTCGTCTCGATAGCCGCCAGGTCGAAAGACCAGGCGGCTATTTTGCGTATTCAATCGGGTCAGTGCGAAGACCCGCCATCCATGTCTTGCAGCGAATATGTGGAGCGGGCTGCAACCATCTGATGATGGCGATCAACGGGCACGGGAAGCGCCCTCGCAGCTGGTTGTTCACGACTGTCTTCTGGGCGGTCGTCGCTTTCGGCGTAGTGGCCGCCCTGGGAATCCCTCGTTGGTGGGAATCATTGACGGTTGCAGTCGTCGGAGGTGCCGCAAGCTACGGATGGTGTAAGCGCAGGCAACGTAGCGAATTCCGGATCTTCTTCGGCGTGATGTGTTCACTCGTTGCGATTCTGGCGTTTCTCGCCGTTGGACGAGCGCTACTCACCACCGTGAAGGTGCCGGTGGACAGCATCGGCCAAGAAACCATTGTCTGCGGCAGTGTGGTGAATCCGGTGTCGCACGACTCACTACGGGTGACCGACATCAGAACAGGTGAACCAACGACACGGCCTCAGGCCATTCCGCATACTCAGTTGGAGCAAGCCTGCGTGAAACGCCTCGACTACCGGGCGGGTGAGGCCACGGCCGCCACTGTCGTCGGACTACTTCTGGCCGGACGCGCAGTAGGCCACGTTGTACTCAGTTCTTCCGCAACGCGCACACTTTCCGCACTGCCATCTCCAGGGCGAAGGACGAGTCGACTGCGGCACCCTTCACGTCGGCATTGAGGGCGGCGACGATCTGCATCGCAGCGCCGATCGACGTGGGATCCCAGCCGCCGACCTCCTTGATCGCCTTCTTGACCTTCCACGGCGGCATTCCGAGGTCCGACGCCAACCGGAACGGGTCACCGCCCCGTGCAAACGGGCCGACCTTCGCGATGGTGTGGACTGCGTCAGCGAGGGCGTCCGCGAGCAGAACATGGGCTGTTCCGATCTGATCTGCCCATCGGAGCGCCTCGAGCGCACCCCGGGTATCGCCGACGATGACTTTGTCGGCCACGTCGAATCCGGAAACCTCGGCCTTGCCCGAGTAATACTTGTGGACCGCATCGACGTCGATCTTGCCGCCCGTATCTGCCGCCAATTGCGAGCAGGCCGACGCTAGTTCGCGGAGGTTGGAGCCGACGCTTTCGATCATCGCAGCGATCGCATCTGGCGCAACCCTGACGTCTGCGGTCCGAAACTCACCCCGGACGAAGTCGACAAGCTGACTCTTGTTCAGTTTTCCGCAGTTGTGAACCGTCGCGCCGAGCTTCTCGAGGGCCGGCGCCAACGCTTTCGCGCGACCGCCGCCCGAGTGCACGACGATCAGAACCACACCTTCTGCCGGCTCGCGTGCAGCCTCCAGGACAAGCGCTACGGCATCTTTGCCTGCTTCTGCAGCCGATTCCAAGACGATCACACGGTCTTCGGCAAAAAGAGAAGGGCTGAGCAACTCGGCCAACTCGGGAGCATTGGTGTCGCCCGCACGCATCTTGGTCACCGGGAGATCCGAAATACCCTGGCCGCGGTCACCGCGGA
The DNA here is from genome assembly GCF_036541985.1 of Rhodococcus sp. IEGM 1306. Taxonomy (NCBI): domain Bacteria; kingdom Bacillati; phylum Actinomycetota; class Actinomycetes; order Mycobacteriales; family Nocardiaceae; genus Rhodococcus; species Rhodococcus sp. IEGM 1306. Next base: position 76,426 of record NZ_JAZHFF010000008.1, read on the forward strand.
CAGCTCTGATGAGCTGCGATACCGTGCGGTCGATCAGGAACTCGTCGTCCCCGAGAACAAGATGCAGCGGATCGACTCCAGACGGATTACTCACCCGAAGATGGTCCCACGAGGAACCGACACGATGGACACAGACCCGCCGCCCCCGCCGTACACAGCGACGGTGCCGTCGACGTCGGTCCGAACCACCGCCCCGCCCAATGAAGCCAGTTCATCGAGAACCTCCGCATTCGGGTGCCCGAAACTGTTGCCGACGCCGACGCTGATCATCGTCAACCTCGGACGCACCGCTTCCAGAAATGCCGACGACGTGGTCCGAGAACCGTGATGGGGCAGCTTCAACACATCGGCCTTCACATCCGTACCCGATCGGAGGATGGCCTCCTCCCCCGCAACTTCGGCGTCGCCCGTCAACAGAATTCGACCCGCGCCCGTGTGCGCCATCACCACCAGCGACTGATCGTTCGCGGCGTCCGCGCCGTCCCCCGTATCGCGGGGAGCCGGAAGCAACGGTCCGAGAACCCCCACGTTCACCGATCCCAACGTCAACTCCATACCTGCCCGCAACGAGACAACCGGAACGCCGTGCGACTCGGCGGCATCCTTTACCGTCCGAAAACCTGACTCCGGCAACAACATCGACCCGACTCCGACCGCAGCGACCGAACGCCCACTCAGGACTGCTTCCAATCCACCGATGTGATCGGCATGAAAATGACTGATCATCAGCAACGCGATGTCGTTGACGTCCAACATGTTCAGACAACGATCCATCGACGTGGGATCAGGACCGACATCGATGACGATCACCCTGCCGTCTCCAGTCGAGAGCACAAGACCGTCCCCCTGACCGACGTCGCACATCACCAGTGCCCACCCCGGAGCAATACGGCCACCCCCGAACACGTGTTGAAAGATCAGGGCCAGAACAACTCCCAGAACAAGAACGCCGAGCACCCATCTCAAAATCCGATTCCACAGCGTCAGGGCCGCGGCCAGTAGGACTCCCACGACGACGAGGGCACCGATGAGTCCTGACGGCACTACCACCGACGCTCCGGGAAGCGCCGCCGCCCGCTCGGACACGCACAGCAGCCACCCCATCGGCGGCCGCACCAATGGCGCGACGAACACCGCGATCGGTGGACAGATCAGCGCACACAAGGCAATCACCGCACCGAACACCGTGATGATTCCGATCACGGGCGCCACCGCCATGTTCGCGGCAATCGTGACCACGCTGAAGGTTCCCGCCATGGCGCCCACCAACGGTGCAGTCACGACAAACGCAGCACCCGAGACAGCTGTCATCTCCGAAAACCAACGGGGCCAGCCTCTTCGGCGAAGCACGTCCACCCACACCGGAGCAATGATCACCAGCGCGCCCGTCGCAGTAGTCGACAGCGCAAATCCCCAGTCGACGGCCAGCTCGGGCCTCACGACTACCAGAACGATGACGGCGGCGGCAAGCGCAGGCAGCGCCTGTTTGCGCCGACCAGTGACCAGACTGAGCAGGCCTACCAAGCCCATCACCGACGCGCGTAGAACACTCGGCGACGGCCTCGCGACGACAACAAAGGCAACGAGGGCTACCACCGCCAAAGCGGCGCCGACCCGTGGACTGAGCGCCGCGGCTCTGACCAACAGCAGAACGGCCCCGAGCAGAATGCTGATGTTGGCGCCGGACACCGCGGTGAGATGGGAAAGTCCGGCAACGGTGAAGTTGTCCTTCACCACCGGCGACAGCGCCGACGTGTCTCCGACGACGAGGCCAGGCAGCAGACCCGCCTGATCCGGCGGGAGTGCAGCCGAGCACGCAGCCGCGAAACGAATGCGCACCACACTTGCCCATCGCTGATACCAGGGCACTTCTCCCACCGCGACGGGAGGCCCTTCGGACGTGATCACGGCGAGCGTGGAATCGCTACGCCATGGCTGACTCGCCCGGCCACGAACCGTGAGGCTCTGCCCTGGAACAACTTCGAGCCACGACGAACTGGGCGCCCGGATGGTGACCAAGCCGCCTCCGGAGTACCTGCGGTTCTGCGCAGTCACCGAATTGACGGTTGCCCTGAAGACGACCTGACCTTGACCCACCGCGCCGGAGACCGCGTGCGGATCCTCCGAGGGTTCCACTTCGACACTCACCCAAGCTCCCTCGAGAGAAGCTCGGGTCAGTGGGTGCCTCTCCGCCTCGGACGCCCGCCACCCGCCGACGGCACTACACCCGGCACCGAACAGCAATGCAACCAACATGATTCGTACCCACCCCGCTGATGTCCGGCGCACAACCACGTAAGTGAGGAGTGCCGCTGGAACCGCACACGCCACCGCCAGTACCCACGCGGCGACCGGGCCGAACAGGATCCCCACCGCACTGCTCCCCCACACCGCGACCGCCGACAGAAGCAGTCGAGCGTCGAGGACCGGCGAGGCTTCCGGTTCGTTCACACCGACACCAGCACTCGCAATTTGGCCAACCTTGCCGGGCCGATCCCGTCGACTTCCCCCAATTGTTCTATGTCCGTGAATTTTCCGTTGGATGTGCGCCAGGAGATGATCGCCGCAGCCGTTACCGGCCCTACCCCGGGAAGCTCGTCCAGTTCGGCCTCGGTGGCGGTATTGAGGTTCACCAGCCCAGCCCCGCCGGATTCCCCCGTAGCTGCGGGGCTGGTCCCTCCTGCAGTGGTACTCGAAGAAACACCACCGGACTGATCGGCCGCACCAACCACGATCTGATCGCCGTCGACAAGTTTCTGAGCCAGATTCAGGCCCACCGTCTCCGCTCCGTCGAGCACGCCACCTGCCGCAGCAAGCGCGTCGGCGATGCGCGAGCCCGAATGAAGATTGACAAGCCCAGGCGTGCGCACGAGCCCGACGACACTGACCACCACAGCCTCGGGCGGCTGCTCTGCCACGACGCCGGTCGGTACAGGACTGGCTGATTCACCATCGCCGGCAGTCACATTCTTCTCCGTGACATTCTGGGGCGAGGGCAACGGTGGGACCGCCTGCAGGCTCGGAGAATCCCACCACACGGCGAACAAGCCGATTCCCGTGGCCAGAACTGCAACGATCGCCAACACCCAGGTCGCCGACCGACTCGGGCGCCAACGTGTACCGCGCCAATGTTCGGGCAATCGGTCGAACCGTGACGAGTCGGGCTGAGCTTCGTAGTCGTCCTCGTCGAAGTCCCGAAGCCACTCGGGGGACCTCTCGAAAGACCCTGAATCCTCGAATTCGTCGACGTCCTCGTGTCGCCGCCGGTAGTTGCCGTCCATCGCCGCGAGGCGATCACGCGCCCGCTCGCGCTCCTCGCTGATCCTCATGACTGGACGCTAACGAGAGACCTCGCCGCCAACGACGAACAATTTATATCTGTGGAGAACTCGCGGATTGTGGAGAAGCGATCAGGCGCTCGTGTCGATCTCCGGCAACGGGCACACCACAACACCGATCGCGCCGACACCGACGTGCGCTCCGATAACCGCACTGAAGTCGGTGACGACGGATTCCGCTACATCGGGAATGCGCTCGGCCAACTGTTCGGCTATCCCGTCCGCACTCTCTCGCGCGCGCATGTGATGCACGGCTATCGCCACACGACCGAGACCGGCGCGTTCGACTGCCGAATCCACCAACCTTGCAAGAGCTTTGGTGGTGGTACGTGTCTTCTCGCCGAGCACGAGCTTGCCGTCCACCAGATGCAGAATCGGTTTCATCGCCAATGCAGTGCCCAGCAGTGCGGCCGCGGTTCCGATTCGTCCCCCCCTACGCAATTGATCAAGTTTGTCGACGACGATGTAGCAGCGCCCACGGCTCGCTACGTCGACCGCCCGGCCGTACGCCTCTTCGAGTGAAGCGCCCTTCTCGGCCAAGCGTGCAGCTTCGAGGACGGGATATCCCAAACCCATACCGGCGGACTGTGAATCGACGATGCGGACGGCGCCACCGAACTCCTGGGCCGCGACTCGTCCGGCTTCCCACGTTCCCGACAGTTGGCGTGAAATGTGAACGGCGAGAACGCCGTCACCGTCGCTCATGTCCAGGGCGCGTGCATACGCTTCGGACAACTCGGAGGGCGACGCTCCGGCCGTTGTCACTCCCGACAGGTCGCTCGGCATTGCGTCGACGCCCTCTCGCAAGTCGCAGCCGTCACGGAGCACGTGGAGCGGAACAACCTGAATGCCACATGCGTCGGCCGACTCCTGCGGGATGCAGGCGGAGGAATCCGTGACGACGACGACCGGCATTCTGCTACCCGACTTCGCTCGGCGGTGCTACCAGTTCCGGCGAAACCACTTTCTGCGCCTCGACCCCGCGAATCGCAGCGATCATCGCGCGGGCTACGCCGAGGTGACCGTCCCAACCCCAGTGAATGCCGTCAGGATTGCCGTTCTCGGAAAAGACGTTGTCACGCACTGCATCTGCAAGGTCGACTACGGGAACGTCTTTCTCCGTAGCCCACTCGGTGATCGCGGACACCGCGGCAGGTCGTCCGGCATGCACGCTGGCGTAGGCATCACTGCGGTGCACCGACGGCAGGGTCGCGATCATCGGCAGTTCGGGTCGCATGTACTCCAACGCATTTCGCGAGCTTTCCAGATACTCGACGCTCAGCTTGGGCGGAAGTGCGACCGGGCGGCCCAGAGGTGCAAGCCGCGGCTGCAGCCACTGATAACCCTCGCGCACCACGCGTCGAAGCGCGGGTGGCCGAACGTAGCGGATGGTCTCGCGGAGCGCGGTAGGCAATGGGGACGGCAGCGAGTCCATCCCGCCGACCGCGAACACGACGGCGCCGGCCCGCGGCACCGCCGCCCACACACGAGGATCCTGAGTCAGTGCCCACCACGCGTCGCGACACGTCCATCCGATACGGGCGACCAACTCGACGTCCCAGCCGAGTTCGTCGGCCACGATGTTGGGCCAGATGCGTGGATGATCTGCCGCGAGGCCGCCTTTGGGGCCGAAATACGACAGCGAATCCGCGAGTACGAGGAGGACGGGGCGCTGCCCGTCGGCACTTTCAGAGGACGTCATTTGCGACACTCGCAGAAGCATTCCATACGTCGAGTCGCCACTCGATCGACTTGACGTCACCATGTCCACTGAGTTGCACCCAACTGGTGTTTCCCAATCCGCCGAGGACGGCCCAGCGATCGATGGGTAGGTCGAGCAATGCCGCTGTCAGTGCCGCGATCAAGCCTCCGTGCGCCACCAGAACCACGGGCCGCTCGGCCCAGTCCGGGTGCGTGTCGAGCAATTCGTGAACTACGGGGAGGCTGCGATTCGCGACGTCGATTCGGCTTTCGCCGCCGGGCGGCGCCAACGTGGCATCCGCTCGCCACGCAGATCGCACACCGGGAGTGCGCTCGTCGACGTCATGATGAGTCAGGCCCTGCCATTCCCCCAGGTGTGTCTCGCGCAGACGCGTGTCGGTGAGGACCGGAAGTCCGGCGGCATCACCGACTGCGACGGCCGTGAAGTACGCCCGACGCAGATCCGAGGACACGATCGTCAACGGCCTGCGATCGGCGATCACCGGACCTGCACTCTTGGCCTGCGTGCGTCCCAACTCCGACAGGTCGGTGTCGAGTTGCCCCTGCATCCGAGAGTCGGCGTTGTATTCGGTCTGTCCGTGACGCAGCAGGATGAGCCGGCGGACAGGGTTCGACGCCGCACTGGGCGCCGACGAAGTCACAGCGAGGGATCCTGCGCGTCCGGCTCGGAAACCGTGTCGGTCTCGAACACCGTGTTGGCGTCGGCGGGGCCGGGACGGTTCTGTCCGAGGCCTTCGACCTCGACCGTCGGGCAGTCCTTCCACAGACGATCGAGAGCGTAGAAGTTGCGCTCCTCGTCATGCTGGACGTGGATGACGATGTCGGCGTAGTCGAGCAGTGCCCAGCGGCCCTCGCGGGTGCCTTCCCGGCGGACCGGCTTGTGTCCCGCTTCGCGGAGACGGTCTTCGATGTTCTCGACAATCGAGTTGACCTGACGCTCGTTCGTCGCAGATGCGATGACGAAGCAGTCCGTGATGACCAGCTGTTCGGACACATCGAGCACCACCACTTCGGTGGCCAGCTTCTCGTCGGCTGCCAAGGCCGCGATGCGTGCCATGTCGATGGCTTCGGTGTTTGCGCTCACTCGATGTTCTCCAGTTTCGTCTTCAGAAAGTACTTGTTGTGCTCGGCTAGCTCGATTCGGCGCCCGGGACGGCTTCCGACTTCCCCGGTGCGGGCTCCGACATCGTTGTAGCTCCGTCGCGGCGCTCCGCGTCGACAGGTCGATACAGGTTCCGCTTCGAGATGTACTGCACCACTCCGTCCGGCACCAGGTACCAGACGGGGCGGTCTTCACTTGCCCGACGCCGACATTCGGTCGACGAAATGGCAAGTGCCGGAATCTCTATCAACGTGACCGCGTCGGCGGGCATGGTGTCGAGGTGACCGGCCAGGTGCTCTGCATTGAGATCGAAACCCGGTCGCGATACCCCGACGAACTTCGCCAATGCGAACAACTCTTCCCAATCTTGCCAGGAAAGGATGCTGGCCAGCGCATCGGCACCGGTGATGAAGAAGAGTTCGGCGTCAGGGTGGTAGGCCCGGAGGTCTCGCAGCGTGTCCACGGTGTACGTCACTTTTTCACGGTCGACGTCGACCCGAGAGACGGAAAACCGCGGGTTGGAGGCGGTGGCGATGACCGTCATGAGGTACCGGTCCTCGGCAGGACTGACGCCCTTCCCCTGCTTCTGCCAAGGCCGCCCGGTGGGGACGAAGATCACTTCGTCGAGTCCGAACCGGTCGGCGACCTCACTGGCCGCAACGAGGTGGCCATGGTGAATGGGGTCGAAGGTGCCACCCATCACTCCTAGGCGTCGAGCACGTTCCACCGATAGTCCCTTCTGCACGAGTGTCGAGCTTACGGGTCAGACCGGCAGCAGACGGGACACGACGTCGGCAAGCTGCTGGGCCGAGCGGCACTCGTGCATGCTGATGACCTCGTTGTAGACCTTCGCCGCGGAGTCACCCGTTCCCCATTGCCCCTTCGGCTCGGGGTTGAGCCAGTGCGCGTGCTTGGCTACTGCCACCATCTGCGACAGCGACTGAAGGTTGGGATCGCGGTAGTTGTTGCGACCGTCGCCGAGTACCAGTAGCGACGTGCGACTGGTGATCGACTGCGCGAACTTCTCCTGGAACACTCCGAAGGCGTGTCCGTAGTCTGAGTGGCCGTCGTAGGTGATCAGTTCGGCCTCACGCACCATCCGTGACATCGCTGATCCGAGGTCTGCGTTCGAGTCGAAGAACCGCGTGACCTCGTCGGTCGTGTCGATGAACGCGAACACCCGCACGCGCGAGAACTGCTCACGCAAAGCGTTCACGAGCAGCAGAGTGAAATGGCTGAACCCCGCCACCGAGCCGGACACGTCGCACATCACCACAAGTTCGGGCCGCGCCCGCTTCGGCTTGCGCTGCACCAGATCGATCGGCACTCCGCCCGTCGACATGGACTTGCGCAACGTACGACGTAGGTCGATCGAACCCGCGCGAGAGCGGCTACGACGCACGGCGAGACGACTGGCCAACAAGCGAGCCAGGGGTGCGACGTTCTTCTTCAGCGTGGTGAGTTCGGCATCGGATGCTCGCAAGAAGTCGACTTCCTCGGCGAGTTTCGGAACGCCGTACGTGGCGACCCGCTCCTTGCCCAAATTCTCGGCTGTGCGTCGACGCGTTTCCTTCTCGACCATCTTGCGGAAGTCCGCGATGCGCTGCGCTGCCGTGCGCTTGGCGACCTCGGATTGATAGTCGGAGTTGTCCTTGCCCTCTGACCCGGAACCCTCCTGGTTGCCGAGCAGGCCCTGCAGGATCTTGTTGAGCAACGTCTCCGGGGCGACGTCGCGCAGCGCCTGGTAGGCGGAGAACGACGGGCCGTTGCTCGACTGGTACTGCCCGAGTTCCTCGACCATCGCGGCGGTCAGGAGTTCGGTCATCTCCATCGCCTCGTCACTGCCGTCTGTCAGCAGTTCGGCGATCAGCTCACGCAATGCCTGCAGGTCGATCGAGCCGTCTGGCTTGCGCGGCAGTGTGACGTCGACGTCGCCGACCGCACGGTCACCGATCGCCTTGGGGAACCACAGGTCGAAGACGGCGTCGAACGTCGCCCGGTGGGTCGGCCTGCGCAGGAGCGAGCATGCCAGCCCTTCACGAAGCGCTTCACGATCGAGCAGGTCGAGAACAGACATGACCTGACCGGCGTCGACTGTCTCGGACGGGCCGACCATGATTCCGCGGCGTCGCAGAGCCTCGACAAAATCGACGAGGTGACCGGGAATCCCGTGCGGCGCTGCCAGGCCGCCAGGTGAGAGCGGCGACGTCGATCCTGCGGGAGCCATGTCAGACCTCAGTTCAGCCGAAGTTCAGCGGCGGCACGCACCTGGTCCGACTGGTGCTTGAGGATCACGCCGAGCGTGGCGCGAACGGCATCGTCGTCGAGAGTGTCCATGCCCAGAGCAAGAAGGGTGCGTCCCCAGTCGATGGTCTCGGATACCGAAGGGACCTTCTTGAGCTGCATTCCGCGAAGAACACGAATGGTGTTGACCAGCTGCTCGGCAATCGCTTCAGGAAGCTCCGGCACACGGCTTGCGAGGATGCGACGCTCGAGGTCGGCGTCCGGGAAATCGAGATGCAGGAAGAGGCAACGACGCTTCAGAGCCTCCGAGAGTTCACGAGTGGCATTCGAGGTCAACACCGTGAACGGCTTGCGGGTGGCGGTGATCGTTCCGAGCTCGGGGATCGTGACCGCGAAGTCGCTGAGCACTTCGAGGAGCAGACCTTCGATCTCGACGTCTGCCTTGTCCGTCTCGTCGATCAACAGCACCGTCGGGTCCTCGCGGCGAATGGCCTTGAGCAGTGGACGTGCGAGCAGGAACTCCTCCGAGAAGACATCCGCCTTCGTCGAGTCCCAGCTGTGGTCGACCGCGACATCACCCCTCGCTCCGCTCGCCCCGCCCGACTGAATCCGAAGAATCTGCTTCGCGTGGTTCCACTCGTACAGCGCACGAGCCTCGTCGACGCCCTCGTAGCACTGCAGACGCACCAGTTCTGCGCCCGTGGTCTGGGCGACTGCGCGGGCGAGTTCCGTCTTTCCGACACCGGCCGGGCCCTCGATGAGCAGCGGCTTGCCCAGACGATCGGCCAGGAAGACTGCCGTCGCGGTGGCCTTGTCGGACAGATAGCCGGTTTCGGCCAGCCGTTCGATCACGTCGTCGACGGTCGAGAAGAACGGCGTCGTGTCGGGAAGTGCTCGGTCCACGGTTAACTCCTTGAGAGGTGGGCAAGTCTGGTGAACTTTTCAGGCGGGTCGGGTGTGCCCGTCGCCCCAGACGATCCACTTGGTGGACGTCAGTTCCGGCAACCCCATGGGGCCACGCGCATGCAGTTTCTGGGTGGAGATGCCGATCTCGGCGCCGAATCCGAACTGCTCACCGTCGGTGAAGGCAGTCGACGCGTTGACCATCACTGCCGCGGCGTCGACGCGAGCGGTGAACTCGCGGGCAGCCGAAAGATCGGACGTCACGATGGCTTCGGTATGACCGGTTCCGTACTGGTCGATGTGCTCGACAGCAGCGTCCAAGTCCTTGACGACCTTGAGGGCGACGTCGAGGGTGAGGTATTCCTTCGACCAGTCGTCCTCGGTCGCGGGAACCAGTCCCGGCAGATCACCGTGCACGACGACGTCGTGCATCTGAAGCGCTTGGAGCAGCTTCGGCACGGCCGTCTCGGCGATCGCAGCGTCGACCAGGACGGTTTCGGCTGTATTGCAGACACTGGGCCGACGGGTTTTCGAGTTGAGAAGAATCTTCTCGGCCATCAGTAGATCGGCGGCCGAGTGAACATAGACGTGGCAGTTACCGACACCGGTCTCGATGGTGGGCACGGTGGCATCACGCACGACGGCGCTGATCAAGCCGGCACCGCCGCGCGGGATGACGACGTCGACGAGGCCGCGGGCCTGGATGAGGTGCGTGACCGTCGACCGATCCGCACTCGGCAGAAGTTGAACGGAGTCCTCGGGGAGCCCCTGAGCAACCAACGACGCGCGCAGAGCCGCCACCAACGCTTCGTTGGACTTGACCGCCGAGGACGAACCACGAAGCAGCGCAGCATTTCCCGACTTGAGAGTCAGCCCGAAGGCATCGACGGTCACGTTAGGACGAGCCTCGTACACCATACCGACGACACCGAGCGGAACGCGCTGCTGACGTAGTTCCAAACCGTTCGGCAGAGTGGATCCACGAAGCACTTCACCGATCGGATCGGGTAGTCCGGCAACCTGACGCAAACCCGACGCGATGCCCTCGATCCGGTCAGCGGTCAGACGAAGACGGTCGAGCAGCGATTCCTCGGTGCCGCCCGCCTTCGCGGTGTCGATATCGAGAGCGTTGGCCGCGAGAATCCGATCACTTGCCGCGAGTACCGCGTCGGCTGCGGCGTGGAGCGCAGCATCCTTCTGCGCCGTGGTCAGCAGAGCCAGGACACGCGAAGCCTTACGGGCTCGGCGTGCGGCGTCGTGCACGACGGACTTGGTGTCGGACGCGTCCGAGTCGACGGTTTCTGCGTTGGAAGTCACAGCGGTCATGAATACACATTAACCACCCACCGTGACGGCCTGCTCGGCGGAACGAGGCTGTGACCACCCGGGACCATTCCGGCGGACCGCCGGGGAACAATTCCGATGCGGGGCGCTGTTGCACCCACCGACCTTCTTCTTCGAGTCAGGAGCCATCCGTGAGTGTGTTGTTCGAGCCTTTGACCCTGCGCGGCGTCACCATCCCGAACCGCGTCTGGATGGCACCGATGTGCCAGTACTCCGCTGACGTCATCGGCGACCAGGTCGGAGTGCCCAACGAGTGGCATCGCACGCATCTGGTGAGCCGTGCAATCGGCGGCACCGGCCTGATTCTCACCGAGGCGACGGCCGTCAATCCCGAAGGCCGCATATCGGCAGCTGATCTGGGGATCTGGAACGACACGCAGGCGCAAGCCTTCGCCGAGATCAACGCGCAACTCGCGTACTTCGGCGCAGTGCCCGGAATCCAGCTGGCCCACGCCGGACGCAAAGCGTCGACGCAGGTTCCGTGGCGCGGCGGCAAGGGCCTGCCCGCCGACGACCGACTCTCGTGGCAGACGGTGGCCCCGAGCGCGGTTCCGTTCGGTCACCTTGCCGATCCGGTCGAGCTCACCACGGAAGGCATCGAGAAGGTCGTCGCAGACTTTGCAGCGGCGGCTACCCGCGCACTGAAGGCCGAATTCAAGGTCGTGGAAATTCACGCGGCCCACGGATACCTGATCCATCAGTTCCTCTCCCCCGAGAGCAACAAGCGGACCGACCGCTACGGCGGCAGCTTCGAGAACCGCATCCGGTTGCTCCTCGAAATCCTGAGCGCAGTCCGCGAGGTGTGGCCGGCCGAGCTACCGCTCTTCGTCCGGGTCTCGGCGACCGATTGGCTCACGGAAGAACGTGGGCTCGACGTCGAGAGCTGGACCGCGGATCAGACCGTAGCCCTCGCCAACATCCTCTCCGACTACGGCGTCGATCTCGTCGACGTGTCCACCGGCGGTAATTCACCGGCAGCCAAGATTCCGGTGGAGCCGGGATACCAGGTTCCGTTCGCCCGTCGCCTGCAGAACGAGAGCCTGCTACCGGCCGCCGCCGTCGGCCTCATCACCGAACCCGAACAAGCCGAGAAGATCGTCGAAGACGGAAGCGCAGTGGCGGTGCTCCTCGGCCGCGAACTGTTGCGAGATCCCTACTGGGCGCGCCGGGCGGCCCGTGAACTGAACGCCGAGGTAGGACCGCATATCCCGTCGCAGTACGCCCGCGCCTTCTAGCCCGAAAATCGGCTCCCGCGCACAACTTTGATAGCGTAAGCGTCTTACTTGCCGGTAGTCCGGAGCCCTGAGGGTTCCGGACACTGCCGCGGGCCAGAGCCGTGCGACGGGGGTCGCAACGAGCCACAGGGCACGCGGACGCTCGATTTCCCGACCGGCTCATCGGCGAGTGGGCAACGAAAAGATGCGTGCATCAGGTACGTGCCCCGCTCGGTTCGATGATTGCGCTGGGGAGCGCATGTCATGACTACACCAGAGAACTCGATCAGCGCTCTCGAAGTGGCCGAATCACCCGATGTCTGCGTCACCGACAATGCGTCCGTCAAGCGCGCTGTCAAGGCAACGATGCTCGGAAATGCCATGGAGTGGTTCGATTTCGGCGTTTACGCATATCTAGCTACCACTATAGGAAAAGTGTTCTTCCCGGACGCGAGCGGCAGCGCTCAACTCCTCTCTACCTTTGCAATTTTTGCGGCAGCCTTCATCGTCCGCCCACTCGGCGGATTGTTCTTCGGTCCACTCGGTGACCGCATCGGACGCAAGAAAGTCCTGGCCACCACCATCATTCTGATGGCGGGCAGCACCTTCGCCATCGGCCTCATCCCGAGCTACGAATCCATCGGTATCGCCGCCCCGATCCTGCTGGTACTCCTACGCCTACTGCAGGGCTTTTCCACCGGCGGCGAATACGGCGGAGCCAGTACGTTCGTCGCCGAATACGCACCGGACAAGCGCCGCGGTTTCTTCGCCAGCTTCCTCGAATTCGGTACTCTGGCAGGATATGTGGCGGCAGCGGGCATCGTGACGATCATCCAGACCGTCGTCAGTGCCGAGGACCTACTCCAGTGGGGCTGGCGCATCCCCTTCCTCATTGCCGGACCTCTGGGTCTCATCGGCCTGTACCTCCGTCTGCGTTTGGAGGAAACTCCCGCATTCCAGATGATGGAGCAGGCCGAAGAGCGCTCCCTCGCAGATGAATCCACAGGCAAGAAACTACGCGAAACTCTCGTCGACAACTGGCGTCCGCTTGTTCTGTGCATCGTCCTGGTGGCCACGTACAACATCGCTCACTACGGACTGCTCAGCTACATGCCGACGTATCTGACCAACACGTTGGGTTACGACGAATCCCACGGACTCGTTCTGATGATCATCGTCATGATCGTGATGATGATGGGAATCAGCTACGTCGGAAAGTTCTCGGACCGCGTCGGGCGTAAACCCTTGCTGCTCAGCGGTTTCATCGGATTCTTCGTCCTGTCCCTGCCTGCCTACCTTCTGATCGGCGTCGGCAACTACGTGACGGTCTTCCTGGGACTCGCAATTCTCGGTGGCTTGCTCCTGCTGTTCGTCGGAGTGTTCCCGTCCGTGCTTCCCGCACTCTTTCCGACCGGAATCAGGTACGGCGGCTTGGCAATCGGATACAACCTCGCGGTCTCCATCTTCGGCGGGACCACTCCCCTGGTGCTCACCGCCCTCGAAAGTGCAACGGGCAGCAACTTGGTCGCACCAATGTACATGATGATCGCCGCCGTGATCGGCGGTATCGCAGTCCTGATGATCCCCGAGACCGCACGCAAGCCACTCGACGGCTCTCCGCCCTCCGTCGCCACCGACGAGGAAGCACGTCGGATCATCCGCAAGGTTCGTCGAAAGAGAATGAAGGCCGATAACCTCGAGGTATGAGCACGCCTCGAATCGTCGTCGTCGGCAGTATCAACATGGATCTGACCACGTCAGTATCCAGATTCCCCGCTCCGGGAGAAACGCTGCTCGGCACTGCCTTTGCCACCGCGGCGGGAGGCAAAGGCAGCAACCAGGCCATCGCCGCCGCGAAGGCCGGTGGGGACGTGTCGTTCGTCGGCGCGGTCGGCGACGACGGTTTCGGCACCCAATTGCGCGAGACCCTGCAAGACGCCGGGGTCGACACCGCGTTGCTTCGTAGTGTCGACGGCCCGAGCGGCGTTGCCGCCATCACCGTGAGCGAGGACGCGGAGAACAACATCATCGTCGTCCCGGGCGCCAATTCCTCGGTCACCTCGTTGTCAGAAGCAGACCTCGACGCGATCGCACACGCCGACGTTCTCCTGTGCCAACTCGAAATACCCCTCGACACGGTCACCGCAGCGGCCCGGCACGCGCGTGCCAACGGAACAACTGTCATCCTCAATCCTTCGCCGGTACAAGACCTTCCGGGCGCCCTGATCGAGTCTGTCGACATCCTGATCGTCAACCAGACCGAGTCGGAGCAGTTGGCCGCGGTCACCGGTCGCGTCCGATACCTCGTCACGACGCTCGGGGCCGGCGGCGCGGATCTCCGGTCGGGCGAGGAGACAATCCACGCCGACTCCCCGGCCGTGACACCCGTGGATACAACTGGCGCAGGCGATGCTTTCACCGGCGCCTTCGCCGTGGAGTGGGTGCAGGGCCAGGACCGCGCCCTGCAGTTCGCTGCCACGGCGGGAAGTCTGGCGACGACGGTCCGCGGCGCGTCGGTGTCGTCACCCACTCGCGCTGCGATCGAAAAAGTCCTGAACCGACAGCTTGACTCTGACACCGTGTGAGGTCGTAAACCTGTAGGTATCGGGTTTGTGAGAGAGAAACGGGGCGAGCAAGGATGTTGAGCATCGGAGACTTCGCGAGAGCAGGTCGTGTGTCGGTGCGCATGCTCCGCCACTACGACGCCATCGGTCTGCTCAGACCCGCGAGGGTCGACGCATCCACCGGGTATCGCTCGTACACCGCGGGCCAGTTGGCGCTGCTCAACCGCATCGTCGCTCTCAAGGAGTTGGGCCTGACTCTGGCCCAGGTCCAGCAAGTGGTGGAGTCAGCGGTCACCGTCGACGAGATCCGCGGGATGCTCACGCTTCGCCGAGCAGAACTCGAAACCCGAATCCAGGAAGACACCGCGCGACTGGCGCATGTACAGGCGCGCCTACGGATCATCGAAAGTGAGGGACAGATGTCCGCATACGAGGTTGTGATCAAGTCAGTTCCGGCGCTGCGGGTCGCGGAGTTGACCGGTAGCGCCAAGACGATGGATCCGTCGTCGATCGGCCCGGTGGTTCGCGGGTTGTACGAGCGCCTTTGTACCGGTTTGGATCGTGCCGGTATCGCCGCGATCGGACCCGCTGTCGCTTACTACGAGGATGCCGGTGACGACGAGAACGTCGTCGTCCATGCGGCGCTACCGGTAGACGCGAATCCCGATGGCGACTACGAGTTCGCTGTGGTGGACCTGCGGGCCGAAGAGCACGTGGCCTCGCTGCTGCACAAGGGTTCGATGGACAACTGCCTGCCCGCTTATCAGGCGTTGGCCCAATGGATCGACGCAGCGGGATACCGCAATGCCGGCCCCAGCCGTGAGGTGACGCTGGCGTGCCCGGAGGATGTCGACGGCTGGGTCACCGAACTGCAGGAACCTGTTGCCAAGGCCTGAAGCCCGCACGTGTCGGCAGGGTCGTGCACCATGGGGTCCATGACCACCGCCACTGCCCCAGCCATGCGCGACGAAGCCGAGCGGCTGCTCCGCGAACTCGCGGGGCCGGATGCCCGCCTACGCGAGGACCAGTGGACGGCCATCGAGGCGCTGGTGGTGCAGCGCAAACGCGCGCTCGTCGTACAGCGGACCGGCTGGGGCAAATCTGCGGTCTACTTCATCTCGGCGAAGCTGCTCCGGGCAACGGGCCACGGCCCCACCGTCATCGTCTCTCCGTTGTTGGCCCTGATGCGAAACCAGGTCAGTTCTGCCGAACGTGCCGGAGTGCGCGCCGCAACCATCAATTCGGGCAACGTCACCGAATGGGACGACATCCATGCCCGCGTCGCAGCCAATGATCTCGACGTCCTTCTGGTCAGCCCCGAGCGCCTGAACAACCCTGACTTCCGCGATCAGGTGCTCCCGGCCCTGGCAGCTGATGCCGGCCTGGTCGTAGTCGACGAGGCTCACTGCGTTTCCGACTGGGGCCACGACTTCCGTCCCGACTACCGCCGCATCAGGACCTTGATCGCCGAACTCGGCGAGGGCATTCCCGTCCTCGCAACCACGGCGACGGCCAACAACCGCGTCGTCGAGGACGTGTCCGCCCAACTCGGCGTCGGCGGTGAGGAAACCCTCGTCCTTCGCGGCGGGCTCGAACGCGAGTCGCTTCACCTCTCTGTAGTCCACATTCCGGAGGCGACGGCGCGCGCTGCCTGGCTTGTCGACATGCTCGAGACGCTGCCGGGTTCGGGCATCATCTACACGCTGACGGTTTCGGCCGCGCGCGACCTCGCAAGCCTGCTCTCCGAGCGCGGCCATACCGTCGCCGCCTACACGGGCCAGACCGATCCCACTGAACGTGAATCTCTCGAGCAGGACTTGTTGGGTAATCGCGTCAAGGCTCTGGTGGCCACCTCGGCACTCGGGATGGGCTTCGACAAGCCTGATCTCGGGTTCGTCGTCCACCTCGGCGCACCGTCGTCGCCGATCTCGTACTACCAGCAGGTGGGCCGCGCCGGTCGTTCCACCGACAGGGCAGACGTGATCCTCCTGCCTGGCGCCGAGGACAAGCAGATCTGGAGTTACTTCGCCTCGGTCGCCTTCCCCCGCGAGCACCTGGTCCGCAGCGTCATCGAACACCTCGACACCGAAAAGGCTACGTCGACACCGGCACTCGAACCTCTGGTGGAGCTCAATCGCACGCGTCTCGAGATGGTCCTCAAAGTCCTCGACGTCGACGGCGCGGTCAAACGCGTCAAGGGCGGGTGGATCAGCACCGGCGAACCCTGGGTGTACGACGCCGAGCGCTACGGCCGACTCGACGACGCTCGCCAGGCCGAGCAGGCCGCAATGGTCGAGTACCAGAGCATCACGACGTGTCGAATGACCTTCCTGCGTGAACAACTCGACGATCCTGGTCTGACCTCGGACAACTCACAGTGCGGTCGCTGTGACAACTGCACAGGCAATCGCTACGACACCACTGTCGACACCGCTGCCCTCGACGAGACTCGGGCGCGCTTGCAGCGCCCCGGATTCGACCTGGAGCCGCGCAAGATGTGGCCGACCGGCCTGAGCAAGCTGGGCGTCAAGCTGTCCGGGAAGATCACCGAGGGGCCCGAAACCGGGCGCATTCTCGGACGGATGTCGGACCTGGGCTGGGGTCAACGTCTCCGCGCGCTTTTCGACGGTCCCGACGCCGAGGTACCCGATGCGGTGGTCAGCGCGTGTATCAGCGTTCTGGCGGCCTGGAATTGGGCCGAGCGCCCCACCGGTGTCATGGCCCTCGAATCCACGACGCATCCGTTGCTGGTGTCGAGCCTGGCTGCCAAGCTGGCCGAGGTCGGGCGATTGACCGACCTGGGCACCCTTCGCTTGCGCCCCGACCACCCTCCGGTGTCGGCAGCGAACTCCGCCTATCGCGTGTCCGGACTGGTCGATGTTTGGGAAGTCCCGGACATGAGCATCCACCAGGGACCGATACTTCTTGTCGACGCAATCGCCGATACCGGTTGGACTTTCACGATGGCCGCACGCGCACTTCGACAGGCTGGTGCTCACTCTGTACTTCCGTTGGCGCTCGCAAGCCCGAAATAGCGAGTTTTTGCCCGAAATAGTCGCTCCGACAACGGCAAAAGTTACATAATGTGAGCACCATCACATTCATGTCCTCACCTGGGGCGCAACGGGTTCCACACGGCCCGAAACGGACATCTGCATGACTTCGACAGCAATGATTGTTACGTTCAGATGACCGATGAAGCCTGTTGATACGAGAGCTATCCCGACCACCGCGCCGGACGCGGTGTTGTTCAGAAGCCCACAGATCGATGACGGAGTCCGGCTCTGGGAGATCGCACGTGATTCGAAGGTGCTCGACCTCAATTCGAGTTATGCATACCTGTTGTGGTGCAGGGATTTCAGCGCGACGTCCATCGTCGCGGAGGTAGACGGCCGCGTAGTCGGATTCGTTTCCGGTTATACCCGTCCCAGCGCTCAGGAAACCCTGTTCGTGTGGCAAGTTGCGGTCGACGAAGACCAGCGCGGCAAGGCAATTGCTGCCCGCATGCTGTCCGACTTGATGGATCGCACTGCCCCACTGGGTGTTACACATCTGGAGACCACGATCAGCCCCGACAACGAGGCTTCGATCGCACTCTTCACCGCGCTCGCACGTCGGCGCGAAGTACCGATAACCAGGCAGACCTTGTTCTCGCCCAACGATTTTCCCGATGGACACGAAGCCGAAGATCTTTACACGATCGGCGCCTAGCGCACTTCGCGCTCGGCATACAGCATGCCCCGGAGGAACAAAGAAGATATGAATATCAACGAAGCAAGCATTTTCGAAACCCTCGAGTCCGAGGTTCGCAGCTACTGCCGTGACTGGCCCGCAGTGTTCACCAGCGCATCCGGATCCTGGATTCGTGACGAGAACGGACGCGACTACCTCGATTTCTTCGCCGGCGCCGGCGCACTCAACTACGGTCACAACAACCCGGTGCTCAAGTCCGCACTGGTCGACTACATCATGAACGACGGCATCACGCACGGCCTCGACATGTCCACTGTCGCCAAACGCGAATTCCTCGAGACCTTTCAGCGCAACATCCTCGAGCCACGCGGACTGGACTACAAGGTCCAGTTCCCCGGCCCGACCGGCTCGAACACCGTCGAGGCTGCATTGAAGCTGGCTCGCAAGGTCACCGGACGTTCGGCAGTCATCAACTTCACCAACGCATTTCACGGAATGACACTTGGTGCACTCTCCGTGACCGGTAACTCGATGAAGCGCGCGGGCGCCGGTGTCCCCCTCGTGCACACGACACCGATGCCCTTCGACAACTACTTCGACGGCGTCACCGAGGACTTCCAGTGGTTCTCCCGCGTTCTCGATGATTCCGGCAGTGGAATCAACCGCCCCGCGGCAGTGATCGTCGAAACCGTGCAGGGTGAAGGTGGCGTCAATGTCGCTCGCCCCGAATGGCTTCGGGCGCTGGCAACACTGTGCTCGGATCGCGGAATCCTGTTGATCGTCGACGACGTCCAGATGGGTTGCGGCCGTACCGGCCCGTTCTTCTCCTTCGAAGAGGCCGGAATCGTTCCCGACATCGTCACGTTGTCCAAGTCGATCAGCGGCTACGGAATGCCGATGGCGCTCACGCTGTTCAAGCGTGAACTCGACGTCTGGGGACCGGGCGAGCACAACGGCACATTCCGCGGCAACAACCCGGCGTTCGTCACCTCCAAGGTGGCACTCGACCACTACTGGTCCGACGACGCCCTCACCAAGACGACGCTGAAGAAGGGCGCACGCATCAGCGAATGCTTCGCCAACCTCTCCGATCAGTTCCCCGGCGAGGTCTCGCACCGCGGGCGTGGCTTGGTTCAGGGCCTCGTCTTCGAACAGCCCGAGCGCGCCGGCAAGGTCTGCCAGTTGGCATTCGACGAGGGATTGCTCGCCGAGACCTCCGGACCCTCCGACCAGGTTGTGAAACTGCTTCCCGCACTGACGATTACCGACGACGAGCTCGAGCACGGCCTCTCCATCCTGGCCGAGGCGACACTCAAGGTCTGCAGCTAGAGGAAGGACTCTCCCATGATCGTTCGCACCACCACCGAGATCACCGACACCGACCGCGACATCACGAGTGAGGACGGAAACTGGCGCAGCAAGCGCATCGTCCTCGGCGGCGACCGCGTCGGGTTCTCGTTCCACGAGACCACCATCAAGGCGGGTTCGGTCAACGAGTTCCATTACGCCAACCACGTCGAGGCTGTCTGGCTCGTCGAGGGCACCGGCAAGCTGATCGACCTCGACAACAACAAGGAATACGATCTCGCACCGGGGTCGATGTACCTGCTCAACGGCCACGAGCGTCACCGCGTCGAGCCGGACACGCAGATGCGCATGCTGTGCGTGTTCAATCCGCCGGTCACCGGGCGTGAGGTGCACGACGAGAACGGTGTCTACCCACTGGTGGAGGTCCCCGCGTAGCGTCTAGTCATGGCGACTGACACCTCTCCACGCGTAGCGATCGGCCCCGTCCCCGATGCACTGCTCGACAGCGCGGTGCTTCGGGGCGGTGGTCTGATCAGTCCGATCGACACTGCGGACGCCCTGATCTGGGCGGGCTCACCCGAGACCTTTCCGTCGGAGTTACCGGCGTCGGTCAGGTGGGTGCAGCTTCCGTCGGCGGGAATCGAGGATTGGTTCGACTCCGGTGTGATTCCGAAGGACACAGAAATCACGTGGACCTCGGCGGCCGGTGCGTTTTCGGCGTCGGTGGCCGAGCATGCACTCATGCTTCTCTTGGCCGGAGTTCGCCACTTGCCTGCACACATCGAGGCTCGAACGTGGCGTCAGTTCGAGTTCTTTCCCAAGATCGGCACCCTTCGTGGCTCGACGGTTGCGATCATCGGCGCAGGCGGTATCGGCCGCGCGCTGATTCCGATGCTGGCCGCGCAGGGGGCGGACAGCATCGCAGTCAATCGTTCCGGTAGCCCGGTCCCCGGGGCGATCTCGACGTACCCCGCATCCAGGATGGATGAAATCTATTCTCGCGCAGATCACTTCGTGATTGCTGCGCCCGCCACCCCGGCCACCCGCCACCTCGTGGGCCGTGCGCAGTTGGCGGCGATGCAACCCCATTCCTGGGTGATCAATGTCGCGCGCGGATCACTGGTCGACACCGACGCACTGGTCGAGGCCATCGAGTCGGAACAGATCGGCGGCGCCGGTCTCGACGTCACCGATCCCGAACCCCTCCCGGACGGTCACCCACTGTGGGATCTGACGAATGCGATCATCACACCCCACGATTCCAATCCGCCAGGCGTTCGCCCCGCCGCGTTCGCGGATCACGTCTCCAAGAACGTGACCCGCTTCGCGAAGGGTGAGGCGCTGGCTGCCCTCGTGGACCCAGTAGCCGGATACTGAGCACGCCGCCGAAGCTCGAATGCTCGGACGACGGTTGCCACAAATTACTGTGGCGACTGCGTCTCCGGAAAGAAAAGCGCCCGCGCCCGGCGAGCGACCTCTTCGGCAGGTACATCCTCGACCTTCGTGCATACTGCCCACCTGTGGCCGAACGGATCGAGAAACACTCCATGCCGGTCGCCCGAAAATGTATCGGCCACAGCCGTGACCAGCGTGCCTCCCTCGGCGACTGCCCGAGCGACAAACTCGTCCGTGTCCTCGGTGTAGACGACGATCGACGAATGCACCCAGCCGTCCTGCGGTGATTTGAGACCGAAGTCCGGCATCTCCTGCGAAAGCTGCAGCATCGAATCGCCGATCCGGATCTCCGCATGCATGAGGGAGCCGTCAGGTGCGTTCATCGCATCGACTATCTCAGCTCCAAGTGCTCGTTTGTAGTAGTCGAGTGCGGCATGGCCGTCCGGCACCGCAAGGTAGGGAGTGATCGTGCGGTAACCAGCAGGGATTGGGTTCACTGTGTTCATGTATACGAGTATTGGCGATCGCACACGTGTTCTATTGAACATTTCGGACTTCCTCCGCGCCTCCGTCTCGCACACGCGCCTATCCTGGAACGGTGCCTACCGACAACAGCCGCCTCGACGCCCTCCCCGAGCTCCTGGCCGGCCGTCGCCTGGCAGTTCTGACAGGCGCCGGCATCTCCACCGACTCCGGAATCCCGGACTACCGCGGCCCTGATTCGCCACCGCGCAATCCGATGACGTTCCAGCAGTTCATCGGCGATCCGGCGTTTCGGCGGCACTACTGGGCTCGCAACCACATCGGCTGGCGATACATGGACAGCTCCCGCCCCAACCAGGGCCACCGGGCCGTCGCGGCGCTGGAACGAACAGGGCGAGCCGTCGGCGTGATCACCCAGAACGTCGACCTCCTGCACACCAAGGCCGGCGCGCGAAACGTCATCGACCTCCACGGCACCTACGCGCAGGTTCGATGCCTGAGCTGCCAGCGGCTGATCTCCCGCACCACTCTCGCGGAGAGGCTGGAAGAAGCCAATCCCGGATTCGCCGAAACAGTCGCTGCTGCAACAGGAGTCGAAATCGCACCCGACGCAGATGCCGTGATCGAATCCACCGCACACTTTCGCGTCGTGGATTGCGCCGTGTGCGGTGGCTTACTCAAACCGGACATCGTCTACTTCGGCGAATCCGTCCCCAAGGAACGCGTCGCCCGTGCATACAGCCTTGTCGACCAATCCGACGCACTGTTGGTAGCCGGGTCGTCGTTGACCGTGATGTCCGGCCTACGTTTCGTCCGGCATGCCGCCAAGACCGGGAAGCCGATCGCCATCGTCAATCGAGGCACGACTCGCGGCGACGAATTCGCCGACCTCAAGCTCGAAGTCGGTTGCGCTGAAGCACTTTCCGCCCTCGTTGAGCACGAAAGCTACAGCGCCACCAAGTCGTCCGCGTGAACGACAGGACGCTGCATTTCGGCCGGCAGATCGGTGGTGGAGCGCCCCAGGATCTCCTCGATCTCCGCAGCGTCGAACGCAACGACACCCCGGGCGACGGGCTTCTCCCCCGGCCCCATCAGGGACACTACGTCGCCGGCGTGGAAGTCACCGGATACACCGACGATGCCAGCGGACAGAAGGCTTCGACGCTTGGACACGACCGCGCGGACGGCGCCTTCGTCGAGGTGGAGGTCACCCGATGTGTCAGCGGCGTGACGAACCCAGAATCGGCGGGCCGACAATCGCGTCGGCCGCGGCGCAAATGCCGTTCCGACATCGGCACCACTGAGTGCCTGCGCAGCGTCCGATGCTGCCGCGAGCAGAACCGGCACGCCGGAATCAGCGGCCAGGCGTGCTGCTGAGAGCTTCGACGCCATGCCTCCGGTACCGAGGGCGCCACCCGAACCGGCAACCACACCGTCGAGATCCTCGGGACTGTTGACCTCGGGAATCAGTGTGGCATCGCCCTTTCGGGGATCCCCGTCGTACAGTCCGTCCACATCCGACAACAGGATCAACGCGTCGGCGCCGACCAGATGAGCAACCAGAGCAGCCAGCCGATCGTTGTCACCGAATCGAAGTTCGGTGGTGGCAACGGTGTCGTTCTCGTTCACGATCGCCACCGCGTGCAATGCCCGTAGACGATCGAGTGTCCGTTGGGCGTTGCGGTGCTGCGTCCGTCGAGCGATGTCGTCAGCCGTGAGTAGAACCTGCCCGACGGTACGGCCGTAACGGGCGAACGACGTACCCCAGGCGTGAGCCAGAGCCAACTGACCGACGCTGGCCGCAGCCTGCTTGGTCGCGAGATCCCGCGGTCGCTTGGTCAGTCCCAGCGGCGCCAGTCCGGCGCCGACGGCACCGGACGAGACAACGACGACATCGGAACCCGCACGCATGCGAGCCTCGATGGCATCGGCCAACAGATCGAGTCGGTGAGTATCGAGTCCCGCCACCAGACTGGTGAGCGCAGACGACCCGATCTTCACGACGATACTGTGAGCCGACGCTATCGACTCCCTGGTGGACCCGAGCACAGTCCCGTTCCCTCTCTTCGGTTTTCGTCCTGAAATCGCGTGGGTCAGGCGTCTTCGTCGAGCAAGCCGCGGCGGACACGACGCGCGTGCTTGCGCTCGTCCGCGCCGATGCGCTCCACCTGATCGAGACGCGGGTCGGTTCCACGGCCCGTGCGGGTCAGATCGATACCGGCCGGCGTCATCGGCTCCCACTCGAAGCTGACGTCACCGATGGTGACGGAAGCTCCTGGCTGAGCGCCCTTCTTGACCAATGCGTCCTCGACGCCCAATCGAGCAAGACGGTCGGCGAGGTAACCAACGGCCTCGTCGTTGTCGAAGGCGGTCTGACGAATCCACCGCTCCGGGCGGGTGCCTCGGACGACGAACCCACCGGGAATATCGGGATCCTTCTCGATGGTGAAGCTGGAATCCTTGACCTTGACCGGGCGAATGACCTGGCGCTTCGGCTCGGGCTTCGGATGAGCTTCGCGGTAGTCGCGGACCATCTTCGCCAGCGCGAATGTCAACGGTCGCAATCCTTCTCGGCTCACCGCCGAGATGGTGAAGACCGGCCATCCGCGAGCTTCGATCTCAGGCGTGACCATTTCGGCCAATTCGGCGGCCTCGGGAACGTCGGTCTTGTTGAGGATGACGACGCGCGGGCGCTTGTCGAGGTCACCGAGTCCCGAATCGCCGGAGAGCGCAGGCGTGTACGCAGCCAGCTCTGCTTCCAAGGCGTCGATGTCGGAGATCGGGTCACGTCCCGGATCGAGGGTGGCGCAGTCGATCACGTGCGCCAATACGGCGCAGCGTTCGATGTGGCGCAGGAAGTCCAGGCCCAAACCGCGGCCTTCGCTTGCACCGGGGATCAGCCCGGGCACGTCGGCGACGGTGAAGGTGGTGTCGCCGCTCGAGACGACGCCGAGGTTGGGGACCAGAGTGGTGAAGGGGTAGTCGGCGATCTTCGGCTTGGCCGCAGAGAGAACGGACACCAGCGAAGACTTACCGGCGGAGGGGAATCCGAGCAGACCGACGTCGGCTACCGACTTGAGTTCGAGAACCAGGTCACGCTCGACACCGTCCTCACCGAGGAGTGCGAAACCGGGAGCTTTGCGGGCTTTCGAGGCGAGTGCTGCGTTGCCGAGTCCGCCGCGGCCGCCCTGAGCGGCGTCGAAGCGTGAACCGACTCCCACGAGGTCGGCAAGCACGTTGCCGTCGGTATCGAGAACCACAGTTCCATCCGGAACCTTGAGGATGAGGTCTTCACCGTTTGCACCCTCGCGGTTACTGCCGGCGCCCTGCTTGCCGTTGGTCGCCTTCGCGTTGGGATGGAAGTGAAAGTCGAGGAGGGTGTGGATGTTCTCGTCGACCACGAGGATGACGTCGCCACCGCGACCTCCGTTGGCACCGTCCGGACCGCCGAGCGGTTTGAACTTCTCGCGGTGTACGGAGGCGCAACCATTGCCGCCTTTTCCAGCGCTGACGTGCAGCACAACACGGTCAATGAATCGGGACATGACTGCCGGATCCTTCCTCAGTCAATTGCGGGTCTCACGCGATGAGCTGAACTTCTGGTGAGCAGGGTTGCTCGGGGCAAAACGGGTACTGCTTAAACAAACGATAGGGGCGGACCGGGTTATTTCAACCCTGGTCCGCCCCTATCGGGAGCTTGGAACGCGTCACTCTCTTACCGAAAGCAGAACCGGCTTACCGAAGTAGAACCGATGACGCACAACTAGCGAGAAAGACTAGACCTCAGCCGCAACAACGGCCGGAACGATGTTCACGGTCTTGCGTCCACGCTTCTGGCCGAACTCGACTGCGCCGGCAGCGAGAGCGAACAGGGTGTCGTCGCCGCCACGGCCGACGTTGACGCCGGGGTGGAAGTGCGTGCCGCGCTGGCGAACCAGGATTTCGCCTGCGCTGACCGACTGGCCGCCGAAGCGCTTCACGCCGAGGCGCTGGGCGTTTGAATCGCGACCGTTACGGGAGCTGGATGCACCCTTCTTATGTGCCATGCTATTGACCCTCCTCGGGTGAAATTAGCTAGAAAGAACTGGTTACTTGATGCCCGTGACCTTGAGCACCGTGATCGGCTGCCTGTGGCCCTGACGCTTGTGGTAACCGGTCTTGTTCTTGAACTTGTGGATGCGGATCTTCGGGCCCTTGGTGTGCTCGACGATCTCACTGGTGACTGCGACCTTGGCCAGCTTGGCCGCGTCGGTGGTCAGGTCGGATCCGTCGACCACGAGAACGGGAGCAAGCGAGACAGCAGTGCCGGGCTCACCCTCGATCTTCTCGACCTTGACGAGGTCACCAACAGCGACCTTGTACTGCTTTCCGCCGGTCTTGACGATCGCGTACGTTGCCATCGGAGGGCTACCCCTTGCTTCTTCGAACTTGCTCGCGCTGCTGCCTGAGGCTTCAAATGCATCGCGACTGGTCTGGTTTATGTCACCTCGGCTCGGCACTGACGTACCGGGACATTCACGCGCACTCTAGGCACACGGAATCTCTACCGCCGGGTGGCGACCCTCCAAGGTTACGGGAAAGCAACCGTCAGGGTCAAACCGCCCCGCCGAGGGGTGGTGCTTACTACTCTGTACTGCTTCTACCAGCTGAAACTTCGGATAACGGTTAGATGTCCTCGCTCATCGCGAAGTCATCCAACCGACCGAAAGCCAGTAGTTCTTACTCTCCGTCTACCGGAGGCCCTGCGGGACGTGCTGCTGCACGCCTGCGACGGGGTCGCTTGACGACGACAACTTCTTCCTCAGCCGGAGCTTCGGTGGCCGGAGCCGGAACGTTTTCCACGACCGCTTCTGTCACGGGTTCCGGAGTCGGAATCACGAAGACCGTGCCCACCTCGGGAGCTGCCTCGGCAACCGGTGCCGACGCTGCCCGCGACGCCCGGCGACTACGCCGACGACCGCGCGGAGCTGCTTCGGTCGAAGCTGCGGCCGACTCGTTGTCCACTGCGGATACTTCTTCCGCAGCAGAGTCCACAACAGGAACGTCATGGTGCTCAGCAGCAGCAGGAGTATCGATCGGCCGATCTTGTTGCCGATCGGCACTTTTGGATGCATCGTCCCCCGAAGACACACCGGCGGAATCAGACTCGGTCGAGTCGGCCGCGACGGTCTCGTCGTCGTCGTGGTGATGCGAGGCCATCGCCAATGCCACCGGATGAGCCCGCTTGACCGTCGCGTCGACGGCCGGAACCTCCGGCGCCGGAGCTTCCTGTCCGTTGGACTCGGTCGAAGCCGACTTGTCTCCGCGGCCACGCTTGTTCTTGCGCGAGGTACCGGAATCACTGCGCTGCGAGCCCGAACGCGATCCTCCGTCGTCCGAGGACTTCACCTCGACGGGCTCGGAATGGACGATGATGCCGCGGCCGTGGCAGTGCTCACAGGTGGTCGAGAAGGCCTCGACCAATCCGGTGCCCAACTTCTTGCGCGTCATCTGCACGAGCCCGAGTGACGTGACCTCCGACACCTGATGGCGCGTGCGATCGCGACCCAGGCATTCGGTGAGCCGACGCAGGACCAGGTCCCGGTTCGATTCGAGAACCATGTCGATGAAGTCGACGACGATCATTCCGCCGATGTCCCGCAGGCGCATCTGGCGAACGATCTCCTCGGCCGCTTCGAGGTTGTTACGGGTGACGGTCTCTTCGAGGTTTCCGCCGGCTCCGGTGAACTTGCCGGTGTTGACGTCGACGACGGTCATGGCCTCGGTGCGGTCGATCACCAGGGTGCCGCCGGACGGCAGCCACACCTTGCGATCGAGTGCCTTGGCCAACTGCTCGTCGATACGGCGAGCCGCGAAGACGTCGATACCGTTGTTCGGCGTGTACTTCTCGAGCCGCGGAAGCAGGTCGGGCGCAACGGAGTTGATGTAGTTCTCGACCGTCGTGTGCGCCTTCTCGCCCTCGATGACCAGCTTGGAGAAGTCCTCGTTGAACAGATCACGAATGACCTTGACCAGCATGTCAGGCTCTTCGTACAGCGCCTGCGGGTTGCCGGACTTACCGGTGTCCGCAGCCGCAGCCTGCTCCTCGATGCCGGCCCACTGAGCCTGCAGACGAGTCACGTCGCGCGCCAACTCTTCTTCGCTGACGCCCTCGGACGCCGTGCGAATGATCACGCCCGCGTCGGCGGGCACGATGTCGCGCAAGATTTCCTTGAGACGCTTGCGCTCGGTGTCCGGAAGCTTGCGGCTGATACCCGTGGACGTACCACCGGGCACGTAGACGAGGAAACGACCGGCAAGCGAAATCTGTGTCGTCAGTCGAGCACCCTTGTGGCCGACCGGATCCTTGCTGACCTGAACGAGCACCTGATCGCCAGGCTTGAGAGCCTGCTCGATCTTGCGCGAGTTGCCACCGAGACCGGCAGCCTCCCAGTTGACCTCACCGGCGTAGAGAACACCGTTGCGGCCACGTCCGATGTCGATGAACGCAGCTTCCATGCTGGGGAGCACGTTCTGGACACGTCCGAGGTACACGTTGCCGACCATCGACGCCGACGCCGAGTTGGTGACGAAGTGCTCGACCAGCACTCCGTCTTCGAGGACTGCTACCTGTGTAGTCGCATGCGGCTGACCGCTGTCTGCCCGATCGCGCACAACCATGACGCGATCGACGGCCTCACGACGCGCGAGGAACTCCGACTCGGTCAGGATCGGTGGGCGACGTCGGCCGGCGTCACGACCGTCGCGGCGACGCTGGCGCTTCGCTTCCAGACGTGTCGAACCACTGATGCCCTGGACCTCGTCCTTGACGCGGGTCTTGTTGCGCGGCTCGCGCTCGTGAACGACGGTGTTCGGCGGATCGTCCTCGGACGTCGCAGTCGCGTCGGTGGCGCCATCGGTGCCGGTCTTGCGACGACGACGACGACGGCGACGGCGGCTCGATCCGTCGGCATCGAGATCGGAATCGTCGGCATTCTCGGAATCCGCATCAGCGGTGGACTCGGACTTATCACCGGATTCTTCGCCGGCAGCGTCGTCGGTTTGCTTCTCGACTGCCGCAGGGGCAGATTCCTGCTCCGATTCGGTAGCGGTATCCGACTCTTCGTCCGAACCCTGCTCGCCACCCTGTTCACCGCGACCACGTCCACGTCCACGGCGTCCACGACGACGGCGACGCGGCTGATCGTCGTCCTCGTCCTCGGACTCGGCGCTCTCGCCCTCGGTTTGCGGTGCGGTCACAGCCGGCTCTTCGACGGCAGGAACTGCAACCGGCGCTGCCTCGGGAACGACGGTTTCGGCTTCCGCGGTTGTCTGCTTCTCTTCGACGACCGCCGGTGCAGCAGGCTCGCGGCGTGCGCGACGGCGACGCGGAGCTACCTCGGCGGCCTCGAGATCCGGCTGCAGGAACAGCGGGACCTGCGGCGCGGCAGGTGCCACCTCGGGCTGATGGGTCTGCGGCGCCTCGAAGGAAGTGAACAGATCGGACTGCTCGGCTTCCTTGCTCTGCAGCGCAGCAGCGGCGTCGAGTCCAGCGCTGATCTCGGCGACAGCCGGATCCACTGCTTCTTCTGCTGCAGGTTCTTCGACGACGACCTTTTTGCGAGTGCGACGAGCCCTGACAGGCTTCTCGGCCGGAGCCTCTGCAACAGGAGCAGCCTCCACGGGAGCTTCTGCAGCAGGCTCCTCGGCAACCGGCGCCTCGACAACCGGGTCGATGAGGGTGTCGAGCTCGGCGACGACGGGCTCGATGGCCTCGGCCGCGGAAGTCAACGAGGCATGAATCCGCTGAGCGACGTCACGGTGGAGACTCGACTGCGCGCTGCGCAATTCGGTACCGAGCGCTGCGGCTTCGGCAAGGACCTGCTTGCTGGTGACGCCGAGCAACTTCGCCAGCGCGTGTACGCGCATCTTGTCGGGAAATTCCGGGGTGGTGCTGGAATCTGATTCGGTTGGGGATTGATCGGCCACGTAAGTCTCCTCAGCCCCCGGGCGCGTCCAACCCAGAAGTCGAGTTGTCACGCGGCCACGCGGGAGCGTGCTGTGTGTACTCGCACTCAGAAGTGAGTACGAGATTGTAAGGTCTCGCTCCGCATGGTCCGCAATGCCCGTTATTCACTGCGAGCACATGAAGTGCCTGGCTGGATGGCCGTTGTCCTGTGCGCGAGCGCCTGATCATCCAGCGTGCAGAGGTCCAGGGATTTCCTGTTGACCTGGAGCAGCGATGAAAGGGCATCGAACCTAGGTGTCATCCGGTTGAACGTGCGTAAAACAAATTGCGGTTCAACTGAAAGCAGTATCCCACACCAACGCGCCTGCAACTGCAAAGGGCGCACCGATGTGGGATACGTGCCGAGAATTCGCTGTGGAGATGTGGGCCGAAGGCCCGTTCATGTGGGCCAGAGGCCCGATCGGAGATTCAGATGGACGACAGCGCGGGGAACCACAGAGCGATTTCACGCTCTGCCGACTCCACGGAGTCGCTGCCGTGAACGAGGTTCTGCTGCGCTTCGAGTCCGAAGTCGCCGCGGATCGTACCCGGAAGAGCCTTGTCGACCGGGTCGGTTCCGCCGGCCAACTGACGGAAAGCAGCGATGGCTCGGGGGCCTTCGAGCACTGCGGCCACCAGCGGACCGGAGGTGATGAACTCCAACAAGCTCGGGTAGAACGGACGCTCGGCGTGTTCTGCGTAGTGGCTACCAGCCACCTCTTCGGAAGCTACGCGGAGGTCGAGTGCTGCAATTGTCAGGCCTTTGCGCTCGATACGGCTGAGGATTTCTCCTACGTATCCACGGGCAACGGCGTCGGGCTTGATCAGTACGAGGGTGCGCTCAGTCACAGCGGACAGCCTAAATGGTCAGTCCCGCTGACCGGGAAGCAGGCCCTTGTCCATCCGGCGCTTGATGTCTCTCTGCAGGTAGACGAGGTATCCCCAGACGATCCCGAAGGTGATCGCCACACCGGCGATCGACGGGTGGACGAAGAAACCGAACAGAAGGATCACCTGCAGCGCGACGTTGAACCCCATCGCCCACGGCTTGCCCTGGATGCCCGCACCCAGAATCATCAGTACCGCCAACCCGATGATGAATCCCGCGGAGGCCGCGGTGAGGCCTCCGCCGACGACCGCGACAACCGGCAAAGCCAGCAGCACGACGATCGCCTCGAGGATCAGGGTTCCGGCCATCACTCCGCGGAAGCTTTTCCACGGGTCCTTGGTCGGCGGCCCGAACTCGCCGGCAGTGTCTCCGGGCTCGTGGTCTCCGGACTCGGGATTGGCATCTGACGGGGTACTCACGCGGGGTCCTTTCCGAACAGCGTGCGGGCGGCGCCTGCGGTCACGACGGATCCCGTCACCACCACACCCGCCCCTGATACGGCCTCACCGGGTTCGGCGACCTGCTCGGCGATTTCGATCGCGACTTCCAAGGCGTCGGCAAGCACCGGCGCAACGACGACGCGCTCGTCGCCGAACTTCGCGACGGCGATGTTCGCCAGTTCTTCGACGTCCATCGCCCGGGGTGACCCGTTGTGGGTGACGACGATCTCGTCGAAGACGGATTCGAATGCAGTCAAGATGGCGTCGACGTCCTTGTCCGCCATGACGCTGACCACTCCCACGAGCTTGCGGAAGTCGAACTCGGCGGCCAGTGCGGCCGCGAGAGCGCGGGCACCGTCTGGATTGTGGGCGGCGTCGAGAAAGACCGTCGGCGCACTCCGAACACGTTCGAGGCGACCAGGATTGACGATCGAGGCGAACCCGTTGCGGATTGCATCCTGATCCAGTTGTCGATCCGGACCGGCACCGAAGAACGCTTCTACGGCAGCGAGCGCGAGCGCGGCGTTGCGCGCCTGATGCTCACCGTGAAGGGGGAGGAAGATGTCGGTGTACACACCGCTCAAGCCTTGAAGTTCGAGCTGCTGTCCGCCTACCGCGATCTGGCGAGCAAGCACCTTGAACTCCGAGCCTTCACGAGCGACCGCGGCCTCCACCTCGACAGCACGCCGCAGCAATACCTCCATGACTTCGGGAGTCTGCTCGGCGATGATCGCGACGGTGTCCACCGGAACCAGGTCCTCGCGGCCCTTCTTGATGATCCCGGCCTTCTCCTCCGCGATCCCGGCCAGGTCGGTGCCCAGGTACTCGGCGTGATCGAGGCTGATCGGGGTGATCACCGCAACCTGCCCGTCGATCACGTTGGTGGCGTCCCAGCGTCCGCCGAGGCCGACCTCGACCACGGCGACGTCGACCGGCGCCTCCGCGAAGGCCGCATAGGCCATGGCGGTGAGCACTTCGAACTTGCTCATCGCCGGTCCCCCGGCTTCCTCCGACTGTGCGTCGATCATCTGCACGTACGGCTCGATCTCGCGGAACGTGTCCACGTAGAGCCGCGGTGAGATCGGATGACCGTCGATGCTGATCCGCTCGGTCGCGATCTGCAGATGAGGGCTGGTGGTTCGCCCGGTGCGACGATGCAGAGCCGTCATCAACGAATCGATCATGCGCGTCACCGACGTCTTACCGTTGGTTCCCGTGACGTGCACCGACGGATAGTTGTGCTGAGGCGAGCCCAGGACATCCATGAGCGCCTCGATACGAGTCAGTGACGGCTCGATCTTGGTCTCGGGCCAACGCTTGTCGAGTTCTGCTTCCACCAGCGCCAGTTCGGCGATGTCGACCGGAGTCGGAACCGAACTCTGAGCGTCGAATTGGGACGGCTCGTACGAACTCACTTGTCGGCCAGCTCCTTCAGACGTCCCGTGATGCGCTCGATCTCTTCGACGGCGATCTGGCGACGTGTCTTGATCTTGTCGACGACGACGTCGGGCGCCTTCGCCAGGAAGGCCTCGTTCGCCAGCTTGTTGTCAGCGGTGACGAGCTCCTTCTGCGCTGCCGCGAGGTCCTTTTCGAGCCGCTTCTTCTCCGCGCCGAGGTCGATGGTGCCCGAGGTGTCGATGTCGACAGTGACGGTGCCCTGGCTCAGGCGCACCTCGACGGAGATCGACGCGGTGAATCCCTCTTCGGGTTCGGTCAGCTTGGCCAGCGCCGCCACGTAGGCGAACTGGCCGTCCATGCCGGCCTCCGATAGCCCGGACGCACGAGCCGGGACCTTCTGGGAAGGCTTGAGTCCCTGATCGTTTCGGAATCGTCGCACCTCGGTGATCAGCTTCTGCGTGTCTTCGATCCTGGTTGCGGCCTGGGCGTCGACTGCCTCACCGGACAACGTGGGCCATTCGGTGACGACGACGGACTCGCCGCCGGTGAGCACCTTCCACAGGGTTTCGGTCACGAACGGAATGACCGGGTGCAGTAGGCGGAGCAGTGCATCGAGAACGTTGCCGAGCACGGCGCGGGTGTTCGCGGCGACGGCCTCGTCGGCGGCGAACTGCACCTTGGCGAGTTCGAGGTACCAGTCACAGACCTCGTCCCACGCGAAGTGGAACAGGCCTTCGCACGCCTTGCTGAACTCGTAGCGATCGAATGCGGCGTCCGCCTCGGCCTGGACCGTGTCGAGACGGTCGAGGATCCAACGATCGGCGTCGGTCAGTTCGCTTCGAGCGGGCAACGGCGCGGGAGCAGCGCCGTTCATCAGAGCGAACTTGGTCGCGTTGAACAACTTGGTCGCGAAGTTGCGCGAGGACTGCGCCGAATCCTCACCGACGGACAGGTCGCTGCCCGGGTTGGCGCCGCGTGCAAGTGTGAATCGCAGGGCGTCGGCGCCGAAACGATCGACCCAGTCGAGTGGGTCGATACCGTTGCCGCGAGACTTCGACATCTTCTTGCCGTACTGATCGCGGACCAGTCCGTGCAGGAACACGTCCTTGAACGGCATCTGCGCGCCGGACTTACCCGGACCGGCGGTGATCGACTCGTCCTCGGACACGTAGGTGCCGAACATCATCATGCGGGCGACCCAGAAGAACAGGATGTCGTAGCCGGTGACGAGAACGCTGGTGGGATAGAACTTTTCGAGTTCGGGCGTATTGTCCGGCCAGCCCATCGTCGAGAAGGGCCACAGTCCGGAGGAGAACCAGGTATCGAGGACGTCGGGATCCTGGACCCAGCCTTCCGGCGCCGTTTCGTCAGGACCGAAGCACGCAACTTCACCCTCGGGGCCGTACCAGACCGGAATGCGGTGACCCCACCAGAGCTGACGGGAAATGCACCAGTCATGCATGTTGTCGACCCAGTCGAACCAGCGTGGCTCCTGGCTCGCCGGGTGAATGACGGTGTCCCCGTTGCGAACCGCGTCACCCGCAGCCTTGGCGAGCGTCTCGACCTTGACCCACCACTGCAACGAGAGACGAGGCTCGATGGCCTCGCCACTGCGCTCGGAGTGCCCGACGCTGTGCAGGTACGGGCGCTTCTCGGCGACGACGCGTCCCTGCTCGGCGAGAGCTTCGCGAACCTTGACGCGAGCCTCGAAGCGGTCCATTCCGTCGAATTCGGTTCCGGTGTCGGCAATCTTGCCGGTCTTGTCCATGATGGTGGGCATCGGCAGGTTGTGCCGCAGGCCCATCTCGAAGTCGTTGGGATCGTGAGCCGGCGTGATCTTCACAGCGCCGGTTCCGAACTCGGGGTCGACGTAGTCGTCGGCGATGATCGGGATCTGACGCCCGGTGAACGGATGATCGAGAGTGGTGCCGATGAGGTGCTTGTAGCGCTCGTCCTCGGGATGGACCGCTACTGCGGTGTCACCGAGCATTGTCTCGACGCGAGTGGTCGCGACGATGACGTGCGGCTCGTTGTCGTCGAGCGAGCCGTAGCGCAGGGAAACCAGCTCACCCTCGACGTCCTCGAACTTCACCTCGATGTCGGAGATCGCGGTCTGCAGCACCGGCGACCAGTTCACGAGACGCTCGGCGCGGTAGATCAGGCCCTCGTCGAACATGCGTTTGAAGACTGTCTGGACTGCGCGGGAGAGGCCCTCGTCCATCGTGAAACGATCACGACTCCAGTCGACGCCGTCACCGATGCGCCGCATCTGGCCACCGATGGTTCCACCGGATTCGCGCTTCCAGTCCCAGACCTTGTCGATGAACAGCTCGCGGCCGAAATCTTCCTTGGTCTTTCCGTCGGCAGCGAGTTGCTTCTCGACGACGGACTGCGTGGCGATACCGGCGTGGTCCATGCCTGGCAGCCACAGCACCTCGTAGCCCTGCATCCGCTTGCGACGGCTGAGCACGTCCATGAGGGTGTGATCCAGGGCATGGCCCATGTGCAGGCTGCCGGTGACGTTCGGGGGCGGCAGCACGATGGAGTAGCCGGGCTTGTCGCTGGTCGCGTCGGCCTGGAAGTACCCGGCGTCTACCCAGCCTTGATACAGATCGGCCTCTACCGCGCTGGGGTCCCAGCTCTTGGGTAGGGCGTCGGCGGGGGTCTGGGGGTTCTCTGGAGCTGCACTGGTCACCACTTGATCCTAATGACTCCCCCGTCGTGAACGAATTCGCCCGTCGGCCGCCGCAGCGCACACGAACGACTGCCCCGCAGTCCGGGGTCAGCCGAACAAACGATATTCACCGATCCGCTCCGCTGACAGGATCGCTCTGAAGGACGACCGACCAACGACCTGTGGAGCAAATATGTTGAACAACTGGAGTTCTCGCCGTCCCGGCGTTCGAACCTTGGCGGCGGCCGCGACGATCGGAGCGGCGGTTGCCCTCGTGCTTCCGGCGACTGCGTCTGCTGCCCCCGGCATCGAAGAAAGTGTGCAAGGAAGCATCGACAGTGGCAGCGCCACGATCAACGGAAGCGTCGGCGATATCGGGAACGACATCGCAAACGGCATCGCCAGCGGCAGCGTGGGTGACATCGTCGGCGGGATCGCCACTGGGAACCTCAACGACGTCCTCGGCGGCCTGAACGCCGGCTCGACCAGCGCGATGGACATCGTCAACGGCCTGGCCAGTGGCAACGTCAGGGACATTCTCAGTGGCCTGGCCAGCGGCAGCGGCGGCGGCGGATCATTTGCGCCCACGCAGCGCTGCGACGCCTCGACCGTCTCGGGCGGCGCAGGAATCACCAGCACCAAGCACGAACTCGGCCGCGGTGGCCCGACCTCGTTCGTGCTCGGCTACGAGACCGAAAACGTCCCGGACCTGATCGAGGTGTACTACGAAGGTCGGTTGATCCACAGCACCGGATACATCGGCGACAACATCAACGAGGGAACTGGTTCAGCTGTCGTCAACGTGCCCGCCGGTGGGGCGTCGTCCGTTCTGGTTCGCGTCACGGGCCCTGACCACACCGAGTGGTCGTACACCGTTCGTTGCCCCGGCGCCTGATTCCGGTCCGGATCCACGCGAAGACGCTCGTGCCTCGTTCGGTGTTTCATCCGAACGAGGCACGCGCGGGTTCAGCCCAGAATCTCCGGTAGCGCGACATCTTCGCCGAGAACGTGCTCGGAGAGGAACGCGGTGACCACCTCGTACCAGATCTTGGTGTGCTGCGGCTTGAGCACCCAATGATTCTCGTCGGGGAAGTAGAGGAAGCGATGGTCCGTTTTCCCGTCGTCGTCGGCGGGCAGACCTGACTCGGCAAGCAGTTCGTACCAGAGTCGCAAGCCCTCACCGATCGGAACCCGGTAGTCCTTGTCGCCATGGATGACCAGCATCGGAGTCGTGATGTCCGCGACGTACAGATGCGGCGAATTCTCGACGGCCATCTCAGGCGACATCTCGCGCTGCCAGTACCAGGCAGCGTCCGTCGTCGGGCCGAATTGATCGAGTGCCCACAGACTCGCGTGGGTGACGATGGCGTCGAAACGGTTGGTATGTCCGGCAATCCAGTTGGCCATGTAACCACCGAACGAACCACCCATCGCGCCTGTTCGCTTGGGGTCGATCTCGGGCTGGGCGACAGCAGCATCGGTGATCGCCATCAGATCGGTGAAGGGCGCCTTGCCCCACTGACCCCACCCCCGCTGGACGAAGTCCTGGCCGTATCCGGTCGAGAGCGCGGGATCTGGTAGCAGTACTGCATAGCCCTTGGCGACGAGCAGCCACGGATTCCACCGCCAGGACCAGGTGTTCCACGAACCGAGTGGGCCGCCGTGGACCCAGAGAAGCAATGGCACCGGTGCATGCGGCGCGGCGCCCGTCGGCAGCGCCAACCAGCTACGCACCGTCGAACCGTCCTCGGCACGCGCGGTGATCTCGGTCAGTGTTCCCGGCAGCTCCGGCAAAGTGTCGGGCCCACGAAGTGCGGTGATCTCACCTGATCGCAGATCGACCCGCACCACGTGCGGGGGCGCTTCGTACGAGGCTCGCAACGCGTAGATCGACTCACCGTCCGGCGCCACTCGAACGTCGGTGTACGCCGCGTCGTCGGCTGTCAGGCGCACTGGTTGGCCCCACAGGTCGATGGTGAAGATCGGACCGCGGCCGCCGTCGTCAGCGGTGACGACCAGCCCGGATCCGTCGGGTAGCCAGGCAAGTGAGGTAGGCCAGCGATCCCAGCCGTCGGCGACGCCGGTCACGGCACCGGATCCGAAGTCGTAGAGCTGCAGAGTCATTCGTGGTGCGGACTCCGGTGTGGTGAGTGTCTCCCGGATGAACGCGAGCTTGGTTCCGTCCGGCGAGAGCACCGGGTTGTAGACGTCCGCGTCGGCCTCGTCGACAAGCGTGACTCGGTCACCGGTCACCGTGTCGATCCGAACCAACGTCGATCGGCGGGCGGCACTCGCATCGCCGACAGTCCACGTGGTCACGACGAAGAGACCGTCGTCGGAAATCGTGGTCGACGTCTCCCGCAGCGCTGCGCCTGCCGTCGGTGTGATGTCCCGCAACTCGACGGATTCCTTCGAATCCGTCTCGGCCACAACCAGATGCGGATGATCGGGGCCCAGGTCGTGGTCCCAGTGGCGCACCGGATAACCGGTGTGCAGCATCGCCGTGACTTTCTTGTCCTTGCGCGCCGATCGCACCTGATCGTCCTGGTCGAGGCTGATCGCCGAAGCCATGACCGACGTCTGGGCCACGAACGTCGGCGCCGCCTTCGCCGCTGATACCGACGAGACACCACCGGGACGCGAGATCAGCAGCTGAGCTTCTCCGCCCGCCGCTGGTAGGCGCCAGAGTGCTGGTTGCGGATCACTCTCGCCCGGCACGGCTCGCGTGGCAGTGAAGAGCACGTCGCCGTCGAACGCGAAGGCAGCACCGGACTCGCTGGTCGAACCCCAGGTCAACCGACGCGCAGGACGCCGGCCTTCCGGGTCGATCTCCCACAACGAGGACACGTATTCGGCGCTCTTGTCGTCGAGAACGGCGCGCGCGCAGATCAGCAGCGAGCCGTCAGGTGACAACACCAGGCCGGACAACCTGGCCAGAGCGATGTAGTCGTCGAGTTCGTCGAACGGTGTGCCTGCGTGGAGCTCGGGAATCTGGGTCACCACTAGTTCGTATCACGCGCCCCGCGGTTGACGCATCATTGCGTAGATCGTCGGCCCGCCGCCTGGCATGACGATGTCACGGGTCACTTCGAAACCGAAGCGGTTGTAGTACGGGATGTTCGATTCCTTGCTGCTCTCGAGGTAAGCGTCGACATGTTGACGGTCACAACGCTCCAACCGAGAGTTCAGCAGCGCTTTGCCGTATCCCCCACCGCGCGCCGCGCTGCCGGTCCCGACGGTCGCGAGATACCAGTGCGGCGAATTCGGGTGTGCTCCTTCGAGAACGGAGCTGACCTCGGCCGCGTGTCGTAGGCCCCTGCCGAAGACACGCACCATTGCGGGCAGGCTCACGAGCCCGGAAATCCACGACTGCTTCCACCGCCCCGGCGGATCCCACAGAGTTGCCCCGCCGATCAGGCCGTTGTCGTCGGTGGCCACCTCGACGCCGCCCCCGGCGAGGTGGTGGTAACGAGCTTCTGCGGCAAACAGTTTCGTCAGGCGATCAGCCCTGGTGGCCTCGTCCGGCAACATCCACGCCATCAAGGGATCATCTTCGAACGCCTCGGCCAACACTGCCGACAGTGCCGGAATATCGGATCGGACAGCCGGCCGTACGTGTACACCCATGAGGCGAGAGTACCGCCGACTGTCCGAATCACTGGACTTTGAACAGCGCTGTCCTTGAACCGATCAGACGAGCAAGCCCGCAATCCGCGGCGGAATCTGTTCGAGCGCGTACGGCAAGCTCAGTACGGTGCTCCACGTCATGGCTTCGGCAGCAGCGTCTTCCAGAATGATCGCGCGGCCGTCCTTCACGACGTCGAGTTCCTGGTAGATCGGGGTCTTGTCCAGCTCCGCGCGAAGCTTGTCGCCGTAGCCGCCACCGGCGTACCAGACGAGTACGTCGACGTCCGCGAGCGAGAGTTGCTCGGTGCTGATCTCGGCGAAGTTACCCGTGATCTGATCGGTGACAGGCGGATTCACGAATCCGAGTTCGGTGAAGAACCGCACCTTCGGGTCTTCCGGTCCGTAGACCCCGAACTGCCCCGGCCCCTTCAACGCGCCGACCAGAACGGTCTTGCCGGCAAACGCCGGATTGGCCGTCTTCACGTCGGCGAACTTCTGGTCGACGCCGGCGATCAGCTCGGTGGCCTTACCCTGCTGCCCCAACGCTTCGCCGATGATGGTCGTCTGGTTCTGCCAGGGGATTCCGTAATCCGCGAACTCCTTGGGCTGCGCCACCGTCGGCGCAATGGCACTGAGTTTGTCGTATTGCGCCTGAGTGAGCCCGGAGTAGGTGCCGACAATGAGGTCGGGTGTCGTGGCAGCGACCTTCTCCATCTGAATGGTGGTGCCCGCAGTTCCGATGATCTCGGGAGTCGCCCCGTTCAGCAGCGGCTGCGCCCAGGGCCACACTCCGTAGGGGTAATCGCCGTACCAGTCGAAGGTTCCGACCAAGGTCCCACCGAGCGCCAGGATCGCATCTTGATCGTTGTATCCGACACTGACGATCCGCTGCGGATCCTTGGGCAACTCCGTAGCCCCGAACTTGTGGGTGATCGATTCCGCAGAGTCACCGCTGGGAGGTGTGTCCTCGTCGTTCGAACTGGAGCAGGCTGCGGCGAATGCCAGCAACGCTCCCGACGTGCCGATCAGAAATCCGCGCCGGGTCAGCCGACCTGCGTCCGTTCGATCCATGTTCCTACCCCTTAAAGTCTGCTGGTTCGGTAGGTAAGGCTAGCCGATGAAAGCTTCATTCCGGCTAGTTCGACCGGCCCATTCGATGGCAGTACCGCGCCGTTCGGGCCACTATGGAGACATGACGCGCCAGGGCCCCTCGAAGGACATCGACGAATCGGATCTCGAAGTCACGCACCCCAAGGACTACGCCGCCGGAGTTCCGGCCGTTCTGGTGTCGCTGCAACGAGGAATCGAGCAGATGGGAGCCTTGCGGACCGCCCGAACGCTCACCAGACTCAACCAGCGACACGGCTTCGACTGCCCGGGGTGTGCGTGGCCGGAGACTCCCGGACATCGCAAGCCCGCCGAATTCTGCGAGAACGGAGCGAAGGCTGTTGCCGAGGAAGCAACGCTTCGCACCGTCACACCCGAATTCTTCGCGGAGCACTCGATCGCCGATCTCGAAGGCAAGACCGACTACTGGCTCGGACAGCAGGGGCGACTGACGCACCCGATGGTCCTGACGCCGGGAGCAACCCATTACCGGCCGATCGACTGGGACGGCGCGTACGCACTGATCGCCGAACATCTGAACGGCCTCGCATCGCCGGACGAAGCGGTGTTCTACACCTCCGGTCGCACGTCCAACGAAGCCGCGTTTCTCTACCAGTTGATGATTCGCAGCTACGGCACCAACAACATGCCCGACTGTTCCAACATGTGTCACGAGTCGTCCGGAAGCGCACTGACCGAATCCATCGGCATCGGCAAAGGCTCGGTGACGGTTCCCGACCTCGAGAACGCCGATCTCATCCTCATCGCCGGACAGAACCCCGGCACCAACCACCCTCGAATGCTCTCGACGCTGGAGAAGGCAAAGAGCAACGGCGCCAAGATCATTGCCATCAATCCTCTACCCGAGGCGGGATTGCGCAGGTTCAAGGATCCACAGAAGGTGTCCGGCGTGATCGGGCACGGAGTCGACATCGCGGACGAGTTCCTGCAGATCCGGCTGGGCGGCGACATGGCGCTGTTCCAAGGCCTGGGGAAGCTGCTGCTCGAGCAGGAAGATCGCGCTCCCGGGACGGTCGTCGACCGCGCTTTCGTCGACCGGTACTGCGCCGGTTGGGACGAATACGAGAAGCACATCCGCGCGGTCGATCTCGACACGGTACTCGAGGCAACGGGTCTGTCGATGGCACAGCTCGAGGAAACGGCTGCCGCACTTGCCCGATCCGAGCGAACCGTCACCTGCTGGGCCATGGGGATCACTCAGCACACACACGGAGTCGCCACCATCGAAGAAGCAGTCAACCTGCTGCTCATGCGTGGAATGATGGGCAAACCCGGTGCCGGCGTTTGTCCGGTGCGAGGACACTCCAATGTCCAGGGTGACCGCACGATGGGCATCTGGGAAAAGATGCCGGAAGAGTTCCTGGCCGCGCTCGATACCGAGTTCTCGATCTCGAGTCCCCGCAAGCACGGATGGGACACCGTCGACGCGATCCGCGCCATGAACGCAGGCAAGGCAAGCTTCTTCATGGCGATGGGCGGCAACTTCATCCAGGCAAGCCCGGACACCGCAGCGACTGAAACAGCGTTGCGTCAATGCGAACTCACCGTGCAGGTGTCCACCAAGCTGAACCGCAGTCACGTGGTCCACGGGCAGACCGCGATCATCCTCCCCACCCTCGGACGCACCGACCTCGACGTCCAAGCCGGCGGAAAGCAGCTTGTCTCCGTGGAGGATTCGATGTCCATGGTGCACCTGTCGCGCGGACGCCTCACACCGGTCAGCCCCTACCTGCGTAGCGAAGTCGCCATCATCTGCCAACTCGCCCGCGAACTACTCGGCAACGATCACTCCGTCCGCTGGTCGGCCTTCGAGGGCAACTACGATCTGATCCGCGATTCCATCTCACGGGTAGTGCCAGGCTGCGAAAACTACAACTCCCGCGTTCGAGAGCCAGACGGATTCCAACTCCCCCACCCGCCGCGTGACTCGCGTGAGTTCCGCACGCACACCGGCAAAGCCAACTTCGGCGTGAACGACCTGCACTGGATACCCACTCCGAGTGGGCGCCTGATTCTGCAGACGATGCGCAGCCACGACCAGTACAACACCACGATCTACGGCCTCGACGACAGATACCGCGGCATCAAGGGCGGACGCAAAGTCATCCTCGTCAACGCCGAAGACATCACCGCGCTCGGATTCCGTGACGGCGATCTCGTCGACATCGTGTCCGAGTGGACAACACCCGACGGCACACTCGAAGAGCGTCGGGTCACGGAATTCCGCATCGTCTCCTACGACACCCCGCGCGGCAATGCTGCGGCGTACTACCCCGAGACAAATCCGCTCGTTCCCCTCGAACACGTTGCAGCCAAGTCGAACACGCCGGTGTCGAAGGCCGTCACCGTTCGACTCGAAGCATCGGGCGCCTGAGATGGGACGAGTCACCGCACGAACACCGGTCGTTCGAATCTCGGGTGATCGGGTCGTCACGCGCCCCGACACGCTGGCCGTCGAGGAACCACTCGAAATGAGAGTTGGCGGTCAGGTGCTGGCAGTGACGATGCGGACCCCCGGCAACGACGTCGATCTCGTGCACGGATTCCTTCTCAGCGAAGGTGTCATCGCCACCCGCGACGACGTGAGCGTCGTCCGCTACTGCGACGGCGTCGACGAATCCGGTGCGAACACGTACAACGTCCTCGACATCGCTCTCGCTCCCGGAGTGCCGTTGCCCGACCACACCACCGACCGCAACACCGTCGTCAGTTCCGCGTGCGGAGTGTGCGGCAAGACCTCGCTCGACGCCGTCCGAACCACGACGCGACATCCGCTGGTCGGTGACACGACTTCCGTCACCTCGACCATCCTGTCGGCCATGCCGGTCACACTGCGGGAGAGCCAACGGATCTTCGAGCGCACCGGTGGCCTGCACGCGGCCGGATTGTTCACCGCCACCGGCGAACTCCTTGCACTGCGCGAGGATGTTGGCCGTCACAACGCCGTCGACAAGGTGATCGGTTGGGCCATCACCGACGGCCGAGTGCCCCTCTACGACACGATCTTGATCGTCAGCGGGCGGGCGTCGTTCGAACTCGTCCAGAAGGCCGTCATGGCCGGCATTCCGATCCTCGGTGCTGTCTCCGCGCCGTCGTCGCTGGCAGTGGAACTAGCGCAGGAGTCCGGGCTGACTCTCGCCGGTTTCATCCGCGGCGATTCGATGAATATCTACTCGCACCCGCACCGAGTCGAGGTCACGTCGAACTCGCACGCAACTGAGCCGACAGTCGCACAGCGGAGTTGACTTCCCCGTAGCCCTCGTATCCACCCACCCGCTGCACGACCTCGAAGAACAGGTCTCCCCCGACGGTCGGGGTGAACAGGTGGAAGAACTCGCCGTGAGCGTCCGCGTCGTAAAGAATTCCGGTGCTGCGCATCCGGTCGAGCAGTTCCGGATTCAGTCCGAAACGCGCGTCCAGATCGTCGTAGTAGTTCGGGGAAATGGGTAGCGGAGCAAATCCCCAGTCCTGCATGGACGCAGCGGCACCGAAGATGTTCTCACACGCGAAGGCGACGTGGCTGACGCCGCCGCGACGGACCGTCGGCAGCCCACTTCGACTTCCCTCCACCATGTTCAGCGAGATGCGCAGGGTATGTCCGTCACCGCCTTGAACGAGCGTGAGCGCCTGGCTTCGCATGAGGCCGACAGAATCGGTGACGTCCTGCCCCTCGTGTGGTTGCATCTCGAACACGGACCGTAGGAGCAGCATGATGCCGTCCCAGCTCTCGGCCGGAACCGCCAGTGCCACGTGGTCGATCCCGGTGAACACTGCGCCCTGTTCACGATTGCGCTCGGCGGGCAGCGGGTAGATCTCGAATGCCGATTCCCACGCTGCAGCGCTGCCGGGGCCACGAAGGTCGATCGATGTCGCATCGGTGACCTTCAGGCGTACGACGTCCGGTACCTCGGAGTTCTCGTCGCTCGACCCCGGCAACTGCACGCGCGTCGCCGGCACTTCGAGAGCCAGAGCGCGCTCTCCCCACACCTCGGGTTCGGTTGCCCGGATGCCGATCTGAGTGAGAACCGGTAGATCCGCAGGCAGCCCGGGCGCCGTCCACACCGTGCCC
The DNA here is from genome assembly GCF_036541985.1 of Rhodococcus sp. IEGM 1306. Lineage (NCBI taxonomy): Bacteria > Bacillati > Actinomycetota > Actinomycetes > Mycobacteriales > Nocardiaceae > Rhodococcus > Rhodococcus sp. IEGM 1306. The sequence goes on from NZ_JAZHFF010000008.1 coordinate 119,948, forward strand.
GCAGTCGCATCCACGGCAACGGTGAGCGGTCCGTGCCGCCACAACTGCAAATCGTGATCGTGGTGCCGTCCGACCAGATGAAAACCGACGCGGGAGAGCATCGAGTGCACCTGGTCCTGTTTCGCCGGACCCGCCGCGATTCGCAGAGACACGATTCCTTCGAGCGGTGTGCGCTCCGGGGCGGTGAACAGCGTGGGTCCACCGGCGGCAGGGTTCGCGGCGGCGACCTGTTCTTCCAGATGCAGGAGCGACCGATGAGCGTCGATTGCCGTCCGCTGGGTGTCGGCGCGGCGGAATACGTCGTTGAAGATCTCGAGCGACCACGGTCCGTCGTAACCGGTGGCGTAGACATGCTGAGCGAACGCATTGAGATCGAAGCTGCCCTGCCCCGGGAAGTTTCGGTGATGCCGGCTCCACTGGAGGATGTCCATCGCCAAGAACGGAGCGTCCGCCAACTGGAGGAAGAAGATCTTCTCGCCGGGAATCTCGCGAATTCTGGCGGGATCGTCACCGCGCGAGAGGATGTGAAAGCTGTCCAGACAGGTACCGAGCGAAGGATGGTCGACGCCCTCGACGATCTGCCACGCATGGCCGTACGTGTTGACGTGGGCACCCCACGCGAGCGCCTCATAGGCAACCTTCTTGCCGTGCTCGGACGCCAGTTCGGCGAGAGCTCCGAATTGCTCTGTCAACTGACCGTCATCGTGACTTGCGGTCTGCAGGGGCGAGGAGCACACCAGGAGCGTCTCGCACCCCAGTTGATCCATGAGCTCGAATTTGCGTTGCACTCGAACAAGATTCCGAGCAAATTGGGCCTCGTCCACCGTGTCGAAGTCACGGAACGGCTGATACAGATCGAGGGTCAAGCCCAGATCCGCAGCCCTCGTTCGTAATTCCTTCGGGGACCACGGCGAAGCAACAAAATCCGGCTCGAACACCTCGAAGCCGTCGAAGCCGGCAGCAGCGATGGCGTCGAGCTTCTCCTCGAGAGTGCCACTGAGCGATACCGTCGCGATCGACGTCCGGACCGGGGCACTCACAGCGCTGCCGCAGTCTGTTCGCCGTGTACAAGTTCCGTCATGTGCGCGAGCATGCGCTTACTGTCGGGCTCGATGCCCGTGAAGATCCGGAACGCGTCGACGGCCTGGAAGACAGTCATTCCGCCTCCGCTGAGCGTCGGGGCTCCGATCAACCTTGCCTGACGCAACAGTTCGGTTTCGAGTGGACGGTAGACGATTTCGGCCACCCACAGATCAGGGCGAAGCAGATCTGGCGAGAACGCCATTCCGGGATGAGCCGCCATTCCCATCGGCGTCGCGTGGATCAATCCGTTTGCCTTGCCGAGCACTTCGGCGAGGTCGCTCGTATGCCGCGCCTCGACAACCTGCGCCGGAAACTGCTGCGCGAAGGTTTGTGCAAGTTCCTGCGCGCGAGGCAGGCTCGAATCGACCAACGTCAGTGTCCCGACGCCACGGGTGAGCGCGGCATAGGCAACCGCCGCACCGGCTCCGCCGGCACCGAGCTGCACGACACGATCGAGCTGTGCTCCGGGAAGTCCGTCGTCGAAATTTCGGCCGAAGCCCGACCAATCGGTGTTGTGTCCGATCGCCTTGCCGGAGTCGAAGAGGACCGTGTTCACCGCGCCGAGCCGGCTCGCATCGGGCGAGAGCTCGTCGAGGTGCTCGATCACCAACTGCTTGCACGGGTGAGTGATGTTGAGGCCGCGGAACCCGAAACGTCGTGCATAGGTGAGAAGTTCACCGATGTCCGACGGCGCCATGCCCATCACGTCGAGATCGAGGATGCGGTAGACGTACGGAAGACCCTGTCTGCGCCCTTCTTCCTCGTGCATGATCGGAGTCAAAGAGGCTCCGATTCCGGTGCCGATCAGACCGCAGAGCATCGAATCGCTCATCAGTTCTTCCCTTCTCGGATGCAGACGAATTCGACTGCGGCGCTGTATCCGTCGATTCCCAATCCACAGATGACGGCGTCGGCGATGCCGGAGACATACGAGTGGTGACGGAATTCTTCGCGACTGTGGATGTTGCTGATGTGCACCTCCACGACGGGGGCATCGAGTGTGACCAGAGCGTCACGCAACGCAACGGAGGTATGCGAGTACCCACCGGGATTGATGACGATGCCCGCAACGTTTCCCCTGGCCTCGTGGATCCAATCGATCAGTTGGCCCTCGTGGTTCGACTGCCTTGCCTCGACCACCGCTCCGAACTTCGCGGCCGCCGCTTCACAGCGGGAAACTACGTCGTCCAGCGTGTCTCTCCCGTAGAACTCCGGTTGGCGCTGGCCCAACAAATTCAAGTTGGGCCCGTTGAGGACCAGAATCGGTAGAGATGAAGTCATCAGGGGCACCTCGGGGTTGACGCTCGAAACTAATGTACGAACTAGTGAGTTAGTTCACTGGACGTTACTCCCCCGACGCGGACTCGACAAGCAAAGTCGACAAACTGCTGACAGATAGAGTGAGCACATGGTTTCCGAGCAGTCAGTGAACTCCGTGGTGTCGAAGCCGGAGAAACGACGCCGAAACAGCGATCTGACCAGGGTGAACATCATCGCCGTCGCCACCGAGGAGTTTGCCGACAAAGGCTTTGCCGGCGCCCGAGTGGACGAGATCGCAACCAAGACTCACACCACCAAGCGCATGATCTACTACTACTTCACCGACAAGGAAGGGCTGTACAAGTCCGTCCTCGAACACGCGTACAGCGTCATTCGTGCGCAGGAACGTGAACTCGACCTCGAGGGATTGAAACCCACGGCAGCAGTCCGCGCCTTGGCCGAACTCACCTTCGACCACCACGAACAACACCCGAACTTCATTCGGCTGGTAGCCAACGAGAACATGCTCCGCGGTGAGCACATCGAGAAATCCGAGCTACTCAGCGGTCTCGGCGCCCCCGCCGCCGACCTGGTCTCGCAGATCCTCCACGACGGACAGCAGTCGGGAGCATTCCGCTCCGACGTAGATGCTCTCGATATTCACATGTTGATCAGCAGTTACTGCGTCTTTCGTATCGCCAATCGTTACACCTTCAAAGCGCTCTTCGACCGCGACCTGACCGACTCGACGCATCGTGAGCATCTTCGAACCATGCTCGGCGACATGGTTGTTGCCTTCCTGACCTCGAAGGCGCCGTCCTGACCCACCCCGAAGTCCGAAAAATCCCCCTACGGTGGTGAGTGGAACTCACAGCTGCCACCGGGAGGAATGACGTGACCGAGAATTACGTAGACGGGCTTTCACTCGAGGAGAACGCGTCGTTGACGTCCGGCTCGGATTTCTGGCACAGCCAGTCCGTTGCCGGAATCGAATCGATACTCCTGACCGACGGTCCGCACGGAGTCCGGAAACAGCCCGAGGGCGGCGACGCACTCGGACTCGGCCACAGCATTCCAGCGACATGTTTCCCACCGGCGGTCGGGTTGGGCTCGTCGTGGAACCTCGACCTCATCCGCCAGGTCGGTGAGGCTCTGGGCGACGAAGCCAAAGCCGAACAGGTCTCGGTCCTCCTCGGCCCAGGCATCAACATCAAACGATCACCCTTGTGTGGCAGGAATTTCGAATACGTCTCCGAGGACCCATTCCTCTCCGGCCGCGTCGCGGCAGCGCTGATCACCGGCATCCAGTCTCGCGGCGTCGGAACCTCGCTCAAGCACTTCGCTGTCAACAACCAAGAACACGACCGGATGAGAGTCAGTGCCGACGTCGACGAACGGACGCTGCGCGAGATCTATCTGGCCGGCTTCGAATACGCCGTCAAGACCGCGGCCCCGACGACGGTCATGTGCTCGTACAACAAGATCAACGGTGTGTACTCGAGCCAGAACCATTGGCTGCTCACCGAGGTACTCCGCGAACAGTGGGGCTTCGACGGCCTCGTCGTTTCGGACTGGGGAGCGGTCAACGACCGCGTGGCGGCACTCGCCGCGGGCCTCGACCTGGAAATGCCGCCGACCGGAACCGATACCCAGATCGTCGACGCCGTGCGCGGCGGCGACCTGGACGAATCAGTGCTCACCACTGCCGCCGAGCGCCTGGCGACGCTGGTGGCACGCACCGCCGCCGCGCGCACCGAGGGCCACACGTACGACGTCGAGCGTCACCACGAACTGGCGCGGACCGCTGCAGCGGAGTCCGCTGTATTGCTGGCGAACGACGGAGAACTGCTGCCGCTGACCCCCGGCGGGCAAACCGTCGCGGTGATCGGCGAATTCGCGTGCAGCCCGCGGTACCAGGGGGCCGGCAGTTCGCAGGTGGTTCCAACCAAGCTCGACAATGCCTTGGACGCGATACTCGACCTCGAAGGCGCCGACCGCGTCACTTTCGCACCGGGCTTCACCTTCGACGGCACTCCGGACGACGACATGGTCACCGAGGCTGTCGACGCCGCACGCCGCGCCGACGTCGCGGTGCTGTTCCTCGGACTACCGTCCGCCACGGAATCCGAAGGATTCGACCGAACCGACATCGAACTGCCGGCTGACCAGATCGCCCTGCTGGAAGCGGTCCACGGCGCGAACCCGAACACGGTCGTCGTGCTCGCCAACGGCGGTGTGGTTTCGATCGAGCCTTGGAAGGATCATGCCGCCGCAATCCTCGAGGGCTGGCTACTCGGCCAGGCGGGCGGCTCGGCGATTGCCGATCTTCTGTTCGGCCTCACGAATCCGTCCGGCCGCCTGACGGAGACCATTCCGCCTCGCCTCCAAGACAATCCGTCGTATCTGCATTTCCCGGGATCACAGCAGCACGTCCGCTACGGCGAAGGCCTGTACGTGGGATACCGCTACTACGACTCCGCGCTGCGCGAAGTGGCGTACCCGTTCGGGTTCGGGCTGAGCTACACCACCTTCGACATCACCGATACCTCCGTCGAGGCCGGTGAGAACTCCGCCGAAGTGACCGTCACCGTGCGCAACAGCGGCGACCGATCGGGCAGCAGCGTCGTTCAGGTCTACGTCCACGACGCCTCGGCAAGCATCGATCGACCCGCGCAGGAATTGAAAGGCTTTGCCAAGGTCCACCTCGACCCCGACGAATCCGCGACTGTGACCATCACGCTCGACAGCAGGGCATTTGCCTATTGGTCTGTCACGGAAAAGGACTGGGCGATCGAGGCCGGCGACTACGAGATCCGCGTCGGCTTCTCGTCTCGGGACATCGCAACCACCGACACGATCACCCTGGCCGGGAACGTCGGCGTCGGCACGCTCGACGCCATGTCGACCATCGGCGAATGGCTCGCCCATCCCGTCGGCAGCGCAGTTCTCGGCGCCGCCATGGCTGCCGCAGCGGGCGACGGTGCACAGGCGGTCAGCCCCGAGATGATGGCACTCGCAGGCTCGATGCCGCTCGGAAAACTCGCCACCTTCGGCCTCGGGATCACCGAGGAACAGGTGGAGCAGTTGGTGGCGGCCGCAGCACAGCCGGCCTCCTAACTCTCTGAACTGCGGTTTCGACGAGCAGCGTGACCGCCAGTAGATTTTTATGAACTATTTGGTTAATAATCTTGTGTAGTTGCTGTGGCGTCGGTTACATTCCTTGTATCGCTCTCCGCACAGACGTTCTTTATACGAACACAATCGGCGGATGTAGAGCCTCCACGACGCTTCCACCCAGGAGATGAGCATGTCAGCTAGCACGGTTACACCGTCCGGGCCCGAGGCGGGATCCTTGGCAAGGCCGGACACGACCAAGGTCAAGCGCGCCGCAACGTCGTCGTTTCTCGGCAGCATGCTCGAGTACTACGACTTCTACATCTACGCCTCCGCCGCTGCGCTCATCTTCCCCACGGTGTTCTTCCCGGACAGCGGGCATGCGGCTCTACTTTCGCTGGCCACCTTCGGTGTCGCGTACGTCGCGCGTCCCCTCGGCGCTGTAGTCCTCGGCCATTTCGGTGACCGCGTCGGCCGCAAGAAGATCATGCTGCTCACGCTCATTCTGATGGGCGCAGCCACCTTCCTCATCGGATGTATTCCCAGCGCCGATTCGATCGGAGTTCTTGCACCGATCCTTCTCGTCCTGATGAGAATCGCCCAGGGCATCTCCGCTGCCGGTGAACAGAGCGGTGCCAGCTCACTGACGCTCGAACACGCCCCCGAAGGCCGACGCGCGTTCTTCTGCAGTTGGACCCTCAACGGCACCCAGGCCGGCTTCATCCTCGCCAGCCTCGTATTCCTGCCCATCGCCGCGCTCCCCGACGACATCCTCTACACGTGGGGCTGGCGAATCCCGTTCTGGGGCAGCCTGATCGTTCTGGTCGCGGCATACATCATGCGTCTCAAGCTCGAAGAGCCCGAAGAGTTCACCGAGCAGCAGGAATCCAAGACCGTCGCCAAATTGCCTGTTGCCGATCTTCTTCGCACCCACAGCGCAAATCTGATTCGCGTGATCTGCTGCGCTTTCATCGCCGTCGTCTCGACCATCTTCTCCGTCTTCGGTCTCGCTTTCGCCACCACCGAAGAAGTGGGGATTCCGAAGTCGACCATGCTCTGGGTTGCCATCGCAGCCAACGCCGTAGCCCTGCTCAGTCAGCCCGCCTGGGCGATGCTCTCCGACCGGATCGGTCGCAGGCCGCTGTTCATCGGTGGCGCCCTCGGTAGCGCGGTGTTCATCTACGTGTACTTCGGCGCAATCGCCAGCGGCAACGTTCCCCTGATCTTCCTCGCCGCAATCGGATTGATGTCCGTCTTCTACGCTGCCCCGAATGCCATCTGGCCGTCGTTCTACTCCGAGATGTTCAACACCAAGGTCCGCTACTCGGGCATTGCGATCGGCACCCAGGTCGGCTTCGCCCTCGCAGGCTTTGCCCCCGCCATCGGCAACGCCCTCATGGGCGGCGACAAGACACACTGGATGCCCGTTGCCATTCTGACTTCGGTGGCCTGCGTCATCTGCGCGCTCTCGGCGTTCACCGCCAAGGAGACGTTCCGCACTCCCCTCAAGGAACTCGGCAACCCGATCTAGCCGAATACCCGACAGACATCCTGCACGAACCACTGTGTTGCACGAACCACTGTGTTGCACGAACCACTGTGGCCCGGCATCTCGCGAGAGATACCGGGCCACAGTCGTTTTGAAGTTCTACGCCGTCTTGTCGCGACGCTCGCCACGTTCCGGCTTACGCGGAACGATGGTCGGAAGTACGTTGTCGTTGACGGTCTCCGCGGTGACGACCACCTTTTCGACGTCGTCACGGCTGGGAATGTCGTACATCACGGGAAGAAGAACCTCTTCCATGATGGCGCGCAGGCCACGAGCGCCGGTTCCACGCAAGATCGCCTGATCGGCGATAGCGTCGAGCGCTTCTTCGGTGAACTCGAGCTCGACGCCGTCCATGTCGAACAGGCGACGGTACTGCTTGACGAGAGCGTTCTTGGGCTCCGACAAGATCTGAACGAGCGATTCCTTGTCGAGGTTGGTCACCGACGCGATCATCGGCAAACGGCCGATGAACTCGGGAATCAGACCGAACTTGATCAAATCCTCCGGCATGACCTCGGCGAAACGATCGACCGTATCCAGTTCGGCCTTCGACCGAACCTCGGCGCCGAAACCGATACCGCGCTTGCCGACACGATCGGAGACGATCCGCTCGAGACCTGCGAAAGCGCCCGCGACGATGAACAGCACGTTCGTGGTGTCGATCTGAATGAATTCCTGGTGCGGATGCTTACGGCCACCCTGCGGCGGGACGCTCGCCTGCGTACCTTCGAGGATCTTCAGCAACGCCTGCTGAACGCCTTCGCCGGAGACGTCACGCGTGATCGACGGGTTCTCGCTCTTACGGGCGATCTTGTCGACCTCGTCGATGTAGATGATTCCGGTCTCGGCGCGCTTGACGTCGTAGTCGGCAGCCTGAATCAGTTTGAGCAGAATGTTCTCGACGTCCTCACCGACGTAACCGGCCTCGGTCAACGCCGTCGCGTCAGCGATGGCGAACGGGACGTTGAGCATCTTCGCGAGAGTCTGAGCGAGATACGTCTTGCCACAGCCGGTGGGGCCGAGCATCAAGATGTTGGATTTCGCGAGCTCAACCGTCTCACCCCGCGCGTCACGGCCCTTGTCGCCGGCCTGAATGCGCTTGTAGTGGTTGTAGACGGCCACGGCCAACGTCCGCTTGGCGGAGTCCTGACCGATGACGTAGTTCTCGAGGAATTCTCGGATCTCCGCAGGCTTGGGAAGCTCGTCGAGCTTGACCTCGCTCGATTCGGCCAATTCCTCTTCGATGATCTCGTTGCAGAGGTCGATGCACTCGTCGCAGATGTACACCCCGGGTCCTGCAATGAGCTTTTTGACCTGCTTCTGACTCTTACCGCAGAAAGAGCACTTGAGCAGATCCCCGCCGTCGCCGATGCGTGCCATCTCGTGAGGTCCCTACTTTCCATCATGTACGTGCACTCGCCGCCACTCGATCGGTCGAGACGCTCCGCAGTACTTCGGTAGTTGTCAGATCAGACAAACTGATCGAACAAATCTGGTCGAACAATCGCAGAACGCCGGTCGAGAACCAGCCCGTGAAGTGACGGTACCCGCAGATCCCGAACGGGGTCGACCTGTTCTCGGCGTTTCGTCTGCGGATAAAAAAGAAAAGAGTCGAGATTTCAGCCTGGCAAGCGCTCCACCAGGCACTTCTCGACGTGTCCGCCTCGTGTCGGGAATCGGGTAACAGATCCTCGACACGAGGCGGAAATCGACTACTTCTGTGCGCTGAGCTTCCGGTAAGCCAGCACGTCGTCGATGATGCCGTACTCCTTGGCCTGCTCGGCCGTGAGGATCTTGTCGCGATCGGTGTCGACGCGGATGGTCTCCGGATCCTTACCCGTGTGCAGCGACAGCGTGCTCTCCATGAGCCGACGCATACGCTCGATCTCCGCAGCCTGGATCTCCAGATCGGAAACCTGACCCTGGATGCCGCCCGTAGCCGGCTGGTGGATCAGAATGCGCGAGTTGGGGAGCGCGAAGCGCTTGCCCGGCGTACCGCCGGCCAGAAGCACGGCAGCTGCCGAAGCAGCCTGACCGAGGCAGACGGTGGAAATGTCGGCACGGACGTACTGCATCGTGTCGTAGATCGCCATCAGCGCGGTGAAAGAACCACCGGGCGAGTTGATGTACATCGTGATGTCGCGGTCCGGATCCTGCGATTCGAGAACCAGCAACTGCGCCATGAGGTCGTTGGCGGACACGTCGTCGACCTGCGAGCCGAGGAAGATGATGCGCTCCTCGAACAGCTTGTTGTACGGGTCGGACGTCTTGACGCCGTAGCTGGTCTGCTCCGTGAACTGGGGCAGGATGTAACGCGATTGGGGGCCCGACGGCGCCTGGCCGCCCAGCGAGTTAGCTCCGAAAAGATTGGTCATCAGTTCTCCAAAGTATGAATTGGGCAGCGAAAGGACGGGCGAACCGGCTCAGTTGCCGGTGCCGCCGGCCTGATTCGCACGGGAGACGACGTGGTCGACGAAGCCGTACTCGAGAGCTTCCTTCGCCGTGAACCAACGGTCACGATCGGAGTCCGCGGTGATCTGCTCGACCGTCTGGCCGGTGTGCTGAGCAATCAGCTCGGCCATTTCGCGCTTGGTGTGCTTGAACTGCTCGGCCATGATCGCGATGTCACTGGCGGAACCACCGATGCCGGCGGACGGCTGGTGCATCATGATGCGGGCGTGAGGCAGTGCGTAGCGCTTGCCCTTGGTGCCTGCCGAGAGCAGGAACTGACCCATCGACGCCGCAAGGCCCATGCCGAAGGTGGCGATGTCGCACTCGGCGAACTGCATCGTGTCGAAGATCGCCATACCTGCGGTCACGGATCCACCGGGCGAGTTGATGTAGAGCGAGATGTCTCGCGTCGGGTCCTCGGCCGAGAGCAGCAGGATCTGTGCGCACAGCTTGTTGGCGATGTCGTCGTCGACCTGGGTACCGAGGAAAATGATGCGCTCTCGCAGCAAGCGCTCGTACACCGAGTCGCTGAGGTTCAACCCAGCGGTCGCTGAAGTCATGGCGGGACTCTGCAAAGTCTCCAGGTGATTGGAAGTCACGGTACCTGCCTTCTATGTGGATCTACTTGTGCGGTGGATCGTCTATGCGAAACACTTCTACTGACACAGACAGTAACGAAGTAGGGCGGCACCGGAGTCCCGGTGCCGCCCTACTTCGCTCAAAGCGGAAAACTCAGTGCAGTCGATCGTGGTGAAAACACCCGTCCGCCTGCGTTTTTACTTGTCTTCGCTCTCGGCGGAATCAGACTCGTCCGCTTCGGTTTCGGCCTCACTGCTGCCGAACAGCTCTGCGGTGTCGACAACTGCGCCGGAGGTGTCCTTGACACCGGCCGACTCGACGACGGACGCGAGAGCCTTGCCACGACGGACGTCTGCGAAGACGGCGCCGAGCTGGTTGGCCTGCTGGATCTGCTGGATGAACTGCTCAGGAGCCATGCCGTAACGCTGCGCCTGGAACAGGATGCGCTCGGTGAGCTCGTCCTGACCGACGGTGACGTTGCCCGCATCGGCAATCGAGTCGAGCAAGAGCTGCGTCTTGACGGAGCGCTCAGCGGCTTCCTGTGCATCCTTGTCGAACTCTTCGCGGCTGCTGCCCTGCTCTTCGAGGAGCTTGTTCAGTGCCTCTTCGTCGTGATCGAGACCGTGAACGGCGTCGTGCAGAGCAGCGTCGACCTCAGCCTTGACGACGGCCTCCGGCAGCGGAACCTCGACGGTCTCGAGCAGCTGCTCGAGAACCTTGTCGCGGATCTGACCGGCCTGCTCGACCTTGCGGACGCGTGCGACGCGCTCACGGAGGTCAGCCTTCAGTTCTTCCAGGGTGTCGAACTCGCTGGCGAGCTGAGCGAACTCGTCGTCCTCAGCCGGAAGCTCGCGCTCCTTGACCGTCTGCACGGTCACGGTGACAACAGCTTCCTTGCCTGCGTACTCGCCGGCGACCAGCGTCGACGTGAAGTCCTTGGACTCCCCCGCCTTGAGGCCGATGATGGCTTCGTCGAGGCCCTCGATGAGCTGGCCCGAACCGACCTCGTGCGACAGTCCGCTCGCGGTTGCCTCGGCAACGTTCTCGCCGTCGACGGTGGCCGACAGATCGATGGAGACGAAGTCGCCGTCCTCGACTGCGCGGTCGACGCCGGTGAGGGTGCCGAAACGCTGACGCAGCGAAAGCAGCTGCTCTTCGATGGCTTCGTCGGTGATCTCGATCGGATCGACCTCGACGTTGATGGAGCTGAAGTCAGGGAGCTCGATCTCCGGGCGCACGTCGACCTCGGCGGTGAACTCGAGGAGCTCGCCGTCTTCGATCTTGGTGACCTCGATCTCGGGCTGGCCGATGGCCTTCACGCCGGCGCTGGTGACAGCCTCGGAGTAACGCGACGGCAGAGCGTCGTTGACGACCTGCTCGAGCACAGCGCCGCGACCGACACGCGCTTCGAGGAGGCGGGCCGGAGCCTTGCCGGGACGGAAGCCGGGGAGACGAATCTGCTGCGCGAGGGCCTTGTAGGCCTTGTCGAAATCAGACTTGAGTTCCGCGAAGGGCACCTCAACGTTGATACGGACTCGCGTCGGGCTGAGCTGCTCGACGGTGCTCTTCACGAAACTTCGCTCCTTCGTCTGGTCTTGCTCACAACTTGTGTTGAATCGGTACTGCTGTCTGGCGCGGCACTTCACTCCCGGACTTACTGGAGGTGAAGTGCCATGTACGTACTTGTCGGGATGACAGGATTTGAACCTGCGACCCTCCGCTCCCAAAGCGGATGCGCTACCAAGCTGCGCTACATCCCGTTTCCGATCACATGAAACACACGATACGGCCATCCGAGGCCGCTAAGACAGCGGGCCACAAAGGCAGCCACCATCGGTGACCGCGCACAACCCTATCGCGCTCACTACTCTCTCACGAACCCGACCGCCATTTGTACACGGCCCGGCTGTCGACCCCGTCAGTATGTCATCCGACGGCAGCCACATACGGGAGCCACATACAGCCTTGCCTCAACTGCCATTCAGAGCCGGAATCAGAAGCCGCGCCTGCGGCCGAGACACCCCGACTCGCCGAGCAATTCGCCAATTCCCCAGGTGAACGACGGTCTCGAACTTCTCCGACCCCCCGATTATGAAATCCGGTGGGGCATTGGGTACAGTTTCGTATCGCAGACGACGAACACGGCGATCCCGAGTTGTCGTATGCACGGGGATGTAGCTCAATGGTAGAGCCTCAGTCTTCCAAACTGATCACGCGGGTTCGATTCCCGTCATCCCCTCCATCAGGAGGGAAACTCCACAAAAGATCCGCATCGGCCCAGCCGGTGCGGATTTTTTGTATTCCGACTTTGTCCACTCAGACCACTCCCCTGCGGTCCGTATCCTGGAGTTGTCCGGATCGATTCTGCTCGGGAGGCCACGTGACCACGATTCTTCTCATACTCGTCGTTCTGGCCGTAGTCGTATTCCTGGTCATGAAAAGCCAGCAACGCGGTTCCGGCCACAGCGCAACACAACTCGACGATGCGAAAGCCGATGCCCGGCAGTCGATCGAACGCCTCGGCGGTCAGGTCTACAACCTGACCGGCAGTGACGACGCGTCGCGCCAAGCCCTCGCCGACGCGGCCGAACGGTACAACGCCGCAGGCTCGCAGATCGATCAGGCCGCAACGCCGGTCCAAGCACGTCTCGCGAAACAGACTGCACTGGAAGGGCTTTACTACATCCGCGCGGCACGGGTGGCGATGGGCATGGATCCGGGACCGGAAGTTCCTTCCATCGACGGACAGAAGGCTGCCGGTTCGGTCACCGAAGACCGTGAGGTCGAATTCGAGGGCCGCAAGGTCGCCGCATCACCCAATCCGTCGTCGCACACACCCAACTACTACCCCGGTGGCCGAGTCGCCGGACGCCCGGTCCCGGCCGGCTGGTACTCCGAACCCTGGTGGAAGCCTGCACTCGTCGCCGGCGCCTGGGGTCTGGGTTCGATGATGCTGTTCTCGACCATGTTCTCCGGCATGGCCGGGGTTCCTTACGGCGCAGAGGCTTTCGCCCAGGGTGGCGATCCCGGCGCCGACACAGGCTCCGGTGACTCGGGAGATCAGGGTATGGACGCCGGTGATCCCGGCGCCGACCAAGGAAGTATCGACAACACGGACTACACCGCTGACGGCGGAAGCGACTGGTCTGGTGGCGACGGAGGCGGAATGGATTTCGGGGGCGGCGGGGACTTCGGCGGCTTCGACTTCTAAGCCGACTGACAGACCGGGCACCAGAACAGGTTTCGTGCCTTCATGACGGAATGCAGGATCGGTGTGCCGCACACGCGGCACGGCGATCCTGCTCTTCTGTAGACATAGGTACGCGGACGATCCTTCGCGTACGCCGGATCTCCGTTGTCGTGCTCGGCGCGAACGACGTGCATCTTCCCCCGTCTGACGCCGACTTTCATCAATTCGACTAGGTCTGCCCACATGGCGGTCCACTCGCCGTGAGAGACGAGATTCCCCGGTCGTTCAGGGTTGATTCCGTGACGAAAGAGAAGTTCGGCGCGATAGACGTTGCCGACACCCGCCAGGACCGCCTGGTCCATCAGCAGGGCGCCGATTGCCGTCTTGGACTTGGAGATTCGCAACCAGGCCTTCTCTGGATCCGCGTCGCGGCGCAGTGGGTCCGGCCCGAGTCTGGCCTCGATCGCGGCGACCTGAGGAGGTAGCAGGACTTCGCAGGCGGTGGGACCACGAAGGTCGGTGCCGAAATCGGCACCGACCATACGCATCCGGACCTGACCTACCGGTTCTTCCATCGGCAGGGCGGCGTCGGTGAACTTTCCGTACAACCCGAGGTGTACGTGAACTGTCAGACCGTTGTCGTACGTGTGCCAGAGGTGCTTTCCCCAGGCATCCGAGGACGTGAGTACGTGTCCGTCCACCAGGCGCGCGTCCTCGGCGAATCTGCCTTGCGGACTGAGGACGCGGACCGGTGAACCGACGAACTTGCGGGCATGCAACCGTGCCAGCCGGTGCAGGGTATGACCTTCAGGCACGGAACAACTTTCGGATCAGGCTTGCGGCAGAGCCGGTGCGACGCCGGTCTTCTCGTACTCGGACAGGATGTCGATACGACGCTGGTGGCGCTCTTCACCCGACCATGCGGTGGCGAGGAAAGCGTCGACGATGGCAAGCGATTCCTCGAGGGAATGCATACGTCCGCCGATGCCGATCAGCTGAGCGTTGTTGTGCTCACGTGCCAGCTTCGCCGTTTCGACGCTCCAAGCGAGGGCGCACCGTGCGCCGGGAACTTTGTTCGCTGCGATCTGCTCGCCGTTGCCACTGCCACCCAGGACGATTCCCAGGCTGCCCTCGTCGGCGACGACGCGCTTTGCGGCTTCGATGCAGAAAGCCGGGTAGTCGTCCACGGCGTCGTACTCGTGAGCACCACAGTCGATGGCCTCGTGGCCGTTCGCTTTCAGGTGTTCGATGATCTCGTTCTTACGTTCGAATCCGGCATGGTCGGCACCCAGGTATACGCGCATGGCGACAATTCTCTCAGGCCCGACCAGCCGGGCGCACCCGGGTCGACGTCACACTTTCAGGAACACGCATCGCCGCGCGAGCACACCTATCGTGGTGCCCATGTACCCCGTCAACGGCCAGGCCGCTGCACCCGCCCTTCGTATGTCACCGGGCAGTGACGCCGTTCGCCACCCGTGGGAAATCCCGCTACTCGTGCTCGCGGTACTGACGACGGTCGTCACTTATGTGGTGGCGATCGTTCTGATCGCTGCGGGTGATCTGTCGACGTGGATCCTCGTGGTGCTCGCGGCTCCGATCCTGCTGTTCCTCGCGCGAGGTCAGCTGTACGGATCGCAACAGGTCAACGGAATCAAGATGACGCCTTCACAGTTTCCGGAGGGGTATCAGCTGGTTGCCGAGGCTGCGGCACGATTCGGCATGAAAACTCCGCCGGATGCCTACGTCGTGCTGGGGAACGGACGGATCAACGCGTTCGCGTCGGGGCACGGATTTCGCCGTTTCGTCGTCGTCTACAGCGACCTGTTCGAAGTCGGTGGGCAGGCACGCGAGCCCGATGCGCTCGCATTCATCATCGGCCACGAGGTCGGCCACATCGCTGCCGGGCATGCGTCGTACTGGCGCCAGTGGGGACAGTTCGCGTCGAACTACATTCCGGTGATCGGGTCTTCGCTGTCGCGTTCCATGGAGTACACGGCGGACAACTTCGGCTTTCACATGCGTCCGCAGGGTGCACCGGGCGCGATGGGCGTCCTAGGCGCGGGAAAGTATCTGGTGGGTCTGGTCGGGTTCGACGAACTGGCCGATCGGGCGACACTCGAATCCGGGTTCTTCCCGTGGTTCGTCAACATCTTGTCGTCGCATCCGGTGCTGACCTGGCGTGCGGCTGCGCTTCGCAACCGCACGCACTCAGGGCATCTGTTCTTCCGGCCGGGTCAGCTCTACCGAAATCCGGCGCTCACTGCCGCTCAGTCGAACTGAGGATCCTCGTTGCGGGTCCGCTTGAGCTCGAAGAAGTGGGGGTAGCCGGCCAGCGCGACTGCGCCGTCCCACACCTTGCCTGCGTCCTCGCCGCGCGGGATGCGTGAGAGCACGGGGCCGAAGAACGCCACACCGTTGACATGGATCGTCGGGGTTCCGACGTCGGGTCCGACGGCGTCCATGCCCTTGTGGTGGCTCTCGCGCAGAGCCTCGTCGTACTTGTCGGTGTCGGCGGCCTCGGCCAGTTCAGGTGGCAGGCCGACCTCGGCAAGGGACGACTTGATGACGTCGGCGAAGTCCTTGTTTCCCTCGTTGTGAATCTTCGTCCCCATCGCCGTGTACAGCGGCAGCAGGATATCGTCGCCCTTCAGCTGCGCTGCAGCGATGGCGACACGGACCGGGCCCCAGGCCTTGGTCATCATCTCCCGGTACTCGTCGGGAAGGTCACGGCCCTCGTTGAGAACCGCAAGGCTCATCACGTGGAACTTGGCCTCGATGTCGCGTACCTGCTGGGCCTCGAGAATCCAGCGTGAGGTGATCCAGCACCACGGGCAGAGCGGATCGAACCAGAAGTCAGCAGTGTCCGTGGTCTTGCTCGAGGTTGCGCTCACGAAGAAACTCCCTATCAGTTCATGTCGGTCAGGTCATATCAGTTCGGGGACATACTCCCGTTCTGCCAACAATCATGAACCCGCAATCCTTCCCGCGCTTTCCCCCGAACCACCTCCCGATCGCAGTAGTGTCGAAAAGAAACGAGTACGAAGGAGTGGTTCAGTAATGAGCACCAACCGGAGATTCGTGATCGTCGGCGGCGGGCTCGCGGGCGCAAAGATCGCAGAAGCCCTGCGTGACAGAGATTTCGACGGTGAGATCACCGTATTGAGTGAAGAAGACCACCTCCCGTACGAGCGTCCGCCGCTGTCGAAAGAGTTCTTCGCAGGCAAGAAGACACTCCCCGAATTCACCGTCCACGACGGCGAGTGGTTTCGCGACCATCGCGTCGATCTTCGCCCGGGAACGACGGCAACGGCCATCGACCCCGCTGCGCACACCGTGTCACTTCCGGACGGTTCAACGATCAGCTACGACAAGCTCGCCTTGGCCACCGGTTCGCGGTCGCGGCGCCTCGACATCCCGGGGTCCGACGCCGAGGGTGTTCACTACGTGCGAACAGTCGATCAGGCCGCCGCGCTGCTGCGCACCCTGGCCGCCGACAAGAAGCTCGTCGTGGTCGGTGCCGGCTGGATCGGCCTCGAAATTGCCGCGTCGGCTCGCGGTTTCGACGTCGAGGTCACCGTGCTCGAACATGCCGGCCTTCCGCTCGAATCGACCCTCGGCCCGGAAATGGGTGAGGTCTTCGCCGCGCTGCACCGCCAGAACGGGGTGGACTTACGCACCGGCACGGACGTCACCGCAATCTCTGTCGACGGCGGTCACGCCTCGGGCGTCACATTGAGCGATGGAACCGTGATTCCGGCCGACGCCGTGTTGATCGCTGTCGGCGCATTGCCGAACACCGAGTTGGCATCGGAGGCGGGTATCGACGTCGACAACGGGGTTCTCGTCGACGCCGGTCTGCAGAGCAGCGACCCCGACGTGGTCGCAGTGGGTGACATCGCGGCCGCACAGCATCCGATTCTGAATGCACGAATTCGGGTGGAGCACTGGGCAAACGCACTCAACCAACCCGAGACGGCCGCAGAGACCATGTTGGGACGGCCCGCCGAGTACGTCCGCATGCCGTATTTCTTCACCGATCAGTACGACCTCGGAATGGAATACGTAGGTCACGCACCGCACGACGGCTACTCCCGTGTCGTCACTCGCGGCGACGTCGACAAGCGCGAGTTCCTGGCATTCTGGCTCGATTCCGCGAACAAGGTGCTCGCCGGCATGAACGTGAACATCTGGGATGCCGGTGACGCCATCAAGGAATTGGTCGCGTCTTCGCGTCCCGTCGATCCGGAGCGGTTGGCCGATCCGGAGATTCCGCTGGCAGAAGTGTCCGCTTGAGTGAAGTCGTTCTCTTCGTGATGGGATGGACGTAATAGATCCGCACCATCTACGAGGAGATCTTTGTGGTCGCACCGAACCTGACACGCGAAACCGCAGCGCAACGGTCAGCAATCCTGACCGTCGAGAACTACCTGATCGAACTCGATCTCACCGACGGCAAAGACGCACCCGGCGAGGAGACGTTCTCCTCGAAGACCACCGTCACGTTCACCGCCACGGCCGGAGCAAGCAGCTTCATCGACATCGTCGCGGCCAGAGTCCATTCCGCGGTCCTCAACGGCACCGCGCTCGACGTCTCCGGCTACGACGAGTCGACTGGCATCAGCCTGCCCGACCTCGCTGCCGACAACGAGTTGGTCATCGAGGCCGATTGCATCTACTCCCACACCGGCGAGGGGCTGCACCGATTCGTCGACCCGACCGATGACGCCGTCTACCTTTACTCACAGTTCGAGACGGCTGACGCCAAGCGCATGTTCGCGTGCTTCGATCAGCCTGATCTCAAGGCCACGTTCGACGTCCGCGTCACCGCTCCCACGTCTTGGAAGGTCATCTCCAACTCCGCGGTCGTCGAGACCCTCGCCGCCGATCCCGGCAAGCACGTTTTCCGGACCACCCCGAAGATGAGCACGTACCTGGTGGCGCTCATCGCCGGTCCCTACGCGCAGTGGACCGACAACTACTCCGACGAGCACGGCGACATCCCGCTCGGAATCTTCTGCCGCGCTTCACTGGCCGAGTTCATGGACGAGGAGCGGCTCTTCACCGAGACCAAGCAGGGATTCGACTTCTACCACCGCAACTTCGGTGTTCCCTATGCCTTCGGTAAGTACGACCAGCTCTTCGTCCCCGAATTCAATGCCGGCGCGATGGAGAATGCCGGCGCCGTGACATTCCTCGAGGACTACGTCTTCCGCTCCAAGGTGACCCGCTACTCGTACGAGCGTCGTGCCGAAACGGTCCTGCACGAAATGGCGCACATGTGGTTCGGCGACCTCGTCACGATGGCGTGGTGGGACGACCTGTGGCTCAACGAGTCGTTCGCGACCTTCGCTTCGGTCCTGTGCCAGACCGAGGCCACGGAGTACGCGAACGCCTGGACGACGTTCGCCAACGTCGAGAAGTCGTGGGCGTACCGCCAGGACCAGTTGCCGTCGACGCACCCGATTGCCGCGGACATTCCGGACCTGGCCGCCGTCGAGGTGAACTTCGACGGCATCACCTACGCGAAGGGCGCCAGCGTCCTCAAGCAGTTGGTGGCATACGTCGGACTCGAGCCGTTCCTCGCCGGACTGCGTGAGTACTTCCGTGAGCACGCATTCGGAAACGCAACATTCGACGATCTGCTGGGCTCACTCGAAAAGTCCTCGGGCCGTGACCTTTCCGACTGGGGTCGGCAGTGGCTCAAGACCACCGGTTTGAACATCCTGCGCCCCGACTTCGATGTCGACGCAGACGGAAAGTTCACCCGCTTCGCCGTCCTGCAGGACGGTGCTGCACCAGGCGCCGGGGAGCGTCGAATCCACCGGATCGCCATCGGAATCTACGACGACGTCGACGGCAAGTTGGTACGAAGCCATCGCGTCGAACTCGACCTCGATGCTGTGGAAAGCACGGATGTCCCCGAACTTGTCGGCGTCGCCCGCGGTGCACTCGTGTTGGTCAACGACGACGATCTCACCTACGGCTCCGTGCGACTCGATCCCGAATCGTTGGCGACGGCGATCGAGCGGGTCGGCGACATCACCGACTCACTCCCCCGCACCCTGGTCTGGTCGGCGGCGTGGGAAATGACCCGTCAAGCCGAACTGAAGGCACGCGACTTCGTCGCGCTGGTCGAGCGCGGCATCAGTTCGGAGACCGAAGTCGGTGTGGTGCAACGTCTCTTGCTCCAAGCCCAAACCGCCATCGGCTCCTACGCAGATCCGGCCTGGGCCGAGGCCGAAGGCGCGGCGAGCTTCGCCAATCGGTTGCTCGAACTCGCACGTGAGGCAGAGGCCGGGTCCGACCACCAGCTGGCATTCGTCAACGCACTCACCGGCGCAGCACTCTCCCCGTGGCACACCGAGGTACTGCGCGAATTGCTCGACGCCGATCCCTCCACCGTTGGGCTCGACGGCCTGATCGTCGACACGGACCTGCGCTGGCGCATCGTCGGGGCACTCGCGGCCGCCGGTGAGATCGACGCCGAAGCAACCGCAACTCCATTCATCGACGCCGAAGCTCAGCGTGACCCGACCGCTGCGGGCGCTCGTCAAGCCGCGGCGGCCGCGGCCGGACGTCCGCAGGTCGCTGTCAAGGAAGAGGTCTGGGCAAAGGTCGTCGGCGACGACTCCGTGCCCAACATCACCGCGCGATCGATCATCGGCGGGTTCGCTCGCGAAGGCCAGGACGAATTGCTCGAGCCCTTCGTCTCCCGCTACTTCGCCGATATCGCGGCGGTGTGGGAACGACGCTCCAGCGAAGTGGCACAGACGGTCGTCATCGGGCTGTACCCGTCGTGGTCGATCTCGGACGAATCCGTAGCGGCAGCAGACCGGTTCCTCGAAGGCGACATCCCTCCCGCGTTGCGTCGCCTGGTCGTCGAAGGCCAGGCCGGCGTGGTTCGTTCACTCGCAGCACGAAAGTTCGACGCGAGCTGACATGCGAAAGGCCGGTGCCCGCGTCGATTCTCACGAATCGACGCGGGCACCGGCCTGTGTCTGACAAACAGTTACGGCGCTGAAATTGCGGCTGCCATAACGCGGATGGCACTGATCAGTCCGTCGATCAGGTTGCCTTCACTGAAGGATGCAACAGCTGCCGTTGCTCCGAGCTGGGTAACACGATCGGTGACCCGATCGGCGATTACCCGACCGCTGCGAACCTCGACGGTGCGCTGGTTGGGCGAAACGGCGATCAGGACGGAACGCTCGGCTTCGGGCGTGGTCGGGAACAATGCGTCGGCACCCGCTGCCGGATCAGAACCGAGATCACCGACGTACGCGTTGAACCGCACCTTGGTGGCCCGCGTCGCTTCGGTCATCGCGACGTCGAGCGCGACCAGATCCATGGTCTCGAACGGAAGATCGTCGGTGAACGGCTCGCCGATGCGATGCACACCGGATACGCGTCCACTGGACGTGACGACGCTGCCGACGGGCAGGTCCTCGGGCGCTACTGCGAGCGCGGTCGAATGATCACCACTTGCCACTTGCGGACCCTCCGATCAGATCAGCCGAACCGGCTTCGATTGCGTGTGCACTGCCGTGATGGCCACCGCGAACGGTGACCTCGTCGACAGCACTCCACAGCACGGGAGCGTGATCCCACGACTCACCGAGATGGAACGCCGGCGGAACCGGTCCCGGCGTCTTCTTCCCGAGGAAGGACGCAGCCGCGAAGAACGCGGTGATCAAGGCCGGAATCCCAACGTATATCAGTACTACCTCGAGAATGCTCACACCAGATAACGTAGCCCAGAACGCCAGGAAGGAAAGCGTCAGGGCCACAAATTCTCGGGCAATTTCGTTTCGGTGACGCTAGAACTCAATTCAGGCTGCGCCCACGCCGACACATTGCTCAGGCTGCGCCCACGCCGACACATAGCTCAGGCTGCGCCCACGCCGAGATACGGCATCCACGCCGGATGCAATTCCTTGGTCGCCGCGAGCAGACGCCAGTGAGGTCCGGACGGCGGGACCAATTCCGCACGGAGGGTCCATCCGAGTTCGCTGAGCATCTTGTCGGCCTTGCGGTGATTGCAGGGGGCACAGCACGCGACGCAGTTCTCCCACGAATGCCCGCCACCTCTGCTGCGAGGAACGACGTGGTCGATGGTTTCGGCTTTGGCTCCGCAGTACGCACATCGGAAGTGGTCACGATGCATCAGCGCGGCACGAGTCATGGGGATGCGGGCGCGATACGGAACGCGCACGTAGGTGCGCAATCGAATGACCGAGGGAACCTGCACCGACCAGTCCGCGGAATGGACTACCGGGCCCTGTTCGTCCTCGTGGACGGTATCGGCCTTGCCGCAGGCCATCAGTACGACCGCGCGCCTGGCAGGAAGGGCGGTCAGCGGTTCGTACGTGACGTTGAGCAGTAGCACCCGACGTTTCACCCACTCGGGGACTACGCGATCGGGAGGGAACATCTCGAGGTGAGAATGCTCGTCGGAAAAGAGTGGGTCGGCAGTGTGCGCGAACCCGTCAGGAACAACTTCCAGAACAGCCCCTAACGCGTGGTCGTTCCGCGCGCTAGTGGGCTGGAGTTGTCGGTGATTGCGTGCAGCATGTCGGTTCTTCATACGACCTCCGGGAGACTGCCCCCAAGTTGACCACGGATGATCGCGTTACGCACTCCCATTTCGAACAAAATTGCCAGGACGGCCGGTGAATTTCCGGTGAATGGGTACGCACTCCGACTCGATACAACCGTCGTCGACCCGGAAACCGACCACTACGGCCGTCAGGCACAATGGAACTTGCCATGAATGACGTACAGCACGACGTGCAGCAGACCTTCTACGACGCCGTCGGCGGAGCCGAGACGTTTCACAAGCTCACCGCGCGATTTTACGAAGAGGTCGCGAAGGACGAGGTTGTGCGCCCGCTCTACCCCGAGGCCGATCTCGGCCCGGCCGAGCGGCGGATGCGGATGTTCCTCGAGCAGTACTGGGGCGGACCGCACACGTACTCGGAGGAGCGTGGACACCCGCGTCTGCGGATGCGCCACAATCCATTCGTGATCGGCCCGATCGAGCGTGATGCGTGGCTGCGGTGCATGCACGTCGCCATCGCGTCCATCGACGAGAAGACTCTGAGCCCGGTGCACCGCAAGCAGTTGATCGACTACATGGAGATGGCTGCCGCGTCCATGGTGAACTCCGCTATCTGACCGTCTACCTAGCCTTCGGCCTGAACACGCGCGCGACCCGGCGGACTGCTCGTACCCCGAACGACACCGTGGGATGCAGGGGCGAACTCAAGATTGCATGCTTGCGCACGTACTCTTCGACCTCCCACTCCGACCAACTGCCCGCACGGAAGAGTGCGGCATCGCCGACACTCAGGGTTCGCTCGGCGATTCCGTCGGCCTGAACGGTGACCGACCCTTCGATGATGTGCACGATTTCGTCCGCGTGGAAGTACCAGCGGAAGCGCCCCTTCGTGCAATCCCAGACGTGTGTAGTCGTGGTCCCGTCTTTACTCGCCGACCATTGCGCCGACCGTGCAACCGGTGTGCCGAAGATTATCCAGTCGCGGTTGATCGGATCATCTTCGAGCAGTACATGATCCAAACTGACCGCTTCGATTGCCGACAAAGTCAAGGCCAAGCCCCCTTGGTTGAATTCCCGAATACTTCTCCCCCGGCAGTAACACCAAAGTTGCCACATGGTGTCACCGCGTGAATGCAAAGTACACCAAGGCTAGGTAAAGAGTCACGCTTTTGCCGTGTCCAAGTCGTGAGAGTGCCAGACGTTTGGCACTATGAACTGCTGTGAGCACCCCCGCGGATTCGTCCTCTGTAAGCCGGCCCGAAGCCCCGTGGTGGAACGAGGCGGTCTTCTATCAGATCTATCCGCGTTCTTTTGCCGATTCGGGCAGCGACGGTATCGGCGACCTCGGCGGAGTCGAGGAGAAACTCGGCTACCTCGAACTGCTCGGCATCGATGCAATCTGGTTGAGCCCGGTGATGAAGTCACCGATGGCAGACCACGGCTACGACGTCTCGGATCCTCGCGACATCGATCCCCTCTTCGGCGATCTGGCGACGATGGATTCACTGATCACGTCAGCCCACGAACGCGGAATCAAGGTCACGATGGACCTGGTCCCGAACCACACGAGTGATCAGCACGAGTGGTTCAAGGCAGCCCTGGCGTCGGCGCCCGGTTCTGCGGAGCGATCCCGTTACATCTTCCGAGACGGCAAAGGTGAGAACGGCAACGAACCGCCGAACAACTGGCCGAGCATCTTCGGCGGCCCGGCGTGGACCCGCGTCACCGAAGCCGACGGAACACCCGGCCAGTGGTACCTGCACATCTTCGCCAAGGAACAGCCCGACCTGAACTGGGACAACCCCGAGGTCTTCGACGACCTCGCCAAGACTCTGCGCTTCTGGCTCGAGCGCGGAATCGACGGATTCCGCATCGACGTGGCCCACGGAATGGCCAAGCCCGACGGTTTGCCGGACCACGACTGGGAGCTCAACGAGCTCATGCGCAATTCCGACGACGACCCGCGGTTCAACAACCCGGCAGTTCACGAAATCCACCGCGGCATCCGCAAGGTCATGGACGAGTTCCCGGAGGCGATGACCGTCGGCGAGATCTGGGTGAAGGACAACCAGAAGTTCGGCGAATACATCCGGCCAGACGAACTGCATCTCGGATTCAACTTCCGACTTGCAGAAACCGAATTCTCCGCCGAGTCCGTCCGGGAGGCCGTGGAGAACTCTCTTGCGGCCGTCGCCGAGGTCGGGGGTGTGCCCACGTGGACGCTGTCGAATCACGACGTCGAACGTGAAGTCACGCGCTACGGCGGGGGTGAGATCGGAACCCAACGCGCACGGGCGATGATCCTCGTCGAACTGGCGCTTCCGGGCGCGAGCTTCATCTACAACGGAGCCGAACTCGGCCTGCCGAACGTCGACCTGCCCGACGAGGCACTACAGGACCCGGTCTGGGAACGATCCGGACATGCCGAGCGAGGACGCGACGGCTGCCGAGTGCCCCTTCCGTGGGAAGGAAGCGAACCCCCGTTCGGATTCACCACCGGCGCGAGCACCTGGTTGCCGATGCCACGCGAGTGGTCGACACTCACGGTGGAGGCGCAGATCGAGGACGTCGACTCGATGCTCTCGCTTTATCGCGCCGCCCTCGAACTTCGTAGCGCCAGGCCGGAGTTCTCCGGCGCCGACATCGATTGGTACGGCAGTCCCCCCGGCTGCCTCGCTTTCCGTCGACGCGGTGGTCTGATCTGTGCTCTCAACACCACGGAGGTGCCGATCGCACTGCCGAACGGGCAGCTGCTGTTGAGCAGCGCACCACTCGTCGACGGTCAGCTACCCGTCAACGCTGCGGCGTGGCTGATCTGAGAGAACACCGCACCCGCCACCTGTAACTCCTATCGTGCGACCATCAGCGGTATCGAACCACCGCGGTGACGGTAGATCGAACCGAACCGTGCATCGAGCCGCACCCACGATCTACTCGCCCGCACCCGAACCAGTTCCGAGGAGTCGATCTGCTCGAGATCGATGTCGGCGGTCATCGCCTCGGACCCGGTGTGCGGAACGAATCCCATTGCGGTCAAGGCAAAAATAACTCGCATCGAGATCCCGACCGTGCCGGACGGACCACTGACCTCGAGCACGTCCTGATCGAGCAACGACGCCGGCGGACCGTGACTACTTCCATGCTCCAGTGCCAAGGCGTTGCCCCGCTGCGCCAGTTCGATCAGCACCCGGGCGGGTACGTCGTCCAGGTGCTCGAAGCCGTCCATCGGCGGCAACGCCCCACGCCACGCCGAATCCATGGCGAACCCCGGATCGATCAGCTCACTTGTCGCCTGCTCCACCGCCGAGAGCAACTGATCGCCGGCAGCCGAGGTGTCGTCAGGGTTGATGGTGCCCGCCACGGTTCGCGTAGCGAGAGCGTCGAAACCCGTTGACGCCCAAACGCTCAGGTGAGCATCTCCGCGTCGACGCATCCGGATGACCGTGGACTCGTCCAAACGCAAGGCATGACCGATGAAGCCGGCCAAGTTCTTTCGCTCGGCCTCCTCGGGCACGGTCAGTACACGTTCATGCACGTTGCCAGCTCTCCAAGTACTCGCGCTCGGGCCCGCTGAGGCGACGCAAACGTTGAGTGTCGATATCGAAGGCCGCGATCTGAGTCGACGCCACGATGGACGGCGGGACACTGAGATCCGCACCGCGGGGGCGAACCTCGTACGCGATGGTGAAGTCCACCGCGCGCACCTTTTCCACCCACATGAAGACGTCGAGCGGTGAATCGTCGTGCCGAAGTTGGCCGCGATACCGCACGTGGAGATCGGCAATCACGGCCCCGTCACGCAGGGTGACCGTCGGGCGCGAGTCTTCGAACAACCAAGGAATCCGCGCCTCTTCGAGCAACGTCACCATCCGTGCGTGGTTGATGTGCTGGAAGGCATCCATGTCGGACCACCGAACCACAACTTCGGCGTGGAATCCTTCGCTCAACGTCCTACCTCCGATCGGGTGCCCATGCTGCGCACCATGCTACGAACCTGACGCGCCGCCACCGAGAGCGTCGCGAGGTCAAGCGTCCCAGACTCGAAGATCTCGACGAGAGCTGCCCTCGCCCGGCTCAGACGCGAGGCATTGGTCGACTCCCATTCGTCGATCTTCTCCTGCGGCGACTCCCCCGGTTCGCCGCCGGCCAGAACCTCCATCGTCAGCTGCCGAAGCGAACTGTAGAGGTCGTCTCGCAACGCGAGCCTCGCGAGCGAGTGCCATCGATCGCCGCGCTCGAGTCCCGAGACCGCGCTCAGCAACCAGTCGATTCCCAGATGCGCGTCCAAGGCGTAGTACAGCTCCGCAACTTCGGCGATGTCGTGATCTGCGATGTCGGCGATATCCGCGATGTCGAGCAGGCAGTAGACATCCAGCAGTCGGAACACGTCCAGCGCCAACGCTTCCGGAGCCCCGCGATCGATCACCGATTGAGCCCGCACCAGCAGATCGTCGAGTTGATGGCCCGCAAGCAGCCCCGGGACCAGAGGTGCCGTAGCCCGATACGCCGCCGAGTAACGCGCAACCTCGGCGCCGACGGCGATCGGCTGGGGCCGATTGGCCAGGAACCACCGCGACGCGCGGTCGAGCAAGCGGCACGACTCAACGATCAACTCGTTTTCGATCTCTGCACTGACGCCCGCCGAGCGGATTCGCGACCACACCTCGTCGAGCGCAAACACCTCTCGCACAGCGGCGTAGGCACGGATCGAGTCCGTACTGCTCGCTCCGGTCTCCTCGGCCAAGCGGTAGGCGTACGTGATTCCGCCGTTGTCGATCACTTCGTTCACGAGCATCGTCGCGACGATCTGCCGCCGCAACGGGTGTGCCTTGATCTCCGTTTCGAACCGATCGCGAACAGCGGTCGGGAAGTACTGCGGGATCTGCTGGGCGAAGAAATCGTTGTCCGGCAACTCGGTTGCGAGCAGATCGTCCTTGAGTGAAAGCTTGACGTGCGCCGTCAGCGTCGCCAATTCCGGCGACGTCAGACCCACACCGGCCTCGAGTCGACGCTCGATCTCCTTGTCGGTCGGCAACGCCTCGAGCTTGCGGTCAAGGCCACGTGCCTTGGTCAGATCCGTCAACTGACGGCGGTGAACACCGAGCATCTGAGAAGCGGTCACGCGGGAGATTCCGAGCAGCGCGTTCTGAGCAATGTTGTCCGCCAACACCAGCGCCGCCACGTCGTCGGTCATCGACGCCAGCAACGGATTCCGTTCCTGCGTGGGCAGTAACTGCGAACGCACGAGCGAATCGAGAAGAATCTTGATGTTCACTTCGTGATCGGAGCAGTCGACGCCGGCCGAGTTGTCGATGGCGTCGGTGTTGATGTGACCGCCGCTGGCGCTGAACTCGATTCTTCCCAGAGCAGTGACGCCGAGGTTGCCGCCCTCCCCGATCACCTTGACCCGCAGATCTTGACCGTCGACACGCACGGCGTCGTTGCTCTTGTCGCCAACCTGCGCATTGGTCTCGGTCGACGCTTTGACGTATGTACCGATTCCGCCGTTCCACAGGAGATCCACCGGTGCCGACAGAATCGCCTGCATCAATTCCGGCGGCGAGAGCTTCGTGACCCCCTCGGCCAGACCCAGTGCGATCCGGACGCTTTCGGCGATCGGAACCGACTTGACCGTGCGGTCCCAGACGCCGCCACCTTCACTGATCAGGCTCTTGTCGTAGTCGGCCCATGACGACCGTGGCAACTCGAAAAGTCGTTGACGTTCGACGAACGAGCTCGCTGCATCCGGGTTCGGATCGAGGAAGATGTGTCGATGGTCGAACGCGCCCACCAGACGGATGTGCCGACTGAGGAGCATTCCGTTGCCGAACACGTCTCCGCTCATGTCGCCGACGCCTACCGTCGTGA
Source organism: Rhodococcus sp. IEGM 1306 (assembly GCF_036541985.1). Lineage (NCBI taxonomy): Bacteria > Bacillati > Actinomycetota > Actinomycetes > Mycobacteriales > Nocardiaceae > Rhodococcus > Rhodococcus sp. IEGM 1306. The sequence goes on from NZ_JAZHFF010000008.1 coordinate 147,602, forward strand.
AATCCTCGGTCTGCGTGTCGACCCCGAGTTCGCGGAAGTGCCGCTTGACGCTTTCCCAGGCGCCGCGAGCGGTGATACCCATGCCCTTGTGGTCGTATCCCACGGAGCCACCGGAGGCAAACGCGTCGCCGAGCCAGAAGTCGTACTTGGCGGCAACCGAATTGGCGAGATCCGAGAACGTCGCCGTGCCCTTGTCCGCGGCCACCACCAGGTAGCGATCCTGATCGTCCTTGCGCACCACTCGATCCGGCGTCACAACTTCGCCGGTAGCCGCGTGCACGTTGTCGGTGATGTCGAGCAATCCGGAGATGAACGTGGTGTAGCAGGCCTTGCCGGTTTCCAGCGTCGCCATTCGATCAACGGCCGGATCACCCGTCGGCAGAGGCGGATTCTTCACGACGAAGCCGCCCTTGGCGCCGACCGGCACGATCACCGCGTTCTTGACGGCCTGAGCCTTCACCAAGCCGAGCACCTCGGTGCGGAAATCCTCGCGCCGGTCGGACCAGCGGAGCCCGCCGCGCGCGACTGCGCCGAATCGCAGGTGGACGCCTTCGACCTCGGGTGAGTACACGTAGATCTCGAAAGCCGGCCGCGGCTTGGGCAACTCGCTGATCCGTGAGGGATCGAGCTTGACCGACAGGTAGTCGCGAGAGCGGCCATCGGCGTCGACGACGTAGAAATTGGTACGCAAGGTCGCCTTCACCAAGGAGAACATTCCACGCAGAATGCGATCGGCATCCAAGCTGAGTACCTCGTCGATGGACGCACGCAACTGCTCGTCCAATTCGGCGACGCGAATGTCGTCCTGCTTCTCGGGGTCGAACATCGCCTCGAACAACTGCACCAATGCAAACGCGGTCTGCGGGTGTGTAAGCGCGATTCCTTCGATGTGGAACTGACTGTACGGAAATGTGGCCTGGCGCAGATACTTTGCGTAAGCACGCAGCACCACGGCTTGCCGCCAGGACATTCCGGCCCGCAGCACCAACTCGTTGAATCGGTCAGCTTCTGCCCGGCCGAACCAGACTGCACCGAATGCAGCCGTGAATCGCTTCTGGACCTCGGTCAGCGGGGCGGTACTGGTCTCGAGCGGCACCTGCGCATCGAGGTCGATCTCGACCGACGCCCGAAGATCCGCCGGTACCGACAATCCGAAATCGTAGATCCAGCACTGAACGCCGTCGAGTCGCTGCACGACGTGCGGCCGCTCGTCGAGAACTTCGACGCCGAGTGACTGCAGCACCGGTAGCACCTGGCTCAACGAGATACCGTCGCCGCCGACGAAGAGCGTGAAGCGCCAGGCACCGGGCGCGGAGTCCACAGCACGATAGAGCAGTACGTCGATCGCGCCTGGCGCCAACGCCTCGAGTCTGGCGATGTCGGCCAACGCGCGTGACGGTTCGAAGTCCTCCTTGTATCCATCGGGAAGCACCCGCGAATACCGCTGCACCAGTTCCGGATCCACACCCGGACTTTCACGAACAAGGTCGTTGATGCGGTCGTCCCAGCTACGACTGACTTCGGTCAACAGAGCCTGAACTCGCTCGCGGTTGGCCTCGGAGACATCCAGATGAACCGGCTCACTGTCCGGATCGCGCCGGATCGTCACGTGCAACAGCGCAAGATCGTTCTCGGTAACCCGGGCGGTGTAATCGACTGTGCCTGGTCCGAATTCGCGCCACAGCAGGTTTTGCATCGCCAGTCGCACCCGCGTCGTGTACCGGTCGCGGGGTAGGTACACCAAGCAGGACACGAAGCGTCCGAACGTGTCCTCGCGGACGAAGAGTCGCACCTGTCGACGCAGCCCGATGCTGTGCACGGCGTGGACGGTCTCGAACAAGGTCTCGGCGTCGCTCGAGAACAACTCGGTGCGTGGGAACGACTGGATGACCTCGAGCATCGCCTGACCGGAGTACGAATGCAGGTCGACACCGGCACGCGCGATGACTTCGCGAACGCGGCGCTCGATCAGAGGAATCGCGAGGACGTTCTCGTGGAGTGCGACCACGGTGAACACACCCAGGAATCTGTGCTCCCCCACGATGTTTCCCTCGTCGTCGAGGATCGAGACACCCACGAAGTACGGGTAGACAGCGCGGTGCACCGTGGCGGGGAACGATCCCTGCGTCAGGACCAGAAGCGGTCGATCCGGGAGATCTGCGACGGGAGGCAAACTCATCGGGCCTTCGGTGACCGCGTCGGAGCGCAGCACGCCGAGTCCACTGCCGGCTACCGTGCGTGAACCGTCCTTCGTGCCCTCGAACCGCCGGTATCCGAGCACGGCATAGTTTCCGTCCGCCATCCACCGCAGCAGCCGGGCGGTGTCGGAGAATTCTTCGGGGGTGATCCTCCCGGAGGCAGTTTCTGCGGCACTCTCCAACTCGTCGGCAACGCGCAGTTGCAATGCCTTCATGTCCGGGGTGTCACCAACCACCTGGCGGACGTCCGCGAGCACCTTGCCGAGGTGTGCTTCGATCGCGTCGAGAGCGGAATCCTCGACTTCGGAGTCCAACTGGACGTGCATCCAGGATTCTTGGATACCGCTGTCGCCCAAGGACATCAGATTGCCCGAGTCATCGCGTTCAACCGTCAGGATCGGATGGGCGAATTGACTGATTCCCACACCTTGTCGGTTGAGCATCGCGGTAACGGACTCGACGAGCAACGACATGTCGTCGGTGACGATCTGGACGGCAGCGCCGAGACCCTCGGATCCTGACGGGCGGTACACACGCCATACGGCCGTGCCCGGGGTCCGCTGCCTCCCGAGCGCAAGATGCGCGAGCAGGACTCGATCCGATCGACCGTTGATGACGTCGTCGCTGTCACCCTCGTCGATATGCGTGAAAAAGGCCTCGCGAAGACGCGTCAACAACGTCGCTTCGTCGAGGCCTGTGCCCTGCTGCCGTACACGGTCTGTCATTCCTGGCTCACATCCTTGTGGGTTCTGATCGCCGCGACCAATCTCTGACTCGAGACTAGCCGCGGCAACCAGTACCTAGGGTGAACTGAGAAACGAAATCTACGATGTCGTCATCTGAACAAGCGATGCTTCGAGCACCGCGCGTTCGCTGTCCGCCAGCGGTCTGGACTTTTCGGACACCGTGTCGAATCCGACCATCAACGCGTCGCCGAAAGCGCATTCGACACCCGCGTTGTCACGGATGACGTGCCGAACCGTGAACGAGGAAGTCCCGACGTGAGTCGTGAAGATCTCCACGTTCAAGGGACCGGACCGATCGGTGACCGGCTTGAGGAACTCGACGGTCATCTTTCGAACCACGAGGTATCCCGGCCGGCCGCCGAGCGGCGCCAGTTTCGCTTCCAGGAACTGGATGCGCGCTTCCTGCATGTACTCGACGTAACGCGTGTTGTTGACGTGACCCAACCGGTCGGAATCGCCCCACCGGACCTGGATCTGCGCTGTGTATACGTCGGACACCGGATCAGTCCCTGGTGAGCTTGCGGTGAGTGACGCGGTGCGGGCGTGCGGCGTCGGGGCCGAGTCGCTCGACCTTGTTCGCCTCGTAGCCCTCGAAGTTGCCCTCGTACCAGTACCAAGCTGCCTCGTTGTCGCCGAAGCCACCTTCCCACGCGAGGATGTGGGTACAGGTCCGGTCCAGGAACCAGCGATCGTGCGAGATCACGACGGCGCAGCCGGGGAACTCTTCGAGAGCGTTCTCCAGCGAGCCGAGGGTTTCGACGTCGAGGTCGTTGGTGGGCTCATCGAGCAGGATCAGGTTGCCGCCCTGCTTGAGCGTCATCGCCAGGTTCAGGCGGTTGCGCTCACCACCGGAGAGGACGCCGGCCGGCTTCTGCTGATCGTGGCCCTTGAAACCGAACGAGCTGATGTACGCGCGCGAGGGGAACTCGGTCTGGCCGACGACGATGAAATCGAGCCCGTCGGACACGGTCTCCCAGACCGTCTTCTTGGGGTCGATTCCGGAACGGTTCTGGTCGACGTAGCTCAGCTTGACCGTCTGACCGATCTTGACCTCACCGGCGTCAGGCTCCTCGAGACCGACGATGGTCTTGAACAGCGTCGTCTTACCGACGCCGTTGGGGCCGATGACGCCGACAATTCCGTTGCGCGGCAACGTGAACGAGAGATCCTTGATCAGAACGCGACCGTCGAAGCCCTTGTCGAGGTTCGAGACCTCCACGACCACGTCACCCAGGCGCGGCGGTGCCGGGATCTGGATCTCGTCGAAGTCGAGCTTGCGCGTCTTCTCGGCTTCGTTCGCCATTTCCTCGTAGCGATCGAGACGAGCCTTGTTCTTGGCCTGGCGGGCCTTGGCGCCGGAACGAACCCATGCGAGCTCGTCCTTGAGGCGCTTCTGCAGCTTCTGATCCTTCTTGCCGGCAACTTCGAGGCGTGCAGCCTTCTGCTCCAGGTAGGTGGAGTAGTTGCCCTCGTACGGGTACAGGCGTCCGCGGTCGACTTCACAGATCCACTGCGCGACGTGATCGAGGAAGTAGCGATCGTGAGTCACGGCGAGGATTGCGCCGGGGTAAGCAGCGAGATGCTGCTCGAGCCACAGGACAGATTCGGCGTCGAGGTGGTTGGTGGGCTCATCGAGGAGCAGGAGGTCGGGCTTGCTCAGCAGCAGCTTGCAGAGCGCAACGCGTCGCTTCTCACCACCGGAGAGGTGGGTGACCATCTCTTCCGGCGGGGGGCAGCGCAGGGCGTCCATAGCCTGCTCGAGCTGCGAGTCGATCTCCCACGCATCTGCGTGATCGAGCTTCTCCTGCAGCTCGCCCATCTCTTCCATGAGCTCGTCGGAGTAATCCGTAGCCATCAGCTCGGCGATCTCGTTGTACCGCTTGAGCTGGACCATCGTCTCTCCGAGACCGTCCTCGACGTTCTCGCGAACAGTCTTGGTCTCGTCGAGCTCCGGCTCCTGCATGAGGATGCCGACGGTCGCGCCCGGAGCCAGGAATGCCTCGCCGTTGCCCGGCTGGTCCAGTCCGGCCATGATCTTGAGGATGCTGGATTTACCAGCGCCGTTCGGTCCGACGACACCGATCTTCGCGCCGGGGTAAAAGCTCATCGTGACGTCATCGAGGATGACCTTGTCACCGTGCGCCTTGCGCACCTTCTTCATCGTGTAAATGAACTCAGCCATGACCGCCAGCCTATCGGTGTTTGCCCTATAACCCACATTGCGCGTTGGCCGTCACTCCGATGCGGGTTCTGCGGACAGTCCGAGGTCATCGACCAGATTCACCGACATGCTCATCGACCCCCACGAAAACCGCGATGGGGACACCTCCGGGTGTCCCCAGGACGGCTCAGATCATTGCCCTGTGGATGCCCTTCGGCTCGCCACCGAGCTGCGAGAGCGTCGACGCATGGAAAATGGAACCGGGTACATGGATCGCGTGCGCCAAACCGGCATGCGCATCACGCCAGAACCGCTGCATCGGCGTGCTCAACTGCAAAGCCCCACCACCGGAACGAGCAAAGATCTCGTCCACCGCCCGCACCGCCCGCCACGCCGCAGCAGTCTGCGTACGCCGACCGATCGCACGAAGCTCGAACGAAACTTCCTGCCCCTTCTCCGTCATGTCCCAGAAACGATCCACCGTCTCCAAGATCGCAGCCCGAGAAGCAGCGATCTCGGCCGCCGCCTCACCGATCGCGAACAGCACGTACGGATCTTCCTTGATCGGAACACCACTGACCGTCACACGCTCACGCTGCGCCGCCATGTTGCACGCCAACGCACCTTCGGCGATACCGATCAACGACGAAGTGATCCCCAACGGGAAAATGCACGAGAACGGGAACTTGTACAACGTCTCCGTACGACCCGCTTCCTTCCACGCCGTCCCGTCGAAAACCTTTCCGGCGTCGATCGTGCGGTACGTCGGCAAGAACGCATCCTTGACGATCAGATCCTTCGACCCCGTACCGCGCAGACCCACGACATTCCAGCTGTCCTGGTCGATGTCGTAATCCGAACGCGGCAACAACACGTGCAGAATCTTCGGCGGCATCAACGGCTTACCGGACTCGTCACCGACCATCGCACCGATCATGATCCAGTCACAATGATCGGTACCGGACGAGAACGACCAACGACCGTTGAGGATGTACCCACCCTCGACCGGCCTCGCCACACCCATCGGCGCATACGGCGACGCCATCCACGTATCAGGATCGGTTCCCCACACCTCTTCCTGAGCCTTGCGGTCGAAGAACGCAAGCTCCCACGGATGCACACCGACGATGCCGCTGACCCAGCCCGTGGCACCATCCATCGCACCGATAGCCATTGCCGTCTCGGCGAATTCACGCGGATGCGCCTCGAGGCCTCCGAACTCCTTCGGCTGCAACATCCGGATGACGCCGGCGTCGCGCAAACGCTTCGCGCTGCCGTCCGTCAAGCGCATCAGCTTGTCGCCCTCGACCCCGTCGGCGCGGATCTCGTCGGCGAACTGTGAGATGTTGTCCAGAACCTGACCCATGATCTTCCGCCTCCATTGATAGCCCGCCAACCTTCAATAAAGTAGAACACGTTCTAGAAAAATGCGGAAGTAGAACGGCCAGTTCGTTCAGCGCCGATCAATACGAATGCGACAAGGCCAGTGGCGTTCAGGTCGACACGTGCCCCAGTCCCGCGGTCAGAATGCGAATACACCTCATCGCAACTTCCGCAGGCGAGCCGTCGCCATACGCCGGGGAGTCCCCGTCAACCCACGCGACAACGGCCATCCGCTGGGCCGTGTTCGCTGCAATTGCAAGCAAACGCACTTCCAGTGGGTCTGCGCCGGGTCCCATCAAATCACGCAGTACGAGCACCAATGCAGTCTCGGTGTCGTTGACCAAGCTCACCACGCGTTCCGAAGCGCCGGATCGCCAGGAACAATCCTTTGAAGTCGGCGAATCAACGCAATCGCATCGGGTGTTGCAGCAGGTGAATTCAGTGCGACGCGGGCGGCGGATGCCAGCACCTGAACAACAGGCGTACCCGGCGAACTGGACGCGATATACCCGAGCCATTCGTCGATCCCGTTGGCGAGTATCGGCCTCACCGCATCTTCCTTCGTCCGAAGTATCGATAGAACGTGCGAAGTCCGATTCCAGCTGCGCGTGCAATGCCCTCGGCAGTCACCGGATTCTCGCCGCGAAGGACAAAAAGCTCTGCAGCACAACGTGATATCTCCAACTTTGCCTGCTCCTTCCGCCGTTGGGTGAGCGACGGGGAGTTAGACACTGAACCATGCTCATGCCAGTATCGCACGGTGCGCCACCGTGCTTCGGAGTCGAACAGGAAGAACCCTGGCATCGGCTGCGGAAGCCATGAACCGTCCACTTCGCCTTCGATCAGTTCCGCCACCGACTGGACATCGAGACGCCAGGCCAGCCTCGTCTCACCCCCATCGCCATTTGCCGCGATTCGAGGCGGCAGCGCAGGACCAAGTCTACGGATCATCGACGTTCACGAACGCATACGCCTGGGCCCCGCCGACGGCAACGCTCGCAGTTCACGCATGGTGCGTTGAACATCGAAATGTGTCGCAGTTTGGCCAACCGCCCCCCAAATCGATGACGCTACAAGGCGGACAGGTACCGCACTTCGGTAGTCGAGTTTGAGCATCGCGGACGGACCGGAAACAGCAACGGCAGCAATCGCGTTTCCTTGCGGCCCAACCGGTGCAGCAACGCAATTGAGGCCGGGACTCAACAGCCCCGCGCCGTACGCTACGCCGGTATCACGTATTCGACTGAGTTCCTGCCTTAGAGTCATCGGCGCTTCAGCGCCCACAGGGGAGCCTCCGAACGCAAGGAGCGCACGTCCAAGAGCCGACCTGTCGGCCGAAGAACGTTCGCCGACACGAGTAGGAACTACACCGGACAGCATTCCGCCGATCTTGTCGAGGTAAACGACATCCGGCGCGTCCAGCACTCCGAACTGCACTACCAGTCCGGTCACTCGATGCAACTCGCGGAGGAAGGGCAAAGCGACCGAATACAATCGATCCTGTTGTATTGCAAGGCTTCCCAGCTCCATCAATCTGATTCCAAGGCAGTAATCAGTGCCATCCCGCCGGAGCCACTTCTTGGCGACGAGCTGCTCGAGCATGCGATGCACCGACGAACGAGGCAAGCCGGTAATTCGCGAAACTTGACTGAGAGTGAGCTGTCCGGACACTTCGAAAGCATCCATGACCGACGCCAGTCGATCCAGGAACCCCGCCGGGGTCGTAGCGTCTGCACGAGCGGAAGCTTGCATGCGAATTCCTTGAAGTCATTCCCACAATTTATGGTGCATGTGGGGCACGTGGAGCCGAAAAGCGCTACCGGGCTTACTGGTTACGGCCCGCTGCAACAGCACCGCGACACCAGGCCGTCCGTCACCGTCGGATGTTCGAACGATCTCAGTGTGACAAATTGTGCCATGTTGACATCGGGTGTGAAGAGAAAAACCTCAGGAGCATTCACAGAAGGATCACGGTGGACGTTAACGCCGCAACATGAACAGAGAAGGGCGAAATACGTTGCCCCGGAGGCATATTCCACTAGACCAGAAAGTCGCACGGAAGATTTCCGTCAAATCCGTTGGGCCATTCGCCACGCTTGTGCCGCAAGCCTGTCCGCCTGGGCGCCGAACGATTCCGCCGACCGCTCGATTTCGCCCATCGCGCCACGTAGCGTGCGGCTGTACACACCCTCGACGATGCATGCGATCTTCCACCAGTTGAACGCAATGTAGAAGTCGATATTGAAGTCCGCATCTTGTTGGGCCGCAGAGATATAGACGTCCAACAGCTCATCGCGCGACGGGAAACCTTCGATTCGAGTCGGAGCATTCTCCAATGCACAAACATCGTCATCGGGTTCGGCCCAATAGACCAACAGTTGGCCCAGGTCTGCCAAGGGGTCACCCACCGTGGCCAGTTCCCAATCCAGTATTCCGGCGATCACGCCGTCGGCGCCGACAATGCAGTTGTCAAGGCGAAAGTCACCGTGCACGACGCTGCTACTGCACTGAGGGGGAATATTTCGAGACAACTTGGCATGTGTGCGTTCGAGGTCGAGGCTATCTCGCACACGATCACCCTTCCAGTTCCGCAACCACCGATTCAACTGACGATCGATGTAGTCCGTCCGATCGGCCAGAGCATTCCATCCGATCTCACGAGGGTCGACCGAGTGCAGGGCGGCAAGATTGCGAACCAGTTCCGCGGCCAATCCGGCTCGCGTTTCGTACGGGATTTTCGCGCGTACTACCTCCGGATCACGCAGGACTGCGCCGTCGATGAAGTCCATGACAAAGAACGGAGCACCAGTCACAGATTCGTCAATGCACTTGCCTACAACGATCGGTGACGGAACCGGCACGTTCTGCAGTCGCTCGAGAATGTCAGCTTCGCGAATTACATCATGGGCGGATGCATGCCTGATTCCGAGCGGGGGTCGACGTAGCACCCATCGAGAACCTGCCTCGTCGCTCACCGAGTAAGTCAGGTTCGAGCGTCCACCGGCGATCCGTTCGAATTCGAGCAATCCTTGCGTGGCATCGGGCAGATACTCACGGAACCACGCCGCCACCAGGGGCTCACACAAACCGTTGTCGCCCTGCGGTGCCGGGTTCACGACCTCACACCCTCTCGCGCGGGACCACTTCCGACAGATGCTGATTTCAGCGGCGCATCGATGCCGTCGAGAAACACCGAAACGACGGCATCGGCGAGCTCTGAAAGACCGAACTCCTCTGTGGGGCTGAACCATCGGAGCGACAACCACACAGCGTCGCGAATCAGTCCGTAGAGAATCTCCGCCGGCAGGTCCGATCGAAACTCGCCTGCGCTCATTCCGGATTCGATAACAGCGATCCAGGCGTCCTTGGTGCTACGGGCGGCCTCACGGATGTCGTGATAGGAGTCAAGTTTCCGGAGATAGGTGCTGTTGTTCTGATAGATCTCGGAGGCGTGTGGGTGCGCCTGACTGACCTGAAACGAAGCTCGAACCAGCGAACCGAGGCGAGTACGTGGGTCACCGGCAGATTCCAGGATCGACCCGTATGCGCTCGTGAGCGCCTGAAGATATTGTGTGACAATCGTATTCGCGATTGCATCCTTCGATGGGAAGTAGTGATAAAGGCTTCCGGACAGGATTCCCACCGCATCAGCGATATCGCGAACTTTGGTGCCCGCGATCCCCTTGGTGGCAAACAGTTCTGCAGCCTGTTCGAGTATCAAGTCGTGACGATCCGACCATTCCATTCAAGTCCTCCTGACGAGTCTTCACGTGTCACCTCTGACGAGGTTGCAATTTTGACTCTATACCGCGAATCAAACGTTTGCTACAGTCGCTCCGTACCGCGTAGCAAACGTTTGATACGAGACTTTGAGCGCTCGTGAAATACCAGGAGAGGACGGACGCGTGTCGGACAAGACAATGTCGGAAGCAGATGTCGTAAGTCGACTGAGATCGGGAATGACAATCGGAATCGGCGGGTGGGGTTCGCGCCGGAAGCCGATGTCACTCATCCGAGAGATCCTCAAGTCAGAACTGACCGATCTGACCGTTGTGTCGTACGGCGGAGCTGATGTGGGGTTGTTGTGCGCAGCCGAAAAGGTTCGAAAGGTTGTGTTCGGTTTCGTCTCGCTGGACTCGATCCCCCTGGACCCTCACTTCAGAGCAGCCCGACAGGCTGGTCGTATCGAGGTCAGCGAATACGACGAGGGCATGCTCCAATGGGGCCTGTACGCGGCCGGGATCCGTATGCCCTACCTGCCGACTCGCGCGGGACTCGGTTCCGACGTCCTCCGGGTGAATCCGGAACTGCAGACGATCGTCGATCCTTATGCGGGCGAATCATTGGTTGCGATGCCGGCGCTCCCCCTCGATGCCGCGCTGGTACATATGAACCGCGCGGACATGCATGGCAATGCCCAATACCTCGGGCCGGACCTGTACTTCGACGACCTGTTCTGCCTAGCTGCCGAATCGGTCTATGTCTCTTGCGAACAAGTGGTTCCCACTGCGGAGTTGACCGCGGATGCACATCCGTCGACGATTCGAATTCCCCGGTTGCTTGTATCGGGAGTCGTTCACGCTCCAGGTGGTGCGCATTTCACATCCTGCGTACCCGACTACGATCGTGACGAGGCTTTCCAACTCGAATATGCCACTGCAGCAAAAGATCCAGAAGCTTGGCAACGCTTCGTCGACCGATATCTGTCCGGCTCCGAGGCCGACTACCAGAGACTCGTCGCTGCGGAATTCGAAGGAGTGCCGGCATGAGTGACGCCACTCGGGCAGAGGTCTGCGCGATCGCGTGCGCCGAGGCGTACCGAGGCAACGGTGAAGTGATCGCGAGCGCATTCGGCGTGATACCTGCAATCGGTGTGCGATTGGCGCGTCACACTTTCGAACCCGATCTCGTTTTGTCCGACGGAGAAGCGTCAGCCGTGCGCGGCACGTGGGCCGTCGACCGAACTCCGGCAGGCGAGGTCGAATCGTGGTTGCCCTTCAACCAGATCTTCAATCTCGTCTGGAATGGCAAACGGCACATCATGATGATTCCCACGCAGCTCGATTCCTATGGGAACTGCAACATCTCCGCGATAGGTGATCATTCGCGGCCGACAGTGCAACTCTTGGGAGTCCGCGGAGCGCCGAGCAATACCGTGCATCACCCGACAAGTTACTGGGTGCCGAAACACAGTGCACGCGTTCTCACTTCACAGGTCGACATGGTTTCCGGTGTCGGAAACGACAATGCACGCAAGGCCGGACCGTCGGCCAGCCGATACCACGAGTTACGACGAGTTGTCACAAATCTCGCAGTTCTGGACTTCGAGTCGGATAGCGGACAGTTGCGTCTGGTGTCGACTCACCCCGGCGTAACCGTCGACGAAGTAGTAGCCGCAACCGGGTTCGAACTCCACCTGCCCAAAGCCGTACCCACTACTCGAACCCCCACAAGCGAGGAACTCGACCTGATTCGCAACGTCATCGATCCACGGAACCTACGTGACAAGGAAGTACCGGCATGACCGTGCTGAACTCAGGTACCGGGCCACTGCACACCCGTATCTGCGAACTCTTCGGTGTGAAGTATCCGATTGTGCAGACCGGCATGGGGTACGTCTCGGACGCCCGACTTACGGCGGCCACAACCAAAGCCGGCGGTTTGGGAATCATCGCCGGGGCGATGCTGACCTACGACGAACTCGTCAGCGCCATCGATTACGTCAAAGACCGCACCGACCAACCATTCGGCGTGAACTTGCGAGCCAACCAGGACGACGTCGATCGCAGAATCAAACTTCTCATTCGATCGGGGGTCAAGATCGCCTCCTTTGCGCTCGCACCGAACCAGGCGCTGATCGGCCGACTCAAAGATGCAGGCCTTGTTGTCGTGCCGTCGATCGGAGCTCGCAGACATGCCGAGAAAGTTGCAGCGTGGGGAGTTGACGCAGTTGTCGTTCAAGGCGGCGAGGGCGGCGGACACACAGGCGCAGTCCCCACGAGTTTGCTTCTGCCACAGGTAGTCGACGCCGTCGACATCCCCGTTATCGCGGCAGGCGGATATTTCGACGGCCGAGGTCTCGTCTCAGCACTCGCCTACGGTGCAGACGGAATCGCGATGGGGACTCGCTTCATGCTCACCAGCGATTCGCCGGTGTCTCAGGCAGTCAAAGATGTCTATCTCTCGAAGTCGGTCAACGACACCGTGGTCACACTCGAGATCGACGGGGTTCCTCAGCGTGTGCTGCGCGCAGGAACGATCGATCAACTCGAATCAAGCCACGGACCGACGCGCATGTTACGTGCTGCCCGCAATGCTGTTGCTTTCCAACGTCTCTCGGGAACACCCTGGTCGAAGTTGATACGTGAAGGCCTGGAAATGCGGAAGAGCCACGAACTCGGCTGGCGGCAAGTTGTGATGGCCGCCAACGCACCGATGCTGTACCGATCCGCACTCCTCGACGGCCGCACGGATATCGGAGTCATGGCGACCGGGCAGGTCGTCGGACTGATCGACGACATCCCCAGTAGCGCAGAACTCGTCGAACGCATCATGCAGGACGCGGAGGCCGTCCTTGCTCGACTCACACCCGCACCCGAATTGGACAGTCGAGTCTTGTCAACTGAAAACGTGAAAGGAACAACGAACTGAAATGAATCAGCTGAAAGATCGAGTAATCATAGTAACCGGCGCCGGTCGTGGTTTGGGCCGGGAGCACGCCTTGCTACTTGCGGCCGAAGGCGCAAAAGTGGTTGTCGACGACACCGGCGCCGGACCGGACGGGCACGGAAACGACATCAGTATTGCGGCATCGGTCGTCGACGAAATCGTCGCGGCCGGAGGAATCGCAGTTGCCAGTGTCGCGGACGTCACGACGATCGACGGCGCGAGCGAACTCCTGGACCTGGCCCTCGAGGCATTCGGCTCGGTCGACGGCCTGGTCAACAATGCCGGCATCCTGCGTGATCGAATGTTTCTGAACATGCCCGAGGCCGATTGGGACGACGTGATCTCGGGACAACTACGCGCTACATTCGCGCCCTGCACTGTATTCGGCAACTACTGGCGCGAGCGTTCGAAGTCGGGCGAAACCGTCGCGGCGTCGATCGTGAACGTATCGAGCACCTCCGGGCTGCTCGGTGCCGTCGGTCAGAGCAACTACGGCGCCGCGAAGGCCGGGATCGCAGCGTTGACAACGATCCTCGCACAGGAGGTCGCCCGATACGGTGTGCGAGTCAACGCAATTACGCCTGTGGCCAGGACACGGATGACCGAGAACGTTCCCGGTATCAAGGAACTTGTTGCAGCACCTGACGATCCGAGTGCATTCGACACCTATCATCCAGGCAACGTCTCGCCAGTTGTGGCCTATCTGCTCACCGAGAAGTGCCCCGCCACTGGTCAGGTGTTTTACGCCAAAGGCGGCGAAGTCCGCCAGTTTCTCGGGTGGCAGTACGGAAAGACCATCGCCAGAGACTCGCGATGGACGGTGGAAGAGTTGACAGAGGCGATGAGTGAAATTGTCTGAGACGACTGCGCCGATCCCTGGTCCGGGACACGGCCTTGCTGAAGGCAAATCCGTTCTGGTGACAGCAGCAGCGGGAACTGGAATCGGATTCGCAGCGGCACAACGCTTTGCTGCCGAAGGTGCCCGACTGGCGATCAGTGACCGGCATGAGCGCAGATTGATCGCGGCCGCCGACCGCATCGAGTCCGAGTTCGGCACCCGCCCACTCACTGTTCCTTGCGATGTCACGGACAATCAGCAGATCGACGCAATGGTCGATCGGGTGGTTGCCGAGTATGGATCCATCGACGTCCTCATCAACAACGCAGGCCTCGGCGGGACGGCGAGCATTCAAAGTATGACCGACGAGCAGTGGTGTTCGGTACTCGATGTGACCCTGACGAGCACTTTCCGCACCACACGATCAGTGTTGAGAGTCATGATTCCACGAGGGTCGGGGGTGATCGTCAACAACGCGTCGGTCATCGGCTGGCGTGCGCAGGAAGGGCAGTCGCACTACGCCGCAGCGAAAGCCGGCGTCATGGCGCTCACACGATGCTCTGCCCTCGACGTGGCACCGCACGGAATCCGGGTCAACGCGGTTGCACCGAGCATCGCGATGCATCCTCACCTTGCCAAGGTGACCAGCGACGAACTGCTCGAACAGCTCAGCAAGAGTGAGGCTTTCGGTCGCGCGGCACAGCCGTGGGAGGTCGCCAACGTCATGGTCTTTCTTGCAAGCGACTACTCGTCGTACATGACGGGCGAAGTCGTTTCGGTAAGTAGCCAACATGCATAGCCACCCATGGGGTCTGAAGGAGAAGCTGTGGTCGACAAAGAGTCACTAGGTATCACGGGCACCCCGTTCCGTATGGACATCGAGCGCGGCAAGATTCGTGAGTTCGCCGTTGCCACGTATTCGAGCAATCGGAACTATGTCGAAGACGAGTTCCCGGTAGTGCCCCCGACGTTTCTCACCACGACCCTCCTCTGGCAGACAGAGGGCTCGGATCCGTGGCGGAAGGTAGAACTCGACGGCAAACGCGGACTCCATGCCGAACAGAAGTACGAGTTCTTCGGTCCACCTCCCCGCGCAGGTACTCGTCTGAACTGCACTTCGCGGATCGTCGACATCTACACGAAGCAGGGACGGAAGGGCGGCGAGATGACTTTTGCCGTGATGACAACGGATTTCGAAGACGAACAGGGAAATCTCATTGCTCGGGCAACTATGACCGGAGTGGAAACTGCTCGACCGACTGTGGAGGAATCTTGATCAACACAGTGTCAGTCCCGACCCCGTGGGTTGTCGGTCCGGTATCCCGCACCGATTTCGTCAGGTACCAAGGTGCGTCGGGAGACATGAATCCGATTCATCACGACCAGGTTTTCGCCGAGGCGGCGGGGTACCCGAGTCCGTTTTCGGTCGGGATGTTCCAAGCTGGGCTCCTGGCCACCTTCGCCACCGATTGGCTGGGTGCAGAGAACATCCGAGCGATACGAGTTCGGTTCCTCGAACAGGTTTGGCCCGAAGACACTCTGACATGCTCAGCGCTTGTCGAACGAACCTATACGGACGACGAAGGTGACAAGATCGACGTCGAACTCGCCTGCACGCGGCAGACCGGCGGATTGGCGGTCAAGGCGTGGGCAACCTTCGTGCGGACGCCCCTCGTACCTTCGGAGCGGCCGTGAAGGCGTACGTATGTACCCAGCTGGGGTTGCCGAATCAACTGCAGTTCACAGAAATTGACGATCCCACGCCGACACCGAACCAAGTTCTCATCTCGGTCAAGGCGGCGGGTGTCAATTTTCCCGACGGGTTGATCGTCGCCGGAACGTATCAAACTAAACCCCCACTCCCCTTCATTCCCGGGTCGGAAGTCGCGGGTGTGGTGCACAGTGTCGGCTCGGACGTCCAAGGGGTCACCCCGGGGATGCGAGTCATGGCCTTCTGCGGCATGGGCGGATACGCGGAACTCGTGGCGGTCACCAGTGACAAGGTCTTTGTCATCCCTGATTCCATGAGTTTCTCCGACGCTGCCGGATTCGTGGTTACCTACGGAACGTCCTACCACGCACTCGTCGACCGAGCTGCGATCCGACCAGGAGAGACATTGCTCGTCCTGGGTGCCTCCGGGGGCGTCGGGCTCACCGCCATCGAGATCGGCAAAGCATTGGGTGCACGCGTGGTGGCGGCGGCGTCCTCCGAGGCGAAACTCGAGGTCTGTAAGCAACATGGAGCAGACGAGTTGATCAACTACACAACGGGCAACCTTCGCGAACGAGTCGCACAGGTCGCACCGTCCGGTGTAGACGTGGTGTACGACCCGGTCGGTGGAGATCACGCCGCTACAGCGGTGCGCGCATTATCCACCGCAGGAAGATATTTGACGGTTGGCTACGCTTCGGGGCAGATTCCGAAGATCGGCATGAATCGCCTCCTCGTCGTTGGCGGGGCGCTACATGGAGTTCTCTGGGGCGCATGGGCGAAGCGTAATCCGGAGTGCAACGCGGACAACATGCGAGCGCTCTTCGACATGTACGACGGTGGCGCTCTGTCTCCTCATGTGAACAGCATCCACCCGCTGATCAATGCTCCTACCGCACTCGAGGAAGTCATGAGTCGACGAGCGCTGGGCAAAGTCATCCTCTCAACCAACCCCGAATGACAATTCACGACAAAAGGTGCCGTCAATGGACTTAGCTCCGAGCCCCGCTGCGCGCGAAATCATCGCGCGTCTAGAAGCATTCATGGACGAACACGTCTACCCAGCTGAGTCGGTTTACTCCGAACAACTCGAGGCCGCAGGACCTCGCAGTCACGTCTTGCCACCCGTAGTCGAGTCGCTGAAGTTGGAAGCGAGACGCCAGGGCATGTGGAATCTGTTCATGCCGGCGCTCTCAGGACTGTCTCACCTCGACTACGCCCACATCGCCGAGGTGACGGGACGCTCGCCCTACATTGCCCCCGAAGCCCTCAACTGCGCGGCGCCCGATACCGGAAACATGGAGATCCTGCACCTGGTGGGAACCCGCGAGCAGAAGGAGCGATGGCTTCAACCACTGCTCGACGGCACAATGCGTTCGGGCTTCTCCATGACTGAACCCGATGTTGCGTCCTCCGATGCCCGAAACATCATGACGTCGATTGTTCGGGACGGCGACGAATACATCGTGAACGGTCGAAAATGGTGGACGACCGGTGCAGCAGACCCACGGTGCGAAATTCTGGTAGTCATGGGGAAGACGAATGCCGAGGCAGAGCCCCACAAGCAGCAATCGATGATCTTGGTGCCCGTCGCCACCGCTGGAGTCGAAATCGTGCGCAGTTTACCGATATTCGGATACCACGACCAACACGGCCACTGTGAAATTCGGTTCGATAACGTTCGAGTACCGGCAACAAATATGCTTGCGTCCGAAGGAGACGGGTTCGCCATCGCACAGGCGCGCCTGGGTCCGGGCAGAATTCACCACGCCATGCGCTGTATCGGCATGGCGGAGCGCGGATTGGACTTGATGGTTCGACGTGCCCAGTCTCGTAACGCTTTTGGCGGGCCGATCTCGGATCAGGGAGTTGTCCGGACCTGGATCGCCGAATCGCGAATGGAAATCGAGCAGGCCCGCCTTCTGGTGCTGAAGACAGCATGGCTCATCGACCAGGTCGGAGCCAAGGGCGCTCAGATCGAGATCGCGGCAGTCAAAGTCATCGGTCCTCGTGTGGCGCGCAACGTCCTGAATCGATCGATCCAGTGCCACGGGGGTGGCGGTGTCACCGACGACTTCCCGATCGCGAGAATGTGGGCGAGTGCCCGGATCCTCGGTATCGCCGACGGACCAGACGAAGTGCATATCAGGAGCGTCGCACGCCACGAGTTGCGCAAGCACCGCTGACGGCGATTGGTGTTCGAGGCCCGCGAAAGCCGTTGTATTGCTGAATCATCAGCCTTCGTCCACTCGAGCGCATGGTTGACCTCGGTCAACCCCTTCGGGCTGCGGCCCGTGAAGAGAAAACCTCAACCAATTGAATAGGAGAGGCAAATGCCTCGCGCGTCAAAATCAAGGGAAGTGTCCTTCGATCACGAAGTGGACTTCCTCGTTGTCGGCAGCGGTGCCGGTGGGTTGACCGCGGCGTTGGCAGCCGCCGCCAATGGTCTGAACACCCTCGTCATCGAAAAAGCAGACGTTTATGGCGGCACCACCGCACTGTCGGGCGGCAACATCTGGGTGCCCAACAATCCAACTCTCATCCGTGAAGGGCTCTCGGACAGCCGTGACGACGTCCGGGCGTACATGCGAGCTGTCGTTGGTGATGGAGTTCCCGAGGACAACATCGACGCGTTCGTCGACGAAGGTCCACGCGTGTTCGAGTTCCTCGAGAAGACCAGCCCGCTCATGCGATTCCAATGGTGTACGGGCTATTCGGACTATCACCCGGAGAAGCCGGGCGGTCGCCCACGTGGACGTACCATCGAACCGCTTCCTTTCGACCTGAAAATGCTCGGCACCGACGAGTCCGGTCTGCGCCCCGGCGCACTTCCGACTCCCGCCGGTCTGTACATCACATCCAAAGAGTTCGTGAAACTGAACATGGTCATGCGTACCTGGGCAGGGCGACGTGCCGCGCTGGCAACCGGGTGGCGTGCAGCGAAGAGTGTTCTGACCAGAAGGCACATGGAGACACTCGGGCAGGCCCTGGTCGGCCGTCTGCGCCTGGCGATCAAACAAGCCGGCGTTCCGCTTTGGCTGAACACTGCGATGGAATCGCTGATCACCGACGACGATGATTGCGTGGTGGGTGTGGTGGCCGAGCGCAACGGCCGCACTGTCAGAATCCGAGCTTCCAAAGGCGTACTGCTCGCCTGCGGCGGTTTCGAACAGAGCGACGAGATGCGTCGGCAATATCTCCCGGAAAACGCCAGCGCCAACTACAGCCTCGGTTCAGTCGACAACACTGGAGACGGCATCCGCGCGGGACAACAAATCGGTGCCTCAGTTGACCTGATGGATGACGCCTGGTGGATGCCCTCGTTCAAGAGACCTGACGGGATCATGCACGGATTGGTCTCCGAACGGTCGGTTCCCCGATCGATCATCGTGAACCAGAACGGAGTTCGGTTCACCAATGAATCCGCTCCCTACGTGACATTCGTCCACAACCAGATTGCCGGGAGTCACGACCCAGCGTGGTTCATCTTCGACGCGAAGGCCAAAAATCGCTATCAGATCGGAGCGATCATGCCGGGGCAGAAGTTCCCGAAATCCTGGTTCGACAACGAACTCCTCTACACCGGCGACACGCTCGACGAGTTGGCCGGCCGCCTCGGACTTCCGAAGAAACAATTAGCTCTCACTGTGCATCGATACAACAGGTTTGCGCACAACGGTGTAGACGAAGACTTCGAGCGTGGAAAAAGTGCGTACGACAACTACTACGGGGACCCGACATTGCCAGTCCCCTCGATGGACATGATCGACGAAGGTCCGTACTACGCGATTCGACTACGAACCGGCGATCTGGGAACGAAAGGCGGGCTCGTCTACAACAAACATGCACAGGTCATGCACAGTTCCGGTGAACCGATTGCAGGTCTCTACGCGACGGGCAACACCTCGTCCGCGGTCATGGGCAACGACTACGCCGGGGCAGGCGCGACCATCGGGCCGGCGATGGTTTTCGGATACATCGCGGCGCGCCACGCAGCTGACCGCCGACAGGACCCGCGATAGATCGGAGTCGTTCCCGTTCCCGTCGGCACGACGTACAACCACGCGGAGGTGGCCTGGACGAACATCCATGCCACCTCTGGTCGGTGCTCGGTGACTCGCCAACGCGATGGATGCACTGTCACACAGTCTGCAATTCCGCAGGCAGTTCGACCGCGTCGCTACCCGAAGCCGCAAGCAGCTGCGCGTACCGCCCGCCTTGCTTCACCAGTTCGTCGTGGGTGCCCTTTTCCACAACCACGCCCTGGTCGAGGACCGCGATGAGATCCGCATCTCGAACCGTGGAGAGTCGGTGCGCCACAACAAGAGTGGTGCGTCCGACCATCAGCTCGTCGAGCGCGTCCTGCAACGCACGTTCAGTGCGATTGTCCAAGGCGCTCGTCGCCTCGTCGAGGACGAGGATCGGCGGATTCCGCAGGACTGTGCGCGCGATCGCTATGCGCTGTTTCTCACCGCCGGAGAATCGGTAGCCGCGCTCGCCGACCATGGTGTCGTACCCGTCGTCGAGACCGGAAATGAACTCGTGGATCTGCGCGATGCGCGCTGCCTGCTCGATCTCGGCGTCCGTGGCGTCGGGTTTCGCGAACCGAAGGTTCTCACGAATCGTCGTGTGGAAGAGATACGTCTCCTGCGACACCACACCTACCAGGTCGGAGACCGTCGCCAGATCGAGGTCCCGCAGATCGACGTCGTCGATTCTCACCGATCCCGCAGTCGGGTCGTACAGACGTGCGGCCAAGTATCCGAGAGTGGTCTTGCCCGAACCCGTGGAGCCGACAAGCGCCAAGGTTCCGCCGGCCGGGACCGTGAGGTCGATGTTGTCGAGGGTCTTGCTGTCGGTTCCTGGATACGAGAAGTCGACGTGGTCGAACCGAAGTTCGCCGGACATCTTGGTGCGGTCGAAGCTCTTCGACTCTTCCGGATCCGCGATGTCGATCGGCAGATCCAGGTACTCGAACACGCGACTGAACAGTGCCATCGAGCTCTGCACCTCGACGCCCGTGTTGAGCAGCATCATGGTGGGGCGGAACAATTGTGTTTGCAGCGTGGTGAATGCGACGAGGGTGCCGACGGTGATGGTGTTGCCGTGATCGAGAGTGAAACCGGCAAACCAGTAGACCAGTGCAGGCATGGCTGCGAAGGTGATCGACATGGTCGCCATGCGCCACTTGCCGGCCATCATGGCTCGGAGTTCGACGTCTGCGACTTCCGCTGAACGCTCGGTGAATCGATCCGTCAGAGCCGACTTCGCGCCGGTCGTCTTGCCGAGGAGAATGCCACTGACGGAGAGAGATTCCTCCACCTGGACCGACAGATCACTGAGTAGCTTCTGCCGCTTACCAGAGATCTTGCGGCGCTCGTCACCGATCTTGCGTGCGATACGGATGAACACCGGCAAGATCGCCAGCGAGAAGATGGCAAGCCGCCAATCCAGAAGGAACAGAGCAACAATGGTGGCTGCCACGGTCGTTGCATTCTGCGCGATGGATGTTGCCGTGTTGGTGACCACCGACTGCATACCGCCGATGTCGTTGGCAATACGCGACTGAACTTCTCCGGTTCGGGTTCGAGCGAAGAATCCGAGCGACTGATTCTGCAGATGCGAGTAGACCCGCACGCGCAGTTGGTGCATCAGTTTCTGGCCGATGCTGTTGGACATCCAGGTCTGTGCCACGCCGAGACAGCTCGTGATCACGGCAATGGCGATCATGCCGATGGCCAGAACGCTCACGAGTCCGAGATTCTTGTCCGGGATCGCCTTGTCGAGCATTTCGCGTAGGAGCAGCGGGCTGCCCAGCGCCACGATCGCGCTGAGTGTGATGACCGCGGTGACGATGGCGATCTGAGTTCGATACGGCGCGAACAGTCCGAGTACGCGCTTTGCCGGTACGGATTCCGCCGGAGTGATCTCGACAGCGGATCGTTCGATGTTTCGCATGTGATCTGGTTTCACGTTCTACCTCCTGGAGGCTTTCTCACCCTAGTTTCATATTGATGAGGTTACCTCACTATGAGGCTGACACCAACAACGCTAGACTGACGCCATGCATTCCCGAGAGCGCGAACTCACCGACGTCGTGATGTCCGTGGCACGGCTCATCCGCCGACGTCAGGTGGCAGCGCTGGAACCATTCGGTCTCTCGCCGTCGCAAAGCCGAGCGCTGCGAGTACTGACCCGAGTGGGCGAGCCGGTTCGACTCGGGTTTCTTGCCGAGCGATTGCGCATCGTTCCGCGGTCGGCGACCGACGTCGTGGATTCCCTCGAAGAGGCCGGATGGGTGCGCCGCACTCCCGATCCGAACGATCGGCGAGCTGTATTACTCGAGCTCACCGACGCCGGCGCTACCCTCGCTGCCGACGTCGCGAAAGCTCAACGACGCGAATCCTCGGATGTGTTCGACGACCTCGACGAATCGGAGCGAGCAACTCTCACTGAACTTCTCGAGCGAGTGGACGCGGGGCACGACTCGCGGCCCCGCGACTGCCCGAAACCTTCGGTGTGAGTCCTCACGCAGCGACGGTGTCGATTGCGTCCTCGACATTCTCCGCCGACGTCGGCTTGCTCTGACGCTCGATCTTCGAGATGCAACGAGCAAGGTCCGCGCCTACCGCAGTCGCCCGTAGCTCGAGATCGGAACGAGGCACACCCTCTTTGGTCGTGTACTCGTTGGTGCGCAACTCCCCCGCCACCATGACCGGATCACCCTTCATGATGGATGCGCCGACGCCGGTGACCAACCGCCGCCAGCAGCTGACCGTGAGATAGAGGGTCGCTCCGTCCGTCCACTCTCCGGTCACCGCGTCTTTGCGACGCGTGTTGCTCGCCATCCGGAAGCTCAGCACCTCTTCGCCACTGGTGGTCTGCCGCTTCACCGGATTGGTGATGACGGTTCCGACAACCGTTGCATGCGTTTCGTACATGTCCGATCCCCCTTCGAACTCCAGAACCCGCCAACTGCCGCGGGGCCGATCATTGCGTCGGCAGTTTCGATTGTGGAACGACAAACGCGTGGCTCGGGATCTTCGATTTCCACCTGTGCATCGGTGGAACAGCTGTGGAGAAACAGCACTGCCCGAGCCAAACGGCCCGGGCAGTGTCGGAGCTAGGTGCTAGTGGAGGATTCGTCGGATTTCTTCTCGCTGGGTGTCTCGTCCGCAGAGTCCTCGCTTGCGGTCTCCGCGTCAGCAGCCTCACGGGGTTTCCACCCTTCGCGGTCCCGCCTGGCCAATTCGGCGAACATCGCGTTGTGCGCGGCGAGGTCGGCGTCGTGGTCGCGCTCGGCCGCACGGTCGGTTCGGCGCGCTGTCCTGCCATCGCTGCGCGACCACTGAACCAGTAGCGCGAGCATGACCACCATGAGCGGGATCTCGCCGGTCGCCCACGCGATGCTGCCGCCCAGCTGCTGATCGCCGATCAGGTCGTTGTTCCAGCCGAGGCCGAGCGAACGGAAGTACGCGCCGCCCATGACGGCGGTGGTGCTCATCAATGCCACGCCGAAGAAGGCGTGGAACGGAAGTGAGCCGAAGACCATTGCCAGCTTGGTCACTGGCTGCAATTGACGTGGTGACGGGTCGATTCCGATCGCCACCCAATAGAAGAGATAGCCGCTGAGGATGAAGTGCAGGTTCATCAGCAGGTGAGCGCTGTGCGAGTCGACCGTCGCACCGTAGATTCCGCCGAGATACAGCGCGTAGAAACCGCCGACGAAGAGAACTGCCGCCACGATCGGGTGGGTGATGAATCGCGAGAACGGGCTGTGCAGAGCGGTCAGAATCCACTCGCGAATGCCGGGCACGCCGTCCTTGCCTGCCGGATCCAGGGCCCGCAGAGCCAAAGTGATCGGCGCACCCAGAACCAGCAGGACTGGGCCCAACATCGACAGCGCCATGTGCGCACCCATGTGAACGCTGAATACTGCCGGCGCGTACTTGCCGACGCCCGAAGACGTGGCGATCAAGAGCACCGCACAACCGCTCATCCAGGCGATGGTTCGGCCGACAGGCCAGGAATCCCCACGCTTGGCCAGCTTGCGCAGGCCGATTCCGTACAGAATCGCCGCGGCGATCGCGGCGGTGCCGAACATAAGGTCGAATCGCCAGTCCGTCACGAAGGCCATGAACGACGGCGGGTCCGGAAGGTTGTAACCGAGTTCGACCTCGGGGATCGAGGGAATCGACAGCGGCGGGGGCGGCGGGGTACGACCGAGGCCGATCGCGAGACCGATGGTTGCCGCCATCACGATGCCTTCAGCGCCGGCAAATCGAACCAGGGCAGAGCGACTCTTGGGGTTCTCCGCCAGCGCCGGTAGCGCCCGACTCCGCTGAGCCCAACCGAAGAACCCGAGGATGATCAGTGCAACGGTTTTCGCGACGATCAATCGTCCATACGTCGTGGTGAATACGTCGTCGAGAGGCAGACGGACAATCGCATTGATGACGCCGCTGAATCCCATGACGACGAAGCAGATGGATGCGACCGTCGAAAAGCGTCGGGCTGCTACGTCGGTGTAATCGCCGCCGCGGCGCGCGTGTGCCAGTAGCGCGAACAACCCGCCGGCCCAGAGCGAAGCCGCCACGAGGTGCAGGATCAGACTATTGGTAGCGATGTCATGCGAGCCGCCCGAAGACGAGTGACCGGTGAGAGCAAGCGGCATCAGTCCGAGGAGACCGACCAGCAGCAGGAGCGGAGTCCACCACCAGCGCAGTGTCAGTCGGGCCAGGATCGCCAGAACAACCGCGATGATCGCCGTCCAACGCCAAGCGCCGGCGATCTCGACCTGATCGAGTCCCGACCACAGGTTCGCCGGTTTGATCGCTTCGGCAAACGGCTGACCCGACGTGTCAGAGAGCGTCAGAGGCACCATCATGAACGAACAGATCGCCCACACGATCGCGGCGTGCGATGCAGTTCGGACTGCCCGATAGCCGTCGACGTCGAGGACACCCGACTTCTGCGGCGGCACGAAGAACGCGGCCAGCAGCAGTGACCCGATCGCAATAACCGCGGCGATCTCCCCCAGTGCCCGCATCGCGGGCAGGCCGTACGTGGTGATCGGGCCTGGATCCGGGATACCCAGAAGAGTCAGTGCCTGCGACGCGGAGAATCCCACCACGATGGCTGCGGTGAGCCCTGCGATGAGTCCACTGACCACGAATATCGCGGTCGAAGAAGCGGGTGCACCGCTGTGCTGTGTGGACTCCGGTGGGGAATCTGTCGGCGCGAGGTCGGGTGTAGCCATACCTCAAGGGTAGGACCTTCGCGAACCGACTACGACAACGCGTCGGAGTTGGGCGGCGCGCGTCACATCCCGAACCCTCGAGTATGATGTTCCACGCGCCTCCGTAGCTCAGGGGATAGAGCAAGAGCCTTCTAATCTCTTGGTCGCAGGTTCGAATCCTGCCGGGGGCACTTTTGTATCGTTTTCCCAGGAACGAATACCCTCTACACCTGCACGTACGAAGCCATGACCGACGCGGCATTCCTGCGTTATCCCACTCAATCCCGGCCAAAGTGTTGAGTAAGTGTTGTTGTGCGGTTCTCAGGTGAGTCCAGTGGATACACCATAAGTTGGGCGCCGAATCCCGGCTTGTCATCGACAATCTTGCTGTCCAGCGGCGGAGCGAATTGGTACGGAAGACGAGTTCTGGAAAGCCCTGCAATGCTTCTGTCACACCCGGAACTCCAAAGGGAACCAGGCTATTTGGGCCCACATCAGTAATGGGCCTCTCAGATTCAAGCTCGGGCGCCAGCACGTCTGGCGCAAGAGTGTCGTACTCGCGTGGGCGCCGAACAGGAACCCCCGTGGTGTCAAGCGCGGCACCCGACCCTCCCCTGAAGTTTGGGCGCAGCGTTCGTTCGAATGGTGGAACTCTGTACGATCCGCACGCTAATCGGTAGATCGCGAATTACTTTCGTTGAGTCGGACGCTGCGGTGGCCGATCAAACGCACGTCGCGATTCGTCATTTCGCCCTGCATTGATCCACCGGCCTCGACCTGGCCGGTCGCCCAGTGGGTCATCCTGGGTGCACGTGTTCCCGACAGCTCAGGTGCGCCGACCTGCCGGTGTGCACGCGGGGGCCACCCCGGCAGGCGACCCCACTACAAGGGGCAGCCACAAGGCAGCTCGTTCTCACTCGCTGAGAAATCACAAGTGCCGATTCACACAAACCTTGATCGTAATTCGCGCGGGAAACCGAAATACGTTACTTGCCAGCCTTTTTCCTTGGACAACCTTGGGCAATCGTTCCCCATCCTCAACATTCACAAACCGAACAGTCTGTGCTAATTTTTACAGACCTTCACCCCCGTTTTACCCTCCGAGAGGTTCATCACGCATGTCTAAAGCCACCCGCCGCGCCGGAATCGTTGCCGCACTTGTCGGCTCCGCTGCATTGATTGCACCGGCTTTCGCGGGCGCAGCACCCACTGGTTCACTCGGTTCCGCAGAGCCGGAAGCGGGCTTCACCTGCTCCACAACGTCTACCGAAACCACCGCGAACGGCTGGGGAATCCCGTTCACCGACGAGAAGGACCAGATCGCCTCCTACGCGGCCGATAATGTCTTCGACAAGGACGGCTCACTCAAACTCGAAGTCACCGACGTCAACGACCGCTCGGTGTCGTACCACGCGGCTGGAAGCATCAAGCTCGCCGACGCGGCTGCCAAGGAAATCGGGTTCTCCGAGCGCGCCGTAACCACCAGCGCCGCGTTCCAGCTGCGTTTGACCGGTACCACGAATCCGAAAGACAACGGTTTCACCACTCTGGTGTGGGTGCCGAGCCAGAACGACGCACCTGTCACGGACATTGCGGTCAAGCACGAGAACATCCAGGACGGACTCTGGTGGAGCACCCGTACCATCGGCGGTGCAGTAAAGGGCGAGCCCACCTCACTCGATGCCATCGTGGCAGCCAACCCCGGCGCGAAGGTCGAGCACTACGGTGTGAGCGTCGGCACCGGCTCGGCGGCCTCGAGCGTCTTCGTCGACGCGGTGAAGTTCAACGGCTGCACCACCAACTTCGCCAAGAAGGATCCGAAGCCCGAGACAGGCACCGGTTCACTCGGTTCACTCGGCGACATCTTCGGCAGCTAGCAGCAACAGTTCTACTGCGGATGACGAAAGCCCCCCACCCTCATTGCGAGGTTGGGGGGCTTCCCTATCGAGACATCGCAAGGAAAGACAGGACTTTCGTCGCACAATCCGCGCACCAAAATCCATAGGCCAACACACCGGTTTACCGGACAATGAAACGATGGCTCACCTTGCGCAGGACCGTGTCGATGCTTGAACCTGAAACAGTAGACACCGCGATCCTCGCCATCTTCATCGGAACGGCCATTTCGGCAGTCACTGCGAGCGTCATGCCATGGGCATTCGGAAGGGTGCCACGAACCAAGTCGACGACATATGACAATTACCGACGAGTTTTCGGATTGCTTGCCGCCGTGCCTATGCCGTGGTTTCGCTCCGCGTTCTGCGCAGCATCAGTACCTGGAATATTTCTGATTCCGATAAAGCCCCTGAATGGATGGCCCCGATGGAGTAAGGCGCTCATTGGGGCGGCCATCGGGGCTGCATCTATGATCGCCGTCAGCGCTTTCCTTCAAGGAGTGCCGCTTCCCGTGACAGCGGTCGTATCGCTTCTCGCTGCGGCACTGTTCGCATCATCGGCGGTTAAGTTGACGGCCGGCGAACGAGATGCAGGGCAATTGATCGCTTGGACCGCTGCTGGCCATGCCTTGTTTTTCATCTTGATCGGCACTAGCAATACATCAGACTCATTTGAACACTTGTGGAAGTATGGGATCGCCACACCCGTGACGATAATTCTGATTTACATGGCCGTGTCGACTGGTAAAACATGGGTGTCAGTTGTACTGCTCGCAACCCTGGGCGTCACCAGCATGTCTCTAGGGTTCCGGTCCCACGCACTCGTCTGCCTGATTTCTGTGGTCATGCTGATAGCGAAGGGTCCATCAAGCCGTCCCAGATGGGCTAAGATTGGGGTCGCACTAGTCGGCATCTATGCTTTGGCGGTGCTCCTGCCGAATGCTATTTCGTCTGGCACTTTCGGAGCTGACGTACAGGCTCGGACCATTGCTCAGGAACAAGTTTCCGACGCGCCATCCTTTCTCGCAGGCCGGGTCGAGCCCCCATTCTCAATCGCGGCCATCTCAGAGAAGCCGCTAATAGGGTGGGGCAATCTGAACAAGATTGACCGCGCCACCGAAGCGTCGGGCGTCCAAATCGCCAAAGACCTCGGAATGGCAAACCCCGACTCGTACCGAAAGATCTGGATTCGAGACGGGGGGCACGTCTCCCTGCATTCGGTATTCTTCGAATCGTGGGCCGCTGGTGGAATCTTGGCCGCCGGATTCCCTGCCTTGCTAATCTTCCTATTTTCCGCTGCAGCCATCCGAGCGCGAGGGCAATACGCCGCGTTGGTGATCCTCGTGTCGATACAAGGCCTTTGGGATGTAGTATTTTCACCCTGGGGCTACAACCGCCCAATCCTTTTCGCGACCTCGGCAGTGCTCGCGTGTTGGTCCATCGCGGAGCACCGCCGAGTGAAGAGTAAGCCTCAGCCATATCCTTCGTCGGACGCGGGCCCTAGCCATTTGGTTGGGGATTTCGCACAGAATCCCACGTAGGAGAATCTTGCGTCACCGCGACTCTCCGACATGTCGCCAGTCATGGCACACTGCACGGTCGAAATCGGTCTAGATTGCGGCGCCCGCTGCACCACAGCCCGCCAGTTCGCGAGAGGTGTCTTGTCGGTGCTGTGGTGCACTTAGTTGTGTGGCCGCAGGTTCGAATCCTGCCGGGGGCACCAGGTCAGAGTACGTTTCGAGGGGCAGCGTTCCCTTATCGTTCCCTAGACCACCAGCACAGACACCACCGCCCCGGCCTCACGTGAGGACCGGGGCGGTGGTTGTTTGACGGACTATGCGGCCAGGGCCAACTTGACGATGCCCTGCGGCTGGTACACGTCGAGACCGAAACGGCCCTCGTTACGTGCGCGCACCTGGTTGCGGGCGAAGTCGTCGGCAACGCTGTTTGACCACTGCATACGTACTGCGCCGTCGGTGGTGACCGCCAGTGCCCCGAGGTCGAACAGTAGGCCGGATTTCTCCGGTACCGCCGTACTCACCGCAATGCGCAGGCCCCACAGGAGTTGTGCCGCACGGGCCACCGGCAGCGAGGAACCGAGGTCCGGGGTGCCGTCCTGGCGGCGGGACAATTCGATTGCTTCCCAATCCAGCGGGTTCAGAATGATGCCCCCGCCCTCGTACCCGATCATTTCCAGCTTCGTCAGACCCTTACGCACGGTCGTGGTGGCGTCCGCAGAAAACGCCTGCAACTGCACGCCCGACGTGTTGAGCAATCCTGTGAGGTTCGGGCCAACGCCGTCGCCATTGAGCACCTGCGCCTCGACGGCGCGGTCGAGGCCGTACATCATCTCGTCTTGAACGAACGAACCGAGACTCTGCAAGTCTTCGAGCCAGTATTCGGGGGTCGGTTCGGCAACGTGCGCGATGACTTCGAGCTTGCCCTCGACACTGGTGATGCCGTACTCACTCGTCGGCTTGAGGTCACCGAGGGCAACCGGGGCCGCCTTGTTGTCCCGCTTGGTCTGGCGCAGGTACGTGTACGTCGGCGGGCGGTTCTTGACCGGCAGAATCGCCAGTGCCGAGGTCGACACCTTGCCCTGTTCGTAGACCGCCGAGTCGATCGGCGTGCCGGTGAGAACGTCACCACTCGATGCCAGGGCCTTGCTGCCACTCGGGTCTGCCATCTTGGTCACCAGACCGACGGTGGCGGCCTTGGCGCGGAAGTTCAGCCTGGAACCCTCGGGAATCTCACCGGTCGGGGTAGGGCCGCCATGGCCGCCCGTACCGCCGCCGAGGACCGACGCCTTGGCCGACGGAACCATGGTCGAGAACCGCGCCATGACCGCCGCCGATGCCTTGATCTGCACCGCCTTGGCGTCGAGCTTGTCGATAGCCCCCGCCGCCGCCTTGAGTGCCGCCTGTTCCTCGTCGTCGAGTTCGCGGCCCTCATCCTGCGCCACGGCCACAAGATCGCTACCGAGGGTCAACAGACGGGCCTTGGCCTCGTCGACGTGGCCCTGTGTGCCTGCCTCGGCCTTGGCCGCCAGGTCGAGTAGTTCCTTGATTTTCATATGGATCGGTCCCCTTTCGCGGGACTCACTGCGCCAACGAAACACGTTGGTGCACAACGGATACTGTGAGCCTCACGACGGGGTGTTCCCGGTCGGCGGGCGGTAATCCGCTGGCCTTTCCGGCGTCCACACTCGTTGGCGAGGATGACCCGGACGGCGGGGCGGTTGCCTGGCCGTTTCGACGTCATACAAAGGACAATACAGACCGAGAGCCGTTGCATGGCAACGGCTCTCGGGGTAACGCTACCCTAAAGGGGAGCAGGTACCGACCCGAACCGGGCGGCGGTGAAATAGGCGTCCCACGCCTTGACCGACGGCCCCGTGGGTGCCGCCTTGACCGCCAGTACCGAAGTCTCACGGTTGGCCCCCACCGGCACGAGAGACACCTCGTGTAGGTGCAGTTCTTCCAGGGACTTGTAATTGCCAAGGCGTGGGTCGCCCTTAACCGGGCGCGTGCGCACCTCGTCGTAGGCGAACGACAGTTGCGATAGCCGCCGCCCCTTGACGAGGCGGTACACCTGGTCACCGGTCGGCGTGTCGAGGTCCAACCTTCCGTGAATCTTGAGGCCCCGTTCGTCCTCGACCATCGACACCACCCCGCCGACGTTCATGTGTGGGTTCTTGGCGTCGTGGCCGTACAGGATCGGCAACGTGTTGCCCGACTTGGCCCACGCCGCAATCGACTTGGTGAACGCCCCCCGCTGCACTACGTCGCCGTAGCTGTCGAGTACGTCGAACACCGAGGCATAGGCGGTGAATTCACCCTCACCGAGGCCGTCGTCACCGCCTGCCTTGATCTTGCCGACCGTGATTCCCTTGTGTTTCATCGGTAGTTCCCCCACAACCTTTCGTCCCAATGCGCCGCCGCTATCGGGTCGCTCGTGTACGTCGTCGGCTCGTGTACCGCCGCGTAGTCCCCCGAGGCGTACACCGGCAGGATCGGGTACCTCGTCGGCCTTGCCTCGACCGTTGCGGCCTCGTCCCCTGCGGGCGTCTCGCTCACGTTCTCGGCGGGTTCGGGTGTCGGGCTTGGGTTCATCTGGTTCATCCTCGGTGTCGTCCTCGTCGGCGGGTTCCGGCGGTGTGGGTTCCTCGTTTGCCGGGGCCTCGTCGGATTCCTGCGGCATTGCGTCCTCGGGTGAGTCGGCGTCGAAATCCCACTCGGCGGGTAGGTCCGGTTTCGCGGCCACGACGGACTCACGAGGGGCCTCACCGAACAGGTCGATGTGATAGGCCGCGCATATCCGCTTGGCTCTGTCCTCCCCCACGTGTTTACCCAACGCGATGGTGCACCGTTCGTGGTCACCCTTGAATCCCCACGCCACTTTCGCGGCCCCTTTACCGAGGGTCCAATACAGCCGCAGGTCGAACGCATCGGGGTCGCGGGGGCCGGTGCGCGGGGCCTTGGTGAGGCCGAGGGGGTCGAACCGCGCCACCAGGGCGTCGAGTTCGGCGGCGTTCATCGCGCACCACCGCCCGCAAACGGGTTGTTCACGTCACCGGGTGGCACATCGGAGGCCGTGGCCCGCGCCGCTGCCGTCTCACTCGTGGGCGTGATACCGAAGGCCGTGGCCTGTAGACGATGCTCGACGAGGAACGCCTTGTAGAGCTTGACCTCGGGCCGCTCGACGTACTTGGTCGTGGTCGCCCCGGCGGCGTCACGCACCGTTGTGCGTTGCTTGAAACCGTTCTTACGCAGATACTTTCGGAGGCGCACCAGTTCCGACCACGTTTCGCACAGGTTGACCAGTGCGGCGCGGTCGGCGGGCTTGAGCCACGTTCTGATACCACTACCGTCCACGAGGCGGTCCCATTCCTGCGCCGCCTCGGCGGTGAGGTCGGTGGGCTTGTCGGGCACTCCACGTTCGACACCGGACTGAATCACCTTGCGCCCGCCGGAATCTCGGCCAGGGGAACGCCCGCTAATCAGTTTGAGGTTTGCGGGCTTCGGTGCGGGCATCGGTGACACCTCTCGTGGAATGGAACGCCGGGGCCGCGTCTCCACAAACACGGCCCCGGCGCAGGGCCGAACTCTCAAGGGAAAGCAACCACCACCCTACCCTCCCCCATACATGGCCGTGCATAGTCATGCACTCGTGGCACTCGGTGCCCCAGTTAGGGTGCCCTACTAATGAGGTCTCGACCACCATTGCCCTGATAAGGCCGCCGCCACCGGCCCGAGGGGGTGGGCACCCCGCCTCACGGGGCCATTCCCGGCTCTGAGAGCCACGCTCACAGCCGTTCGGCCAGGTTGAGCGCGTGAATGCGGTCGGAGGGAGGGGGGTCGTCATCCTTTGTACCAACCCCAAATTATGACCCCCCACCCCACCGGTTGCGGGAATGGCCCCGATAGCGGCAGCGACACCGCGTGTCACGCTCAAGTCTGGCACGCGGTGCCATGAAGAATCTGTGCATAAATGGTTGTTTTATGCACTGCCCTCGGTGGCCGATGCCTCGTCGGCCAGGGCCTCGGTTGCGCCGTCGGCACTGTACCGCTCAAGGATCGCCGCCCGCGCTACCTCCCGCCTTGCCTCCCGCCGTGCCACCGCAGTGTGCTTTGTCCGACAGTCCTCGTCGATGTAGGCCGATCCTCGCAACCGTGCGCGTCGGCGGCGGTCCTGTAGCGCCTCATCGACCAATTGAAACCAGGGATCGGCCATTGTGGCCTTCCGTGCTTCGGCAATGCGCCGTTGCCGCTCTGTCCTAGCCGCCATGCGCCACCGCCTTCGCCAGGTTGCGGCGCAACAGCGCATCTGTGCCCTCACCGTGTTGCATCTCAAAGTAGACGCTGGCCATGCTGGCCAAGGCCATGAGGGCGTTCACCATTGCCCTACCGTCGAGGTCGTCGACCACGGCCATGAGTTGTGCGGTGTCACCGTCCTGCATTGCCCTTAGGCCAAGCATCATGCGCAGTGCTGCCACATCGCCGTTCATCGGTTGCCGTCCTTATCGGCCAGGGCCTCGGCCTGCACCTGTTCGACGTACTCGACGAGCATGTCGAGGTTGCCCGTCGCGGTGAACATGTTGGCCAGCTCAAACGACAGTGCCAACGTGAGGTCTGAGAACCCGTACCGACCGGCGGCGCGCACCTGTTCCATGAGCAACGTCATGGCCGGTTGGTCGTTGCGGGCGGCGGCCAGGGCGGCACGTGCGGCCCATGCCCTGTGTTGTGCGGGTGGCGTTTTCATTGGCTGTGCCTTTCGGTTGGTTGGTATCGAGGTCGGTGCCGAACACGTCGACGGGCGGTGCCCTCACCGGTCGCCCAAGCCCGTTGGGCGTGAACCGTGGACCCGTGGACCCGTGGACCCCCGGTGCGCGTTGATTTCGGGTCACTCGGGAACCAAGGCCTGCCAAACGCATTTCCGCAGGTAAAACTATAAAAATATTGAGAATTGTCATTTCACAGGTGAGGCGTTTTGAGGTCCACAGACGCGCAGGGGTCCACGGGTCCACGGGTCCACGGTTCGTCACGACTCGACCCACCGGTCGGCGTTCCACTCGTAGGTGTCGTTGCCGCCGCGTGCGGGTGGGCCTTGGCGTACGGCCCCCTCATCGACGAGAACGGCCAACGCCTCGGCGCAGTAGATCCGGCGGGGTTGCCCCGGCTTGCCCGATCGCCCGATAGCGGCGGCGGTGAACGCCTGCCCCTTGCGCTTGGACAACCACGAGTGAATCGAGGCCGCACCCGTCTCGACGCCTTGGTCTCGGGTCTTGCGTGCACCTTCGTCGCGGTAGGCGTCCGACGCCCCACGTGACTCATGGGCGTCACGCATGGACTTGGCCAACACTCGTTGCACCTCGGCCCGTACGCGGT
This sequence comes from Rhodococcus sp. IEGM 1306, assembly GCF_036541985.1. NCBI lineage: Bacteria > Bacillati > Actinomycetota > Actinomycetes > Mycobacteriales > Nocardiaceae > Rhodococcus > Rhodococcus sp. IEGM 1306. The sequence continues at coordinate 181,328 of NZ_JAZHFF010000008.1, forward strand.
CACTGTGGGTCAACAGGAGGCCCGCCAGGTGCCAGTCCTCGGCGGTCACGTCGGCGCGACTGTGCAACACCGCTACCGCCCCCGCCAACTTGAGCCGAACCAGGTTGCGGTGCGCGTCGATACCGGTGAGTGCGTCCTTGCTGCGCACCAACACGTGTTCGCGGTCGGTGATGATCTGTTCGGCCACCGAGTCGGCCACACCCATGAACACGGTCTCGTCACCCGTACGGCCCCACGCCGGTGCCGCAATGGCCATGGTTGCGCGTTCCCCGCGGTGCCCGCCAATGGTGCGGCCATAGTCGGCGGTGTCGGCCCACACTAGGCGTTGCGGTAGTCCACCGCCCTCACCGGCCAGCATTTCACCGGCACGTTCGGGTTGGACACCGAGTGTGACCACGGCGCGGTACGTGAACGGGTCCAACTCGGAACGACGCTCGACGGACTTGGTGTGCACGCCAAGTTGTTTGCCGTCCCACAACCGGCGTAGTTCGGAACTCAACTGCAACGAGTCGCTTTTCATCATCGAACTAGCGGTGTCAATCTCGGCAAAATCAATCCACGCCGTGCGCCGAATCAGCTTGTGCACCAACTTTTCGCGTTGTTTCTTACCGTCCTTGTCGACGGGCGTTACCTTGCGCCAGTCCCGGAACAACGTCGCGAACGCCTGCCCCGAACCGACGGTGATTGCCGTGAGGGCACTCTCGACCGTCTGCCCCGCCTCGATAAGGCCGTGGTCCTCGGTAGGGTCACGGTCCCAAACCAGCATCCCGCCGTCGGAACCAGCACCCTTACCGGCACCGGAACCGCCCACGAGTGCGGTGATCGAGTTGAGGGACGCGCCGGAACTACCGACCACGGCGGGCAACCGCACCCACCACGGCGTCAACAGGGCGGCGTGGGCCAACGCCAGGAACAACGCCGCCCACGGCCCCACGAGCCGAATACGGGCCTGTTCGAGGACGTGCGCGGTGACTGCTGAGAACCCGAATACCTCGGCCATGAGTGCGGCGTCGTGCGGGTCGGTCGAGGCGGTAGCCACTTCCAGGGGTTCGCCGGTACCTAACACCTCGATCCCCTCGGGGATACCGAGGGCCGTGGCAGCTGCCCCGAGGTCACCGCCGTAGTGCCGGTTGGCGACGAATTGGATACGGGAATAGGTGCCCCCGCCCCGCAGGCCCTCAGGCGGGTTGTCCGTCCAAACATGTAGTGGTGCATGACCGTTCGATGCGTCGTAACTACCCTCGGTGCACGTGACCTCGTGGGCGGTGGCCGACTTGTGAGAGTCGTGCGGCCCCGGCGCGGTCCACTCGGGGCAACCACAGTTCGAGACCCGACCCGAGTCCGACCAACCGTCGGCGGTCAACACCTGCGCCCACGGCACCGACGCCGACCACACGTCGATGTTCGAGGAGTCCCCACCCGCCGAGGCCCGTGGTTCTGGCCGTTCGATGATCTTGGCGTACAACCACTCGGGTAGCTCACGAACACCGCCACGCCAGACGTACGGCCCCTCGGGACGCACACTCGGCGGTATCAGTATTTGCCGGTCAGCGTAGTAGGCGGTCCACCCGTCGACACTGTACGAACCACTCTCGGGAACGGTGACGCCCTCGGGAACGGTGAACCAGAAATGCCCACCATCCTTGTGCACCCACGGGTCGAACGGCACTGCCACGGTGGCATCGAACCGGCCCGGTGAGTCCACCGTCGGCGCAATCTCACCACCTCCGTTGTCGGCGTACGCCTTGCGGAATGCATCGACGGCGAACGCGGTATCGGCGTCGATGACAACCAACCTCGACCGGTCAACCTCGACGCCGAGGTTGACCGCCCCGGCCCCGTACCGTTTCTCGGCGGTCGCCACATACTTCGCCAGGCGTACGGCGTCGGTGGTGGCCAGGTGGACGCCTGCGGGTTGCTTGGCACGTGCCCACTCGGCGTTACCGGCGGCCTTGGCGGTTGCCTGTGCGGCCACGTTGTCAGTGCGTTTGTCGGCGGCAGACCGTAGGTCGAGGGGCGGCTTACCCATGGGTTCGACCATGACGACGGCCAGACCGGCGGCGGCCAGTCCTTGCACGTACTCGGTGAGGTCGGTCTTGTCGCCAATGCCACGGCCCCCGAGGACGGCCTCGACGGCGTTGGCCCTCACTTGGTGCCACCGTTCCGGCGTGCCGCACGGCGGGCCGCACGGTTGCACCCTGCGCCGTAGAACGGGCACGTAGGCGCATGGACGACGCGCACCACGGCCCGCTTGCCGGTCATTGACACAAGGTCGAACGACGCGTTGCAATCGGGGCACGCCGACGCCGGTATGTCACCGGGCTCGAACACGGTTACATACCCTGAACTGGTACTATTGGTCTCGTTCATGAAATGGTCCGATCTGTGCAGTGCGAAAACCTCGGCTTGGCGGGCCGGGGTTTTTCGCTGTCAGTAGGAATGGCCGGTGTGCGTGCTGCGGCGTGCCATGGCGGGGTTGGCGTCCTAGTGATTTCTGCGGGCATTGCGTGCAAGTTCGGTCAAGTAGCCGAACATGGTGCCGTACAAGGCGATAACGGCGGCGGTCATTTCGCCGTGCCAATTGGGGTGAGTAGTGCGTCGACTGCGGTCACGTCGATACGCACCTGACGACCGGCCAGACGGAACGCGGGCAACCTGCCGTCACGTATCCAACGACGGATAGTCGAATCCTCGACACCGAGGGCGTCGGCGGCTTGGGCGATGGTAATGAGTTTGCGGGCCATGGTCTCTACTTCCAACAGGTGACGGAATGGACTCGTGACCGGTTGGGGGCCTGGTTACCCGACTCGTCGATATGTGCACGGGGCGTCAACCGCGCTGCCTCAACAGTTCTACACGAACGTACCCACAGAACGCAACAACCCCACAACCAAAGTGGTTGCGGGGCAGTTGATTACGCATGATGAAAGTAACGGGTTAAGTAACGCGCCAGTATCACCGCAGTAACACCGATTACGGGGTCACCATTGCCGACAACTTGGCCGCAATATCGGCGTCACGGCCCGCCGCTACATGCTGGTATCGCATGGCCATGTTCGGCGTGGCGTGCCCGAGGCGTCCCATGAGTTCGGCGGTGGTTGCCCCCACCTGCGCCGCCAACACGGCACCGACGTGGCGTAGGTCGTGCACCGTGAGTTCTGGTTTGCCGATAGCCGAGGCCGCCGCCTTGAATGGGCGGCGGTAATCCCAATCCCCAATGTGGTCACCGTCTTTCGAGGGGAACAACAGGGCGGTCTTGGCACGGCCTACGTGGGTGGCCAGGTGGGCAACCACCGCCGCCTGTACGTGCGGTGGCACGCTCACGTCTCGACGGCCCGCCTTGGTCTTGGGTGTGTCGACCCGATACTCACGGTCCCGGTACGTCACGGCGCGGCGTACGCGGATGATCGACCCGTCGGCCTCCACATCACCCCGGCGTAGTTCCTTGAACTCACCCGAGCGCAACCCGCACCAACCGGCCAGCAATACCGACAACGAGAGCGGGGCGGGCATCGCGTCGGCCAGGGCCGCCAGCTCGGCGGGGGTCAACAGGTTGATAGCCCTCGACCGTTCGGCACCCATGGCCTTGCGGATCACGCACGGGTTGGCGTCCAACACCTCGTCGTGCACGGCGGTGGCGCAAATGGCGTGCAATAGGGCGTAGGCATGAGCCTTACGGGTGTCCCCCGTCGTCAATCCCGCGTGCCAGGTGCGGACGGTGGCGGGCCGCAAGGAACCCATTTCGAGGCCGCCGAGGCCGGGGCCGATATGCAGACGCAACAGGTCGTCGTACAACGACCGGGTGCGCGGCTTGAGGGTGCGTTCGGCCAACCATTTCTCGGCGTACTCGGTGAGGGTGAGACCCCGTTCGACCTCCGCCCCCGGTGGCCGCCACGTCCCGAGGTCGATTTTCTTGCGTTCGGCGGCAACCCACGCCTCGGCCTCCCACTTGAACGGGTACGTCACCGGTGCCGCATACCGCACACCGTCGGCGGGGGCAATGTACGACGCACGCCACCGCCCCGAGGGCAGTTCCTTGACCGTTCCGAATGACCTACGTTGCCGTGCCGTCATGGCGTGCCCCTGCGTTCCCTTATCGTTCCCTTGCAATACCTACAAAAGAGTATCGGTGCACACTTCTACCCGTTACGGCCACACCGAAAACGTGCACGTAGAACGGCATATGCGCAGGTATCGGGACCAAGGCCCCCGCCCTCATAAACAGGTTCGAATCCTGCCGGGGCACCACAAGATTTGCATCACGAATAGTCACGCTGCGTGGATAAAGCGATCTCTCTTCAGACCGATCCGATCCGGACCGAAACCTAGCCCACAAATTGCGTACCGTCCGCAGTAATCTGCCTCGCATGAAGAAGGCGCTTCCGAAGACCCTGAAGTCACTCGCCCGGACCGTTGGAATCCTGGCACTCGCGATCGTCGTTGTATCCGTCGTCGAGCGGTTCACCGGCGCACACCAACCGACTACCGGTCCCGCCTCGTTGACCGGACCCGACCAATCGTTGTAGCCCTTCCCTGCGACTCGTTGTAGCCCTTCCCTGCGACAAGGTCGTCTCACGAAGTTCTACGACGACGAGTCGGTAGGCAAGAGTCCACCAATGGCGGCTGAGTCGCATGCAACACACTGTGCGGAGCGGCCCGCGAGTGTCACAGAATCTCTGGGCTCCGGATCCCAGGGCGTAACAGCAACCGGGGCAGTCAAACCTTGCGGGCAGCCGTGGGTGTAGCGCCATTGACACAAGCTGCGTCAGAATGGTTGCGCGAGAACTTGATTCGAAGGTCCGATTTCGCGAAGTGTCCAGAGAGCTGCGAAAAGTACCGTCTGTGGGACCTCGCGGCCACTCGGTACGGTTGCTCGGATGTGGCGACTGCGCACCGATCGAACCGGCCGCATCCGCCGTCAGCGACTACGCAACGACCGTCACCATTTGACTCCGGGCATCGAAAGCGCTTGAAAAGTCAGCCATTTCATCGTGCCGAGATGCGCGAGAACGACCTGAACTTGCGAGGTCTCGAGATCTTCGAAGAAGCCTCCGACATGGCATTTTCCGAGATCCACTCACATTCCAGGCTGTGCCTCATCCGTGCGCACAAGAGCGTCGCCAAAAGTCGCTGCGGCGCGTGATCAGCTGGACTGACGTAACCGTACCGAAGGCTTTCTACGAAAAGCTGGGCGATTCTTCGTCTCGAAATGCCATGTCGGCCCCCGAAGCATTAGCGACGGTTAACTCAGGCCGAAATCTAATCTGCTAAGAAAAACGAATCTAATGTGACCCCTATCTCTGGATCCTTTCAGAACAGGGGTTTCGATGACGCGCGACTGAATTCACCCCCTAATTCACCCTCCTCCTATGCACAGAAAAATGATTTGCATTTATGTCGAGCGTGTGTGCACAGATAATTCGCTCCACGCCTTGTCGTTCCGACAGCAAATAAGGGGCGGTGAACTGCATAAAGGCCCATTCGGTACAGCAGCGCGGACTCGGCTCGGCCGCTCACCGATTGTCGACAGGAGCCAGGGCAGGTATACAACTGATGGTCGAGATCGAATTGTGATGAACCAGCCAGTTAACTTGGAAAAAATCAACGGAAGATAGATATGGCCAGTTAAGCGCAGTTTTTCTTGCATGGACGCACGTCCATGGCGTGTCCAGCTATGCGATTTGCTCGTGTTAGATTCCTGATTGCGCATCGCCCGGTTTGCGCCTTCTGCGTTGTTTGCGCGGAATTTGCATCTTCTCGCGAACGGCCCCGCGCACATTTCCTTACGTTGTGCCAAAGAAAGGAATTTCATGAAAACCGTCACGGCAGCGAAGCACGCAGCACGAAGACTCCCCCTCGGAGCCATCGCACTGTTGCTATTGCTATCCGGGATAGTACTCATGCCCGAACTGCAATGAATCGCGCAGGAAAGATCCTCGGCCGCAGCCTTTAGTACCTCGTAGGTCGTCGCGTTAGGTAACACCGGCGATCGATCTTTCTTGGAATTTCCTGGCCTACCCAGAGCCGGCCGTCGGTCTGCGCTGGCGCCAACCAGGTCCGATTACCAACTGTTCGGCTCCGCAATAGGACGCCTGAGAATCACCAACGCTCGCATCCAGGCTCCAGAGCTGCTCAAAGGTCCCGTTTCGCTATTCGACGGCCCCGGAAACGGGGCCCAAATCATGTGTTCTGAACGAAAGGTGTTCGTCATGCGTAACCGTGTCTTCCCACGCCGTGCCGGGGAGGGGGTGGTGTCTCGGTGGGCAGCTTTGGGGATGATCGTTGCGGTCCTGGCGCTGGTCGTATCGTCGTTCTCATTCGTCCAAGTTGCCTCAGCAGATGACATCGGGACCTCGACCACCACAGGTCCGACCACCACAGTTCCGACCACAACGAAGCCGCCCGCGACTACGACGGAGGCGCCACTGAAAACGACGGCGCCGCCTACTTCCACGTCGGAGTCACCCACTTCTGCGAAACCGCCGATCACAACCACAGCGCCCCCGTCTACGACTTCTGTGGCGGCGCAGCGACTGGCCGCACGCGGAGTCAATCCCGGCATCGATGTGAATATCACCAACGTCCAGGTCGAGGGAAAGAACGACCAGCAGATAACGGTCGGGGACTCCGTCACGGTGAAGGGCACCTGGGACGCGTCAAGCGCGAGCCCGCAACCGGGCGACCAGTTCACCATCGGATTCCCTGACGAGTTGAAGCTCCAGTCCAACCCGACGATCGCGCTCGCGGGCGACGACGGGACGGTTTGGGGCACATGCGATCTGGTTGCTTCCACCAATCTGATGACGTGTGTTCTCTCCGATGCCGTGGCGGATCGCCCAGACGAGGTGAAGGGCGATTTCTTCGTCTACACGAAGGCAGTCGAGTACACCACGTCAGAGACTGTGGATTTCACGATCAACAACAAGGTCACGCCGGTCGAACTGCCCGGCACGGGCGGCATCACCGACGGCCGCGTAATCGGCGAGTCGACGAAGTCCGGCAAACTCCAGGACAACAAGCAGTCAGTGCGGTGGACCATCGACATCCCCGGCGCCGATCTGGCCAAGTTGGACGCAGGCAACACCGGTTCGGTGACCCTGAGCGACGAGCTCTCCGACAACATGAAGGTGTGTGCGGGCAGCCTGCTCAACGCGAAGCTGTGGTCCGGTCGCCCGGGCGATCTCAAAGAGACCCCCGGCGGCGTCACCGTCACCCAACCCGACGCGGGTGATCAGGTCACCATCAAGATCAACAACGGCGCGCCCTTCGAGGGCAACAAGCTCTACCGCATCGAGTACACCTCATGCACGACCAGCGGCGTGGTGGATCTCAAGGGGACTCAGTACACCAACTCCGTGACGATCGGTGACAACACGGTCGCTTCGGATGGCGTGGGACAGGACTATGCGCCGCAGACCGAGCCTTGGAAGGGTGGCTACCTCGACGGCGGCAAGCGCAATATGGAAGCCGTCTGGACGATTGTGGTCCCGGGCACCGACATTGCCGCCAACAACCACAAGATCGACATCACCGACACCTTCGGCGGCCCCCATGCGGTCTGTGCCTCGGGCGTGCAGGTAGTCATCGAGAAGTCTGACTACCTCCCAGGGCGGGAGAACGAACCCAACTACCGCACTCCTGCCGCAGGATTCACCATTGCTCCCATCGGCGCAGTAGCCGGCGCGAGTACCTTCACCGCGGCGATCACTGTGGATAACCCGGCCACGTTTAACGAAGAGCAGTATTACTATCTCACGTACCGGACCTGCCTGACCACCACAGAGGTGCCGGACTCCGAGGACCATCTCACCAACTCGGCGGTCGTCAACAAGACGTCGATCACGGGAAAGACTGAGGGGCCTGGGTTCACGAGCGGCAAGAACGGCGCGATCAACACCACGTCGCAGCCTGTCGGCGGTGTGGAGCAGCCGGCAGGCACCACCCTCAATTGGACCGTGGAAATCTCAGGACACGATCTCGAGGGCCTTACGGAACCGGCGGTCATCAACGACAGGTTCTCACCGAACATGACGGTGTGTGAAATCGGCGGCGATCTCAAGAGCAACCTCAATCTCAAGGTCGTCGCGCAAGACTTCTTCGACGGCAACAAGAAACGCGATATAACCGACGCCACCTCGGTGGCGCGCGCCGACGGCGGTTTCGATCTCACCCTCCCTCGGGACGCGGACGGTTACAGCCGTCAGACGAAGTACCTCGTCAGCTACACCCTGTGCACCAGCAGCGGCGGACTGGACCAGCGCGACACGGAATACTCCAACACCCTCACCTATGCCGGCAAGCAGACGCTGTCGAAGAGCGTCAAGCAGGAATGGGGCGGCGGCGGCACAGGTCAAGGTGTGTCGCGGGGCTCGTTCTCGCTGCTGAAGGAGATCGCTCCCTTCTCCGAGAAATTCCCGGAGGACACCGAGTTCACTGTGAAAGTCGAGGAGTTCGCCCCCGGGCAAGATCCAGCGACCGACGCCCCGGTGAGCTCCTACGAGATCAAGGTGAAGGCTGACGGGACACCGGTCAGTGGGATCAACCCCCGCGGAACCGGCTGGCAGATCCGACTGTCCGAGATCAACCTCCCAACCGTTGACGGCGTGTACTTCGAGAGAGGGACGTTCCGCCCGTCGGAGGGTGTGACGCTCAACGGGGACCGCACCGAGGCACTGGTGACCATCACGCCTAAAAGCAATGTCGGTGTCACACTGCTCAACAAAGCGAGTCTGGGATCGGCGCGGATCACCAAGTCCGTCATCGGTGACGGAGCGCGCACGGGACTCGAGGCTTTCGTTGTCAACGCAGAGATCGCCTTCGGTGACGACGCCGCCGGCAACGAGTTGCGTCAATTCACTCTGAAGGACGGCCAGCACTACGACCTGGGCAAATTGCCCATCGGAGCGAAAGTCACCTTCACCGAGGTCCAACCGATGAACACCGACCTCGTGACGTGGTCGCTGCCGGTGATCAGCCCGAAAATGCTCACCATCGGCACCGATGCGTCGGCGAACACGGTCTCCGTCACCAACGAGGCCACGATCACGCAAGGCACCTTCGAAGTGAGCAAGAAGCTCACGGGCCCGAAGGCGTTCGACAAGGCCGTACCGGCCAGCTTCGACGTGATTGCCACCTGGCTCGACACGGACGACAACCCGCAGAGCAAGACGCTGTCTCTTCCGTCCGACGGCACGGCGGTTTCGTTCGGCGAGAACCTGCCGGGCGGCACCGAAGTCACACTGACAGAGCTGGTTCCGGCAAACGGTGACGGTCTCGCTTATGGCGTGCCCGCATACTCCGGGAATGTCAGGATCAGTCCGGACAACGCAGCCGTGGTGACCATCGGCAAGGATCTGCGCAAGATCGAGGTGTCGAACTTCGTCGACGTCAACGACGGCACTCTGCGCATCGCAAAGCAGGTCGGCGGTGAGGCCGCCGAGGCCGTCGGCGACGACGTGGAGTTCACGGTCGAAGCGCGTTGGCGCGACGGTGTGGAGTACCGCACCCAGGTGCTGAGCGTCAAGCAGGGACAGACCACACCGCTCGGCGTCGACCTCCCTGTCGGCACCGAGGTGACCTTCACCGAGACCGGCCGTCCCGATGTCGACGGAGTCGAGTGGGGCACGATCTCCTGGGGCACCAGCCCGGAAGGCGAATCGTGGCTGCACTCGAACCTCGACGGCACCGCGACGGGCATAGTCTCCGACGACCCGACCGACGGTCGACTGATCACGCTGTCGAACGAGGCGCTGTGGAAATTCGGATTGGTCGAATTCACGAAGTTCATCCTCGACGCTGACGGCAACCCCGTCCGCGCACCCGAGGCCGACCTGCCTGACAGCGCGACGTTCGAGGTCCGCATCGACGGAATCGATCCGGCACTCCCCGCTGGAACTGATTTCCCGGCAGTGGGCCAGACCATCACCCTCGATGCCGGAAACGACTGGAGCTGGACGTCCGACGAGGTTGTGCCGCGGAACACCGTGATCACCTTCTCCGAGGTCGACCCCAAGCCACTGGCCGGTATCGACTGGGCGCGGCCGTACTACTACGTCTCCGCGGATGCCGGTGACGCCGATTACCGCGACACCGTCAAGGCGGTGGCCGGTGAGAAGGCTGTGGTGGAGATCCACAACCGCCCGATCCCGACCACCGAGGTGGATATCGACAAGATCGTGACCGGCCCCAAGGGCAGCCAGGTGGCCAAGGACGGATCCACGATCTTCCAGGTCACGGCTACGTGGACGGACATCGACAATGAGGCGCGGTCTTGTGTTCTCGATGTCAAGCCGGGCGCTTCGGTCACTCCGACCGCCCAGTGCGACGCAGCCGTCATCGACGGCCGGGTCCAGTTCCCGCTGAACACCGACATCACTTTCACAGAAACCGGTGCTCACACCGACGTCACCAACGTCAAGTGGGGTGAAGTGATCTGGGGCGTCAAGGAAGGCAAGGCGGATGTCTCGAAGATCGACGGCGAACCGACCGCAACTTCCGTCAAGCTCACCGGCGAAGCAAACAAGTCGGTGGTCCTGGGACTCGAGAACAAAACCAGCAGCAATGGGCTGATCATCATCCCGATCCCGATCCCGCTGCCGCCGTGGGAAATCCCGACATGGCCGGGCTCTGAAGTACCCGGAGGACCAGGCACTGACGTGTCGACTCCCGGCAACAACGCTCCCGGCAACAACGGTGGTGGACACAACGGTGCTCCGGGCACACCTGCTCCGGGAAATCCTGCTCAGGCCAAACCGGACCAGTCATCGTCCCTGCCGGTAACCGGCGCGAACGTCATCTGGCTCGCCGGTCTGGCGCTGGCACTGATCGGCGGTGGAGCATGGCTCACCCTGCGTAACCGCAAGCGTGCACCCGGCCAGGAGTAACTCCCAACCAGGAATACCGAAACAGGGCGGGTGCGACATACGCCTGGTCGCACCCGCCCTGTTTCACCGTCACGACGTATTTATCTCGCGGCCGCCCCCGTGGCCCACCCCTCGAAGGAGAAACACCATGTCATTCCTCCCGTTCCCGATCGTCATCGAAGGCATCGAGACCACTGGTTCTGCCGCGATCGACGGCCTCGGTCGCCTGTCCGTACTCCTTTACGATCTCCTCGGCGGTACCGGAAGCGCCACGATCGACGCGGGCAGCTAGTTCGATGCGGCACCAATTCGACACATCAGCTAGCTCTGTAGATCTGTGAAGAGGAGACCCCGGTCCGTGAGCGATACCGAAGTTCCAGGGCGTCGGCGGCCGGGCGCAGGCCAGGTAATCGGCGAACTGCTCCTCACGGCCGGGGTCGTCATCCTGCTGTTCGTCATCTATGAGGCGTTCTGGACCAATATCGTCTCAGGGCGGCTGCAGGACGAGCTCAACAACAGTCTGGAGGAATCCTGGGCCGAAGTCCCCGAATCCTCAGGAGCGATCGATGGTCAGCCGGTGTCCCCGCTGATCCCTGTGCTCGGCGAGGGATTCGCGCGCGTGCATTTCCCCACACTCGGCGCCGCGTACGCAATCGTCGAGGGCACACGCAACGAGGACCTGCGGGCCGGCCCCGGCCACTACCCGGACTCGCAGATGCCCGGCGAAGCCGGAAACTTCGCGCTCGCCGGGCACCGCAATGGTTCCGGCGCAGTCTTCCAACACCTGGATCGACTCGATGCATGCGATGCCGTCGTCGTGGAGACCGAGTTCCAATGGATGACGTACCGGTTGCTCCCACTCGACCAGGCCTCGCCCGAACGTCGCGCTGCGGCGAAAGCCTGCTTGAATCCCGAGCAAGCCGATCGTGTTTCCGAAGGCGACTACGTCCATCTCCTCGGGCGGCGCATCACCGTGCCCGGGGATGTTGCGGTCGTCAACCCGCTGCCCGGAAGCCCTTGGGCCGAGCCCGACGCCACGCTGGAAAGTATGTTGACACTGACCACGTGCCATCCGCTCTACTCGAACAGCGAACGCTTGATCGTCCACGCGGTTCTCGTCGAAACAATCTCGAAGACTTCGGGCACCATTCCCGCGGCATTCCAGGAGCAATGAATGTACGGATACCTCTGGGGAGCGCTCCCCGGCCCCCGACCAGTGAAGGCCCTGCTGGCGATCGTTCTCGTGGTCGCGGTGGTGCTGCTACTCATGGAATTCGTATTTCCTTGGGTGTCAGAGCATATGCCCTACTCCGACGTCACCGTATAGAGCGCCCGTGCAGGTCGGCCGACACCGGCACGAGGCCCGGCTGGAGCCCGAAGGTGCTGTCCTACATCGGACTCGACGGATCTACGATGATTCTGGCGTGTCGATGCAAACCAGTTTCCGCGTGTGTCGGAGCGGGTCGCCTAGTTGACACTCGAGGCTCTCCGGAATGTTCGTTCGACGCCTGAGCGAGCACTGAGACCTGACTCCGCCGCTACAGAACCTTCGTGAAGATCTGCGCCGGCGCTGCCGTCTCGAGCTTGGCCAGCGCCTCAACCAACCTGACGAAGTGCTCGGTATGGGTGTGGGCGTCGAGGTGCTCCTGAGATTCCCATTCCTCCACCAACACGAGCTCGCAGGGATTGTCGGTGCGCTGCAGTAACTCGTAGTTGATGCAGCCGTCCTCTTTTCGGGTCTCGGTGACAAGTTCGTCGTACAACCGAAGCACTTCCGCGAGATCGCCCTGCTCCACTGTGGTTGGCACCAAAACCCTGATCACAAAGACTCTCCGATTCGTCTGACCCGTGTTGACCCCTCCGCTCGAAGTCTGCCGTAGACCTCCGACAGGTCGACATTTCCGTTGTGACTCGAAGTTTGCGGACAGGCGCAATATCTACGAAACACCCCCGATACCGGAGGTTCGTAGGGTTTGCCGAAGTCGGGCTCGCAATCAGCAGCGCAGCCCTGGGCCCGGGCGAGGGGTAAGCACATGAGTGGAAATGCAGTTCGCTTGCAAGCGATCAAGGACGTCGAGGCCTACACACCTCCGGTGGTCAGTTTCACGACCGACGAGACACCCGGAGAGGTGTTCGGAGCCAACGTCTTCAACAAGGTGGTCATGCAGAAGCGACTGCCCAAGCTTGTCTACAAATCGGTGATGGCGACGATCGAGCAAGGCAAACCGCTCGATCCCATGGTCGCCGACGCGGTCGCATCCGCGATGAAGGACTGGGCGTTGGAGAAAGGCGCAACCCACTACGCCCACGTCTTCTATCCGCTTACCGGGTTGACCGCCGAGAAGCACGACAGCTTCCTCGAGCCGGTCGGCGACGGCAGTGCACTGGCGGAGTTCGCCGGCAAGACCTTGATCCAAGGTGAACCCGACGCGTCGAGTTTCCCGAACGGCGGGCTGCGCAACACGTTCGAGGCTCGCGGATACACCGGCTGGGATGTCACGAGCCCGGCCTACGTTCTCGAAAACCCCAACGGCAACACACTGTGTATCCCGACCGTGTTCGTTTCGATGACCGGCGAAGCGCTCGACCACAAGACTCCCCTGCTGCGTTCACAACAGGCAATGGGTTTCCACGCCGAACGAATCCTTAAGTTGTTCGGCCATACCGATCCCGAGCACATCGTGTCGTTCTGCGGACCCGAGCAGGAGTACTTCCTGATCGATCGACACTTCTTCCTCGCCCGCCCCGACCTCCTCAACGCCGGCCGAACACTCTTCGGCGCAAAGCCGCCCAAGGGCCAGGAGTTCGACGACCACTACTTCGGGGCGATCCCGGAACGTGTGCTCGGATTCATGATGGACACCGAGCGGGAACTTTTCAAACTCGGTATCCCCGCCAAGACGCGGCACAACGAGGTTGCGCCCGGCCAGTTCGAAATCGCCCCGATGTTCGAGCGAGGCAACATCGCCGCGGACCACCAGCAGTTGCTGATGACCACTTTCAAGACAATCGCCAAGAAGCACGGCATGGAATGTCTGTTCCACGAGAAGCCGTTCGACGGTGTCAACGGCTCCGGCAAGCACGTCAACTTCTCGCTGGGCAACTCCGAACTCGGCAGTTTGCTTGTCCCCGGCGACAATCCGCATGACAATGCCCAGTTCCTCGTATTCTGCGCCGCAGTCATCCGGGCCGTCCACAAATACGCGGGCCTCCTGCGCGCGTCGGTCGCATCGGCAACCAACGATCACCGCCTCGGCGCCAACGAGGCTCCCCCGGCCATCATTTCGATCTTCCTCGGCGATCAACTGGCCGACGTCTTCGAGCAGATCGCCAAGGGCGCCGCGACATCGTCGAAGGACAAGGGCACCATGATGATCGGCGCCGATACCCTTCCCGTCCTACCGACCGACCCGGGCGATCGCAACCGTACGAGCCCATTTGCCTTCACCGGCAACCGTTTCGAGTTCCGCGCGCCAGGATCGCTGCAAACAGTCAACGGCCCGATGGTCACCATCAACACGATCATGGCCGAGGCCTTGGACTACATGGCCACCGAACTTGAGGCCGCGGTCGCCGACGGCGCCGATTTCGACACCGCCGTCCAGAATCTGCTCACCGAGATCATCACCAACCACGGTGCGGTTGTCTTCAACGGCGACGGTTACTCGGAGAACTGGCAGATCGAGGCCGAGTCTCGCGGCCTGCCGAACCTTCGCACGACGCTGGACGCCCTTCCTGAACTGATCACCGAATCCTCGATGGAACTCTTCGAGAAGTACAAGGTCTTCAACCACCGGGAGATGCACAGCCGCTACGAGGTCGGACTCGAACAGTACGCACTGAGCATCGGCGTCGAGGCACGCCTGGCCGCCGAAATCGGTACGACGCTGATTCTTCCGGCTGCAGTGCGCCACCAGACGGAAGTTGCGCAGAACTTCGTCGCACTGAAGTCTGCCGGCCTCGAACCGGATTCAGCACCGCTCGAAGAAGTGTCGGCGCCCGTTGCGGCTCTGCGCACAGCGCTCGCGGCCCTGCGCGCAGCAATCGACACCGACGCCGGCGAGTCGCCATTCGATCAGGCCAAGCACGCACAGGACGCACTCCTGCCCGCCATGGCAGAGGTACGTGCAGCGGCCGACTTCCTCGAAACCATCGTCGCCGACGATCACTGGCCACTCCCGACGTATCAGGAAATGCTCTTCATTCTCTGAGTATCACCCGAATATCACTACCCACAGAACTATGGCCTGCAACTCGATCGAGTTGCAGGCCATAGTTGTCGAATCTTGCTCGGCTAGCGGTCTTCCGGCATCGTGACTTCGAGTACGCGAGCCTCACCGGTGGTCGCGGGGTCAGGACGATCGCGCGAATCCGACGACGCCATCTGGAGTCCGTTCAAATCGGTCCGCATGTAGATGACGTTGTAACGGTCCCACGTGGTGGCGACGAATTCGAGGAACTGTCCGCTCGCCCACGGGTGCATGAATCCGCCGTACAACGCGGGCAACGTGATTCCACTCAACAGGGTCTGCGTACCACTCCACGGGCCTTGCGGTTGGCCGGCCTGACGGATCACCAGGTTGCCCTCGGCACTGGTGTACATGGCAACGTACTTGTTCAGGTAGTCGTTCCACTGCACTGCGAGTTCACTGACCGGTGCCTTGATGACCTGAACGGCATCGGTATCTCGCGGACTCCAACCGGAGCCGTCCCAGTATTCGTAGGCGCCGAGATTTCTGATGTCGGCGCCGGCCACTCGCGCCAGGATCGCCTTACCGAAACGACCTGAGGGAGTTCCGTATTCGTAAATGTAGCCGTCCCGACCGTCGAGGAAGGCGCTCTGCTGGAAGTTGGAATTGATCGGCGATACTGCCGGAATCCCCGGAATGCCAAGTCCTTCGGTATTGGCGCGAACTGTCGCCGGATCGAGTTCCCAGTTCTCACCGTTGTCCGTGGAGAAAGCCAGAGCCGAGTAGTTGGTGGTCCAGGCTCCAGGTTCGTCCCACGACCGAACGGACATGAATCTGATGTACTGCACACCACCGTAAGAGATTCCAGCGGTCGGGATGGTGGTGAACTCACCCGGAATGCCGAATCCCGGAATGATCTCCTTGGAATGATTGGGGCCGTCCAAAGGAGAACTGTCGATCTTCATCCCGTCGGCAATGGCGGTGTCGTTGCTGCGGAACAATACGTTGCTGCGCCAGTCGTCACCCGGGGTGTCGCAGTCGCCCACCGTGTCGCCGAATGCCATCAGCACGTCGTGATCCGGCCCCGAAAGACCGTTGTCCCACATGATTCCGAGGTCGGTACCCGACACGTTGAACCGCTCGATGGTGTTGTTGGGACTGCCTGGGCCAGTGACCATTTCGATCGCCTTGGTCCGGCCGGTCAGCACCGGCAGAGCACCGTTGGGGGCGCCGGTGATCCAAGGCAGCGCGTTGGCGAGGGAGCCGGTACCGGCGGATCCACTGCCGAGCGATCCGGTCAGCGAGCCGAGCGAACCCGTCATCGATCCGGCGGAACCACTTCCTCCCGAACCGCACGGTCCACCGATCGCCGACGCAGACGGTGCTGCGGCAATCGTCGCGGCAATCGTGACGACGCCTATCGACAACATCGCCGACATGGAGTGTTTATTACGCACGTGCAGCCCCTCTGATCATTTCGACTCGTTCGGACCACAGGCACAGTGATCCCCGACCGCAGAAGCAAACCATTTGGACTGTGTTAAGAGAGTGAAAGCTGAGCAAATTGTTATAAATCGCCCGTTCAACTGACACAAGTGACAGCTGTGTCCGATTTCACCTTCACAGGACAGTTGTCCGATACAGCAATAAAGGCGCCTAGTATGTAACGGAAATGTAAAAGAGTTCTCACAACGAGGTAGGTGAGCGGTGTCCGTACGTGACCGCGTAGCGCAGATTTACGATCAGGTTTTGGTTCGCAATGCAGGAGAGCCCGAGTTCCATCAGGCCGCCGCAGAGGTCTTCGAGTCTCTTCACGTAGTGCTCGAACGCCACCCCCGCTACGCCGACGCCGGACTCATCGAGCGGCTCTGCGAGCCGGAACGCCAGATCATCTTCCGCGTGCCGTGGACCGACGACCAGGGCAACGTTCACGTCAACCGCGGCTTCCGCGTGCAGTACAACAGTGCACTCGGCCCCTACAAGGGCGGCCTGCGCTTCCACCCCAGCGTCAACCTGGGCATCGTGAAGTTCCTCGGCTTCGAGCAGATCTTCAAGAACTCACTCACCGGCCTGCCCATCGGCGGCGGCAAGGGTGGCTCGGACTTCGATCCCAAGGGCCGCTCCGACGCAGAGGTCATGCGCTTCTGTCAGTCCTTCATGACCGAACTGCAGCGTCACATCGGTGAATACACCGACGTTCCGGCCGGCGACATCGGCGTCGGCGGTCGCGAGATCGGCTACCTGTTCGGTCAGTACAAGCGGCTGACCAACACGTACGAGTCGGGCGTCCTCACCGGCAAGGGCATCACCTGGGGCGGATCGCAGGTTCGCACCGAGGCCACCGGCTACGGCGTCGCGTACTTCGTCGCCGAAATGCTCAAGGCAAAGGGTGAAGGCCTCGAAGGCAAGAACGTCGTGATCTCCGGATCCGGCAATGTCGCCATCTACGCAATCCAGAAGATCCACCAGCTCGGCGGCGTCGCGATCGCCTGCTCGGATTCCTCGGGATACATCGTGGACAAGAAGGGCATCGATCTCGACCTCCTCAAGGAGATCAAGGAAGTTCGCCGCGGCCGCATCAGCGAGTACGCCGACGCAGTTCCGCATGCCGAGTTCATCGCCGACGGTTCCATCTGGGACGTGCCGTGCGACGTCGCACTCCCCTGCGCGACTCAGAACGAGCTCGACGAAGATGCCGCAAAGACCTTGATCACCAACGGCGTTCAGGCCGTTGCCGAAGGCGCGAACATGCCCACCACCCCCGGTGGCATCCAGCTCTTCCGTGACGCGAACGTAGCCTTCGCACCCGGCAAGGCGGCCAACGCCGGTGGCGTTGCAACCTCCGCTCTCGAAATGCAGCAGAATGCTTCGCGTGATTCCTGGAGCTTCGAGTACACCGACGAGCGTCTCGCCGGAATCATGCGCGGCATCCACAAGCGCACCATCAACACCGCTGCCGAGTACGGAAAGCCCGGCGACTACGTGCACGGCGCGAACATTGCCGGCTTCGTGAAGGTGGCCGACGCCATGATTTCACTGGGCGTCATCTAGAGATTTCCGCACCACAGACAGCAGTACAAAAAGGGTGATTTCACCCTGAACCGGTTCCCGTACATCGGACTGGTCGAATCAATACCTAGGCCTCGAGGGCCCTGGGTCCGCGAGGACCCAGGGCCCTCGAGCTTGCTCCGAGCAAATCGCCCGCGACGAGCACCGTAGGCGCGGCAATGATCCCAGACGGAACTCGTGGTGTCCTCCGAAACCGTTTTCCGCTCTGACGTCGAAAAACACCGTAAGTGGACGATTGTTTAGGTCCCCAGCGCGTGGGGCATATGGACTTATCTTCACATTTGTCCATTTCACAGTTGGACGATCGTTCATGTGGTAGAAATCACAACGCCTGGCGCAATTCGATCCGCAAATTTCAGCGGCGAGTATGCCCCCGAACAAGGCCTCAGCGTGTACCCCGCTTCGTAACGCGCCGAGCCTCCGGGTGCCTGTGCCAGGCGACGCACCTGTCTAGAGGAGGCCACCCATGTCCCCAGCGCTGCTGAACAACCCGGGACCGCTCATGTTGGGAGGCAAGCCCGCCTCCACAGCGGTCAACGACGTCATCCCACTGGCAAGCGATCTCGTAGATCACCTGTCCCGTGCCAACCCGACGTTGACTTCCCTCCAAACGGAGGCAGTACGTCGGGAACTGATTGCGGTGATCGTGCAGGGGCTCCAAGTGGGGATCCAGCTATTGGATCACCGCAAACTTCCCACCGACCAAGAGTTGGACGGCATTCACACGATGACCGTCCAACAAGCATTGAAAGGCGTGCCACTCAGCGCGATCCTCAACTTGACCAACGAGGGCATCAGCACTTTTCGCACCCTCATCCTCAGCCGGGCCGACGCCGAGGACTCCGCCAATCTCGGGGATCTCAACGAGTTCTTGTTCGCACTTGCGCAGCGGCTTCACTCGTTCATCTCGATCAGCTATCTCTCGGCTCTTCCAGCCGGTTCCCAACTCGGGGAGTACTCCGCCGGCGCCCTCGTGAAGGCCATGCTGGACGGCGACGATCCCACCCAGCTTGCGTTGCAGATGGGCGTTGAACTCGCACCCCGCTATCTCGTCCTGCGGCTCCTGGTGAACCTGCCGCCCATCCGCCCGGGAGCACGCAACGGCAACCACCAGCGCATACAGGCCTACCGTGACCTCTCCGTCGCTCAATCGAAAATCGCGGCCCACTTCGGGTCGGCACTGCTCGAAGCTCCTGCACCGCAACGTGGTCTGGTGCTGATCGAGGGCACGCCCGACTGGGGAACAGTGTGCGAGGTCATCCAACGCGCACGCGCGACGGTCGGGGTGGAGATCACAGCAATCGCCGAGAACGCAGCGGTACGAGATATCGCCGCCGCCCAAGCAACCACTCACGAATTGGCGCAACTCGTGCGGCGCCTGAGACTGCCGGCGCGGTCCTACCGAATGGAAGACCTCGCGCTCGAGTATCAACTCACTCGGGGTGGCGCAGGCCGCGACAGCTTGATCAATCTTCTCAAGCCACTCGACGGCAATCCGGAACTGCTGCAGACATTGTCCATACATCTCGCCAACGGCCAGCATCGTCAGCGCACCGCGTCGGCGCTCGGCCTGCACACCAACACCGTCGACAATCGAATCAAGCGCATCGCAACCCTGACCGGATTGGATCCGGCCCTGCCCTCTGAACTGCTCAAACTGCGCGCTGCCATGATCTCGCTGACCTTCGCAAGCACTGATGTGGACAATCGTCCAGCGAAAATGTGAACACTCACATCCTCGCTATTAGCTGTCCACGTGTGGCGCCTGGACCCCACTTTTCCGCTCCGAACCGGGCTATAAAAGTGTGGTGCGAATCACCGCGCAAACCAGTAACAATTAAGGGGAAACACATGATCAACGGCCAGGATAACGCTCTCCTCGGTGCCTTCTTCGACACCATCCTGCAGCTCTTCAACGCGGGCAGCACCGGCACGGGCTCGACGGATGGCGGCGGCGTCTCCTAGGACGAATCTCGGGCCCTGTGCGAGAGAATCTCTCGCACAGGGCCCGCTCCAAGCCGCCTGACACTGTGATGGCGGTGACCACGGTGACCACCACGTCGCCACCGCTGAAACCAGGAGCAAGCACATGATCGCCGCACCAACCACAGGCGCTTTGGCCGTCGTTTTGAACACCGTCCTACAGATGTTCAACGCCGGCAGCAGTTTCCTCTACACCGACAACTCTCCGATTGGCGGCGGCGGCGAAACTCCCACGACGCCTGCTCCCTGATCGACTTACCCGCTCGCATCACACAGTCGCGGCACAGACAGGAACCACCGTGATAAACCAGCACACCCTGGGCAGCCTGGTCATCGACTTCGGCTCACTCTCCCGAGCACTCGGCTTCGGCAACGGCTCCATCGTGTCGCTCGGCAGCACCGGAAGTGGCTGAAACAGCCCGCCTGACCACGTCGACGATCCCGTCGCCGCTCACCTTCTCACCACATCTCGAAACAGAAAGCAGGTCCCCCTGTGCCTACAATTCCGCTCACCGGCGACCCCATCGTCATCAACATCATCGTCCAGCTACTGAGCGCGGGCAGCAGCAATGCACTCGCACTGGGCGGAGTCGGTAGCAGCGGTCTCGGTAGCACCGGGCTCGGCAGCTTCGACTCGGCGAGCCTCGGCAGCGCTGCTTAGGACCTCACTTGTGATCGGCGTTCGATCCGCGTCTTCGGCCGCCGAGGCAGTCCACGAAACCCGCGTTGCCCTCCGTCATCTGTGACGGAGGGCAACGCGGTCGTTCAGGCGAGACGGCTCGCGGTTGCGCGATCAGGCCGTCCGCCGCGGTGGATCAACGCCAGTCTTCAGGTGGATCGCTGTCGTCGTGCTCGATGGTCACGGACTCCGAACGATCGTCAGCTGCAGCCTTTTTCGCTGCTTCACGCATCTCGATTCCGTCGGACACCCAGTCGCCGATCTCGCGCGTCACGTCTCGAACGGCCCCGGCGATGATCATCGCGATCGAGCCCACGTGGTTGGCTGCACTTTCGGTCAGTTCCTGGACCGTGTCCTTGCGGCGTTCGAATTTCCCGACCATCAGTGTGTGCCTCTCAGGCTGCAGTTCGCTGGCGCTCGACGATAACACCGGGAGGGGTCGTCGACTTGACCAAACCGGGCGGAAGAGCGAGCTTGAAGATCTTGCCCCATACCGAACCGATCTGCTTGAAGAACCCACCGGTGTTGTACGGCAAACCGTACTTCCCGCACAATTCTTTCACCTGGGGAGCGAGTTCCGGATAACGATGCGCAGGCAGGTCCGGGAACAGGTGGTGCTCGATCTGGTGCGAGAGGTTGCCGGACATGATGTGGAAGAGCGGGCTTCCCTCGATGTTGGCGCTGCCGAGCATCTGACGCACGTACCACTGCCCGCGAGTCTCGTCGGCCGTCTCGTCCTCGGTGAAACTCTGGACACCGGTGGGGAAATGGCCACAGAAGATGATCGAGTACGTCCACACGTTCCGGACCAGGTTGGCGGTGACATTCCCCGCGAGAGTGGTCACGAACAGCGGCCCCGTGAGAACCGGGAAGATGACGTAGTCCTTGAGGACCTGCTTGCCCGCCTTGTTCCACCAGCCCTTCAGGAGCGGCTTGACGTCGTGCCACTTGCGCTTGCCCTGAATGACGTTCTCGATCTCGAGATCGTGCATCATCACGCCCCACTCGAAGAGCACCATCAAGGCGAAGGCCCAGACCGGATTACCGAGGTAATAGGGGTTCCACTTCTGCGCGTCGTCGATACGCAGGATGCCGTATCCGATGTCGCGGTCTTTGCCGAGAATATTGGTGTACGTGTGATGCATGTAGTTGTGCGAGTGACGCCACTGGTCGGCCGGGCACACCGTATCCCATTCGAAGACTTCGGAATTGAGCCCTGGTTCACGCATCCAGTCGTACTGACCGTGCATGACGTTGTGGCCGATCTCCATGTTGTCGAGGATCTTGGACACGCTCAATGCACCGACTGCCGCGAGCCACACCGGAGGCAGGAAGCCCAGGTACATCAAGCCGCGACCTGCGACCTCGAACCCGCGCTGAGCCTTGATGATCTTGTAGATGTACTCCCGATCCTCCGCCCCGAGCGAGGCGACGGTGCGATCGCGCAATGCGTCCAACTCGCGGCCGATCTCCTCGACCTGCTCGTACGTCAGGACTACGGGAGCGTCGTCCTTCGCATCGGAACCGTTGCCGAGGAACGGGAGGGTGGGAAGTGAAAGTCCAAACATGTCGGTCTCCAGACAGTCGTGTGGAAAATGGGACTTCAGATGTCGACGGTGACGTCGCCGACGGGAGCACTGACGCACAGCTGGATCTTCTTGTCCGGCTCGTCGTCTGTCTCACCGGTGCGCACGTTTCGGGTACGGCCCGCCTTCTTGACGGAGGTGCAGGAGAAGCAGATTCCCATCCGGCATCCGTACTCGGGTTTGAGGCCCGCAGCTTCTGCTTGTTCGAGAAGTGTTTCGCCGGAGTTCTCGGCCGCCACCCCACTTTTGGTGAACGACACCTCGCCGCCGGCCTCCCCCGGCTCGGCCACCGCCGGCGCGAACTCCTCGGTGTTGAGCAAGTGCTCGACGTCGACCTCACGGAACACCTCACGCACTCCCCGCATCAGACCGGGAGGTCCGCAAAGATAAGCCTGGGCGTCGATCGTGTCCGGATCGGCGATCCACGGAGCCACGGCGTCGAGGTGCCCGCGATCGAAGAAACCTTCGAGGTCACCTCCACCGCTTTCGGTGTACACGAGTACCAGTTTCACGTTCGGGTTCTGCTCGGCGATGGTCTTCAGCGCGCGCGTGTATGCCACGTCGGAATCGGTGTTCGCGTAATGCACGAACACGATCTCGCCCGAGTGATCCTCCTCCACCAGCGTCCGAAGCATCGACATGACCGGGGTGATTCCACTGCCGCCACTGATCAACAACACCCGACGCGGGCGGTCGACGGGAAGGGAGAACACCCCGTCTGCCTGCGAGAGGCTGACAACGAGTCCGGGTGCCGCGTTGGCGTACAGATACTGCGACACCAGGCCACCCGGATGCGCTTTCACGGTGAGCTCGATCAGCCCACTGCGCGTAGACGCGCCCCCGGCCGGCGAGTAGCAGCGAGTGTGACGAACACCGTCGATCACCACGCCCAACTGCACGAACTGGCCCGCCTGAAAACCGCGCCACTGGCGAGTCGGGCGCAGCGTGAGAGTGACTGAGTCAGCCGTCGGATGGTCGACGGCGACAACCTGCGCGCGAATGTCACGAACGGTCGCCATCGGGTTGACCAACTCGAGGTATCGGTCGATCTGATGTGGAGCAGCCATGGCTTCGATCAGTCCCACCAAGGACAGTCCGCGTCGAGGTGTGGACTTCGGTGTCGTGTTCTCAGGAGCAGATGCGATTGTCATGACCCTCCTCGTACTTCGATTGCCGGGTATTTCGATTGCTGGGCTAGCTTCCCCCGACTGCGTGAATTCAGTGTACAAATGTTCACCGAAGATAGTGTGACAGGTGCACACAAGTACATGTCAACAAGAATGTGATCCGAGTTACACGAGTTGCCGAAAGGAGCCGGAATGCCTGTACCTACACTCGACGTCGTGACGAAGGCCGGACCGGTGAACCCAGAGCGCAGGGAACCCGACAACAGGGAGCCGGAAAGTCGTGCCGCAAAGAAGGAACGCACACGCCAAGCACTCCTGGACACTGCCATGGACCTCTCGGCCGATCGCGGCTTCGCCGGAATCAGCTTGCGAGAGGTAGCCAGGGAAGCCGGGATCGTTCCGACGGCGTTCTACCGCCACTTCGCTTCACTGGAGGACGTCGGTGTCGTCCTCGTCGAAGAGAGCATGCGCATGTTGCGCCAGATGCTGCGCGACGCAAGGCGTAATCCCAGCACCAAGGACGCCGCTACGTCACTGGACATCCTTGTGCGACAAGTGCATACACACGAGCGACAGTTTCGGTTCCTCTGCCGCGAACGCTACAGCGGCGTCAGTGAGGTACGACGTGCTATAGCCACTGAAATGCGGTTGTTCGTCAGCGAACTGACCATCGACCTCTCCAGAATTGCCGGACTGGAAAGCTGGTCGTCGGACGATCTGGAAATGGCTGCCGACCTGATCGTCTCGACGATGTTCAGCGCTGTCGTCGAACTGCTGGACGCCGGGACGGCCGGGTATCGCGACGAAGCCGCCGTCATCACACGAGCCGAGAAGCAACTGCGAGTCATCATGCTCGGAATGGCCACCTGGAATCCACCTCGAAACTGACCTCGGGTTCACCTTTTCGACGTACGGTGAGAGTCATGTCTTCCACGAGTACATACGAAATCCCCGTTGGCGACCTCACCTTCGACGTACTGATCTCGGGCCCGGACGACGGCATTCCGCTGGTAGCGCTGCATGGCTTCCCGGAGAGCGCCGCATCCTGGGGCAAGGTCACACCACTGCTCACCGCAGCGGGCTACCGCGTAATCGCACCGAATCAGCGCGGTTACTCCGCCGGCGCACGCCCCGAAGGGGTGGATGCCTACAAGATCGAGCACCTGGTAGCCGACGTCGTCGGATTGCTCGACGCGCTCGGCCTGTCCGACGCGCATCTTGTCGGTCACGACTGGGGTTCGGCGGTCGCCTGGCAGGTCGCCGGTCGCCATCCGAACCGGATCCGCAGCCTGACGGCGATCTCGGTCCCCCACCCCACCGCCTTCGGTTGGGCACTCCGCGAGGACGAGGACCAAAAACAACGCTCGTCGTACATCGGACTTCTCCGACAGGAGGGCAAAGCCGAGGAAGTGTTGTCGGAGGACAACTTTCGCCGGCTGCGCGCCATGTTCGACGGCCAGATCGATCCTGAATTCGCCGACGAGCACATTCGTGTCCTGAGCGGGGAGGGCGCGCTGACCGGCGCCTTGAACTGGTACCGCGCGATGACCCGCGACTTCGGCGACATCGATCGCACCACCGTGCCGACCACGTATGTCTGGAGCACCGGCGACACAGCGCTCGGCCGCGCAGGCGCAGAACGCTGTGGTGAATTCGTGGACGCCCCCTACGAGTTCGTCGTGCTCGACGGCGGAAGTCACTGGATTCCGGAAGAGCGAGCCGAAGAGTTGGCCGAGGCGATCCTCGCACGTGCAGGATCCTGATCGCCGCGACGAATTCGGCTCTATGTATGTTGTCATACATAGAGCCGAATTGATTCCATCACCAGGAGTTCTGCGATGACCGAGACCGTTGCACCACCCCATCCTTTCGACGCTGCTGTCGGATTGACGCCACTCACCGCCGGCTTGTCGACCGGCGAGACCAATCCGGCGTACAACAACATGGTCGGGCCGTTCGGCGGCGTCACCGCTGCCACGTTGCTCGAATCTGTACTGAAGCACCCCGAACGCCTCGGCGATCCGCTGTCGTTGACCGTCAACTTTGCCGGTCCGATCACCGAGGGCGCCTTCGAGATCTCCGCCCGGCCGGTGCGCACCAACCGCTCGACGCAACACTGGTCCATCGAACTTTCTCAGGACGGAACCGTCGCCACTACCGCGACGGCAGTGTTCGGTACCAGGCGTGAAACCTGGTCGTCTACCGAGATCACGATGCCGGAAGTTCCGTCGGCCGAAGACGTTACGCTGCTGCCGTTCCCCGAGTTCATCGCCTGGGCACAGAACTACGAGATGCGCTTTGTCGAGGGTGCGATCCCCGACCTGGAGTCGGGCGAGCATCCCGACTCGACAACGACGCTCTGGGTGCGCGATCAACCGGCACGCGCTCTCGACTTCACGTCGCTGACCGCACTGTGCGATGTCTTCTTCCCACGAGTTTTCTTGCGCCGAGGCAAGATGGCTCCGGCTGGGACGGTCTCGATGACCATCTACTTCCACGCCGACGCTCAGACGCTGACCGAACAGGCAGACAATTCCGTGCTGGGAACCGCGCGGACCCAACGGTTCGGCAACGGGTACTTCGATCAGTCGGCCGAAATTTGGGGCAGTGACGGCGCATTGCTCGCTACGACACACCAGTTGGTCTACTTCAAGGATTGACGGGAAGCGCACTGTCCCCTTCCGGCGCTTTCACCATCGACAATGCGGCAAGACCGACGCCGAGAACCACCAGCAGTCCGATGATGCCGGCACGGTCTGCACCGAAGAGCCAAGCAAACAGGCCGAACAGTGTCGGCGCCAAAAACGACACTGCTCGGCCTGTGGTCGCATACAGGCCGAACATCTGACCTTCACGCCCAGGCGGGGTGATGCGCGCCAAGAAGGTTCGTGCCGAAGACTGAGCGGGCCCGACGAAGAGGCAGAGCGCGAGACCGAAGATCCAGAACATCACCGGCCCTGACACCGCGATCAATATTGCGCCGACCACGATCATCGACGCCAGCGAGACGGTGATGACCTGTTTCGGTCCGATCCGATCGTCGAAACGTCCGGCCACCAATGCACCGATTGCGGAAATCACGTTGGCCGCAACACCGAACAACAGCACGTCGGCCGCACTGATCCCGTAGACGTTGACAGCCAGCACGGCTCCGAAGGTGAACACGCCCGCGAGACCGTCACGAAAGAGCGCGCTCGCGATCAGGTACCAGATCGTGCGCCTGTCGACGTTCCAGAGTTCGCGCAGATCGCGCCACAACACCCGATAGGAGTCGAGGAACCCGGCCTTGGACGCTCCCGGATCGACCGCGGGGCTGGGCAACTCTGGAACCTTGAAGAACACCGGAATTGCGAAGACCGCGAACCACACTGCAGCCAGCAGTGCCACCATCCGGATGTTCATGCCGCCGTCGGTGGTCAATCCCAGGAATCCCCGAGTGTCACCGTCGCCGACGATGAACCCTAAGTAGCACAGCAACAGCAGCACGATTCCGCCGAAATATCCCATGGCCCAGCCGAAGCCGGAGACTCTACCCAGATTCTCCGGTGTCGACACCTGCCGCATCATGGCGTTGTAGGGAACGCCGGCAAGCTCGAAGATCACCGAACCGATTGCGAGCAGAACCAATCCGAGCCACAGATAGCGGTAGTTGTCCTCGACGAAGTAGAGGCCCGCCATCGAGAGCACGGTGATGCCGGTCAGTATCGCGAGCGAGAGTTTACGTTTACCCGACGCATCGAAACGTTGTCCGGTGATCGGAGCGAGAATCGCGATGAAGAAGCCGGCGATTCCGAGTGCCCAGCTGAGCCACGTAGTTGCCGAAATCGTGCCGGGAAGGTCGTCACCGACCGCGTCGGTGAGATAGACCGAGAAGACGAACGTGAGGATCACTGCGTTGAATGCGGCCGATCCCCAATCCCACAGCCCCCATGCGAACACTTGACTCTTCGTGGCCGCACCGCCGATGCCTGCGGGTGGCTCTGCCTGCGTGCTCGTGGACTCGGCGCTCATACGGCGAAGCCTAACTGCGCGCGGGCGACTCGGCGCCTCTCTCCGAAGTCGACATACAAGACGCTCTATGCACCCGAGTTAGTACGCACTTAGTTGCATAGGCACCTGAGTGCATAGATACTTTTTCCATGGCACTCGAACATGCGTTGCTCGTCTCCCTTTCCGAACAGGATGCGTCGGGATACGACCTCACACGCCGGTTCGACAAGTCGATCGGCTTCTTCCACAGCGCGACGCACCAGCAGATCTACCGAGTCCTCAAGCGAATGGACGAGGCAGGCTGGGTGGAGGTGGAGGCCATCGCGCAGGACGGCCGACCGGACAAGAAGATGTACCGCGTCAGCGATGCCGGCCGCGCCGAACTGACCCGATGGATCGCAGAGCCGTCCGAACCGAACCACCTGCGCAACGAGTTGGCCATCAAGATCAGGGCCGCTGCGCACGCCGATCTCCCCGCTCTACGACGCGAAGTCGCTCGCCACCGCGACGGCCACGCCGCCCGCCTCGACGTCTACCGACTCATCGAAAAGCGTGACTTCCCCAATCCAGCAGCGCTTTCCGGCTCTTCGCTGCACCAGTACCTCGTACTTCGCGGCGGCATTCGCGTCGAGGAAGGATTCACCGACTGGTGCCAGGAAGTTCTGGACGCACTGCCCACTGGCGAGTACGCCACCGAAGACACTGGCGAGTACGCCACGGAAGGACATCTTCAGTCATGACGGATACACAGTTTCCCCGCCTGCTCGAACCGCTCGACCTCGGATTCACGACGCTGAAGAACCGCGTCGTCATGGGATCGATCCACACCGGCCTCGAAGATCGCGCGAAGGACACCGACCGCTTGGCCGAGTACTTCGCCGAACGTGCCCGTGGCGGAGTCGGCTTGATCATCACCGGCGGCTACGCGCCCAACCGCACCGGTTGGCTCTTACCCTTCGGCGCCAAGCTGACCAACCGCATCGAAGCGCGCCGTCACCGCCGGATCACCAAGGCGGTTCACGACGCGGGTGGAAAGATCGCCATGCAGATCCTGCACGCCGGCCGCTACAGCTACCAGCCGTTCAGTGTCTCCGCGTCGTCGATCAAGGCCCCCATCAATCCGTTCCGTCCGCGCAAGCTGACCGGCCGTGGGGTGCGTTGGCAGATCCGCAACTACGTTCGCTGCGCGCGTCTGGCCAAGTCCGCGGGTTACGACGGCGTCGAAATCATGGGCGGTGAGGGCTACTTCATCAACCAGTTCCTCTGCGAGCGCACGAACAAGCGCACCGACCAGTGGGGCGGCAGTTCCGAGAACCGTCGACGCATGGCAGTCGAAATCGTGCGACGCACACGCAAGACCGTCGGCCCGAACTTCATCATCGTGTTCCGGTTGTCGATGGCAGACCTGGTCGAGGGCGGTCAGACCTGGGATGAAATCGTCTCATTGGCAAAGGAAGTCGAAGCTGCCGGCGCCACGATCATCAACACCGACATCGGATGGCACGAGTCACGGGTGCCCACCATCGTCACCTCGGTTCCCCGAGCAGCCTTCGTCGACATCACCGGCAAACTCGAGAAGCACGTCGACATTCCGGTAGCCGCCTCGAATCGGATCAACATGCCCGAGACTGCCGAAGAGATCCTCAACCGCGGTGACGCGCAGTTGATTTCGATGGCCAGGCCGATGCTCGCCGATCCCGACTGGGTGAACAAGGCCGAGCGCGGAGCGTCCGACGAGATCAACACGTGCATCGCCTGCAACCAAGCCTGCCTCGACCACGCCTTCGTTCACAAGCAGGTCTCCTGCCTGCTCAATCCGCGCGCGGGCCGTGAGACCACGCTGATCCTCTCCCCCACTCGGCGGACCAAGAATCTCGCCGTCGTCGGCGCCGGTCCTGCCGGACTTTCCGCAGCACTCAATCTTGCTCAGCGTGGTCATTCGGTCACGTTGTTCGAGGCCTCGGACAAGATCGGCGGACAGTTCGGGATCGCACAGCTCATTCCGGGTAAGGAAGAGTTCGCCGAAACCATTCGCTACTACACCCGCATGCTGGACGTGGCCGGAGTGACAGTCAAGCTCGAAACCCGCGTCGCACCAGCAGATCTCATCGGATCCTTCGACGAAGTCGTGGTTGCCACCGGCGTGACGCCGCGCGTTCCCAAGATCCCCGGCATCGAGAACCCGAAGGTGCTGACCTACGCCGAGGTCGTCCGAGAGGGCAAGCCCGTCGGCAAGTCCGTCGCCGTCATCGGTGCCGGCGGCATCGGCGTCGACGTGAGCGAATTCCTCACGCACCCCACTTCCCCCACTCTTCATCTCAAGGAGTGGAAGCAGGAATGGGGCGTCACCGAACCCGAAATGGCCCCGGGCGCTCTCACCACTCCGGTACCAGAGCTCTCCGAGCGGGAGGTCTATCTCCTCCAACGCAAGCCAGGACGCATCGGCGCCGGCCTCGCGAAGACCACCGGCTGGGTCCACCGGGCGGCCCTCAAGAACAAGGGCGTCCACGAGCTCTCGGGCGTCAACTACGAGCGCATCGACGACGCCGGCCTGCATATCACCTTCGGTGAGAAGCACGAGAAGCCCCGACTTCTCGAGGTCGACACCATCGTCATCTGCGCCGGGCAGGAGTCGGTTCGCGATCTGGTGGACGAACTGACCGTCGCGGGTGTGGTGACCCACATCATCGGCGGCGCGGATGTCGCTGGCGAACTCGACGCCAAGCGTGCCATCGAACAGGGCACACGACTGGCCGCGAAGATCTGACCGGCTACGCTGACTGATCGTGAGCCTGCCGACACCCACAACCACAGCCCGCGCCGTAGTGACCGGCGCCTCCTCCGGCATCGGAGAGGCACTGGCCGCTGATCTGGCATCACGCGGACACTCCCTGATCCTCGTTGCCCGTCGTGGCGAGGTCATGGAGGCCCTCGCCGAGAAGCTTCGCGCCGCGCACGGCGTCGAGGTGGAGGTCCGTGCATCGGACCTCTCCGACAGCGCGGCGCGTGCCGTTCTGGTCGAGGAACTCGGTGGCCGCGACATCAGCATCCTGTGCAACAACGCCGGTATCGCCACCTTCGGGCCGATCGCCGAGCTGGACCCGGCCTACGAGCGCGACCAGGTCGAGCTCAACGCCGTTGCAGTGCACGATCTCACGCTGGCCGTGCTGCCCGGCATGCTCGCGCGCAAGTCCGGAGCCATCCTGATGGTCGGGTCCGCGGCCGGCAACATGCCGATCCCCAACAACGCGACGTACGCAGCCACCAAGGCGTTCGTGAACACCTTTGCGGAATCGTTGCGAGGTGAACTCAAGGGCACCGGAGTGAACGTCACCCTGCTCGCCCCAGGCCCCGTACGCACCGAAACCCCGGACCCGGCCGAAGCGTCGATCGTCGACAAGCTCGTCCCGGACTTCTTCTGGATCTCGAGCGAGTACACCGCCAAGGTCTCGCTCGACGGCCTGGCCGAGAACAAAATGCGCGTCGTACCGGGCATCTTGAGCAAGGCGATGTCCGTCGCGGGCGGTTACAGCCCGCGTGCGGTCGTTGCGCCGATCGTGGGCACGTTCTACAAGAAGCTCGGCGGCTGATTCACGCAAACTTCTCAGAGCAGGCCATAGCAGACCGTATAGTCGGTTAATGGCGATGCGAAGAACACTGGCAGTCGGGGCAATCCTTCTTTTGACCGGAGGGTTGCCCTTACTGCTGCCCACGGCAGCGAAGGCATGTTCGTGCGCATCATCGGCTACCCCGGAAGAAGCCGTGAGCGTCTCCAGCACCGTTTTCCTCGGGACTCCGACGGAGAAAACTTCGGACGGATTCGAGGACACCTACCTGTTCGACGTCAGCCGGGTCTACAAAGGCGATCTGGCATCGGTGACGTCGGTGGGGACACTCGCGAACGGGAACGGTTGTGGCACAAGCTACGTGCTCGGCACCGAGCAGCTGATGTTCGTTTCTGCGCCGTACGACGTCGACGCCGAGCACGAGGGGCACAGCTGCGGGCCGGCTACCGAAACCGGGTTCGACATCCAAGCGGCGGTCGAGTCCGTGTACGGCGCCGGTTACGCCCCGAGCCCCGGCGGAACTCCGTCCGTTGGTGTGTCCGCCGACCGATCGACGGTCATCGGCGGAGGCGCCGCGGTGGCATTGCTCGCGGTGCTCGGTTGGTTCGGATGGAAGCGGCGGCGAGCACAGTGAGTCGACAGGCACAGTGAGTCGAGCCCGTCAGGGCCGCGTCAACCTCGTTCGGCGGCGCGTCAAGTAAGCGTCAAGAACCACCCCACCGGTGATCTTCGGGAGTAGATCTGAAGGTAGCCCGCAACACGGCGGGTCACCTTCAGGAGATCGACGTGACGCTACTCGAAATCTTCCCCTCCCTACGCGGCGCAATGACACCGCGTATGGATCCTGCGTTGTGGCCCATCAGTACTCGCCACGACCACAGCGGGCGTGTCTGCATCGGCGACGTCTCCCTCGAAGAGATCGCGGACCAGTACGGCACACCGACGTACGTCGTCGACGAGGCGGACGTGCGGCACCGCTGCCGCACGTATCGAGAGATCTTCCCCGACTCGGAGATCGTGTACGCCGGCAAGGCACTGATGATTCGAGCGATGGCTACCTGGGTCTCCGACGAGGGACTCGGGGTGGATGTCTGTTCCGCCGGTGAACTCGCCGTCGCGCTTGCCGCGGGCGTGGACCCCCACCGAATCATCCTGCACGGCAATGCCAAATCGGTTTCCGAACTGAGGGCGGCGGTCAACGCGGGTGTCGGCCGGATCGTCCTCGACTCCCCCAGCGAAGCGGTACGGCTCGCGTCGGTGTGCACCCACCGACAGAAGGTGTTGGTCAGAGTCACACCCGGCATCGACATACACGGACACAGGGCAGTGTCCACGGGCATCGTGGACCAAAAGTTCGGCCTACCAGCGTTTTCCGAAGAACTGGAACATACGGTATCCGTCGTCGCCAACGCGACGCACCTGCAGCTCATCGGCCTGCATTGCCATCTCGGCTCCCAGATCACCGATCCCGAACTCTTCCGCCCCGCGATCGAGACGATGATCGCACAGATGGACGACATACGACGCACGCATCGAATCATCCTCACCGAACTCGATCTCGGCGGTGGCCATGGGATCGCCTACGTGCCGGGAGATGCCCAATTGGATCTGACCCGCCTCGCTCACGTCATCGACGAAACTCTCGACGACGCGTGCACCCGAAACCGCTTCCCTCGCCCCGAAATCGTGCTCGAGCCTGGCCGAGCGATCGCTGCGCGGGCCGGAGTCACGCTCTATCGCGTACAGAACATCAAGTCGATCAGCGGGGGACGAACCTTCGTCTCCGTCGACGGCGGGATGAGCGATAACCCTCGGGTGTCGTTGTACGACAGCCACTACGACGTCGAACTGGTGAACCGACATTCGCGCGCACCGCTCCAGGAAGTCACCGTCGCCGGGCGCCACTGCGAATCGGGCGACGAAATTGCCGTCGGAGCAAGGCTTCCCGCCGACCTACATGAAGGTGACCTGTTGGCAGTGCCGTGTACGGGCGCATACCACCACAGCATGGCCTCCACCTACAACAGCGTCGGCCGGCCGCCGGTCGTCGCCGTGCTGGGCGGGATTGCGCGGCCGTTGATCAGGCGCGAATCGATCAACGACCTGCTGGCCCGCGAGGTCGGCATCTGACCTCGCGGGCGCCTGAGCCTCAGCGCCTGCGGCGACTACCGGTGCCGAAGATGTTTCGCGAAATCTCGCGTCCCGCAGCCGAAGCCGCCGAGCGCAGGAAACTCTTGACAGCCGAGTTGCCCAAGATCTGCTCGGCGATGTTGGGGCCCTCCGGCTCGGCCGGCGGCGGTGGCGGCAGATCGGGCAGCGACGGAAGATCCAGAGACTGATCCGCCGTCGGAGCACCGGCCACCTTGGCCGTCAGCTTCTCGTACGCCGACTCGCGGTCGATGGTCTGGCCGTACTTCTGATTCAGCGGACTCGACGACGCGGCCGCCTTGATCGCGTCGTTGCCGATGGTGTCCATCAGCGACCTCGGAGGACGAATCTTGGTCCAGGCCACCGGCGTCGGCGCACCCTTTTCCGAGAGTACGGTCACGATGGCTTCACCGATGCCGAGTGAAGTCAGTGCCTTTTCCAGGTCGTAGTGCTCGGTTTTCGGGTACGTGCGGACGGTCTTGTTGAGGGCTTTCTGATCGTCGGGCGTGAAGGCACGCAGGGCGTGCTGAACCCGCGCACCCAACTGTGACAGCACCGAATTCGGAATGTCGGTCGGAAGTTGCGTGCAGAAGAACACACCGACGCCCTTGGAACGAATGAGCTTGACCGTCTGTTCCACCTGCTGAAGGAAGGCCTTCGACGCGTCCGCGAACAGAAGGTGCGCCTCGTCGAAGATGAACACGAGCTTCGGCTTGTCCAGATCTCCCTCTTCGGGCAGCGTCTGGAACAGGTCCGCGAGCACCCACATCAGGAAGGTGGAGAACATTGCCGGGCGCGCCGCCTGGGCACCGAGTTCGAACAGCGTGATCACACCGGCACCGCCGACGACACGCAGCAGATCCTCGGTTTCGAGTTCCGGTTCACCGAAGAAGGTGTCACCACCATCTGCTTCGAGGTTGACCAACGCGCGCAGAATCACTCCCGCCGTCGCCGAGGAAACTCCGCCGATACCCTTCAGATCGGCCTTGCCCTCAGCGCTCGTCAGGTGCGCGATGACCGAACGCAGATCCTTGAGGTCCAGCAGGGCCAGGCCCTGAGTGTCGGCCCAGTGGAAGATCAGCCCTAGAGTCGACTCCTGGGTCTCGTTGAGGCCCAACACTTTACTGAGCAGGATCGGCCCGAAACTGGTGATGGTCGCGCGCACCGGGATACCGGTTCCGTCCGTTCCCAACGACAAGAACTCGACTGGCATCCCAGCGGGAGTCCACGAATCGTCGCCCGTCTCGACTGCGCGAGCCTTCATCTTCTCGCTCGGATCCCCCGCCTTCGACAGACCCGAGAGATCGCCCTTGACGTCGGCCATCACAACCGGCACACCCGCGGCGGACAGCTGCTCGGCGATGCCCTGCAACGTCTTGGTCTTGCCGGTACCCGTCGCACCGGCGATCAGACCGTGACGGTTGATCGTCGCCAACGGAATCCGCACCCGTGCGGTGGGATCTGCCACACCGTCGATCACCACCGAGCCGAGCTCGAGTGCCCGCCCCTCGGATGAATAGCCCGCCGCGATTTCAGCGGCAGCACCCGAGGGCACCTGAGCAGCGGGGGTGGCTCCGGCCGATGCTTCGGCCTCGGCGGCAGCCGCTTCCTTCTCTGCTTCCTCAGCTGCTGCAGCGGCTTCAGCTGCAATCCGAGCGGCTTCGGCAGCGGCAGCCTTGGCAGCTTTCGCCTTCTCCGCCGGCGTCGGCGGCGCGGCTCCGTCCTTCGGATCCACGGTCATCGAAAAGCCCTCCTCGTTGCAATGCGGCGAAGTTCTTGTCATCACCCGAACGCCGTCTTACACACGTCGAGTTTCCACCGCAGACCTTATCCCGCTCCCGCGCGCACTACTGTGTTCCTGGTGCAGGACAAATTGGTATGGATCGATTGTGAAATGACCGGGCTGCGACTCGAGTCGGACAAACTCATCGAGATTGCGGCTCTGGTGACCGACAGCGACTTGAACATCTTGGGCGAAGGTGTGGACATCGTCATCCACGCCGACGACGACGCGTTGGCTGCAATGCCCGACGTCGTGAAGAAGATGCACGCAAAGTCGGGACTGACCGAAGAGGTTCGTAAGTCGACGGTCACCCTCGCCGAGGCGGAGAAAGAGGTGCTCGCGTACATCCGCAAGCACGTTCCCGTCGCCGGTACGGCTCCCTTGGCAGGCAATTCAATCGCCACCGACCGCGGATTCATCTCACGGGACATGACGGCACTGGACACATACCTGCACTACCGGATGATCGACGTCAGCTCCATCAAAGAACTCTCCCGCCGCTGGTACCCGCGAATCTACTTCGGCCAGCCCGAAAAAGGTCTCGCCCACCGGGCACTCGCCGACATCAAGGAATCCATCCGCGAACTCAAGTACTACCGCGGCACTGCATTCGTCGCGGCGCCCGGACCGTCGAGCGCGGAGATTGCAGCCGTCGTAGAGGGCTTGGGTCCCGCCTGACCTGCCGATTGGCTTCCTGACCGACTTTCGCGCTAGTATCTCTTTCGTCAAAGCAGCCGGGTCGAACCGGTGGCCGAGGCAATGGTGGGCGTAGTTCAGTTGGTAGAGCACCAGGTTGTGATCCTGGCTGTCGCGGGTTCGAGTCCCGTCGCTCACCCAAGCGGAACCCCCGAGAATGTCGGAAGACATTTTCGGGGGTTCTTTTGGTTTGTGCGCCAGCCCCAATCTCCCCTTCCACAGCCGGGTGGGGTGGCGACCGCGACAAATCGCGCGCTCCCGAGCAACCCGTGCCCGGGCCGAGCGAACGTACCTCTCGTCGCCTCAGACAGACCGAAAGCCACTTTCGCTCACGTCGGGGTAGCTGGAATTCGCCGCAAATAGCCCCAGCCGTCGATCACTCGGGCGACGGTTGCGGCTCCCAGACACCTGCGACGGTCCCCTCGCGAACATGTCGCTCGTACGCCGAAACCTTGTCGTGGATGACGGTCAGGTTGTCCTGCAGCGCAGAGATCCTGGATCGAATCAACTCCTCATGCGACTGCAAAAGTGAAAGCCGCTCCTTCTCGTTTCCTGGACCTGACCTGACGAGCGCGGCGAATTCGCGGATCGTGGCGATCGGCATACCCGAGTCTCGGAAGCGATTGCACAGCTTCAACCAAGAGACATCGCTTTCGGAGTAGACCCGACGCCCACCTGCCGAGCGCGCCACCTCGTGAACGAGCAATTCCTCACGTTCGAAGTATCGAAGGGAATCGATACTGATTCCGGTCTGGACAGCGACGTCACCGATTGACAGTTCGCGCATTGCCTGGCGACCTTTCCTTGACCTGGAGTGCACTCCAGATTTTACGGTCGCAGCCATGAATTCCATCCAGCGCAAAATCAACACCGGATACTCCCGAGTCTCCACTGCCGACGACGTACTTGCCGGACAAGATTTAGCCGGCACAACTGCTTTGGTCAGTGGCGGGTACTCCGGACTCGGATATGAGGTTTCGCAGTCACTTTCTTCGGTCGGCGCGCGAGTTGTAGTTCTTGCCCGCCGACCAGAACAGGCACGGAGGGCGGTGGCCGACCTTCCGGGTATCGAAGTGCGAGCGTGCGACCTGTCGGACCCGAGCAGTGTCAGATCGTGTGCGCGAGAAATTCTCGAATCCCGGATCACTCCAGACATCATCATCTGCAATGCGGGGGTCATGGCCTGCCCGGAACTCCGTGTCGGCTCCGGATGGGAATCACAATTCGCGATCAATCACCTCGGGCACTTTGTACTGGTGAACCTGCTTGTGCCAGCCATGCCCGCAAACGGTTCTCGCGTAGTCGCTGTCTCGTCGGCGGGACATTTTCTGTCGGGAGTGCGTTGGAATGACATACATTTCCGCAACGGTTACGACCGCTGGCTTGCGTACGGTCAAGCCAAGACTGCAAATGCTCTATTCGCTGTACAGCTGGCGAGCTCCGGTGCTTCAGGCGGTATCAGTGCGTTCTCCGTCCATCCCGGGAGCATCCTCACTCCGCTTCAACGTCACTTCTCCACATTGGAGAAACACGATCTCGGATGGACGACGTCGAATGGCGACGCCGTGCCGGGGTTCAAGACTCCCTCCCAGGGCGCCGCTACAACGGTGTGGGCAGCGACGGCACCGATACTCGCCGATCACTCCGGCGCGTATCTCCAGGACTGCAACATCGCGGACGTCGCGCAGACCGATGACATGAGCGTCGGCGGAGTGAAACCTTGGGCTACCGATCCCGCCGACGCACGCAGATTGTGGGCACTGTCCGATGAGATGACCGGAGTGGACGCGTTCGGTCGACGCTGACACCGAGCGAACGTACCTCCCGTCGCCTCAGATAGACCGAGAGGCACTTTCGCTCACAACAGGTGTACAGATGCAGAATGCCCCCAACCGGACGGTCGGGGGCATTCTGCCGTTCAAGGCTTCAGGGACGCACTCAGACGTCCGCGTTGCCGGTCTTCCAGACGCTCCAGGGAATGTTCCAGTCACCGAGGCCGTCGGTGCCGGAGAGAGTGCCGCCGACGGTGTTCTTGACGACGACGATGTCCCCACGCTTGGTGTTGTCGTAGACCCACTTGGCGTTGGACGGGCTCAGGTTGAGGCAGCCGTGACTGGTGTTGGAGTAGCCCTGCTGCCCGACCGACCACGGCGCCGAGTGGAAGAAGATGCCGCTGTAGGACATTCGGGTCGCCCAGTCGACGGGGGTCTTGTAACCCTGCGCCGAGGTGACCGGGACGCCGTACGTGGACGAGTCCATGATCATGTTCGCGAAGCGGTCACCGATGATGTAGACGCCGTTGTCGGTGGGAGTGCTGTCCTTGCCCATGGAGGTGGGCATGGTCATGACGGTCTCACCGTTGACCTGGAAAGTGACCTGCTTGGTGTTGTCGTCCGCCGTGGCGATGACGGCATCACCGATGGTGAAGGAACTCTTCGCGTCTTCCTGCCCGAAGACTCCCTTGCCGAGATTGCGCCCGTACACGTTGACGCTCACGTCGACCTTG
The DNA here is from genome assembly GCF_036541985.1 of Rhodococcus sp. IEGM 1306. Lineage (NCBI taxonomy): Bacteria > Bacillati > Actinomycetota > Actinomycetes > Mycobacteriales > Nocardiaceae > Rhodococcus > Rhodococcus sp. IEGM 1306. The sequence goes on from NZ_JAZHFF010000008.1 coordinate 219,513, forward strand.
GTGCCCGGTGCCCAGTAGTTCTCCGGACGCCAACGGACCTCACGATTGTTGACCCAGTAGAACGCACCTTCGACGGCCGGAGTCGTGGTGACGGTGATCGCGGCTTCGGCAGCCTTGCGATCGGGGATGTTCTCGTCGAACTGCACCGCGATGGGCTGACCGATGCCGACCACGTCGCCCTCGTTGGGCAAGACGTACGGCTTGGTGACGTTGCCGGGTGCGCTGGTGGTGAAGGACGTGACCGTCGTACTGGCGCCACCCAATCCGAATGCGCGGGCCTCGATTTTGTACTTGCGGTTGTAGCCGAGTGGCTCGGTGGTGGTCCACGACGCACCGTCGGCAGCAATCGCGCCGGCAACTGCCTTGCCGTCCTGATTGACCATCGTCACGTCGGACAGAGCGCCGTCAGCGACGTTGATCTTGACCGGGTCGCCCGGCGAGAAGCCGACAGCGCCGTCGGCAGCGGTCGAGGTGAGCTTCGGCTTGATGAGTTCGGTGAGCGGATTGGAATCGATCGGCGCCGACCCTTCGGTACTGACGTCCTTGCCGCCCGACGTGCACGCGGTCATCAGAACGAGAGCACCGAGAGACGCCGCGATCATCGCCGCGCCCTTCGACGCTCGACCGTTCCCCCCGCGCACGGACAGACCCCACCTTTGACGACTCATCGTTCGACTCCGCTTCACAATTTCTCCGACTAACTTCCGCGTCACATGCGAATCCCACTTACCGGAAGGCAAGTGGGACTTGCGGTATGACTGCGCTGCACCAATGATGCCAGGCGCGCTCGTTACCAACGGTCATGAAAGGCCACGCCGTCAGTAACGTTCAAGTATCAATCGCTCCGAACCGTCCGTTTTGTTACCGCTTTCAGCGGATTTCCTCCGATCGGACTACAGCGGTGACGCCTCCACCTGGCGATTTGCTCCCGAACCGGCGATTCGGCTAATGTTCTGTCTCGCAAGAGCGAGCGCCTATAGCTCAGTTGGTAGAGCAAGTGACTCTTAATCACTGGGTCCGGGGTTCGAGTCCCTGTGGGCGCACTTGCAAAGGTCCCCACCTTCTTCGGAAGGTGGGGATTTTTCTTTGTGTCGTGGTGGACAGGTTGTGGTGAATAGACTTCACAGTTATCGGAACCACGGCCTGGAGGATTGATGACCGAGCGCGAAACCACACCGGGCAGCGAGCTGGCATTTGCCGGGGTTGCGGGTCAGGCCGCTCTGATCCGGTCCGGAGAATTATCGGCCCGCGAGCTCACCGAGAACACACTTCGCCGTATCGAACGCCTCGATTCGACGCTCAATGCTTTTGTGCGGGTTCTCGCAGACGAAGCGCTCGACGAAGCGACACGTCTCGATCAGCGCCAGGCCGACGGCCACAGCCTGGGCCCACTGCACGGAGTCCCGATCGCGATCAAAGACGAGAACGACGTCGCCGGAACGCCGACGACGTACGGCGGTGCGGCAGCAACTCGCATCGCATCGGCCGATTCAGAGGTCGTCCGGCGGTTGCGCGAGGCCGGCGCGGTGATCGTCGGCAAGACGACGATGCCCGAGTTCGGCATCTGGCCCTTCACGGAGACTGCCGCAAACGGATACACGAGAAACCCTTGGGACACCGGCGTATCCACGGGCGGATCGAGCGGAGGATCTGCGTCGGCCGTCGCGTCGGGCATGGTCGCAGCGGCAATCGGCGGCGACGGCGGCGGTTCCATCCGACTGCCTTCGGCGTTCTGCGGGTTGTTCGGACTCAAACCGCAGCGCGGTCGGGTGAGCACCGCGCCGAACCGCAACCTCTGGCGCGGACTCGGCACGCTAGGCCCTCTCACTCGTTCCGTCGAGGACAGCGCGCTCGTGTACGACGCGATCACCGGTACCACCGGGACCGACGACTACACAGCCGAAACGCTCCGCACCAGCTTTGCCGAGTCAGCCGCGTCGGCGCCCGGGCCGCTTCGCATTGCAGTGTCCACCCGGAGTCCGGTCCGGGGCGTCCGCCCGTCCCCGGAGGTCGTTGCCGCGGTGCATTCGATCGCAGAGATGTTGAGCGCGTTGGGACATCACGTCGAAGAGCACGATCCCGAGTACCCGGACGCAACTGCAGCATTTCTCCCCCAGGTGCTCGGCGGCGTCCGCGACGAAGCACTGCGCGTCGATCATCCAGCGTTACTCGAGAAGCGCACACGAGCACTCGCGTCGATCGGCCGGATAGCCGCTCCCGCGCGCGTCGGGAAATTCGCTTACCGCAAAGGTGAGCGAATCGCAGCGACGGTCAACCAGGTCTTCGACACCTTCGACCTGGTCCTGATGCCGACCACGCCCGCGCTGCCACGCCCGATCGGACAACTCGAAGGAACCGGCCTTCTGTCAGCAGTCCGCAAGGCGTTGCCGATCGCCGCCTACTGTTCGATCTGGAATGTCTGCGGCAACCCGGCGGCCGCTGTGCCCGCCGGGTTCTCCGAACGCGGACTCCCCCTGAGCGTCCAACTGGTCGGGCGCAGCGGTGGTGAACCGACCATTCTCGCCGTCGCACAGCAGTTGGAAAGCACCGTCCGCTGGCCGGATTCGCACCCTCCACACTCGTGAATTCCGGAAGCGATGTAACCATCGTCACCACGATGAACACGCGTTTTGCAAACTCCTGAGCCTGTCGGCTAATGTTCTGTCTCGCAAGAGCGAGCGCCTATAGCTCAGTTGGTAGAGCAAGTGACTCTTAATCACTGGGTCCGGGGTTCGAGTCCCTGTGGGCGCACTTGCAAGAAGGCCCCCACCTCACCAGGTGGGGGCCTTCTTCATGTTCTGTCTTCGACAACTCGGGTCAGCGAATGATCTTCCGGACCACGAGTAGTCCCACCACTGAACCGACTGCGATCAGCGCGTACTTCACTGCCGGCTCGTTGAGCTTGGCGAGCACCGTCTTCTTGGTGTTCTCGACCAGCCGCTTCGGGTTGGTGCGGACCGTCAGTTCGTCGAGTGTGCTCGCGAGCTGGTTACGCGCCTTCTCGATCTCGCGTTCGATGCTCTCGGTGTCCCTGGGCACGTGTCCTCCAACTTGTCTGTGTTCTGCTGCTCTGTGTGCGGGTCTGCTGTGCGGACGCAGCGCGCCGACACTTCGCTCTACCGTAGAGGAGCAGAATGCCCTCGCGCCCACCTGCCGCGCAATTTCTCGACTAACCTCGATTCCCGTGACCGAGAACAGTAGATTGTCCGCCGGCGACGTCGCGCCGGATTTCACGCTCCCAGACGCCGATGGCAACGAGGTTTCCCTTCACGATTACCGCGGCCGCAAGGTCATCGTGTACTTCTACCCGGCGGCCAGCACCCCGGGGTGCACCAAGCAGGCCTGCGACTTCCGTGACAGCCTCGCCGAGCTGAACGGCGCCGGCCTCGAAGTCATCGGAATCTCGCCGGACAAGCCCGCAAAACTCGCGAAGTTCCGCGATACCGAAGAGTTGACCTTCCCGCTGCTCTCCGATCCCGAGAAGGCGACGCTCGAAGCCTGGGGCGCGTTCGGTGAGAAGAAGATGTATGGCAAGACCGTCCAGGGCGTCATCCGCTCGACGTTCCTCGTCGACGAGGAAGGCAAGATCGAGGTGGCCCAGTACAACGTCCGGGCCACCGGCCACGTCGCCAAGCTACGACGCGATCTGTCGGTCTAACTCCCGTACCGGCTCAAGAACAGAGCCTCCGCGAAAGCGAGATTCTCGATCTCCGACGGGTCGACGCTTTCGTCGGGCGCATGAATGCGGCATTGCGGTTCCTCGACGCCGATCAACGCGATCTCCGCGTCGGGGAACTGCTCGGCCAGTGCACTGCACAGCGGTATCGATCCCCCTTGGCCGGCAAATCCGACTTCGCGGCCGTAGGCATCGGTGAGCGCGGACTTCAGCTGCGCGAAACCTGCACCCTCCGTCGAGGACGAGAACGGCGATCCCGTCGATTCCGGAACGACCTCGATGTGGACGCCCCACGGCGCCGCCGCGCGGAGGTGGTCCGTCAACAACTTCTGTGCCTGCGCCGGATCCGTGCCAGGCGGGACACGAAGATTCAGGCGTGCCGACGCGCGGGGCGTGATCGCCGCCGCCGAACCCACGACCGGCGGGCAGTCGATACCCAGGATGGTCAGCGCCGGACGAGCCCACACCTGCTCGGCGACCGAACCGGAACCAGTCAGCTGCACCCCTTCGAGCACCCCGGCGTCGGAGCGGAACTGATCGCCGTCATAACTGACACCCGCCCATTCCTGGTCGTTCGTCAAGCCTTCGACAGTGGTGTTTCCGGCGCTGTCGTGCAGCGTCGAGAGTATGTGCACCAGCGCGGTGATCGCATCGGGCGCCGGTCCACCGAAGACACCGGAGTGAATCTCACCCTCGAGCGTCGACACGTGGACCACAACGTTCGCGATCCCGCGCAATGACGTCGTGATCGTCGGCTCCCCGACTTCGGTGTTGCCGGTATCGGCGATCAGGATCATGTCGGCTGCAAAAAGTTCGGGCCGCTCTCGCACCAGATCCTCGAGACCGCCAGTGCCCATCTCCTCGGATCCTTCGGCGACGAGCGTCAGGTGGACGCTCGGATCCACACCGGCTGCGGCGAGCGCTCGCAGAGCTGTCAGATGCATGACGACGTTGCCCTTGCAGTCGGAAGCGCCCCGTCCGTACCACCGTCCGTCGCGCTCGGTGAGCGTGAAAGGCGGGGAGCCCCAGAGCTCTTCGTTTCCGGGCGGCTGAACGTCGTAGTGGCAGTACAGCAGAACGGTCGGAGCACCGCCCGGGCCTGGTCGACGCCCGACAACCGCGGCCGAACCGTCGGAGGTCTCGATCGCCTCGATATCGGCGAAACCCTGAGCCCGGAATGCCTCCAGGACCCAATGCGCAGCGGCCGCGCATTCTTCCGGCGGGTACTGCCGTGCATCGGCGACGGACTTCATCGCCACAAGTGCACTCAGATCCTCACGGGCACGCGGCATGAGTTCACCTACCGCGGTTCGCAGTTCTTCCGTCATCGTCTCCCTCTCCTCGGCATCGAATCTCGGTGTGCCCGAAGAATCTCAGTCTGCCCGAATCGGACGTAGGCAGGCGCCAGGATCGCCGTTGCGCCACACCGCGCAGCAACCTCTTCGGCTACTGGACAGTTGGTCACCTAGTATCGAGGTGTGGCAACAGCATCGGGACTCGTGTGCGCGCACCTGCGCGGTGCGTTTCGACCGATCACGACCGCCGAAGTAGGTGGCCGATGACACCGGATAATGCACAAGTCCCAAATTCGACAGAAAACACCGATAGCCTGGAAGACGTGCAGCCCACGACTCGTCACCGCGCGCGGCGACGAGTCGACCCAGCACTGGAGAATCCCCAGAGCCTCGAAGAACCGCAGGAACTGCTGCCGCGCAAGCGTCCGACGCAAGAGCGCAGCCAGCGTAAATTCGACGCACTCCTGGCTGCGTCACGGGAACTCCTCACCGATGTCGGTTTCGAATCGTTCACCTGTGAAGAAGTCGCGGCACGTGCTGACGTCCCGATTGGGACGCTTTACCAGTTCTTCGCGAACAAGTACGTCATCGTGTGCGAATTGAACCGCCAGGACCTCGTCGGGGTCCAGCACGAGCTTGCTCAGTTCGGCGGCGAAGTACCCTCGCTCGACTGGTTGCGGTTCCTGAACAGTTTCGTCGATCACATGGCCGGGCTGTGGACGTCTGATCCGTCGCGCCGCGAGGTCTGGCTGGCGATGCAGTCGACGCCGTCCACGCGGGCAACCGGAGTCATTCACGAAAAGCAGTTCGCCGAGACCGTAGCGAAAATGCTCGGCCCGTTGACGCCTCGTACGCGGCGAGATCGTCGCCTGATGATGGCGGAAGTTCTTGTCCACGTGGTGTATTCGATGCTCAATTTCTCGGTTCAGGACGGTCAGTCGCATGCCGACGCCGTCGCCGAACTGAAAAGGTTGATGATCGCGTATCTCCTCGTCGCCGAGAAGGAATCCCGCACGAAGGACTAGTCGAACGACAAAGAGCCGGTCTCCCCTTGGGAGACCGGCTCTTTCGTGTGCGGCAGTGCTACTCCGGGTCGGATTCGATGACCGCGAAAGCGCCCGCCATGTCCCCGTCGTGGGTGAGCGAGATATGAATCTTCACTCCGGTCAGGTGTTTGGCCACGTCACCGCGAAGCCGGATGCCGGGGCGCCCCCAGGCGTCCGAGACGACCTCGATCTGATTGTGGATCATTTCCCCCAGCACCGGTGGGCCGGCGAAGAGAGCAGTTGACCATGCCTTGATCACTGCTTCCTTCGCAGCCCACCGGGCGGCGAAATGTCGTGCCGGTTCGGAGCTCCGGGTAGCGGCGTCTCGACGCTCGCCCGGTGTGAAGTTGTCGAGCATTGCCGTTCCCGACCTGTTCAATTGCTCGGCGAACTCCGACACCGTCACGAGGTCGAAGCCGATACCCAGAACTCCCATACCGTGACTACTACTTGCAGCCGGGCAGATTCGAGCGGTACACCTGGTCTGCGCCGAGTCGTGCGTCCTCGCTCAGCAGCATGTCCGCTTCGAGCTGACGCGACGCCTTGGCCGGCGTTCCGTCGGCACCGAGGCGACGATCCGCCGGGCGCTCGTAGAGGCTGTCGCCACCGCACATCGCCTTCGCGAGGCGACGCTGACCGTCGATCGTCCGCTGCTGGGCCGCAGCAACACAGGCGTCACGCTTGTCGGCCGGAACCGACTCGACGAATGCCTGCGGGTGCACGACTGCGATCAGTCCGGAGACGTGACCGAAGCCGAGGCTGGTCAGCAGGCCCGCGCGCAGCGGAAGATGCTCACCGAACTTGAGCGGCTGACGTGCCCACACGAGGTGCTCGAATTCGGCCATCTTGTCGTCGACGCAGTCGAGGCTGCGGTTCGGCGGGACGATGCCCTGGCTCAGTACCTGGCAGAGCCCGATCAGCTGGAAGGCTGCGGCACCACCCTTGGCGTGACCGGTCAGGCTCTTCTGCGAGACCACGAACATCGGCGCGCCTTCACTGCGTCCCAATGCCCCGGCGAGGCGCTCGTGCAGCTCTGCCTCGTTGGGATCATTGGCGGCAGTGGAGGTGTCGTGCTTGGAGATCACGGCGATATCGTCGGCGCTCACGCCGAGTGCGTTGAGCGAGAGTGCGAGCTGCGAATCCGCTCCCCCACGTCCGGCGCCCAGTGCTCCGAGTCCCGGTGCCGGGATCGAGGTGTGGACACCGTCGGCGAACGATCCGGCCCAGGCGACCACACCGAGGACGGGAAGACCCATCTCGAGTGCCAGGTCACCGCGAGCGAGGAGAATCGTTCCGCCACCGGCCGACTCGACGAATCCGCCGCGGCGACGATCGTTGGCCCGCGAGAAGCGGCGATCCTCGATGCCCTTGGCATGCATGTCCTCGGTCTTGGCAGTGGCCGACATGTCGCCGAAGCCGATGATGCCTTCCGTGCTCAGATCGTCGAACCCGCCGGCAACAACCAACTGCGCCTTGCCGAGTCGGATCTTGTCGACGCCTTCTTCGACGGATACCGCTGCCGTGGCGCAGGCGGCGACGGGGTGAACCATCGCACCGTAACCGCCGACGTACGACTGAACGACGTGCGCTGCAATGACGTTCGGCAGCGCTTCCTGCAGGATGTCGTTCGGACGGTTCTCGCCGAGCAGCGTGTCGATGTACAGGCTCCTCATGGAGGTCATGCCGCCCATGCCGGTGCCCTGCGTGTTGGCGACCAGGCTCGGGTGTACCCAGCGGAGCAGTTCGCTCGGAGTGAAGCCGCCGGTGAGGAAGGCGTCCACCGTTGCGACGATGTTCCAGAGGCCGACGCGGTCGACCGAATCTGCCATGTCGGCGGGGATGCCCCACTTGGTGACGTCGAAGTTGGTCGGGATCTGGCCGCCGACACTGCGAGTCAGCTTCATCTTGCGCGGGACGCGGATCTCGGTGCCTGCGCGGCGGGTGACCGTCCAGTCTCCGGACTCGGCGGAAACCGTCGCCGTCGTGTTCTCCGGATCGGATTCGACGAAGGCCTGAGCCTCTGCCTCACTGCCGACCACGAAGCTCAGATCCTTGTCCAGGAACACGGAGGTGAGCAGCGGAGCGGTGTTGTCGATCATCGCGCCCTCGTCGACGTAGCGACGGATGCCGCAACGCTCGACGACTGCGTCGTGGTACTTGTCGGCGATTTCCGCCTCGGGTACCAGGTCACCGGATTCGACGTCGTACCAGCCCGGCTTGGGGTCGTTCTCCCAGACGATGAGTCCGGTGTTCCACGCCAATTCGAGAACGCCTGCGGCAGAGAGCTGCTCGTCGACCTCCATCTCGAAGCGGGTACGCGAGGAACCGTAGGGTCCGAGCTCTCCGGCACCCACGATGACCACGAGGTCCGCGGGGGTGACGTCCAGTTCGGGCCAGCTCGGAGCCTTGACCGAGTCGTCGATGCGAGCCGGCGCGGGCAGCGCCAGGATGCTGGACTCGTCCACTGCTTCGTCGACAGCTTCGGCGATCTCGGCAACCTCGGCAGCTTCCTTGGCCAAAGCACCCAGATCCAGGTTGGCCTCGGACAGTCCGCCGGTCAGGTCGACCTCGAGCGGGGCCTCTGCTGCAGCGCGCCGCGACTCGCGGGTTGCCGTCTTCAGCAGTTCGGTCGCCATCTCCTGGGTGGACCAGGTGCGGACGCCCGCAGCTTCGACCGCGTCGACGATCGGATCGTTGTGACCCATGAGTCCGGTTCCGCGAACCCAACCGATGACCGCGTGTGCCAACGTGACCCGCTCGGCCCAGTTGCGCTCGGCCTTCCAGCGGTTGACCACGGCGATCAGCGAAGCCTTGGCCTCGCCGTAAGCACCGTCGCCGCCGAACGTTCCGCGGTTCGGCGAACCGGGCAGCACCACGTGCAGGTGCGTGTCGACGTCGCTGTCGTAACCGATCTTCGACAGACCGCCGATGAGGCGCTCCACCGACCAGAGCAGCACGCGCATTTCCATTTCGGCGCGAGCGCCGGCGTCGGAGAGTTCGCCGCCGACACGGGGAGCTGCGAACGGGAAGAGCATCGTCGGCGTCATGGCCGGCTTGATGAGCTTCTTTGCGCCGCCTGCGTTCTCGGTGGCTTCGTTGCCGATCCAGTCGATCAGTGCGTCGACGTCGGTGTACGACGCCATGTTCGCGGGAACCACCCAGAGGGCGGCACCGGCGCGAGCGTTCTCGCGGTACAGGTCGCGGTAGAAGCCGAGACGCTGACCGTCGAGTCGCGAGGTGGTCACGAATACCGTTGCGCCACCGGCAAGGAGCTTGCCCGTGACCGCTGCCGCGATGGAACCCTTGCTGGCGCCCGTCACTACTGCGACCTCGCCTGCCCACTCGGGTGCGTCGGATTCTGCCGCAGCAGCCGCATCAGCGATGCGGGTGTAGACCTCGGCGAGTGCGGTGCGGCCTTCGTCGGTTGCACGGGTGGCCCACCACTTCGCCTGTGCGGCGACGGTGGAGCCGGCACCGATGAAGTTCTCGACCGACAACGCGGTGTCACCGAGCCAAATGCGAGCGAGATCCTCACGCGCACTTGCCCAGCGGTCGTCGAGCAGAACGGCCTTCTGCGCGTCGAATGCCGGAGCAACCAGACGCGGCCAGTCGGAGCCGAGTTCAGCCGAGACCAGGTCGACCAGTTCGGTGTCCTCGACCGTCGCGACTGCCGTTTCTTCGTTCAGTCCGAGCTGCTCGAGTACCAGGCGTGCGGCCGAGGCCAGAACGCCGTTGCGACCGGTGATGTTCTCGGTGAACTCACCCAGCGCGGCTGCGTCGACGGTTCCGCCGCTTCCGCCGCCGGTAGCGGGCAACGAGACGCTGACTCCGCGAGCAGACCCGACCGAGGCAACTGCGCTGTCGATGACTGCGTCCACTGCTGCAGCGTCGGCCAGTGCGCCGGAGCTCAGGCCACCGAGGTCGCCGCCGCGGATGCTGGCGCCGTCACGGGTACCGAGAGCCACTGCTGCGGTGACGTGATGTGCCCAGCCGTCGCCCAGCTCCCAGACCTTCTTGACGCGGTCGGCGATGTAGCCGGGACGCTTGCCCGAGGGGCCGAAGACCTTGCGTAGGTGATCGTTGATCGAATCGGAGAGCACCGGTCCGAACGGCTTGTACGTACGGGCGAGCTTGTCGACGGTTGCCCCCAGGGAGCCCATGTCGGCGTCTGCGGCCCCGTCGATGGCACCGAGGGAGAGCTCGGAGCCGAGGTCGACCAGAAGCTGGTTGCGACGCGAGGAAACGCCGTCGCACAGTGCCTCGATCGTGTCCGCGGGGCCGACCTGATCGGGACGGAGCTTGGTCCACAGGCTGATCAGGACCTTCGTGGCGTCGGGCGCCTTGAAGGTGAGGTCGTCCGGACGCGGTCCACCCGAAGGTGCAGCCGGCGCGGCAGCGGCAACCGGAGCAGCGGCCGCGGCGGCCGGAGCAGCCTGCGCGGCAGGCGCTTCGATCTCGTCGTCGTCATCGACAGCGGGGTCGACGTCGGTGCCGTAGACGATCGCAGCTTCGCGCTCGACGTTGAGAACCTCGACCGGGTAGCCGAAGCGGCCCGGCAGCTTGAGGGTCTGCGACGCGAGGTTCGCGACGGTCGGGGCAGCGCCGAGACCGATCTCGACGAAGCGTTCGACCCCGAGTCCACCTTCGGACTCGTCACCGAAGAGCAGGTCCTGCGTCTCGATCCAACGGACCGGGCTGGCGAACTGCCAAGCCAGCAGCTCGATCAGGATGATGCGGGACAACTCGTGAGTGCGCGTTGCGTAGCTGTCGAAGTCTGCGAGGACTTCCTGCAGCGGCTCGGACGGCACCAGGTCGGCGATTTCCTGAACGAAGTCACGACGCAGCGAGAACGGCTTCGGAACCAGGTTCGGGATGTAGCGGCCGATCAGGATGTCCGGATCGATGTCGTGCGGGAGCAAGTCCTGCAGGCACACGCGGAAGTCCGCCACGCCACCGCGAAGGACGGTGGAGTGGAACGGCACGTCGATGCCGGGAACCTGGATGTATGCCCGCTTGCCACCGAATTCTGCTCGGCGACGATCGATTTCGACCTCGAGTGCGTCGAGACCGGCTACCGAACCGGCAATGGCGTACTGGCTGCCGCGCAGGTTCAGGTTGACGATTTCGAGGAACTCACCGGAGGTCTCGGCGACACCGGCGACGAAGCCCTGCACGTCGTCGTCGGAAACACCGATCTGCGACGGGCGAATAGCGGCCATGCGGTAGTCGGAGCGTCCGGCTTCGTCACGGGGAACGAGCTGGTGCATGGCGGAGCCACGCTGGAAGACGACCTCGAGAAGTGCTTCGAGCGGGAAAACCTCGGCGACAGCGGCGAGTGCGTTGTACTCACCGACCGAGTGACCGGCCAGAAGGGAATCCTCGATGAAGGTTCCGGATTCGCGCAGCTCGGCAACCTGGGCAACACCGAGAACGGCCATGGCCACCTGGGTGAACTGAGTCAGGTGCAGGACACCGTCGGGATGCCTGTGCTCGACACCACGGGCCTTGACGGTCACCGGGTTGTCGCGCACGACAGCGAGAATCGAGAATCCGAGTGCCTTACGAGTGTGCTTGTCCGCGCGCTCCCAGACGTCGCGGGCGGCCTTGGAGCGTGCGCGAGCGTCGAGGCCCATGCCCGGGCGCTGAATGCCCTGGCCGGGGAAGGCGTAGACGGTCTTCGGCGCGGCGGTGCGGCCGGTGGCGACCATGACCAGTTCACCGTCGATGCGGCAGCCGACCTCGACGATTTCCGCGCCCTGGTCGATACCGACACGATCGACACGGACGTCGATCTCGGCGCCGGGTCGAACCATCCCGAGGAAGCGAGCTGTCCAGGCGGTCAGGCGGCGCGGCGGGACGCGGGTCTCGGCCGGGTCGACTGCGGTGACTACCTGCTGCGCTGCGGCGGAGAGCCACATGCCGTGCACGATCGGGGTTCCGAGGCCGGCCAGCAGAGCGGCGTTGTCGGAGGTGTGAATCGGGTTGTGGTCACCGGAAACCTGAGCGAAGGCGCCCATGCTGACCGGAGCGAGGATCTTCGCGTCACGGCGACGACGACGCGAGGTGTCGACAGCCGCATCGCTGATCGATCCACCGGCGCGAGCCGGGTCGGCGAGTTCGCCTGCACCGGTGCGTCCGCGGATCGCGAAACGCTCGGTCATGGTGACGACTGCGGGGGCGTCGAGGCCCTCGCCGAGCATGGCACCGACCTCGACCTTGACCTCGACGACACGACCGAGGTCGGTGTCGAGAACCGAGGCGACCTCGGCATTGACCACGAGAATGCTTGTCTCGGAGGGAAGTTCACCGACGAAGTCGACGGTGTGGTCGAGGTGGACCAGGTCGAGCATGCCTTCGATAACGGAAAGACTGTCGAGCTTGGCTGCGCCGAGGACTGCGAACACTGCAGGCCAGCATGCTCCGACGACGACGTCCGGAACAGCCTTGCCGCTGACACTGAGCGTGGCGGGCAGACCCGAACCGGTGACACCGGCGTGATCGGCGATGCGATCGGGAACCCACGCGACGTTGAGGCGAGCCTTGCCGTTCTTGACTGTCGGAAGTTCCTGTCCGGCAGCAACTGCCAGGAGCGCGGACATCGCACCTTCGGCATCGGCTTCGGTGACAACCGGAGCGCCGCCGTCGACGACGGACTCGGGGATCGTGATCGTGATGTCGACCGACTTGCCTGCCACCAACGGAACCGAAAGCAGCACGTGCGAGGAATCGACGACGGTCAGACTGGAACCGGTGGTGCCGTGAACTGCCTTGTCGGCAGACTCTGCACTCCACTCGTCGAGGTCGCCGAGACGACGGACGGGGTTCTGGGTCAGGCGGCCGGCCCACTGGAGGTCAGGAGCCGAGAGAACGGCGTCGAGAAGTCCGGGTGCGGAATCCTGGTGGCGACGGCTCGCGAGTGCAACCGGAGTGGTTCCGGCAGCAACCAATTCGTCGTAGGTCGCCTTCTCGAAGCGATCGAGCAGGTCACCGACCGGCTCGTCGACACGGGTGATGCCAGCGACGGCAACGGTGCCGGGGATGACGCAAACCTGATCGGCGGTGTAGCGGGGGTCGTGTGCCTGCCACAGGGAGTCGCTGCGCCACCAACGACGCACGTCACCGTCGACGACGGGAACGAAGTTGACCGGCTTGCCCGGCGTCTTGCACAACGAGATGAAGAACGAGACGTCTGCGGGATGCAGAACGGTGGTCGAGTAGTCCGGGTACGACGCCTGCAGTGCGCAGATTGCAGCCTCGGGGCGCTCGAGGGTCTCGGCGTCAGCGAACAGCGTGGGGATCGGGCCGCGGTCGACCGGGTGCAGACGCGCCTCGGTGCGCTGGAGCATCTCGCCGAAGCGAGCACGCCAGGTGATGTCGAGCCACGGGCTCGACGTCGCCTCGACGATGGCGTCCTGAAGATCGGCGCCGCAGTCGAATTCCTTCGCCGCGTCGATGCCGACGGTCAGCTCGAGGTAGCGGCGCAGCCACTGTGCGTACGTCATGGTCTCGACGTCGCCGAAGTACGGCTTGGCGGTGACGTCGAGGGCGGCGATGATCTCGTCGCGGCGCTCGGCCACTGCCTCGGAATCGCCGGCAACCTCGTCGAGGAGGCGACCGGTACGCGAAGCCGCGTTGTCGATCTCGTGGATGTCGGCACCGAGCTGGCTACGGCCGGAGGCCATTCCGCCTTCAGCGGTACCTGCACCGACCCAGTCCGGCGTACCGGGTGTGTCGACGAGGAGCTGCTTGACCTCGGGAGAGGTGGTGGCCTCGAGAGTCGCCATGGCTGCGGTGCCGACCAGGATGCCGTCGACGGGCATGGCCGGGAAACCGGCTGCGGCAGACCAGCGACCGGTCAGGTAATCGGCTGCGCGCTCGGGTGTTCCGATGCCGCCACCGACGCAGATGACCAGGTTCGGGCGTGTACGCAGCTCGGCGTACGTGTCGAGGAGCAGGTCGTCGAGGTCTTCCCACGAGTGGTGTCCGCCGGCGCGGCCGCCTTCGATGTGGACGATGACCGGGAAATTCGGAACCTCGTTGGCGATGCGGATCACGGAGCGGATCTGCGCCACGGTGCCGGGCTTGAATGCAATGTTGGTGATGCCGATCTCGGACAACTCGTCGATGAGAGCAACAGCCTCTTCGAGTTCCGGGATACCGGCGGTGACGATGACGCCGTCGATGGGAGCACCGGCGGTACGGGCACGCTGCACGAGGCGCTTGCCACCGAGTTGCAGCTTCCACAGGTACGGGTCGAGGAACAGGGAGTTGAACTGGACCGCGCGGCCCGGCTCGAGCAGCATCTTCAGCTCTGCGACACGGTCTTCGAAGATTTCTTCGGTGACCTGCCCGCCACCGGCAAGCTCGGCCCAGTGACCGGCATTGGCTGCCGCGGCAACGATCTTGGCGTCGACCGTCGTCGGCGTCATACCTGCGAGCAGGATGGGTGAACGACCGGTCAGCTTCGTGAACGCGGTCTCGACGCCGATACGGCCGCCGGGAAGCGCAACGGGCTTCGGCGCGAACTCGGACCACGAACGTGAGACCTCAGGTGCTGCACCGGGGGTGAGCAGATTGCGGTGTCCGCCTCGGGTGGCTGCGGCGATGATGCCGATGCCCTGTCCACGCAGCGAAGAGGACGTCATACGGGTCAGTTGATCGCTGGGTCCGAGATCGAGAATCCACTTGGCGCCGGCGGAGATTGCGCCGTCGACAGCCTCGACCCAGTCGACCGGATCGACGAGGACACCCTGCGCAAGTTCGCGCGCACGGTCCGCGTCGAGACCGCAACGGGTCGCCCAGCTGCCGACGAGTTCGACGGCCTCGGTCAATGCGGGGTGATGGAAGCCGATTTCGGTGTCGAGCGGATCGAAGGACGGCGCGAAGACAGAACCGCCACGCTTCTTACCCTCACGCTCGCGGGCTTCCTCGGCTTCGATCTGTTCACAACGCTCTTGCACGCGTGCCAGCTGAGCGGGCGGCCCGGCGAGAACGACGCGGCGACGGCCGTTGCGGATGGCGAGGACAGCCGCGCGCTCAGGCGCCACACCCTCGGCAAGCTCGGCGACGATGGCCGCGAGACGCTCGGGATCGACGCCCGAGACCGCAACCATCGGCTTCGCGGAGGCGCCGGCGATGACGCCGCGGCGACGGCCGACCAAGCTGGCAGCAGCACCGACGAGCTGTGCGACGGCGAGGAGTTCACCGTCGTCATTGCCCTGCGCGGCTACGGCAGCCGTGGCCAGAAGGCCCTGCGAGTGGCCGATGACGGCAGCCGGCGGGTTACCGGCTACATCCAGACCCTGAGCGGAGAGTGCACGCAACGCCGCAAGCTGCGTGAGGAAGACGCCGGGGAGTGACACCGGAGCTGCGGTGAGCGCGGCAGCGGAAGGCCCGGCCGACTTCTCACCTTCTTCTTCGTCGACGATCTCGGCTTCGAGCATCCACGCGATCGGATCGAATCCGACCGGGCGAACCACGAGGAGATCCTGCGCGACGGGCGCGAGGCGTGCTGCTGCGTCATTGACCAGATCGGTCAGAACGGGCTCCAGTCCGTTGTCACGGCTGAGCTCCTCGAGCGAGGTGAGCCAGGGAGCGCCCTGTCCACCGAAAGCGATTGCGTAGGAAACGCCGTTGTTCAGCGAATCGACGAGGGCACCTTTGCTGGTCGTGCGGGACTGTCCCCCATCGACGCCGAAACGGCGTCCACCCTTCGAGTCGCGTCCGTTTCCTGTAGGTGTCGTGTCATCGATCGTCACGCGTACGTCCTCTCCTGGTCACCTCTGCGGCGAGGTGGGATTTGCGGTGTGCTGCCCGGCTGAAGTGCTCGCGAATTCGTCGAGAGAATCGACGGAGTCAGGGCGTTCGTGCAAGACAAGGTTTACACAGAATCATGAGGATTTCCTCACGTTTGTCGGCACCCTGGAAATCTGGACTTTCGGGGCCGTGATCTTCCTCACGAGACTTCGAGAAAGTGACTCACGAGTAGGTCGCGAACGCCCTGCCTGGGACTGTTACCGGGATTTTCAGAAACCTGAGGAACCCCTCATATTTATTGTTACCAATTCGTGACCTCCTTGACGGACGGCCGATCCCGTGCGTTCCGGGCCACAATCTGTCGGACCCCCTCGCTACGTTCAGCGCGTCCACACCGGACAACTTCTCGGGGGGAGAAATCATGAAAGACACAGACGTAGTCAGAGCGGCCGAATTCATCGGCGCCGAGCTTCCGTGCGAGGCGTGGCCGCATTGGAACCCGGGATGGCCGCGCGAGTCCGAAGCCGCCCTTCTCGATGCGATCTTCTCGTCGCGCGCCGCCTATGGAACACCGAAGACCGGAGTCCGCGCCGTCGTCGACCGTTGGCGCACACACCGCTCGGTAGCCGCCGACGATCGCCTCGACAGCTTGCCCGCTCTCGCCGCCTTCACCGACCGTGGCGACGAGCTCGCAACGATTCTCGGCAATCGCCAGCGCGTGCCGGGCAACTACTTCACCAAGGCCGAGGGTGCGGCTCGTGCGGCCAAGGCGCTCGTCGAATCCGGTTGCCGGTCCAGTGCCGACGTCGAGGACACCGAAAGCCTCCGTTCGGCAGTCGTCTCCGTTCCGGGGCTCGGCCCCAGGACCTTCGAGACACTGATGTTCCTGTCCGGGAGGTTGACGGTAACTTCGATCGACCTGCTTGCACGGTTCGCCACCGAAGCAAGCAGTAGCGAGAAATTGTTGTCGAGCACCGACGCAGCCGAGTTGCTCGTTGCGGTTGCCGAACATCTCGATGTCGATGTTCAAACGCTCACCCACGCTGCGTGGCGGTATCAACGCACGGCCGAGCAACCTCGCCGGTCGAAGAAATCCACCATGCCGCCCGCAGCGGATCCACTCGCCGAAACGGCCTGAGAGCGGGCGGGCGCATCCCGACCAGGGTGGTGTGCCCGCGAGCGATTCCACTCGCGTATCCTTTGAATTCCGCGCGCGAGTGGCGGAATTGGCAGACGCGCTGGATTTAGGTTCCAGTGTCTCAGGACGTGGGGGTTCAAGTCCCCCCTCGCGCACAACGAAGAGCCCCGCCGGATCTGATCCGGCGGGGCTTTTTCGGTTCTCGTGAGCAAGGTCAGCGCTTTCGATCCTTGACCGGTGGAGTCATGTACGTCGTCCGACTCGGTGTCAGCCCCAGACGGACCGAGCTCTCCAACCAGGTGATCGCCGAGGCCGTCGGATCCACAACCGGAACGTGAATCCCTTTGCCATGCAGTTTGTCTCGGACCGCACTGGTCACACCGAGCATCCCGGTGCAACCGAGAACGACGGTGTCGGCCTCGCCGTTCTCCACTGCCGCAGACGCCTGAGCGGCCAGTCGATCGATCAGTTCCTCCCGATCGGTGAGGCCCAGCACCGGCATGTCCACGACCCGAATACTGCCCAGCCGATTGTCCAGCCCATACCGCCGAGTGAGCGATCGGAGCATCGGCACGACATTCGGCAGGATGGTCACGACACCGACGCGATCGCCCAGACTCATCGCTGTCAGAAATGACGGCTCGAAGCCGCCGACCACCGGAGCGTCGATGATCTCTCGGGCGGCATGCACTCCGGGATCGGCGAAACACGTGATGAACACACCGTCGACGCCGTCGGCTGCCGCCTCCTCGACCCGCTGCACGATCCCGGGGCCGGCAAGTGCCTCGTCGTACTCGGACTCGATGCTCGCCGTGCCAGAGAGCAGTGACACGACGTCGACCGTCGTACCGGGCGCCGCCCAGTGCTCCACATCGGCTGTCACCGCCGGAGTCAGTGTGGTGTCGATGACCGGGCGAATCACTCTGATGTGCATGAAACACTCCCCTGCTTTCGGATACGCGCCGAGGTTATCGATGCAGCACAGCCGGGAGAATGTGTTCAGTGCCCTGGCGTTGCGGGTGAGGATGGGCATAGCGCACAGGTGCTGCGGGACGGCCTCTACGACACGCCGTGGCACGGCCTCTACGACACGCCGTGGCACGGCTCCTACGACACGCCGTGGCACGGCTCCTACGACACGCCGTGGCACGGCTTCTACGACACCGTGTCGGAGATCGCAGGGCGAGGCACTATAGCTCTCAGGTACCGTCTTAGTGTGTCCAAGAACGCTACTAAACGCCGACCTGCGCTGATTCTGCTGGTCATCGTGTCAGCTGCCGGCTGCCTCGCGCTCGGCTGGTGGCAGTGGGAGCGCTTCGAAGCCGTCGGAGGCTCGGGACAGAATCTCGGGTACGCGTTCCAGTGGCCGCTGTTCGCGGCGTTTGTCGTGTACGCGTATCGCAAGTTCGTTCAGCTCGAAGACGTGGACCCCGAAGAGGCCGAAGCCGAGGAAGCCGCCGCTGAGCCGCGTGAGATTCCCGCCGACCTCTTGCCGCAACGCCCGCGGGCCGAGTTCGACGATGTGAACCTCGACGTCGACGACCCTGAAGCCCGCCAAATGCTGGAATACAACGACTACCTTGCGCAGCTCGCCGCTCGCGAGTCCGATAGGAGCACGACGTGAGTACCGGTTCGGAAGCGAGCATCGCTACCCCCGCGGTCAACGCAGAAAAGCAGAAGAAGGTTGCGTCGGCGCTGGTCCGATACCGCGTTCTCGCCTGGATCACCGGCCTCTGGCTGCTGTTCCTGACCGGTGAGATGGTCTACAAGTACCTGATTCTCGACAATTCGGCGGACGCACCGTCGTGGTTGTTCTACATCGGCCAGATCCACGGCCTGTTCTACATGCTCTATCTCGTGTTCACGATCGACTTGGCGATCAAGGCTCGGTGGAAGCCCGGTACGACGGTTGCCACCGCGCTCGCCGGCACGATCCCGTTCCTGTCGTTCGTGTTCGAGCACAAGCGAACTGCCCAGGTGAAGCAGGCTTACCAGCTCTGAGAGTTTCAAAAAGTGGAGCCCTGAACGCAGACGCGTTCAGGGCTCTACTTTTCGGATTCGGTTCAGCCGGCCAGTGCCGCCAGCGCGGGAACGAGCTGTACGAGCGCGCGCCCTCGATGTGACGCCGCATCCTTCTCGGCCGGGGTGAGTTCTGCGGCCGAGCGGGTGTCGCCGTCCGGACGGAAGATGGGGTCGTATCCGAAGCCGCCGTCGCCGGCTGGTTCGCGGCCGATCACCCCGCGCCATTCGCCGCGCACGACGGTCTCGTCGCCGCCGGGGATCACCAGTGCACAGGCGGAGACGAATGCCGCGCCTCGACGCTCGTCCGGCACGTCTCCCAGCTGAGCCAGGACCAGAGCCGTGTTGGCGCCGTCGTTTCCGTGAGTGCCCGACCATCGCGCGGACAGCACACCGGGCATACCGTTGAGTGCGTCGATCTCGACACCGGAATCGTCTGCGATGCAAGGCATTCCGGTTGCAGCTGCTCCGTCACGCGCTTTGGCGAGCGCATTCTCCTCGAACGTCGCTCCGGTCTCGGGGGCTTCGGGGAACGGCGGGACCTCGTCGAGCCCGACCAGTTCGATTCCGTTCACTCCAGCGGCGTCGAGCACCCGGTGAAGTTCCTTCAGTTTCTTGGCATTTCGGCTGGCAACCAGTACTCGTACGCTCACAGCTCAGGCACCGAACTTCTTCTTGGGTTCCGGATTCTTCGGTTCGGGTAGCACCCCGGGATAAGGCTCGGCCAGCGCTTGACGCTGGATCTCGAAAAGTTGCTCACAACCAGCCAGAGCGGAGTCGAGCAGCTTGTCCAGCGTCGAGCGTGGGAAGGTGGCGCCCTCACCGGTTCCCTGAATTTCCACCAGCGTGCCGGTGTCGGTGGCCACGACATTCATGTCGACCTCGGCACGCGAATCCTCTTCGTACGGAAGGTCGAGACGCACTCGTCCGTCCACGACGCCGACGCTGACGGCCGCTATGCCACACGAGATGGGCTGTGGGTCGGAGAGCAGGTCGGCTGCGCGCAGGTACGTCACGGCGTCGACCAGGGCCACGTATGCCCCCGTCACTGCCGCGGTGCGAGTGCCACCGTCGGCTTGGAGGACATCACAGTCGAGGGCGATGGTGTTCTCACCGATCGCCGCGAGATCGATGCACGCTCGAAGTGATCGGCCGATGAGTCGACTGATCTCCTGCGTGCGGCCGCCGACCTTGCCCTTGACCGATTCGCGGCCACTGCGTGTGTGCGTGGCGGCGGGAAGCATCGCGTATTCGGCTGTCAGCCAACCCAAGCCGGAGCCCTTGCGCCAGCGGGGTACACCCTCTTCGACGCTGGCCGTGCACATGACGCGAGTGTTCCCGAACTCGACCAGAACGGATCCGGCCGGATGACTGGTGAACCCGCGGGTGATCTTGACCGTGCGGAGCTCGTCGTCCGCCCTACCGTCTTCTCGTGTAGTCACCTTCGTGAGCCTAGCGGTCGCCCGGTGAGCGCTGCACCGAATGTGAGGGGAATCAGATGTCGTAGACACTTCCGGCGGAGACGGCATGGACCGGTCCGGAGAATTCGGATTTCGCTTCGGCGATCACGTCTTCACGCGATGTCCACGGCGGGATGTGCGTGAGGAGAAGTTCCTTGACGCCGGCGAGGGCAGCCACACGGCCGGCTTCCTTACCGGAGAGGTGAACTCCCTCGGGGCGATCCGGACTGTCGGTCCACGACGCTTCGGAGAGCAACACGTCTGCACCACGCGCGAGTTCGACGACGTTGTCGCACATACCGGTGTCGCCTGTATAGACGAGGACGCGGCCGTCGGCGCCGGTGATCCGGAAACCGTAAGCCTCGGGTGGATGATTCATCCGGCGGGCGACGACGCTCAGTTCACCGAACGTCACCGGCTCGTTCTCGGCCCAGAGCCGGACGTCGATGGTGTCGGAGATGTCGTCCATCTCGCCGGCGCACTCGGCGGAGGACACTCCGATGCGGCACGCGGTGTCGGTGGGGCCGTAAACCAGAGCCCGGCCGACCGGCGGGTTGGGGTGATAGCGACGCCAGACGAGCAGGCCGGGCATGTCGAGACAGTGGTCCGCATGAAGGTGCGAAAGCAGGATCGTCACCTCGCCCGGATCGGCGTATCGCTGCAACGCCCCAAGAACTCCCGGGCCGAAGTCGATCACGAGCGGCGGAGTTCCCGGTGCCGTGAGCAGGTATCCCGAAGCCGGTGAATCCGGACCCGTGACGCTGCCGGAACACCCCAGGACGGTCATGCGCATACCGGTCATGCTGCCACGTCTACCCGTCTGGGAAAAAGCTCTTGGTGGTTTTGGCGCGTCGAAGTCACACCGCAGTGAGGGTGTGACCCACGTCCGTTCAGAAACTCGGTGGTCGAACGGCCGGCACCGACCCGGCGCGCTTGGCCCTCTCCCCCGACGTGAGCGCCCAGGCGGCAACCACGCCGCCGATCGCTCCGAACAGATGCCCTTGCCAGGAAACCCGTGGATCGCTCGGCAGAACGCCCCACAGCACTCCGCCGTACACGACGAAGACGGCAACGCCGATCAGGATCTGTGTGAAGCTCCGCGTGAAGAACCCGCGCACCAGCAGGTAGGTGACCCAGCCGAAGATCAGCACGGACGCACCGACGTGATTCGAGTTCGAGCCGGCGAACAACCAGGTCCCGACGCCGCCGATCACCCAGATGATGCCGGTCGCCGCGAGTCCCCGCGCAATTCCCGACACCAGCACGAGGTATCCGAGGATCAGCACCGGAATGGTGTTGGCGATCAGATGACCCCAGTCGTCGTGCAGCACCGGGGCGAACAGGATTCCCCACAGGCCGTCGAGCGTGCGCGGGGTGACGCCGGCGTTCTGGACGTTCTGACCAGAAATGACATCCACGATCTCGATCACGTAGAGCAGGATGGCGAAGCCGCCCACCAACAGGGCCGACTGCTTCCACACCGAGGGCGGACCGGATTTCGGTGCCGGCGTTCGGGTGCCGAAATCCGGATTGTTGAAATCCATCGTCATCGTGTGCGTCCTCCACCGTCGATCCGGTTTTCTGATCGGTCACTTCCAACCAGGCTCAATTCGAGGTTACCGCCGATTCCAGGAGCGCTGCCTAGAGAAATGCCGACGGAAAGAGTTCGCGGTAGCTCGGGATTCCGGCAACCGACGTGGCGTCCAGAATCGCCTTCACGATCGCCCGTTCGACCACCTGCGCCGAAGCCGCGCACACCGCGTCGAGTATCGGCAGATCGTTCGGGAAAGCGTCCGGAACCGTGATCTCCGAATTCGGAGTGTGATCACCGGTGGCGAGCGCGAAGATCGTGTCGCCGTCGAGCGGTGAATGTGCGGGCCGAATCGCACGGGCCAGACCGTCGTGACCGGCGACAGCGACGCGTCGGCACCCGGCTTTGGTCAGGGCAGCGTCGGTGGCGACGACGCCGATCGTGGTGTTGAGGACGGTGCCCTTGGCTGCAACGGCATTGGCCGCCGCAAGTTCGGACGCGTCGGGAACCCTGAGGCCGAACGACTCCGCCCCGTCCGAGCCGACGCCCCACGGCAAACCTGTTCGAGGGTCGAAGACCGAACCCACCGGGTTCGCCACGATCACAGCGGAGACCGTCGTGCCCTCGGCGGGGCCGTCGACGATCACGACGCTGGCCGTTCCCACCCCACCCTTGAGCGCCCCGGCTCTGGCACCTACCCCCGCGCCGACCGTGCCGGTGGCGAATTCGCGCGAAGCAGTGTCGGCAGCGAGGAATCCGAAATCGCCGGTCGGACGAACGGTCCAGTCCCCCACCGGCAGATCGAAGATCACGGCGCCGGGCACGATCGGTACCACCTGGCCGGGAGCGCCCATCGCGATCCCGTGATCGTGTTCCTCGAGCCAGCGCATCACTCCGTCGGCCGCGGCAAGTCCGTAGGCACTACCGCCGGTCAACAGCACGGCATTGACCTGCTGAACCGAATGGCTCGGGTCGAGCAGGTCTGTCTCGCGGGTACCCGGACCGCCGCCCCGGACGTCGACTCCGGCGACCACACCGGCCGACGCGAGCACGACCGTGCAGCCGGTGGCTGCGCCGCTTCCGAGAGTGGCTCCCTCGTCGAGCTTGTGGTGATGACCGACGGCGAGGCCGGCGACATCTGTCAGTGAATCAGTGGGCCCGGTCCGCGTTGTGGTCATGGCATGAGCGCCTGGACGAGGGAGTCCTGCATCCACGTCAACCAGTGATAGACGTCGAGATGCGGGGCTCGCGGGTCGTCGGGTTCGAGGCTTTCCGGTGTGTCGGCGTCGATGCCGAGATTGGTTCCGAGCGCGAGACGGACGTCGTTGAGCGAGGACAGCCAGGCGTCGGCCTGTTCCTGCGTGAGAACGACCTTGCCGCCGGCCTCCGGAAGCGAAGCCAACAACATGCGAGCGGACTCACGCTTGGCGTCGATGATCTCGGGTTCGTGCAAACTGCGCAGCGCGCCGTTGACATTGGCGCCGGCGTCGTCGAGATCGTCACTGTCCGGAGCGACCTTGTCCGGATCGGTGCGCTGGAAGTCGGGAAGCAATCGCGCCAACACCGGATTGTCGGGCGTCTCCGAATTTCCGGTACGAAGACCCGTCAGCGCGGCGAGCTCGTCTTGCGGCGCCGAAGACGCGCGCTCGTCGAGAAGCCCGGTCACCGACTCCACGAGCGAGCGCAGAACCGCCGCCTCGTGGCCGTCCATCTCGGACTTGAACTTCACTCCGCCGAGTGAACTCTTCCTACTCCACGTCCGCACGCGTCGGACTCCCGTCTACGAGTTAGGCGAACAAATCGGTCGAAAAAGTGCTTTTCTCAGGTGTCGTCGCGTTGCATCGTGGCCCAGAGACCGGCAGCGTGGAGGCGACGAACATCGGCCTCCATCTTGTCGCGCGAACCGCTCGAGACCACGGCCTTGCCCTCCGAATGGACTTGCATCATCAGGTCGGTGGCCTTGGCTTTGCTGTAGCCGAACAACTTCTGGAACACGTAAGTCACGTAATGCATGAGATTGACCGGGTCGTCCCAGACGATGGTCACCCAGGGCCGATCTGCGGCTTCGATGGTCGAAACAGCCTCCGACTGCTCGGGCGTGGCTTGAGGAGAGGAAGCCGTAGCGCCTCTCATCGTTACGTTCGCCGAGTAAGTGCCGGACACGGTCGCGCCGCCGAAAACCATGTATCCAGGGTACGGCGCGACGAGAGGCGACAACACCCACCCACGTCGTCTCGCGCATAGAGTTGTGTGCGTGCCTACGCAAATTTCCGACATCCGCGACGCCGGTGCCAGCACCGCACTGCTCACCGATCAGTACGAACTGACCATGCTCTCGGCGGCTCTCGCCGACGGATCTGCCTTCCGCAACTGCAGTTTCGAGGTATTTGCACGGCGGCTGCCAGACGGCCGTCGCTACGGCGTCGTCGCCGGTACCGAGCGCCTTCTCGACGCACTCGAGCAGTTCCGGTTCGGTGAACCTGAACTGGCGATCGTTGCAAAATTTCTCGACGACACGACCGTCGAGTGGCTGCGCAACTATCGATTCTCCGGTGACATCGACGGCTACCGCGAGGGAGATTTCTACTTCCCCGGATCACCGATCCTCTCGGTCCGCGGAACGTTCGCCGAGTGCGTCATCCTCGAAACCTTGATTCTCTCGATCCTCAACCACGACAGCGCGATCGCTTCGGCCGCTGCCCGCATGGTGAGCGCAGCGGGCGGTCGACGGATGATCGAGATGGGCTCGCGTCGTACACACGAACAGGCCGCCGTCGCCGCTTCACGTGCCGCCTATCTCGCCGGCTTCGACGCCACCTCCAACCTCGAAGCCGCGCGGCGTCACGACGTACCCAGCGCAGGTACCAGCGCGCACGCCTTCACGCTCCTGCACACCACCGAGGACGGTCCGGACGAGGCAGCGGCATTCCGCGGTCAGGTCGCCGCTCTGGGCGTATCCACCACCTTGCTGGTCGACACCTACGACATCACCGAGGGTGTGAAAACGGCTGTCGCCGTTGCCGGTCCCGAACTGGGTGGAGTTCGCATCGACTCCGGCGATCTCGGCGTTCTTGCTCGTCAGGTACGCCAACAACTCGACGATCTCGGCGCTACCAAGACACGCATCGTCGTCTCCGGCGACCTGGACGAGTACGCGATCGCGGCTCTGCGCGCCGAACCCGTCGACTCGTACGGCGTCGGTACTTCCCTGGTCACCGGATCAGGCGCCCCCACCGCAGGCATGGTTTACAAGCTGGTCGAGGTCGACGGAATCGCGGTCGAGAAGAAAAGCACCAACAAGGCATCTCGCGGCGGCGCCAAGAAGGCACTGCGCGTAGTGCGTCCGACCGGCACGATCGTCGAAGAAGTCATCTACCCCGCCGGATCACCGTCACCTGTCTCCGAGGCGGACGGAGCGACCGAACTGCTGATCCCGCTGGTTCGCGAAGGCAAGGTCGTCGACAGCGCGCCGACGCTCGAAGAGAGCAGAGCGGTTCTGAAGGCAGGGCTCGTGAGCCTGCCGTGGGAAGGCCTCAAGCTCTCGCGCGGAGACTCGGCTGTGCCCGTTCGATTCACCGGAGGTGAGCACCAGTGAGTGCAAAAGCACTGATAATTGTCGACGTTCAGAACGATTTCTGTGAAGGTGGCGCTCTTGCAGTCGACGGCGGTGCTGCGGTTGCGGGAGCCGTCAACGATTTCGTCAACTCCCACGAGTACGACGCCGTAGTCGCGACTCGCGATTTCCACATCGACCCTGGGGCGCACTTCTCCGAGAATCCCGACTTCATCGACAGCTGGCCGGTTCACTGCGTCGTCGGGACAGCCGGCGCCGAGTTCCATCCGGCGTTCGACGCTTCCGTCGCCGGGTCGGCGATCTTCTCCAAGGGCGCCTACAGCGCGGCCTACTCCGGTTTCGAAGGAGCAGCCGAGGACGGAACGACGCTCGAGGACTGGCTCCGCGCCCACGAGATCACCGACGTCGACGTGATCGGAATTGCCACGGATCACTGTGTCAAGGCCACGGCCGTCGATGCCGCGCGCGCGGGGTTCGCCACGACTGTCCTTCTCCCCTTCACCGCTGGTGTGTCGACCGCCACGATCGAGTCGGCATTGGTGCAGATGCGGGAGGCGGGAGTGCAGCTGATCGGGCGAGACGAGGCGTCGCCGGAAGAAGACTCGAATGCCGGTGAACTACCCCGGGAATCATCCGTGGACGTTTCTGACGTAGGGATCCATTAACCTTCGTGGGTGGCCGATCAACTCCCGAACGTTCCCGAACTGCTCCAGACAGCGGTGCGGTCGCTCGGCGGTGCCGAACGAACCAGTCAGCTGACGATGGCGTCCGCCGTGGCGCACTCGATCGACACCGGCGAGCATCTGGCCGTCCAGGCCGGCACCGGTACCGGTAAGTCGCTCGCCTATCTCGTTCCGAGCCTGCGCCACGCGGTCGAATCGGGACGCACCGTGGTCGTGTCCACCGCCACCATCGCGCTGCAGCGTCAGCTCGTCGACCGAGATCTGCCTCGGCTCGCCGATGCCCTGAAGAAGCCACTCGGCCGACGCGCAGAGTTCGCAATCCTCAAGGGCCGCAACAACTACCTGTGCATGAACAAGATCCACACCGGCGCGTCCGAACAGCCACCCGAGGACGAGTTGTTCGATCCGTTCACGGTCTCGCGTCTCGGCCGGGAGGTCGTCCGCCTCACCGAATGGTCCTCCGACACCGAAACCGGTGATCGGGACGAATTGGTGCCGGGCGTATCCGATCAGGCGTGGCGGCAGGTCAGTGTCACCTCCCGCGAATGCATCGGTAAGAACCAGTGCCCGGTCGGTGAGGACTGCTTCGCCGAGCGCGCCCGAGTCGAGGCGTCGAAGGCCGACGTAGTGGTCACCAACCACGCACTGCTCGCGATCGACGCCATCACCGGCATCCAGATCCTGCCTGACCACGACGTCGTGGTGATCGACGAGGCCCACGAGTTGGTCGACCGCGTTACCGGCGTCGCCACGGCCGATCTCACAGCTTCGTCGATCAGTGCCGCGGCCAGGCGTTGCGGCAAGATCGCCGAAGAGCAGGATGCCGATCGCCTCGAAGCTGCCGGCGAGGGTTGGGCTGGACTCCTCGAGGAATTGCGCCCAGGTCGATGGGAAGGCCTCCCGGACGGTGCGGCGCCCGCACTGGCCGCGATACGCGACGCGGCCTGGTCGCTGCGCACCGCGATCGGTCCGGCCAAACCGGGCATGGCAGCCGCAGACCCCGAAGCCGCTGCGGCCCGCAACGCCGCACTCTCGTCCGTCGACGACGTCCACGACAGTGCCGTGCGTATTCTCACCGCTTTCGACGAACCAGACCCGGCAAAGCGCAAGGACGTCGTCTGGCTGTCCTCGGACGAGTTCCGCGGATCGGTGCGGCGCTCCGTCCGGATGGCTCCGCTCTCCGTCGGCGGATTGCTGCGCTCGCGACTGTTCGCCGAATCCACCGTCGTTCTCACTTCCGCGACACTGACCGTCGGCGGATCGTTCGACGGTCTCGCCGTCAACTGGGGTCTTCCTGCGGAATCGTCCGCGCGCCCCGACTCGGGTACCGCCATCGGCACCGAAGCACCTTCTGACGCTTCGGCTTTCCGCTGGAACTCACTCGACGTCGGGTCGCCCTTCGACCATGCAAAGGCCGGCATCATCTACATTGCCCGCCACCTGCCCACGCCCGGCCGCGACGGCCTCTCCCCGGTCTATCTCGACGAGATCGCCGAACTCGTCGAGGCTGCGGGCGGACGCGCCCTCGGCCTGTTCTCGTCGATGCGCGCCGCCAAAGCCGCCTCGGAGGCGATGCGTGAACGCCTCGACACCCCCATCCTGTGCCAGGGCGACGACGCCACTGGCACCCTCGTCAAGGCCTTCGCCAAGGACGAACCCACGTCACTGTTCGGCACGTTGTCCCTGTGGCAGGGCGTCGATGTTCCGGGTCCGTCACTGAGCCTCGTCATCTTGGACCGGATTCCGTTCCCGCGCCCGGACGACCCACTGTTGATGGCTCGCCAGCAGGCTATCGAATCCCATGGCGGTAACGGCTTTCTCAGCGTCTCGGCCAATCACGCGGCGCTGCTCCTGGCACAGGGCGTCGGCCGTCTGCTTCGTAGCACCGACGACAAGGGCGTGGTGGCCGTGCTCGATCCGCGTCTGGCCACGGCGAGATACGCGGGTTACCTTCGCGCATCGCTGCCTCCGTTCTGGGAGACGACCAACCCCGAAGTCGTCCGCAAGGCGCTCACCCGCATCCGCGACTCACGTCCCTGAGCCGGTTCTCACGCGGGCACAATTCTGCCCCGGTACCGACCGAACGGACCGGGGCAGAATGCAATACGTCAGACGCTCGGAGTGGTCACCAACCCGAGTTCGGACGCATCGACCAACAACCGGTGATGCGGCAGCACCCGCACGGTGTATCCCACGGAGCCGGAGACCGGAAGCGCAACCTCGGCTTCGAAGATCTCGGTTCCGTCCTCGGCGCCGAAGTGCGTCATCGGGAACGTCACCACGTCGGTGAGTTCCTCGCCTGGGCTGACGCGTCCCAGGACTGCCTGAACCTCCACATCCGAGACCGACAAGCCGCCGAGGCGGACCTTGGCCTTCAAAGAGATGGTCGCACCGATCTCCGGAGTGTCCGGCAAGCCGGAACCGTCCACCTGCTCGACGGCGACCGACGGCCACTGCGACTCGATACGGCGACGGAACTCGGCCACCTCACGCGCGCCGGCAAAATCGTCCGCCACTACCGCTCGAGCTGATTCTGCCGAAGGGGCGTAGTAGTCGACGGCGTAGTCACGAACCATGCGTGATGCCAACACCTTCGGGCCCAGATTCTCGAGGGTGTGGCGAACCCTCTCGACCCAGCGCGTCGGCAGATCGGCTGCATCACGGTCGTAGAACGTCGGCAGTACCGCGTGCTCGAGAAGTTCGTAGAGGGCGCTGGCTTCCAGATCGTCACGCCGCACGTCGTCGAGAACACCGTCGGCCGTCGGAATGGCCCACCCGTTCTCGCCGTCGTACATCTCGTCCCACCATCCGTCGCGAATGGAGAGGTTGAGGCCGCCGTTGAGCGCGGATTTCATGCCGGAAGTACCGCACGCCTCGAGGGGGCGAAGCGGGTTGTTGAGCCACACGTCGCAGCCCCAGTACAAGTAGCGGGCCATCGACATGTCGTAATCAGGCAGGAAGACGATGCGGTGACGCACATCCGCTTCGTCGGCGAACCGCACGACCTGCTGGATGAGTGCCTTACCGCCGTCGTCGGCGGGGTGCGACTTGCCGGCCACCACCAACTGCACCGGACGTTTCTCGTCGAGCAACATCGCACGCAGACGCTCGGGATCACGCAGCATCAGCGTCAACCGCTTGTACGTCGGAACGCGCCTCGCGAATCCGACTGTCAAGACGTTGGGATCGAATACTCCAGTGGTCCAGCCGAGTTCGGCCTCGGTCGCGCCGCGTTCGAGCCAGGACGCTCGGACGCGACGACGAACTTCGTCGACCAACTTGCCGCGCAACGCATTACGTGTTTCCCACAGTTCGGTTGCCGACAACTCGTGCAGGCGCTCCCACCCGCGTGCTTCTTCGAGTTGCTCCTGACCGACGATCCGCCTGGCCACGTCCATCCACTCCGGCGCCGCCCACGTCGGCGCGTGAACACCGTTGGTGACCGAA
This sequence comes from Rhodococcus sp. IEGM 1306, assembly GCF_036541985.1. Taxonomy (NCBI): domain Bacteria; kingdom Bacillati; phylum Actinomycetota; class Actinomycetes; order Mycobacteriales; family Nocardiaceae; genus Rhodococcus; species Rhodococcus sp. IEGM 1306. The sequence goes on from NZ_JAZHFF010000008.1 coordinate 249,138, forward strand.
CCGATCGGCACCTCGTCGGCGTCGAAGCCCGGCCAGAGACCATTGAACATGTCGCGGCTGACGATGCCGTGCAACTTCGAGACGCCGTTGGCTCGCTGGCCCAGGCGAAGACCCATGTGCGCCATGTTGAAGATCGACGGATCGGCTTCACGCCCCATCCCGACGATGCGGTCGACGGTCAGGCCGGGAAGCAAACTCGATTCGTTCTCGCCGTTCGCTCCGCCGAAGTAGTGACGGACCAGATCCGCCGGGAAGCGGTCGATTCCGGCGGGAACCGGAGTGTGCGTCGTGAAGACCGTTCCGGCACGGACCGCGGCCAGAGCCGAATCGAAGTCCAGACCGCTGGTGGTGACAAGTTCCCGAATCCGTTCGATGCCGAGGAATCCGGCATGCCCCTCGTTCATGTGGAACACCTCGGGATCGGGCAATCCGTACGCCGCGGTGTAGGCGCGCACCGCGCGGACGCCGCCGATACCCGCGAGGATCTCCTGCTTGATGCGGTGATCCTGGTCCCCGCCGTAGAGACGGTCCGTGACGCCGCGCAGATCCGCGTCGTTCTCGGCGATGTCGGAATCGAGCAGCAGCAACGGCACTCGTCCGACCTGAGCGATCCACACTCGCGCACGCAGCACCCGGCCACCGGGCATGGCGACGTGAATGACGACCGGCGATCCGTCTTCGGAAGCCGGGCCTGCGTCCGTCAGCAAACGAAGAGGCAACCCTTGAGGGTCGTGCGGCGGGTAGTGCTCGGCCTGCCAACCGTCGGCGGTCAGCGACTGGCGGAAGTAGCCGGATCGGTAGAGCAGTCCGACGCCGATGAGCGGCAGCCCGAGGTCGGACGCGGCCTTGAGGTGATCGCCCGCCAGGATGCCCAATCCACCGGAGTAGTTGGGCAGAACTTCGCTGACTCCGAACTCCATGGAGAAGTACGCAATTCCGCCGGCTAACGATGTGCCCTTGGCCTGCTGGGACTGATACCAACGCGGGGTGCTCAGATAAGCATCGAGATCGGCTGCTGCAGTGTCGAGGTCACCGAGAAATGCCTCGTCACTGCTGAGTTCGTCGAGACGGGTGGGGTCGACTTCCCCGAGCATGCGGACCGGATCGAACTGGACTGCTTGCCAGAGTTCGGGGTCGAGTCGCGAGAACAGATCCTGTGTCTCGGGATGCCACGACCACCGAAGGTTGGTGGACAGGGGGCCGAGCGCGGCGAGGCGCTCCGGAAGGTGGGCTCGGACAGTGAACCGACGCAAGGCTTTCACCCCGCGAACCCTAGTCGAGTTCTTTGCACTCTGTCCGGTGGAACCGAACGCCCGAGCCGACCTGACCACCGACAGACCCGAATTCGTCGTTATCAGCACTCCAGCGCCGCACCCACTACGGTTGAACCCGGCGAAAGAAAGTTTTACCGCGATCCATCACCAGAAATGGAGCTTCCCGTGTCAGGACGCCTCGGTATCGACGACGTGGTACCCGAGATCTCGGGTAACTATCCGGCAAAGGCCGTGGTCGGTGAAGTCTTCCCAGTGCACGCCACCGTGTGGCGAGAAGGCCACGACGCCATTTCCGCCACTTTGGTCGTGCGTGGTCCGCGCGGTACCAAGCCGCTGCGCATTCCGATGGATCCCGGGACCGAACCGGACACCGTCGACGCGGTGTTCACGCCGTCCGCCGAAGGCATGTGGTCGTTCCGGATCGAGGCGTGGAGCGATCCCATCGCCACCTGGAAGCACGCCGTGGAAGCGAAGCTCGCCGTCGGGCAAGGGGCGGCCGAGTTGGCCAACGACCTGGAAATCGGTGCGCGCCTGTTCGAACAGGCCGCGCACGAGGTACCGCGGGGCAACAGGTCCAGGCTCGAGGCCGTCACGGCGTCGCTGCGCAGCGATCAGGCACTGACTGCTCGCGTCGCGCCGGCCTTCGCCTCCGACGTCGCCGAACTGCTCCGCGCCACTCCGCTCCGTGAACTGGTCACCAAGGGCGAGTCGCACCCCGTCGTCGTCGATCGCAACCGTGCACTGTTCGGATCGTGGTACGAGTTCTTCCCCCGCTCGACGGGCGGTTGGGACGAGAACGGGGTGCCGCAACACGGCACTTTCCGAACCTCGGCCGAAGACCTACCCCGCATCGCCGCAATGGGTTTCGACGTCGTCTACCTTCCGCCGATCCATCCCATCGGCGAGATCAACCGGAAGGGACGCAACAACACTCTCACTCCCGAACCCGGTGACGTCGGCTCGCCGTGGGCCATCGGCTCGGTCGACGGCGGGCACGACGCTGTTCACCCGCAACTCGGCACGCTCAAGGACTTCAAGGCCTTCGTCGCTGCGGCCCGCAAGCTCGATCTCGAAGTGGCACTGGATCTCGCGCTGCAGTGTGCCCCGGATCATCCATGGGCCAAGAAGCATCCGGAGTGGTTCAACGTCCTTCCCGACGGCACCATCGCCTACGCCGAGAACCCGCCCAAGAAGTATCAGGACATCTACCCGATCAACTTCGACACCGATCCTCGCGGTCTGGACAAGGAAATCTTGCGAGTCGTCCGACACTGGATCAGTGCCGGCGTCAAGATCTTTCGTGTCGACAACCCGCACACCAAGCCGCCCAACTTCTGGGAGACACTCATCTCGGAGGTCAAGAAAACTGACCCCGACGTCTTGTTCCTCGCCGAGGCTTTCACTCGTCCGGCGCGCATGTACGGCCTTGCCCGGCGCGGGTTCACACAGTCGTACACGTACTTCACCTGGCGAGTTGCGAAGTGGGAGCTCACCGAATTCGGTAACGAGCTGGCGGCGAAGGCCGACGAAGCCCGACCGAACCTCTTCGTGAACACGCCGGACATCCTGCACGAGTCCCTCCAGCACGGTGGGCCCGGAATGTTTGCACTGCGAGCAGCTCTCGCCGCCACCCTGGCGCCGACGTGGGGCGTCTACTCAGGTTACGAACTCTACGAACACCAAGCCGTTCGCCCCGGCAGCGAGGAATACCTCGACTCCGAGAAGTACGAACTTCGGCCGCGCCGTTTCGCCGAAGCAGCAGCGCGAGGCGAGTCTCTCGAGCCGTGGATCACCGCGCTCAACCGCATCCGGCGTGCACATCCGGCCCTGCAACAGTTGCGGAACCTGCACTTTCACCACATCGACAACGACGCGTTGATCGCCTACTCGAAGTTCGACGCCTCGACCGGTGACGCCGTCCTGACGGTGATCAACCTCAACCCGTTCGCTGCAGAAGAGGGCACCGTCTGGTTGGACATGCCGGCGCTCGGACGCGAATGGCACGACCACATGACCGTGCTCGACGAGGTAACCGGTGAGCAGTTCAATTGGGGCCAAGCCAATTTCGTCCGCCTCGAGCCCTGGCGTTCGGTGGCGCACATCCTCGCGCTCCCACCCGTTCCGTATCCGGCCCGGATCTCTCTGGCCTACCAAGCACGCAATGCGCACCGCGCAGGTGGAGGCAAGTGATGTCAACCGAGAAGTTCCCTTCGGGTATCGCACCGGACAATCACGATCTGGAGCTGTTGGCGCGCGGTGAACATCACGATCCGCACAGTGTCCTCGGCGCCCATCCCCACGCCGACGGCACCGTTCTGCGAGCGTTACGTCCCAACGCCGAGTCCGTCAGTGCCGTCATCGGCGGCAAAAACTTTCCTCTCGAACATGTTTCGAACGGAATCTTCGCGGCTCTGGTCCCCTACCCCGACCTGATCGACTATCGCTATTCCGTGACGTACCCGGGTGGACACACGGTTCTCGCAGCCGACCCTTACCGGTTCCTGCCTACTCTCGGTGAACTCGACCTACACCTGTTCGGCGAAGGTCGGCACGAACGACTGTGGGACATCCTCGGTGCACATCCGCGTTCTTACGAGACACCGGACGGCCCCGTCGACGGCACCTCGTTCGCCGTCTGGGCTCCGGCCGCCCGCGGCGTGACCGTCGTCGGCGACTTCGACGGGTGGAGTGGGCAATTCGCCCCCATGCGAGTCCTCGGATCCACTGGGGTCTGGGAACTCTTCCTGCCCGACATCGCAGTCGGTTCGCTGTACAAGTTCCGGGTCCACGGCCACGACGGCTCCGTTCGCGACAAGGCCGATCCCATGGCATTCGGTACCGAGGTCCCGCCGGCGACGGCGTCGCGAGTGACCACCAGTTCGCATGAGTGGAACGATGCGGCCTGGCTCGAAACCCGCGCCGGTGTCGATCCTTCGCAGTCCCCGATGAGCGTGTACGAGGTGCACCTCGGATCGTGGCGTCCGGGACTCGACTACCGGCAGATGGCCGAGCAACTCGCCGTCTACGTCACCGAAACCGGATTCACCCACGTCGAACTGCTGCCCGTCTCCGAGCATCCGTTCGGTGGATCGTGGGGATACCAGGTCACCTCGTACTACGCACCGACCTCCCGCTTCGGCACCCCGGACGACTTCCGCTGGTTCGTCGACCACCTGCACGCCGCAGGGATAGGTGTCATCGTCGACTGGGTGCCTGCACACTTCCCCAAAGACGAGTGGGCCCTGGCTCGTTTCGACGGAACTCCCCTGTACGAGCACGCCGATCCGCGTCGCGGCGAGCAGTTGGACTGGGGCACATACGTATTCGACTTCGGTCGCCGCGAGGTGCGGAACTTCCTCGTCGCCAATGCACTCTTCTGGCTCGAGGAGTTCCACATCGACGGACTTCGCGTCGACGCTGTCGCATCGATGCTGTACCTGGACTACTCACGCCCGGAAGGTGGATGGACTCCCAACATTCACGGCGGCCGCGAGAATCTCGAAGCCGTTGCGTTCCTGCAGGAGATGAACGCCACCGTCCACAAGAACCATCGAGGAGTCGTCACCGTCGCCGAGGAGTCGACGGCGTGGCCCGGAGTCACTCGGGCGACCAATGTCGGCGGCCTCGGATTCAACATGAAGTGGAACATGGGGTGGATGCACGACACCCTCGGGTTCCTCGGTCACGACCCGGTACACCGGACCTACCACCATCACGAGATCACGTTCTCACTGATGTACGCGTGGAGTGAGAACTACCTGCTACCGATCAGCCATGACGAAGTGGTGCACGGCAAAGGAACTCTGTGGACCCGGATGCCCGGCAACGACTTCGCCAAGGCGTCCGGCCTGCGCTCACTGCTTGCATACATGTGGGCGCATCCAGGCAAGCAACTGCTGTTCATGGGACAGGAATTCGGTCAGAGTGCGGAATGGTCCGAAGAACGCGGCCTCGACTGGTGGCAGCTCGACGATCAGTACACCGGCACTCTCCATCGCGGCGTCCAGCGACTGGTCGGCGATCTCAACTCCGCGTACCGACGTCATCCGGCCATGTGGACCCTCGACACCTCGCCCGGTGGATACTCCTGGATCGACGCCAACGACACCGAGAACAACGTCCTCAGTTTTCTGCGTTACGGTACTGACGGTTCGATTGTCGCCTGCCTGTTCAACTTCTCGGGCAGTGAGCACTCGAGCTACCGCGTCGGGCTACCAGAGCCCGGCCGATGGGTGGAAATTCTCAACACCGATGCCGAGGTGTACGGCGGCTCCGGAGTCGGGAACCTCGGAGCGGTCACAGCAACGTCGCATTCGTGGCACGGTCGGCCAGCCTCCGCACAGGTGGCGCTGCCAGCTGCTGGAGCGATTTGGATAAGTCTGGAGCGTTGATGGTCGGCCGGCGAGTAGTCATTGTCACGTCGTCACTGTTGGCAGTGGCAGCACTGCTCGCCGGTTGTGCCCAGGGAACGAGTGGCCACGCCGTCTCGATTTATCACGATCCCTTCCGCGTCGCCGGACTCGACGCAACGGCAGGACCAAGTGGGTTGCGTCCGGGAGCCCCCAACGCCGACCGAGCAATCACCGGCACCGACGGCGGGGACATCGACGCGCTGGCAGCCAACGCCATCACAGACATCGAAACCTACTGGGCCGCCGAGTACCCGGCTCTGTTCGACAAGCCCTTCGAACCGGTCGACGAGCTGATCTCGTGGGACCCCACCGAATCGAACGGCCCGGACTTCTGTGAGGAGACCACCGAAGAACTCATCAACGCCGGGTACTGCAGCATCGATCACACCATCGGTTGGGATCGTGAATTGCTGCTGCCCGAGGTGCGGGAGAAGTTCGGTGAAGTGGCCGTCGCGTTCATCTTTGCGCACGAGTACGGCCATGCCGTTCAACGCAAGGCCGGGATCGTCGGCGGTAAACGAGACGCAGCCCTGGTGCGCGAACAGCAGGCCGACTGTTTCGGTGGCGCCTTCTTGCGGCACGTCGCCGAGGACAAGGCCGCGCACTTCACGATGAACACCTCCGACGGACTCAACAAGGTGTTGGCGTCGGCGGTCGCCATCCGCGACGAAGACCCTAATGATCCTGAGAGCCACCATGGTTCGGCGTTCGAGCGCGTCACCGCCACTCAGATCGGCTTCACCGACGGCGCCGGTGCGTGCGCGAAGATGGACGCCGACGAAATCGAGTCACGGCGTGCAGACCTCCCGCAGCAGTTCGCCGAGGGCAACGATTCCGGAGAACTGCCCGTCACCGAGGCAACTCTCGACGAGTTCGTGAAGACCTTCCAAGCGATCTTCGATCTACCGCAGCCACCGAAGGTCGTGTTCACCGGCGCAGACACCGGGTGCAGCGATGCCGTTGCGACCGAACCCGTCTCGTACTGCCCGTCGACGAACACCATCGGAATCAGCGTCGACGACCTTGCCGAGCGCGGCACGCCGGGTCGCGTCGGGCGACGCGAGTTGATCCAGACCAACATCACCGGTGACTACAACGCCTATGTCCTGCTCGCGTCGAGGTACACCCTCGCGATGCAGAAGGAGAACGGCCAATCGCTCGACACTCCGCAGACTGCCCTGCGCGCGGCCTGCTTGTCCGGCGTCATCACCGCAGCACTCAGTCCCACCAACGCCGCGGCGTCCGGAGCACAGGTCACACTCTCTCCCGGCGACCTCGACGAAGCCGTATCGGGGCTGCTGACCGACGGCCTGGCTGCCAGTGACGTCAACGGTGAGACGGTTCCGAGCGGGTTCGCACGTGTCGACGCGTTCCGGACCGGCGTTCTCGGTGGCCGGGAAGTGTGCGACAGCCGCTACACGGAGTAGCGACTGCCGGTCCACACGTCAGTAGAGAGCGGAAGCCAACTTACGACGGGCCGCGATGACGATCGGTTCTGCCGGGTCGAACAGTTCGAACAGTTCGAGCAGGCGCGTCCGAGCGGCAGCCTTGTCGTCGCCGGCAGTTCGCGAGACCACCGAGATCAAGCGGGCGAACGACGCCTCGGGTTGCTGGGCGAACATTTCCAGGTCGGCCGCAGCGAACTGCAGTTCGAGATCGGACGGATCAGCATCCGCGGCCGCAATCGACTCGGGATCGACACCCTGAACCCGAGCCATGAACTTCACCTGGCGGACAGCGCTCTTGGCCTCCGCATTGTTGGGTTCGGCGTCGAGAATTTCCTGGTACGCAGCGATGGCGGCGTCGAGATCGCCCTCGTCCAGCGCGGTTTCAGCGGCCACGAAGCGAGGATCCTCGACCTCCTCCACCGGTTCGTCCGCGTCGGAGACCGGCCCACTCAACTTGCCCTCGACAGCTTGGAGGACTGCGTCGAACCACTGGCTGAGCTGCGCCTCCGGCTGAGCGCCCTGGAAATCGGCCAACGGCTGACCGGCCGCGACAGCAATAACCGTCGGCACCGACTGGACGCCGAAAGCCTGCGCGATGCGAGGACTCACGTCGACGTCGACGTTGGCAAGAATCCACTTGCCGCCGGCTCGCGCTGCAAATGATTCGAGAACTTCGGTGAATACGACCGAGGGCTCGTATGCGCGGCCACCGATGTTGACGATCACCGGCACCTGGCTCGACTTCAGCAGGACTTCGCTTTCGAAGTTCTCCTCGGTCACCTCGATCACTGCCCCGGAGACAGCAGAAACGGCCCCGTCGCCGCTGGTGTTACGCGGCGGTGGTGGGGCCGTGGCCCGCTCTTTGAAGGCGGACAAGTCGACTGCGCCGCTCATGGCGGCAGCAACTGCGGACGAACGCGCGGGGGGCCTGGAACCTGGTCGAGTCACGGCTCCCAGTTTGTCACGAGTTGCGAGAAGCTACGTAGAGGGATGCAGCACTCAGACGAGCGCCGCGTTGCCCTTGGACGCCTCGAACTCCGTGGACAGCTCACCGAGCTTGCCGTTTCGCACTGCCCAGCGTTCGAAGATGACGGTGCCGAAGGGCGGAACGCTCGAGATCAGCGCAAGGATCGTGGTCTTGACGTCCCACTTGAGCGACCACGCGGTCAGGAGTGCAACAACGATGAACACCAGGAAGCCGGCGGTTCCGTGGACCATTCCGGGGATGCGAATCGCTTCTTCGTGTCCGAGGACCCACTTGAAGAACATGGCAACCAGCAAGGCCGCCCAGGTCACAGCTTCCCACCACGCCACCAGACGGAAGCGTTTCGCGGGAGTGGATACGTCAAAGATGTTCGCCATGAGGCCATTGTGCCCGAACAACTACGACGCCCCGTAGTTGTGTGAGAAAAACCACGGGGTGTCGCAGAGCGAGAGCGCTCGTTCAGGTGTATTTAGACACTCAGGCCTTGGGGACGCGGACGATGAGTGCGTCGCCTTGTCCGCCGCCGCCGCAGAGTGCGGCTGCGCCGATGCCGCCGCCGCGGCGTTGCAGTTCGAGGGCGAGGTGCAGGGCGATGCGGGCGCCGGACATGCCGAGGGGGTGGCCGACGGCGATGGCGCCGCCGTTGACGTTGACCTTGGCGGGGTCGAGGCCGAGTTCGCGGGTGGAGGCGATCCCGACGGCGGCGAATGCTTCGTTGATTTCGACGAGGTCGAGGTCGGTGGGGTCGATGCCTTCCTTCGCGCAGGCTTTGGCGATGGCCCGGGCGGGTTGGGACTGGAGGGTGGAGTCGGGTCCGGCGACGACGCCGTGGGCGCCGATTTCCGCGATCCAGGTCAGGCCGAGTTCTTCGGCTTTGGTTTTGCTCATCACGATCACGGCGGCGGCGCCGTCGGAGATCGGGGAGGCGGAGCCGGCGGTGATGGTGCCGTCCTTGCTGAACGCGGGACGCAGTTTGCCGAGGGATTCGGTGGTGGTGTCGGCGCGGATGCCTTCGTCCTGGGCGAAGACGATGGGCTCGCCCTTGCGTTGGGGGATGGAGACGGGGACGACTTCGTTGTCGAAGAGGCCGTCTTTCCAGGCGCGGGCCGCGTTCTGGTGTGAGGCGGCGGCGAAGGCGTCCTGCTCGGCGCGGGTGATGTGGGCGGTTTCTTGTTGGTTGACTTGTTCGGTGAGCAGGCCCATGGCCTGGTCGGTGAAGATGTCGTGGAGGCCGTCGTAGGCCATGTGGTCGCGGAGGGTGACGTCGCCGTATTTGAAGCCTTCGCGGCTTTTTTCGAGCATGTGGGGTGCGCGGGACATCGATTCCTGCCCGCCGGCGACGACGATGTCGAATTCGCCGGCGCGGATGAGTTGGTCGGCGAGGGCGATGGCGTCGATGCCGGAGAGGCACACTTTGTTGATGCTCAGGGCGGGGACGTTCATGGGGATGCCGGCGGCGACGGCGGCTTGGCGGGCGGGCATCTGGCCGGCGCCGGCGGTGAGGACCTGTCCCATGATGACGTAGTCGACCTGTTCGGGTGCGACTGAGGACTTGTCGAGGGCGCCTTTGATGGCGATGCCGCCGAGGTCGGACCCGGAGAGGTCTTTCAACGATCCGAGGAGTCGACCCATCGGGGTACGAGCTCCCGCAACAATCACAGAACTGGTCACGATTTCCTCCGGCTGCAAAAGAGAGATAGTCGTCGGTTCCGTGCGGCCTAAGAGCCAAGTCACATCCCGACGTGTACTCCTCAAACGGTAGCGCTACCGTGAAAGGTATGACACAGACCTCCCCCAGTTCTGCACTCGCACCTTTGTCGTCCGACCTCGTCGTCGCGATCGATCACGTCGGAATCGCGGTGCCCGATCTCGACGTGGCAATCGAGTGGTACACGCAGCACCTGGGCATGGTGTCGACCCACGAGGAAATCAACGAATCGCAGGGCGTGCGTGAGGCTATGCTCTCCGTCGTCGGCTCCCCCGCCGGATCCACTGCCGTTCAACTGCTCGCGCCTCTGGACGAGAACTCGACCATCGCCAAGTTCATCGACCGAAGCGGCCCCGGACTCCAGCAGCTCGCCTACCGGGTCACCGACATCGACGCCATCTCCGCCGAACTTCGCGACCGCGGGGTTCGGTTGCTGTACGACGCTCCCCGACGCGGTACGGCCAACTCGCGCATCAACTTCATTCACCCGAAGGACGCCGGCGGCGTCCTGGTGGAACTGGTCGAACCCGACGCGAGCCACTAGCAGACCCGACTCCAGCTCGTATGCCAGGTAGATTGTCGCCATGGCATACGAGCAGGACCGCGGTTCGATCCAACTTCCGTTCCAGATCGCACGGAAGGGATACGACCGCGACGAGGTACGTAACTACTTCGAGCGATTCGACGCGGAGCTGCGAGTTACCGCGGCTGATCGTGATGCTGCCGCTGCGCAGGCCCGTGACCTCGCCAAGCAGCTCGACGATGCACGCGACGACATCGACGACCTCCGCAAGGACGTCGACCGCCTCTCGGTACCGCCCACCACTGCGGAGGGCATGAGCGATCGCATCAGCCGCATGCTGCGCCTTGCCTCCGACGAGGCCTCGGAGGTGCGCGCGAAGGCCGAGGCCGACGCAGCCGAGATGACCTCCATCGCCGAACAGGACGGCGCCCGCCTTCGTGGGCACTACGAGTCGCTGATCGCCGAACTCGAGGACCGTCGCAACGCGATGGAAACCATGCACGAGCAGACCATGGCGCAGGCCCGTACCGAAGCCGCCCGGATCGTCGAAGCCGCGCAGGCCGAGCGGGATCGACTGGCTGCCGAGTCCGAGGCCAAGCGCACTCAGATCCGCGAAGACTTCGACATCTCGATGTCGGAGCGCCGCGCCAAGGTCGTCGCCGCCGTCAACGAGCTGGAGTCGTCGAGCAAAGCAGAGGCCGAGCGTCGACTCGCCGATGCGTCGCACGAGGCCCAGCGCAGGCTGCAGGCCGCCACTGATCAGTCAGAGCGCAAGATCGCTCACGCGAAGGAACTCACCGAAGAACTGCGCGTTCTCCGAGGCCGAATCCTGGCTCAGCTCTTGGGTATTCGCGGACAACTCGATTCGGTTCCGGCTATGCTCGCATCGGTCAACCGGGAGAGCGAACTCCTCGATGCACCGCCCGCTCCGGTCATCGTCGAAGCCGAGGAAGATCTCGAGATCGAAGACAAGAAGGCCGACGCAGATCCGGTCGACTCAGATAAGGTCAAATCAGAACCGAGTATCGACGAAGACGACGTTCTCGAGGACTCGGACGAGACGAACACCGCCGAGATCGACACCCGCGCCGTCGAGCAGCGAGCCCAGTCCAGGAACTGATCGACGCTCAGGACCACCGTCTGGTCAGGCTGCGCGTACCGCGGCCTGACCAGCATCCGGTGTGCCAGTGTCGACGCTCGTTCGCGCCGCCCGGTTCCGAAGGCCACGTCACCACGTGAGCGACGCCGGGTCTGATGTCGTGATCACAACCGGGGCATCGATAGAACTTCGTCGCGTTGGAGCCGGGTATCGGCCTGACCATGTACATTTCACCGCCCGGCCCGGGTTCCTCCCGGACCAGCGCTCCGCCGAACAACACGCCGCTTGGTGACGCCGACTCCGCGCTCGAATCCCGAGCACGCCGAGTATCCGTTCGACGGGTTTGCTTCGGCGAAGGTTTGCGGCGCGGCATGGTTCGAGTCTAAACAGCGTCAGAAGAGGCGGAACTCGGTGCTTTCGGTGCCCCGCAAGGCCTCGTAGTCAAGGACCAGGCAACGGATCCCACGGTCGTTGGCCAAAGTCTTTGCCTGCGGCTTGATCTGTTGCGCTGCAAAAACTCCCGTGACCGGCGCGAGCAGCGGATCGCGGTTGAGCAATTCGAGGTAGCGCGTCAACTGCTCGACGCCGTCGATCTCACCGCGACGCTTGATCTCCACCGCCACCGATGCACCGTCCGCGTCTCGGACCAGAAGGTCGACCGGCCCGATGGCCGTCATGTACTCACGCCGCACCAACGTGTAGCCGGGGCCGAGTGTCTCGACATGCTCCGCCAGAAGTTCTTGAAGGTGTGCCTCGACACCGTCCTTGATCAATCCCGGATCGAGACCGAGTTCATACGACGAATCGTGCTCGACCTCTTCGAGAGTGATCCGCAGTTCCTCGCCCGCCTTGTTGGTGACGACCCACAGGATGTCGTCGCCGTCCCCGGTGGTCTCGACCAACCAGCACGGCGGACTCATCCAGTTGAGCGGCTTGTACGCCCGATCGTCGGCATGGATACTGACCGAGCCGTCGGCTTTGACCAACAGCAGTCGTCTTGCGGTAGGGAGGTGGGAGGTCAGGCGTCCCACATAGTCGACACGGCAACGAGCAATAACTAGGCGCACCGGACCACCCTAAGCGATCATTACGACTACTCTCGACACACTATGCAGCGAAGCCGTGTCCCGAGTGCGCCCCTGGGGTCGTGGCTGCTCGGATCCACCGACGAAAGCCCCAGGCGCCGCCGAATCCGCGTCCAGGCACTACTCACCGCGCCCCTCCTGGTCACAAACCTGATCGGAGCGGTACTGGCGATCGTGCTCATCGGATTCGTGGTTCCCGGACCCGCGATCATCCACCCCGAATTCGCATGGATCAACTTCATTGCCGTGCCCGTCTTCATCGGGTGTGTCTTTCTCATCGGACTTCTGTGGGGCACCAAACGGCTGATGCGGGATCTTCGATGGGCCACCGAGGATCACCCACCGACAGAGCAGAATCAACGCGCGGCGCTGCGCGGGCCGTGGCGACTGACCCGAGTGCAAGCCGTCCTGTGGACGGCCGCGCTCATCACCTTTACGACCATGTACGGAATCGTCGACCCCGACACCATTCCGAAAGTTCTGTTCACCGTGGCTTTCAGCGGTATCACCACGTGCGCTTTCTGCTACCTGCTCAGCGAGTTCGCACTCCGCCCGATTGCTGCGCGTGCACTCGAATCCGGAGCACCCCGCAAGGCTGCCGTTCTCGGACTGACCGGCCGGACAATCCTCGTCTGGCTGCTCGGAAGCGGAGTCCCCGTCACCGGCTTGATGCTCGTGGCGGTCTTCAGCTTCATCCGGCCTGCATCGTGGCAAGCCCTCGCGATCGCCATCCTCGTCATTGGCGGAATCACCCTGTGCGTCGGACTCGGGCTGACATACATCAACATTCGGTCCGCCGCGGCCCCCATTCGGTCCGTGCGACGAGGAATGGAACAAGTCACCCGTGGCGACCTCACCGCGTCCGTCGTCGTGTACGACGGAACGGAACTGGGACTACTGCAGGCCGGCTTCAATCGCATGGCCGAGGGTCTGCGCGAGCGAGAGCGAATACGCGACCTCTTCGGGCGCCACGTCGGACACGAGGTTGCCGCAAACGCGGTTCGCCGAAACCCGGAACTCGGCGGTGAAGAACGTGACGTCGCCGTACTCTTCGTCGACGTCATCGGATCGACCACCATCGCGGCCACCAACTCCCCTACGGCGGTGGTCGCTCTACTCAACCGTTTCTTCGACGTCATAGTCGACGAGGTCGACGCACACGGCGGATTCGTCAACAAGTTCGAGGGCGACGCAGCGCTGGCGATCTTCGGAGCGCCGACGACACTCGACGATCACGCCGGCAGCGCACTCGCCGCTGCCCGCAAGATTCAGCAGCGCCTGCGTGCCGAGGTTCCGGAAGTGAGCGCGGGAATCGGCGTCGCCGCAGGTGTTGCCGTAGCCGGGAACGTCGGTGCGCGAGAGAGATTCGAGTACACCGTCATCGGTGATCCCGTCAACGAGGCGGCGCGACTGTCCGAAGTTGCCAAGACGGTTCCTGGTAACGTCGCCGCATCCGGTCGGGCTGTGGCTGCCGCTGACAGCGCCGAGGCTGCACAGTGGTCGATCACCGAGAACATCACCCTTCGCGGCCGCCTCGAACAGACCGAGCTCGCGATTCCGTGCGACGCTCTGGAGTCCGAGACCAGCCCGTCAGACTCCGTGCCCGTTCAGCCCTGACCCCACCTCCCCCCCCTGAGCGAACGGCACGTTCGGTCGGTCCAAGGCGATCAACGCCACGTTCGCTCGATGACTTTCCCGCTTCTCGACGGTCTATATCGGCACAGCGAAAATCCGACGACGCCTGGGAGATGGGTACGACTATGAAACTGACAACCTTTACCATCGTCACCCTCGACGGGGTGATGCAAGGACTCGGTGGTCCGGACGAAGATCGCCGTGGCGGATTCGAGCGGGGCGGCTGGTCCGCGCCATTGGTGGACACCGAAGCCATGGATTATCTCGTCCAGGTCTACCAGCGAGCTGACGCGTTCCTGTTCGGGCGACACACGTACGAGATCTTCGCCGGCTATTGGGGCGCGTTCGAGAATCCCGACGTCAACCCCATTGCAAGCGCACTGAATTCGCGGCCCAAGTACCTTGCGTCGACGACGCTCACCGATCCGCAATGGAAGAACACGACAGCCCTTTCAGGTGACACCGCCATCGCTCTCGGCGAACTGAAAGCCAGACCCGGCGGTGAGCTTCAGGTGCACGGCAGTGGCAACCTGTGCCGCTGGCTTCTCGCGAACGATCTTGTCGACGAGATGATCCTGCTGATCGTTCCGGTGGTGGTAGGCCAGGGCACGCGACTGTTTTCCGACTCCGGACCGGACATCGCACTCGAGCTGGCCGAATCGCGAGCCACATCAAAGGGCGTGACGATTCAGAGGTATCTGCCGGCCGGCCGGCCGAAGTATGCGACTGCCACCGCCGACGGCATCGACTGATCCGGGCAAAGCGCCTGTCGTCCTCAGGCGTGTTCCCGCCCCTGATGGTGTGAACGTACCGTTCCCCTCGTCTAAGAGGGTGAGCGTGTCGTTCACTCGATCCCGGACGGGGTGGTGAGTCGGCGGAGTGCCCGCCCCTTTGATGGTGTGAACGGTACGTTCGGTCGATCTGAGGCGACGAACGTACCGTTCGCTCGAAGTCGGGGGCCGGCGGGGGTGTTTTGGTGGGGTGTTTTGGGTACGAGAAAGCCCCCCAACCAGTACTGGTTGGGGGGCTTCTCTAATGTGTGTTCGGCGGTGTCCTACTCTCCCACACCCTGTCGAGTGCAGTACCATCGGCGCTGAAGGGCTTAGCTTCCGGG
>NZ_JAZHFF010000009.1:0-77950 GCF_036541985.1 Rhodococcus sp. IEGM 1306
TACCCTCATCATCGAGGGCATCGAAGCGGCTGAGCTCGACATCAACGCTCGTGTGTGGCGCAACTTTTCCGATAGTCCTCACGGCTACCACGGTGTGGACGCTCTCACCTGAGGGCACATCCGAGAGAACCTCGGCAACGGTAGGGATAGTTGGTAAACTCATCAAAGATCTCCTGCTTCGTAAGGGTTGTTGGGGATTTGAACGGCATTGGCTGCAAATGGGACGGCAATCCCGCAGTCGGTGCCGTTTTTACGTTGGCTGGCCACTAAGCGACACCGCCGCGGACACCGTTGGATTCCTGGGCTACGAGCCATTCCTGCAGCTTGGAGAGCTTGTAGACCACTCTCGACTTTCCCTGTACATGCGACTCGGGACCAATGCCCTTAGCGCGGTAGTAGCGAAGCGTGCTGACTGGAATGCCTGTCTTCTCGCTGACCTGTTTGGTGTTGAGGTACTGCTCCATCTGGAAGGCCACGTCCGCGTGAGTTCGGGTTAGTGGACCTGAGAGTTGAACTTCTGTCATTGTTTTTCCTTCTCGTGGCAGATGACTATCCTCCTAAAGGTTTAGCACGCCTCAACGCTGGTCGCAACCTCTCGTTGCTGATAGCGTTTCCTTCTATGGGAAATGACGAAAAGGCAGGCTCGGTCGAGGATTGGTTCGGCCGCCGGGTTCGTGAAGAGAGGGAGTTGCGAGGGTGGACGCAGTTTGAACTCGCGGAAAGACTTAGGCGGCAAGGCATCTCGCTGCATCAGTCGGCGATTGCCAAAATCGAGTTGCGTGACGTAGATCGACCACGAACCATCCGATTAGATGAAGCAAAGGCTCTATCGGAGGCCTTCGGAGTCGACCTCGCTCAGATGCTCCTCGATTCCCCGGGCGCTCGTGCACATCACCTGGCACGAAAAATTCGATACTGGACTGAGGCTCAGGTGGAGGAGTTTCAATTCGCGGAGGATCTAGCACTTGAACTGCGCGATTTACTCTCGGACATCGAGAGGATGAGCGGGGCAGAAGAACGGAAGAGGATCGAGTTCAAGCTTTGCGCAGACGATTTCTTCAAGCTGGCAGACGGCGTTGCGCCCGCGATGAGTCGACTCAGTTCAAAGTTGCGCCACCCGGGACGCCGAATGGGGTTCGACCTCGAACGGTTTGGCGTGAACAAAGACAATGTTGAATCGAACGCCGATGCAGACCCCGAAGCGTAACCGACGTGCCGGCGTCGAGGATCTGTGGCGAGACCTGAAGAAACCTCGTCCACTACTTGACGACGACGGCAATCAACTAGTCAATGACGATGGGACGCCGCAAACGACGCTACGGCCGAAGCTGTACGGCATCGGAAAGCGTTGGCGCGCTAGGTATGTCGATGATAACAGCCGCGAGAGAACGCAACGATTCGATCGCAAAGTTGATGCCCAGAAGTGGCTCGACGACATCGTTGCGAGTCAGGTCACCGGCAATTACATCGACCCTGTGCGCGGTCAGATCACCTTCGGCAGCTTCTATGCCGAGTGGGCGCCGCGTCAGGTTTGGGTGCATCACACGCGTCGTGAGAATGACCGTCTCGACAGAACTGTTCCGTTCCGCGATGTAGCTATGTCCGATTTGCGGGCCAGTCACTTCGAGACGTGGGTCAAGGCAATGCAGGATCAACCATTGGCGCCGTCGACGATCAAGTCTCGGATGATGAATGTGCGAGCCATCCTCAAGGCGGCAATTCGCGACAAGGCGCTGGCCGTCGATCCGAGTCAGGGGGTCAAACTTCCACGCACTCGGCGTGCTGAAGCGGCAATGAGCATTCCGACCAGCGAGCAGGTGGGCCAACTCATCTCGAATGCCGAAGATCGGTTCATGCTCTTCATCGCACTGTGTGCGTTCTCTGGCGCGCGCTCGGGTGAGACGTCAGCCTTTCAGGTCGGGGATTTCGACTTCCTGCGCCGGGAGATTCACGTCGAACGCCAGGTGCAGCGAATCCGGAGCGGCGTTGTGGAGATCCGCCCACCCAAGTACGGCAGCGAGCGCACGGTAGCTGCACCCAAAGAACTGATTGACATGGTGGCCGAGCACATCCGCCTTCATGTTCCGGGTGACGATCCGAAACGCTGGATCTTCGAGGGCCTTAACGGGAACCCAATGGAGCACAACATGGTCGGCGGGCGCTGGCGTAAAGCTAGGGCCGCTGCAGGCGTTACGGAGGTCAAACTGCATTCTCTACGGCACTACTTCGCGTCAGGCCTGATCGCGGCCGGCTGTGATGTGGTGACCGTCCAGCGGGCACTAGGTCACTCGTCCGCGTCGGTCACGCTCGACACCTACAGCCACCTGTGGCCGAAGGCGGAGGACCGTACCCGCAAGGCCGCCAGCGGACTCTTTGATGAGGCGCTCGGCGCTACTGCGTACTCTCTGCGTACCGAAGGGCGCATTTAGGCTGTTGACCTGGTATTCCAGGCATTGACCACGATGGTGTGGAGCCAACTACGCACCGCCGCGTCGCCGCGGAACTTCGCTGCCTTGCGGTGCGCGGAGAGCAGACCCTCCTGGAGTGCGTCTGCCGCGTCCTCGTCCGAGTAGCTCGTACGCCGGGCAACGTGCCATAGATGATCCTGATGCCTGGTCAGTAGTTCACGGAACGCATGCCGATCGCCCTCGACATGAGCAGTCAACAATTCGAAATCCGTCGCCTCGAGATTATTGTTCTCGAAACTTCTGGATTCGAATTTTCCGGCTCCGCCCCCGGTGCCCCCCCGATAACTGTGCACGGGCGGATATTAGCCCAGTCGGTAGGTTTCAGAAGGGCCAAGGGCGATCACTTTGCCGCAGTGAATGCAATCTCCGAGATGGATGTCTGGTTTTGTCCGGATTCGGTGCTGAGCTGGGTAATCCAAACCAGGACATACTGACCCGAGCCGTCCGACGTGACTGGAATGTCGGTCACGCCGTTCTTCAGGACACCCGATCCGATTTCCTTGGTCTGATCCAGCGAAGTATTCGCAGAAGGGGCAGAACGGATTTCAACGACGGTTCCCGGCGAATCAGACGTGATCGCAACGTTCTTCAGGTTGGCGGCATCGGCAAGCGTCACCATCAGGCCGACACCGTTCTTCAGCGATGGGAACGGCTGGAAGTACGAATCCGACGACCATGCGGTGGCCGGATTGCCGTCGATGGCGTTCTTCGCTGTTGCCGGCTGATCCGGCGTTCCCTGGGGTGAGAACACCGTTACGGCCGAGGAAGCTACCGGAACGGTTGCTGCCGCCGGTGCGGGCGCCGGTGAATTGTTCTCGGGCGCAGTGGCTTCGGTGGTCAGTCCGAAACTCTGCTCGCTGAGCGGGGTGTCGTTACTGCCACCCGAGAGGAAACTCGCTACCCACACCACAAGGAGAATCAGGACGATCACGGTGAAGACACCGAGCGCCGTCAGTGCCGCGAGCATCCGCGTCGACTTCTTCTTCTCGGCCTCGATGGCTTCGGGGTCGTTCAGTGCATGACCCGACGCACCCTGTTCGCGGTGGCCGAGACGAAGTGCCGGAATCATTTCCGTCTTGTCGTTGACGACGGACGCCTGATCGAGGATGTGCTGCACGGTGGCAGCAGTGCGGATTCCACTCTCCGACTGCAACGCTCGAACCGCAACGGCCGAGATGTCGAACGGAACCTCCGGACGGACGACGCGAGGCTCGACGATGTTCCCGTCGGCGCCGCGGCCGGCGGGAAGCAAACCACCGACGGGACCGGCGGACGGATCGGCGAGCGGCCAGCGCGCCGTGATGAGCGAGTACAGCATGGCGCCGAGACCGCGGACGTCGCTGGTGGAATCGGCGTCGGCAAGCGTCGCCGGGAACGCCAGTACGGCGTCACCGTTGATGCTGATGCGAACGCGGTCCGGGTGATCGATGGACAGCGCACCGCCGGTGCGGTGAGCAGCTTCGGCAGCCGCCGCGAGGGCGCGGATGGCGCGGGCTGCACCGATCGGCGACGGCGTCGTCTCGGCCATCTCACGCAGCGAGCGGCCGGGAGTCCATTCGGCGACGACGATGCCGCCCGAGCTTCCGCGGACGACGTCGAGGACGCGAGCCAGACCGGGCGAGTTGATTCGTCCCAGGCGCAGAGTGCGTGAGAGAACTGCCTGCGGTCCGGACTGGCTGTCGTCGTCACCGCGCTGATCGGCGTCGACGAACGTCAGGGCTACTTCACGGTCGAGCTTGACGTCGAGAGCTTCCCAGAACTGCAGTCCGCGGGTTCCGCCGTGCGGCGCGAGCAGACGGTAGCGTCCGCCGGCGACAGATGCGCCCGGGATGAGCTTCGGTCCACGGGGCATCGGTCGCTGGGCCGGTCGTGATGCGGATCCGGCGGCAGGTGTGCGAGGTGCAGTGGGCGGTGTCTGAGCGGCAGCCGTCTTCTGAGATTCGGGTGCCTTCTTGTCCGGAGCAGGCGTCTTCGGCGCGGGTGTCTTCGAGACAGGTGCTGAAGGTGTCTTCGACACGGGCGCCGAAGGTGTCTTGGACACACTGACCGGAGGTACCGGCGGAGCGGCCTTCTGCACCGGCGGCTGCGGCTTCTGACCCTGCGGGCTTTGGCCCTGCTGCGGTCGCTGTGCGGGCTGCTGTGACTTCTGACCCTGCTGTGACTTCTGACCCTGCTGTGGCTTCTGGCCGGCAGATGCGGAGGAACTCGTGGATGCAGGTGTGCCCGACGATGCCGTTGACTTCTGTTCGGACGCTTTCACGGCAGAAGTCCCGGCACTCTTGTTGCCGGAAACGTTGTCGTCGCTCACCCTCGCTCCTTCTCCATCGATAGCCCGTCCCCGAATACGCGCGGGTTGCGATCCTGTACGCCCATGACCAGGGTACGGGAGCGCACCCGGTCGTTCTTGCTCGTTTGATTCCGTTCTGATTGCAGGAATCAGCTCGGTGACGTCGTCGTCGGTGTTGTTACGTGTGTCCGGTTCGGCGCGACCTGTCAGTGAACGAATCTTGCGGGAGACCGCAACCGTTACCGACAGGACTTCCGGAACCTTCTTGAAGTAGAGAATCGTGAAGGTGATCGCGAGCATCAGGATGCCGCCGACGGCGACGCGAACCATCGAGCCGGGTCCGCCGAAACGCTCGGTGAGTTGATCGAATCCGAGGACCCGGTCGACCGCGAGCATGGTCAACGACCCGGCTAGCGAGGCGAGTACGACGGACCAGACTGTCTTGCCCACGTTGGCCATCTGCAGGTTTCCGAGGCTGCGGTGCAGGAGGTACCCGCCGATGACGGCGCCGGTGATGTATCCGAGACCGTTGGCCGCACCGAGCAGGATCACGACCTGATCGCTGTTGGATGCGAAGACCGGAGCGAGCGCCGAGAAAGCGATTTTCACTGCAGTGATGCCGAGAACGATCCACGTCGGCGTCCAGGCCTGTTCGCGGGCGTAGAACACTCGAAGTTGGATCAGGACCAGCGCGTACGGAATCAACGTGAATGCCGACCAGCTCACGGCGGTGCCGAGTCGTTCGGCCTGTTCGGGTCCGAAGCGGCCGTAACCGTAGAGCGCTTCACCGACCTGCGGACCCATGAAGGTCAGGAACATGATGATCGGAACCAGCGTGATCATGGTCAGACGCGTTGCGACCGACAGATCGTCCACGACGGCCGGGGTGTCGTCGGCAGCAGCGTTGCGGCTCAGGCGCGGCATGATCGCCGTCAGAACCGTCACTCCGAGCACGCCGTACGGGAGCTGCAGGAGCAACCAGGCCTGGCTGTAGATGGCAGGGCCGGCTTCGTCGGCGTGGGAGGAGATCTTGGTCGCGAAGATCATGCCCATCTGGCTGATCAGGACGTACAAGACGATGGCGACGGCCATGCCGCCGAACTGGCGCAGGCGGTCGTCGAGACCCCACAGCGGCTTGAGCGAGATCTTCTCGCGGCGAAGCGCGGGGATCAGGCTGGCTGCCTGCACG
The DNA here is from genome assembly GCF_036541985.1 of Rhodococcus sp. IEGM 1306. NCBI lineage: Bacteria > Bacillati > Actinomycetota > Actinomycetes > Mycobacteriales > Nocardiaceae > Rhodococcus > Rhodococcus sp. IEGM 1306. The sequence continues at coordinate 5,945 of NZ_JAZHFF010000009.1, forward strand.
ATGACGCCGATGGTGATGCCGATACCGAGGGTGAGCAGCTTTGCATCGCCCATCGAGACCGGATCAAGCGAGATCTCGCCCGGAGTCAGGCGGTAGATCACGAGCACCACGAGGACGACGACGTTGTTGAGTACGGGAGCCCAGGCTCCGGGCTTGAAGATCTGCCTGGTGTTCAGAAACGCTGTGAACAGTGCCGACAGCCCGTAGAACAGGATCGCCGGCAGAAGTAGATACGACAGCGCCGTGGTCAGGTCGGTGCTGACCTTGCCGTCTTCGGACAGGAAGACGTATTTGGTGAGTACGGGTGCTGCCAGGGTCGCGAGCAGCGCGGCCATGCCGAGTAGAACGAGCGACGCCGTGAAGAGGCGTCGGACAAACGCTTCGCCGTGATCGGCGTCCTCCCGCTCGGCGCGAACCAGCACGGGGACGACGATGGCGGTCAGCACGGCGCCCAGAACCAGTTCCGCGATCATGTTCGGAATCTGGCTGGCGACGGTGAACGAGCTGGCGATGGCGGGGCCGAGGACCATCAGGATCATCAACTGCTTGGCGAATCCCGTGATGCGGCTCGTCAGCGTCGCGATCGCGATGGAACCCGTTGCCGCGAGGAGTCGAGAGTTCGTCTCCTTGCGTTCCCCGACCTGGACATGGGCGTCGGTGTCGAACTCGTCCGACGTGGTCGTCTGCCGGTCGGCGAATTCCATCTCGGCTTCGCGGTACCGGGGGTAGTCGCGGATCACCGGGATGGTCATGGTGGGTGCGTCGTCGAAACGTGCGTCCGGGTTGACCGGCTGGATCGGGTAACCGCGCTCCCACGGTGGCATCCGAGGATGCGAGCGGGTCGTGGCACTCTTGCGGGTGATCGCCGAGCGGCGACCCTCCTCGGGTGGATTCCCGGTCATGAGCGTTCGTACCCTTCATCTGCTGGGTCCGGCTGACCCTTGAATCGATGCCACAGCCGTCGCCCTGCCAGGAACAGCAGCAACCCTCCCGCTGTCGCCGTCACGGCGGCCAGGGGACGACCGTACGCATTCGACCGTACGGTCACGCTGGTCGGCGTACCCAATTGGCGGCCATCTGTCGTGGTCAGCGAGAAGTTGACTTCCAGCTTGCGAGAATCGTTCATTTCCGCGGGCACAGTCAACTGTCGGCTACCTCGCGGCGGAAGCTGTTTGGGACCGATGTCACTGATCTGCATCTCGGGTGGGGCTTCCACACGCAGGTCGACGTTGATGGCGATGGGCAGCTCGTTGCGCGCCACCAGCAGGAGCGGACTCTGCCCCGACGCAAGGGTGTAGACGCCGCCCGGCGACACCACACTGACGGCCCGGTACATCCCGTCGACGGCTTCGGTGACGTTGTCGGCGCGGATGGTCGCAGCGCGCTCCGCCCGATTGACCGAAGCGGAGTCGACGTTGCGGCGATCGGCCAAGGTCATCGAACGGAGTAGATCTTCGCGGAGCGGCGCCGTGAATCCCCGGGGGGTGAGCGAAGCCGCCGGATCGTCCACGAGCGAAGCTTCGAGCCCGTCGATACGCGGAAGTTGGGTGGTTGCGGTCTCGACGACGGACGTTTGCGGACCGTCCTGGGTAGCCCGGTCCGGGTAGTCGAGAGTGGCGGCGTCCGTCGCGCCCGGTTGCCTGCCGAGCAGTGCCGGCAGGGCCTGAGGTGAGGCGAGCCCGGACCGGATGAGGGTCGCGAGCATCGAGAGCACCGCCGTGGCGTCGTTGCTGTCGGCGGTCCACAGTTGCGGCGGCGCGAAGATCTGATTGCGCGGCAGCGACGTCGGCGTCAGCGCGGCCCAGGCCATCGCCCCCAGCGCGTCCTGACGCCGGGCGCTGCGCGATTCGATGTCGATGGTCGGCGCGGTGTCGTCGGGGATGTACGACGGGACCTGCGGCTCCGAGCCGGTGGCGGCCAACGCTGCTGCCGCCGAGGTGTCGAAGGCAAGCGCGTCGAGTGAGCCGGTTATCCGCGACGACAGCTGCGGAGCTGCCGAGTCGACGGAAGTGTCAGCCACCATCGCTGTGGTGGGATTCACGCTCAGCACCTCTGCGGTGGCCGAGTCGAGGACACCCGAATCCGGCCAGACGAAATCTCGCAGTGAGGTCACGCCGAGGATGTTGTCGACGATGTCCGCCGGCCGTGTGAGCGCGGTAGCCGTCAACTCCGGATTGGCCACCGAGGTGACCGCGGCGAGATCGGACTGCGCGAACGGAACCGCCGTCGTGCACATCGAGGACGCGAGGGTCTTCACCCGGCCGAGCCACTGGTTGGCGGCGTCGCTGCCGCGGCCTTCGTGCGACGGCCCGGTGGGGTCGGACGAGTTGTCGGCCACGAGGTATCCGCGAGTCATGTTCTCGACGGTGATCAGAAGGTCGGGGTCGATTGCCAGGCAGAGCGCATCCGTGACGCGTCGATCGGTATCGCTCTCGGGCTTGGTGGCGTTCTCCACCGCATCGACCAACGCGTCCAGACGGCCGCCGTCGGAAAGTTCGGTGGCAAGTTCGTCGTCGATCAGGCGTACGGGCTCGTTGACCGCGCCCGGGATTCCGCCGACGAGTCGTGGCGCGTCGGCCAGCGGCCACATGAGCGTGACGCCGATCGGGGCGGACGTGTCGGGGGGAACGACCGCCGTGGCGGACGAACTGGGGGTTCCGGCTGTGGCGTTCGATTCGGCTGCGGCCGGCACACCGAGGACGGGGAGCAGGAAGCGTGCGTCGTCGAGTCGGGCGGCACCGCCGTACTCCGGGGTGCCGTTCACGTTGACGAGCATCGGGTAGACGCCCGGTTCGGTGATGTCGAGAGACAACCCGGTAGTGCTCCGCAACGGCAAGGTGAGCGTGAACTGCTTGGACTGGCCGGTGTCGAGGGTGGTGGCAACGGTGTCGAATTCGCCGACCGTGTCGAAAACGGCCTGGTCGAAGTCGAGTGCTGCGCGCACGTCCGAACTGGAGTCGATCGCGGGAGCGCGTTGCAGCCTCACTCCGACGTCCTCGACGGGACGGTCACCGACGTTCTTCACCGTCCCCTTGACCACGACGTTGCGGTCGCTGGTGGTCGTCACCGTGGTCGGTGCGGTGGAGTCGATGGTCAGCTGCAGAAATTTGGCATCGTTGGTGTTTCGCGCCGGGGCGCGCTCACTGGGCTGGCTGGACGGCGCTGCCCATGCGACGGCCGTCGTTGCAGGCCCGAAACCGACAGCGGCCATCACCAGAGCGGCCACACCGGCCCGCCGCAGTGCCATTCTCATCCGGCGTCCGGTTCCTTCGGGCGCTGTTCTTGCCGTATTTCCGTTCGCGGCATCTCGGCGATCATCTGGGACGCGAGTTCTGCGAGTTTGCGCTCGTCGGCGTATGCGAGGCGCGAGTGCAATTCCGTCAGCGGCACCCAGGCGACTTCGGTGACCTCGATGTCCTCGTCGGAGAGTTCACCGCCGAGAAAGCGGAGGAGGTAGTGGTGCACGGTCTTGTGGACGCGTCGACCTTCGGTCACGAACCAGTAGTCGATGCTGCCCAGCGGTGCCAGGACGGTTCCCTGGATACCGGTTTCTTCTTCGACCTCACGCATCGCGGTCTGCTCAGCGGTCTCACCTTGTTCGATATGGCCCTTCGGTAGCGACCAGAGCAGGCGTCCGCGGCGGTCGGTTCGGCCGATCAGTGCAGCGCAGAGGCGTTCCGGGGGTCCTCCCCAGCCGTCGACGACCAAGCCGCCCGCAGAAGTTTCACGGACGGTTCGCATCAAAGGTTTATCGGGGTTGCCGACGGCAGGTCGACGCCGCGGGTTGCGGCGACTCCTGTTTGTTCGTTCGGCACCAGACACCTCATCGATACTAGTTGGCGTTGCAGCGTTGCCCGGTAACCCGCGCAAAGCGGTCTATCGCGTTCGTATGCGCGTTCTGCTATTTGCGCACCTTAAGTAAGCTCCTTTCACGTGACTGTCCCTACCTCCGACGCTGATCGCCGCCTACGACTGCTTGCCGACGCCACTGCAACGCTCGGCACGTTGTCCGACGTGTTGAACCCGCTCGGTGAGCGTTTTGCTGCGGCCGGTCACGAGCTGTTCCTGGTGGGTGGCAGTGTTCGCGACGCGATCCTCGGCCGCTTCAGTGGCGATCTGGACTTCACGACGGACGCCAGGCCGGAGAAGGTTCAGGCTCTGCTCAAGGGCTGGGTGGACAAGCAGTGGGACACGGGCATCGAGTTCGGGACCATCAGCGCCATCAAGCACGGCCAGGAGATCGAGATCACGACCTTCCGGGCCGACGCTTACGATCGCGTCTCTCGTAATCCGATAGTCGAGTACGGCACGACGTTGGCCGACGATCTGGTGCGCCGCGATTTCACCGTCAACGCGATGGCGATGAAGATCGGCGCGGACGGTTCCTACACGTTTGTCGATCCGCTGAACGGCATGGACGCGCTGTTGGCCGGAGAGCTCGATACGCCGTCGGCGCCGGAAAACTCGTTCAACGACGATCCGCTGCGGATGCTGCGTGCTGCCCGGTTCGTCTCGCAGCTTGGTTTCACGTTGAACAATCGTGTTTTCGAGGCCATCAAGGAGATGGCGTCGCAGATCGAGCGGATCACCGCCGAGCGTGTGCAGGTGGAGCTGAACAAACTGATGCTGGGCATGTACCCGGTGGACGGCATCAACATGATGGTCGACTCCGGACTGGCTGCATACGTGCTGCCCGAGGTTCCGCAGATGAAGCTCGAGATCGACGAGCATCACCAGCACAAGGACGTCTACCAGCACTCCCTCACGGTGCTCCAGCAGGCGATCGATCTCGAAGAAGGCGATCCGGACCTTGTATTGCGTTGGGCAGCACTGCTTCACGATATCGGAAAGCCGGATACCAAGCGTAACGAGCCTGGCGGTGGGGTCAGCTTCCACCACCACGAGGTGGTCGGCGCCAAGCTGGTGCGCAAGCGCATGCGGGCACTGAAGTTCTCGAAGCAGATGGTCGACGACGTCTCACAGCTCGTGTTCCTGCACTTGCGTTTTCACGGCTACGGCAAGGGACAGTGGACCGACTCGGCGGTGCGGCGGTACGTCACCGACGCGGGCGAGCTGCTCCCCCGCTTGCACAAGCTCGTGCGGGCCGATTGCACCACACGCAACAAGCGTCGCGCCGCGCAGCTGCAGGCCACGTACGACGACATCGAAGAGCGGATCGCGCGCATCGCCGAGCAGGAAGACCTTGCTCGGGTGCGTCCGGACCTCGACGGCAACGCCATCATGGAACTGCTCAACATCCCGGCCGGCCCGCAGGTGGGCAAGGCATGGACGTTCCTCAAGGAATTACGTCTGGATCGCGGCCCGCTCGAGCGTGACGAGGCCGAGGCCGAACTGCTGAAGTGGTGGGCTACCCAGCAGGGCTAGTTTCTCGTTTCTTGCGGTTGATCAGCACCGCTGACAATCCGGCGGCATAGACACCCGCACCGGCAACGGCCAGGCCGACGCTCTTGCCGTCGGGTGCGATCACCGTCGACGCTGCCGCGATCGCACCGATGAACGCGACGTTGAACACGGTGTCCTGCAGGGCGAATACCTGACCACGACGGTCGTCGTCGATGTCGATCTGCATGGCCGCGTCGCCGCTGAGTTTCACGGACTGGCCGGCGATGCCGAGCAGGAAAGCGGCAATCAGCAGCGACCCCTGAGTCAGCGTGGTCACGAAGACGAGCTGGACGAGAACCGCGCACACCAGGGCGTAGGTGATCGTCCGTGAGCGACCGATCCGCGGGATGAGGAACGGTGTGATCAATGCCGCGATCAGCATTCCGATTGCCGTGGCGCCGACGGCGACACCGAATCCGGCCATCCCTCCGGGTAATTGGGAGCCGTTCGAGGTGTCGCGTAGGACCAGCACCATGATGAGGGTGTTGATGCCGAAGCAGATGCGGTGCGCTCCGATTCCGATCATCGCCGTGGTGACGCCGGGCGCCTCCCAGACAGCGGTTGCCCCGGTGCGCAGTCCGGCCGTCACCGAACGGACGGCACTGGCGCGGACCACTTCGTCGGCGACCGGACCAAGTGAGCGGGCGGTGAACCTGGCCGCGGCGAGGGCCGCGATCATCGATCCCAGTGCTGCGATGGCCACGGCGGCACCTGACGCTCGATCCCCCGCGCCGATCATGCCGATGATCGCCACCGCTGCCGAAGCACCAAGAGCGGCTACCACCGAACCAGCCGTTGTGAGAACGGAATTGGTTGCCACCAGCCACGATTGTCGGACGACCTTCGGCAGGGCTGCGGATACGCCTGCCCCGACAAAGCGGCTGACCCCGATCGCAGCAAGCGCACACGTCAACAACAGAGTGTCACCGCCGCCGGCGACCAGCAGCACCGCGGTGGTCAGGATGAAGAGCCCGCGGAGCACGCTCGCCCACAGGAGCACCAGGCGGCGGTCCCAACGATCCAGCAGAGCGCCGGCAAAGGGGCCGATCACCGAATAGGGAAGGAGCAGTACGGCAAAGCCGGCCGCTATCGCCACCGGATCGGTTTCGCGTTCCGGGTTGAAGAGGATTGCGCCGCCGAGCGCGGCCTGGAACATTCCGTCGCCGAACTGGCTGGAAAAGCGGACGAGCGCCAGCCTTCCGAGGCCGGGTGATTCACGCAGGGTGTGCAGTACGCGCTGCCAGGCCTCGCGGCGGTTCGAGGCTCGGTTCATAAGCGGAAACTGTAGTGGGTGGGTCAGGCGCCGATCTTGACGGTGGCCCGCTCGAGGATCGGCGCGACGTCGACGCCCCTCGGCAGCGTTCCGAACACACTCCCCCAGCTGTTTCCGAGCCGACTCGCGCAGAACGCGTCGGCCACCGCGGGGTGCCCGTAGCGGAGCAACAGCGAGGCCTGCAGCGCGAGCGCCATGTCGCCGACGATCTTTCGTGCCCGGTATTCGATGTCGTCGAAATCGCCGAAAGCCGCCTGGAGATCCCGCACGGCCTGATCGAAGTGGCCGTCCACTCCACTGGCTCGTTTCAGCTCGTCGAAGAACACCTGCAGTGTTTCGGGTTGCTTGGCCATCGCCCGCAGTGTGTCGAGCGCCGCGACGTTGCCGGAACCCTCCCACACCGAAAGCAGCGGAGCCTCGCGATAGAGGCGCGGCATCCGGGATTCCTCCCCGTATCCGTTTCCGCCCAGACACTCGAGTGCCTCGGCAGCGTGGATCGGTCCGCGCTTGCAGACGAAGTACTTACTCACGGCCAACGAAATGCGTCGTAGTGCGCTGGCGTGGGCATCGCCTGCGGTTGCGCGGTCGGTCAGAGCGGCCAGCCACATCGCGACGGTGGTCGACGCTTCCGATTCCACCGCCAGATCTGCCAGAACGTTTCGCATCAAGGGTTGGTCGATCAGGTTGGCGCCGAAAGCACTTCGATGATTCGCGTGGTGAACTGCCTGCATGGTGCCGACGCGCATGCCGGTGGCCGTGCCGATCGTGCAGTCCAACCGGGTCATGTTGACCATCTCGATGATGGTGCGCACGCCCCGGCCTTCCTCGCCGACCATCCATGCGAGAGCGTCGCGGTACTCGACCTCACTACTCGCGTTGGAATGATTGCCCAACTTGTCCTTCAGACGCTGCAGGAACATGTTGTTGAGCGAGCCGTCCGGCAGGACCCGAGGCAGGAAGAAGCACGACAGACCGCCCGGCGCCTGGGCGAGGACGAGGAACACGTCCGACATCGGCGCGGAGGTGAACCACTTGTGGCCCGTCAGCAGGTAGCTGCCGTCGGATTGTGGCACTGCCCTTGTGGTTCCGGCACGAACATCCGAACCGCCCTGTTTTTCCGTCATCGACATACCGGCGATCAATCCGGGTTTGGTGAGGGGAGCTTTCAGCGCCGAATCGTAGTGCCGCGTGGTCAGGAGGGGTTCGTACTGCGCGGCCAGATCCGCGTTGTGCCGCAGCGCGGGGATCACGGCGTACGTCATGGAGATGGGACAGCCGTGGCCGGCATCGGTTTGACCCCACACGGCCATCTTCGCGGCGCGGACGAGGTGTGCGTGTCGATTCGGGTCAACCCACGGAGCGCCGTGCAGTCCCAATTCCACTGCGGTGCTCATGAGTTGGTGATAGGCGGGGTCGTAACGGACCTCGTCGATGCGGTTGCCGTAGCGGTCGTGGGTTCTCAGAACAGGTGGGTGCTCCTCGGCCAGATCGCCCCACTCCTGGGCCTGAGCACTGCCGGCGCGGATCCCGACGCGATGAACCTCTTCGAGTGCATCCGATGCGCCTTCACGGTGGAGTGCCTCGAGGATCGGCGCGTATTCGGCTGCGTCGTAATCGATCAGGGGCGGAACCTGATTGGTGACTTCATGCGTGGGTGTCATCGAAGCTCCCTAACGATCGAAGGGTGAGGGCGAGAATGGCGTCGATCGCAGCGGGATCGGTGGTGCCTCCGCGCAGTGGAAGGATCAGGGCCTCGCCGATTGCCCCGACGATGCACGCTGCCGTCAGAGTGGCGTCCTGTGGCGGTATCTCACCGGTGTCGACTGCCGAACGAATTGCGGTGGCCAGGCAATCGCGGAACGATTCGCGAAACATGAGACGCTGTTCGTCGACGAGTGGGTCCACCGGTTCCACCAGCAGGGCATAGGCGAGAACCGGTGCGCGCATGGCACGTTCGGCGAAGGTCCGAACAGACGCTGATACCGCGGAGCGGTGGTTGCCTTCCAGACTTCGGGCATTGTCTCCGGCGTCCCGAGCTGCGGATACCTCACGGCTGCAGACTGATTGGAACACTTCGGCGAACAATTCGCCCTTGCCGTCGAAATGTCGATACAGCGTCCCGGTGCCGACGCCGGCGTTCTTGGCCACCGCGGCGATGGAACATCCCGCATAGCCGTGGGTTGCCACTGCCGTCGTGGCGGCCTCGAGCAGCCGGGCGCGTTGTGCGTCCAATCTTTCCTGTACTGCCGGAGTGCGGCGATAGGCCATGTGAAGAAGTGAACACCCGTTCCGTTCTTGCGTCAAGAGTTGACTGGAGCAGAACGGCGACATGGCCTACTGGAGCATCGTTGAACTTTTACACGCAAACCCCGTGGGTGAGCATTTCGATCAGCCCGTCGGCCGCCTTTCGAAACGGTTCTTCGGATTGGGCAGCACGAGCGAGGACGTAAGCACCTTGCCGCACTGCGAGAATGGTGGTGGCGAGAGCTTCGATGTTCGCATCGGGACGGATTTCACCGTTGCTGCGCCCGTCTTCGAGTGTGGATGCGATGTTCTGTTGAATCCACACGAACATGGTCTGGATCGGTGCTCGCAACTCGTCGTTGGATGCGACCTCGGAGTCTTGGACCAATCTCCCGAGCCGACACCCGCGGAGGACGTGTTCGTCGATCGTGAGGAAGGCAGCGATCTTGTCGACGGTCGTCTCGCCGGAGCTGAGTCGTTCGGTGATTTGCGCTTGTAGTTCGCGCCCCATGAGATGCTCTGCGGCCACCGCCAGGTCCGCTTTCCCCTGGAAGTGGTGGTACATGCTGCCTTGCCCGACGTCAGCCATTTTCTGCACGGCACGTGGGCTTGTTCCGGAGTAGCCACGCTCCCACAACAGTTCTTGCATGCTTGCGATCAGCCGTTCCGCGCTACCCATACAGACATTGTACCTATGGGTATGTACAGTCTCTGTGAAAGCTGTTGTACTTGCAGGTACAGAAATTCCGGAGACGGGGGCCTCCTATGGGCACGAGCAACATCTCTGCTGACAGCTCGGTCGGTGACGCAGTCTCCGGCGGCACGAAACATACTGCACCAGTGAGTGCTTCAAGGGTTCAGGCACTGGCGCTGACTGCGGTTTGTCTTGGATTCTTCATGATCCTGTTGGACGGGAGCGCTCTCAACATCGCGTTACCGGCAATCGAACGCGACATCGGTGGCTCCATTGCCGCTTTGCAATGGTTGGTGAACATCTACACGGTTCCTCTGGCCAGCCTGTTGCTCACAGCGGGAGTTCTGGCGGACCGAGTCGGTTCCCGCAGTGTCTTCCTGTGGTCGTTGGGCGGCTTCACGGCGGCTTCTCTGTTGTGCGCAATAAGCCCGAACCTGGGGTTGCTGATGGCATTTCGTTGCCTGCAAGGTATTGCTGCTGCCGGGCTTCTTCCAACGACACTGGCGATCATTGCACGCACCTATCCGGATCCGATCGCGCGTGCCAAGGCAATCACGATGTGGGGTGCAACGGGCGGAATCGCATTGGTAGCAGGGCCGATCGGAGGAGGCCTGCTCACCGAGTTCATCGGTTGGCGCTCGATCTTCTTCGTCAATGTCCCCATCGGCGTTCTAGCCCTCTGGCTGTGCTGGCGGCATGTCCGTGAAACCGCGACGCGCGATGCGGAATCCTATGACGTTCCCGGGCAGGTCCTCGGCATCGCCGGACTTGCCCTTCTGGTAGCCGGTTTGATCGAAGGCGGCTCCCGCGGGTGGGGTGATCCGTTGGCGCTGGCGTTGCTACTCGGATGTGTGCCAACGCTCGTCGGGTTCTTCGTCGTCGAGGGCCGGACCCGGCATCCGGTTCTGCCGCTGTCGATCTTCCGTAAGCCGGCGTTCTCTGCATCCATAGCGAACGGATTCGCCTTCCAATTCGGGGCCTACGGCATGCAATTCATGCTCGCGATATTCATCCAGTCCTACTGGGGCTCTTCAGCGCTGCGGACAGGACTGTTCTTTCTGCCGTTTGCAGTGTTGTGGACGTTCGGAACGCTGGTCCTCAATCGCGTGTGGGCAGGTCGCGGTATGTGCTGGCTCCTGACTGTCGGTGCTTCCACTGCTGCGATCGGCGCGCTCCTGTGCACCGCGATCGGGGACAGCGATACCTGGCCTGTGGTGATGGCGGGGACCGCCCTCGTCGGTCTCGGGTGTGGTGTGTTCGGCCCCAGCTGCAATGGAACGGCCATGGCAGTGATCGACAAATCGTTCGCCGGACTTGCCTCGGGGGTACTGAATACCTCCCGTCAAACGGGCATGGCGATCGGCGTCGCGGCCCTGGGCATCGCTCTGAGTGCGTCGAACTCCGTTGGTGGGGTACGCATCGGGATGATCTTCGTTGCAGCGTGTTTCGTGGCCATCGCCGCTCTCAGTCGACGCTATCTCACGCAGATCTGAGTGATGCCCGGCCCACCTGCAGGTTCAGGCAGCAGCGGCGCGAGCCTGTTCCGCGCGCCACCACGCGACGGTCTCTTCGGCGGCCTGATCGAGCGGCGTCGGCGAGAGTCCGAGCAGCACTTCGCTGGCACTCGAGTCCATGACGAACGGCTTGGTGAACTGGTAGTTCATCTCCGCGAGTTCGCGGCTGTCGGTGTTGATCTTGCCGACGGCGTCGAGCACCCAGGCGGGCAGGACACCCACCTTGGCGGGGGATGCCCCGGCGGCGCGGGCGAAGGCCTCGGCGATCTTGCGCTGAGTGAGCGCGGGGCCGGTGGGTGCGTGGAGGACGGAGTTCCAAAGTTCGGGGTTGTGTGCCGCCGCGATCATCGCTGCTGCGAGATCGGGGATGTAGGTGAAGGAGTGCGGCTGATCTGCGGAACCGATGACACGAATCTTCTTACCTGCCATGACTTTCGGAACCACGCGCTCGCCGGCGTGGGCAGTGCGGACGCGGGGACCGAAGAAGTCCGAGGCGACGACGCTGACGGTGGGTGTTGCAGAGGCCTCGCGAGCACGCAGCAGCGCGGTGCGCACTCCGCGCTTGCCGCCGGTGGCGTTGCGTGGATCGGATTCGGTCATCAGGGTGTCGGAGTTGTAGGCGTAGAGGCTTTCGGGGAAGAGCACGACGGCACCGATGGATGCGGCCGCGTCGAGCACAACCTTCTCGGCCGCCGGGAGTTCCCGCTCCCAATCGGCTGCGTTGTAAGCAGCGTGGATGCAGTGGTAGATGGCCGTGGCGCCCTCGCTGACCGAGCGCAGGGCCTCGGCATCCGAGACGTCGACGCGTCGGCGGTCGATCAGCGGGTGCTCGGGCCCGCTGCCGGACCTGGTCAGGAGCCGGACGTTGATTCCCTGCTCGGCGAGCTGTAGTGCGACGGCGGATCCGACGGGTCCTGCTCCGGTGACGATTTCGAGGTTCGACATGGTGTGCTCCTTCTTGTTTCGAGTGAACTGAGAGCACTGCTCTCGTTTTCAAGAATGCACCTGCACCCGAGCGCTGTCAAGAGCAGTGCTCTCTTTTGTTGATGCTGCTCTCGGGAATGGGGCAAGATGGACTCATGGTTGGAACTCCCCGTGAGCGGGCGCGCGAACAGACGCTGCAGGACATCACCCGTATCGGACGCGAGCATCTCGCTGCCGTCGGCGCTGCCGCTTTGTCCCTGCGTGCCGTCGCGCGTGACCTGGGAGTCGTGTCCTCAGCGGTATACCGCTATGTCGCCAGTCGGGACGAACTGCTGACCTTGCTGGTGGTCGACGGGTACACGGAACTGGGCGCGGAAGTGGACGCCGCCGTGAATGCGGTTGCAGCAGAAGATTTTCGCGGACAGTTCATTGCTCTCGGGCGCGCCGTTCGGAGCTGGGCGATCCGGGAGCCGGCCCGCTACGGTCTGTTGTTCGGCAGCCCCGTCCCCGGCTACGACGCTCCGGGCGAGCAGACCACCGGCCCCGGCACCCTCGTCGTGACCCGGCTGATCGGGATCATCGACGCCGCCCATCGCGCGGGTTCACTGACGGTGCGAGAGGGTCCGGGCCTGAGTGACACGTTGGCAGCGGACCTCGAGGGAGTGCGGAATGAACTGGGTACCGACCTGCCGCCGGATGCCGCCGTGCGCGCAACTCTCGTCTGGGTATCGCTGTTCGGTTCGGTGAACTTCGAGGTGTTCGGGCAGTACGGAAGCGATACGTTCACCGACGCGAGCGAGATTTTCGAGCGGCATTTGGCACTACTTGCCGATGTGGCGGGTCTGACCTGAACACGCTTGTGTCTCGTTCCTCCGCGCGCAGTTGTCGGTGAGATGATGTCCTTGTGGCGCACGCAGAAGAACCCGAGGATCGAATGGCCTGGATAGAACCGGAGGTTCGTCCGGGCAGTTTGTTGGTGTCGTCGACCGATCTCACGGAACCCGCATTTCGCCGCACCGTCATCTACATGATCGAGCACAACGACGCCGGGAGCCTGGGCGTCGTCGTCAATCGGCCGAGTGAGACGGCCGTGCAGAACGTGTTGCCGCAGTGGTCACCGCTGACCGCGCATCCTTCGGCCCTGTACATCGGTGGACCCGTCAAGCGTGACTCGGCGCTTTGCCTGGGCATCGCTCGCAACGGTGCGCGGATCGACGGCGTCGCCGGCCTGCGGCGGGTGGACGGCAAGGTAGTCATGGTGGATCTGGACTCGGACCCGGAGGTCATTGCTCCTCTGGTCGAAGGGATCCGCATTTTTGCCGGGTACTCGGGTTGGACTCTGGGCCAGCTGGATTCGGAGCTCGAGCGTGAAGACTGGATGGTGATCAGCTCGCTGCCGTCGGATGTGCTGACGCCGCCCCGAGTCGATGTCTGGGCACGGGTGCTACGACGCCAGCCGCTACCCGTGGCGATGCTGGCCAGCCACCCCATCGAGGTGGAACGAAACTGACTTGTCGGAGGTCGATGATATTCCTGTGTCATCGTTTTCGAGAGAGGTGGCAGCAATGATCGCTGAGCGTCAGATCCAGTGCGCGGATTGTGTTTCGGATGTCGATCACTGCCACGATTCTTTGCTGCGGCATGCCGACGGATCACTCGAATGCACCGGCGCGAACTGCGTCGACTTGGCATCGGTCCGCCATGCGCTGTCCATCGATTGTGCTGAACTGCAGGGCGGTTGTGGCTGCGTCGACGCGACCCGAGGCGAGTTGCTCGCTAGCTGACGCTGACCGGATCCCGATTCGCGAAGCGTTGCGCCATCGCAGCACACACGATCAGTTGGATCTGATGGAAGATCATCAGCGGCAACACGATCAGGCCGACGGGCTGGCCCGCGAACAGTACAGCCGCCATCGGTAGTCCCGTTGCCAAGGACTTCTTCGACCCGCAGAAGATGATGACGATCTGATCGGGAAGATCGAACCCGAGCTTGCGCCCCGCGAGAGTGGTCACGCCGAGAACCAGCGCGAGAATCAGGCAGCACACGATTGTGAGGATCACGATCTGCCAGATCGTGATGGTGCTCCAGATCCCCTCTTTCATGCTTTCGCTGAAGGCGGCGAAGACAACGAGGAGGATCGATCCGCGATCGACGTACTTGGTGGGTTCGGCGTACTTCTGCAGCCATCCGATCACCAGCGGGCGGATCAGCTGACCGACGATGAACGGGATCAGCAACTGCACGACGATGTCGAGGATCGACGAGAAGTCGACCGTCGCCTGGCCGGTGGTGTTCATCAGCAGAACCACCAGCAGCGGTGTGACGAAGACGCCGATCAGGTTGGAGAACGACGCACTGACGATCGCGCCCGCGACGTTCCCCTTGGCGATCGAGGTGAACGCGATCGAAGACTGAACCGTCGACGGAACCAGGCACATGTAGAGGATGCCGGTGTAGAGCTCGTCGCTGATCAGCGTCGGTGACAGGAATCGCAGTGCTAGGCCGATCAGTGGGAACAGCACGAACGTCGCGGCGAGGACGACGGTGTGCAGTCGCCAGTGCTTGACGCCCTTCCAGGCTTCCTGCGGCGAGAGTCGTGCGCCGTAGAGCAGGAACAAGAAGCCGATGGCGATCTTGGTGGCCCAGTTCAGAATGCTCTCCGCGGTACCCGATACCGGGAACACACTTCCGAGCACGCCGGCGATGATGATGCCGAGGATGAACCCGTCTATGTAGAACCTGCTGAGAAACTTCACCTGGCTAAGGATAACGGCGAGCTTCAGCGGGCTCTCGAGCCCCACGAAGGTTGAAGCCCATCACCGCCAGGCACAGCAGCGTCCCGATGATCGACAGCTCGATGATGGCCGTCTGCATTCCCTGGAGGGTGATGGCGATACCCGCGATGATCGACGGGATCGCCAGTCCCGCGTAGCTGACGGTGAAGAACGCGGCCAGAACTCCGCCGTGGCTCTCGCGGGCGTGGGTCCGGGCGGCGGCGTTGACGCGCTTCATGCCGCCGGCAAACGCCAGACCGTGCCCGGCGCCGACCACGACGGTGATGACGCCCAGCAGTGCCAGGCTCGGGACGAGGTCGACCACGAGGAGGCCGATCATTCCCAGAGCGAGGATTCCCAGGCCGGCGGTGACGGACGTGCGCGGGTCCATGCGGCTTCCGCCGAGTTGCGCGACCACCGAGCAGATCATCACCAGTGCGGCCGCCCCGCCGCCGAGTAGAAGGTTGTCGATGTTCAGCAGGCTGGTCATCCACGACGGGACCACCGACTGGAAGAGCCCGACCGCGCCCCACGACAGCGCGACGGCGAGCGAGCTGAGCCAGAAAGTCTCGCGAATAGTGGCGGGAACATGTGGCATTTGGAAGAACCGCTTCGGGCGTGTGACGTCCCCGATCCGCGGAAGTAGCAGCAACACGATCAGTGCCGGGATGAACGCGACGAGGAAGATCAGATACGGCAACCGCAGCGGTTGTGGAAGGTACTGGGCGATTGCACCGGACACGAGTGGTCCGAGCGCACCGCCCAACGCGCCCGTCACCGTCGATACGAGCGCTGCTCGTCGGTGATCGAACTTCGGTTCCTGCTCCACCAATGCGGCGCTGCCCGCCGCACTGGCCGCGCCCACCGCGATTCCCTGGGCAATCCGGCCGACGAACAACCACACCGTCGCGTCGGCAAATGCCAGAACGAGCGTGCCGACGACGCTCAGAGCGAGTGCAGTAAGGAGCACGGTGCGTCGGCCGAGGGCGTCGGACAGCGGTCCGAAGAACAGCAATGCCGGAACGAGGCCGGCGACGTAGACGCCGTAGATCAGCGTCTGGATGGTGGGCGTGAATCCGAACTCGGTCCGGTACAGCCCGTAGACGGAGGTGGGCATGTTCGCGCCCAAGAGGATCACGGTGAGGACGTAGCCCACGCCGTAGAAGTGTCGATTGGTGCGGCGTGTGCGTTCTTCGGTGGCGACAGCTGTGGCGGACGTGGGAAGCCCCTCCTGAAGACAGAGTGCGAAAATACATGGGTCGTCCTACGTATCGTAGGTGAGTGGAATGATCGCCGCTAATGCTGTGAGGATGAGCTGATGACCGTTGTTCGCAAAGAGTCCGCGTACGAGCAATCCCTCGACTGGATGCGCACGCAGATCTCCGACGGCGTCTGGACAGTGGGCAATCGTGTTCCGACCGAGCCGGAGCTGATGAGTGTTCTCGGCGTCGGCCGGAACACCGTGCGCGAAGCGATCAAGACATTGACCTCGACGGGAGTTCTCGAGATCCGTCGCGGATCAGGGACCTTCGTGCGCGCTCGGACCGACATCGGCGGACTGCTCGGCAAACACGCGTCCGTCGACGAGATGAAATACGTCTTCGAAGTGCGTCGTGCGCTCGAGATGGAAGCGGTCCGGTTGGCGTGTGAGCGTCGCAGCGACGACGACGTTCGGATACTTCGTGAACTGGCCGCCAAGCGTGATGTCCCAGCGGAGAACTTCGTCGACGTCGATCTCGCGTTTCACATTGCCGTTGTCGATGCCGCCCACAATCCCGTGCTGAAAGATCTGTTTGCCGGAATCCTCGAAACAGTTCGAGCCACCTACGAGGTGACCGAAGGGGTGCATCCGCCGTCGCTGACGTCTTCGCATCATCAGGGAGTTGCCGAAGCCATCGCCGAACGCGATGTCACCAAAGCCAGGGCTGCGGCGTGTGGGTATCTCGAGAAGACTCAGGAAGCGATCGGTTCAGGCTCGGCGGTTACCGAGTCCGGGCGTCGGCCAATCGATTGAGTGACCCCGCGATGTCTTCGGCTTCGGGTGTCGTGATCGTGAGTCGGTCGCCACAAGCGAACGTGATGACCACCGCTGGTCCGGTGCGGGTGACGACGCCGTAGTTACGACGACCCTTGGTCTTGAGTCCCCAGCCGCCGAAGTCCGCGAACGGTTTGATCTCCGCGACGTCGGCTCCGACGACTTCCTCGATGCCGTAGGTCATCGCAGCCATCCCCATGTTGATCACCCGGATTTCCCGTTCGTCGACGATCACCCGGAAGCGAACCAGGCTGACGACGAGCAGTCCGAGTGCCCCGAAGATGAACAGCGGCCAGAGTGACCGCATCGCCAACGCCATGATGACTCCGGGCGCCAGAGTGATCGCAGTGAGGATCACCGACCCCTTGGTGCTGAATCCGACGTCGTCGGAGATGGGGAGAGCGCAGCGGCTTCGCGGCAACCCGGCCGAGGGTTCGATCGTGGCAAGAGTGCGGACGCGGTAGTCACGCAGGAAGGAGGCGCCGATCCACCCCAGCACCCCGCCGATGACAAAGCCGACACCGAGAGACCACAGCGGGAGTGACGTCGTGGATGGATCGGTGACATCGAGTTGGGTGTAGAGCAAAGCGAAGTTCACTGTCGTGATGAGCCCGACCACGCTCAGCCCGACAACCAACATGAATCGGCGCATCATCAGCATCGCGGGAGCAAGAGCAGCAATCGCACTCAGGCCGCCACCGAAGAGCAGCGTCAGAAGTGCAATGGTCCAGGCGTTGGCCGACGGGGTGGAGAAGCCGTCCGGCGAGGTGGTGGTCCAGTGAGTCGCGATCTGTTCCGGGAGGCGGGGCTCCCAAATTTTTGTCAGGACGAAGCCGAAGACCGCACACAACAGCGGAACGACTAGCCCGAATACGACCCCGGCCGGGTCGACCACGCGATGTTTCACGTGAATCAATGAGCCGGCTGGCAAGCATCCTTGAGCGCGCAGGCACCGCAGGAAGCGGTGCCGCAAGCGGCAGCGTTCGCCTTGGCCTCGGAGGTCTCCGCCACCGGCTCGGCGACAGGCTCGGAGTGTCCGCCGCAGTTGCAGTCGTTACCGCATCCGCTCTGCTGCGGGAGTGCGGCGGCAGCGCGGGCGCCGATGCCGCCACCGAAACCGGCAGTGAGGACGGCGACGACGACGGCGATGATCGCGACGGCAATGCCGAAGACTCCGCCGATGGTCAGTGCTGCGACTCCGCCGATGACCAACATTCCAGCGGCCGCGAGCATGGTCGGACCGGCCACCTTGTTGGCGAGGGCGAACGACTCCTCGCTCCGCAGGGAATCCTCGGTGCGGACACCGGCCCAGCGGTTGCGCGGGAGTTTGCCGATCAGTCCGGCGACAGCAACTCCACCGACGGCGACAGCGAGCACGAATAGCACCACAGCGACAACGATCACCCATATAGGATAGGCGCGAGTGGAGTTGATGGTATGCCCGGGTCGTGCAGGCTCTACCCTGGTTATCGGTATTTCCGTCAGCCAAGTAGATAGCGACCACAGTGACCGAGTCTCCGCAGTCCCCCGATTCACCAGCCGACGCAACTCCGCAGCACCGCTACACCGCGGAGCTCGCCGGCCAGATCGAGCAGCACTGGCAGGACCGCTGGAGTGAGGAAGGCACGTTCAACGCGCCCAATCCGGTCGGTCCGCTCTCCTCGCCCGACGGTGTTCCCGCCGACAAGCTCTTCGTGCAGGACATGTTCCCGTACCCCTCGGGTTCGGGTCTGCACGTCGGTCACCCGCTCGGATACATCGCTACGGACGTCTTCGCGCGCTTCCATCGCATGCAGGGCCGCAATGTCCTGCACACCCTCGGTTACGACGCCTTCGGTCTCCCGGCCGAGCAGTACGCCGTGCAGACGGGTACCCACCCACGGACCACCACCGAGTCCAACATCGCCAACATGAAGCGCCAGCTGCGACGCCTGGGTCTGGGCCACGACGAGCGTCGTAGTCTCGCGACGACGGATGTCGACTTCTACCACTGGACGCAGTGGATCTTCCTGCAGATCCACGGCGCCTGGTACGACAAGGCTGCCGGCAAGGCGCGTCGTATCTCCGAGTTGGAAGCCGAGTTCGATTCCGGTGAGCGCGCTCTGGAAGACGGACGCGAGTGGGCTTCGTTGGACGTGGCCGCGAAGGCCAAGGTTCTGGACTCGTACCGCCTTGTCTACCAGTCGGATTCGATGGTCAACTGGTGCCCCGGTTTGGGTACCGTCCTGGCCAACGAGGAAGTCACCGCCGACGGTCGTAGTGACCGCGGAAACTTCCCAGTCTTCCGTAAGCATCTCCAGCAGTGGATGATGCGCATCACCGCGTACTCCGACCGCCTGGTCGACGACCTCGAGTACCTGGATTGGCCGGACAAGGTCAAGGCCATGCAGCGCAACTGGATCGGACGCTCGTACGGTGCCGAAGTTACCTTTGCTGCAGGCGAGTACGGCGTCGATGTGTTCACTACCCGTCCGGACACGCTGTTCGGCGCCACCTACGTGACGCTGGCTCCTGAGCACGACTTGGTGGACAAGCTCGTCGCGGACGAGTGGCCCGAAGGTGTCGACGCGCGCTGGACTGGCGGTGCCACGACTCCGGCGGAAGCTGTTGCTGCATACCGTAAGTCGATTGCCGCCAAGACCGACCTGGAGCGCCAGGAAAACAAGGAGAAGACGGGCGTCTTCCTCGGTTCCTACGCCGTCAATCCGGTCAACGGACACAAGGTTCCGATCTTCATCGCCGACTACGTTCTGACGGGTTACGGCACCGGTGCGATCATGGCAGTTCCGGGACACGATCACCGTGACTGGGAGTTCGCGAACGCGTTCGGTCTGGATATTCTCGAAGTTATTGCCGGTGGCAATGTTTCGGAGGCTGCGTACTCCGGTGACGGCCCGCTGGTGAACTCCGACTACCTCGACGGTTTGGACGTAGCCGAGGCCAAGGCGACCGTCATCAGTCGCCTCGAGGAGAGCGGCCAGGGCAAGGGCACCATCCAGTACAAGCTGCGCGACTGGCTTTTCGCGCGTCAGCGTTACTGGGGTGAGCCTTTCCCGATCGTCTACGACGCGGACGGCAACGCACACGCTCTGCCGGATTCGGCTCTGCCCGTGGTGCTTCCGGAGGTCGAGGACTACGCACCCGTGTCCTTCGATCCGGACGACGCCAACTCCGAGCCCTCTCCCCCGCTGAACAAGGCGACCGACTGGGTCAACGTCGAGCTCGATCTCGGTGACGGTCTGCAGACCTACCATCGCGACACCAACGTCATGCCGCAGTGGGCAGGTAGCTCGTGGTACCAGCTGCGCTACATCGACCCCACCAACCAGGACGCCTTCTGCGACCCGCAGAACGAGGCGTACTGGACGGGCCCGCGTCCGGAACTGCACGGCCCCAACGATCCCGGTGGAGTCGACCTGTACGTCGGCGGCGTCGAGCACGCAGTGCTGCACCTGCTGTACTCGCGCTTCTGGCACAAGGTTCTGTTCGACCTGGGCTACGTGTCCTCGAGCGAGCCGTACCGCCGCCTGTACAACCAGGGCTACATCCAGGCATTCGCGTACACCGATGCCCGCGGCGTCTACGTGCCGGCAGAAGAGGTCGTCGAGCGGGACGGCAAGTTCTTCTACGAGGGTGCCGAGGTCAACCGCGAGTACGGCAAGATGGGCAAGAGTCTGAAGAATGCCGTTGCGCCGGACGAGATCTGCGCCGAGTTCGGTGCAGACACCCTCCGTGTGTACGAGATGTCGATGGGTCCGCTGGACACCTCGCGTCCGTGGGCTACCAAGGACGTCGTCGGTGCTGCGCGATTCCTGCAGCGAGTGTGGCGCGTCGTCATCGACGAGGAGACCGGCAAGCCCCGTGTCACCGACGAAGCTCCTGGTGAAGAGACTTTGCGTGCGCTCAACAAGGCGATTTCCGGTGTCATCGAGGATTACACGGCGCTGCGCGACAACACGGCCGCCGCGAAGCTGATCGAGTACAACAACCACCTCACCAAGGCGTTCCCGGGCGGTGCGCCGCGTGCTGCTGTCGAGCCGCTGGTGCTGATGCTCGCTCCCCTGGCGCCGCACCTCGCGGAAGAGCTGTGGTCGCGTCTGGGTCACACGGAATCCCTTGCGCACGGACCCTTCCCGGCAGTCGAGGAGAAGTGGCTCGTCGAGGATACCGTCGAGTACCCGATCCAGGTCAACGGCAAGGTTCGTAGCCGCATCAGCGTCCCGGCGGATGCCGATCGCAAGGCTGTCGAAGAGATTGCGCTGGCCGACGAGAAGATCGTCGCTCTGCTCGAGGGCAACGCACCCCGCAAGGTGATCGTTGTGCCGGGCAAGATGGTCAACATAGTTCTGTAGGGCCTTCGGCCCCTGTGCGCCGTTTTGGTAGTTACCGCTACCGAAACGGCGCACAGTCGTTTCTGGGGATGATTCCCGACGTTGACACCGAGGGGGAACCTCAAAGGCGGGATCGTCAAGTACGGGTTTCGGTATTTCGAAGATGGGAATGGCTCCACGTTCAAGTTCGAACCGAAAATCGTTGCCGTTGCTCATAATCCAAAGCCAGGTTCGAGTTTGTGACGCCAATCAGTCGTTGTCCTGAATGTCCCGCTCCACGGAACATTTGGTAGCGCGTGTTCGATGTGAGGGCTGTGATGCACGTAACACGTTGCCGAGAGCGGTAGCTGTCGTTCCACTGCACTTCCCCGCAAGGCCCCCGTCGGCGGTATTCGACAGGGGGTCAATCGAATTTGTAGGTGTCCCGAAAGGATCTTCCAGCCATGGCGTCTCACGTCCACAGCTCCGGTTCGTCTCCTAGTGCGCCCGAACCGACATCGATACCGGAGCGTTGGACTCCGCGACTGGTGTTCTCTCTGGCGTCGATCGTTCTACTTCTCGAGATGCTCGCGGTGAGCTACATGATGATTTCCACTGCGCTGCCGGCCATCTCGGCGCATTATCAAACGACGCAGGGAGCTTGGCTGCTCACGTCGTTCTTGCTGCTGGGGGCGGTCGCGTCTCCTCTGCTCGGAAAGCTCGCCGACATGTACGGCAAGCGAAAAGTCCTGCTCTTGGCGGTCGCCGGCGCAGCGGTCGGATCCTTCATTTCGGCGGTTGCGCCGAGCTATGCCGTCCTGATTCTGGGCCGGTCATTGACGGGTCTTCTCGTTCCCTGCCTCTTCCTGAGCTACTCCCTCATTCGAGATGTCTTCCCGCCGAAAACTGTTGCGCTGGCAGTCAGTATCGCGACTTCCGGTATGGGTCTGATCGCGATTCCGGCCCCGTTCGTCTCCGGTTGGTT
This sequence comes from Rhodococcus sp. IEGM 1306, assembly GCF_036541985.1. Classification (NCBI taxonomy): domain Bacteria; kingdom Bacillati; phylum Actinomycetota; class Actinomycetes; order Mycobacteriales; family Nocardiaceae; genus Rhodococcus; species Rhodococcus sp. IEGM 1306. The sequence goes on from NZ_JAZHFF010000009.1 coordinate 28,102, forward strand.
GATCGACAACCACGGGTTCCGGAGCATCTTCTGGTTCTTTGTCGTCGGGCTGGTTCTCCTCGGCGGCATGATCTTCGCTTCGACGGCGGAATCGACTGTCCGACTTCGCTCTTCGCTGGACCTGATCGGCGCGGTACTGCTCGGATCGGGCATCGCCGGAATTCTGATCGGCGTCAGCTTCGGACCGACCTGGGGCTGGAAGAACGGTTCGACACTGGCCTACCTGATCGGCGGCGTCGCACTGTTGGTGGCTTGGGTTGCCTCCGCCCGAGCCATCCGAGAGCCCCTGATCGACCTGCGCTACTTCGGCAAGCGTTCGGTGATGCTCACTGCCGTCGGTGCCGGGTTCTGCTACGGCGCGTCGGGAGTCTTCACGATTCTGCTGCCGATGATGGTGATGACCCCAGCAGTTCTCGGCCTGGGATACGGATTCGGCGTCACGGCAGAGGGATTCGCGATCTTCCAGGCGCCGCTTGGCGGCATGGTGGTGGTCGGTGGTTTGATCGTGGGCTTCCTCGTGGGGCGCAACATCCGGCCCCGTCTGCTGATGATCATCGGAATGATCCTCATGGCAGTCGGATTCACGTTGACGGCAACCATTCACGACAACAAGCCTCTGCTCATCATCTTTGCCGGAATCTTCGGTGTCGGTATGGGTATGGGCTACGCCTCCATCCCGAACCTGCTCATCGAGGCAGTGCCGCCGCAGTTGCAGGCAACCACGGCGAGCATGGTTGCGGTCTTCCAGAGCATCTTCCCCGCAGTGCTTCCCGTCATCGCCTTCACGGTCTTGAACTCGCACATCGCGATGGCGATGGAGGGCGCTGTCTTCTACACCGACGAGGGCATGCGTATCGCGTTCCTGATCGGTGCTGCTGCAGCAGTTCTCGGCGCGATCGCAGCCGTGTTCCTGCCGCGAAACATCGTCCAGATCGGCGCAGAAGACGGTGTGCAGCAGGAGACGTCCCTCCTCCCTGCTCACTGATCGGAAATGCTGCGCGTGTAGATCCGGGCTGACAGGATTGGGTGTAACGACGAAAGGACTCCCATGACGTTCGCGGATCTGGACGGCGATGAACTGTGGAGTTACCTGACGGAGCGTTCAGGATTGCCCGGCCCGCGCGCGAACCTTGGGCTCATGCTCGAGTTCGCGCGCGGCGCCGATGACGACGACATCCTGCTGGCGGCGGAGTCCGAGGACGAATACATCCGCTGCTGTGGGATCGTCGGGCTCGGATTCATCCTTGTTCGTTCACGCGACAAGGCTGTTCTGAACAGTCTGACGGAGGCAACCACCAGTGCGTCGTGGCGTGCACGTGAAGCTGCCGCGATGGCCGTTCAGGCGATAGGTGACACGGATCCGGAATTATCGGCGGTGCAGGGAAAGCCAGGCGGGCGGTACGCGTGAAGTCGCCGAGTTCACCGCCTTCGGCGGACTCCGCCGAAACCTGCGGCCGGGTGTCGGTGAGCGCTTTGTCCAGCAATACTTCCAGGCGGTCTGCTCGGGTGGTGGATTGCTTGTAGAAGCGTGCGTGAACGAATTTTGTTCGCAGTGACCGGTTTTCGGTGAACTGCGTGACGTCGAGTTCGTACCCGGCGTGGCGGGCGAGTTCGGAGAAGAACACGAATTGTGTTCTGGTGTTCCTTCTCTGAAGCTGTGGATGGTGTTGATTTCTCCCCAGTGTTCGGCGAGGCCGGATAGGAATTCTTCGCGGTCTCGGCCGCGCAGGCGATCGTGTTGGCGAGTCGACGAAATTGGAGGTTGGCGGCATCGGCAATGGCCGGGGCTGGGTAGTAGCCGTAGTTCACCATGGGCGCGAGGATCGCTGGCGGGTAATAGACGAAGGCGGGTCCGGCCTTTTGCGCATCTCGCTGAGCGGGCCCGTGCGTTCTTATACGGCCCAGTCGTACACGTCCTGAAAGAGTGCTCGGTGGATGGCTTTGAGTTAGTTGTGTCGAATGAACCGCGAATGGGGTCGAGTTTGCAGCGACCAGGCGCACAGACGCGGCGCGCTCTTCGAACAGTCGGAGTTTGTCGGGATCGGTGGTTCCGTAAGGTCGGTTGCGCTGGTCAGATTGTTGCGTAGAACAGTTGTTCCGGCGATGTAATAGTCATCCCAGGAACGAAACCATGGAGTTTTCCGCGGGAAGGGACGTCAGTACCCCAGTTCGCGGCGAAACGCGGCGACTTCTCCTTCCGGGGTGCGAGTTTTGGAAGCGACCCGGCGAGCGGCCGCTTCATCGGCCGGGGTGAAAGTTCCGCCGGCCAGGCGAATTCCCGCTGCGGCGAACTTGACGGAATCTTCGATGTCGCGAGAGGCGGATTTGCGTGCTGCGGTCATGGGCGCTGCTCCTTGCGTTCGTTCAATGCTGCGGCGAGGGCAAGTTCGACGGCTTCGTCGCCGGTGATTTCTCCGCGTAGTTGTCGGCGTCCGATGGCGATGTCCGCGGCGGTGGGCTCCATGTCCGCCATGCGGTGACCGGCTGTGGCGGCGGCGATCGCGCGGTCGATCTGGGCTTCCGTCAGGCGTGGTTGCGGGTTGGATGCGGTGCTCACCGGTGCTCCTTCGCCGTCGCAGGGGACAGTGCGGTCACACAGAAGGGATCTATTCCCTATATAACCTGATCATTGCTATTTTCCTGCGGCATCCGGGACTCACGGAGGCAGTCGGAACCGGTTCCCTGGCTGTTCTGGCGGAGCTCGTACGGGCGATGTCAGTGGAGCAAGGCAGAATGCCATGAGAAGAACGTGAATATGCATTCGCATGGGCGGGTGGAAGGAGTCGCACGTGGGTGACCTGTCGCCGATCGAGCCGGACGGGCTGGGCATCGAGGACTCGATGGAGCTGATGGTCATCGACGACGAGCTCGGTACCGCGCTTGTCGGTACCGAAGATGCCATTGCGGCCTTTGCGCTCGAGTGGGACACAGCGCTCTCACCTGTCCCGATCGACTCCGGCACAATGTTGCCGAAGATGGCCAGTCAGGCATTTGGGGGCCGCGCGGTCGGAGCCGCATACGCGGTTGGCAAGCGATACCACGAGCTGTTCGCTCGGCCGAAATCCGGGGCAACCGTCACTTATCACAAGATGGTGCGTAATCCACAAAGCGGCAAGATCATCTCCAACGCGCGGATCGCGAACCCTGGCGCGATGGTGGCGGGGGTAGGACCGCAGATGGTTGCGATCGCCGCGTTAGAAGCGGCGATCAGCGCCCAGTTCGACCAGGTCCATGAGCACCTGGACGTGATCGAAGACAAGGTGGACGAGCTACTCCGATTGGCCGAGGCTCATCGGATCGGGGACGTGTACGGACAGCACCGTCTCCTCTCGGCCAAAGTGCGGGACTTGGCGTCGGGGCATGCATTGACCAACACAGATTGGTCATCGATCGCCTCGCTGGGGGCAGATTTGGAAGTCGGGATTGAGAGACTTCGGGTCCATGCCGTCAAACAGTTGGAAACGCTGGACGGACGCGCTGGCCCAGGCAAGCGATCCGAGCAGCTTGAGCAGCTGTTGAACAAGAACAGACTCGGAGAGACCCTGCAACTGCTGGTCGTAGCCCAAAAATCACTGTTTCAGTGGCACAAGCTCAGGCTGGAACAGGTGCGAAACACTGAGCCGCAGCACGTGGACCAAACCATCACCAGCGCGCGCACAACCCTCCGCGAGCAGCATGAGGCCGACATACAGCTAGTTGCGCGGATGCGAGAGGTCTTGGAAATTAATGCCGTGCTGCGCCTGAACGAAGCGCATCACAAGATTGCCGCCCGCGGTCTTGGCCGGCACCGCGACGCGTTGCGCGAAATTCTGGATCACTTCATCCAGGCTCGGAACCTGCAGATTACGCAGTGGGACAGCCCGGAACACGCGCGGATCGCCGATGTATTGGTCGCGGCAAAGGACCGGACGTCTGAAGTATTGACGTCCGGGCGACGGCAGTTGGCACGAGGTGCCGCCAACGTCGCCGCGTGGGCCGAGCCCGAACCCAAGGAACCCAAGGACTCCTGACAGCGACCATGCGAAACGTACGGGAAGAGCTCAGCTCCTCGATCTAGCTACGTAGGAGTTCCGTGCGGCGAGTCCGCCGGGACAGTCTCATGAACGTCCCGCTCGATGTTCAGGCACGTACTTCCAGCCCAGTTGGCCATCGACCGACGAACATCGATCGTCGCCGGAATCGGAGTCGCGCTGCTCTTCGGAGCACAACCTGCCGTTGCTTATCGCGATCGACGTGGTATTAACGGGGGCCTTACGAGATCCTGTCCGGCCGGCCCGTTTTTTCAGTAGCGCGTTCGGCACGGCCGTCGAGGTAGCTGGGTAGAGTAGCCAGACTTGGTGTTTCACAAGCCGTTTCCGCTGGCCCGGGCGATCCCTAAGGCGCCTTCGAAGGGGCGCGGAACCGGAGCCGTCCCGCGGAGTAGCGGCGTGTCGCCCCCGGAAGCGTAGAGATTTCCCCGACGATTTATCGGCCATCCCAGACCCCAGCCGCTTCCCGCCTCTCGAGCGCACTGCTCCTGTGCGCAGCGCCTGCACCGTAACGCGCCACTATCAGGCGCGATGAACGAAGTAAGCCAGGGAAGGAAATATGCATGATCGGACGCCTACCTGATTTTCCCGAAGAAGTTCTGTTCTGGTACGCATTCTTGCTGCCACTGGCCGCCTGGTGGAATCCACTCTGAGGAGACGAAACGATGATCGGATACTTACCTGACCTGTTTGTCATGCCTCCCGTCTGGGGGTGGACCAGCACAGCCTGGAACGCATTTGCCACATGGTGGAATCAGTTCTGACTTCGCTTAATCACCATCGACTCCGGCGAATTATCGACGTCGAACATGCCATGAATCAAACCATCCGTTGGTTTTCACTGTGATACCAAGGGACAGTAGTGCGGGGAACATTCAACATCGCCGCGATCTGCGCGTCCGTCTTCTCCCCCGCGTCGTAGAGTCGCTGGGCGAGTGCGATTTGATCGTCGTTGAGCTTCGACGGACGGCCGCCCCATCTGCCGCGCACCCGCGCAACGGCCAAGCCGTCCCGAGTGTTGGCCACGATCAATTCACGGTGGAGTTCCTCAAGGACGGACAGCATTCCGAACATCGCTCGCCCTTCCGCTGTGGCGGTGTCGATGCCCTGCTCGAGACTTTCAATCCGATCTCGCGCTCGCGTAACTCGGCGCCGAGAGTGATCAGATGTAACGCCGATCGCCCCAACCGATCCAGTCGGGTGATCACCAACGTGTCACCGCTACATAGTCGGGTCAGCACCGCATCAAGTTGCGGACGTGAGGCTTTCGCGCCGCCCGCGTGACCGGTGTGAATGTTCACGGCTGTGAATTTTCACGGCGTCGACATCCGCCTGAGTCAGGGCATCGACCTGTGGAGCAGGGTTCTAATCTGCGCTTGGAACCCTTGCGTAACCGAACCGCATCTGTCGGGAACTGCACTAATTTAAAGTTTTTCGACAGATATGGAGTCGTCGGCATCTACCAGAATCAGGCCGGGGAGAGCACATTCGGAGTCTCCCCGTGTATGTGCCGATCAGGGCACTGGACGTTCGCTTGTCTTCTCGCACGCTGCTTTGTACAGACCTCGATGACGATCCGCAAGGATCATGTATCCGGTGATCGAACACTAACGCAGTACCGATGTGCTGAAATATCGATGATGCACAGGGGTAGCTGGGATCGGTTCAGCGCCCTCGACAGAGGACGGCTGATGTGGTGAGAGATTCCGATGTGAAGCAGATCGGCGTGGTCGAAGATCACTCCGCAGTGGTCCTGGGGTTGCAGGCTATGTTGGCCGAACATCCCGATCTGGAAATCGCGGCGTCGGCCCCCACAGTCACAGAGCTGCTGGATCAACAGATTTCGTTGGATTTCGTGCTGCTAGATCTGAGGTTGGCGGATGGTTCCTCCCCGACTGCGAATATCGACCGACTGCGGGCTGCGAATTTGGAAGCGTTGGTGTTCACCGGCGCGGAAAATCCCTACCTGGTCAGATTGGCTGCGAAGGCGGGTGTGCTGGGTGTTATCCGTAAGTCAGCGCCGACCGAGCAGGTTGTTGACGCCATCGCTGCCGCCGCCGCCGGCCACCCTGTGGCGACCACCGAATGGGCCGCCGCGATCGACGGCGATCCCGACCTACCCGCCGTCGGGCTCAGCTCGCGACAACGAGACGTCCTCACCTTGTACGCGTCCGGAGAGAAAGCCGATCGCGTAGCGCGGATGACCGGGCTGACTCCGAATACAGTCAACGACTACCTCGCACGGATCCGCACAAAATACGCCGACGCCGGCCGGCCGGCGCGAACGAAAACAGACCTCTACAAGCGCGCCGTCGAAGACGGCTGGCTTCCGGTTCCAGAGCATCCGATCCGATGACCCGTCAGTCGCTTCGCCCTCCACAGAATGCCGTTCGGACGGAAGACACCGACCGGATCTTGCGAATGTTCGCCAGGTTCACCAGCATCGGATACATCGCATACCTGGTGATCTTGTGGCCATCGATCACCGAACTCGCTCCGCGAATGGCTCCGTGGTGGACGCCGATCATGGTCGTTGCCGTGTTCGGGTCCGGACTCATCCCCGGCGCGCTGTCGTTTCGAACCGAGACGCAGGCGATGCGCGCCGCCGCTGCCTTAGCGGCGACGGTGTTTCTTATCGCGGTGGCCACCTGGCCGGCAGCATGGAACGGACCGGACCTCCCCGCCAATGATGGCGTGTGGCTGGCCGCGTTCCCCGGTCTGGCAAGCCTCGCCGCTGTACTTGTCTGGTCGACACCGGCCGCATTCGTTCACCTGGCGATCGGGTGCACGGGTGTACAGCTGATCAACCTCGTAGCCCGCGACGGCGCGCAATCAGGGATGTTGGTCCCGGAGATCGCCTTCGCGATCATGTTCTGCACCTTGTTCGTCGGCGGCGCCGCGATGGCACTACGCACCGGGCGGGTACTCGATGCCACCACCGACGAGACATACGCCGCGGCAGCTGACGCTGCCGCCCAACGTGCTCGTATCGTCGAGCGTGAACGTTTCGACGCGCTCATCCATGACAGCGTGCTCTCAACGCTTCTGGCTGCCTCACATGGGCAGCCGCATTCACTTCTCCGCGACCTCTCCGAAACAACGCTGGCGGAACTCGACGATCTCCGTATCGGAAGCGAACCAGCACAACCGTTCTCACTCGAACACGCACTTGTCCATCTGAGGACCGCGGCCACCGACGCCGACGCCCAGGCCAGGTTCGAAGTCATTGACACCGATACCGAGCCGCTGCCGTTCCTGCCTGCCGAGTGTGTTCGCGCACTGGGGTCGGCATTGTCCGAGGCCCTGCGCAACTCTCGCCTGCACGCCGGACCTGATGCACTGCGAACGGTCACCACGGCAGTGACCAGGACCGGCGTCCGAATCGAGGTCGCTGACAACGGGTCCGGCTTCGTTGCTTCCGACGTCGCGCCGCACCGACTCGGCATCACCGTCAGCATCCTCGGCCGCATGCGCGCCGTCCCCGGCGGATCGGCACACGTGGATACCAGCCCCGGCGTCGGCACGACAGTACATCTAGGGTGGGAATCCGAATGACTCACCACTACAACGATGTTCACGATGTTCGAGAGTTGCTCGGTCTGCGCACCATCGCAGCGAAAACCGTCGTCACCGCGTTCGTGGCGACGTTCGCTCTGGTCGCCTGGTCCACGAATCCACCCGGAGGTGGATGGTTCGAGTTCGCAGCCTGGATCGTCGTCAGTATCGGCGCAGTGGGCCTCATCGGGGTTCCGGGCGATCCGCTTGCGGCTCCGGCTACCACGTACCTGACGCTGTCCGGGCCGATCGCGGTCAATCTGATCTTTGTCGTCGTCCCCGTTCCAATCGACGGGCTCCTTCAGTTGTGGCCCCTGGCAGCGTCGACGGCGATCTACACCTACATGTGTGTCCGAGGCCGCACCGTGTGGGCGTGGATCGGTATGGCGGCCGTTCTTGCCAGCTGCATGCTCTGGGCGGAGCGGACCGGTCAAAGCGCCGCCTACGGGCTGTCGATGTCAGCGATCAACCTCGCACCGCTACTAATGGCGACCTTCTTCGCCTGGACCATCCGGCCCGCCGCACGCGAGATCTTCGCCCTCCGCCGACAAGCGACGCTGCGCATCGCCGCCGAAGCAGCCGACACCGCCGTTCTCGACGAACGCGACGCCCAACTCACACGCCTGGACGACCTCGCCCGGCCCCTCCTCGAACGCATCACCCACGCCGACCCACTGACCGGCCAGGAACGCCTCGACTGCCAACTCCTCGAAGCGCACCTTCGCGACACCTTGCGAGCGTCGATCCTCGCCGTCCCCCACATCGCCGCCGAAGCGCGTGCTGCCCGCACACGCGGCGTCGAGGTCATCCTGCTCGACGACCACGCCCTCGACACCGCACCCGAAGAAGTACGAGACCGCGTCATCGCCGCCGCCGCGGACGCACTCATCCGAGCACGATCCGGGACACTCACGATCCGGATCCTCCCACCCGGGCGTGGCATTCTCGCCACCATCGTCCACAGCACCCGCGACGACATCGTCCGAGTCGAATACGACCCGGGCGGTCAACCGCTCGCCCCACGTATCTGATCAGGTCTGCTTGCTCATAGCGGCTGTGCCACCATTTTTGGGGTCTGTGCGCCATCGATCCATTCGACTACTTTTGACTCATTCCAGGTGGATCGACTGGTCGGTTTCAGCTGGTGCAGATGACAACCCGCTCCCTCACACGCTGACGCCTAGCTCCCGCTGACAAACACACCTCGAGAAGCGCACGTCGGCCAACACTCCTCCCGAAAGGACTTCACCATGCGCAAAGTCTGCGCTGTCGCAGGATTCACCGCTCTACTCGTCTCCGCAGGAACCGGGGCCGCAGCAGCGGATCCCTTCCTCACCGGACCCGAATCCGATATTTACACCATCACCACCACCGAAACCGCGGCGACCATCACGCTCACCGCACCCTCTTACCAAGTGTGCAACGCAGGTCTGATCGTCCCCGGCTCACCCTCCGACCTCAATGCGCAGGCCGAAGGCAACCTGCCTGTAAACCCACCATCAGGTCCGGGATGGACAGGAGGGTACGAGTTCCTCGCACATGACCCGGCACTGTTCGAGACCCCGAGATTTGCAGGAGTACGCGACCTGGGGTACACCAGCCCAAGAGTCAACACGATCCCGCTGTCCACAGGCACGTACACGATCATCGGAAAATGCACCCCCTACGACGAGAACGGCAACTACGCCGGCGACGACGTCACCCACTTCGCATCGTTCACCGTCGGCGGTACCGAAGAACCTGGGGGACCTACTGACCCAAGCAATCCCCCCACGGCGGCGGTAGCTCCGGCTCCCTCGGATCCTTGTTCGGCTCGTGACCCAACGGATCGACTAGACCAGATCACATCCACACAGTATGTCTCGAGACAGGTGATGCGTCTCGATCACTGGACTTCCGTTGTCTTGCAAATGGTTCAACGGTTCTGAGGCGCCGACCGGTATGAACGAATTCTCCAGTCTCACGAACGACACCCGACCCGAAGGTACCTGTTATGTTGCGTCGCACAGTTTTCGATCATCGGTTGTCGTGGCTGGTTTCGGCGGTGATTGCGATACTCGTGGTGTCCGGGATCGTGGTGCCGTCGGGTGTGGCGGCGCGAGCGAACGCTGATCCGGTCACCACATCGACGACATCTACCGCGCCGCCCTCAACCACCCTCGTTGCCGGCGTCGACCACACGTGTGCACTCATGTCCGGCGGCACCGCTAAATGCTGGGGAGACAACGAATTCGGGCAACTCGGGGACGGTACCACCACCGATCGGTTGACACCGGTCGGGGTGGTCGGCATCTCCGGTGCCCTCGCACTCACTGCCGGTGGCAACCATACGTGTGCGGTGATGCCCGGCGGCACCGCTAAATGCTGGGGATACAACGAATTCGGGCAACTCGGGGACGGAACCACCACCGATCGGTTGACACCGGTCGGGGTGGTCGGCATCTCCGGTGCCCTCGCACTCACCGCCGGCTACGGCAATACGTGTGCGGTGATGCCCGGCGGCACCGCTAAATGCTGGGGATACAACTCGTTCGGCCAGCTCGGGGACGGCACCACCACCGATCGGTTGACACCGGTCGAGGTGGTTGGCATCTCCGGTGCCCTCGCACTCACCACCGGCAGCAACCATACGTGTGCGCTGATGACCGGCGGCACCGCTAAATGCTGGGGCCACAACTCGTACGGACGGCTCGGGGACGGCACCACCACCGATCGGTTGACACCGGTCGAGGTGGTCGGCATCTCCGGCGCTACCGCCCTCACCGCCAGCTACAGCAATACGTGTGCGCTCCTGTCCAGCGGCAATGCCAAATGCTGGGGATACAACTCGTCCGGCCAGCTCGGGGACGGCACCACCAACAACCAGTCGACACCGGCCGACGTGATCGGCGTCTCCGGCGCAACCGCCCTCGTTGCCGGCGTCTACTACCACACGTGTGCGCTGATGCCCGGCGGCACCGCTAAATGCTGGGGCCACAACGGGTGGGGTGGGCTCGGAGACGGCACCGCCACCGATCGGTTGACACCTGTGGACGTGACCGGTCTGTCCGGCGCTACCGCCCTCACCGCCGGTTACGGCAGCACGTGTGCGCTCCTGTCCAGCGGCAACGCCAAATGCTGGGGATACAACTCGTCCGGCCAGCTCGGGGACGGCACCACCACCGATCGTCGAACACCGGTCGACGTGGTCGGCCTGACAGGCATCGTCGATCCGGGTGTGCCGGGGAATCCTGATCCGGAACCGGTGTGTAAGAGTACGTATTTCGTCGGGGTCCGTGGCTCGGGTGAAGGCCCGCAATACCCACAAGACAGGACATTGGAACAGTACGAACAGTCACCCGGCGCCCCGACCTACAACACACCCAACACCGGCTTAGGCGGTCCGGTCGGCGACGTGCACACCGAGTTCCTGTCGCAGGTAGCGTCGAATGCACCCAGCCTCACACCCGTTCAGCTCCGAACCATCGCGTACCCTGCGATACCCGTCGACCTCGGAAACCCCAACTACTACTTGAATGAATACGCGCGATCGGTCAAAGTCGGGGCAAACCAGTTAGCCAGCGCACTGGCACACATCACCAGTGAATGCCGCGACGCACACGTGGCGTTGGTCGGGTACTCGCAAGGCGCAGACGTGATCAATACCGCGATGGCCGCCGCACACAAAACCGGGAACACCACCACCTTCGCTCAGGTCGAAAAGATCGTCGTCATCGGCGACCCCGCACACCGCCCGAACCGAGTCGAAAATGTCGGCAACTGGTGGACACTGGGCTCAGCGAACGGACACGGCGCCACCTCGGCCTTCGCCGATCCCGCCACCTTCGCATTCAAAGACGCCCACCCAGGACTGGTGTCCTCGATCTGCGTGATCGGAGACATCATCTGCGATGCCAGCTCCGCGCAAGCGCACCTCCACTTTGCCGGTGTCGGCCCCCACCAAATGTACTCAGCACTGACCATGCAATGCCCGGTAGTGAAGGATTCATCAGGCGGACCGGCATGGCAGTACACCACCACCTGCGGAGCACAAATCCTGCTCGACGGACTCGGATACAGCCCGACCACCCAGCAGGGCGGACTCCACGCAGACCAGATGGTTGCCCAGGTCGGGACTCACATTATGGCCTCGATCGTCGCAGCGGTCGGAATCAAATCGAAACTCAAGAAGCTGACAGGCTGGTTCAAGTCCGATCCGATCGAGATCGGCACCTTCGACGTCGATGATCAAGGCACTACCGTCGTCAAATTCGATATTCCCGACGTACCAGCCGGCCAACACCATCTCGAGCTGGTCGGAGATGACGGCCGGATGTACCGCATCCCCATCTACGTCACCGACCAACCACTCACCGACCAGAGCCCGCTGATGTTCATCGTGGACGGAACAACTCCCACCATCCCTCCCACCACCGAACCCGGCAACCCCGACGGAAACGGCGGCGGATCATCAGGAAGCCTGGGCAGTTTGTTCGGCAGCTGAACCACGCAACGCACAGATGAAACCTCAACACGTGAGGAAAAGTGAGGCCCCGAGGTGATTTCTCACCTCGGGGCTACACCCTTAACGACCGAAGAACAGTGCCCGAGCCGGCTTACGCAGTCGCAACACACACCCGACGAGTGTTCCCCGGTGACAGCGGCATCAATGCGGCCGCGGGTCGAGCTCAAATATTCGGTAATCCTGCAACAAAGCGTCAAACACTACCTCCTTTGCCGGAAACTGTATTCCGACCGGTTATTCGACATAGATTTTCGACACGAGTTATCGACAAACCCCAACAGGTCTGACCTGCACACCATCAATCATCGACCGGGCGACGAAAACCGATCGGTTTTCGACAATTGGTAGTGGGATCGGCGTTCCCTATCCAACCGCGCACCTTCAAAGACGGAAGACTTATTTCCGCAGCGGGAGCTGGCGTACGTACAGCCCGCGACTTCGGTAGCGCCAGAGAACCGCGAGAGCTAGAAACAGAGCTGCGCCTCCAGAGACGTAGAGAGTCCACTGCAGTAGGCGGTGCTTCCACCAATTAGGACGACTCATATTGAGTAAGTGTTCGGCGAGCTGCTCATTTTCATCGTCAGAGGACCACGCACGGAATCGGGCTGCCAGAGCGCTCGTTTGGCTATTCCAGTGCCTCAGGTGACCAAAGTAAATCAAGTGATCTCGGTAGTCCTTCTTGTGTTCTCGGCTCAAGCCGAGAGATGGTCGTGGCAACGCGGGACGAACGAGAATACGTACGGCTTGCTGCGTCAGTACCTGTGCAAGAACGCTGACCTGCGCAGTTTCAGTCAAGATGACTTGGACACGATCTCGGCCAGGCTCAACGATCGACCTTGTCGTGTGCTCGATTGGGACAGTCCACGCCGGCGATAGGAACGGGTACTCGGTTCCTGCGCAACCGGATAGCGAAGCCGGCCGCCGATGACGGTTGGCATGATGGGGGCATGACTGCCACCGGACTTCCCGAACTCGATGTCGCGCGGGTCGTGAAGTATTGCGCAAGTAGGGTTCCCGACCGTCTGTGTCATGAGATTCGGGTCGAAGGCGACATTGCACCCCGTCATCTGACGATCTGCGAATGCCAGCCGCCGTGGCGAGAGGACCTCGGCCCTGAGTGGACGCGTTTCCCGATCGCCCGGCTGCATTTCACGAAGAAAACCGGGTTGTGGAGTTTGTATTGGGGGGACCGGACCTCAAGTTTCATCGCTACCAGTTCTTGGAGCCGAGTCCGCATGTTCAGGATTTGCTCGATCACACTGACAGCGGTGGGGACCCGATCTTCTGGGGCTGATCGGTTATCGTGGGTGATGCGTTGACCTGTTGAGACCAAGATCCATTTCGGAAAGATGTGAAAGATTCTTGGTGAGCCGGCACTACGAATGTTCCGAAACTCATGTCCAATATCGATGGTTCACTGTGTGGATTCCAAAAAGTTGTGGAACATAGCTACTTTCCGGATACGCGAAGATCTCGACTCCGCATCTTCGACCGAGCAGGCCTTCCCTTCACTTCAAGAATCACCTCGATCGCTTCGAACCGTCTTTTTTGGGAGCTCCACCGACTTCAATAACTAGGTGGAGCGCTTGGCGATGGCAAGCTCGGTCTCGACTTCTGCGATACGACGGCGAGTTCAGCGCCTTCGATCGAGCTCAGCCCCCGACTTCTGGCCGGTATCGATGAGCCCTTGGTTCCGCCTGTAGGCGGTCCGCTCGGTGACATCGAGAAATGAGGCGACTTCGGCGACCGTGCGACCTGACTTCAACAGGGCGAGGACTTTTCGGGCGGAATTCGGATGGATAGCGTCGGGGCATGGTGGACCTCTCTCGAGTGCATCAACGCCTGAAGTAAACAAACGAACTCCCGGAAAACTCGGGGAACATCAAAGTCTCCGGAAACTCCGGTGCGATTCAAAATGAGCCAGCGGTCCAGGATAAGTTGGAAGAGCCGAAAAAGATCCAGCTTTGTGTCATCTAATCGAATGAATTTAGTCTTAAAACCTTCCGCGTCGCGTAAGCCTTCATGTATCAATTGATCACATCTGTCGAACGAGGATATTGCACCCGCCCGGACTGGCGATCCCTGGTCCGCGTTCGCCCTCCAACACGAACGAAGGAAGCCGCCGCATGCCTACCCCATTGCTCGAACACCCCACGCGGGTCGGAGGTCGGTCCCGTCTCCTACGCGCTGTCCTGGCCGGTCTCACCGCCACCGGCATCGCTGTTGCCGTTGTCGCCCCCGCCGCTGCTGCCCCGGTCGGGGTCCCGGTCTCACCCGGCGGCCAGGCCATCGGGTGGGGATACAACGACCTCGGGCAGAGCGCGGTGCCCACCGCGCCCGCCGGGCAGACCCACACCGCTATCGCCGCCGGCTACTCCCATTCCCTTATTCTGACCGCTGACGGCCACATCAAATCTTGGGGGTACAACGGCTTCGGGCAGGTCAGCAGCACACCGACCGGCAGCGGCTACACCGCCATAGCCGCCGGTGATGATCATTCCCTCGCGCTGACCGCCGACGGCCACATCAAATCCTGGGGAAGCCTCGATAACGGGCAGGTCAGCAGCACACCGACCGACGGCGGCTACACCGCCATAGCCGCCGGCGCCTTACATGCCCTTGCACTGACCGCCGACGGCCACATCAAATCCTGGGGAGACAACGGCTTCGGGCAGCTCAACGGCACACCGACCGACGGCGGCTACACCGCCATCGCAACAGGCGTCGGTGCCTTACATTCCCTTGCGCTGACCGCCGACGGCCACATCAAATCCTGGGGAAACAACGATTACGGGCAGGTCAGCGGCACACCGACCGACGGCGGCTACACCGCCATCGCCGCTAGCGGCGACTATTCCTTCGCGCTGACCGCCGACGGCCACATCAAATCCTGGGGAAACAACAAATACGAGCAGGTCAGCGGCACACCGACCGACGGCGGCTACACCGCTATCGCCAGCGGCAACGGCCATGCACTTGCACTGACCGCCGACGGCCACATCAAATCCTGGGGAAACAACGATTACGGGCAGCTCAACGGCACACCGACCGACGGCGGCTACACCGCCATCGCCGCCGGCGCCTTACACTCGCTCGCCGTGGGTGCGCTGACAACACCGCCGTCGACCAGCCCTCTCGGATCATTCGAGGGCTTCGGGTCCTGACTTCGATACCCTGACCCACCGGGTCTCACCGCACCACCGAAACGTGGCCGCTCACCCACAGGGGTGAGCGGCCACCCTCGTTTACTCGCCGACGAAACACCTGGCAATGGCGAGAAGGTTTCCGGTAGTCCGGTTTTTCGATGGTCAAACGCATACCGAAACCCGCAGCAAGTCATTCTGCAGGTGACTCCGTGCCACATAGTTCTGTAAGAAACGTGCCAATGATTCCGAGAGCCACAGGTATTGATTTTTGGTGATCTGGAACGAAGTATGTCCCGAGCATTGTGTCCGGAAGTGATCAGTGACCTTATGGATTATCGTCAAGTTGCGGAGCGTCGCTACTTTTAGCTACGCACGGGTCTCTGCCTGCGCCGTCGGGCGCAAGGACCTCTTCGCTCAGGGCTCCTGTGCGTTTTCGCTCTCCCGATCCACAGTCCCCCAGGTCTCGGAGACGACACACCGAGGGTGTCTATGCGTCGGACTTCGGTTTCGCGATCCACAACTTCGAAAGTTCGCTGAGTGGCTTCCTGCGGGTTTCGGTGTACGTTTTGACCATCGCCGAGACGGACGATTCCCATCCCAACGACGGAGACTCGCCTACTCTGCTGCCGCCGAGTTCAATACCTGCAACAAATAGCTTTCCGGAATCGACGAATTCACATCGTTTCGATTCGCTAGCCGGCCACGGATAGAAACCCGCATGGTGTACGTACCCGGACCGTCAGAGGTGATGGGTTGTTCGACACCGCTCGTGTACGAAAACGAATTCATGTCATACACGTACATCGGACCGTCGGCGGTCGAGAATTCGAGATCGAACGACTCATCCCAACCCTCTTCGTCAACTGGTGGCGATTGCACCTAACTGACGGTGACCTCCACGTGGGTTCCGTACTGATTTCCGAGTGAATTATGACAACGCCGTCATCGGCGGATGCACCTATGCGCAAGTCGTCGGCCGAGAATACTGAGTATGGCAATTGCGGCATGCCCGTAGGGCCTTCCGGCCAAGTCGCGATCGGCCCGGCGATCATCAGGGGTTTCAACAGAACCCGACTGGGTGTAACGGTTATCAGACGACTCGATTTCGTTTTCACGAGGCGAACAGGCCGTCAGTGCTCCGGCCAACATCAAGATCGTCCAGGCAGTACCCAACGAGATTCTCATGCTTTCGAGCTTGCCGTGTCGGAGCACACAAGAAATCCGATAATCCTTCAATAGACGAGCATCTCTCAGATCGCCCCTGCGAGTTCGGGTGTGCGATTTGACCATCGTAATACCGGACGATTGCAAACACACTCCTGCATGCGATTCACCTGGGGAAATTTCGGCGCGTTCCGTTCATTTCTACCGTCCGTTGAAAGAATCCTGTATGGCATCGAAGGACCTTCACGAAACGCGGGCGACTGGCGGATAAGCATGTTGCGCAGTCGATCGACGGGAAGATCTACGAACCCGCCGATCCGATGGGCACGATGTTCATCGGCGTCCTCGGATTGATGGTCGAATTCGAGTCAGACCTGATCCGGTCGAGGACGCGGGATGCGGCGGCGGTTGCCGGAAAGATGAAGGGCCGTCAGCACAAGCTCACGCCGGAAGAGTGCGCGTACCTGTTGCAGACTTACGGGACTGGACAGTTCAAGATCGAAACACTCTGCAGAAACACGGTCTCTCGAATTCCATTGTGGTTTCGCATTCTGGCATGAAATGCGGTCGACCGGGTGTGCGTGCAGGTGCGATACGACGAGGTCCTCGATGCGGGAGGTGATGTCGATGTCTTCGTGCAGTGCAGCGGCGCCGTGAGCGGCTCCGATGATGCTCGCCACAGGGGCCGGGCGAGTCGGCGCACAGTGGGAGTGTCATTGAATTCGGATGAGGTGATGACATTTTCGGCGATGCCAGTGATGGCTGGGTTTTGCGCGCTCAGCACTTCCGCGTATCCGGTCCTTGGCGTTACTCATGCCGCATCCTCGGTTCCGATTTCCGAAAGCTCTTCTACTGCATCGCCGTAGAGGGTGGTCGCTGCGTTTTCGATCAGGAGGCTGAATGCCTGAGCGAACTGCTCGCGCCGGCCGACTGTCGCCTTGAGCATGTGATCGCCTAACTCAGTGATCATTTCGCGGAACACTTCGGCGGAACTGGCGTTTCGGCGCGATCGCAGCCGTGTTCCTGCCGCGAAACATCGTCCAGATCGGCGCAGAAGACGGTGTGCAGCAGGAGACGTCCCTCCTCCCTGCTCACTGATCGGAAATGCTGCGCGTGTAGATCCGGGCTGACAGGATTGGGTGTAACGACGAAAGGACTCCCATGACGTTCGCGGATCTGGACGGCGATGAACTGTGGAGTTACCTGACGGAGCGTTCAGGATTGCCCGGCCCGCGCGCGAACCTTGGGCTCATGCTCGAGTTCGCGCGCGGCGCCGATGACGACGACATCCTGCTGGCGGCGGAGTCCGAGGACGAATACATCCGCTGCTGTGGGATCGTCGGGCTCGGATTCATCCTTGTTCGTTCACGCGACAAGGCTGTTCTGAACAGTCTGACGGAGGCAACCACCAGTGCGTCGTGGCGTGCACGTGAAGCTGCCGCGATGGCCGTTCAGGCGATAGGCGACACGGATCCGCAATTATTGCGGGCGATCATCGAGCAGTGGTCACGCTCCGCTCATCCATTGACGCTGCGCGCAGCGGCTGCGGGGATCTGCGAGCCACGGTTGCTGAAGGACAAGACCAACGCTGCGCTGGCCGTTCAGGTGTGCCGAGACGCTACCGAGTGGATCGTCTCGCAACCGGCTGATTCCCGTCGTGACGCCGACACATGGACTCTCCGGCAGACGCTCGGATACTGCTGGAGTGTCGCGGTTGCGGCGGATCCGGAGAATGCCCTGCCGGCATTCGTCTCCCTGGGGGCGTCGGACGACACCGATGTCGTCTGGATCGTGCGGGAGAACCGGAAGAAGGCTCGCCTGCGCAAGGTGCTCGAAAGCTGACCCGTGGAACAGAGTCGTAGGTTATCCTCAGAATTAGAACCTGTTCTAACTACGAGGGGTAGACCATGGCACCGTCCGCAGAGGTAATCCGCAAGACCGTCGACGCCTACATCGAGACCGTTGCGACGGGCACTGCTGCCCAGGTTGTGGCCCTGTACGCAGAGGGTGCAACGGTCGAAGACCCGGTTGGTACCGACGTGCGCACCACCCGCGAGTCCATTCTCGAGTTCTACTCCGTGATCGAGAATTTCGACCAGGAAGCTCACCTTCAGACCCTCCGCATCGCCGGAAACGAAGCGGCATTCCACTTCTCGCTGATCACCAAGCTCGGCGAGCAGACCCTGACCATCGCACCCATCGACGTCATGACCTTCGACGACGACGGAAAGATCCTGTCGATGCGCGCATTCTGGAACCAGGAAGACATGATCACCGCCTGACATGACGGTCAAGACGATCGACGTCGACGGATTCTGTTGGCAGATCGACGATTCCGGTTCCGGGACAGCTGTGGTCATGTGCCACGGCTTTCCCGGCCTCGGATACAGCTATCGCCATCAGTCGGCAGCGTTGGCGGAAGCGGGTTTTCGGTCGATTGCACTCGACATGCCCGGTTACGGCGGCACTACCCGCCCCGACGCGATCGAGGACTACACCAACGACGCCGTCGCGAACCGGCTGATCGACCTACTCGACGCTCTCGGAATCGACAAAGCGGTGTTCGTCGGACACGATTTCGGCGCTCCGGCCGCGTGGACGACAGCGCTTCGTCACCCCGATCGCGTTGCGGGACTGGTCTCCTTGGCGGTTCCCTATGCGCCGGACAGATTCCCGGCCAAGCCCTCGGCCATCTACGCCGCCTTGGCGCGCAAGCACTTTCTGCACATTCACTATTTTCAGGAACCGGGTGTCGCGGAGCGCGAACTCGACGCCCGTCCACGTGAATTCCTTCAGCGGCTCTTCCACGCCTTGTCCGGGGCTTACCGGTACCTCGATGTGTGGAAGAACCCCTCCGAAGGAAACGGCTATCTCGACGTACTTCCCGAGGCGCCGGCGTTGCCGTGGTCGTGGCTCACCGAGGATGATTTGGATGTCTATGTAAAGGCCTTTACTGCAACAGGTTTCACCGGTGGCTTGAACTGGTACCGAGCGTATGACGCCAATTGGGAACGCAGCGCGGATCTGGACGGCGCGCACGTCGAGGTCCCGACGCTCTTCGTTGCGGGCGCGGAAGACCCGGTCATCGCGATGAGCGGTCCCAAGGCACTGGACCGAATGAAGGACACTGTCCCCGACCTGCGGGGTGTACATCTCCTCGGCGGTGCGGGGCACTTCGTACAACAAGAACGCGCTGTCGAGGTCAATGAACTTTTGATCTCTTTCCTTCGGAGTCTCTAGGCGAAATCGGACAGAGGGTCTAGCGTTGCGCAGATGCGCACCAGGATCTTCGATCGCGGTATTCGTGTTGGTATCACCGGTGCTCTTGTTGCCGGTTCGCTTCTGGCTCTGGGCGTGTCCGGTGCCGCCGCCGCTCCGCCTTGCCCTGGATCGTCACCCGCCATACTCAGCGCCCAGATTCCGGGTGCTGCCCTCGAGGGTGTCACGGTGGACGGGCAAGGGCGCCTGTATACGACCGACCTGGTGAGTGGGCGGATCTTCCGCGTCGACGGGCCTGGTCAGGCCGCAGTTCCGATCGCGACGGTTCCCGGCGGTGCGGGCGCACTCGCGTGGAGCCCGGACGGTTCACTGCTGGTGGGTACCGGAGCAAACGCCGGCGTGCTGATCGGCGATCTGACGCGTGCTGCGTCGGTCGCGCGGGTGGACGTGAACTCGGGTGCCGTGACGCCGATAGCCGGTGGTCTGAGCGCTGCAAACGGCCTTGCCGTCGCGCACGACGGGACGATTTACGCCACCAACGATTTCGGTTCGCTGATCGGAAAGGTCAGCCCGAATGGTTCCGTCGACCCGGCGTGGGCAACCTTCCCGAGTGCAAACGGCGCTGCCCTGAGCGCCGATAATCGCTGGCTCTACGTTTCGCGCACGTTCGCAAACCCGGGTGTCAGCCGCATCTCCGTGGACAATCCGGGATATTCGGAGTCGTTGGTCGATCTCGGTGGTTTCGAAACCTTCTCTGCCCCAGATGGTTTGACCTTGGACTCGCGAGATCGCGCAATTGTTCCCACGGACATCAGTGGTGAGGTGTGGCGGATCGACGGACCCGGCCAGTACTGCTCGCTCACCAGCGGACTGCAAGCGTCGAGTGTGTTGACCTACGGGCGTGGCAATTCCGGTTTCGCGGCCGGGCATCTCTACCGCGCCGGGTTCGACGGAAAGATCTTCGAGATTCCGGCCGGCTTCGACGCGGGCGCCCAGGCCGCAACCCCCTGACGCGACTTACCCACTACTGATGCCGGGACTGCCGGAATCGTCCATACTGGTCTGCATGGCGGAAACGAGTGAGATCGACGAGGCCGAAGTGGCCCTTCCCGCGATACCGCAGCCGTTGCTGACCCCGCTCACGGAAGCTGCGATCTTCCTGGTTTTCACCATCGACGAGGGTGGTGAGCAGGCAGTTCACGACGTTCTGGCGGATATTTCCGGGCTGCAGCGCTCGATCGGATTCCGGGTTCCCGCCGGTGGCTTGGCTGCCGTCGTCGGCATCGGTTCGGATGCGTGGGATCGACTTTTCGACGGTCCACGGCCGGCGGAATTGCATCCGTTCGTCGAGTTGACCGGTGACAAACACCACGCCCCGCGCACGCCGGGCGATCTGTTGTTTCACATCCGGGCCCGTCAGATGGACCTGTGCTTCGAGTTCGCCACGGTCGTGACCAACAGGTTGGCCGGGGCCGCGTCGGTGATCGACGAGGTCCACGGGTTCAAGTATTTCGAGCAACGCGACCTCATGGGTTTTGTCGACGGTACCGAGAACCCGTCCGGGCAGGCCGCTTACGTCGCGGTCACCGTCGGTGACGAGGATCCGGATTTCGCAGGCAGCAGTTACGTCATCGTCCAGAAGTACCTCCACGACATGTCGGAGTGGAACTCCCTGCCCGTCGAGGAGCAGGAGAACGTCATCGGACGCTCCAAGCTCGAAGATCTCGAGATGGACGACGACACCAAGCCGGCCAACTCCCACACCGCACTCACCGTCATCGAGGACGAATCCGGTGAGCAGATCCAGATTCTGCGGGACAACATGCCGTTCGGCCACGTCGGCTCCGCTGAGATGGGTACCTATTTCATCGGTTACTCGGCGTCGCCGACGGTCACCGAGCAGATGCTCACCAACATGTTCATCGGGAATCCCGTCGGCAATTACGACCGCATTCTCGATTTCTCCACCGCCGTCACCGGAATCAATTTCTTCGTTCCGACGGCGGACTTTCTCGACGATCCCCCAGACTTGCCGACCAGGCTCGTTCCCGAAGCGACGTTCACAGCGCCCATCTCTGACGGTTCTCTCGGAATCGGCAGCCTCAAAAGGAGTGCCCAGCAATGACAAACCTGCACCGCGACCTAGCACCCATTTCGGCAGCAGCCTGGGCCGAGATCGAAGAAGAGGCGAGCCGTACCTTCAAGCGTCACGTCGCCGGTCGTCGTGTCGTGGATGTGGAGGGACCGTCGGGTGACGATCTCGCGGCCATCCCACTCGGGCATCAGGTGCCGATCAATCCCTTGGCCGACGGCGTCATCGCACATGCTCGTCAGTCCCAGCCGATCATCGAACTGCGGGTCCCTTTCACCGTCAGCCGTCAGGCCATCGACGACGTCGAACGCGGCGCCAAGGACTCCGACTGGCAGCCCGTCAAGGACGCGGCCAAGCAGATCGCGTTCGCCGAGGACCGCGCTATCTTCGAGGGATACCCCGCAGCCAGCATCACCGGCGTGCGGGCCAGCGGTTCCAACCCGGAACTGAAGCTCCCCATCGACGCCAAGGACTACCCGGAAGCCATCAGCCAGGCGATCACGTCGCTGCGCTTGGCCGGTGTCAACGGACCGTACTCACTGCTCCTGAATGCAGATGCGTTCACCGCGATCAACGAGACCTCCGATCACGGCTACCCCATCCGCGAGCACCTGCGACGCGTACTCGACGGCGAGATCATCTGGGCCCCGGCCATCGACGGCGCTTTCCTGCTGTCGACGCGTGGCGGTGACTACGAACTGCATCTGGGCCAGGACCTGTCCATCGGCTATCTCTCGCACGATGCGAACTCCGTCGAGCTGTACTTCCAGGAATCGATGACGTTCCTCATGTACACCAGCGAAGCTGTTGTCTCACTTGCGTGAGAGCTTTCGAAACCTCTGATACCAGGGCGGGCGAGGCAGTTCGCCGATGTCCTGGAGATGGGCGACAAAGGCCTGGGCATCCGAACGCGAAGACGTCTTCGGCCGTCCGCCCGCCCACGCTGTGAACAACTGAAGATAACGATCGCCGAGAGTGTGGCGCACGACCGGAAGGTGGTGCGCCACTTCTCCTGCGCGCTTTCGGAGCAGTGCCGCCGAGACAACGGCGGCTTCGTCTTTGTCGAAGCCTTCGGGCAGTTCGCCACCCGCCACCAGTGCGCGAATCAGCGCCTCTTGACGCTCACCGAGCGTGCTCATGTGCGTGACCAATCGGTGCCCGCGGTGATGCGATCCAGACCAGCTGCGTCGGCGATGGCATCGAGCTCGTCGAGCAATTCCAGTGCCGGCGGATAGTTTCCGTCGCGCTCGAGCATGATCGCGGGATGGTGACCGGCGGCGGTGAACTGCGCAAGGAGTTCCAGCACGGCTTCGGGCACCGGGTCGGTGTGCGTGTCGTGGTATTTTCCGTCGCCGAGACTGCCACCGGCGATGTGGCAGTAGGCGATTCGTTCGAGTGGCAGCCGGCTCAGCTCGGTCCAGGGATCACGCCCGCGATTGAGAGCGTTGGCGTAGACGTTCGCGATGTCGAGAACCAGCAGGGCTCCGGTGCGCTCGACGATCTCCGCGAGAAACTCCCCTTCGGTCAACTCGTCGTCCGGCCAGTCGAACAGGGCGGCAACGTTTTCGACGGCGAACGGCACCGGTAGACCGTCCTGAGTCCGGGTGATGTTGCGTACCAGGGC
This sequence comes from Rhodococcus sp. IEGM 1306, assembly GCF_036541985.1. Lineage (NCBI taxonomy): Bacteria > Bacillati > Actinomycetota > Actinomycetes > Mycobacteriales > Nocardiaceae > Rhodococcus > Rhodococcus sp. IEGM 1306. The sequence goes on from NZ_JAZHFF010000009.1 coordinate 51,434, forward strand.
GTCGACGGCTTCGTAGGTGCGCGGAAGTGGGAGCAGGTGGCCGGCCTCGATGCCGCCTGCACGCACGAATGCGATGTGCTCGCTCGCCAAGGGAGCGCCCAGTAGCTGGGATGCACGCGCAAGGTGATCGATCCGTGCCTGATCTACCGCCTCGGCCCCGCCAAGTGAGAGCGAGATTCCGTGCGGGATCACCGGAACTCCCAGCGAGCCGAGGTGCGGCGGTATCTCGTTTCCGACGGATTCGGCAATGACTTCGCAGAATGCCAGGCCGTCGAGTTGCGCGATGATTCCGGAGACCTCGGGGCGCCAACCGATTCCCAGGCCGTGCAGGGTCATTCGAGTCACCTCCCGTGTGCAACTGCTAACGGCGACTATAGACGGATCAGGCGGGCAGCCAGTTGGGTCCCGGACCGTTGCCTTCTTCGAAGATCAGCCACGTTTTGGTCGAGAGAACCCCGTCGAGTCCCTGGAGTTCTTCGAGAACGGTGTGGCGTAGTTCCTGGTTGTCCGGGGCACGGACCAGCACCAGAACGTCGAAGTCGCCGCCGAGGAGGGAGAAGTGCTCGACAAACGGCAGGGCCTTCAAGGACGCCGCCAGACCTCGCCACGAGTGCTGCCGGATCGAGAGTGCCACGTACGCCGAGGAGCCGAGTCCGGCCTTCTCATGGGCGATCCGCGTCGTGAATCCGGTGATGATTCCGGCGTCCTCGAGCCTTTCGATGCGGACGTAGGCGTGAGCGCGGGATATGTGCGCCTTCTCGGCCAGTGCACGCATGGAGATGCGACTGTCTGCGACCAGTTCGGCGATGATGCGACGGTCGATCGCATCGAGAGCGTGCGGTTCGGTGGCCATCTGTCCATTCCTGGTTCGGTAGTCGAGTCGGTTGATGGACATATTGCTGCCCGAATCCTCATGATAGGCCGTTTGTCTTGAATCCTCGACGCTTGCTGCCATTACGTCGCCGAAGTGCGAATACTGATGGACACAACGTCTTCTGGAGGTAGAAGTGACACTTGTCGAGCCCTTGGGGGAACTGCGGTATCAGAAGTTCCTGCCGGCCGATTCTGCGGTGCAGTACCTCGACCCTGCCGGAGAACTGACGCGCAGCGAGGCCCGCTACGCAAAACCGAGCGACGATCGCCTGATCGCGATGTATCGAAAGATGTTCCTGGGCAGGCGTTTCGACCAGCAGGCTACGGCACTGACCAAACAGGGGCGCCTGGCCGTGTATCCGTCCTCGCGAGGGCAGGAGGCATGTCAGATCGCGGCAGCGATGAGTCTGGAGCCGAGTGACTGGCTCTTCCCCACCTACCGGGATTCGATGGCGTTGGCCGCCAGGGGTGTCGATCCGGTGCAGATTCTGAGCATGCTCGCCGGCGACTGGCACTGCGGATACGACCCGGTCGCGCTGCGCAGTGCGCCGCAGTGCACCCCGCTGGCAACGCAATTGCTGCATGCAGCGGGGGTGGCCTACGGGGAGTCTCGACGGGGCTTGAACACCGTCGCCTTGGCGCTCTGTGGTGACGGCGCCACCAGTGAGGGCGATTTCCACGAGGCGCTGAACTTCGCCGCCGTCTTCAAAGCGCCGGTGATCTTTCTGGTGCAGAACAACGGATTTGCGATCAGCGTGCCACTGTCGCGCCAAAGCGCAGCACCGACGTTGGCGCACAAGGGCGTCGGCTACGGGATCGGCAGCGAGCAGGTAGACGGCAACGATCCCGTCGCGATGATGGCCGTCATGGACGAGGCAGCGCGCTTCGTTCGCAGCGGAAACGGACCGGTGATCGTCGAGGCACACACTTATCGCATCGACGCACATACCAATGCCGACGACGCCACCCGCTACCGCGACAGCGCCGAGGTGGAAGCCTGGCTCGGGCGAGATCCGTTGCCGCGTCTCGAAAAGTATCTGCGCGCACACGATCTGATCGACGACGCATTCGTGGAGTCACTGACCGCGGAGGCCGAGGCAGAGGCCGCCACACTGCGCGCCGGCATGAATGTCGACCGCCCGCACGATCCGCTCGATCTGTTCCGGTACGTCTTCGCCGAGCAGACACCGCAGTTGCGTGAGCAACAAGCGCAACTCGAGACCGAACTTGCTGCCGAAGCCGCTGACACAGGGGGACACTGACCATGCCCATGCTCACGATGGCTCAGGCCCTCAACACCGCGCTACGCGACTCTCTGGCTGCGGACGACAACGTTGTCGTCTTCGGTGAGGACGTCGGCACCCTGGGCGGCGTTTTCCGCGTCACCGACGGCCTCACCCGCGACTTCGGCGACGACCGATGCTTCGACACTCCCCTCGCCGAGTCCGGCATCATCGGATTCGCAATCGGCATGGCCATGGCCGGTTTTCGTCCGGTCGTGGAAATGCAGTTCGACGCGTTTGCCTATCCGGCGTTCGAGCAGATCGCCTCCCATGTGGCGAAGATCCGCAACCGCACCAAGGGCGCGCTGTCGATTCCGATAGTCATTCGTGTTCCTTTTGCCGGCGGTATCGGCGGGGTGGAGCATCACTGTGATTCCAGTGAGGGCTACTACGCGCACACACCCGGACTGAAGGTTGTGGCGCCGTCCACGGTGGAAGATGCGTACTCGCTGCTACGTTCGGCAATCGAGGACCCCGACCCCGTGATCTTCCTCGAGCCCAAGAAGCTGTACTTCGCGCGAGCAGATGTCGAACTGACCGCACGTGAGCCGATCGGTCGCGCCGTCGTCCGTCGCCCCGGTCGTGACGCGACGCTCATCGCCTACGGTCCGTCCGTGGATGTTGCACTGAGGTCCGCCGAGGCCGCTGCAGCCGAGGGCCGGGACATCGAGGTGATCGACATCCGCTCGATAGTGCCGTTCGACGACGAGACGGTCATCGCATCGGTGCGAAAGACCGGACGCTGCATCGTCATCCAGGAAGCGCAGGGTTTTGCCGGTGTGGGTGCAGAAATTGCTGCCCGCGTGCAGGAACGGTGTTTCCACCATCTCCATGCCCCGGTGCTCCGGGTCAGCGGCTTCGACATCCCCTACCCCGCTCCCAAGCTCGAGCGTCACCACCTGCCCAGCGTCGACCGTGTCCTGGACGCCGTCGACCGTCTGCAGTGGAACGACACTCCCGACACCCGTTGGGCGGTGACGGCATGAGCAATCAGGTTTTCATGCTCCCCGATCTGGGTGAAGGTCTGGCGGAGGCCGACATCGCGGAGTGGCACGTCAAGGTCGGCGACGTGGTCACCATCGATCAGATCGTCGTCGAGGTGGAAACTGCGAAAGCTGCTGTGGATGTGCCCATCCCGTTCGCCGGGACCGTGATCGAACTGCACGGCAAGGGCGGAGACACCCTGAAGGTGGGCACTCCGTTGATCACTGTGAGTGGTGGCGAGAGTGTCGACGCGGTCGTTTCGGCCAACCACGAGCGCTACCGCGAAGAGGAACGCGCCGGTTCGGGCAACGTCCTGATCGGCTACGGCACCAGCGAGGATGCTCCTCTGCGCCGCCGCAGAGCTGCTCCGTCGGTACGTGTGATCTCGCCGATTGTTCGTAAACTGGCCTCTGACAACAGTATCGACCTAGCCACGATTTCCGGATCGGGCGCTGGCGGAGTCATCACGCGCGCCGACGTCGAGGCCGGGGCAAACTTCGGCCCGGAAACGGAAACGTCACACGTGACCGACCAAAGAATTCCGATCAAGGGGCTACGCAAGGTAGTTGCCGACAAGCTGTCCACCAGCCGCCGCGAGATCCCTGACGCGACAACCTGGGTCGACGTCGACGCCACCGAACTGTTGGCGGCGCGAGCCGAGATCAACAAGTCACTGCCCGATTCCGACAAGATCAGCCTGATGGCGCTCCTGGCTCGGCTGACCACCGCCGCATTGGCGCAGTACCCCGAACTGAACTCGTCGGTCGACACGGCTCGAGGTGAGATCGTCCGACACGCCCGCACCCACTTGGGCATCGCCGCGCAGACACCGAAAGGATTGATGGTACCGGTCATTCGTAATGCCGATTCGCTGAGCACTGCCGAACTCGCACAGGCACTTCGGGTGACCACCGACCTTGCCCGCGACGGCAAGCTCGAACCCGCCCGCCTGACCGGCGGCACGTTCACGCTCAACAACTACGGGGTATTCGGGGTCGACGGATCGACTCCGATTATCAATCACCCCGAGGCGGCAATTCTGGGGATCGGACGCATCATCGACAAGCCGTGGGTCGTGAACGGCGAGTTGACCGTTCGTAAGGTCACTCAGATCTCGTTGAGCTTCGACCACCGCGTCTGTGACGGGGGCGAGGCCGGCGGATTCCTGAGGCTGTTCGGTGACTACATCGAGAACCCGATCCGCGTCCTGGGAAGGCTCTGATGACCAAGGCTCCGATGAGAACTGCAGAACCCCACAGCGACGTCGTGATCCTCGGTGGAGGATCGGGCGGCTATGCCTGCGCCATCCGCGCCGCCCAACTCGGATTGTCGGTCACGCTGATCGAAGCGGACAAGGTCGGCGGAACGTGCCTGCACCGCGGATGCATCCCGACCAAGGCGCTGCTGCATTCCGCCGAGGTGGCCGACTCGGCACGCACCAGCGAGCAATTCGGAGTCCGGGCATCTTTTGCCGGCATCGACGTCGCGCAGGTGCACGACTACAAGAACGGGACAGTCGAGCGGCTGTACAGCGGTCTGCAAGGCTTGTTGGCGCAACACAAGATCACCATCGTCAACGGATACGGGACGTACGTCGGTGGGCGAAGCATCGACGTCGACGGAACCCGCTACACCGGAACATCACTCGTTCTGGCCACCGGCTCGTATCCGCGGGAACTCCCCGGCATCGAACTCGGCCGACGGATCGTCACCAGCGACCAGGCACTCGAACTCGACCGGGTGCCCACCAGCGCAACGGTACTCGGTGGCGGTGGCATCGGCGTCGAGTTCGCAAGCCTCTGGCGCTCGTTCGGCGCCGAAGTAACGATCGTCGAGGCACTCCCCCGACTGATCGCCGCCGAGGATCCGTGGTCGTCGAAGCAGCTGGAGCGGGCATACCGGAAACGTGGAATCGTCTGTAAGACAGACACAAAGGTCAATTCCGCGAAAGAAGCAGCCGATTCCGTCCGCATCGAACTTAGCGACGGAACGAAACTCGACACCGACCTACTGTTGGTCGCCGTCGGCCGCGGACCTCGCACGGACGGTAACGGTTTCGAAGAAAACGGAATCAGCCTCGACAAGGGATTTGTCGTCACCGACGAACGCCTCCGTACGTCCGTGGACGGTGTGTACGCGGTCGGCGACATCGTGCCCGGTCTTGCGTTGGCGCACCGAGGTTTCCAACAAGGAATCTTTGTGGCCGAACAGATTGCCGGCAAGGATCCGATACCGGTCGCCGAACACCTGATTCCTCGCGTGACGTACTCACATCCCGAAGTTGCATCGGTCGGGCTCGGCGAAGAGGTGGCGCGCACGCAGTACGCCGACGTCTCCACCGTCATCTACGACCTGGCAGGTAACGGCAAGAGTCAGATCCTGCGAACTACCGGCGGAATCAAAGTGATTCGAAGCGGAACGAAAGGCCCTGTTGTCGGAGTTCACCTGGTGGGAGACCGCGTCGGCGAACTGATCGGTGAGGCGCAGTTGGCCGTTGCCTGGGAAGCACTTCCCGATGAAGTGGGGCGTTTCATCCACGCGCACCCCAGTCAGAACGAAGCGTTGGGCGAGGCCATGCTCGCACTCGCGGGAACACCACTGCACGCCCACAACTGACCCGGAGACAGAAAAGGAGATTCAATGAGTATCGACGACGAACTGCGCTGGGACGGTGAACTGACCGTCACTCGCCATGATCGGGAGACCGGCACGACTTTCGTGATTCGAATCGACTCCACCCGTCTGGGACCGGCGTCGGGTGGCACGCGGGCCGCTCACTATCCCTCGATCGGCCACGCTCTGGCGGACGCCGGGAAGCTCGCCGGTGCAATGACTTTGAAGATGGCTGTCTCCGACCTGCCGATGGGTGGCGGGAAGTCGGTGATCGCACTGCCAGCACCGCGCAATCAGATCGACGCCGCAACCTGGTCTCGTATCCTCGGCATCCACGCCGAGAACATCGACAAGCTCGAAGGAAACTACTGGACCGGTCCCGACGTCAACACCAACTCTTCCGACATGGATCAGCTCAGCCGCACCACCAAATACGTCTTCGGGCGTTCGGTCGGCAACGGTGGCGCCGGTTCCAGCGCGCACGCCACCGCTCTGGGTGTGTTCGAAGCGATGAAGGCCACGGCGCGTCGCCGAGGACTCGGAACACTCGACGGCCGAACGGTACTGGTACAGGGGCTCGGCGCCGTCGGCGGCGACGTCGTCCGTCTCGCAGCGCAGGCTGGCGCACGTCTGCTGGTTGCCGATACGGACCCGCAGCGCCTCGAGGCGGCTTCTCTCGCGGGGCACACGGTCGTTCCTGCCGGCGAGGTCCTCCGAACACCGTGTGACCTCTTTGCCCCCTGCGCGATGGGAGGCATCATCGATTTCGCTGCGGCTGCGTCGATTCCGACTCTGGCCGTGGCGGGCGCAGCAAACAACATCTTGACCGATGCCGCTGCCGGTGAGGTTCTGCGAGACCGCGGGGTTCTCTGTGCCCCTGATTTCGTCGCGAACGCAGGCGGAGCCTTTCACCTCGTGGGGCGAGAAGTCCTGGGGTGGAACGAAGACTACGTCGTCGAACGAACCCGCGGGATCGGTCGAACCTTGGACGAGGTGTACTCGTTGAGCGAGGAACGTGGCATCACTACCGAGGCCGCAGCGCTTATGCTCGCCCGGGCGCGGCTATCCCCCGCATCCACCGCCGCCGCCACATCCGCCGCCCCCGCTGCAGCTGCTGCCTCCCCCGCCTGAACCGCCACCGTCCGAACCCCCGCTACTTCCGCTGCCGTCGGCACCGATTCCGGCGGCGGAGGCCAAGGCGGGATTGATCATCAGCATCGCCGAACCGGCGAAGAGAGCGGCGGACATTCCCGCCAAACGTGGTCCGTAGGCGGAGAAGGCAGGCTTGTTGCGCGGGGACAGGTAGGCGTGTGCCGTGGTCAGTTCCGAACGTGCCGCCTTGCCAGAGGTGGTTCGATCGAAGTTGAGCCCGAGCAGCGGGATGCTGAACCCGGTGACGAGTACGGCGAGAATCAGAAACTCGACGGGCTTGTCGTTGTGCAGTCCGAAAGTAATGCGGACGATACCCACGGCCACCAGGATCTTCAGCGGAACTGTGGAGAGAAAGATTGAACGCCTGGCGCTGTCGGAGGTCAGGTATCCCCGGTCCGCCAAAGAGTTTCGTAGGCGAGCTGTTTCCACCGTCATACGCTCGGCGAGTTGGCGCCGACGATGGGGTAGAGCCTGCTGGGCCAGGCGCTGGTACACGGTGAGGGTGTACCAGTCCAGGGTCTCGTCGCCAGGGCCCAACGGGCGCAGGACAGCGCCGTCGGTGGTGATCAGGTCAGCGCTACGCAGGATTGCCAATGATGCTGCGATGGCGCGTGACTCGCCGGTGAGCATTCCGACTTCCGGAGGCGTCAGTTGCTCGGCGGAATACCCGTGCTCGGTTGAGTACCCGTGCCGGGGTGCCCGGATCATCAGACGCCACCCCAGAGTGAGAACCATGAGCGTGGCCGAAACGGCTATGTAGCCGTAGAGGAAATCCTCGCTGGGGATCCCCCAAGTGTCGGCTGCATGCGTGCTCATCCCCCACACCCCCCGCCGCCGCAACTGCTCCCACTGCCGCCACCGCCGTCCGAACCGGATGATCCGGATGAGGAGCCACAACTGTAGTAGCTCGAACTTCCGCCACCCGGGCTGTACGCGGCGCCCGCAGCTACCGCTCCCGCCAGCGCCGGATCGATCAGAACCAGAGCGCCCGCACCGAAGAGCGCCGCCGAGAGCCCGGCGAGCGAGGGACCGTAGCTCGTGTACGCGGGCCGCAGTTTCGGTGAGAGGTACGAGTTTTCGTGCTTGAGTCGTCGAAGCTCGCTGTCTCCCAAAGCTGTCCGACGACGCTTGATGCGAAGAAGTGGAATCATCAGAGCGAGAACGATGATGGTGAGGAGCAGGAACCCGACCGGCTTACCGCCGGCGATTCCGGCGACGAGACGGACTACGCCGAGAGCAATGACCGCCACGATCGGAACGGTCCGAAGGGCAGCGGTCAGACCGTCCTGCTGGCGTTGCAAATATCCCTCGTCGATCAACGTCGTACGTAGTTGTGCGAGTGCGACGTTCAGCCGTCCCATCAGACGCACCTGCCGCAGCGGGACCTTTCCGTTGCCGAGCCGCTTGTGCACCGTACGGGTGAACCAGTCGAGACGATTCTTGTCCTCCGCAGTGAGTGCCAGCTTGGTCTTGCCTTCGGTGCTGATCAGCTCGGCGCTGCGCAGAATAGCCATCGACGCCAGCACCGCTTGGTAGTCACTGGTCAAGGCACCGATCTCGGGAGGAGTGAGCGGCCGACGGACAGCGTCGACGACCACCGGTGACCGGCGCGCAGTCATTCGGCTGTACAGCGAGAGTCCGATCGCGACGGCAGCCGCCACCAGGTACCACTGAAGGAAAGTCTGGCTGGGGATCCCCCATGTATCCGTATGATCATGCATCGCACACCACCTCTCGATGAACTCCTGAGACAAGTCCAGTCTCTTTGTCCGACAACTGATGTCAGTATCGGGCCAGTGCCCGGAAAAGCGATATCCGGATGGCCATCGTCACCATTCCGTTACCGCCGAACTGGGGATTTACCGGCCGGTAGGTCGAAGCACGATCTCCGTGGGGTGTGCGTCGGACGGTGTTTCGACGGCAGTGAGTACGGCACGCGCCACAGTGGAGGCTTTCAGGAAGCGCTCCGGGTCGTACTCGTCGCCCTCACCCGCGACGATGTCGCGCTGCATGTCGGTGTCGATCCGTCCGGGGTGAATGGAGGTGACCCGAAGTGCCGGCTCTTCCAGGCGCAACGCATCTCCGAAAGCGCGCAGGGCGAACTTGCTGGCCGCATACGAGCCCCAACCGGCGTTGGCGCGCAGTCCGGCACCCGAATTGATCAGCACGACGTGACCTCCGGCCGCACGAAGCGCGGGCAGGAGAACCCGCGTGAGTTCGGCGACGGCGATGACGTTTGCCTCGAGGGTGCGTCGCCACTGATCGACCGAGGATTCCTCGATGGTTCCGATGTCGGCCACGCCGGCGTTGTGTACCAGCACGTCGAGCGTCGTGATGGACGAGGCGGCGGCGGCGACGGCGTCGTAGTCCGTGAGGTCGAGGGGTAGAGGCGTCGATCCGGGCAGTTCGGCGCAGATCGGCTCGAGGGCCTGCGCGGATCGTGCACCGAGCAGCAGGTCGTGTGTCGGCGCCAGTTCGCGTGCGATGGCAGCTCCGAGGCCGCGACTGGAACCGGTGATCAAGGCAGTAGGACGCATGGCCCGAGCCTATCGAGTGGAGATTGTTCGGCGAGACGAACTTGTGTATTTGTTTACCCACATATTAGAGTTCGACCATGACGACACGCGACGCGAAGAACTTCCGCCGCCTGGGAATTGCCGCCCTCGCCGCCCTGCTTCTGTCCAGCTGTTCTGCGGTGAGTTCTGGCTCCGACGACGACCGCCCGGTGGTGCTCACCACGTTCACCGTGCTGTCGGACATCGCCCAGAACGTTGCCGGCGATCATCTTCGCGTCGAGTCGATCACCAAGGCGGGGGCCGAAATTCACGGCTACGAGCCGACGCCCGGAGACATTCGGCGGGCGAGCGAAGCCGATCTGATCCTCGACAACGGCATGAACCTCGAGGCGTGGTTCGCGAAATTCGTCAACGGACTGGACGTGCCACACGTCGTGGTCAGCGACGGCGTCGAAGGCATTCCGATCGCCGGCGACGCGTATGCGGGCAAGCCCAATCCGCATGCATGGATGTCTCCGTTGAATACGCAGATCTACGTCGACAACATGGTGACTGCTTTCAGCGACCTCGACCCGGACAACGCCTCGGCATTTGCGGAGAACGGCGCGAAGTACAAGGCGGAACTGCAAGCAGTTCAGGACGGCCTGGTCAGTGGGCTGGCGGCATTGCCCGCAGGTCAGCGTGCACTCGTCAGTTGCGAGGGTGCGTTCTCCTATCTGGCCAGGGACGCGGGACTCAGCGAGGCGTACATCTGGCCGGTCAATGCCGAGCAGCAGGCGACGCCGCAGCAGATCATCGCCGCGATCGACTTCGTCCGAGCCAATTCCGTTCCCGCCGTCTTCTGCGAGTCGACGGTCTCGGATGCCCCCATGCAGCAGGTTGTCGGGGCGACCGGCGCGAAGTTCGGCGGAACGCTGTACGTCGATTCGCTGTCCGAAGCCGACGGTCCCGTGCCCACCTATCTGGACATGATTCGCCACGACACCGACGTCATCCTCGGCGGTCTGACCGGCGGTAAATCATGAACGAAGCCATTCGCGTCGAAAACGTCAGCGTTCACTACGGCGAGGTCCACGCACTGGACCACGTCGATCTGACGTTGAACTCGGGTAGCGTCTGCGGACTGATCGGCATGAACGGTTCAGGAAAGTCGACTCTGTTCAAAGTGATCATGGGGATGATCAAGCCGGACAACGGTTCTGTCAGAATCGCCGGTCTCGACGCAGCCACTGCGCGCAAGAGCGGCCGCGTCGGATACGTGCCGCAGAGTGAAGACGTCGACTGGACCTTCCCGATCAGCGTCCGTGACGTCGTGATGATGGGCAGATACGGCCACCTCGGATTCTTGCGACGTCCGCGGCGTGCAGATCGCGAGGCGGTGGCAGAGGCCCTCGAGCGGGTGGAACTCACCGAATTTGCGGATCGTCAGATCGGTCAGCTCTCGGGTGGTCAGAAGAAGCGCGCGTTCGTCGCACGCGGCATCGCTCAGGACGCGTCGATACTGTTGCTGGACGAGCCGTTTGCGGGCGTCGACAAGCGTTCCGAGGCAACGATTTCTACGCTGCTACGAGAGTTGGCTTCCGACGGCCGGTCGATCTTGGTCTCGACCCACGATCTCCACGCTGTGCCGAAACTCTGCGACGAGGCGGTACTGCTCATGCGCAAGGTCCTGGTGCATTCCGACCCGGACACCGTGCTGCAACCGGAAAACCTCGCCCTGGCTTTCGGTCTCGACGTGATGGACAGGACCTGATCGATGAACCTCGTAGAACTGCTACTTGATCCTCTCCAGTACGGATTCATGGTGCGAGCGTTGGCCGTTGCGGTTGTGGCAGCGGTTGTCTGCGCGGTGCTCAGTTGTTGGTTGGTGCTCATCGGGTGGTCGTTGATGGGCGACGCCGTCTCGCACGCCGTGCTGCCGGGTGTTGTCCTCGCTTACGTCGTCGGCGCACCATTTGCCATCGGGGCCTTGATCTTCGGGTTGATCGCCGTAGCCCTGATCGGACTGATCCGTAACACCAGCCGCGTCAAGGAAGACGCCGCGATCGGTATCGTCTTCACGACTCTCTTTGCGTTCGGTTTGGTTCTCATCTCGGTGACCCCCAGCCAGACCGATCTCAACCACATCATTTTCGGCAACCTGCTGGGGGTGAGCTCGTCCGATCTTCTGCAGGTCGCGATACTTGGCGCGTTGGCGTTGAGCATTCTGTTGATCAAGCGTCGTGATCTGACGTTGTTCGCCTTCGACCCGATCCATGCGAACGCGATAGGTCTTTCGCCCAAGCGCCTGGGTGCGCTGCTACTCGGCGTCCTCGCACTCACGTCTGTTGTGGCGTTGCAAGCCGTCGGCGTCGTGCTGGTGGTGGCGATGCTGATCATCCCCGGCGCGACGGCCTACCTCCTCACCGACAAGTTTTCACGGATGCTGGTGATAGCTCCCGTCGTTTCCGCAGTCTGCGCGATTACCGGTATCTACGTCAGCTACTACCTCGACACGGCTTCCGGTGGCATGGTCGTCATGACGCAGGGCATCGTGTTCGCTCTGGTGTACCTGTTCAGCCCGTCGCAAGGGGTGATCGCGAAATGGACTTCGCAGCGGCGTAGGACCCGAGCGGAGTACAGCGCCGCGGCGTACGAGCCTTCCTGATCGTTCGTCCAGTTAACAATCCGCTACCAAATCGGGTAGGTTCGTACGGGCATTCGTCACCACGAACATTCCGGCCGCAACGATGCCGGCTGCAAGACGATCGGTGGTGACGCCTTGAACACCGATGGGTTCTTCGATGACGCAGTTCCGAGCGCGACGCACGTGGCTGGTTCTCGGCGTCGTTGTCGCGGTCATCGCTCTCGCCGGATCCGGGCTGCTCAGCCCACGAACTTCGGTTCTGGTGGACGATATCGCCCAGCTCGTCGGCGGAGCCACCGCAACTGCGGTCTGTTGGTGGACATCGCGGCGCTATCACGGCGTCGAGCGTCGTTGGCGAACTCTGATGGCTCTGGGTATGGCCGGCTGGACTCTCGGGATGTTCTTCTGGGCGTTCTACCGCTCGGTTCTCCACGTTCCACTTCCGTCGCCGTCGATCGCGGATATCGGTTTCTTCATGTTCCCGGTGTTCGCCGTGCCGGCGCTTCTGTCGTTGGTGCGTCAGTCGCCCCGGCGTGAGGCGATCGGTCCGATCCATCTCTGGCTCGTGCTGACGCTCGACGGTCTTGTCGTTGTCGGTGGATTGTTCATCCTCACGTGGACGACGGCCCTGGGCGCCGTCGTTCATACCGGTCCGACGGGATCTCTCGGGTTTCTTGTCGCGGTGATGTATCCGATCACCGACTTCGTTCTGATCGCCATGGTCTTGCTGATGGTCATCGGACCGAAGGCCGTTGCCGAGATCCGCGAACCGCTGACGTTCCTCGGGTGCGGGTTGGTGATGCTCTCCCTTTCGGACAGTCTTTACGCGTACTTGGTGGCGATCGGCGCCGAGAGTATGCCGACCATCGCCGATGCCGGGTTCATCGCGGGGCCGCCGTTGATCGCCTTGGCGGCGCTGACGAAGCGAACCGAGCCTCGGAACCGCAACGCGCCGCAGCAGTGGCGAAGCGATCGGACTCAGTTGCTGCTGCCGTATCTGTTGATCGCGGTGATCGCGACGATCGTGACTGTTCAGGCGCTGATCGTCGGCAACCTCGATGCCGTGGTCGTGATACTCGGCGTCGGCGTGTTGGTTCTCGCGCTGGTGCGCCAAATACTCACGCTCCTCGAGAACGACGCGCTCCTCCAACAGATCTCCGCTGCCCAGGACGAGCTGAGGTACCGAGCACATCACGACCCACTCACCGAGCTTGCAAACCGGGCCGCGTTCGACGAACACTTTGCGAGCGCCATCGAAAACTATCGCCAGACGAACTCCGATTGGGTGCTGATGCTTGTCGATCTGGACGACTTCAAACAGATCAACGATCGATACGGGCACCCGGCCGGCGACCGGTTACTGGTTGCTCTCACAGCACGTCTGCGCGAAGCGGTTCCCGAGGGTGCGTTTGTCGCTCGATTCGGTGGCGACGAGTTCACAGTGCTCCTGCAGGGCACGATCGACGACGCCGTCGTCGTGGCTCGCCGGATCGTCGACGCGCTCAGGTCCGATCAGACTGCAGACACATCGGTGTCGGTGGGTGCGAGCGTTGGTGTCGCGCATTTCGAGTCCGCGCAGTTCGAGTTCGGGGACGAACCGCTCAGCGCGCACACTCTTCTTCGCCAGGCCGATGCGGCGATGTACGAGGCGAAGAGAAGTGGGAAGGGAGCGGTCGTTGTCTACGGCGACCGTCGCAAATGGTTATCGCCGTAGTAGTGCGAAAATCGTTGCCGGTGAACCCGATCCGGCCTTGTTGATCGCACCACCGACAAGGATGCTAGCCCCGGTGGTTGGCAGGGCGGCAAGATTGTTCAAGTTCTCCAGGCTGATTCGATGCTTGTCGTACAGGATTGTCGAGACGGGGTAGGTTTCGTCGTTTCCGAGGTCGGGACCGAACGTGTCGGTTCCCAATGCTCCGCGGGTGCCCAAACGGCCGGTGTCTATCAGCCACCGCGCCGCGTCCACCGAGAAGCCGGGCTGGTGGGTGACGCCCTCGGCATCGGAGTTGGCATATTCTTCGCTACCCCAGCGCGATTCCCACCCGGTCCAGAGAACTACGGCCGCTCCATCGGGGATCTTGCCGTTGCGCGTTTCCCATTCCTGCAGGTCCGCGACCGTGAGCGCATAGTCCGAATCGGCGGCAGCCTTGTCCCGGATGTCGATCTTCACTGCGGGGAGGAAGAGGTCCGCCGGATCGAGTTGGTCGGCTGTGAGGCCGGCTTCCTGGAAGTGTGCGGGTGCGCCCCAATGCGTGCCCGTGTGCTCACCTTCCTTGACGTACTGGAGGTAGTAGCCGTCGTTTGCGATGGTGGCCGCTGTGTCGAGAGTGAACTCGGGGTCGCCTGGAAAAACCGGTGTCGTCGCCGGGTCGTTCACGTGTGAGAGCGAAACAACCGACAACTGTTCGTTCAACGGGCTTGTTGCGTCTTGACTGCTTCCGGAACTGCTACCCATGTCGATCACCTGAGGTCCCGCTACCAGCGCCAGACCTGTGGCTGCGCGCTGAAGTAACTGCCGTCGTTTCATCGATCCCCCGCCAATTTGTCCGAATTGAGAGTGTTGCAATCACTTTCGCTCCTTGAACACTAGGACAGAACCTTAGGCTGCTGCGGACCACGACGACCACTCCACATCGCGGACAGCTATGACCTGTCCGTGCGGTCGGTGATCTACGTACTGCGGATACTTTGCGGCCAAAGCATCGATCGCGCTCTCGGACTCCTTGGTGCCGGGGTCGAGAACCTCCGCATGTCCGTCGACGCGGACCCACCAGAGCGCGGACCAGTCGTCGTCGTAATGATCGACCAGCAGGCTTGCGCGCCCCGTCTCGGTGATGTTCCGGAGCCTGCGAAGAGCGGTCGTGGTTTTCGGTTTGTGGTCGACACAGGAATAGACGGTGCCGCCGACCAAGACGAATACCAGCGGCACGATGTGCGGAACGCCGGCCGCATCTGCCGTTGCCAGGTGAGCCACCCGCGCGGCTTCAAATCGTGCTCTCGGGTCGTCCATATTCACAGCGTAAGGGGATCAAGGGTTGCCGCGAGCCGCTGCTGACGGAACAGTGGTCTCATGGAACCGGATGAAGCGCTTCGGGAGATCGCCTACTGGCTCGAACGATCACGCGCTGAAACGCACCGCGTCAAGGCCTATCGCCGAGCTGCGGAGGTCTTTTCAGGATTGTCCGACGAGCAGAAGGAGTCTCGCCGGAAAGCCGACAGTTGGAAGGCCCTCACCGGCATCGGGCCGAAGACTGCCACGATTATCGCTCAGTCGTACGACGGCATCCCCGAGTATCTCGAGGAACTGCGGGGGCAGGCTGAGCCCATCGGCGACAGCCCATTGCGCCAAGCCCTCCGCGGCGACCTCCACACCCACTCCGACTGGTCCGATGGTGGAAGCCCCATCGAAGAAATGATGCGACGCGCAGCAGCACTCGGCCATGACTACTGCGCCCTCACCGACCATTCGCCTCGCCTCACAGTTGCCAACGGGCTGTCCGCGGAGCGCCTACGGTCTCAACTCGACGTGATAGCCGGGTTGAATGCCGAACTGGCTCCCTTCCGCATCCTCACGGGAATCGAGGTGGACATCCTCGAGGACGGTTCACTCGACCAGGATCCCGATCTGCTCGACGAACTCGACATCGTGGTGGCGAGTGTCCACTCCAAGCTGCGGTCCGAACGTGAGGCGATGACCCGCAGAATGCTTGCTGCAGTGAGAAACCCGCGTGTCGATATTCTCGGACACTGCACCGGGCGTCTTGTCGAGGGTGCTCGCGGAACCCGGCCCGAGTCGCAGTTCGACGCGGAGAAAGTGTTCGAGGCCTGCCGCGAATCAGGCACAGCCGTTGAGATCAATTCCCGACCGGAGCGTCGTGACCCGCCTTCGCGTTTGATCGAGTTGGCCCGCGATCTCGATTGTCTTTTCTCCATCGACACTGACGCCCATGCCCCCGGTCAGCTGGCTTGGCAGGGCTACGGCTGTGACCGGGCCGAAAAGTGCGGTGTCGAAGCCGATCGGGTGATCAATACCTGGACCGCCGAAGATCTTTTGGAGTGGGCAGGCAATTGAGAGCATGCCGGAATGGGTCACCGAGGCGTGTGCTCGGTGACCTCCGGGTTCAGATCCGCGTGGTGGAGCGGCGGGGTTTCCGGTCGGGGTCGATGCCTGGTGGTGGGATGAACCAGGGCAGGTGATCGGTGCCCATTCGGATTTCCCATTGTCCGGTGAATCCGGGTTTTCGGTGCATCAGGGTGTGGTGGGTTCGGCAGAGCAGGACCAGGTTGTCCATGACGGTTGGTCCTCCTTTGGCCCAGTGTTGGATGTGGTGGGCGTCGGTCCAGGCGGGGACGCAGTCGCAGCCGGGGAAGGCGCAGCCTTTGTCGCGGGCGATCAGGGCGGTGCGTTGTGCTGCGGTGACAAGCCTTTTGAGTGGGGTGACGTCGAGTGGGGCACCGTTTCCGTCGAGGAGGACGCTGGAGAGCATGCAGTCGCAGGCGATCATGCGGGTGCGGCCGACGCTCAGTGGTCCCATCCAGGGCATGTGGCCGACATCGAGATCGTGAAAGTCGAGATCGTGAAAGTCGAGATCGTGAAAGTCGAGATCGAGCATGCCGGGATCGTCGTCCTCGGAGGGGACAGGTGTTGAGCCATCACTCGTTGTGGCGCATTCACGGTGGTAGGCCAGGTCTTTGGCGTTGATGTGCACGTTCAGGTGTGGGCGTTGGCCGCCGTCGATGCCGGTGGCAGCGTTGTCGAGGTAGCGTCGGATGAGTTCTGCCATGGCGTCTGCGTTGCGTGTGGCGGCGGGTCGTTTGTCGGGTGTGCCGTCTTCGGCGGGGGTGGGCATGGAGAGGTTGGAGAGGGCGGAGAGAAGCATTTCGCCGGTCATTCCGTCGAAATCGCCTCGGACGGCGACTCTTCCGTTGAGGGTGGGGGAGATGCGCAGTTCGTTGCGGTCGGTGTCTTCGCTTGGTGGTGGGTCGTCGGATTCGAACATGTGCTCGAGGACGCTGATGGCGTAGCGCAGTTTGACGGTGGTTGCTTCGGTTCCCGATGCTGCGGCGAGGAGTGTGTCGCGGCAGTACGGTAGTGCGGCGTCGGGCATTGCCTTGGGTGGGGATTCGCAGAACGCCACGATCAGTGCTGCGTGCTCGAAAGTGAGGTCACCGGCATCGAATTGGTCTTCGATCTCGGGAAATGAGCGTAGCGCTTTTCCCAGGGCTGCGATTCTTCTGCCGGTGGAGATCTGCAGCATGGTGTGGTTCGCGAGCCATTGTCCGGTGCCGCGGTAGCAGAGTACTTGTTCGTCCGGGTTCAACGTCAGGGTGTCGACAGCGGCGACTCGAATGGCTTCCAGGCGAAGGATTTCCGCTGACGCGGTGATGGCGATCTCGCGGACGTCGCTGGGGTGAAGCCGCCACAATCGTCCGCGCACACCCACGGCGGAGTTGTTGACCACGTCGGTGACAGCATCGTCGGTGATGTTGATCGTCATGAGAACCCCCCGTTCCACCTCCCATCATACTCGAACATACTTTCGAGTCAAGGATATTTTCGAGAAGGTGAGGTGGGCCCGGCCGTCGTGATTCTGTTGTTCGAGAGCAGATTCCGTCGCTAGAGCATCAGCGCCGGATCTGTAGTCAGTTCGATGTTCAGCCACGGTTCGTAGGGGAGATCGGCGAGGCTGGTGGCGAACGAGCGTCGTACTGCGTCTTCACCGTCGATGTCCCAGCTGTGTGGCGCGACCATGAACGTCGCTTCGACATACAGCTTGCGACCCACCTTGCTCATGGTGAGAGTCGGTTCGTCCAAACCGAATTCGTCGCGGACGACGGCGATGGCTTCGTGCACGCGGGCCTGAACGTTTTCGCCGGGAGCACCTTCGAGGAGTTCGATCAGTGCGGTTCGCAGAAGTGCGTACGGTTGCGGGACCAGCATCGCACAGCCGAGGAGGACCAAGACGGAGTCGACATATCGGTCGGCGTCGGAAAAATCGGTGCGGCCCAGGATCATTGCGACGACAGCACCGACCGCGACCAGCGCGCTGAAGGCAGCCGACGCTCCCCATTGCCTGGCTTCGGCGACGAGCAGATCAGATGTGCGGTCGACTTGTCCGACGTAGCGCCAGATGATGATCGACACCACTGCGCTGACAGCGCCGTATGCCACCAGAGACCCCGCGGTGACGTCGGCTCCGCCCGCGAGGATGACACGAACTGCCTCGACTGCGGCGTAGGCGAGCGTCGCCAGTAGTGCCATGCCCTGGACAGCGATGACGACCGGGATCAATGCCTCCTTTCCGAACGGGAAGCGTGCGGTGGGGCCCGAGTCGGCTATCCGCGAGACCCGCAGTGAGATCGCCGTCAACACCATTCCGATGAGGGCGTACACACCGTCGAGCAGGATCACCTGGGACTGCGAGATCCAGCCCCAGAATGCGGCGAGCACAGCCAACGCCGTTGCGACCACGAGCGAGTACCGCAGGGCCATGCGTTCGCGGGTAGCGCTGTCTTCCTTGGTGCCCATGAATTCCAAACCGCCTGTCCGTTTCGATATTCCTTCACGTAGGAATACCAGCAACGACGCGCAGGCACGGGATCAGTGGACCAATTGCGCTGCCAGATCGAGAAAGTCCTCGGCGTTGATGTCGAACTCGTCGGAGAAGGACACATCGGGATTGCCCCTGGCTCCGAATTCGAGTGGTCGAGCTATGAAGGCTGTGCGGAATCCGAGAGCTTTGGCCGCCCGGATGTCATATTTGTGACTGGCAACCATCATGATCTCGGCCGGGTCGTACCCGAGATATCGAGCAGCCAGGTGGTAGATCTTCGGATCTGGTTTGAAGACGCCGGCCATTTCGGCAGTGAAGACGGCATGCCATGGCAGATTTCCGTGCCGGGAGATGCTGACTGCGGCATTCACGTCGGCGTTGGACAAGGCAGCGATTGTGTACTGCTGGCGCAGGGTTGTCAGGCCGGCGACAGTGTCGGGCCACGGGTCCAGGAATTTCCAGGCGGTGGTGAGTTCTTCCTGTTCGGCATCGGAAAGTTCGATGCTCTCGCGGGCCAACAGCTTGCGCAGAGCCTCGCGGTACACCGAATGTACTGTCACCCATTCGCCTGTGGAATCGTCGGCCTCGGAGGTGTTCGCGAAGTACTCAGCGCGCCAGAGATTGACGAATCTTGGCCAGTCCACGTCGGCGTCGGTGATTCGACGGGCCTCTCGGCACAGTGTGCTGTGAAAATCGGTCGCTGTGCCCTGGACGTCGAACAGCAGTGCTTTGATCTTCTCGCGCACTAGGCCTCCACTCCGAGATCACCTGACGGACTTCCTTCATTATTGCGGCTGCAGCGCCGGATTCGTGCTCGGTGAGCGCAAAGGCTCGACGCGTCGCAAAATAGACATCTATGGCCGACCGCGGATTCACCCCGACTCAGCTCGCCGCCCGAGCTGCCTACTTGCTGCGCGGAAACGACCTGGGCACGATGACCAGCGCTGCCCCGAAGCTGTATCCCCACATGTGGAGCTGGGACGCCGCGTTCGTGGCGGTAGGTCTGGCGCCGCTCAGCGTCGAACGGGCGGTAGTAGAGCTCGATACCTTGCTCTCGGCTCAGTGGAAGAACGGAATGATTCCGCACATCGTGTTCGCGAACGGTGTCGACGGCTACTTCCCCGGCCCGACGCGGTGGGATGTCAATGCGTTGGCAGCGCATGCTCCTCTGGGTACCGCTACATCGGGAATCACCCAACCCCCCGTTCACGCGATCGCGGTGCAGCGGATTCTCGATCATTCGCGTCGGCACGGACGTACGACGCGTGCGGTCGCGGAAGAGTTCCTCGACCGACGCTGGAGCGATCTGGTTCGGTGGCACCGGTGGTTGGCGGAGGCCCGCGATCTCGACGGCAACGGCCGTATCGCGCTCTATCACGGGTGGGAATCTGGGATGGACAACTCTCCGCGGTGGGATCTGGCGTACGCGAATGTTGTTGCGGGACAAGTTCCTGCGTATCAGCGCGCTGATCTCGCTGTGGTGACGGACCTGTCTCAGCGGCCCACGGATAACGAATACGACCGCTACCTTTGGCTTCTCGAAGAGATGAAGGCCGTGCGGTACGAGGATTCTCAACTCGCCACTGCCATGAGTTTTGCCGTCGAGGACGTGTTTGTCAGTGCGGTTTTCTCGATGGCATGCGACGTCTTGGCAACTATCGGTGAGGAGCATTCGCGGCCGAACTCCGACGTCCGTGATCTGCGCGGTTGGGCAGATCGATTCCGGCAGGGCGTGATTGCCACCACCGATGAACGATCAGGTGCAGCAAAGGATTTCGATCTTCGCACCGGGCGATGGGTTCATACCGAGACCATCGCGATGTTTGCGCCGTTGCTGTGCGGCGGCCTGAGCCGCGATGCCGAGCGCGCTCTGTTGCGCACTTTCGAGGGGCCCAAATTCTGTGGTCACCCGGACATGCGGTTTGCTGTCCCACCGTCGACGTCTCCGGTTTCCGGCGATTTCCGCCCGCGGGAGTATTGGCGTGGCCCGGTGTGGCCGGTGATCACGTGGTTGTTCTCGTGGGCGTTCGCGCGTCGGGGGTGGGCCGAGAGATCGCACGTCTTGCGTTCGGAGGGGTTGCGGCAGGCCAGCGATGGCAGTTTTGCCGAATACTACGAGCCTTTCACCGGTGAGCCGCTGGGCAGTATGCAACAGTCGTGGACCGCTGCGGCTGTTCTCGATTGGCTCGGTTGAGTGAACATTCCCTGAATTAGGGGACAAAACGGACTAGTCGACCTTAGTCTCGGGAAATGGTCGAGCGACGGATCGTCAGGACACTGGGCAAGCTCACCCCGATCGCGATGGCAGCTGCCATCGCGATCACGGCACCTGGCCTCGCCGCTGCCGACGCTCCCCGTGGCCCGGACGTCTCTTCGTGGCAACACGTGGACGGAACCGGAATCGACTGGTTCCAGGTCAAGGCGTCAGGGCACGAGTTCGCGATGGTCAAGGCCACCGAGTCGCTCAACTACGTCAATCCGTACTTCATCCAGGATTGCCTGGTCATGCGTGCTGCCGGCGTCTCGCGCGGGGCCTACCACTACGCAGACGTTCGCCAGTCCCCCGAAGCCCAGGCCGCCTTCTATTCGGCGATCGTCCTGGGTATCAACGGACCTGGTGACCTCCCGCCCGTTCTGGATCTCGAGGACGCGAAGGGACTGCCCGCCGGGCAGGTCATCGACTGGACTCATCGCTACTTGAATACAGTCCAGGCACTTACCGGGCGGCAGCCCATCATTTACACGTATCCCAACTTCTGGCGTACTCAGATGGCCAACACCACCGAGTTCAACCACTACCCGCTGTGGATCGCCGATTACAACGGGCAGAACGCACCGGGGCCGCTACCCGGCGGTTGGTCCAACTGGACTTTCTGGCAGTACACCAGCACCGGACGCATCCCAGGAATCACCGGAAACACAGATATCAACGTCTACAGCGGAGCCCAGGGCGATTTCGATCGCTACGCCAACAGTGTGGGGTTCGGCAGCAGCTAGGTTGCGGCGGGGCCGTTGGCTCCGTGGCGCCCGTTTCGGGCCCTTTCGCCCTCGAGGCATTTGTCGCGAGGCATGTGGAAGGGCCCTTTTTGGCACTCTTGTGACGCTTGGCTGGTTAGTCCGGTTGTTGCTCGTCAGTTACGAGAATTCTGCCGGGCGGTAGCCACGGTCGCTGAACTTTCGACTAGCTGAGCAGGATCAGAAAATAGCTATGGCAGAAAATGAGCAGAACTGCTCTGCCTGAAAAGCTACAAAACGGACTTGAAGTTGGGTTTGAATCGAAGGCGGCCGCCCGGTTTCGGGCGAAGTTGGTGCCTCGCAATCCAATTATCGGAGCCTCGGGATGCTTCGTTACCGGCAGCCGTCGCTGAGTGTGGTCTGGATCAATTCGATCAATTTCGACGTGCTCGCACGGGTGATCGGACTCCATGCAAGACGGGGTTTCCGACCGTCGTTCGAGGGTCTGTGGCGCATCCAACAGGCCTTATCCATATTGGGCATTTGTCCAGATTCCGTACCTTCCTCGAGGTTGGTCGTCACCCGATCTGGTCAGCGGAAACATTGAATGTCATCGCGTTCGCCGCGGTGCCGCACTCCGAGGGCTGAATTGTCCGCTCGGACAACACTGCTCCTCGAAGCTTGTCCGATCTACGAACAAAAACGTCGATCGGTCTGCTTTGTCCGACTTTCGATGGGCAAGCTCCCGGTTATCTGTTATCTTGTCCTGATAACTGGAAGGTTGCTCTCGATTTGCGCGGATTTCGAGGGCCAAGGTCCTGTTCAGGGCGGCTCTTCCAACACGCAGGTGTTTCCGAAGAGGAGCTCGAATGACAGGACCGGCAACAGCGTCCGGTGTGAGGTCGATCAGCCGAAAACAGGCGCATCGACCCGAACCAACCGATCAACCGGGAGTTCGCGCCAGCGCTCTCGCATCTCCGTCCATCGAACATCGATCAGGCACATCCTGGGGAGTAAGAAATGCCTAACGACATACCGCCGACAAGGTCGGCCATATTCACCGCAGGGCTCCCGCCCTGGGTGCGAGCGTGGACGGTGGTATGGACCGCCATCGCGATGATTCTCGGTATCTCCGGCGCGACGGCAGTGGTTGCGTCAGCGCAGCTGGCCGCGACGCTCGGCGGCCCCGTTCAGGCTCAGGCGCCGGCTCGCGCCGCTGTTCTTCCGGATGAACAGCCTGCAAAAGGCTGCGCATTCAGCGCCCCCGGCACCGGTCCGTTCTCGCAGAACATCTGCTGGATCGATATGTCGACGCTCGATGCGGCAACGGCTGCTTCTGCGGCAGGGCAGTCGATGGAAATCCAGCTCACCGACGGTTACAAGATCAACTTCAAGGCCTTCCTCACCGACTCGGTAGCGGGAAAGACACACCAGGGGATCGAAACCAGGGAACTTCCCACCCTGCACTACGCAGCTCTTGGCTCGTCTGCGTACACGGGTGTGCCGTCGACGATCAAGCCTGCGATCTATCAGAAGTCCGCTGACAATGGTCAATCCGGCGGAACGGTGTCGCTGAAGAACATCGTGATGACCGGGCCGAACGGCCCGATTTACAACTACGGCCTCGTCGCTGCTGACGCCGAGTCGACTGACGCCAACACGTCGACCGACAAAGAGTTCCTGACCTTCAATTCTGACAAGCCTCTCCGCCAGATCGCACGCACGGTTGGTGCGGATGCGCCCGGCTACCCCGGAATTCGGGCTTGTGACGGTGGGCTGACGGCTATGCCCGCCACCACCGTCCGATGCGATTCGTGGAACCTGGTCAACAACAAGGAGTATTCGCCAGGCACTTTGGTTGTGGCATCGACCGCTCCGACCAACTTCGCGGCGACGTTCGGAAATACTGTTCTGGACACCTCTCGTCAGGGTCTGGCGTTCGGTGTTTTGCTGTCGAAGGTCAAGATCGACAAGGACCTCACGCGCGTCACCCCCGGTGACGATTTCACTATCGGCATGAGCACCGGACACCACGCTGATGCAGGCGCCGCTGCAGCAACCGAGATCAAGAGCACCACGACCGGTGCGACTGATACGACGGCATCGACTGGCTGGCGGACGCTCCTCGCAGATACCACGCCCACCCCTGTCACGTTCTGGGAGAAGCCAACTACCTCGGCGACCAAGACCGCGAACTATGCGACATCGTGGGATTGCCAGGTAAACGGCGTGACCCAGGCCCTCAGGGTCGGTGACGTTGCGCAGGCAGCACTTACACCGGGTGACAACGTGTATTGCAAGGTCAAGAACACCCCGGTTCTCGTGAAGAAGTCGTCGTCACCACCTACCGGTGAGACTGTCAATATCGGCCAATCAATCACCTACACTCTGAATTTCGAGAATCCGGGCACTGCGCCGGCAACGATCGACTACACGGACTACCTCGCCGACGTCATTGATGACGGAACGGTTGCGGTCGGTGCTGCAACCGGCGGACTCACCGCCGCATTGAACGGCGCCGACAAGATCAAGGTCGGCGGCACGTTGCCGGCCGGCGGCAAGGGGACAGTCACATACACCGTCACTGTCAAAGACGGCGGCAACAAAGTTCTGAACAACTATCTGGTTCCGGGGACTACAACTCCCCCCACAACATGTGATCCTGCAACCAATCTCTGCACGACGCATCCCATGCCTGGTTTCACGCTGACCAAGACGGCTGATCCGGTTTCCGGTTCGACGGTTCAGGCCGGCGACACCATTACGTACACCGTCACCGGTGCCAACACCGGCAAGACGGCCCTGACTCCCGCGACGATCAAAGACGATCTGAGTGCGGTTCTCAACAATGCTGCTGTCGTACCGGGCTCGCTGAAGGCGACCATCGACGGTGCTCCTGTTGCTGCTCCGACTCTGTCGGGCAGCACTTTGTCGTGGTCCGCGAATCTCCCGGCCGGTAAGTCTGTTGTTCTGACATACCAGGTGAAGGTCAATGCCGGCGTTGTCGCGGGAACGGTTCTGAACAACAAAGTCACCGGTACAGCGAAGCCGCCGACCGGTCCGGACATCACTCCTCCTCCGGTGGAAACGAATCACTCGGTTCCAGGTTTTACGCTGGCGAAGACTGCCGATCCGATTTCCGGTTCGACGGTTCAGGCCGGCGAGTCGATCAAGTACACCGTCACCGGCACCAACACCGGCAAGACGAAGCTTGATCCGGTACAGATCAATGACGATCTGGGTGCGGTTCTCAATAATGCTGCTGTCGTTCCTGGTTCGCTGAAGGCGACCATTGACGGAGCTTCCGTGGCTGTTCCGACTTTGTCGGGTACGACGCTGTCGTGGACTGGCGTTCTCGAAGCCGGCAAGTCGGTTGTCCTGACCTACGAGGTGAAGGTCAACGACGGTGTCGCTGCGGGTACGGTCTTGAACAACAAGGTCACGGGTACTGCGAAGCCGCCGACCGGTCCGGACATCACTCCGCCGCCGGTTGAGACGAATCACTCGGTTCCCGGTTTCACTGTCGCGAAGACTGCGGATCCGGCATCGGGTACCGGCGTCAATGCTGGTCAGACGATCACGTATACGGTGACCGGTACGAACACCGGTAAGACGACGCTCAATCCTGTTGTGTTGACTGATGATCTGTCGAAGGTTCTCGACAACGCGACGTTGGTGGACGGTTCGCTGAAGGCGACAGTCGACGGTGCTGCTGCCGCTGCTCCGACGCTCTCGGGGACGGCGCTCTCGTGGACTGGTGTTCTGGAGCCGGGTAAGTCTGTTGTTTTGACTTATCAGGTGAAGGTCAATGCCGGTGTTGCCGGTGGCACGTTGATCAACAACAAGGTCACCGGTACTGCGAAGCCGCCGACGGGTCCGGAGATCACTCCTCCGCCGGTGACGACCGAACACCCGGTGGTGTCTCCGAAGATTGCTGTGGTGAAGTCTTCTGATCCGGTGTCGGGTTCGAATGTTGTTGCCGGTCAGGACATCAAGTACACGCTTACGTTCTCAAACACCGGTAACGGTGCGGGTGAGGTCGCGTACTTCGATGATTTGCGTCAGGTTGTGGACAAGGGTGCATTGAGTGGTTTGGCTGCTGATGCTCCGTTGGTTGCGACGATGGTCGGCGGCGATGGTTTCTCGGTGACGGGAACCTTGGCGGCCGGCGAAACGAAGACGGTGACGTATTCGGTGAAGGTCAATGCCGATGTGGTCGGTGGGGTGTTCGTGAACAACTTCGTTGTTCCGGGGACGACTCCGCCGGTTGATCCTCCGGAGGTGTGTGATCCGGCGACGCAACTGTGCACGACGCATCCGGTGGTCTCTCCGAAGATTGCTGTGGTGAAGTCTTCTGATCCGGTGTCGGGTTCGAATGTTGTTGCCGGTCAGGACATCAAGTACACGCTTTCGTTCTCGAACACCGGTAACGGTGCGGGTGAGGTCGCGTACTTCGATGATCTGCGTGGTCTGCTCGATGATGCTGATCTGGTTGCGGGCAGCTTGAGTGCTGATGCTCCGTTGACGGCTGCGATGGTCGGCGGCGATGGTTTCTCGGTGACGGGATCCCTTGCGGCCGGTGAGAGCAAGACGGTGACGTACACCGTCACGGTCAAGGCTGATGCCGATCGCGTTGCGGCGAATGCCGACAACACGGTGCTCAACTTCGTTGTTCCGGGTACGACTCCGCCGGTTGATCCTCCGGAGGTGTGTGATCCGGCGACGCAGCTGTGCACGACGCATCCGGTTCAGGTTCCGGGGTTCACTGTCGCGAAGGCTGCCGATCCTGTGTCGGGTACCAATGTCGCTGCTGGTCAGACGATCACGTACACGGTGACCGGTTCCAACACGGGTAACACGACTCTTGATCCGGTGGTGTTGACTGATGATCTGTCGAAGGTTCTCGACAACGCGACGTTGGTGGACGGTTCGCTCAAGGCGACTGTCGACGGTGTCGACGG
>NZ_JAZHFF010000009.1:78050-223634 GCF_036541985.1 Rhodococcus sp. IEGM 1306
CAGGTGAAGATCAACGATGGTGTTGCCGGCGGGGTTCTGATCAACAACAAGGTCACCGGTACTGCGAAGCCGCCGACGGGTCCGGAGATCACTCCTCCGCCGGTGACGACCGAGCATCCGGTGAAGGTTCCGGGGTTCACGGTCGCGAAGGCTGCGGATCCGGTGTCGGGTACCAATGTTGCTGCGGGTCAGACGATCACGTATACGGTGACCGGTTCCAACACGGGTAACACGACCCTTGATCCGGTGGTGTTGACCGATGATCTGTCGAAGGTTCTCGACAACGCGACGTTGGTGGACGGTTCGCTCAAGGCGACTGTCGACGGTGTCGACGGTGCTGCTCCGACCCTGTCGGGCACCACGCTCACCTGGACCGGTGCATTGGAAGCCGGTAAGTCGGTTGTCCTGACCTACCAGGTGAAGATCAACGATGGTGTTGCCGGCGGGGTTCTGATCAACAACAAGGTCACCGGTACTGCGAAGCCGCCGACCGGTCCGGAGATCACTCCTCCGCCGGTGACGACCGAGCATCCGGTGGATGGCACACCCGCGATCGAGGTACTGAAGTCCTCTGTTCCGTCCACCACGAACCGTGTGGTTGGTGGCCAGGAGATCACGTACACGCTCACGTTCAAGAATGTGGGTACCGCGGATGGTGAGGTCAGCTTCTACGACGATCTCACCGACGTTCTCGACGATGCAGTAATGACGAAGGATCCGGCTACCACTTCCACGCTGGTCGTTTCGGGTGTCGTCGACAACGTCTTCACGGTCACCGGAAAGCTGGCCAAGGGCGAGACCGCGACAGTGACGTACACCGTCAAGGTCAATCCTGAGATCGGAACGTTGTCAGGTCCCGGATTCACTCCGGGTGTCCTGAACAACTACCTGGTGGTTGGTGGCGAGAAGCCGCCAGTGGACTGTGTCCCGGGCGACGCTCTCTGCACCGAACACCCGATAGACCCGCCGGAGACCACCACTACGGTGCCGCCGACGACCACCACGACGCCGCCGGTCACGACGGAGCCCTGTGTTCCTCCGACGACGACCACGCGGATGGTTCCGACGACAACGGTTGCGACGACGACGGCTAGCGCGATCACTGCCGGTGACGCTGATGTGACCGGTACGGAGGAATCCACCACCGCGGAGGAGACCACCACAGAGGAGACCACGACAGAAGAAGTTGTCGCGGAAGAGATTGTGGATCCGTGTGGCGTGACGACAACGACGCCGCCGACGACAACGCCGCCGGTCACAACAGTTCCGCCGACCACGACGGTTCCGAACACGACGGTGCCGGTTACACCGACGATCATCATTCCCCCGATCGTCGTTGTGCCTCCGATCGTCGTACCGCCGACGGTTCCGGGTCAGCCGGTTCCGAGCACGGTTCCGGGACAGCCGAAGCCGCCGACAGCAAACCCGGGTCAGCCGGGTCAGCCGAAGCCGTCTGCTCCTCAGGGCGGGACGATCAACTCGGGTGGTGGCGCTGGTGAGAGTGGCGTGAACACCGGGTTGCTCGCAGCAGGTGGATTGGTTCTGCTGCTGGCGCTGGGAACGGGTGTTGTTCTCCTGACGCGTAAGCGTCGCGAGGACGGTGACAACTGATTCTCTTGAGAATCTGAGGTAAACGACGTGGGGCAGATCGCAGAGTATGCGATCTGCCCCACAGTCGTTTTCGTGTGTGTTACGAGCCGAGCCGAGATCCGTCCTTCTTCCAGGCTGCAACTACCGACGGGCGAGGCTGGGCGGAACCACCGTCGGGCCAATGGGATGCGGGGCTTTCTATGCTGGCGTCGTCGGTCTCGCCGGGGTGCTGGACGCAGACGATGACGCGCTTCTCGTCCACGATGGGGCCGCAGGTTTCGGCGCCGACGGGAACGGTGAGGAACTGCTTTGTCTCACCGCGGTTTTCGCCTTCGAGGACAACGCTGAACAGCCCGTCGTTGGACTTGAGTGCGTTGCCGTCGGTGGAGATCCACAGATTGCCGTGCGGGTCGAAGGCAAGGTTGTCCGGGCATGAGATGGGGCTGACCTTGCTCTTGTCGAACCCGCCGAAGTAAGTATCGGCTGTGGCCGGATCTCCGCAGACGAGAAGAAGATTCCAGCCGAAGGTGGTGCCGGCGTGGTCGTCGGTGATTTCGAGGACCTGGCCGTTCTTGTTGTTGTTCCTCGGGTTCGCCTCGTCGGCCGCGGCGCCACCGTCGACTCCGCGCTTGGTGTTGTTGGTCAGTGCGACGTAAACCTTGCCGCTCTTCGGGTTTGCCTCGAAGTCCTCGGGGCGATCCATCTTCGTTGCCCCGACCTTGTCACCGGCCTGGCGGGTGAAGACGGCGACCTCTTCGGCGCTCATACCGTCTACCAGCGATTCGCCCTTGCCGTCTTCGCCGGTGCGCAGGATGGCTACCCACTCGCCGGTTCCGTCGAACTTGCCGTCCGACGGAAGTTTGCCGCTGCCGTCGATCTCGCCGGCGGAGTTTCCGCTGAGCTTTGCGACGTACAGTGTTCCGGCGTCGAGCAGAGTCATGTTGTGGCGCATGGCTGCTTGACTCTTGCCGTCCTGCATCTTTCGGCTGGAGACGAACTTGTACATGTAGTCGAAGCGCTCGTCGTCGCCGCTGTAGGCGACGACGGTGCCGTCCGCCGTGATGTAAATGGTGGCGGCTTCGTGCTTGAAACGTCCGAGCGCTGTGTGCTTGATCGGAGTCGACGACGGATCCCAGGGATCGATCTCGACGACGTATCCGAATCGGTTGACCTCGTTGGGTTCTGCGACCAGATCGAACCGCTTGTCGAAGCGTTCCCACTTGCGCTCGGAAGCGGCGCCGGCAAGACCGTAGCGCTTCAGTCGCGCTGCGACCGTGGGATCGGTGACACCCTCGGCGTTCGCGAAGTACTGGTTGAAGTTCTCTTCGCCGGAAAGCACTGTGCCCCAGGGGGTGACGCCGCCGGCGCAATTGTTGAGGGTGCCGAGCACTTTGGTTCCCGTGGGATCGGCACTCGTCTTGAGGAAGTCGCTACCTGCAGCGGGGCCGGTCACGACAAATTCCGTGGTTCCGGTGATGCGGCGGTTGTTCGATCCGATCTCCGGTACGAGCTTGCCGTTGTCGGATTCGCCCTTGACCTGGACGACCGACAGTCCGTGGCTGGCGAGGCCGATCTTGAACTGCTCCTCGGTAGGGTTCTCCGCATCGTAGCCGCGGAACATCGCCGGCTCGGTGGAGTATTCGTGATTGACCACGAGTAGGTAGGTGTTGGGCTGCCCGTCGACCGGGAGCAATCCGGCGAAGTCGTTGTTGAATCCGAACTGCAGTTCCTGCGCTGCCGCAGTCTGCTTGTCGAAGTCGAAAGCCGGGGCGCCGGCGAGAACGGCGTCACCCCAGCGAATCACGACGGCTTGATCGTATCCGTCAGGGACGGTGACCTTGTCTTCCTTGTTGGGCGCGACGGCGCCGAAGTTCGTCCCCGCTGGTGTTGATCCGCTGCTGCTGCCGCTCGTCGATCCGGTTCCCGGTTCGGCACTTGCGGATTCGTCCGAACAGGCAACGAGGGCGCTGCCCGCTCCCACCGCGAGCACTGCCATGCCGCTGCCCCGGAGCAAGCCGCGACGACTCAGCGCTGTGCGTGCGATGTCGCGGAAGTACTCGCCGCCCGAGGTGTTGGGGACCTCGTGAGAGCACGCGTTTCCGCACTTGTACTGGCAGGTGATCGACGCGCGTGCAGACACGCCGTCGTGTTTGACGAACAAGGCCAAAGGCTTGATAGCCACCGTGAACTCCCGAGATTCGATGTACGGACTTCGGGAACCGTAGAAGCTCGAAGCAAGGGTAAAGGAACGTAAAAATGAACGGCAAAACAACGAGGTGACCCTTACCCGCGGTTTACGACGCGTCCCCGCGGGGACGTCGCATGACATTTGTCATCGCTGATCCGTGACGGTGTCACCGCAGGTGATGACGCTGTGCACTGTTTTCGGCTCTGACTTCCCGCGAAGCTTGGATGCATGAGAGAACCACATGAGGGAAGCCTCCTGACGGACCTGATGGACATCGGACCCGCACCCACGATGGGCCGCGAACTTGTAGTGATCGTGGTGAACATCGCGATCGTCGGAGTGGTGTTCGCGATCATCGGCTCCAATCCGGTGTTCTGGATCCTTGTTGCCGCTCTCGCTGTCTATGCGGGTATTCGATTCGCGATCGGACTGCGCGGCTGGAACCGAGCGGAGGCGCAGCGATGAAGGGCGATCCCGTGATCGACGTAGTCGGAATGTCGCGGCGTTACGGCTCCGGTAAGGAGGCGTTCGATGCTGTTCGCAATCTGGATCTGAGTGTTCAGGAAGGCGAGCTGTTCGGCCTCCTCGGAACCAATGGTGCCGGCAAGACATCCACCCTCGAAGTGATTCAGGGTCTTTCACGAGCCAGTGCCGGAACGGTGCGCGTTCTGGGCATGGATCCGGTGCGCAACCGCAAGCAGATTCGCCCGTCGCTTGGCATCATGCTCCAGAAGGGTGGCTTGCCCCAAGACCTGACTGCTCGTGAGAGTTTGGCGATGTGGGCCGGAACCTGCTCGAATCCGCTGCCCGTGGACGAGGTGCTCGAGCGCGTGGACATGCGTGACCGTCGTGATACCCGCGTGAAGTTCCTCTCGGGAGGTGAGGCGCGGCGACTGGATCTGGCGTGCGCGATCATCGGCCGGCCACTCGTCCTGTTTCTCGACGAGCCGACTACTGGTTTGGATCCCGAAAGTCGACGTAACACTTGGCAATTGATCGCTGACTTGAAAGCGTCGGGCGTCACCATCATGTTGACGACGCATTACCTGGACGAAGCCGAGTCCCTGTGCGACCAGTTGGCGATCATGCACCGAGGATCGGTGGTGCGCAGCGGAACCGTGGCGGACGTCGTCGCGGATCATCCTGCCCAGATCAAACTGCACCGTCCCGGTCTTCCGCTCCCGGCCCTGGCCGGCGCCGAGGTACGCGTCGAAAACGATCTGGTGGTGATCACCACTCGCACAGTGCAGGAGACGCTGACGGAACTGCTGCTGTGGGCACAGCACAACAACATCCTGCTGACCGGCCTGGATGCCCGCGCGGCATCCCTGGAGACCGTATTCCTCTCCATTGCAGACCAATTCGATCATCACGCAGCTCTCGAAGGAGCGTCGGCATGAACCGCATAGCAACCCTGTCTCGTTCGGAGTTCACGCTCCTGGGACGAAATCGACTGTTGCTCTTCAACGCAATCGTCCTCCCGTTGATCTTTCCCGTGGGGATGCTGTACCTGTCGCGCGATGGCGGGTTGTCCGACAAGTCGGTGTCGGCAGGCCTCGAGGTGTTTGCACTCTTCCTGCTCGTGTTCGTGGTCTTCTACAACCTCCTGTCGGTGTACGCGACGCGTCGTGACGAGTTGGTTCTCAAGCGACTACGGACAGGGGAATGCAGCGACGCCGAGATCCTCGCGGGCCCGGCAGTGCCGTCGTGGGTTCTCACCGGCCTGTTGACGGTGGTGATCGGAATCGCCGTGATGGTTCTGGGCGGTAGTGCTCCGGTCAATCCGGTCCTGGTGCTGGTCGCGGTGATCGGCGGCGCCGCGCTCTTCACGGCGCTGGCGTTGATCACTTCGGCTGTAACGCGAAATGCAGAGGCGGCGCAGATCACCTGCATGCCGATTCTGATTCTGGCGACGGCAGGTATGTCTTCGATCAGGAATGTCGTGCCGGACAACGTTGCTCGCATTCTCGATTTCACTCCGCTGGCCGCGGTAGTCGACCTTCTCAATCTCGGATGGCTGGGGCGGACCACTGGCGAACTGGCTGATCTGGGCGATGCGCCCGGTGCGGCAGCGGGATTTGTCGACACCTTCGGTTCGGCTGCGCAACCGTTGTTGGTCATGCTGGCGTGGATCGTCGGTTCGGTTCTGATCGCGAACGTCCACTTCCGCTGGGAACCGCGTTCGTAGAACTCTGAGAAGGTAGTGGGCATGATCGCGCAGAACTTCGGACGCTGGAATCCGAGACGGACGTGGCGAACCGCGTCGAACGTCGACAAGGTTCGCCTCTACACGCGGCAATCGTTCATCATGGTCGCAGTGGTTTTCGGTGGCTTCGGTGCGGTCACCGAGATAGTTGCGGATCGGTACCTGTCGGGTGTCTTCCTCGGAATCAGTGCCGTTGCGTGCGTCATCGCCGTGTCTCGGATGCCTGATCTGGGCGGAGTCGTGGCCAAGCCCGTCCAGATTCCTCTTGCCGTGATGACGTTGTCGGCGTTCTGCTCGGCGGGAATTGCCTTGGGAAGCAATGGCGAGAACGGCCCGTACTTCTGGCTGGCGGCAATCCTTGTCGTGCCCCTTGCGGGGTTGACGTCGTTGCGCTGGCTGATCGTGGGCTCGGTGGCCGCCGGGGTTGTACTGGGACTGCTTGCGGGTCCGGAAAGCGGCGTGTCTGTCGGAATCGTCGCCGCCTTCATGGGGCTGACCGTCTACATGTCGGTGTGGCTGCTGCGGATGGTCACCGAATTGGACGAGGCACGCGGAGCCGCTGCCGCTCTGTCCGTCGCCGAGGAACGGTTGCGATTTTCACGCGACCTCCATGACGTCGTCGGGCGGGCACTGTCTGCAATTGCGGTGAAAAGTGAACTTGCAGCTACTCTTTCACGACGCGGCGACGATCGTGCCGCCGCGCAGATGGACGAAGTACGCGAACTTGCGCAAGATTCACTCGACGAAGCGCGCGAGTTGGTTCGGGGATACCGGTCCATCGCCTTGGCGTCCGAGCTGGCCGGTGCGCAGTCTCTGCTCGAGGCCGCCGGAATCTCCACCGCGATACGTGGATCGGCAGATCAGCTGCCGGTGGAACTGGCCGAAGCTGCCGCCTGGGTCGTCCGCGAAGGAGTGACCAACATTCTCCGGCACTCGAGTGCCGAGAATTGCAGCATCGAGGTGTTCGCGGACGGCGTCGTGATCGCCAACGACGGCGCACGGATCGCAGAGCCGAACAACGGAACCGGCCTGAACGGATTGCGCGAGCGCGTCGGCGCCGTCGGAGGAATTGTCGAAACCGTGCAGGACGAAGATCGCTTCACCCTCACCGCCCACTTTCCGTCCCGAACGAAGGAGTCTCGGTGACCGAGCCGATCAAGGTACTGCTGGCCGACGACGAGAACCTGATCCGCTCGGCTCTGGCCATGATGTTGTCGCTCGAGGACGACATCGTTGTCGTCGCGGAAGCCGAATCCGGCGAGGATGCCGTGGTCGCTGCTGCAAAACATCAACCTGACGTAGCCGTGCTCGACCTTCAAATGGCAGGTATCGACGGCATCGAGACGGCGCAACAGATTGCGCAGACGGTCTCGGGGTGCGTCTCGATCATCGTGACGAGCCACGGGCGTCCCGGGTATCTGAAGAAGGCACTGTCAGCAGGCGTCCGAGGATTTCTGCCGAAGACGACGCCTGCGGCGACGCTCGCCGAGGTGGTCCGCAGCGTCCACGCGGGCGGGCGGTACGTCGATCCGTCGTTGGCTGCCGAGGCAATCGGCGCCGGCGACTCACCGCTTACTCCGCGCGAAGCGGACGTACTCGAGTACGCGGCCGACGGAGCATCCATCGAGCAGATCGCTTCCCGGGCACACCTCTCGGCGGGAACCACCCGGAACTATCTGTCGTCAGCTGTCACCAAACTCGGTGCAGCCAATCGGCACGAAGCTGCAGTGATCGCCCGCCGGCAGGGGTGGATTTAGGGCCTCCGGCCCCGTGCGCCTTTCTGGTTGCGGGCACTACCAAAAAGGCGCACAGGGCCGAAGGCCCCGCAATGTCGAGAATCCCCGACTTGCTTCGTCCCTGTAGTGAAGTGCGACCAGAATGGGTGGCACCGACACAGAGGAGATTCACGATGGCCAAGTACTTGCTGCTCAAGCACTACCGCGGCGCTCCGGCTGCAGTCAACGACGTGCCGATGGACCAGTGGACACCGGAAGAGATCACGGCCCACGTGAAGTACATGCAGGACTTCGCGGATCGGCTCGAGAAGGCGGGCGAGTTCGTCGACGGTCAGGCTCTCGCTCCTGAGGGCACTTTTGTCCGGTACGACGGTGAGGGTCGCCCGCCGGTCACCGACGGTCCGTTCGCGGAAACCAAGGACCTCATTGCCGGCTGGATGGTGATCGACGTCGACAACTACGACCGTGCCGTCCAATTGGCCGGCGAGCTCTCGGCCGCGCCCGGCGCAGGCGGGAAGCCGATTCACGAATGGCTCGAACTGCGCCCGTTCCTGACCGAGCCGCCGACCATCACGGACTGAAACCTGTCATGGACGACGCCCTGCTTCGGAGTCTGACTCCGAGCGTGCTCGGCATCCTCGTCCGCCGCGGAGCAGATTTCGCGTCGGCCGAGGACGCCGTGCAGGACGCTCTGCTCGAGGCGGTCAGGGTCTGGCCGGACAACCCGCCGCGGGACCCGAAGGGCTGGCTGGTCACGGTGGCCTGGCGGCGGTTCCTCGACGGGATCCGTTCGGATGCGGCTCGTCGCAAGCGGGAGTTTCTGGCGGACGAGCAGCCAGGCGAGCGGCCGGTCAGCGGGTCGGTGCCGGGCGTGGACGACACACTCCAGCTCTACTTTTTGTGCGCGCACCCGTCGTTGACGCCGTCGTCCGCCGTCGCACTCACGCTGCGCGCTGTCGGCGGGCTGACCACCCGCCAGATTGCGCAGGCCTACCTGGTGCCCGAGGCGACTATGGCTCAGCGCATCAGCCGAGCCAAGCGCACGGTCTCCGGCGTCCGGTTCGAGCAACCCGGCGATGTCGCCACCGTCCTGCGTGTCCTCTATCTGGTCTTCAACGAGGGGTACTCCGGCGACGTCGACCTGGCTGCCGAGGCCATCCGGCTCACCCGGCAGTTGGCGGCCGCGATCGATCACCCCGAAGTCGCAGGGTTGCTCGCACTGATGCTGCTCCATCACGCTCGTCGAGCCGCGCGAACTGCCGCGGACGGCAGTCTGGTTCCGCTAGCCGAGCAGGATCGCAGCCGGTGGGACACCGATTCGATTGCCGAAGGAGTCGCAATCCTCCAGTCAGCTCTCGCCCGCGACCGGCTCGGTGAGTTCCAGGCCCAGGCCGCCATTGCTGCACTCCATGCCGACGCTCTCACAGCAGACGAGACCGACTGGGTGCAGATCGTGGAGTGGTACGACGAACTCGCAGCCTTGACCGACAGCCCGATCGTCCGGCTCAACCGAGCGGTGGCCGTCGGCGAGGCAGACGGACCACGCGCCGGATTGGCAGCTCTTGCAGCGCTGGGCGATTCACTTCCACGCCATGCCGCAGTCGAGGCCTATCTGCGTGAACGCGACGGAGACCTGGAGTCGGCGGCGAGGTTGTATGCCGATGCAGCGCACAAGGCATCCAACCTCGCCGAACGCGACCATCTGATGCTTCAGGCGTCCAGGATCAACGCCCGTCGATCTCCTGCAAGCGCCCCTGAGTCAGAGAACCTGTGAGAGGAACGCTTGCAGTCGATCTGTTTCGGGATCGTCGAAAAGCTGTTCCGGAGTACCGGTTTCGACAACGGCACCGCGATCCATGAACAGCACCTTGTCGGAAACGGAACGCGCGAAACCCATTTCGTGCGTCACGACGACCATGGTCATGCCGGACTTCGCGAGATCGGCCATCAATGCCAGAACACCCTTGACCAGTTCGGGGTCGAGAGCTGACGTCGCCTCGTCGAAGAACATGACCTCGGGCTTCATCGCCAGGGCGCGGGCAATGGCGACGCGCTGCTGCTGACCGCCGGAAAGGTTGCCGGGCCGCGAGTCGGCCTTCTCCCTGAGCCCCACCAGATCCAGCTGCTCGAGCGCGAGCGCCCGAGCTTGCTCCTTCGACAAACCCTTGAGCTTGTTCGGCCCGAGTGCGATGTTCTCGGCGACGGTCTTGTGTGGGAACAGGTTGAAGTGCTGGAACACCATGCCGATCCGCTGGCGTAGCTCGTCGGGGTTGTCCTTCAGGACGGACTTCCCGTCGAGCAGCACGTCACCCTGCTCGGGCTCGTGCAGACGGTTCAGCACGCGCAGGAGCGTCGACTTGCCCGAACCGGAGGGCCCGATGACGGTGACGGTGTTTCCGGCGTCGACGTGCAGGTTGACGCCGCGAAGCACCTTGTTGGTGCCGAAGGACAGATGCAGGTCCTTGCCGGTGAGCGACACGGACTTCAGTTCAGAGCTGGTGGTCATGTCCTCAGCCCCTTTCCACGACGATGGCCTGCTCGAGCGGATCCAACGTGCCTGAAGTGTCGGCGCGTCCGGTCCGGAGTCGGTTGTCGATGTAGTTGACGAGGTGCGTCAGCGGGATGGTCAGAGCAAGGTAGAACAAGCCTGCCGCAACGAGCGGGGACAGGCTGCCGGTCTGGGCGTTGAGATCGCGTCCGACGGCAAAGAGCTCCCGCTGGGTGACGAGCAGACCGAGGAAGTAGATCAGCGACGAGTCCTTGATCAGCGAGATGAACTGGTTCATCAACGCCGGCAGAACGCGTCGTACTCCCTGCGGGATGACGACCAGCGACATGGACTTTCGGTAGCTGAAGCCGAGGGCACGGGAGGCTTCGAGCTGCCCGGACTCGACGCTCTGGATTCCGGATCTGAAGATCTCACCGATGTATGCCGACGCGAGCAGTGACAGCGCCGCGACACCGAGCCAGTACGGATTGCTACCGGTGATTCCCTTGACGATCGGTCCGACGCCGAGCCCGATGATCAAGATGATGACGACTGCGGGCAGGCCACGGAAGATATCGGTGTAGACGCGGGCCGGCCAGCGCAGCCAACGGGTGCGCGAGATACCGGCGACAGCGAGCAGCATGCCGAGGATCGTGCCGATGATGCCGGACGCGAGCGCAAGGATCAGGGTGTTGGGAAGACCGGTCTTGAGGAGATCGGGGAATGCCTTCTTGTACAGATCCCAGTCGAAGAACGTGTCCTTGAGCTGTTCGAGCGTCGACTTCGGTTGGTACGACGCGGTATCGCCACCGTCGCCGTTTGCTGCGTTTTCCGCGGCAATGGCTGCGAAGTCGGGCAGTTCCGGAGTGGCCGCGGCCTTGGATCCGGGCTTCCAGCCTTCAGGGAGTTGGCGCGGTACCCAGTCGGCGTACAGCTGAGACCAGGTTCCGTCGTCGATGACTGCGTCGAGGCCGGAGTTGAGGGCGTCGATCAGGGGCTGGTTTTCCTTGTTCACCGCCCAGCCGACGAAGTTGTTGACCGAGAAGGTGTTCTGGATGATCGAGGTCGGATCACCGGGAGCGATTGCACCTTCGGCCTGCTGAGACGGAGCTACCCAGGCGTCGATCTGTCCGGACTTGAGGTTCGCGTACGCCGTGGCGTAGTCGGGAAACTTCACGGGATCGAGCTTGAGCGTGTTCACGACGTAGTCGTCCTGCACGGTTCCCTGTACGACGCCGATGCGCTTTGATGCGTCCAGGTCTCCGAAGCCGGTGATCGGGCTGCCGTTAGGCACGACGAGGGAGAAGTATCCGAAGTCGTAACCGTTGGTGAAGCCGACGGTGTTGCGACGGTCGTCCGTGGTGGTGATGGACGACGAGCCGACGTCGAAGCGTCGACCGGCAACCTGGGCGAGAAGCCCGGCGAACTCGGTGCCGACGAACTCGACCTTCAGGCCCAGCTTGTCCGCGACGGCCTTCAGCAGCTCGTTGTCGTATCCGGTGTACTGATTCTCGGAGTTGACGCAGATGCTCGGGGGCGCGTCACCGAGCGTGCCGACCGTGATGACCCCGGGTTTGATCAGATTCAGCTTCGAGGTGTCGATCTGATCGACCGGGGTGACGGTGGCCGTGGTGTAGCGGTCTTCGGCGCCCGCACCCGCTGCCGCGTCCAGATTGGTGGGCGCCGCGGTTGCAGCTCCCACTCCTGGAGGTGCACACAGGTCTGTGGGGGCTGCCGACGAATCCGAGCCACTCGAGCACGATGACAGAGTCAGCGCCAGGAGGGCAGTGAGGAGCAGTGCCACCACCAGGCGGATCTTCGCTGCGACGGAAGAAAACATGCGTGCAGCGTAAACCTAAGGGTAGCCATTTCTCCGTGTAGAACTGTTGACAGTTTTCGGACAAGGGGCCGTTGCGCTGCGGGCATGCCTTCAAATCAGCGTGATTTTAAGTATCGCCAGGTCGGGGAATCTCGTGCCGAAGAGATCGGCGTCAGCGGACGGGTGCGAGTTCGACGCCCGACGGAGGTACCAGGCGACGCAGCGTTCCGTCGAAGCCGGTGACGTAGAGCGCCCAGCCGTCGCCGTCCTGTCCGATACGCACGGAACTCGGCCCGTTCCACCCATTCGACAGACCCGAAGCGACGACGCAGGAAGTGCCGGTTTCAGGGTGTACGCGATAGATCGAGCCTTCGACGTGAGCAGCGGCGTAGAGCATTCCATCCTGCGACATGGTCAGATCGTCGAGTCCGGGTATCAGGCTCGGGACCGTCGCTACAACTGTCCACGCGTCAGGGGTATCCAAGGGCACTCGAATGATCTGACCGGTGAACAGGTCATCGGTGTACACGGCTCGATGATCCGGACTGAGCGCGAGTCCCTCCGAACGCGGCACTGTCGACCAATTGGGAACGACGGCTCCGGAGTCGTGCAGATAGCGCGAGACGCCCTTTGGCGGACCTCCTTCTGTTCCGACCCACGTGGTCAGCAGATCGCCGTCGGGAAGCCGGAGCAGGCCGTTGCCCGCGAAGTCGACGGGTGCGGACAGCTGATCCGTCGAGGTGTCCAGGTGCCACAGCTTGCCGTCCTGTCTGGTGAGGAAGGACAGCCTCGAACCGTCGAGTTGCAAACCGCCAGGGGCAGCCATGTCGTCGAGGACAGTTCGTACCTGTCCTGCGGCGTCGACGTGATAGATCTTCGACTCGCCGGAGAGGTAGAACCCGCCGTTGTCATCGGGCTCGAGGTTTTCGAGCTGTTCCAACCCTTGCGCTACGGTTTCGACCCGCCACTCGCCGCACATCGGCGCGACTGTCCAGGTGGCCCCCGCCGGCGTCACCGCGGCCACGGTCCCGGCTGCGATCGCCGCGACGATCAACAACGCCCGAGTTCGGTTGCGTGATACCCCCATTGCGCACAACTTACGGCAAACCGGACCAATATCAAACGGTCTGGTCGGTATAGCCGACGCCCAGGGGGTCGCTCCAGGTGGTCCACACGTCTGGCCCGAGTTCGATCTCGGCTGTGGTGAGTAGACACGCGTCGAGTTCTCGGTGCAGTCGAGACGGGTCGATGGCTTGGCCGATGAAGACGAGTTCTTGTCGGCAGTCTCCGACGGGTTCTTCCCACTTGTCGAGGATTCCGTCACGACGGTAATCGTCGGCCGGCCACTCGTCACGGGGTAGAAACTTCCACCAACGGCCGACGTATCCGTGGCGAATGAGATGACCGGCCTGAGAAATACTCCCGATCTCGGTGAACCGGCCGGCATTCCAGTAGTAGCCCTTGGCCCGAAGTAACTTTCCGTTGGTCCACTCGCTGCTGAGGAAATCATGCAGCCGTTGGGGGTGGAAGGGTGCGCGCTCGCGGTACACCACCGAACCGATTCCGTACTCTTCGGTTTCGGGGATGTGTTCACCTTGGAGTTCTTGTAACCATCCGGGGGCCTGTGCAGCCTTTTCGAGTGAGAACAAACCGGTGTCGAGAATCGTGTCGAGTGGGATGCGACCGAGCGTCATCGGAACTATCGCAGCGGATGCGTTCAAAGAGCGCAGGACTGCGATCAATTCGACCAGGTGCTGGTGCGAGACGAGATCGGCCTTGCTCACCAGGATGACGTCGGCAAATTCGATCTGATCGACAAGCAGATCCGCGATGTCTCGTTCGTCTTCCGGGGCATCGGCTTCGACGCGGCCACCAGCCGTGTAGTCGCGCAGAAAACTGTGGCCGTCGACGACGGTGACCATGGTGTCGAGTCGGGCGACGTCGGCGAGGGCGTGGCCGTCGGTATCGATGAATGTGAACGTCTCTGCGACAGGCAGCGGTTCGGAGATGCCCGAAGATTCGATGAGTAGGTAGTCGAATCGGCCATCGGCGGCCAAGGCACTGATCTCGGAAAGAAGATCCTCTCGCAGAGTGCAGCAGATGCAGCCGTTGGTCATCTCGACCAGTTTCTCTTCGGAGCGACTGAGCGAGATCTCACGCTCGACTTCTGCACTGTCGATGTTGATTTCGCTCATGTCGTTGACGATCACCGCGACCCGCCGACCCTCTCGATTTCGCAGGATCTCGTTGAGTAGTGTCGTCTTCCCGGCGCCCAGGAAACCTGACAGCACCGTGACCGGAAGTCGTGTGTCGACCATGATTTCCAGTGTCCTTCCGAATGAGAGAATTGCTGTGATCAGGCGGCGGTCACGCGAAACGCTGTGATCGCGTGACCGCAGCCCGGAATGTTGGACGATCAGGCCGCAGGCTCGAGGTAACCCTCGAAAAGGTCGACTACGACGCTGCCGCCGTCGGTGTCGCTACCGAACAATTCCTCGGCGGCGAACTTCACGTGGTACGTCGGTTCTTCGCCGGCGTCGTTGCGCCCGTGGCCGATTGCGTCGGGAAACGGCCACTTCTCGCTAGTCCGATGAGAGATGGTTCCCACTCGTCCGCGGCAGTACGCAGGCATTCGAATATGCCCCGGAACGTACTCGTCGCGCACGCGTACTCGCTGACCGATTTCGAAGGTGGTCGTCTCGACGGGTGCCGGACGCCCTTCGGATTCGCTGGGCCGCGACAGTGGGAACGGTCCCCCTGCAAGGCTTTCGAGTTCTTCCTGCGTCAGGATTCCCTTTTCGACCATCAGTGTCGCGACGCCGATGACGTACCTCTCGTAGTACGGGGTCATCATGTAGTGGCGTGGTTCCATCCGCTCGACGACGTATCGAACTTCGTCGACGCTGAATGCCCCGAGTTCGGCGACACCGGCGAACATCAGGCTGTACGGCAGGTGTTCCCACTCGGCGTGGAAGGTGGGGCCGATGTCGGCGTTGACGGTATGCGGGACTTTGCCGAAGCCTTGAACTCCGGCAAGATCGTGTACTCCATCCATGGTGTGCTTCTTTCTTGTCGGGGTGATCAGACGGTGGGGACCTGCGGGACTGCGACGCCGATCAGGCAGTCCTTGGTGACGATCTCTTGAAGCTGTTCCTGGCTCCAGCCTTCGGTGCCTGCGGGACGTTGCGGGAGAACCATGTAGCGAGTTTCGGCGGTGGTGTCGTAGACGCGGATCTCGACGTCCGACGCGATCTCGGTTCCCATCTCGGAGAGAACCTTCCGTGGCTCACGCACCACTCGCGCACGGTATTCGAAACTCTTGTACCAGGTAGGGGGCAGGCCGAGAATGGGCCACGCGGTGCATGAACACAACGAGCACACGATCACGTTCTTGAGGGTCGGGGTGTCTTCGACTGCCACGATGTACTCGCCCTGGGGGCCCAGATATCCGTACTGGGCAACCGCGGCGGTACCGTCGGTGAGAAGCAACTGCCGGAACTCGGGGTCGGTCCACGCCCGCGCGACCAATTCCGCTCCGCGCCTTGGACTGAAGTCCTCCTCGAAGGTCTTCTTCCATCCCTCGACGTAACCGTCGGGTACCAATCCCTTACCGTCGAGTGCGCGGAACAGGGCCCACGCCCGGTCGGAGACCGGCGCCTGGGCCGGTGCGGCGTTCTCCGTTGTGTGGTCGATCGTTACTGACATCTGGTTCACCTTTTCTATGCGGGCTGATCATGTGTGAATCGGTGGAATTTGTTGTGCAAGTGCGGATACAGAACTAGGTGAGGCTGAGTTGTGGTGCAGAGTCGGAGATGTGGTCGGCAGGCGTCGGAAACGCGCCGCGAAGCTTTTCGAATGCGCGCCCGACCCGGAGGACCGTCGCATCGTCGAAGGTCTTGCCGGTGATCATCATTCCGACCGGAAGCCCGTTCACCAGGCCGGCGGGAACGGACAGGGACGGATGTCCGGTCACGTCGAACGGTGCTGTGTTGGCGATCATCCCGAGAGCTTTCGTGATGAAGGTTGCACGATCCACGTCGTTCGCCGGCAATTCGGATGCGACGTAGGGCAGTGTGGGCATCACCAGGACGTCGAATTGTCTCAAGGCAGTGTCGTAGGCGGCGCGGGCGAGCGGTACGAGGTTCCGGGCTTTGCCGTAGCTCGCGCCGCCGAGGGTGGTGATGCCGTGGTGGCCGGTCAGAGCCACCAGTTTGACGGTTTCGGACAGAGCGTCGGCGTGCTGAAGGCGTCGAGAAGCAAAGTGTGCCATCAGTTCCGGATCGTACAAACCTTCGGCGTTCATGCCGTATCCGTTGCCGTCCAACATCTGGTAGGCACCACCGTCCGTGGCGATCACGTTCCAGATGTGGAAAGCATGTAGGTGCCACGGGATGTTTACTTCCTCTACCGTGCAACCGATTTCGGCCAGACTGTGTGCCGCTGCGCGGACTGCGTCGTCGACCTCGGGCTGTGAGACCGCGTGCCCGAAACCTTCTCGAACGATCCCGATTCGCAGACCATCCACATCGGAGTCGAGGGTGGACAGATAGTCACCTGCTTCGACGCTGTCGGCTTGGCGTGGGTCGTTACCGTCGCGACCGGCGATGACCGAGAGCATCAGTGCAGCATCGTGGACCGTGCGTGTGATCGGGCCGAGATGGTCGATTGTTCGCTCGATGGGAAATGCCCCGGTATACGGGACGAGCCCGAACGTCGGCTTGTGTCCGACGACGCCGCAGAATGCCGCCGGGATCCGGATCGATCCGCCCTGATCC
Source organism: Rhodococcus sp. IEGM 1306 (assembly GCF_036541985.1). Classification (NCBI taxonomy): domain Bacteria; kingdom Bacillati; phylum Actinomycetota; class Actinomycetes; order Mycobacteriales; family Nocardiaceae; genus Rhodococcus; species Rhodococcus sp. IEGM 1306. The sequence goes on from NZ_JAZHFF010000009.1 coordinate 94,853, forward strand.
CCGCCGATGGCAAAATCGACGTCACCGTTTGCGACGAGAGCCGCACTGCCACCGGATGATCCACCTGCTTCACGCTGTGGGTCCCATGGATTGCGGACCGGTCCGCTTGCCGGTGTGAAGCTCGAACCGGAGAAACACAGGTCCTCACACACAGCTTTGCCCGCGACGGTTGCACCGGCCGCCAGTAGTCGAGTGACCACAGTCGCGTCGCGAGACGGAGTGAACCCCTCTACTGTCCGAGACCCGTTCATCATCGGAACTCCGGCCACGGTCACGTTGTCCTTGATCGCCACGCGTCGGCCGGTCAGAACGCCGTCCGACGTCGGCGGGATGCTTGTGGTCACATACCAAGCGCTCAAAGGATTTTCGCTCGCTGTTGGCACCGTGTGCTCACGTGACGTGGTCGGCGGGGTTGCCTCGTCGGCGTACAACTGGTCGACGACGTCGTAGGAGCCCAGTGCTCCGTCGATCAGTGCCGGCCACTCGAGCCGGGCTGATTGGTCGAGAGTGATGCCGTAATGCCTTGCGGCGGTGTCTATTGCATTGTCGTCAGGTCGGATTGTCGCCATGAGAAGTGTGCTCCTGATGTGATCGGCTTCACTTGTCTTTCAGACTAGGGCCGGATCCATAATTGCGTCAATAGGTATCGACATATTGACTCGTTAAGTTCGGGTTACGCGCGCTCAGAGAGAGCGGGGGTACAGGCGCCCACGGCGTGATTCAGCGAGCAGAATCGGTCGATGCAGTGGAACACCGTTGTTCGTAGAGCTTTTCGATGTCGTGACAAGCTGCCGAAGTACTGTTTCCGGATCGCCTGCCGACGTTCGTTCGACGGCGCGTGCGTAAGCGACGATCGCTTCGTACGTTGTCTCCGACAGGGAACTGAGCGGAGGCAGGAGTTCGTTCGAGCTCGCGCTGTATCGCTTTTCGAGGTCGTGATCGCCGGCTGCGGATTGAAAGTAGCCGAATGCCGCCCAGACTCCGTCGGCATCGGAATTGCCGATGAGCTGCTGAGTGGCCTCGTCGAGGACCAATGCAAACGTCCGCGTGGTGGCCCGCAGTCCGTGCTGGGCGCATTGTCGTTCGAAGAAGACCTCGTCATGGCCCACCAGGGTGGAAAGAATCAGTTCGGCCCCGGAGTCGGCTATCGACTCGATGATGCGTGAGAAGTCGGTTGTCCCCAACGGTACGTAGACTTCGCCGGCCACCGAACCTGTGGATTCGGCGATCACACGCCGGGCCGCCCAATGCGCACCGAACGACCACGAATACTGCTGGCCGACCAGGAACCAAGTGCGAGAACCGGTCTCGGACATCATTGCGGGTATACCCGCTCGCGTCTGGTCGAGTGGGCGCTCACCCAATCGAAGGACTCCCGGACGCGATCGACCTCCCTCGTTGAGAACTGTGTGCACCAACAGCACACCGGTGTTCTGCAATGCAGATGCAGCGGCATTGAAGGTCGACGATGTCACGCACGCGAAAACGGCGCGACATCCGCTTTTCACCAATCGCAGTGCGGTCGCCGCTCCGGCCGCCGAGTCGGAAGCGTCATCGCCGATCACCAAGTCGACGAGAACGCCGCCGATGCCTCCGTCGGCGTTGATTTCTTCCACGGCCAGTGCTGCGAGTGTTTCTGTCGCCTGGGCGAATACAGCTGCCGGGCCGGATTTGCTGACCAGCAGCCCGATCCGATGTCGGTCGGAACGCGGAGGTTCGGGTGGAGCGAATCCGCGCTTGTTGGCAAGCCAGGAAATGCCGTCCTGATCGAGGCTGGACTCGAGAACGATCCGGGTCCCGGCGCCGTCGGGAAAGAACCGGATCGTCAGGCGGCCGCGCCACGGTTGGTGGTGCACGATCACGACCGATCGGCCCCGCTTCACGCCGGCGACGTATCCCAACAGCGTGATCGGCATTCCGACTGGATCTGCGCGTGCGCCGTCGCCGACGGGAAGGGAGATGGCGGCAGCGGCCCCGACCGTCAGTTGCTCACATTCGAGTTCGAGCAGTTGCCCCGTTTCGAGGCGCTCGAAGGCTGACCCTGGTGGGTCGGTCGTCACGATCTGTGCCGTTACGGAGAGACCTGGCACGTTCTACTTCCTGCCTGAAATAGGTGCTGGGGCTCAACAGGGCCTCACGCTCGGCGACGCACCGATGCGACGTCTGAATCCTCAGTCGCAGTGGCCGGCAACTCGGAGGCGTTCGAACCTGCTTCCAGCGCTCGCCCGAGGACGTCGCGCAGGAACTGGAGTGCATCGTTGGCGGGCCCCGATGGATCTATCGAGAACAGGCGATGACGTCCTTGACGCCGTTCGACGATCACGCCGGACAACCGCAGCGCCTTGAGATGTGTGGATACCGTGGTGCGACCGACCGTCGAAATTTGATCGCTGATGAAGCCCGCGTTGCACTCGCCGTGGGTAGCCAGCGTGTCGAGAATCTGTCGACGCACTTGGTCGGCCAGCACAGCAAACGCCAACTCTTCGTTTCGTTGAGTAGTCACTGTCTGCTGTCCGCGCTTCCTCGATGGTCTCTACTGAGATATGTCGACACCCGTCAACATATCTCGAGTTGCCTCCGAGGGAAAGAATGTGGCCGAAGATTGCCGGCGACTTCGGTCAGTGCTCGGCGGTGATCACCGCGTCGCGCAGCATTCCGGTCCCGGGATGGCAATTGATGTACTCGTAGAGCTGATCGGCGGCATCGAATACCGAGACCTCATGGTAGAGACGCAATTTCGACAGGCCCTCGGCCACCCGGAAGAACGTCGTGAAGATCCGTAGATGGGTCGGGTGGGATTCCGACCACCGTTCGAGTTGGTCGAGGGAGGCCCAGTGGCCGATGTTGTAGCTCAAGTCGAGGAAGTTTCCGTCGATGTCGATATTGCGTACGAATCGGTTGCTGTAGCACCCGACGGCCGGGCCGTTGTCGCGGAGGAAGTCCATGCCCGATTGAAGAGTGGGCAGGATTTCGTCCAGGTAGAGGCTGCGCTCGTCTGCTTCCGCGTCGGCCCAGTCCTGCCCGGACCTGATCAGTGCGATGTTGTCGTGTCCCCGCACTACTACGCGTCCACCTACGGCGGGGTCACCGGCGACGACCCGCAGTTCGCCCGAGGCCTGCATCCAGTCGGTTTGGGAGATCGGAAACCGCTCGCGCATCGAACCCCAGTAGCCGTGCTCGTTGATTTCGCCGCTGACACCGTCCATGACAGCTCCCACCCCGGGGAGGTCGTCTTGGAACGCGTAGAGCGTTTCGAATTGTTCGGCTCTCGGTGCCACGATCTCGCGGAAGAACCCCAATCCGTCCGACAGGCGGTCTTCGGACTCCCACCAGGAGGACACTGGAGGTGATGTGCTCCAACGATGTTGGGAAGAAACATCTTTCCAGTAACCGACCACGATCAGGTTCTCGTAGCCCTGGTTGTCGATGTGATGGGTGAGATCGTGGTGTGCCGGTCCGTCCGGCAAGTCGAAGCCGGCGACGATATCCCGCATCGCCCGCAGTGCTGCCGGGCGCTGATCCTCGCCGCGGAACTGCACGCCGAGATAGCCCATCACGACCTGGTGCAATGTGTCGTCTGCGCGCCCGACCCACATGGGAAACGGTGGCGTATAGGTATCCGGGACCCGCCTGGTCAGAGTGCGCGGGCATTGAAGGTGTTCGCCGATTGCAGATTCCATGAGTGCTCCCTGTGATGTAGGTGGTCGAATCGGGTGCCTGGCACTTGGCAACGCCGTGCCGAAAATCTACGCCCGCTCAGCCGGGCAAACTTGGCCGTCAGCGCCCGATGCTTGGCCTACCGTGCCAAGAATTGTGGATACGCTTCGGCGACAGAAAATTTTGAACACCATGTTCAATGGGTAAGTGTCCGAAGATGTTACAGATCAGCGGGTAGTACTTGTGGGGGCCGCTGCTTGCGACCGGTACCGCCGCGGGCTGATCCCGAATTCCGCCTTGAAGGCTCGACTGAAGGCGGCCAGGTCGGTGAATCCCCAGCGGTGAGAAATCTGGGTCAGCGACCGCTCTACTCCGTGTCGTTGCACGATCTCACGACGGCAACCGTCGAGTCGACGGCTGCGAATCGACCGTGACACCGTCGTGCCGTGTTCGGCGAAGGCTCGGTGCAACTGCCGAATGGAGACTTTGACCGATCCCGCGATGTCCACCGGAGACAGGGCCGGGTCTGCGATGCGGGCGTCTATGACCGACAGGGCGGATTCGTAGAGGCTGGTTCGCCGCGAGGTGATCGGTCGCGCAGTTGTGTGAAGAACGGACTTGACCAGGTTGCCGATCTCGTTGACGACTTCCTCTTCGTCTCCGCTTGCGTCGGACGTCATGCGGACGGAGGCAAGATCGTGAAGAAAGCGACCGAGCAGGCCACTCAGGCCCGCGTGTCCGTCGAAGGCGATGGCGGTCAGGCTCGTGACCTCCGCGTCGCTGAGCGACAGGTACGACCGTGGCCAGGTGAACACCTCGAGTCCCCAGATGCCGTCGTATGCGTGTCCCTCGATCTGCCAATCGAAGGGGCGCGTGGTGTCGTACAGGACGTAGTCGCCACGTCGCAGGACGCATTCGCGGTCGTCTTGGCGCACTACCGCGCTACCGCGGCGGATCATCCCGATCTGCAGATAGTCCGCGCCGTCGCTTTTGATGAGGCTGTTGCTACGGACTATTCGTTGTTCCATCGATTGAACTGCGGATACCCGAACGTGTGCGAGTTGGGCCGAGTGGACGGCCCCGCTGAATCGATCGCCGTCTCCGATATCGGATACGTCGAGCGCGACAAAATGCTCGCGCAACAAATCTGCCCAGTCGCCCGTGAGAGTCGTGCGTGTGGGCAGGGAGAAGCCGGATCGCGCGAGCATTGCAGGGCGCCTCCTCGCAGAAAAGCCGAAGTTCTCGGGTGCTCGATGTTCAGAGAGTAATCCCGCACATCAGACATGTCGATAGAAGTCGACATGTCATCGCGTCGGGAAGAAATTGTTTGCCATACAAACAACGCCGAGTTATTGTTTGTCGTACAAACAAGTAGGAGTTCGTGATGGCCACCGAGGCAGTTCCCGCAGCGCGCGCGACGCGTGAGTCGGGCAAGCAGACGCGCATGGCGCTGTTCAACGCCGCAACCGAGCTGTTCCTCGAGCACGGCGACAGCGTCTCCATCGCGCAGATCTGCACGGCCGCCGGCGCCCATCCCAACCAGGTGACCTACTACTACGGCTCCAAAGAAAAGCTCTTCGTCGAGGTGGCGTGCGCGGCCGTTCTGCGCGCAGGCAAGCGTGCCGAGGTCGATGCCGCCGACGCCGACACGGTCGGCGATTACACCGAGAAGCTGGTCGGATCCCTCCTGGGCTCGGGCGCTCCCAGCGTCGAACTCTTCGTGGAAGCGATGATGATGACGGGTCGTCGTGGTGAACTCCGCGACCTGATCTCCGAAACGCTTCGCACTCTGCACTCCTCGGGCGAAACCGCCCTCCTCCGTACCTTGATCCGCACCGGCTGGCAGCTGCGCGCGGGCATCGACGTCGAGTCCAAGGCCTTCTGGTCTGCGATCTTCGGCCTCGTCATCCAGAAGACTGCCACCGGCGAGAGCTTCGGCTACTCCCTCGAGGAGGCGGTTGCCGTCATCTTCGCCACCCTCCAGATACCCGACGCCGTACTCAACAGCTCGATGGAATGAACTCTCTTCGAGCGTGATTCTCCGACAAGGACTTCGATGAATATCGTTCGCGTATTCGACAGCAACGTCACCAAGACCCCGGACAAACCCTTCCTGATATTCGACGGTCACGATCACACGTACTCCCAGGTTCAGGACGGAAGTCGACGCGCCGCAGGCTATTTGCAGTCGCTGGGCGTGCAGCCGGGCGACCGCGTCGCGCTGATGTGTTACAACACTCCGGGATTCGTGTACGCGATGCTCGGTGCCTGGCGCTTGGGCGCCGTCGTGGTCCCCATCAACCACAAGATGCAGACTCCGGAAGTTGCCTACGTGCTGGGACACGCGAAGGTGTCGGTGTGCGTCTTCGACGGTGAGTTGGCGCCGGTTGTCGGTCGACTGGAGACAACGGCCAAGCTGATCAGCACGGACTCTGTCGCAGACGGTTTCGACTTCTTCGACGACGCCATCACCCGCCAGGACGGCGTTGACGGTATCGACATCGACGAGAACGATCCGGCCGAAATCCTCTACACCTCGGGGACTACCGGCTCGCCCAAGGGCTGCGTCCACAGCCACCGCAACGTCGTCGGTGTTGCCGTCACCGCGGCCCTCGCCGTGTCGACGACTCGGGACGAGCGACTGCTCATGGCCGTGCCGATCTGGCATGCTTCCCCGCTCAACAACTGGTTCATGTCCACGCTCTACATGGGCGGAACCGTCGTGCTGCTGCGCGAGTACCATCCCGTCAAATTCCTGGAAACAGTTCAGGAACAACGCATTACCCTCTGCTTCGGCCCGCCGGTCATCTACACCACTGCACTCAACCTCGTGCCGAACTTTGCCGACTACAACCTCGGAAGCGTTCGTGCGTGGTTGTACGGCGGGGGACCGATCGGCGCGGATGTCGCTCGGCGACTGGTGGAGTCGTACGGCACCACCGAATTCCGGCAGGTCTACGGCATGACCGAGACCGGGCCAGTGGGCACCGTGCTGTACCCCGAAGAGCAGTTGAGCAAGGCGGGCTCGATCGGCCGCGTCGCGCTGGCCGGCGTCGACCTGCGCCTGGTTGCCGATGACGGCACCGACGCGGAGCCCGATCAGATCGGTGAGATCTGGCTGCGCGCCGACACCGTCATGCAGGGGTACCTCGACGACCCCGCTGCCACGAAGGCTGCATTTGCCGACGGCGGTTGGTATCGCACCGGCGATCTGGCGCGCAAGGATGCGGACGGCTACCTCTTCATCGTCGACCGCGCGAAGGACATGATCATCACGGGCGGTGAGAACGTCTACTCCAAGGAGGTCGAGGACGTGATCTCCGGCCACCCGGACGTCGTCGACGTCGCCGTTGTCGGAAAACCCAACGAAGAATGGGGCGAGACCGTCGTCGCGCACGTCGTCTGGCGTGAACCGGATGTCATCAGCGCCGACGACATCAAGGACTACCTCTCGGACAAGTTGGCGCGCTACAAGATTCCGCGTGAAGTGGTGTTCGCGACGATTCTTCCGCGTACACCGACCGGCAAGATCCAGAAGCACCTCATCCGCGCAGCGAGCTGAAAGGCCTGTCATGACTGATATTTCCGAGAAGACCGTCACCCACCCGGCTCCGCATCGCACCCATGCAGTGCTCAACCAGTCGGTACCGCGCACGGACGTCAACGAGTTCCTGCTCGATACGGTCCTGGCCGAAGGCGTCGCGCGTCACGACGCCGATTGGGCCACCAGTGAACTCACCGATATCGGTGAACTGGTCGGCAGTGCCGGGTTCCAGCACGACGCCGAGCTGGCCAACACGGTGATCCCCGAATTGAAGACCTTCGATCGCTGGGGAAACCGCATCGACGAGGTCGAATACCATCCGTCGTATCACCGGATCATCTCTGCCGCCGTTGCGCACGGTGCTCACACCTCTGCCTGGGCTGACCCCAAGCCGGGTGCCAACGTGGCTCGGGCCGCGGCATTCATGCTGTTCTCCCAGGTCGAACCGGGCCACGCGTGCCCGATCTCCATGACGCACGCTGTGATCCCCTCGCTCGAGCTGCAACCCGATGTAGCCGCCATCTGGACCCCGCGTGCCCTTTCTCGGAGTTACACCCCCGAGTTGGTTGCTCCCGGAAAGGCATCCGCGATCTTCGGAATGTCGATGACGGAAAAGCAGGGTGGCTCCGACGTGCGAGCCAACACGACCATCGCCAAGCCGGCCGGACGTGGCGGCCCGGGTGCGGACTACCTCCTCACCGGACACAAGTGGTTCTGCTCCGCGCCGATGTCTGACGCCTTCCTGGTTCTCGCTCAGGCCGAAGGTGCTGCCGGCGAGGGACTTTCCTGCTTCCTTCTCCCCCGCATCCTGCCTGACGGCACACGCAACGTCTTCCGCATCCAGCGTCTGAAGAACAAGCTGGGCAACAAGTCCAACGCGTCGTCCGAGATCGAACTCGACGGCACCGTCGGCACCATGATCGGCGAACCGGGACGTGGTGTGCGGACCATCATCGAAATGGTGTCCCAGACGCGACTCGACTGCATTCTCGGCAGCACGGCGGGTATGCGTCAGTCGGTGGCCGAAGCGGTGTGGCATGCACGGCACCGCAGCGCTTTCGGTGCCGTCCTGGCAGATCAGCCCGCAATGACGTCGGTGCTCGCCGACCTGGCTCTCGAATCCGAGGCCGCGACCATCACCGCACTGCGATTGGCCCGTGCGCAGGACGAGGACGCGAATGAGCAGGAAAAGGCGTTCCGCCGACTCGCGACAGCTGTTGCGAAGTACTGGATCTGCAAGCGCGGCCCGCACCACTCCTACGAAGCCCTCGAGTGCCTGGGCGGCAACGGTTACACCGAGGACTTCCCGCTTGCCCGTCGCTACCGTGAGCAGCCCGTCATGGCCGTGTGGGAGGGGTCGGGCAACGTCATCGCGCTCGACGTCCTGCGCGCGATGACCCGTGAACCCGACTCCGTTGCCGCCTTCGACCACGAGATCAACCTCGCCCGCGGCAACAACCCGGTCCTCGATCAGCACCTCGATCGGGTACGACGCCAACTCGGTGAGCTCGCCACGATGGCACCCGCCGACGCTCAGCTCCGCGCTCGGACCGTCGTCGAGGCTATGGCGTTGGCGCTGCAGGCTTCGCTCATGGTGCGCCACTCCCCGGCCGCCTCGTCCGATGCGTTCATTGCCGCTCGCCTCGGTGCCGACCGTGGTCACGAGTACGGAACTCTGTCTGTGGGAACAGATTTCGCCGGAATTCTCGCGAGAGCCTAAGGCTGCTCCCTCAGTACCCTGGTGACGGTGTGTACTGCCGGCGTCGGATTGTTCGGTCGCCATGCCATCGCGATTTTCAGCGTGGGCGTGGCCCCGGCGATCGGCAGGTACACGACCCCGTCCATGGACAGATGCGCCGTCGACTCCACGACGACGGCGATCCCGACCCCCGCTCCGACCATGGCCAACAGGCTGTACGGATCGGGGGCTTCGTGCGCGACGGTGGGCGTGAAACCTGCTGTGGCGCACACGGACAACGTCGCATCGCGCACCACCGAGCCGTGCTCGGCGGGATACATCACGAATCGCTCGGTTGCCAGGTCTTCCGGTGACACCGAGTCATGCGCACCGAGGTGATGCCTGGCAGGAACCGCGACCATCAAGGTTTCCTCCCGCACAGTGTGAGTCTCGAATCCGCGCGGAATGGGCAGGCCGACTATGCCCATGTCCAGTGCTCCGCGTCGGAGAGCGTCGAGCACCTCACCCGAGTACATCTGCGGCCGTAGTTCCAGTTCGATTCCCGGATGGGAGTCGGCCAAGGACCGTGTGAGGGCCGACAGGACGGTGTAGCCGCCCGTTCCGCCGAAACCCACTGTGACACGGCCCGTCTCGCCAGTCGACGCGGCCGATGCGATTTCTCGTACCACGGCGATCTGCGCTTCGATGATCCGTGCGGGCGTGACCAAGGCTTCGCCGGCGGCGGTCAGTTGCACTGATCTGGTGGTCCGGACGAACAGGTCGGTGCCCAGTTCACGCTCGAGCGCCCGAATGGTCTGGCTGAGCGGGGACTGCCCGATGTGGAGTCGCTCGGCGGCCCGGCCGAAATGAAGTTCGTCGGCGACTGCGAGAAACGCGCGCAGTTGACGCAGTTCCACGTCGCTCCTCCCGGGTTTCATTATGTGGTTCTCCCACATAAATAAGTCGAACTAAGTCTTGGACTCTACATGGATTTCGGACGATAGTGATTCACGCCTCACATTGCATCCCTTGGTGATGCCCGACGCGAGAATCAGGGAGAACCGTGGATCAACACCCAGGTCAAGACACCAATCCGCCTGAATACAACACCAAACAGGCACGCAAGGCCGGAATCACGGCGTTTGTCGGAACGACCATCGAATGGTTCGACTTCTACATCTACGGAACCGCATCCGCCTTGGTGCTCGGCCCGCTGTTCTTCCCGGATGCGTCGCCGGCGGTGGGGACACTCGCAGCCTTCGCGACTTTTGCCGTGGGATTCGTGGCTCGTCCGGTCGGCGGAGTGGTGTTCGGTCATTTCGGAGACAAGTTCGGTCGCAAGAACGCCGTGATCATCACCCTCGCGCTCATGGGGTTGGGAACTGTCGGTGGCGGTCTCCTCCCTACGTACTCCCAGATCGGGATCTGGGCACCGATACTGCTTGTGGCACTGCGTGTTCTCCAGGGCATTGCCATGGGCGGCGAATGGGGTGGCGCCGTATTGATCGCCACCGAGTTCGCTCCCCCGAAGAAAAAGGTGCTCTACGGTGCGTTTGCGCAGCAGGGTTCACCGGTCGGCAACCTGCTCGCGACGCTGGCCTTCCTCGGCCTGACGTTGATGTCGGATTCCGTGTTCGAGTCGTGGGGTTGGCGTCTGCCGTTCCTCGGATCCGCAGCTTTGGTGATCGTCGCTCTCTACATCAGGTTGCACATCTCCGAGACACCTGAGATGAAGAAGGCTGTTGCGGCACAGGAACGTACACGGATGCCGCTGGTCGAAGTGTTGCGTTCGCATCCCGTCGAACTTGCTCTCGGCGTCGGCGCTGTGGTTGCCGGTGTTGCCATCACGTACGTCAAGACAACCTTTGCGCTCTCATGGGCGACAACGGATCTCGGCTTCGAGCGCAGTGACTTCCTCCTCGTGATCACCGTCGCACTGGTAGCCCAGGCGCTCGTACAGCCTTTCGGCGCTGTGCTGGCCACGCGGATCGATCCGTCGAAAGCGGTCCGTTGGATGCTGCTTCCGGAGATCGTGCTCCTACCACTGATGTTCGTGCTGGTTCAGACGGGTTCCGTGCCCTTGGCGATTCTGGGTATGGTCCTCGCGACGGCGCCTCACGCAATGTATTACGCCGCGTTGGCCGGCATCCTGGCGCAGGTTTTCCCCACCAATGTTCGGTATACCGGCATCTCTCTGTCGTACCAATTGTCGACCGCCGTTTTTGCCGGAACGGCCCCGATGGTCAGCCAGTATCTGCTGACGCGAACCAACTCGATCTGGCCGGTCGTAGCTCTCGGGCTCGTGTATGTCGTTCTCTCCCTTGTCTGTATGACTGCTTTGTTGCGCAGGAGTGCGCTGCACGCGCAAGGGCTGGAATCGACGAGCTCCTCGAACATGACCGATGTTTCCACCCTGAAAGGCGTTGACCACTGATGAACTTTGCACACACCGACCCCGCTCTGACAGCGGTAGTGGACAGATGGACCGCCGGGGCGGACCGAGAGACGTTGAACGGATTGCTCGACCGGCTGGGCCGAGATGCAGCCGGCCGTTTGTCCGAGCTTGCCGACATCGCAGACAAGAACCCGCCGGTGCTGCAGCAATTCGACAAGGCCGGTGACCGCGTCGACCGGATTTCCTATCACCCGGCCTACCTGGAACTGTGCCGGGCGGCGTACAACGAGTACGGCCTGTCCGCCATGTCGCACCGAAAAGGGTTGCACGGATGGGACTCCGTGCATCCGCCACTCGCGAAGTACCTCGCGTCGTACATCTTCGTGCAGGCCGAGTTCGGGCTGGCCTGCCCGGTGTCGATGACAGATGCTGCTGCGCGGACCCTGCGTATGTTCGGTGATCCGGCCGTGTTCGCGCCCTGGATCGACGCGTTGACGTCGACGGACCCCGAGCAGGCGAAGACGGGTGCGATGTTCATGACCGAGATTCAGGCAGGAACCGACATCGCCTGCACCGAAACACGCGCCGAGCGCGACGGCGACGGATGGGTTCTGACGGGCAAGAAGTGGTTCGCCTCCAACCCGGATGCCGATGTGATCATCACCCTCGCAAGATTCCCGGGCGGACAGGATGGTTCGACGCGTGGAGTCGGAATGTTCATGGTGCCCAAGACCTTGGGATCCGGCGAGCGCAACAACCTCACGATCGATCGTCTCAAGGACAAGCTGGGTACGCGTTCCATGCCGAGCGGCGAGGTGACGCTGAACCGGGCGCACGCACTCCAGGTCGGTGAACTCGATCGAGGGTTCCGCCAGATGGCTGAAATGGTCAACACGTCTCGCCTCTCCAATGCGATGCGTTCGAGCGCTCTCATGCGCCGAGCAGTCCGTGAAGCCGTCGAACATTCGAAGAGCCGAGTCGTGTTCGGTAAGAGGCTCTTCGACCAGCCGCTGATGCGGGCGACACTTCTTCCCCTTGCACTCGATGCCGAGGCTTCGCTGGCCCTGGTCGCGTACAGCGCACAGTGTCTTCAGGCAGCAGACGGCGGCGACGAACAGGCGCGCGCACTGATCAGGGTACTGACACCGATCGCCAAACACTTTGTCTGCAAACGCGCGCGGGTGGTCACCGGCGAGGCCATGGAGGTGCGCGGAGGAAACGGCTACATCGAGGAATGGGCCAACGCGCGACTAGTGCGGGATGCCCACTTGGGCTCGATCTGGGAAGGGTCGAGCAATGTCATTGCGCTGGACGTACTTCGGTGCCTGCGCAAGTTCGGCTCGCACCGCACCGTCGCGGGAGCGATGACGGACATCCTGTCCACCGTCGGACCGGACTGCGAGGCCGGTGCCGGAGTTCTGTTGCGGCGCTGGGAGGAACTGGTAGAGGAAGGAGATCGTCTGATCTCCGGATCTGACGATGCCGCCCAGGCCGCCAGCGCAAAGTATGCCGACGAGTTGGCTCGTGCCGTCATGGCGACGCTGCTTTTCGATCTTGCGGACCACGGCATCCGACACGGTAATGGGTACCGGTCACTGCTGGTGGCGAATTCCTACCTGGCCGGTCTTGCCGGGAAGGTGCCGTCGGCCGCCCTCGGCGATCTCGACGTGATAACCGACGGCGGTGACGTCGAGCTGGATGACGCACGTGACGTCATAGCCGAGTTCCTCTCCGTAGCAGGAGGTCAGCGGTGAATTCTCCAACAGGGCCCACACCCTTGGCTGGTGTCCGCGTGCTCGATCTGTCGAAGATCCTTGCCGGGCCGTATGCAACCATGTCGCTTGCCGATCTCGGAGCCGACGTCACCAAGATCGAACACCCTGAAGGCGGCGACCCCACGCGTTCGTGGGGGCCTCCCTTCGTCGGCGTAGATGCCGCCTACTACCTCGCGATCAACCGCGGCAAGAAGTCGGTCACGATCGACCTCAAGTCCACCGAAGGACAGGAGATCATCCACCGCATGCTCGAAGAGACCGATGTAGTCGTGGAGAACTTCAAGCCGGGCAGCGGATTACAGAAGATCTTCGACTACCAGGCGCTGTCCGAGCGATACCCGCATCTGATCACCCTGCACATCTCTGCCTTCGGTGAAGAAGGACCGCTGCGCGACGAACCGGGGTACGACATGATCGCGCAGGCCGCGGGCGGGCTCATGTCGCTCACCGGTGAGCCCGGCGGCGCTCCGATGAAATCCGGATTTGCGTTGGGAGACTTGGGCGCAGCACTTTTCGGACTGGTCGGTGTCCTGGCCGCATTGGTCGAGCGAGGCCGGACCGGACGCGGACAGTACGTGACCACGTCGCTGTACGAGTGCCAACTCGCGATGCACGTCAACTGGGCGACCAGTTACTTCGCCACCGGTGAGCGCCCGACTGCGTTGGGCTCCGGTCATCCGAATCTTGCTCCGTATCAAGCATTTCCTGCCAGCGACGGGTACTTCGTCATCGCTGTCGGCAACGACGCGATGTGGGCGTCGCTGTGCGAGGCCATCGGAAGGAGTGAACTGGTCACCGATCCGCGTTTTGCCCACAACCGCGACAGGGTGGAGAACCGCGAGAGTCTGGAACGAGAACTCGCCAGCGCCTTCGCATCGGAGACCGTCGAACACTGGTGCGCTCTTCTCGCCGAACGCGCCGTACCGGTCTCACCGATCCGGCATCTCGACGAGATCTACTCCGATCCCCACACCGCCGCGCTCGGCATGGTCGGAACCGTCGACCATCCGACGCTCGGACCGTTGAAGCAAGTGGCCTTTCCGGTCAACTTCTCCGGCCAGAGGCCACGTCTGACGTCGGCGCCGCCCGTTCTCGGCGCCGACAACGACGAAGTCCTTGGTACCGCTCAGGCCAGCCCGCTCAACGCAGGCGGCGTGTTGTCGTCGCGCCAACCGATGGCCTCGGCAAGCGTCGTGAGGTCGTAGTCCGGTCCGCTGACGCCGACGGTGAAGAGTGAGACACCGTCGGCGACCAGGTCGGCTGCATTTTCGAGCCCAGGCCACGGAACCGAGTGCTCTACTTCCAGCGGGTTCCGGCCCACGTCGGCGCAGTGGTCGGAGAGGATGTCTGACTTGCGCAGGTGTGTCTCACGGTCGCCGAAGCTGTGCCAGACGTCGGCGTACTCGGCGACCAAGCGCAGGGTCTTCTTCTCGCCGCCACCGCCGATGAGGACCGGGATGTTGCGCGTCGGCGGCGGGTTGCCCTTCGCCAGGCGGCCCGTGATGCGGGGGAGGTATTCGCCCAGCAGTTTCAGCCGTGAACCGGGAGTGCCGAAGTCGTATCCGAACTGGTCGTAGTCCTTCTCGAACCAGCCGGCACCGATACCGAGGATCAGGCGCCCACCGCTGATGTGGTCGACGGTTCGCGCCATGTCGGCCAGCAGATCCGGATTGCGGTAGCCACCACCGGTGACCAGGGCGCCGATCTCGACGCGTTCTGTCTGCTCGGCCCAGGCGCCGAGCATGGTCCAGCATTCGAAGTGGGCGCCGTCGGGATCGCCGGTCAACGGGTAGAAGTGGTCCCAGTTGAAGACGATGTCCACCCCGGCGTCCTCGGACCGCAAGACGGCGTCGCGTATCAACCCGTAATCGGGTGCGTGCTGGGGTTGGAGTTGAACACCGATGCGTACCGGACGAGTCATGCCACGCTCCTGACGAGAGGAATGGTTGTCTTCTCCCATCATGGCCGGGTGTGCGCGGTACCGCTACCGCCGCCGTCGGTGACGGGTTTGCCCGCTCTTGTACCCACCGCTTTTCGAGCGAACGGTACTTTCGGCGCCTTAGATCGACTGAACGTGCCGTTCGCTCAAACAGGGGGCAGGCAAAAAAGGCGGCAGTCAAACAGGGGGGCGGGTAAAAACAGGGGTGGTCTGCCCACAGCAGACAGGCGGGGCCGCGGCACTGCCGCGCCGGTAGGAATGGATTCATGACTACTGAAGCGCCCACCGATACCGGCTACCGTGACCTGTTGACAGACAGGCTCTTCCGACAGCGAACCATTCTGCTCACCGGCGAGGTCAACGACGCCATGGCCGAACGTGTGTGTTCGGAACTGGTGCTCCTCGCCACCACCGACCCCAAGCGCGACGTCGTGCTCTACATCAATTCACCTGGCGGATCGGTGTTTGCCGGTCTGGCCATCTACGACACTATGAAGCTCATCCCCAACGACGTCGTGACGGTCGCGATGGGCTTCGCCGCCAGCATGGGCCAGGTGCTTCTCTGCTCCGGCACCCATGGCAAGCGAATCAGCTTGGCGCACAGCCGCATCATGATGCACCAACCTTCGGCAGGTATCGGTGGCACTGCGGTGGACATTGCGATCCAGGCCGAAAGTCTCGAGCTGATGAAGCGTCAATCGCAGGAAATCCTCGCCGCCGAAACGGGCCGGACCGTCGAAGAGATCGAGACCGACAGCGATCGGGATCGCTGGTTCACCGCCGAGCAGGCGCGCGAGTACGGAATCGTCGACCGCGTCGTGACGTCCTTCGCCGAGATAGCACCGCAAGCCACCTTCCCCAAGATCGGATTGTGACGTCATGTCCCAGTACACGATTCCCAGTGTCATCGAGCGAACACCAACGGGTGAGCGATCTTTCGACATCTTCAGCAGGCTGCTCAACGAGCGCATCGTCTTTCTCGGCACAGAGATCGACGACGGCGTCGCCAACGTCGTGATGGCTCAGATGCTGCATCTGCAAGCCGACAACCCGGATCGCGAAATCGGTTTGTACATCAACTCTCCCGGCGGTTCCACCACGGCGATGCTCGCGATCTACGACACCATGCAGTTCTTGAAACCGACGATTTCCACGTACTGCATGGGTCAAGCGGCTTCGGCTGCTGCAGTGCTTCTGGCCGCCGGCACTCCAGGCCATCGGCATGTTCTTGCCCATTCGCGGGTGCTGCTGCACCAACCGTCGACGCAAGGTAGCGGCACCATCTCGGACCTCGCGCTTCAAGCAGCCGAGATCCTGAGAATCCGGGAGCAGACCGAGGCGATTCTGAGTAAGCACACCGGTCAGAGCGTCGAGCGGCTCCGTAAGGACACCGATCGCGACAGGATCTTCACCGCCGACGACGCTATCTCCTACGGACTGGCTGACACCCTCATCGAAGGGAACTGACTAGGCCGCCATCAGGACGGGACCCGAGATCGGTGCGGGAGAGTGCCCGAAGGTGAGGGAGTTGAGCGCAACGATCCGGTTGCCCGCTCGGAACAGCAGATGCTCGAGCGGCATCCCGAGCGCTTCGCAGATTGCGCGCAGAATTTCCGACGACGGTTCCTTCTTGCCCCGTTCGATCTCGGAGAGGTATTGCTTCGACATCCCGACCTTTGCGGCTACGTCGTCGAGAGTTCGGTCCTGATCGCGTCGAACCTCCCGCAGCACTCGTCCGTAGGCTTCACGAATCAGTGGGGGTTTGCGCACGGCAACAGCCGGATCGGGGAGTTCCGACTCACCCTTGACCAGGACCAGTCTGCGCGGCGCATCCATAGGCCGAGTATTCCAGCCGACCGGTACGGACACCACCGGGTTCGCCGAGGGCTGACATCTAGTCCGTTCGAACACCACCGGCAAGGAACATCGCTCGAAGAACGAAGGCCGCCTCGGGCCCGATGATCTCGCCGACAAGGCTCGTGTAGCGGTCGACGAACTCGGGCCCGTGGGAAGCCTCGTCGGAGGCGGGGTCGCCGAGGTGGTGCGCAAGTTCGTGCAAGACAACGAATTCGCGTAGCGCCCACCGGCCGTCACGGTCGTCCGGGACGGCGATGACGTCGTTCGAGTAGTGAGCGGCGGCATTGCCGCCGCGGGACCGTACGGACACCGGAATGGTTGCGCGAGTCCAGGTCTCCCGTACCCAATTCAGCCCGAGTAGCTGATCGCAGTACGCCTGGACCGACTCCACGGAACCGAATTTGCGCTCGACCGGCAAGGTGATGGTGGAACCCATGACCTCGACGCTCCGAAGTCCACGCTGGTCGGCGCGATCGAACATGGTGCGCACCAAGGTCTCTGCCTCGTAGACGGCGCTCCGCTGCGTATCCCTCACGAGTCCAGCTGCCCGCGCACCCCGCCGATCTCCGGAAGGTTCCCCAGACGTGCGGAGCGCGCAGCCCGATCACCCGCTCGTCGAGCATGCGAGGAATGCCCGGCGCTTGCGCGGCCGCCGCCCCGCCACGTCCCACGCGCTTTGGAGTTGGACGAGTAGTAGTCCTTCAGCTCGATTTCCTTGTTACGCAGCACGAGTGCGGTTTCGGAAGACGACGTGGCAGATTCTGCGATCGCGGTCTTCTCCGTCTCCTGCTTCGTCTCGGCCAACCGAGCGCCGATGCGGGACGCGTACGCCATCTGGAAGTTCAGGCGTGCCGTCACTCCGGCCACCGGCTTGCGGACCTGCGTGCTGACGCGTCGTCGTCCACGAGTTTCGACGACGGTCCGCACGGACGTTTCGCCGCGGTACGCCCCGGAACGCACGTACGCGTCGGAGTCGCGCACCATCTGGAAGAGCAGGCTCGAATACAGGGCCTCGCACACGTCGATGTCGCCGGCGAAGCCGTAGGCGTAGATGACGGCCGACGTCTGCGCGATGTCGCATTGCACGTCGTTGGCAGCGGCGATGGCGATGAACAACTGGGCGTACGTTCGCAGTCCGCGCTTGCCCGGTTCGCCGATGGTGATGAGCCGTTGAGTGGGCGTCGCACGCTTTTCCGAAGACGCGGTGTGCGCACGCGCGACCGCCAGGTCGATCGCGGAACTGGTGGCCAACCGCTGAGCGGCAGCCATGAAGGCTTCACCTTCGTGTGGATTGTCGGTGGATTCCGCTTGGCGAAGCAGCGCACCGATGCGGGTCAGCATCTTCTCCGAACTCACCGTGAAAGACTACGCTCGCGCGCCGACACGGACGTTTATGCTGCTAGCGCACACGCTCACCCTCGACTTGGATCGTCCGGCACGTTCCTGCCGGTAGAAGGGATCAACCCCGTCATGGCTTCAGTGACTTTCGAGAGCACCACCTGCCTGTTCCCCGGATCGAACACTCCGGCAGTGGACAAGCTCGACCTCGAGATCGAGGACGGCGAGTTCCTCGTCCTCGTCGGACCCTCCGGCTGCGGAAAGTCGACCACCCTGCGCATGCTCGCCGGGCTCGAAGACGTCCACAGTGGACGCATCCTCATCGGCGACCGCGACGTCACCGGTCAGGAGCCGAAAGAGCGCGACATCGCGATGGTCTTCCAGAACTACGCGCTGTACCCGCACATGTCGGTGGCCGAGAACATGGGTTTTGCGCTCAAGCTCGCCGGAACCAACAAGACGGAGATCCGCGCCCGCGTCGAAGAGGTCGCGAAGATGCTCGATCTCGAGCCGTACCTCGATCGCAAGCCCAAGGCGCTGTCCGGTGGCCAGCGTCAGCGAGTGGCGATGGGCCGCGCCATCGTTCGCCAGCCGCAGGTCTTCCTGATGGACGAGCCGCTCTCGAACCTCGACGCGAAACTCCGTGTGCAGACACGTACGCAGATCGCTCAGCTGCAACGACGCCTCGCGACGACGATGGTTTACGTGACCCACGACCAGGTCGAGGCCATGACGATGGGTGACCGCGTGGCCGTCCTCGAAAAGGGAATCCTGCAGCAGTGCGCCTCGCCGCGCGAGCTGTACAACAAGCCGAAGAACGTCTTCGTCGCCGGCTTCATGGGTTCACCCGCGATGAACCTCTTCACCCTCCCCGTCGTCGACGGCGGCGTCGCATTCGGTGACGGGATCGTTCCGGTTCCGCGCGAGACGATGAACGGCGTCGTCGAAACCGAGGTTGTTCTGGGTATTCGCCCCGAGCACCTCGAGATCGCCGCCGAAGGCCTGCCGATGGAGGTCGACGTCGTCGAGGAACTGGGCTCGGACGCCTACGTCTACGGCCGGACCACGATCGGCGGACGGTTGCAGCAGATCGTCTCGCGTGGTGACTGGCGCAATCCGCCGCAGAAGGGCGAGCGCGTCAACCTGCGCGTCGACCCCGAGAAGGTGCACATTTTTGCCACCACCGACGGGCGTCGCCTGGGTTAGGTCGACCTGTCAAACGACACATGACCGATTCAGGTTCGGCGTAATACCCACAAGTACGGGTGTCTCGTGCCACAGTAGGGGCCGATGCCGGGAGCCGGCACTCATGGCGCATGCCGTGAGCAGGCTCTCGGTGACCGTCTATTTGTCATACACATACGGGGAGCGAATCCATGGTTCTGAACTCGAAGGCGATGCGCCGCGCTGCAATTGCAGCCACGGCAGCGTCCATGCTGGTACTGGCAGGCTGTTCGTCCGATTCGGACAAGGACAGCGGAACCAGCACCACGGCCGCATCCGGGGGATCGTCCTCGAGCGAAGGCCGCGGACCCATCACGATCGTCGAGGGGCAGGATGCCCTGAACGAGGCGCTCGAAAACATCATCTCCGACTGGAATGCCGAGCATCCGGACGAGAAGGTCACGCTCAAGCCGCTGGCGAAGGAAGCCAACGCGCAGGTCGACGACATCACCCAGCGCATGCAGGCCAAGAGCGACGAGTACGACCTCATCGGCGTCGACGTCGTCAACACCGCTCAGTTCGCCGCAAACGGTTGGCTGCTGCCGCTCGAGGGTGACCTCGCGATCGACGAGTCCGGCCTCCTGCCGTCGACCGTCGCTTCGGGCACCTACAACGGCAAGCTCTACGCAGCGCCGAAGAACACCAACGCCGCATTCCTGTACTACCGCAAGGACCTCGTCGAGAAGGCTCCCACCACGTGGGCCGAGCTCAAGGAAAACTGCCCGAAGGCTGTCGAAGCCGGCATCTCCTGCTACATCGGTCAGTTCAAGAACTACGAGGGCCTGACGGTCAACACCACCGAGATCACCAACGCCTTCGACGGACCGTGGGTCGGCCCGGACGGACTCACCCCGGCCATCGACGACAAGACGAAGGCAGGCGTTCAGTCGATCGTCGACAACTTCGCCGACAACACGATCCCGCAGGAAGCGCTGACCTACTCCGAGGGCGAGTCGCAGACCGCGTTCGGCGACGGCAAGGCACTCTTCATGCGCACGTGGTCCGGCTTCTCGGTCGACGGTGAGAAGACCTCGGTTGCCGGCAAGTACGGCTACACCGTTCTTCCGGGTGTCGACGGACCGGGCGCTTCGACCGTCGGCGGCTACAACGTCGGCATCAGCGCGTACTCGGACGCACCCGCCACGGCTCGTGACTTCCTCGAGTTCATGCAGACCAAGAAGTCGCAGACGTACTTCACCGAGGTCGGCGGCGCACCCGTCCTCTCGGCTGTCTACGACGATCCGGCAGTGCTCGCTCAGTTCCCGTACTTCGCGACCCTGAAGGAAGCACTCGCCACCGCTCAGCCGCGCCCCGTCACGCCGTACTACACGCAGGTGTCGAAGTCGATCTCCGACAACACCTACGCTGCTATTCGCGGCGAGAAGACCGTCGAGCAGGCCTTGGCGGACACCAAGGCCGGCATCGAAACCGCCGGTAACTGATCTACCAGGAGCAATAAGCAATGGCAGAACCGCAGGATCCTTCCGCGGCTGTGCCTACCAACCCCACGGTCGGGGCCGGTTCAACCGGTCCCGACCGTTCGGGCGTTGGTGGGAGACACCGTGCACCGGAACCGCTAGAAGAGCCGTCGGCATCCGAGGCAGCAGGGACATCCCTGACCAAGGTTCTGCCTGACCTTGCAGCTACTCCACCCCCGCCGACCTCGCCCCCGCCTGCGTCGGCCGACAAGCCGAAGAAGCGTCGACGAGTTCCGGTGTGGGCGTTCGTCGCACCGTCGCTGATCGTTCTCGCCGTCATCATTCTGTATCCGCTCGGACGAGCGATCTGGATGTCGATGCACAGCGACGGCAAGAAGCTCGATCCCGAGACCGGCATGTTCGTCACCGGTCAGTTCACGTGGTTCGACAACTACAAGAACTGGATCACCCAGTCCTGCAACACCGCCAACGGCTCGATTCCGTGCCCGCCCGGCACACTCGGATCGCAGTTCTGGCAGTCGATCGGAAATACGTTCGGCTTCACCGTCGTCACCGTCCTGCTCGAGACGGTGATCGGTCTGTCGATGGCGTTGATCATGGCCAAGACGTTCCGCGGACGCGGTTTGCTCCGCGCTTCCGTGCTGATTCCCTGGGCCATCCCCACCGCCGTCACCGCGAAGCTCTGGTTCTTCATCTTCGCCAACGACGGCATTGCCAACAAGATCCTCGGCACCAACATCCTGTGGACGGCGGACCCCTGGCCGGCGCGATTCGCGATCGTCGTCGCCGACGTCTGGAAGACCGCGCCGTTCATGGCGTTGCTGATCCTCGCGGGTCTTCAGATGATTCCCGCCGACGTCTACGAGGCCGCCAAGGTCGACGGTGCGACGGCGTGGCAGCGGTTCCGCATGATCACGCTTCCGCTGGTCAAGCCCGCACTCATGGTGGCGGTGCTCTTCCGCACGATGGACGCGCTGCGCATGTACGACCTGCCCGCGATCATGATGGGATCCAATCCCGCCACCTCCACCATCTCGGTTCTGGTGGTCGATCAGATGCGCGTCGGCGCCAATTCGGCGTCGGCACTGTCCACCATCACGTTCCTCATCATCTTCGCTGTGGCCTTCATCCTGGTCCGATTCCTCGGAGCAAATGCGGTCAGCACGCAGGAAAAGCAGCGGAAGGGGGAGCCGGTATGAACAAGGCACTACGCGGCAAGATCGGCACCTACATCGGCGTCGTACTGATCATCGTGTGGGGACTCGCTCCCTGCTATTGGATGATCGTGACGGCGCTGCGCGACCCGGCGGACACGTTCTCGACGTCGCTGTGGCCCACCAATCTCACGCTGTCCAACTTCACCGCGGCGCTCGATCCCGACGCGAAGGTGAACTTCACCCGTGCACTGATGAACAGCCTCATCATCGCGGGCGCGACCACGCTGATCGCCTTGGTCATCGGCGTGTTCACGGCGTACGCGCTCTCGCGTTTCGATTTCCGTGGCAAATACTTCGTCACCGGAATCATCCTCGGCGCGTCCATGTTTCCGGTCGTCGCCCTCGTGACCCCGCTGTTCCAGTTGTTCACCGACATCGGCTGGATCGGCAGCTACAAAGCGCTGATCATCCCGAATATCTCGTTCGTGCTGCCGCTGACGGTCTATACGCTGACGTCGTTCTTCTCCGAGCTTCCGTGGGAGCTCGAGGAGGCGGCGCGTATCGACGGCGCCACCCGTGGCCAGGCCTTCCGTCTGATCATGCTTCCGCTCGCCGCGCCGGCACTGTTCACCACCGCGATCCTCGCCTTCATCGCAACGGTCAACGAGTACCTGCTCTCGCTCCAACTCTCGAGTGACAAGACCGCACCCGTCACCGTGGCGATGGCCAAGTTCTCCGGAACGGACCCATTCGTCACGCCGTACACCTCGATCATGGCCGGCGGAACCCTCGTGATGGTCCCGCTGGTCATCATGGTTCTCATCTTCCAGCGACGCATCATCGCCGGTCTGACCGCAGGCGGCGTCAAGTCGTGATGCGCGCTTGCGCACGGTTTCGATGAGGCGGGCTTCGCGCGCCCAGCGTATGGAGCTGATTGCCGGCTTCATCTCGGTCTTCGCCCTCATGGCGTTGATCGGCGCTGTGGTCGCGATCGTCAAGGGAGACCCCGGCGTGATGCCGTCTTTGGTGCTGCTCGGTTGCGTCGTCGCTCTCGGGCTCGCGTTCCGCGGATATCGGAACGCGGTCCGAGCAGAACGTCGCGAGTAGCCAGCCCGGTAGGGTGACATTTCGGTATCGCAGTTGCCGGGAGTTATCTGATCGAGATATCACCCTGGTGGAATGGTGCCGGTAAGTCCGGATCCACGACCGGGAGTGTTGAGTGAGTCCATCGAACAGATCGAGTGCGACGGGTGGCGATCAGTCGTCGGCTCGATCGGGCAAGTCGGCTAATTCGCCCCGGTCGAACAAGTCGGCCAAGCCCGCGAAAAAGCAGCGCTCGAAGTGGCGGTTCGTCCGGCGGACCATCTACGTGCTCGTGCTCCTGATGGTCATCGTGCCCGCGTCGGTTTTTGCTGTCGCGTACAGCCGGACCGACGTCCCGCGCCCCTCTGACATGCAGACCAATCAGGTGTCCACCATCTACATGGCCGACGGCACGACCGTGCTCGGCAAGGTAGTGCCGGCGGAGGGAAACCGCACCGAGGTCGCGTTGTCGGCCATCCCGATTCACGTCCGCGATTCGGTGCTCTCGGCGGAGGATCGTAACTTCTACACCAACCCCGGATTCTCGATCTCCGGATTTGCTCGCGCTGCCCGCGACAACGTGATGGGCAAGGAAAGCGCCGGCGGTGGTTCGACGATCACTCAGCAATACGTGAAGAACGTCTTGGTCGGTGACAAGCGCAGTATCGACAGGAAGCTGCGTGAGCTCGTCATCTCCGCCAAGATGGCGCGCGAATGGTCCAAGGACGACATTCTTGCCGCGTATCTCAACACCATCTACTTCGGTCGCGGTGCGTACGGCATCGCCGCCGCGTCGAACGCGTACTTCGACAAGCCGGTCAGTGAGCTGAGTGTCGAGGAAGGCGCAGTTCTCGCGTCCGTCATCCAGAGCCCGTCGTTCCTGGACCCCGAGACCAATCTGTCCGCGCTGCAAGCGCGCTGGGACTACGTTCTCAACGGCATGGTGGAACTGGGCAGCCTGACCAAGACGGATCGCGACGCGATGCAGTTCCCGGTCGTCGCCCCCGCCAATCGGCCGACCGATCTGAACCAGGCGCCAGGACCCGAAGGCCACATCAAGACCCAGGTACTCAAGGAACTGGCCGAGGCCGGTATCAGCGATCAGACGCTGAACACCGCTGGTCTGCAGATCACGACGACCATCGACCCGGTTGCGCAGGAAGCTGCGCTGAACGCCGTCAGGCGGAATCTCGAGGGCGAGCCGGAAGACCTGCGGACCGCAGTAGTGTCCATCGACCCCAAGACCGGTGGCGTCGACGCCTATTACGGCGGTGACGACGGAGCCGGCTTCGACTACGCCCAGGCGCCGCTGCAGACCGGTTCAGCGTTCAAGGTCTTCGGCCTGGTCGCAGCATTGATGGAAGACATTCCGCTGTCCGCACGGTTCGACAGTTCACCGCTCACGATCAACGGTGTGACCATCGGAAACGTCGGCGGCGAATCCTGTGGTCGATGCACCATCGCCGAGGCACTCAAGCGTTCGCTGAACACCAGCTTCTACCGGTTGATGCTCTCGATGGAGAACGGTCCCCAGAAGATCGCCGACGCCGCCCACCTGGCCGGCATCCCCGAGCACATTCCCGGACTCGACTACCCGACGCTCACACAGGAGGGTGGTCCGCCGGAGAACGGAATCGTGCTCGGCCAGTATCAGTCTCGCGTTATCGACATGGCGTCCGCTTACGCGACGCTCGCCAATTCCGGTGTGTACCAGCAGCCGCACTTCATCCAGAAGGTCGTGACGGCCGAAGGTGAAGTCCTGCTCGATCGCCCGGTTTCTCCCGGTGAGCGTCGTCTCGATGCTGCCGTTGCCGACAACGTCACGCAGGCGATGCTGCCGATCGCGTCGTACTCGAACGGTCACGCGCTTGCCGGTGGACGCCCGTCTGCAGCCAAGACCGGTACCGCGCAGTTGGGTGACACGGGCCAGAACAAGGATGCGTGGATGGTCGGTTACACGCCGTCGCTGTCCACCGCGGTGTGGATCGGAACTTCCGACGCTCAGGCCATCACCAACTCCTACGGTGGTTTGATCTACGGCTCCGGAGTGCCTGCGGACATCTGGAAGAGCACGATGGACGGCGCGCTGAAGGGATCCGACTGGGAGAGCTTTCCGTGGCCGGACCCCATCGGCGGGCAGGCCGGCGTTCCCGCGAACTCCGGCGTGACCTCGGGGGACGGGACGGGCACGCCCACGACGGGCGCGGTCGCTCCCCCGGCGCCCATCGAGGTGCCCGGCCTACCGCCGATCGAAGTACCGCCGCTCCCCCAGTTGCCGCGTCAGATCGAGATCCTGCCGGGCATCGTCATCCCACTACCGGGCTGACAAGCAGCGCCCGATTTCCGGTTCTCAGGCCTGATCGTCGAAGAGACCGAGTTGGGTGGGCGCTGCATCCTTGGCGGGCAGTACGACGACGCGCAGTCCGCGCCTGAGGTTGCGGATCGCGTGCGTCCACGCGCGCTTCTCGCCCGCACACAGGTCGGTGTCGTCGTCCTTGCGGCGGATGGACTCGGTCAACGCCTCGTGCCAGGCAGTCTCCTGCTCCTGGCTGATCCGCAGGTAGTCGAGAATGGTGTCGCGGTCGTGCTCACAGATCACGGCAACCTCTTCGGCGCTGAGCTCGCCCGTTCCGTCTGCGTCGAGTTCGAGGAGCGCCATGAGAGCCGGAGGAAATTCGTGGCACTCGTGTGACTCGTATTCGGCACCGGGATCTTCGTGCTCGGAGGCCATGCCGTCGTTGAAGGCGGTGTCTCCGGTTGCGCGGATGGGTTGCCCGCCCAGTTCTTCGGCGAGTTCGTCGGATGCTTCGGCCAGTTCGGCGAACGAGCGCAGAGCCCGCAGCAGGTGCTCGGCGACGAAGGGTGCGCCGTCCACGCGGACCACGCCCAGCACACTCTGCTCGACGAGAATGAGCTTGATGGTCGGCCATTGCCGATTGAGCTGAGCAAGAATTACAGCAGCGTTCTCGAGGTTCTCCACCGAATGCACGACCCGCGAGAACACCTCTACGTACTCGTCGTCCTCGAGGACACGAACATAGGTGACCTGCTCACCGCGGACCAGCGGGATGTCGCCGTCGTCGTCACGCTTGGGCGGATGACCGAGAAGGCGCTCGACGGCCCCGTCGACCAGGATCCGCAGCATGTCGCCCGAACCCGAGGGAGCGTGAGACGGCGTCGTGGCGAAGGCCGGCGTCGACTCGCGCCCACTGGTGCTGGCACGCAGGAACGACGGGTGCGCAATGCTCCACATTTCACGGAAGACGCGCAACACCTTTGTCACCAGTTCCTCGGGACGAGCGCGGTCGACGTCGATGTAGAAGGACATGGACCCATTGCCCTCGGGTACGTGCTCGCACAGATCGGGAGCGTTGAACCCCATGTCGAGCAGCGCTGAATGGTCTTCCGGTTCGAGCATCCGCAGTGGATGCAGAAACCTGTTGGAAGGAACTTCACAGCGCACGGAGGTCTGGTTCCATGCGAAGAACTGGATGCACGCGGGTGCGTCGGCCAGTTCGTCCATGCTGTCGTAATGCGACTCCACCACGAGGGTGTCGTCGTCCTCCATCACGGAGATGTAGCGAGCGAGATGAGTCTCGAAAGTAGTCCAGGCACTCAGGATTTCCAGATCGAAAGTATTGTCCGACATCGTCGCTCCTCTGGTCCGGGGGCGCATGGGGCCCTACCGACGACTCGCCGAAACCCCTGCTTTTCAAACCCCGCCTACGACGTTAGTCGTGGGGTCCGACAGTGACAGTGTTCGTAGGATCCGAGTGACCGTGTTTCAGTCAGGGGATTATCTTCCGAGCCTGCAGATTGGCGAAGATGTCGAGGAACATCGCTTCGGTGTCGACGTGGCGGTGAAATCCGAACCGCCGAGCTTTCGATCCGTCAGCGAAAAAGTCGTAGTCCCATCCGAATACGAAGTCACCGAACCCCCAGGACGAGACATCGGAATACGGGGTCCGAGCAAGTTGGTGTTCCTCGACGAGTTCATCCCACACCGACTCCTTGTCCGCCATTGCGACATCGAGGGACATCGGGAGCGGAGGTGCGACGTCCATGTCGAAGAAGGCTGCGATCTTCGGCCACATCTCCTGCCAGCGGAACAGGTCGCCGTTGTTGATGTTGAACGCCTGATTTGCGCACTCGGGGTTGGTCGCGGCCCAGACCGTCGCTTCGGCCAGGAGTCCGGCGTCGGTCATCTCGATCAAGCTGGTGTACGCGCCGGGTTTGCCGGGGAATCGGAGTGGGACACCCAGTTTCTTCGAGATGGTCGCGTAGACGGCGATGACCATCGCGAGGTTCATCGGGTTACCCAGTGCGAATCCGGAGACGACCGAGGGTCTGATCGCCGACCATGTCCACGACTTGCCGAGCTGCCTGCGTTCGAGGAACTGCTGTTGGTCGACGTTGAACTCGGGTGGCATGTGCGGTGGATCGCTCTCGCGGGCCGGAGTTTTGAACGGTCCGAGGTGTGCCCCGTAAACCTTGTAGCCCTGCATCAGGCTGACGTGCTCGAGTCCGCCCGCAACGGGCTCGATGGCGTCGAGAGTGTTGACCAGCATCGCCAAGTTGGGCGGAACCAGCTCGGCCCATGTCGGGCGGTCTTGATAGGCGGCGTAGAAGACGTGAGTGACGTCGCCCAGTCCGCTCAGTGCCGCTGCAGTCCGGTAAGGATCGAGCAGGTCGACTGCGATGTGTTCGACCCGGTCGGTGTCCGTACCGCCTCGCCGCGAGAGTCCGATGATCTTCCATTCTCCGGTCGACTCGAGGTGATCGATCAAGTTCCCACCGATCACGCCTCGGGCTCCGACCACGAGTGCCACTTTGTCGTGCTGCACCATTTCAGCCTCCCATTGGTATATCGCGATGTTGCGATATAGGGAGTGAACCACACATATCGGCATTTCGCGATCTAGCGGTATGCTCACGAACATGGAAGACGCAACAACCGAGTGGGAAACGGCGTTCAAGGCGCTGGCCAACCCGATGCGTGTGCAAATCCTGCAGTGGTTGAAAGACCCCGGGAGCTTTCCCCCTCAGCTCGAGCCTGCTGAGGAGGTCGGAGTGTGCCTCAAGCACATTCAAGCGAGGGCGAAGGTGTCGCAATCGACGGCGTCTCAGTACATGGCCGCACTCCAGGCCGCGGATCTGGTGACCACCACACGAATCGGTCAGTGGCGGCATTACAAGCGAAACGAGCAACAGATCGAGAAGCTTGCTGCATTCATCAGGCAGGGTTTGTAGGTACCAGCACCTGACCGATCCCTCCGGGGCCGCCAACGTTGTGGCAAAACCTCACATCGCCGGCGCCGTCGGTATGTGCATTGTGGTCGTTTCTCGGGTTGCTCGTTGTCCTTACGCTCGGCAGAGGGTACTGGCAAGGAGAGGCGTGCGATGAGTCGTGAGAGCTGGGTGGGCCGTGATGCCCGATCCATCGCCGAGGCCGTGCGGTCGGGTCAGGCGTCGGCGCGGACCGTCGTCGAAGACCACCTCGCACGGGTCGACGAATGCAATGACGAACTCAACGCACTGGTCACCGTGTGCGCCGAGGAGGCTCGCACGGCCGCGGATGCCCTGGACGAACGACGCCTTCTCGGTGAGACACTCGGCCCCCTTGCCGGGGTTCCGTTCACGGTCAAGGACCTGATCGCCACTGCCGGCGTGCGCACCACTGCCGGTTCTCGCACCCTGGCGGACAACGTCCCGGCCGTCGACGCCCCGGCCGTCGCGGCATTCAAGGCTGCCGGTGCGATTCTGATCGGCAAGACCAACACCCCGGAATTCGGCGCGTGCGGCCTGACTCGAAACGAACTGTTCGGAACCACGGCCAGTCCGGTGCGACCGGACGGCGTCGTCCGGTCCCCCGGCGGGTCGAGTGGCGGCGAGTCCGCGTCGGTTGCTGCCGGAATGAGCGTGCTCGGACTCGGTACGGATTTTGGTGGCTCGGTGCGTTGGCCCGCCCACTGCACCGGCCTCACTTCGGTTCGCCCGACGCTCGGACGTGTCGATCCGGAAGGTCAGTATCCAGGCGTGCTTTCGGATGGACGGGTACTCGCCAACCCTGCGACGATGCACGGCACGATCCAGACCATCGGCCCACTGGCCCGCAACCTCGGTGATGCGGCGCTTGCGTTGCGCGTCCTGTCGATGCCGCATTTCTCGTGGAGCGAGCCTGATTCGGTCGACGTCGATGACCTCGACATCCGCTGGGCCACCGGCGAGGGAACGATTCCCGTCGACGAAGAAATCCGGTCAGCGGTTCGGACGGTGGCGATCAGCCTGGACGCGAGCGAGTACGACGGTCTGGCTCTGCCGCGGGCCAACGCGCTTTTCGGCGCGTTGCGATCGGTCGAGACCCACGCGGACATCCACTCTCTCGCCGCAGGTTCAGCGCACTCTTTCGACGCGGACATCACCGCCATGCTTGCGGCAGGCCGTGATCGCAGTTCCGCCGAGGTGGAAGCGCTGTGGGCGGATCGTGCGATGTTGATCGCCGAATTCCTCGACGAGATGGGCGACGTCCTGATTCTGCCGGTTGCGTCGGTGCTCGCTCCGCCGCTCGGTGTGGAGAGCTTCGAGGTGGGCGGTCGCAAACTCACGTGGATGGACGCGCTCGCGAGTTGCCGGGCGATCAGTGTGCTCGGCCTTCCGTCGGTCGTGGTTCCGGTAGGACTCTCCCGCAACGGTTTACCGGTCGGAGTGCAAGTGGTGGCCCGGCCGTTCCACGAGCATGTTGCGCTGTCCGTGGCGGCGCGAATCACGTCGAATGCGCAAGCTCTAGTCTGACTTCCATCTTTCGGTTTCGGCTGCGAAACGTGTTGCGTACGAGTCGGCCAGGTCGTGAAGCGTGGTGACGCAGTCGCCGTAGTACGTCGGTGCATGCATGGTAGCCAGAATCCGCGGCTCGAGGTCGGCCAGGGCGCGGATCGTGGGTTCGAGATCCGGGGTGAGGCAGGTGGCGTGGCCCAAGTCCTCGGCTTCCAAAGCGGGACCGACGATTTCGTGCTCGGTGGTCGCGGGGTGGTGCCCGAACGCAGTGAAGAGATCTCCGCAGAACAGCGTCGACGTCGTCTCCTCGAACATCAGACCCGCGTCCCAACCGTGTGGGACGTGTGGGGTGTCGATGTGCCGGACTCGGCGGCTGCCGGTTTCGAGTACGTCGCCGTCCTGCAAGGGAAGTGGCGCCCGATCGGCCAGATCGTTGACCTGGACGAAGCACCCCATCGCACCGTGTGCAACTTGCGCTTCGGGGGCCGCCGCAAGCCAGGAGTTCATGGACCCGCATTCGTCGGCCTCGACGTGACCGAACGTGATCCATTTCAGACGGTCGATGTCGATCAGCGTGGAGAGTGCGTCGGAAGCCGAGGTGAACAACGCTCGCTGCCCGGTGTGGAAGAGCAAGGGTTCCTCGCCGTCGACGAGAAACTGGTTCATCGTGAGGTTCGCTTCGTCCACGAAGGTCGACAGTCGGTAGATGTCCGGCGCGATTTCGGTGATCGTGGTGGTCATCGCTGTGCTCCGATCAGGGCTGTTGTACATGTCGAGCTGTCTTCTCCAGCCTTCTCGCCGCCCCGCGCCTGCACAAGGTTCTGGACGTGCTTACGGCTCTGCAATAGTGGAGGACGTGTTCGTACTGCTGCTGACAGGCCCGCCGGGCGCGGGGAAGAGTTCCGTGCTGACCGCGCTTCACGATCGACTCGGCGAGGCCGGGGTGAGCAACGCGATGATCGAGGTGGACGAACTCGAGCGGTGCTATCCGCCGCTGGGGACCGAACGGGCAATCGCACACGTCGGGATGCTGTGTGCGTCGTACCGGGAAGCGGGGTACGAACTCCTGTTCCTCACGGCTACCGTCGAAGACGACGACTACGGGCGCGCCCTGCTGGCCGCGACCGGCGCCGAGGGGCACCTGCTGGCGCGCCTCGAGGCCGATCCGGATACGTTGCGTACCAGAATCATCGAACGTGAACCGGCCGGCTGGGCCGGGTTGGACGAGTTGGTGGAGGCGTCACAACTGCTGGCCGGTTCGATGCCGACGCTCAGTGGAGTCGACGTGGTTCTGAGCACCGACGGCCGCGATCCCGAAAGTGTTGCCGACGATCTGGAAGCGGCTCTGCGAGAACACAGTCCGTCGCTTCTAGCCGTCGGTGTTCAGAGCGGTGACCACTGAAGCGAACATCGTCGACTTGATTGCCCCCAGTGTGCCCGCATTCTTCGGGCCGATCGGTGCAACCATTTCGATGGCCTTGGCGGTCAAAGCGTCGACGGATGCGGTGAAGTCCACCAAACCGGCTGCGAATGCGTCACTTCCGCCGTATCGCCGCCCCGTGGTCATGGCGACGATTGCCGACGCCGGGCTGAGTTTGGCCTGGATGAGAGCTGCCATTCCTTCGGTGAAGGGGATGTTGATGTCCACCTCCGGGAAGCAGTAGTAGCCGCGATCATCGCGCATGACGCGGTAATCGTGCGCGATGCCGAGCATGGCGCCGGCTCCGAAGGCGTGGCCGTTGATCGCCGCGACGGTGGGCATCGGGAACGTCAGCATCCGGGCGAACAGCGACTGCACCTGCTGCACATACCACTTCGCCTTGTCGCCGTTCGCGCCCAGCCAGTCGAGGTCGAGTCCGTTGGAGTAGAACTTGCCCGTCGCCGTGGTGACCAGGGCATGTGCGCTTTCGCTCAAAGCCTGGTCGAGTAGCTTGTCGACGGAATCGAGCCACTCCGGCGAGAATCGATTCTCGTCCTCGCCGAGATCGAGAACGGCGATCTTGTCTTCGAAGCGCAGAGTTGCGGTCATGATTGGCCTTTCCTGTTGCGTGGCTTGGGCAGTGGTGGGTCGAGATGCAGAACCGCTCGAACGGCGGCATCCAACCGCGCGCGTGCTGCGGCGTCGGGGACTCGCCAACCGTCGGCGCGTTTGGCGGGATGGATGAGCAGTCCGGTAGGCAGGCCGACAACACAGGCCTCGATTGCCTCGACGGCTCTGCCGTCCTTGCGGCCCCAGAGCGCGGTCGACAACCGGATGAACAACTCGACCAGAGACCGGTCGAGTTGTGTGAGTTGCTCGGCGATGTCGGCAGGGACGTCGGTGCCGAGCAGTTCGTCGCGCTGGATCGTCAACAGCAGCAACGCGGATTGTGGGTAGTCGAGCGCGAAGACGGCCGGAACTTCGGCGGCCGCGACGACGGCGGAAACCGCCGAAGTCGGCGACGGGTCCGCGAGAGCGTCGTCCACTCTCGATTGTTGAAGCGCGAGAAATCGTCGCGCAGCACGCAGCCACGCGCTACCGACCAGTCCACTGCGAGAGCCGAATGCGTGATAGATCGCCCCGTTGGATACACCGGTGGCGTCGGAGACTGCCCGGACCGTGACAGCGCTCGGCCCGGCAGTGGCGGCAAGTTTTTCGGCAGCGTCGAGCAGGGTGTCGAGGTCGTGGACGCGTGGCCGAGGCATGAACGCACAGTAACAGAGCGTCTGCTCTGTTACTAGTGTGCGGTCAGATCACCGAATTTGCGCGAAGATCCTCGATCTCCTCCGGGCGCAGGCCGAAGTCGGTGAGTACGTCGTCGGCGTCACCGCCGAGAGTCATGGGTGGCGCATTCCTGACGGGAAGGGTCTTGCCGTCCACCCAGAACGGTCCGCGGACAACGGGAATCGACGTTCCGTCGGCGCTCTGGGTCTGCTCGACCATCTGCAATGCCTCGACCTGCGGGTCGGAGAACACCTGATCGATCGAATGGATGGGGCCGCAGGGGATTCCGGCACCGCGGATCTCGGAGATCCATTGCGCTGCGCCCTTCGTGGTCAGTAGGTCCTCGAGTTCTTTGGTCAGTTGGTCTCGGTGCACCAAACGTTCTTTACCCGTGGCATATTCGGTACGGAAGGCGAGCTCGGGGTCACCGAGTACCGAGCACAGTGCGATCCAGTGCTTGTCCGAGCCGGTGGCAATGTTGATCGGGAAGTCGGCAGTGTCGAAAGCGCCGTACGGCGTGATCGTCGGGTGCGTATTGCCGTTCGGCGTCGAAACCCGCCCGGTGCTCAGGTAGTCCTGCGCCTGGAAGGTCATGATCGAGATCGCGGATTCCAGCAACGAGGTCTGCACGCGGTGCCCACGACCGTCGCGTCCGCGCGAAGCCAGTGCCGCCGTGATGCCCAGTGCCGCGTAGATGCCCGAGACCGTGTCGATGATGGGGATACCGACCCGCATCGGGGTCTGTTCCCCGGCACCGGTGACCGACATCAGCCCGGACATGCCCTGGGCCACCTGATCGAGTCCGGGCGCGAACTGGTCAGGGCCCACCGGGCCGAAACCACTGATGCTCATCACGACGAGCCCTGGATTCTCCTGCTCGAGCGAGTCGGGATCGAGCCCCATGTCGGCCAGTACTCCCGGACGGAAGTTCTCGACCAGCACATCTGCGTCGAGGGCCAGGCTGCGAAGCAGTTTCCGCCCGCGGTCACTGCGCATGTCGATGGCGATCGACCGTTTGCCGCGGTTCACGGAAGCGAAGTAGAGGCTTCGATCGCCGTCGAACGGAGGCCACTGACGCGAACTGTCGCCGGAGCCACGGGTTTCGACCTTGACCACGTCGGCGCCGAAATCCGAGAGTAGTGACGTGCACAGAGGCCCCGCGAGAGCACGGGTGAGGTCGAGAACTTTGATACCGCTGAGCAATTGGTCCATGGGAGAAACCTCGGTTCTGTGGTGTGCAACGTCGCCCACTCGATCCGTCGCACCATCTGCGTGAATTGCCGCTGCAGTGATCGTCGGAGAGGGGAAGAATGAAGGTCAGGCCTGCTTTCGGCTGGGCTCGGTGACAACACTGGTCGAGAGCGCAAGGTGATGCGACGGCGACATTGCACAACTGCAGGGCCCGGATTTAGGCGCATTGTGTGACAGGCAGGATTGCGGTGGGCCGATACCGTGAACTCTCTACGGACGGCGATGCAAGCGGGAGGCGAGGCGATGCGCGACATTTCCACTCAGCTGGCGCAGTGGCACGCCCGCGGCGAGGATTTTGCACTGGCGACGGTTGTCCGTACCTGGCGATCCTCACCGCGCATGCCCGGTGCTTCGATGGCCGTCTCACGCTCCGGCGAGGTGGTCGGCAGCGTCTCGGGTGGGTGTATCGAGAGTGCACTGTACGAGATCGCCCAGGAGGTTCTCGCCGACGGCACCAGTCGCGTCGAGGTCTTCAGCGTCTCCGACGACGACGCCATCGGAGTAGGGCTGACCTGCGGCGGAACCATCGAAGTGTTCGTCCAGGCCGTCGGAGCCGATTTCGTCGAGTTCGGTCAGGTTTGTGAACGGATCGAGGCCGATACGCCCGTCGTCGTGGTCACCGAAGTGCGTCCGGGAGCACCGGCACGGCACCTCGTCGTCGAGCACGGCCGACGCAGCGGAGATCTGGATGCCACGGAGGACGAGGTGTCCATCCTGCTGCGCACGATGGACACCGGTGAGTCCGTCGCTTTTGTCGCGCCGGCGGGAACTCTCATCGATTCGCAGCACGACCTGCTGGTCGAGATCTTCGCGCCACTACCGCGGATGTACGTGTTCGGGGCCATCGACTTCGCGGCCTCGATGTGTACGTTGGGCGCCTTTGCGGGTTATCGCGTGACCGTCGTGGACGCACGGCCGGTCTTCGCGACACGGGGGCGCTTCCCCGACGCCCACGATCTGGTCGTCATGTGGCCACACAAGTTCCTCGAAACCGCACCGATCGACAACAAAACCGTCCTGGCCGTGCTCACGCACGACGAGAAGTTCGACATCCCCCTGCTCGAGATCGCGCTGCGTTCGCCGGCTGCGTACGTCGGCGCGATGGGAAGTCGTGCGACGCATGAGCGTCGGGTGGCGCTGTTGAAGGAGCGAGGCGTCACCGACGCCGAGTTGGGGCGTCTGCACTCACCGATCGGGTTGGATCTCGGCGCGAGGACACCGGAGGAGACTGCAGTGT
Source organism: Rhodococcus sp. IEGM 1306 (assembly GCF_036541985.1). Classification (NCBI taxonomy): domain Bacteria; kingdom Bacillati; phylum Actinomycetota; class Actinomycetes; order Mycobacteriales; family Nocardiaceae; genus Rhodococcus; species Rhodococcus sp. IEGM 1306. The sequence continues at coordinate 129,905 of NZ_JAZHFF010000009.1, forward strand.
CGATCCTCGCCGAGATGACCAAGACCCTGCGCAATGCCTCCGGTTTGGAACTGCGGGATCTGCAGGGGCCGATCCACCCGCCACCTCAGGAGAATCCGACCGCCCTGCATCGAACGGCCTGAGTCGACTGCGCTGAATTCGGACATCTTGTGTTCGGTGGGGATAGGATCGTTTCTTTCGTGAACCATCTTCCGTGATCCGAATGAAATCGAGGTGCCTGCCAAGTGGCAAACCCGGCCGTACCGGCATCCGAGGTGAATGCTGTTCTCTCCGAACTTCTCCGAACCCAGCTCCTTCCTGGTGTTCGAAAGGTCGCCGGCGGCTGCGAAGACCCGACGGTAGCCCGGGTGGGATTCATGGCGGTTCCGGACATCGGACCGTGGCTGCGGCACGGACAGTTGCTGATCACCACGCCGGAAACCCTCGCCAGGGTCACCGAAACCTTCAAAGCATTTGTCGGACGGTTGTCGACGCGAGGTGTTGCGGCACTTGCCGTCCAATTCGGCGCAGACGGGGACACTCTCGCGCCGGAGCTGGTCGACGCGGCTGAAAGCGCCGGCTTCCCGCTCCTGGTTTTTCACGGTGCGTGTGATCACCCTGCGGCGAGAGACCGTGAGCAGACGGAGTCGGCCCAGATCGACGCCATGTTCGGGGCCGAGCGCTTGCGACGGCTGCTGGTCGACGTCGTGATGGGCGGCGGCGGCCTCCCGCAATTGACCGAAGTCATCGCTCGGGAGATGAAGGGCGCCGCCCTGATCACCACCTCGGACGGACGCGAGATCTGCCGCGCCGGGGACGCCGCGGAGCGCAAGCATCTGTCTGCCTGTCCCGCCGTCGATTCCACCGGTCGTCTGCGGACCGACACCGTCGAGGGCGGATTGGGTCTGCACGAGTTCGACGGTCAATTCATCGCGGTGTCCGCGATTTCCGCCAATCACATCGACCACGGGCGTCTCGCGTTGTTCACCGGTGAGCGCGTCATGACGAGTTACGACCAGTACCTGGTCGAGCGGGCCGCGTCGGTGTGCGCGTTGGTCATCACCCGTGAGCAGGCCGTTGCGTCGGTGGAAGAACGCCATCGCGCCAACTTCGTTCACGACCTGCTCCTCGGCCGGGCCGGGGACCACGATCACGTTGTCTCCCATGCCAAGACATTCGGTTGGGACTTCGACCGCCCGCTGGTGATCGTCTCGATCGAGCCGGACCCGATCGACCAACCGGCCTCTGCGGCGCCCGCTCGGCTGCCCGTCGTCGATCGCCAGGCGATGGCGTTCTCCGGCGCGATCGCCCACCGCGATCCCGGTGCGGCGGTGACCGCGCTGACGGGCGAGACGGTGATCGTGATGGGCGTCGGCACCGACACGATGGCATTGGTGCGGGACCTCGTCACGGTCGTTCGCGGTGAAGGTGGCGGCGGGAGAAGGCCGTTCAGTGTCGGGGTGTCCCGGCCGACAGCGGCGATCGACGCCGTTCCGGCGCTCTACAGTCAGGCGCGCACCGCACTGACCGTCGGGCGACGGATCTCCGGTCCGTGGACGGTGACTCAGTTCGACGATCTGGGCGTGTACAGACTGCTCAGTCTGGTCGAGGACGAAAACGAGCTGGAGACGTTCGCGCGGGAGACACTGCGGGAACTGACGGAGGAAACTGCCGAAGCGCAGGACATGCGCAAGACATTGGAAGTCTTGCTCGCGACCAACATCAACATCGCCGAGACAGCGCGCAAGCTCCACTTCCATTACAACACACTGCGTTACAGGGTCGTTAAGCTGGAGAAAATGCTGGGACCCTTCACGGCGCAACCCGAACTCCGGCTGGATCTGTCTCTAGCACTGAAGATAACCGCGATGCGCGGCATCAATCACTAATATTGCCAATCCGGGTCGGTGGGTTCTGGCAGATTGTCATCACGTCGATACCCCTGCGCTGTAATAGCGTTTCACTCCAGTCACGGTGTTTTGTGAGCTGGAGCACACTCAGCGTTCGGACACCTTCCTCTGCACGAAAGGTCCCATCATGCCGATTTGGACGTTGCACGGAGATGGAAAGAACATCAAACCGGGTGAAGTGGTCGCTCCCGGCGAGCGGCTCAGCTGGGGAAGAACCATCGGGCTGGGCAGCCAGCACGTGGTGTCGATGTTCGGCGCGACGTTCGTGTTCCCGATCATCATGGGACTCAATCCTCAACTTGCCGTGATGATGTCGGGCTTCTGTACGCTCTTCTTCCTGCTGGTGGTCAAGGGACGCATTCCCAGCTACCTCGGAACGTCGGCGGCCTTTGTCGGTGGTATCGCCGCCATTCGCGCCCAGGGCGGAACGTCCGCCGAGGTGACCGGCGCGATCCTGGTGTCCGGACTCGTCCTGGCGGCCATCGGTATCGCGATCCACTTCCTCGGTGGCCGGGTCGTATTCAAGGTTCTTCCCCCGGTGGTGACCGGCGCGGTGGTGATGTTGATCGGATTCAACCTGGCACCCGTCGTCGCGGGGCTGTACTGGCCGCAGGACCAGTGGGTGGCCCTGATCGTCATGGTGGCCCTGATCGTCATGAGTATCGCGCTACGCGGCTTCATGGCGCGCATCGCCATCTTCCTGGCGCTGATCTTCGGCTACGTCCTCTCCTGGATCCTCGACCGGGTCTCGGGGACGATCACCTCCTACGACGCAGGCACCGGTCAGATCACCGAGCACTTCCGCGTCAACTGGGATTCGGTGCAGTCGGCGTCGTGGTTCGGGCTTCCTCCGTTCTCGGACGAGGCCAACGGAATCGTCGGCATCCACGCTCCGTCGTTCAGCCTCACGTTCATCATCCTGGTCCTTCCGGGTGTCATCGCGTTGATCGCGGAGAACGCGGGCCACGTCAAGGCCGTGGCCGAGATGACCGGGGACGACCTCGACCCGTACATGGGACGTGCGCTCGCCGGTGACGGTTTCGCCACCGCTATCGCCAGCAGCGTCGGCGGTTCGCCCACCACGACGTACGCCGAGAACATCGGTGTCATGGCAGCGACCCGTGTGTACTCCACCGCCGCCTACGCGGTTGCCGGCATCGTCGCCATGATGCTCGGCTTCTCCCCCAAGTTCGGTGCCGTCATCTCGGCGACGCCCGGCGGTGTTCTCGGCGGAATCACCGTGGTGCTCTACGGCATGATCGGTCTGCTCGGCGCGAAGATCTGGAAGGAGAACGGCGTCGACTTCGGCAATCCGCTCAACCTCATGCCGATCGCGGCCGGCCTCATCATCGGTATCGGCGACACGGCTCTGAAGTTCAGTGACACGTTCTCGCTCAGCGGGATCGCGCTCGGCACCATCGTCGTGATCGGGATGTACCACCTGTGCCAGTTCATCGGTTCGAAGAACCCGGAACTGAATGCGAAGAATCCGGAACCGAACAAGCCGGATTCGAAGACTCCCGGCGGCGATCGGGAGGAACCCGCCAAGCAACTCACGTGACGCTTGGCTGAGTGTGCTCGATCGACGAAGGCCGGACATCCTCCGCGGGGGGTGTCCGGCCTTTCCGGTGTTCTGGGTACTGATCGATCAGACGGAGGTACTGGCTTCGACCAGGCCGATACGGTCGATGCGTTCGGTGCGGGTGTTGAGCCGTTCAGTCGCATCGGTAGCACTGAGCACGCTCAGCTCGTAGTGCAGTACCGCTCCGACGCGAGTGCAGAAGGCGGCGGATTCGTCCGCGGCATCGGGAAATTCGGGGATGACCCGATCGACGATGCCGCCCGCGAGCAGATCGAAGGACCTGATCCCTTGACTGGCTGCCATGTCCGGCGCGTGCGTGACGTCGTGGAACATGATCGCGCTCGCACCTTCGGGAGGTAAGGGCGAGAGCCAACCGTGGCGGGCCGCCAGCACTCGATCGGCCGGAATCAGTGCCAGGGCGCCGCCGCCCGTGCCCTGCCCGAGCAGGAGGGAAATGGTGGGGACCTCGAGTGAAATCATGTCGGCTATGCACCGAGCGATCTCGCCCGCCAGTCCGCCTTCTTCGGCCTCCTTCGACAGTGCCGCGCCCGCTGTGTCGATGATCGTCACCAGCGGCAGGTCGAGTTCTGCGGCCAACCGCATACCTCGCCGAGCCTCCCGCAGAGCGCCGGGGCCGAGTGGGGAGTGAGCAGTCTGTCCGCGCCGGTCCTGTCCGAGAAGGACGCAGGGCATGTCGCCGAAGCGAACGAGCGCGAGCATGATGCCGGGATCGTTCTCGCCTTGGCCGGTTCCGTTGAGCGGGAGCATGTCCGAGGCGGAATTGAGCAACACTTCCCGTATCCCCGGTCGGTCTTCGCGCCGGGATGCGACGACGGATTCCCACGCCGACGTATCGGGTGGGCAATCGTACGAGCACGGGTCACTGGGCAATAAGTACCCACGATGCGCCCCGGTGATGATGCGCAATGCGCGTTCGACGATTTCGGCGAGCTGGTCTGGCGGCCTCACTGCATCGATGAGTCCGTGCTCGTGAAGGTTCTCCGCTGTCTGGACACCGGCGGGGAAAGGTGAGTTGTACAAGGCCTCGAACACTCGGGGGCCGAGGAATCCGACGAGGGCCCCCGGTTCCGCGATCGTCACGTGACCGAGTGATCCCCAGGACGCGAATACGCCTCCGGTGGTGGGGTTTCGGAGATAGACGATGTAGGGCAGGTGCGCTTCTTTGTGCTTGATGAGCGCCGCGGTGATCTTGACCATCTGCAAAAACGCCGTCGTCCCCTCCTGCATACGCGTTCCCCCGGACGTGGGAAGCGCAAGAAGGGGCAGCTGCTCCTGCGTGGCTCGACGGATGGCGACGACGAGGCGTTCTCCCGCCGCCACGCCGATCGATCCGCCGAGAAAGCCGAACTCGCAGACGATGATTGCCACACGGCGGCCTCGGACGGAGGCGCTTCCGGTCAGGACGGACTCGTCGAGTCCGGTCTTCTCCTGGGCCCGCAGAAGTGCTTCGGCGTAGTCGGAGTCGGTCGCGACGGGAATCGGAGGGGTATCCCACGATTCCCAGGTGCCGGCATCGATCACCAGGTCGAGCAAGTCGCGAGCCGTCAGGCGGTTCATCGGGTGAATCCTTGTAGCCATGACATGATTTCGTCAGTGTCTTCACCGAGAACCGGAGGTGCAGTGTGGCGGGTCTCCGTCACTTCGGTTCCGTCCGGATCGAAAAATCGTAGCGGTGGACCGGGCAGTGTGATGTTTCCGAGCGTGCTGTGGTCGACGTCGACGAGCAATCCCTGTGATCGGGTCTGCTCCCATTCGTACACTTCGGAGATCGTCCGAACCCGTCCTGCTGGTACTCCGATGCGGTCGAGTTCGGTCAGAAGCTCGTCACGCGAGTACGGCTTGAAGGTACGTTCGATCAATTCGACGACCTGGAAATGATTTTCGACGCGTTCGGCGTTTGTTGCCATACCCGGGGCGTCAGGGTCGAGGTCGAATCCTTCGCAGAATCTTCTCCACAGGCTTTCGCTGCCGACCGAGATCTGTACTGCGCCATCGCCGGTACGAAAGAGTCCGTACGGTGCGATGGAGGGATGGTGGTTGCCCTGCGCTGTGCCTACCTCACCGGCGACGGTCCACTTCGTTCCTTGAAACGCGTGAACACCGACCACGCTGGCCAAGAGCGACGTTCGGACAACGCGGCCTTTCCCCGTCTGTTCGCGTTCCTTCAAAGCCGCGACGACACCGAACGCCCCGTACATTCCGGCGAGAAGGTCGGCGATCGGAACTCCGACTCGTTGAACGTCGTCCGGACTCGAGCCGGTCAGCGACATGAGTCCGGCTTCCCCCTGGGCGATCTGGTCGTAGCCGGCGCGACCGCCTTCCGGGCCGTCGTGGCCGAAACCGCTGATGGACAGAACGATCAGTCGAGGATTGAGTTCGGCCAACCGCTCGGTCGAGAATCCGAGTCGATCGAGAACTCCGGTGCGGAAGTTCTCCATGAGAACATCGGCGCGGCAGACGAGATCTTCGAGGGTCGCGCGCCCACTGTCGGATTTCAGATCGAGCGTGATCGACTTCTTGTTCCGGTTCGTGGACAGAAAATACGTCGATTCCCGTTGTGTGTTCGGTGGTTCCAACGTGGGCTCCACAAAAGGCGGCCCCCACCCACGGGTGTCGTCGCCGCCGTGAGGTGATTCGACCTTGATCACGTCGGCACCCAGATCGCCGAGCATCATTGCCGCGTGAGGACCCGCGAGTGCGCGCGTGAGGTCGACGACTATCACGTCGTGTAACGGACCACTACGAGCACTTGTGTTGTGAGGCTTCGAAGTCGAGTTCATGTCGCACCGCCGTGTTCTGGTGTAATTGGCTGAGCCAGTTGGTGGTTGAGGCCTCCGTAGTTCGGTCGACTCCGGTCCGCTGGACCGAGAAACCGGCCAGGGCCACTGAAGGAGGTATGTGCGGCCCGTCTTTCGAACCGTAAGCGGGCACCGGTGAACGGCACATGGGTAACCTTGCCGACGACGGGTGTCAGTGGTGGGTAAGAAGTGACGAACGCTCACCGGGCGGCGCGATTGCGGTTGTATCGAACCGTTATCGGGACGTTCTGTCAGCTCATATCGTGCGAAGTCATGACATTTCGTGCATCTTCATGACCTGCAGGGCGAGTGAGACGTTCAATCGAAGGACGGGGTCGTCGGTGAACGATCCGACGACGCTCTCCAGCTTTCCGATTCTGTAACGCAAAGTGTTGTAGTGCATGTGCAGCGCCCGGGAGGCCTCGGCGACATTGCAATTGCAGTCGAGCAGGGTCTGGAGTGTCAGACGCAGGTCAGCGGCTTCGGCGTTGTCCGCCGACAAGGACTTCAGAACGTCATCGGTGAACGAACGCAGTTCGCTCTTGTCCGTCTGGAGCGAGAGGAGTCGGTGTACACCGAGTTCGTCGAAGTGTGCGATCTGCCCCGGCCCGTTGATACGTCGGCCGACGACCACGGCTGTACAGGCTTGGTCGTAGGCCGCGGGTAGATCGGCCAGGGAGTAGATCACCCGGCTCACTCCCGTGCTGAAGGATCGGCGGCCGCTGGTGCGATCGCCGGCAACCTTGCGCACCAACCCTTCGATGTCCCGAACCGCACGGTCGGTGCTGGTCGGGAAAAGCGTGACCACCTCGTGTCGAAACCCGACGGACGGCGCCGTCCGCTCGTGTGTTCGTACCACTTGTTGCCAGCCGTCGCTGAGTCGATCTTGGTCCGTGCGAGTGGAATTCGCGTGCTGGGATTCCGGGTAATCGACGTCGAGTTCTGCAACCACAACGGCAAGTGGACGAGTGACATCCCACCCCAACTGGGTGAAGTGCGCGCTCACTTCCGCAGGCGAGCCGGCTTCGCCTATCAGTGCGTCGCGGAGGAAGTCGCCGCGGAACTTGGATTCCACTGCCGCAACTGCCAGCTGTTTGGTGACGGCCAGCGCGGCAACGGTGGCCGCTCGCTCCAGCGCTTGAACGACAACTGCGCCGAGTTCGTGGGTGCCGGCGTACGCCACCATCCGGCCGTGGTCGGTGCCGCCGGCCACCACTCGGGTGAGCGCCAACTGGCCGGGAAATCCCTTGGGCGCGTTCTGTAAACCGACGGCGACCCGCTCGGTCAGGAACCGACCGGTGCTTTCGAACAACGGAAGCGCGTTCAGCGCGGCTGAATCCCCGGCCTCGGTCAATACCCTTCCGTCCGGCGAGCAGATCAGAACGCTGACGTCGAAAAGCGCGGCGAATTCTGCGGCAATCTGAGGTAGATCGCCACCTTCCAAGACGATCGATGTCAACGAGCGGTGAAGTCGATCGGCAATATCGAGTGCCGCGGACTGCTTCGCCACCAACTTGGTGAAGACCTCCGAGATCACCTCGTCGAATCCCGCGGTGACGGGAAGAACCAACAGCGGAAGCCCTCGCTGCTCTGCCATGTGCAGCATCGCCTCGGGCAGCTCGTCGAGATAACGGCCCGTTTTCACGGCAAGTGCCGCGACTCCTCGACGTGCAAGACCGTCGACGAGGTCACTGAGATCTGTGTCGTCGAGAAGCTCGCCGGTTCGCCCGTAGCGCAGCGGGAACCCGGTTGTCACCAACAACTCGTTCGGCTTCACCCAAGCGAGGATGTCCGGTACTTCCATCACGTTCACCGATTGAACGAGGTGGCGCAAGCCCCCGTGCCCGGCAAGGACTTCGGCTCCACGCAGACTGGGCAGCTCGAGGACATCCCGAACTGTGAGTCTGTAGTCGCCACCTTCTGGCAAATGTTGAAGCTCTTCGCTCGAATATTTGGCAGATCTATCCATGTCGCGAGACTACGCTCGATCACGCGACGAACATTGTCAACAGTTGACGAAAATAGCCTCTCGGAATGAGCGGTTCTCCGTATGTCTGCCAACTACCGCGGCCCGAATTGGCGATCGCCCGCGTCTCCGAGTCCAGGTATCAGGAAAGCATTTTCGTTCAGGCCGTCGTCGATGCTCGCTGTGAGGAGCCGGACCGGATGTCCGGAGTTCTTCAGTGCTTCGATCCCTTCCGGAGCCACGACTACACATATTGCAGTCACATCGGTGGCTCCGCGTGCAATGAGCAGATCGATTGTGCGGACGATGGATCCACCGGTCGCCAACATCGGATCGAGGACGTAGACGGGGGTGCTCGACAGATCAGCAGGCAGGGACTCGAGATACGGAACCGGCTGGTGTGTCTTCTCGTCTCGTGCCATTCCCACGAAACCGACGCCTGCCTGCGGAATAAGGGCACTCGCCTGTTCGACCATGCCGAGGCCCGCTCGCAAGACCGGGACCAGGAGCGGTGGATTCGCCAGCCGCACCCCCAGCGTCGGAGCAACTGGCGTCTCGATGTCGAACTGTTCCAGTTCTGCGCCGCGCATGGCCTCGTAGACCAACATATGGGTCAGTCTGCGCAAGGCGGACCGGAACGTTGCGTTGTCGCTGCGAGCGTCGCGCATGGTCGTGAGCAGAGATGCCGCCAGCGGATGGTCGACAACAGTGGTGTCCATGGTCGAATCGTAAGTGAGAACCGATGGGGCGGCGCACAACCGGTGAATCGGAGTCGAAATAACCAATCACGGTTTTCGTTTGGGCAAGTATTGACGATGCCGAAGGGTTCGAGTCGTCATAGCGTGGTCGACACGGCAGTTCCGAACCGCTCGGCTGGACTGGGCGCCCGGAGCTGTCAAGGCCCAATTTTGCCTCCACGATTCCCTATACAAGGAGATGCCAATGCCCGAAGCAATCGAGGTCCGTAAGGTTCCGCTACACAGCGTCTCCGACGCCAGTGAGCTCGCCAAGCTGATCGACGACGGTGTCCTCGAGGCCGACCGCGTCATTGCAGTCATCGGCAAAACCGAGGGTAACGGCGGCGTCAACGACTACACGCGCATCATCGCGGACCGAGCGTTCCGAGAGGTTCTCTCCGCCAAGGGTAATCGCAGCCCCGAAGAAGTGGCGGAGGTGCCGATCGTCTGGTCCGGCGGCACGGACGGCGTGATCAGCCCGCACGCGACGATCTTCGCGACCGTGCCGGCAGACAAGGTCACCAAGACCGACGAGCCGCGACTGACCGTGGGTGTCGCCATGAGTGAGCAACTGCTGCCCGAGGACATCGGCCGTACGGCCATGATCACCAAAGTTGCTGCGGCAGTGAAAGACGCGATGGCCAATGCCGGCATCACCGATCCCGCCGACGTGCACTACGTACAGACCAAGACTCCGTTGCTGACAATTCACACCATCCGTGACGCCAAGAGCCGCGGCAAGACTGTGTGGACCGAACAGACTCATGAGTCGATGGACCTGTCCAACGGCGGAACGGCTCTGGGGATCGCGGTTGCGCTCGGCGAAATCGACATGCCGACCGACGAGGATGTCATGCACAGCCGCGAACTCTTCTCCTCTGTCGCATCCTGCTCGTCCGGCGTCGAGTTGGACCGCGCGCAGATCGTCGTCGTCGGTAACGCACGTGGCGTCGGCGGACGCTACCGGATCGGCCACAGCGTGATGAAGGATCCGCTCGACCAGGACGGCATCTGGGCGGCGATCCGTGACGCCGGACTCGAACTTCCGGAGCGGCCGCACTCGAGCGACCTGGACGGTCAACTCGTCAACGTGTTCTTGAAGTGCGAGGCCAGTCAGGACGGAACGGTCCGTGGCCGTCGTAATGCGATGCTCGACGACTCCGACGTGCACTGGCACCGCCAGATCAAGTCGTGTGTCGGCGGAGTCACGGCAGCTGTCACCGGCGATCCGGCAGTGTTCGTCTCGGTATCGGCAGCGCACCAGGGTCCCGAGGGCGGCGGCCCAGTCGCTGCCATCGTCGATCTCGGTCAGTAGTAGGCAAGAACCTCGCTGGAAACCTCGACAGTCGCGCCGCCACCGGCAATTCGTCCTCGAATCAGTTGCCGGTGGCGGCGAGTCCGCCGCGGCGTACCCCACTTCACTGCTTGAAAGGATTCACGATGGTTCATGCTGCTGACCCTGTCGACGAGAGCGTTTCCGGTGCGCCCGAGAATCGCGAACTCGTCATGGCCGATGCGGTCACGCTCAGTGGTCTGATACGCAGGCGTGAAGTGTCGTGTGTCGAGGTGATGGACAGCTTCCTCGATCAGATCGAATTACATAACCCGGCGGTGAACGCGATTGTCGCATTGCGGGATCGGGAAGCGTTGACGGCGGAGGCGCGCGAGCGTGATTCGCAGTTGGCGAGTGGGGAGTATCTCGGTTGGATGCACGGGTTTCCGCATGCGGTGAAGGATCTTTCGGCGGCCAAGGGTCTGCCGTTCACGTCCGGGTCGCCGATGTTCGCGGACCGAATCGCCGAAGATGACGAACTGTTCGTCAAGCGGATCAGGTCTGCCGGTGCCATCGTGATCGGCAAGACGAACACACCGGAGTTCGGGCTCGGATCCCAGACGTACAACCCGGTGTGGGGTACGACGGTGTCGCCGTACGACAATTCGCGCACTGCCGGCGGTAGCAGCGGAGGCGCCGCTGCGTCGTTGGCGCTCCGCATGCTGCCGGTGGCTGACGGAAGCGATTACATGGGTTCGCTCCGAAACCCGTCGGCATTCAACAACGTTGTTGGGTTTCGACCATCCTGGGGTCGGATACCGGAGACGGGATTCATCGCTCAGGGCGCTGTTGTGGGCCCGATGGGCCGAACCGTCACCGACGTGGCTCACCTGCTTTCCACGATGGCGGGGCCGGATGCTTATGCACCGTTGGGGATTCGTGAGAATCCCGCGGTATTCACCGAAAGCCTCGCACGTGATCTGAAGGGCTCTCGGATCGCATGGGTCGGTGACTGGAACGGTTACCTGGCAACCGAACCTGGAGTTCTCGAGTTGTGCGAATCCTCGTTCGAGGTCTTCGAACAGTTGGGGTGCCGCGTCGAGGCGGCGCTTCCCGACTTCAAACCCGAGGACATCTGGCAACTGTTCTTGCGGTGGCGTTGGTGGGCACAGCTCGGCTTGATCGATCAGTACAACGATCCGAGCTTGCGCGAGTTGATGAAGCCCGAACTGTTGTGGGAACTCGAGCACGCGGTCACACTGTCGGCTCTCGACGTGACCAAGGCCGCGGAGGCCCGCAACGGCTGGCTGTCGGCCATTACCAAGATGTTCGAAACCTACGATTACATTCTTGCGCCCAGTGCCCAGGTGTTTCCTTTCGACAAGAACACTCACTGGCCCGAGACCGTCGACGGCCGGTCGATGGACACGTATCACCGGTGGATGGAGACGGTTGTTCCCTGGACGATGGCCGGGGTTCCGGTTGCGGGGATGCCGGTCGGCTTCGATGATCGCTCGCTTCCCATGGGTATCCAGATCATCGGTCGGCACGGCGCCGACTTGGACGTACTCCAACTCGCCTACGCATTCGAGCAGGCAACCCAGTGGGTCGAGCGGGTTCTTCCGCCCGCACTCCGCGTGAACTGACCGATCTATTTCGAACGTATCCAGTTGGGAGAGAACGACGATGGCTTCGGCATTGTGGCACGGGTTCGCGGACATGGGCGCTGTGGAGAAGAACGGCGCGTTTGTCGTCTCTCGCGGTGAGGGCGCGTACATCTGGGACCGCGAGGGCACTCGGTATCTGGATGCGACGGCGGGCCTGTGGTTCACCAATGTCGGGCACGGGCGCACGGAGATCGCGGATGCGGTGGCGGCTCAGTTGTCGAAGATCGCTCATTTCTCCAACTTCGGTGATTTTGTTCCCGAGACCACGCAGGTGTTGGCGGAGCGGTTGGCGACGATCGCGCCGGTTGCCGGGAGCAAGATCTTCTTCACCTCGGGTGGTTCGGATTCGGTGGACACTGCGGCGAAGCTCGCTCGCCGGTACTGGCACGAGGTGGGGCAGCCGGAGAAGGCGATTATCGTCGGTCGTCAGAAGGCGTATCACGGAATGCACGTTGCCGGAACGGCTCTCGCTGGTATTCCGGTGAACCGTGAGGGGTACGGCGAGCTGATGGCGGATGCGGCGACGGTCGGCTGGGACGATGCGAAGAGCCTGCTCGAGTTGATCGAGAAGATCGGTGCGAACAAGATCGCGGCGTTCTTCGCGGAGCCGATCATCGGTGCGGGTGGGGTGTATCTGCCGCCGGAGGGGTATCTGGCGGAGGTGCGTGACATCTGCCGCGAGCACGACATTCTGTTTGTCGTCGACGAGGTGGTGACCGGTTTCGGCCGGATCGGTGGTGAGTGGTTCGCGTCTACTCGTTTCGATTTGCAGCCGGACATGATGACCACGGCAAAGGGTTTGACGTCGGGTTATGTTCCGATGGGTGCGGTGTTCATCGCGCCGCGGGTGGCGGAGCCGTTCTATGCGGGTTCGTGGTGGCGTCATGGGTACACGTACGGCGGGCATGCCGGTGCTGCTGCGGCGGCGATGGCGAACCTGGACATTCTCGAGCGTGAGAATCTGCTCGCGGAGTCGAAGCGTTTGGAGGCGTCGTTGCATACGCATCTGCAGCCGTTGGCGGAGCATCCGCGGGTGGCGGAGGTTCGTAGTGGGCTCGGTGCGGTTGCTGCTGTGCAGTTGGCTGATCCGGCGGAGGCGTTGCCGTTCGTGAAGACGCTTCGCGAGCACGGTATTTCGGGTCGCGCGGCGGGTCAGGGTGCGATGCAGATTTCGCCGACGTTTGTGATGACCGATGATCAGGTCGCGGAGATGGCAGCGGGAATCCTCGCAGCCCTCGGCTAGGACTGTCGTTTTCCGTTGACAGACATCGTGTTACGGAATCATTAAGCCGAAGAAAATGTTTGGGCCCTTCGTGGCGTGGTCCTCATTTCGGTCGAAACTGCCTCCAACACTGACGATGACCCCTGCCCGCATCATCTGCCACCATTGTTGCCAATCTCGGTGAGTGGGTTCTGGCAGATTGTCATCACGTCCAAATCTCGGTCCTGCATTAGCGTTTCACTCCAGACACGGTGTTTGTGAGCTGGGGCACAAAGCATTTCGAACACCTTCCTCCTTTGCGAAAGGTCTCGTCATGCCGATCTGGACGTTGCACGGAGACGGAAAGAACATCGGAGCCGGCGAAGTGGTCGCTCCCGGCGAGCGACTCAGTTGGGCGAGAACCATCGGGTTGGGCGGCCAGCATGTCGTGTCGATGTTCGGCGCGACGTTCGTCTTCCCGATCATCATGGGCCTCAATCCTCAACTTGCCGTGATGATGTCAGGCTTTTGTACGCTCTTCTTCCTGCTGGTGGTCAAGGGGCACGTCCCCAGCTACCTCGGAACATCCGCAGCTTTTGTCGGTGGCGTTGCCGCCATTCGTGCCCAAGGTGGAACGACGGCCGAAGTGACCGGTGCGATTCTGGTGTCGGGGTTGGTTCTGGGATTCGTCGGCATCGCCATCCACTTTCTCGGCGGTGGCGTCATCAGTAAAGCGCTACCGCCGGTGGTCACCGGCGCTGTGGTGATGTTGATCGGCTTCAACCTGGCGCCCGTTGTCGCGGGGTTGTACTGGCCGCAGGATCAGTGGGTGGCACTGATCGTGATGGTTGCACTGATCGTGATGAGCGTTGCGCTACGCGGCTTCCTGGGACGTATCGCCATTCTCGTCGCGCTGGTTTTCGGCTACATCTTCTCGTGGGTCCTCGACCGGCTCTCCGGTCCGATCACGTCCGCCAGTGGTAGCGGCGCACCCACCGAGCACTTTCGTGTCAACTGGGATTCGGTGCACTCGGCGTCCTGGTTCGGGTTGCCGCCGTTCTCGGACGAAGCCAACGGGATCGTCGGTATTCATGCTCCCTCGTTCAGCCTCACATTCATCGTTCTGGTGCTTCCCGGTGTCATCGCACTGGTCGCGGAAAACGCCGGACACGTCAAGGCGGTCGCCGAAATCACGGGCGACGATCTCGACCCGTACATCGGACGCGCCATTGCCGGTGACGGTTTTGCCACCGCCATCGCCAGCGCAGTAGGCGGCTCCCCTACGACGACTCATGCCGAGAACATCGGTGTCATGGCTGCCACGCGGGTGTACTCGACCGCCGCGTACGTGATTGCGGGTTTCATCGCGATCCTGCTCGGCTTCTCGCCTAAGTTCGGAGCAGTCATGGCGGCGACGCCCGGCGGCGTCCTGGGCGGAATTCTTGTGGTTCTGTTCGGCATGATCGGTCTGCTCGGCGCCAAGATCTGGAAAGAGAACGGCGTCGACTTCGGGAACCCGCTAAATCTGATGCCGATTGCCGCCGGTCTGATCATCGGTATCGGCGACACGGCGCTGAAGTTCAGTGACACGTTCTCGCTCGGAGGTATCGCGCTCGGCACCATCGTCTTGATCGTGATGTACCACCTCTGCCGGCTCGTAGGGTCCTGGAACCCTGAACTGAACAGGCCGAAGTCCGGCAGGCGGCCGGGCGCAACGCCGGGGGCGAATGCGTCAGATGACGAACGCGAAGAGCCCGTGGCGCAGCTCACGTGATGCCAAGTTGAATGTATGCCAGGTATGACCCGTGACCGTTGTCACATCTGCACAAAACGTGAAGTGACTCATAGAGGCAGGATTGAGTAATGAAACCGTCGCCGCTGACTTATCACCGACCGTCCTCGGTCGAGGACGCGTGCCGAATCCTCTCCGAGGTCTCTCACGAGGGGAAGGTGCTCGCCGGTGGGCAATCGCTTGTGCCGCTGCTGTCCATGCGCCTCGCCGCGCCCGCCCACATCGTCGACATCGGATCGATCCCGAACCTCGCTTCGGTGACCTCGTCCGAAGACGAAGGAGTGCGGTTCCAGGCCCTGGCCACGCACTCGGTGCTGGCGGCCGACGAAGGTGCTCGTCGAGTCCAGCCTCTGCTGAACCGTGCTCTGCAGTTGGTAGCGCACCCCACGATCCGTAACCGCGGGACGAGCGTCGGCTCCATCGTCCATGCCGATCCGTCGGCGGAGATGCCGGCAGTCCTGACGCTGCTCGGGGGCAGCGTGACCGTCCAGTCGGTGCGTGGCACCCGCGAGATCGCGTCGACGGATCTCTTCGCCGGCCCTCTCGAGTCGAGCCTGGAATCAGACGAGATCGCGGTGTCGGTGTCGGTGCCCGCCGCCGAACCCGGCGTGGGAACCGCCATCGACGAGATCGCGCGTCGTCACGGTGACTATGCACTGGTCGGCGTCGTCGCCCGGATTCGCGTGGTCGACGGTCTGGTGACCGAAGCGCACATGACGTACGTGTCCGCCGGAGAGCTGGGGCAGGTCGTGGACTACACGAACGTGCTGGCGGGGGCGTCCGCGACGGATCAGCGAGACCCGCGGTGGCGCACCCTCGGGGAATGCGCCCGCGCGCAGATAGATACCGAGGCAGACATTCACGGGACGGCGGCGTACCGCTCGCAGTTGGTGTCCGCGCTCACGGCGCGGGTCGGCTTCGCGGCGGCAACGGATGCTCTCAGTGAGAACGCAGTACTGGCAGGAAAGTGGTGACAATGTCCAAAAACGATCGCTCCATCGATGATCAACTTGCCGAGCTGGCAGCAGATACCGGTGAGCACCATGTAGCTGTCACGTTCACGCTCAACGAGGTGACGAACACCGTCGTTCTTCCCTCCCGCACTCTGGCTTCGGATGCCATTCGTCACCACCTCCGTAAGACGGGCACGCACGTGGGTTGTGAACACGGCGTGTGTGGTGCGTGCACCGTGCTGCTCGACGGAAAGCCTGTTCGATCCTGCCTCGTCCTCGCGGCCAGCCTCGAAGGTCGATCGATCACCACCGTCGAAGGCCTCGTCGAGCCGGACGGCACTTTGCATCCGGTTCAGCAGGCGTTCAAGGATTGTCACGGTCTGCAGTGCGGATTCTGCACTCCGGGATTCGTGACGACCATCGCGGCATTTCTCGAGGAGAACCCCAACCCCACGCGGGAGGAAGCTACCGACGCGATAGCGGGAAACCTCTGCCGTTGTACGGGGTACCAGAACATCAGGGCGTCGGTTCTGCGCGCAGCCGAGATCAAGCGTGAACGGGCCGGGCAGTTCCCGCTCGGAATCGACGACGCGTCCACTCGGGAGGCGTTGGATCGTAAAGTGCGGGGAACAACGAATCCCGTCGGAGGACGGGCGGGTAAGGCATGAGTACTCCGGTCAAACCAGCAAAGCGCAACGGGGCGAAGCATCCCGCTTCCGATCATTCGACGGCCGATCATTCGGTTGCCGACGACGGCAAGTTCTTCGGCAAACCGATTCCGCGCGAGGAAGATACGCGTCTGCTCAGCGGGCAGGGGCGATACCTCGACGATCTGGGCCACAATGCGCTGATCGCGGCATTCGTCAGGTCGCCGCACGCCCATGCGCGAATCATCGACATCGACATCGATCAGGCGCTGGAAGTGCCTGGCGTACATGCCATCTACACCTACGAAGATCTCCTCGCGGACACGCCGGAAATGGCGGAGAACCTGCCACTGCTCATTCCTCATCCGGGAATCATCGCTCCGCGCAACGGGTATCCCCTCGCGAAGGACGAGGTGAAGCATGTCGGAGAAGCCATCGCCATGGTGGTCGCCGACAACCGGTACATCGCCGAGGACGCTTGCGCGAAGATCGACGTCACCTACGAGGCGCTGAAGCCTGTAGTGGGGATCGACGTCGCTCGCACCGCCGCCAACGCCGTCCACGCCGACGTTCCGGACAACGTCGCCGCTCACCTGCAGCACGGGTTCGGAGATCTGGATGCCGAACTGGCCGCCGCGCCGCACCGACTGACGCTGGATCTCGAAATCGAGCGTTCGGCTTCCATGCCGATGGAGGGCAAGGGCGTCTACGCACGTTGGGACGGTGACGAGAACACCCTCACGTTCTGGACCTCCACCCAGACGTCCACGTCCGCCCGCGCCGCAATCGCCGCGCGATTGGGGATGGCGCTGAACAAGGTTCACTGCATCGCTCCTGACGTCGGCGGCGGATTCGGCGTCAAGATCGTTCACCCGTGGCCCGAAGAAGTCATGATCACGTGGGCCGCTCGACGCCTCGGCCAGGCCGGTATCTCCTGCGAGGTGAAGTGGGTCGAGGATCGCCGTGAGCACTTCATCTCGAGCGCACACGAGCGCGGGCAGATCCAGAAGGTCGACATCGGATTCGACGACGAGGGTCGTCTGTTGGCGTTCGACTTCACGTTCTGGCACGACAACGGTGCCTACCTGCCGTACGGGATCATCGTCATGATCAACACCGCGACGCAGGTTCTCGGGCCGTACAAGCCGAAGTCGTTCCGGGTCAACGCCTATTCGCTGTATACCAACACCGTGATCGTGACCCCGTACCGCGGCGCCGGACGTCCGCAGGCCGTGTTCGCGATGGAGCGATCCATGGACGCCATCGCCAAGTACCTGAACAAGGACAAGATCGCGGTGCGGGAGGCGAACTTCATTCGCCCCGAGGACATGCCGTACGACTTCGGCCTGATGTTCCAGGACGGACGCCCGTTGATCTACGACACGGGCGACTATCAGGCAGGCATCGACAAGCTCAAGAAGCTCATCGACTGGGACGGATTTCCCGAGTACCAGAGGAAGGCTCGCGCCGAAGGTCGGTCGGTCGGAATCGGTATCGGTGCGTACGTCGAGGGAACCGGACCCGGACCCTACGAGGGTGCGCACGTCGTGGTCGAGACGTCTGGAAAGGTCAAGGCGGCAACTGGCTTGACGACGCAAGGCCAAGGCCATCAGACCGCGTTCGCCCAGATCGTCGCGGACGATCTCGGAGTCAAGGTCTCCGACGTCGAGATCGTCACGGGTGATACCCGCCGGTTCGGTTATGCCGTCGGCACTTTCGCCTCGCGTGGGGCGGTCATGTCGGGTTCGGCCTTCCATGTCGCGGCGCAGATGGTCGCGGAGAAGGCGAAGAAGATCGCCTCCGGAATCTTGGATCTGCCGGAAACCGAACTGGAACTCCGGGAAGGGCACGTGTGCAAGATCGGCACCGAAGCCGGAGTGGAGGGTACGTCCGTACCGCTGAGTGTTGTTGCCGTGCTGTCGAACCCGCTACGATATGCGTTCGACCGTGAGTCGAAGCTGGCCACCGGTTTCGCCAAGACCGACACGGACATGTCGAAGCCGCCGATTCCCGAGGGTGAGCAGCCCGGTCTGGAAGCAACCGGCTACTACTCGCCGCCCAGTTCTACCTTCGCTTCGGGAGTGCACGCGGCGATCGTCGAAACCGATCCCGTGACAGCCGAGATCACGGTCCGTCGTTACGTTGTCATCCACGACTGCGGAAACGTGATCAACCCCCGCATCGTCGAAGGTCAGGTCATGGGCGCCGTCGCGCAAGGTATCGGCGGCGCACTCTACGAGCGGATCGTCTACGACGAGCACGGGCAGATGCTCAACGCGTCGTACATGGACTTCTTGATGCCGTTCGTCACCGAGATGCCGGATTCGCTCGAGATGGATCACACCGTCACGCCGTCGGGACTCAACCCACTCGGAATGAAGGGTGCCGGTGAGGCGGGTGTGATCCCCACCAGCGCCGTCATCGCGGCTGCCATCGAGGACGCCGAAGGAATCTCGATCACGTCCATGCCCATTTCACCGTCCGAACTGTTCGAACTTCGACTCGCACACGCGGGTTCGTCATCAGAGGAGAATGCATGAGAATCGCCGGCACCGCGCAGCTGACGGCACCTCGCGAAGAGGTCTACGACAAGCTCCAGGACGGTCGTGTACTGGCCGCGACCATTCCCGGTGTGCAGTCGCTCGAGCAGCTCACGGACAATCACTACAAGCTCTCCATCATGGCGGGAGTTGCGTCGATCAAGGGCGTCTACGACGGCGAGGTTGTTCTGTCGCAACAGAATCGGCCCAATTCGTTTGTCATGACGGCTTCGGGGGCGGGTGCTCCCGGCACGGTGAAGGCGGACGTCACGGTCACCTTGACGGAGAACGAGGGTGGCACGCTGCTTTCGTATGACGCCGACGCCGTGGTCGGCGGGATGGTCGGCGGCGTCGGGCAGCGCATGATCACCGGTGTAGCCAAGAAGATGGCCGGGGTGTTCTTCAAGAGCATCGACGGCGTCATTGCCAACGGCATTCCCGAGAAGGTCACTGCCGCCGTGGCGGCGGCGGTACCGGCAGTGGCGGTCGAAGGCGCGCCGGTAGTTTCCGGAGCTGTCGCGGCACCGGCGGTTCTTCCGGCCGCTGCACCGACAGCGGGCGGCACAGATGCTCGCACGGTGATGGTCAGCGCCGTCGTCGGCGCAGCCATTGCTTTGTCAGGTGTTGCTATAGGCGGATTCCTGGCGCGTTCTGGTTGTCGCGAGTAGTTCGCGTAGGTGTCAACAGCTGATTCACGATGAGGGAAACGCCCCGAACCGACCAGGTTCGGGGCGTTTTTCACGTCCGCGTAACCCACTGGGGCGCCGGCGAAGATCCGCTCGTGATCGTGCGCCGAACCTTGGTCCCCCGATTCGCCGAATTGTGACAAAGAATCCGCTCTTCCGAACCTGTGGAATAGCTCTACACGTCAGGTACGAGCCACTTACCGGCTAGGCCGCAACCGTCGATCGGTACCAGACGAGACGAGCCAAAGATCTCAGGAGGAAGCGTGGAACCCAGGAAGATTCGGGTCGGTATCGATACCGGCGGAACGTTCACCGACATCGTGGCAGTGGACGACGAAACCGGCGCCATCGTCACCACCAAGACCCCGTCCACCCCGGCGGACCCCGCCGAGGGCTTTCTCGCCGGTATCGAGAAAGTGCTCGCCAAGCTCGGTGAGAGTGGCGACTCGATCGGTGCGGTCAGCCACGGCACGACCGTAGCGACGAACAAGCTGCTCGAAGGCAAGGTCGAGAACCTCGGCTTCATCACCACTGAGGGCTACGAGCACGTTCTCGAAATCGCTCGTCAGTCGGTGCCGGACGGTTACGGCAACTCGTACTTCTGGGTCAAGCCCGAACGCATCGTCCCCGCCGATCGTGTACGCACCGTCGGTGGACGCCTTTCCTTCGACGGCAGCGAGATTCGTCCGCTCGACGAAGAGAGCGTTCGCAGCGCAGCGCAGTTCTTCAAGGACCGCGGGATCCGGACCATCGGCGTCTGCCTCATGCACTCGTACGCCGATCCGACGCACGAGGAGCGCGTACGCGACATCCTCTTCGAAGTTTTCCCCGATGCGACGGTGAGCATCTCGAGCCAGGTGCTGCGTGAGTACCGCGAATACGAGCGGTCCATCACCACACTCGTGGACGCCGCGGTCAAGCCGAATATCCGCAACTACGTGAACAACATCGCGAATCGTCTGCGTGAGTTCTCGACCACCGACGGTGAACCCCGCGACATCCCGTTCTACGTCATGAAGTCCAACGGCGGTGTCCTGTCGGCCAAAGAGGTTGTTCACCAGCCTATTACGACAGTCCTGTCGGGACCGGCCGCCGGAGCCCTCGGTGCTGCGCTGATCGCCGACGCCGCCGGCGTCGAGCAGGTGTTGACCTGTGACGGCGGCGGAACGTCGACGGATGTCACCGTCGTGGTTCGCGGCGAGCCCGCGCTGACCACCGAAGGGCGAGTGGGCAACTACCCGTCGAAGATCCCGATGATCGACGTCGTGACCGTCGGCGCCGGTGGTGGGTCGATCGCGTGGATGACGCCGGAACACACCCTCCGAGTCGGCCCTCAGTCGGCCGGCGCCGATCCCGGACCGTTGTGCTACGGCAAGGGCGGCAGCGAACCGACCATCACCGACGCGCACGTCCTGCTCGGTCGCATCCCACCCCACCTGCTCGGTGGCGAGATTCCTCTCGACACGGAATTGGCACGCAAGGGCCTCGAAGAGCTTGCAACACAGCTCAGTCTGGGCTTCGAGGAGTGCGCGGTCGGCGTCCTCGAGGTCTCGGCGTGGAACCAGGCCAACGCCCTGCGTCAGATCACCGTCAAGCGTGGCCTCGACGTTCGCGACTTCACCCTCGTGACGTTCGGCGGTTCCGGCTCCCTGCTCGCCTGCCGTCTCGTCGACATCCTGGGTCTGAAAGACGTTCTCGTCCCGCTCAATCCGGGTAACGTCTCCGCGTTCGGTCTGCTGACGGTCGATGTCCGCAACGACTACGTCCAGACGCACGTCAGTCGTCACGACCGGTTGAAGGCTGAAGACCTGCAGAGCCAGTTCGACGCGCTGGCCGGCGAAGCCGAGATCGCGCTTGCCGAAGAGGGTTTCGACGAGACGCAGCGCAAGTACTCTCGCACTGCGGATCTGCGCTACCTCGGTCAGGCCTTCGAGGTACGCGTCCCGGTGGCGGAAGGTACCGTCACGACGCAGATCATGGACGACGCGGCCGAGGCGTTCCACCAGGCGCACCGCGAGCTGTACGGCTACGACTTCCGGGGAGACCCGTCGCAGCACGTGGAATGGGTCAACCTGCGCGTGAGTGGCATCGGCCCGATCAAGCGTCCGACGCTCAAGGAGATCCCGGCCGGCACCGGCGCCGACACCGCTCGAACCGGTTCGCGTCAATCGTATTTCGACAGCTGGGTCGAAACGGCCACCTACGATCGCACACTGCTCGGTGCGGGTGACGTCATCGAAGGACCGGCCGTGATCGAGGAGTTCAGCTCGACTGTCCCGATCCATCCCGGATTCTCGGCACGTATCGACACCTTCGGGAACATTCGTATCTCGAAGTCTTCCGACTCGAACGGAGTGAAGTGATGACCGCCATTCTCGATGCTGCTGCTGCCACCGCGGCCAAGCCGTACCGACTCACCGCTACCGACGGCGCGTCACCTGATCCGATTTTGGTCGAGATCGTCGCCGGTTACCTCGCCAGCGTGGAAATGGAGGTCGAGACCTCCATTTCGCGCACCTCGCGCTCACCGATGATCCGTGATGCTCACGATTTCCGCGCCGGTATTCACGACCGGAACCTCCGCAAGCTCACGGGCCGTTCGTATTCCGCGCTGGTGCATCCGATCGCCCGGGACTTCCCACTCGAGACGATGAAGCCGGGAGACGTGTACTTCCACAACGACGTCTACCTGTCCGAAGGTGGCATCGGCCATCTCCCCGACCTCTGCGTCACGGTGCCTGTCTTCGCCCGCGTCACTCCCGATGCCGAACCGAAGGTTGTTGCGTTCGTTCAGGCATTCGGTCACCACGACGACATCGGCGGTTGCTGCCCCGGCTCCATGCCGTCCGGCGCCACCACGGTGTACGAAGAGGGACTGATGGTTCCGCCGATCAAACTGTGGGACCAGGGAGTTCCCAACGAGGCGGCGCTGCGCATCATGACGCGTAACTCCCGCATGCCGGACGCCCTCGCAGCTGACCTCGACGCCGAGTGCTCGGCGTGCCTGATGGGTGCGCGTCGACTCACCGAATTGTTCGAGCGCTACGGCGTCGACACCGTCGAGTCGTGCTTCGACGCGATGATGGACGCGACCACCGAGACGTACCGCCGCGAAATCCTCAGCAAGATCCCGGTCGGTGAGTACACGTGGGAGGACTACGCCGAGCACGACGGCGTCGACGAGCCGATGCTCCACATCCAGCGCATCACGCTCACGAAGACGCGGCCGGAGGACGAGGGCGGCGAGCGACTCATCCTGGACTTCAACGGAACCGGACCGCAGGCAAAGGGCCCGATCAACCACTGCGGTGACTACGCGGACGGAAACTTCCTCATCAAGTGGTTGGCCCCGATTCTGCGTAACCTCGCGGACACCCCGGAGCGCATGGCCGAACTGGATGTCAACGAGGGCGTCGTACCGCTGATCGAGATGAAGTTCCCCGAAAAGGGAACACTGATCACCCCGATCTTCCCTGCCCCCACCAACGCGCGCACGTTCGTCATCCTCCGTCTGCTCGGAGTGCTGGCCGGCGTCGTCGCCAAGGCTGTGGACGGCAACATGCCCGCCGATCAGGAGACCATCAGGTACACCGGCGTTTACGGTGAGGACTTCGAGGGTCACTCGTACCTCATGCGTGAGGTGCTCGGCGGCGGTTCCGGCGGACGCTACTACGCCGACGGCGAGGACACGATTCACGTCGTTCCCGATTCACGGAACCTGCCGACCGAATTCACCGAGAGCCGTTTCCCCTTCATCGTCGAAAAGCTCGGTCTGGCCATGGATTCCGGCGGAGCCGGACGCTACCGGGGCGGCCTGGGATACGAGAAGCACATCCGCATGCTCAAGGATGCTCACTTCATGTCCATCGCGGACCGTTCGATCCTCGCCTGCTGGGGAGTCAAGGGCGGCAAGGCCGGTCGGCCGTTCTCCGTCGTCCTGGATCCGGGTGGACCGAACGAGCGTGAGTTCGACGCGCTGACCGATGCCGAGCCGATCAAGGCCGGCGAGGTCGTACGGATTCGCACCACCGGTGGTGGCGGTTGGGGAGATCCACTGGAGCGCCCGACCGAAGAGGTCTTGCGAGACATTCAGTGGCGCAAGGTTTCCGTCGAGGGTGCACGCGACGACTACGGCGTTGTCGTCATGATCGAGGGTGACGAGCCGACCGTCGACGAGGCTGCTACCACGGAGTTGCGGGATCAGTTGCGCTCGGAACGCGGTGAGAACGAGCCCTTCTTCGATCGGGGTCCGGGCTACGCGCAGCTTTCGGGTGGCGCCACCTCAGCGGTCTACGACTACGTCTAGGACGGAAAACTCTCATGGAGAACGGAATTGCTCGCGGCGCCGACATCGCGGTGATCGGCGCCGCGGGTAAGACCGGTGAGGCCGTCGTCGCCGCACTGCCGCCGAGCGTGACAGTTCGGCGACTGGTGCGAAAGGCGCGTGTCGACGGGGACTTCGAGGTAGAACTGGAAACCGGAAGCGGACTGCGCAAGGCGCTCGCCGGGTGCCGAGGCGTGTACTTCATTGCCCCGAACGTCCATCCCGACGAGCCCGCACTGCTTCGCAATGCGCTGACGGCAGCGGCATCGGCGGGAGTGGAGCACTTTGTCTATCACTCCGTCGCGTGGCCGTTCAGCCCGTCCATGCCGCATCACCTGGACAAAGCCAGGTGTGAGGACGAACTGCATCGTTCACCCTTGAAATGGACTGTGCTGCAACCGTGTGCGTACGCGCAGAATTTCGAGGCGGTACTCACGGGCCGATCTGACACCATCGTCCTGCCGTACAGCGCGGAAACGAAGTTCTCGTTCGTGAGTCTGGCGGACGTGGCGGCTGTTGCCGCGGTCGTACTGAGCGAGGGCTCGGGTGAACATCACGGAGCGACGTACGAGGTGGGCGGCCCGCAAGCTCTGAGCGTCATGGAGGTGGCACAGATGGTGGAAAAGCAGACGTCACGGACCGTCGCGATAGATCAGATCAGCGTGGATCAATGGCGCGAACAGATCGGCAGCAGCCTTGACGTCAACGCCAGCTCGCGTCTGGCGGCGATGTTCGAGTTCTACAACCACCACGATTTTCTTGCCGGCAGCGCGGCCGTCGAACTGCTTCTGGGTCGCCGACCGATGGCCGTCGAGAGCCTGATTCGCTGAATCCGGCTACGAAATGCCTCCTGCCGCCCAGACCACCAGTGGGGGCAGGGCGGCCAGGATCAGGCAGACCGTTCCGTTGAGCCACTTGTGCTCCACCGTGACGGCGGCGAACTCGCGCAGAATGGCGCTCGGCAGGTAGTACCGGGCGGTGTGGGAACCGATGACTTCCGCATCCAGATCGAGGCTTCGGGCAAACGTCGCAGTTCGGAGGATGTGGAAGTTGCTGGTGACCAGCACCATTCGAGGCTTCGTGGTGTTGGCACGGAGAAGGTCCCTGGTGTACTCGAGGTTCTCGAGCGTGGTGGTCGAGCGGTCCTCGAGAATCACGCTCTCGCGCGGTATCCCGTGATCGACGAGGTAGACGCACATTGCCTCCGCCTCGCTGACCACCTCGTCCGAACCCTTCCCGCCGCTCACGACCAACAGTGGTGAACGTCCTTCGCGGACCTCGGCGCGAAAGACGTCGGCCGCCTTGTCCAGACGGCTGGCAAGCAGGGGCGTCACGTCGGCGCCCGAAAGCCCGGCGCCGTGAACCACTATCGCGTCCATTCCGGGCTGGTACTTCTGGCGTCCGTAGACGTAGGAGTAGAGCAGAAAGCTCGTGAACAGAAACCCCAGGTACGACGCGACCAGGCTGAACGAACCGAGAACGACTGCGAGCCAATATCTCTGCGTCAGCAGCGCTGATGCGAGCAACACGTAGGGAACGAGCAGGCCGAGTCCGGCGACGAGTGAGAGCAGATTCGCGACGCTGAATCCCTCGCGCCGCAGCATCGTGACTCCGTTGACGATCAGGAATCCTGCAAGCATGAGCACCAGCAACGGCGAGAGCAGAGCGATCGTCGCGATGACGAACGACGGGACCTCGGTTCCCGGCGCACCCGACTGCAACATCCACAGACCGGTGAAGATCAGTCCGAGAAGTAGGTAGACGCCGTTGCTCAGCCTCCGTCGATCCTGCCTGAACCGGTAGCCGCAGAATCCGAGCAGCGCGAGGCCGATGAGGAGAAGGATCACGGAGCCAGCCTAGGCGAGGCGCTTACGACACGGGCGCCACCACCTTCGACTGCTGGATCGCGGACAGGACCCTGGTACGGCACTCGATGAACAGTGGGTCTGCCTTGGTGGTCAGTTGATCTCGAGCTCCGGTCAACGGGACGTCGACGATGTCCTGCATCAATGCCGGAGTTCCGCCGAGGACGACCACTCGATCGGACAGTTACACCGATTCGTCGACGTCGTGGGTGACGAGGAGGACGGTGATGCCAAGATCACGCTGAAGCGTCAGCAGCAGGTCTTCGAGTTCCGCGCAGGTCTGCGCATCGACGGACCCAAAGTGGGTGCGGACATGGAGGTCGAATGCATGGCCTACACCCCGCGGTTCTGACTGCTCGCGGGCACTAACCGTCCCAATCCACACGTTCAGCCAGGCGCAGCAATGTGCGTCGGCGTGTAGTGCTGGTTTCGCCGATGTGCGCGATCCGGCCGTAGATGTGGGCGCGGAAGTTCTCCACGCCATCCCGATTCTGTTCCTGCGCAGAAGTACTGGCGGCATTGTGCAGCAGGGCGCGCAAGCGATCGTAGTCGTCGCGCGGATACGAGGGTTGGTCGTTGATCACCAGCCCGGTGAGGTGTTGGCGTCGATGAGGGCGCATCACCTTGATCTTTCGTGGATGGATGGCAAACCCTTCGTCTCTGGCGATCTGCTCGACCGTCCAGAGGAGGGTGCCGACGTCGGCTACTTCGATTCCAGAGAACGCGAGGTCGTCGGCGTATCGGGTGTAGGTGAGCCAGTTCGCTTGTGCGAGTCCACTCAAGCGGATGTCGAGTTTGCGTGCGACGAGATTCGCCAGCGCAGGAGAAGTGGGTGCGCCTTGCGGAAGATGCGCGGTGCGTAGCTGTGATGCCTGTGCATACGGTAGGCCGCGCAGGGTATCGGCAGGTGTTGCAACAGTGCACAATCCGGTGAGAACGCCTGCCACTGCGGGTGGATAGCCGAGGGCGGCGAAGACGGCATGAACGCGGCTGCCGCTGATCGACGGGAAGAACTGCGCGAGGTCCGCGCCGATCACGATTTCCGACTGTGCGTGCGGAGCTGCAAAAGTCAGAGGGCTTCGACCACGGACAAATCCGTGTGCCGCGTCGTGCGGGGGCACCAGGTCGAGGATGCGGCGCAGGATCTTCCGCTGAATTTCGCGCAATCGGGGTTTCGGTACCTCGAGGAGGCGAGCGCCGGCCTTCTTGCTGATCTGCATCGGCCGGTAGTGGCGTAGCGGTCGGGGTTTCGTGCGGAGCCATTCCCCTCGGTCGGCGAACCACTCGAGTTCGGAGATCGTCAGATCCAGTGAACGAGCCAGGTCCACACTGGTGTTGTAGCGGGGAACGTCGAACCGCCACACCGAGGTTTCATTGGTGTCCAGTGAGAGAGGAACAGGCCGCAGGCGAGGTAGTTCGCGAAGCAATCGATACAGAGTCTGCGGTTCGAACGGTGGAGCGGGCATGAGGTCGAGAACGCGCACGGCCAGGAGCGTCGGGGAAACGCCGAAGACGGTTCCGAATGCCTCCTCGAGGCCGCTGAGGGTCCACGGAGTGTCAGCGGCCGCAACGGCCAGACGACGCGCCAACTCGGGATCGAGCTCGAAGTCACGCATGATTCGACTCCGGGATGCGACGGGGCGGGGTGACCAAATCCTTTGTCCGGTGCGGCGGCAAGCACGCGGAGCGTGCCGAACGCCGGTGGACGCAGTATCCAATTCTTCTGGCCGACCCAGGGGTTACCCCTGAGACTGGTCGCGTGGACCAACTCTCACCCACGCGCCGCCGCATTCCTTCACAATGGCAGACCGTTCGGTATCTGTCACGTGTGAAGCGGATCTGTCAGGAGTGGGTCCTCAGATCGACGAACGATCCGAACCGACGAACTCGCTGATCCACGGCACGACTGCTTCGCGGACGGTGACCCCCTTCGGCAGTAGTCCGTTGCTCAGCAGGAGATCGGCCGCGCGCTGCTGCTCGTCCAGGAACTCGTCGGTGACAGGGTTGACACCGAAAGGACGTCCGCGCAGTGCAGCTTCCCAGGCATCGAGGCTCGCGGACCCGCCACGCTTCTCGACGTCGTCGACGAAGACCTGGGCGGCTTCGCGGGGGTTGGCTTCGATCCAGGCGTCGGATTCCTGCAGGGCCTCGATGATCGCCTGGAGGGCCTCCGGGTTGGTATCCGCGAAATCGCGCCGGGTGAACCACAGTGAGGGGTGGCTGAAGAGTCCGTCGGTGGCGATCAGCGTGCGCAGTTCGTGGTTCGCTTCGATGTCCGTCAGCCCCGGGTACGCGCCAACCCAGGCATCGATGGTGCCGTCGACGAGGTCCGCTCCACCACCGCGTACGTCGGTGTCGACAGGGACGATGTCGGACCAGGTCAGCCCCGCCTGATCCAAGGCGAACAACAAAAGTGTGGTCTGCCACGATCCGTGCGCGATGCCGACGCGCTTGCCACGCAGGTCCTCAACCGTGTTGATCTCGGACTCTGCCTTGACTACCAGGCGCCCGTTCTCCACGCGGGGGCCGGAGATTCCGATGTAGACGAGATCGCGGCCCTGGGCCAATCCGGTGACGGGCGGCGTGAATCCGGTTCCGATCACGTCGTATCCGCCCTCCTCGAACAGCCAGTCCGAGTGCAGGGTCGGCAAGGCGTTTTCCGGGTTCACTGCAGGCTTGGCGGGAAGCTCACGCAGGTCCACCCACTCGACATCGGGGAGACGGCGTTCGAGGATTCCGGTGTGGCGCAGTACGAACAGCGAATTGTTGTGTGGGAAGTATCCGACGCGAACGGTCATGAGATCTACGGTTTCCTGTTCTGAATCAGTGATTGGGGGTGGCTAGATGAGGCCGCGTCGACGCGCCTCGTCGGCGAGTCCGCTACGGCCCCACTGCACGACGAGGTTGGATGGATCGAATTCAACCGAACCGCCGAGGGATTCGGCGATCGCCTGGAACTGGGCGCCTTCCTCGAGGAGGACGACGAACTTCGCGAGGTCGAGCAACCCGCTGCGGCCGATGACGTTGACCCCGCCGTTGGCTTCGAAGATCGCCACCAGATCGGGATCGTGTTCGAGACGCTCGAGAATGAAATCGCCTGCAGAACGGGACCGATCGATGTGCGGCGGAATCTCTCGGGAGAGCGTCAGCCTCTGCGAAGCCGCATAGCGGATGGGTAGCGTCCGATGTGTCTGTGCCCAACCGCCGAGCCACGGTGTGTGGATGTGGACAACGCTGGTGATTTCCGGATGCTGACGGAAGACCGATGCGTAGCCGGTGACAAATCCGGCCGATCCGTTGCCGGACAGCACCTCTCCATCGAAGGTGGCGACAACCGGTGACACCGACGGATCGTTCGCCCACGGTCCCGGATCGTTCAGGGCGACCGCGATTTCGGTGCCGGGTACTCGTTCGACGAAGTTGACGGTCCCGTTGGCTGCAACGGTTCCGGTCTTGCGGAAGACGTCGAATGCTTTGTCTGCTGCTTTGCGAGCTTCTTCGACGAATGCTGCGGTTTCGGTGTCGAGTCGAGTTTCGGTGGTGGTCATCGAGTCTCCAGTCCAGAAGGTGTGATCGGGGTGCGCTGCAGGAGGGGAAGAACTTCTTCGCCGACGCGGTATGCCTCTTCGAGATGCGGGTTACCGGCGAGGATGAAGGCGTCGACGCCCAGTTCGCGCAGCTCGTCGAGTCTTTCGGCGACCTGCTCGTAACTGCCGACCAGTCCGAACGCCGGTCCGCCGCGGATGAGGCTGAAGCCGCACCACACGTTGGGTTGCACTTCCAGATCTCGGTAGCCGGTGATGTGTTCGGGTACCCAGCCTTTGATGCGGGCGGCGCCCACCGAGTCACCCTGGGCTGCACGGTCGGCGGCCCCCTTGTCGACGAAGGCCCAGCCTTTCTCGATCTCGGCCCACGCGGCTTCTTCGGTGTGCCGGGCTACGACGTCGATGCGTACGGCGAATTTCGGCGTGCGTCCCAGTTTGGCCGAGTTCTCCCGCACGCCGTCGATCTTGGCTCTCAGATCGGCGTACGGTTCCAGCCAGGAAAGGTAGTAATCGGAGTGCAGTCCGGCGGCGGCGACGGCTGCGGCCGAAGATCCGGAGAAGTACACCTCGGGAAACGGTTGGCCGGCAAGCCCGGGTGGCAGTGCAGCGCCGTGGGTTTGGAAGAAGCGACCGTCGAAGTCGAAAGGTTCACCGTCCCACACACCTTTGAGGACATCGAGGAACTCGGACGTCCTGGTGTAGCGATCGTCGTGGTCGACTTTGTCGCCCCACCACAGCTGAGGCGCTCCGCCTCCACCACTGATGATGTTGTAAACCAGACGTCCGCCGGTTGCTCGCTGCAGACTGGCCGACATCCGCGCTGCCTGTACCGGGTGAAGGAACCCCGGTTGGAACGCAACCATGAAACGGTAGGTGGTGGTCTCGGCGGCCAACGCTGCTGCGGTCGCCCACGGATCCTCGGTCATCGGGAAGGACGGCAGAAGTCCACCGAGGAACCCTGCGGACTCGGAAGCCTTTGCCACCGCTGCCATGTGGTCGATGTAGCTGTATCCGTCCAATTCGCCGCCGCGGATCGCGGGAGCAATGTTGCCCGGCCCGTATCCACCGGCATCGCCGCGGTTGTAGCGACGCGGAGTACGCAGCGACGCGTGGTCGCCTTCCATCCCGATCCGCCAATAGAAATCGATGCTCATGCGGTGGCCTTCTCTTCTGTGGTGGCCTTCTCTTCCTTGCGAATCCGACCCTCGGGATCGACCAGGTGCAGGAGATGCTCGCCCGCCCGGTGCAGCTCTTCGATGTGTGGCCGACCGGACAAGACGAAACCGTCCACACCGATATCGCGATACGACGACAATCGTTGGGCCACCTCCTCGTAGCTTCCGACGAGGCCGATACTGTGCTCGTAGCCGATGCGGTCGAATCCGGACCACAGGATGCCGCCCCGATCGATCTCGAGTGCAGCGGAATCGGCTTCTCTCAGTTGCCGTTCGACGCGAGCCCAGGCTTCGTCCGCTGTTTCCCTCGCGATGATCGGGATGCGCAGGACCTTCTCGACGGTCCTGCCGAGTTCGGATGCTCGGTCGTCGAGGGTGGTGATCCGTGTCGACAACTCGTCGCCGGCAAGGGTGAACTGATGGACATCGGCATGGTGGGCCGAGAGTTCCAGAGCTTCCGGTGAGTCCCCGGTCAGATGTACTCGGGGAAAACGGAGTCCCGACAAGATGCCTCGGAATCCGCCGCCGAGTACGTCGTAGTATTCGCCGTCGAAGTCGTAACCCGTGCCGCCGAATCCGCCAGGGAGAATTTGCTCCTCGTTCCATACGCCACGGGCGACGGTCAGGAACTCCGCGGCGCGCGCGTAGCGGTCGGCTCCTCGAACCACGTCGCCGCGAGCAGCGGCGTCTTCGGGGTCCGTCTCTACCTTCACTCGCCATTCGAGACGACCTGCCGACAGGCGCTGAAGTGTCGCCGACATTTTGGCGGCGTAGACGGGGGTGCCGAAAGTGGGGTGAAACTCCACGACCACTCGCGAATGACGCGTCTGACGTAGGGCGGCGGCAGCAACGATCCAGGATTCTTCGCCATTCGGATCGTACGGTGCGACAACGCCGTTGACGCCCGACAGTTCGGCGGCGAGAACGATCTGTGCCAATTCGTCGAAGGGCCCGAAGTTTCCGGGACGAACATCGGTCGCAACGGTAGTCGGTCGCTGCGGCCCGAAGCCGCCGCGACTGTTCAGCGCGGCCACTGCTCGGCGTCCGTCACCGCGCGAGGGCAGCTCCCAGTAGACGTCCGTCATTCTGCTGTGCCCTTCGTCGCAACAAGGTTGCGTGCCTGTTCCAGTGGTTCGTGCGCCACCCAGGACTGCAGGTCGAAGTCGGCGGCAAGGAAGCCGTGCGCATACAGGAATTGCTTCTGCACCCCGAGCAGGTCCACACGCTCGTCAGACAGGCTCAGATGCAGTCCGGTGTGGAAGTTCTCGCCGTATGCTGCCACCACACCTTCGGGCCCCGACTGTGTTTCGGTTTGCAGAACGGCTCGGACCTCGTCGATGTTGGCTGCGGCCCAGTCCGCCGCTCTCAGGCTCTCGGCAAGGAAACCCACGACGATGTCCGGGCGCTGTTCGAGTAGATCGGCGTGAACTGTGATCGGTCGTGGGGTGCCGTTGTTGATGCGATCACGCAGGGAAGCAGTGGAATCGAGATCGACGGCCACCGCGAGACCGTGTTCGCGGGCAACTTCCTGGGCTCGGGCGCCCTTGACGTAGATTGCGTCGACGTCGCCGCGTAGCAGGGATTCGACGCCCCACGTCGTGTTGCGGGTGGACGAGGCGGTGCGGACCTCGGGGGCCGCCGTCGTCGCAACCTCGACGAGAGTGACGTCGGCAAAACTCAACTCGCCGAGTCGAAGTGCGGAGGCGAAGCCGTGCAGGGCCATGGCACGGGGGAAGCTCCTGGCCTGATCTGCCGCCCAGGCCGGGATGCCGATCCGAGCGCCTGCCAGAAGACCGGCTTCTCGGATGTCGGAGTCTCCGCGCACCAGGATTGCCTGGGCCTCGTCGATCCAGGTGAGCCCGATGAGCCTCGTCGGAGAACCACTGGCACGCGCGGCCAGTGCGGGGACGTTGCCGCCTTCGCGAATGAGTCCGGAGAGGTGGTGATCGAAATGGCGCACTGCCAATTCCGGTCCGGCATCTTGCAGTACGCCGAAACGCACTCCGGATTCGTTTGCCGTCCGGTCGAGCCAACCGAGACTGTTGGCGAGGCCGCTGGCGGTGGGAACGGGGCAGCGGGTGTACCAGAGTGTGTCGATTGCGGAATCAGCGATCAATGTCATGACTGTCCTGTCCGTCGGGGAAGGTGCGACCGACGCCGAGTTCCTTCAGGAAACTCGCTCGGTAGCGCAGAGATTCGGGATCGTTCCGATCGCGGGGGCGTGGTAGGTCGATGTCGACATCCAGGGCAAACCCGCCCTTGTCGAGGATGAGCACACGGTCGGCAAGTCGTACGGCTTCGTCGACGTCGTGCGTGACGAGCAGTACTGCCGGACGGTGGCGGGCGACCAGATCGCCTACCAAGTCTTGCATTTGGAGCCTGGTCAAAGCGTCGAGGGCTGCGAACGGTTCGTCGAGCAGTAATAGTTCAGGTTCGCGAACCAGAGCACGAGCCAATGCGACGCGTTGGGCCTCGCCGCCGGAGAGGGTGGCCGGCCAGGCGCGGTGCTTGTCCGCGAGGTTGACCTCGGCGAGTGCGTTGCGTGCATTGTCGGTGACCTGACGTGACCGTTTCTGTCCGACTGTGACATTGGCCAGAACTCGCTTCGACGGGATCAATCGCGGTTCCTGGTAGACAACCGTGCGGTCGCGCGGAACCAGCACCTCGCCGCTGTCCGGTGCTTCCAAACCGGAGAGCACTCGCAACAGGGTCGTCTTGCCGGTACCGCTGGGGCCGAGGAGAACGACGAACTCGCCGCGCGTGATCTCGAGGTCGATACCGCCCAGAACAGTCTTGTCACCGAACGACTTACGCACTCCGGTGAGCGAGACCGCTACCGGTGATCCGGCACGTCGCTCGGCCGCAGTGGTGCCGGTCCGCTCACGGGCTGCCAACGGCGGCAGAGGTGCTTCGGTGGATGGCAGCGAGCCGATGGTTGTATTCGTCATCGCGCCACCGACAATCTCCGCCACGGCATGGAGTACCGCTCGATCAGTCTGACGATTGCGTCAAAGATGAGTCCCAGTGCCGCGTACATGACGATGCACAGAACCATGTAGTCGGTGCGGTTGTATTCCTGCGCCAGGGTGACCAGATATCCGATGCCCTCACGTGTGCCGACCTGCTCGGCGGCGATCAATCCGGTGATGCTGAGCGACAGGCAGATTCGAAGCCCCATCAGAACACCGGGGAGGGCGGTCGGAAGAATCGCTCCGAACACCAGTCGCCAACCCGTCAAGCCGAAACCTTGTGCCGCTTCCACCATCTTGCGATCGACTCCGCGCACTCCCAGGTAGGTGTACGCGTACATGGGGGCGACGGTCGCGACGGCGATCAGGACTACCTTGAAGGTTTCGTCGATACCGAACCAGGCGATGAACAACGGAACGAGCGCGAGGAACGGAACCGCGCGGTTGATCTGCATGGTCGAGTCGATCAGTTCTTCGCCGAGCGAGGAGAGACCGGACAGAACCCCGAGCACCAATCCGACGATCACACCGACCGAAACACCGAGTGCGGCACGTTGAAGCGACGCGAGACCGAAGTCGACCAACTGACCCGACTGGTACAGCTCGGCGAATGCCGTCCACACCGCCGGAGGTCCGGCCAGGATCTCTTCGCGGATCAGTCCGGTAGCGGATCCGATCCACCATCCGGCAACCAGCAGCGCGGGCACGAGGAAGCGGAGTGGGATCGAGACCCACTTGGGCCTGCTGCGATTGCGGCGGTAGCGGGGCGTTTCGAGTTGCGGATGCTCCACTGACGGCGACGCAGTTCGTGCGGGCCGGGTCAGCGTCACCATCGGGTCACTTCCCCTCGGTGGTGGGTGCTGCCGCTGCCGAACCTGCCACAGCACCCTGGAGGTCGAAGATCACGTCACTGCCCTTGATCGGCTGCTGGATCACCTTGTTGTCGGCGAACAACGTGGAGATCGATTCGAGGTCGGTAGCGTCGGCTGCAGTCGGGTAGCGGAAGTTGGTGATCTGGCCGCCCAGGGTGATCGCGTCGTCGAGTCGCTGTCCGGAGAGTGCGCGCGGACCGGTCTGTTCGAAGACGTTCTCGAATGCTGCCGGGTCGGCCTGCTGCTTCGCGGTGAGTTCCTGGGTGACCTCGAGGAACTTCTGGACCACTTCGGGATGCTCTTCGAGTACTACGGTGCGGCCGGCGATGATGGTGCTGTCCACGGAGTCGATGCTCGCCTCGGTTGCGATCTCGACCGCGCCCTTGGCCTTGGCCTCCTGATACGGAATCAGGAACGATGCCCACGCGTCGACCTGCCCGGTGGAGAACGCCGACGCCGCGTCAGCCTGTTGCAGCGGAACACGTTCGACGGAATCGATCGGCACTCCGGCCTGCGTCAGGGCCTTGAGCGTGATGTACTCGCCCTTGCCTGCAGGGTTGACGGCAATACGCTTGCCGGCCAGATCTGCGACGGTCTTGATGCCGGACTCCGGAGTGGCGATGATGCCGGCCTGGTCCTTGTTGTACGGGTCGGACGTGGCGAAGATGCGGACACCCACGTCCTTGGACAGTGCGCCGACGACGGGACTGTATGCGCCGGTTTGGATGTCGAGTTCACCGCTGTTGAAGAGTTTGAGGTTGGAGCTGAATCCCGGTGTGGTCTTGACCCATTCGATCTTTGCGCCCAGCGGTGCCAGAGCCTCGTCGTAGGTTCCGTCACGCTTGCCGACGGCGATGGCACCGGAGTTTCCGGGATCGAAGACTTTGAGCGTGAAGTCTGCGCTGGAATTGCCTGCGGCGCTGTCGGAATCGGAAGACCCACACGCCACCGCCAACCCGGCCAGCGGGATCATGGCGAGCGCAGCGGCAGCTCGTGGCAGTCGGCGGAAGCGGGACATGTATGTGGCTCCTTCAGGCGTTGAATCGTCAGAACTGACGACGATGACGCTATTGGGTGCCTGTCCGTTTTACCCCCGTTTGTTTTCTGGAGATTGGAAATCTTGACAACATCGGAAGTCTGTTCATCTGGGCTTTTGTAGGTCCACGTTTGGTTCCTTTCCATCTGATGGAAAGGATGGCCGGACTGCTGGGTCCGTGTTAGCGTCCGATTCTCAGGTCGATCAGGCCACAGCGAAAGGATCGTTCGTGACGGACGCACGCGGCGCGGGAGTTCAGACGGTAACCCGTGCCCTGACCATGCTCACATGTTTTCGCAGTGGCGAAGAACTGGGAGTCTCGGAAGTTGCGCGGCGACAAGAGCTTGCGGTCAGCACCACGCATCGATTGCTGCAGTCGCTCGTCGACGCGGGATTTCTCGAGAAGGACGACGCAACCAGTCGGTATCGCATCGGCGCGGCGCTGGCGGCTTACGGACAGGTCTCCTACCGGCAGCATCGGATCTATCTGTCCGAGCCCTATTTGGAGCAATTGGCCGCGACGACAGGAGCATCCGCTTCCCTGGCAGTGCGAAGCGGAAGTGAGGTGGTGTTGCTCGGATTCAGTCGGTGGCGCGAGGCCGACGGGCACGTGCTGCAGGGTGTCCGCCTTCCCTTGCATGCGAGCGCACTGGGGAAAGCCTTTCTGGCTTGGTCCGATGTCGACGATTCCGAGCTGGCTGCGCTGCCACGTGAAGCGACCACTCAGCGTGCGATCACCGATGTCGCCGGTATCCGCCGGGAACTGGAACTGACTCGTGAGCGAGGATACGGATTCAACGACGAGGAGTTGACCCCGGATTTCCGAACGATCGGAATTCCGATCATCGATGGATCCGGCACTGTGCGTTACGCTCTCGGGCTTCGTGGTCCGGTCGAGCTGATGATCGACGAACGGATTCCGTTCCTCGCGGATCTTGCCAAGGTGACTGCACGACAGATCGGTGAGGTCCTTCTCTGACGTGATGTGAAAGCGCTTGTGGCAGATCCGGCCGAACGTGATTACCGTTGAAGTCGAGGGCGCGATCGCACAATGGCTACGCGACGTGACCGCGTCCTCGCGAGCGTGGAGACGAGTGATGACGACGATCGGTGTCGTTGCCCTGTTGCTGGGCGTCCTGTTGATCGTGGTCGAGGCGCATGCCCCAACCGCGGGGGTGCTCGGTGCGCTTGGAGCACTCATGATCGGTGCCGGCGTGTGGATGCTCTTCACATCCGACGGTATCGGGCAATTGATCGCGATCCCGGTGACGGCGGGGGTCGCGGTAGTCGGCCTGGGCGTGGTGGCGGTAGCGAGTCGAAAAGCGCTTACCGCGCGCCGCGCTCCCGTGCGTACGGGGACGGAATCTCTTGTCGGCTCGGACGCGACCGTTCGCAGTTGGACCGGTGTGCAGGGTCAGGTCGAGCTCGACGGCGGATTATGGCGTGCTCGAATGGAATTCGGGTACGACGATTCTGTGCCCGCCGTGGGCGAATCCGTCGTCGTAGAGCAGGTTCGAGGCCTGACTCTGAAAGTGCGCCGTCGTGAACCGTGGGAGCTGCCGCTATGACCACCGTGCTTGTCGTGTTGTCCGTGTTTGTCGTGCTGATTGCAGTCCTTGTGGGCATGTCGGTGAGAGTTCTGCGCGAGTACGAGCGCGCGGTGGTGTTCCGCCTCGGTCGACTGATCACCTTGAAGGGTCCTGGTCTGGTGATTCTGGTGCCGGCGATCGATCGTATGGAGCGGGTCAGTCTGCGAACCGTCACGCTGAAAATACCGGTCCAAGAAGTGATTACCCGCGACAATGTTCCTGTGAAGGTCACCGCCGTCACGTACTTTCGGGTCGTCGACGCTGACCGTTCGATAGTCGAAGTCGAGGATTTTCTGGCCGCCACCTCACAGATCGCCCAGACCACACTGCGCTCCATCCTCGGTAAAGCTGAGCTGGACTCGCTGCTATCCGAACGTGAACGCCTCAACGAGGATCTGCAGAAAGTCATCGACCAGCAGACCGAACCGTGGGGAGTCAAGGTCACGACCGTCGAGATCAAGGACGTCGAGATTCCGGCCAACATGCAGCGCGCCATCGCCAGGCAAGCAGAGGCCGAACGAGAGCGGCGAGCCAAGATCATCAACGCCGACGCCGAGTTTCAGGCTTCGGCCAAGCTCGCCGAGGCGGCCGAGGTGATCAGCCGCAATCCGACCACCCTGCAGTTGCGTTATCTACAGACGCTTCACGAGATCGGTAGTGAGAACAACTCCACCGTTGTCTTCCCCTTGCCGCTGGATCTTGTCCGGCCCTTTATCGGTGGCGGAGTTGCGGCAACTCCCGCGACCCAAGAACCTGCCCGTTTCGTCTGGAATGCGAAAGTTGTTGATTAGCATCCAGTTTCGGTTCTCCATCCCTTGTATTCGAAACTTTGTTCGATTAAACTTTGAGCATGGACAGTCGGGAAGCGTGGCAACTGGATGGCGAGGACCTCAAGGGTGAGGTTCTGGATCTGGTGCGCGCCCGGCACGAGTTGCAGTCGCGGATGGTGTTGCTGATCGTGGAGATGTTTTCCCGGGACGTTCTCGGTGGGAAGGGTTTTCGGGCGATCGCGCAGTGGTTGCATGGTTCGACGAATCTGGAGATCGGTGAGTGCAGTCTGCTGGTCGGGTTGGCGCGGTTGTTGATGCTCGAACCGGTTGTCGGCGATGCGTTTCACCGCGGTGACGTGGATGCGTTGAAAGCCCGTCAGGTGGCGTCGTTTTGTCAGCATCCACCCAAGAACATGACCCTGGCGGATGTGGACAAGGCCCGCGGGATCTTGCTTGGCCTGGCGTCGAAGAACATTGCCGATTGTGATGCGGTGCGGGCGGCGATCCGGCGGATCGAGAAGCAGTACGGCAAACGCGAGGACGGCGTTCCGGTGGGTGAGGATTCGGAGCGTAACGAGTTCTACGCCTCGAAAGGGTTGTACGGGCGCGTGTCGGTGAAGGGTGACTTGGATGCTGTGAACGGGGCCCGTCTGATCACGTTGTTGTCGAGCCTGTCTGCGCCGATACCGGAGAAGGACGGCGTGAAGGACACGCGTACGCCGGCATTACGACGGGCGGACGGGTTCTGCGAACTACTGCGGCGGTACGAGCGGGCGGGGTTGGGTCCGATCGAGGGCGGGGTGAAACCGCACATCACGGTGACTGCGTCCGCAAAAGACATGACGGATCTGCAGGCTTTGAAAGACCTCCTGCCGTCGACGGAGGAACTCGGGTTTGCGTGGGCGGATTGGGTGGGCCCGATCAGTATCGATACTGCGCGGATGTTGGCGTGCGACTGCACCGTGACGCGGATCTTGTTGGACGAGAACGGTGTTCCGCTCGACTGCGGTAAGGAAGCGAGAACGGCGACGGTTCCGCAGCGGCGGGCGTTGGCGGTTCGGGATGGCGGGTGTGCGTTTCCGGGGTGCGGGACGCCGTCGGGGTGGTGCGATGCTCATCATATTGTTCACTGGAACGATGGTGGCCCAACAGATCTCGACAATCTGATCTTGTTGTGCGGTCATCATCATCGGACACTGCACCACACCGAATGGCGGGTGGAGATCGGCCCGGATCGCAAAACGGTGTTCTACCCGCCGATGTCTGTTGATCCGTATCAACATCCGATCGGCGGGAACAGCCCACCCACAGCAGCCTGAACGGGCGCAACTGAATACGTACACACCGGGGCTTAGCCATGCCCCGGTGTGTACGGCGTGTGCGGTCAGAGCATCGTCGAGATATGGTCCGGCAGCGCGACACCGGAGTCGAGATCCTCGGACGGGATCGGTTCACCGAAGTGCGTAGTTGCGGGAACTACTCCAGCCCAAACGGTTTCGATACCGATGTCGACGGCATCGTCACCGGGGCCGCCGGTGCGAGCCTTGACGGAAGCCTCGTACAACGGCAGCGCAAGAACGATGGTTGCCGCCATTTCCTTGCGCGTGTGATCCCGCAAGTGTTGGGAACGTCCGGGAACCACCTGGTCGACGATCAGATTCAAAGCCTTCACGCGTTCGTCGCCGTCGGTCACGACTCGAGGTGATCCGATGATGACGCCGCTGCGGTAGTTCATCGAGTGGTGGAAGCCCGACCGAGCCAACACGAGCCCGTCGAGGATCGTGATGGTGATGCAGATTTCGCTGTCGGGAGCCAAGCTCCGTGAAGCGACTGAACCGTGAACATAAATAGATCCGCCGCGGTCGGGGCCGTCGAGGTCGAACCCGTAGGCGGTGGGAAACACCATGGGAACTCCGCCGACGGTCACACCCATGTGGCACAGCTTCGCGGACTGCAAGACGTCGACGAGTGCCGCGCGTTCTGCGACGCCGTGGTGGCGGGCGCGCTTGTGCGTCGTACGTGCTGTCGGGGACAGCGGAACAGGTGCAGTGGGGGCAGGAGCAGGGGCAGCAAAGACAACGGAATCTGTCATGCAGACAATGCTGGTGGCAAAGTGGCTTCAAGTCATGGTCCAATCAGTGGAGACTTCGATAGGCCACTTCGATTTGCCACTTCCGGGAGGATTCCGAATGTTTCTGCCTTCGGCGGTAGCCGTCGTCCTCGACCGGACAGATCGGCGGGCGCTCCCGATCCAGATTGCCGACCACCTCAGAGCTGATATCCGCAGTGGTAAGGCGGCAGTGGGTCTGAGGTTACCCAGTTCCCGGAAGCTGGCGGCGGAACTCGAGGTGGCGCGGGGCGTCGTGGAACGGGCGTATGAGCAGTTGATCGCCGAGGGTTGGCTTGTCGCTGTGCACGGCTCAGGCACCTTCATTGCCGAGGCGCCCTCCCCCATGGTCACTCCCACGACTACACCGAAGAATGCCGCCGACAAGATGTCGCCCAGGGTGCAGCTCCGGCCGGGCGTGCCGTGGACGCCGCCGCGTGCATCGGCAGCGTGGCGGCGGGCGTGGCGTGACGTCGGGTCCAAACCGCCACCTTTCGAGGATCCCGATCCTGCGGGTGACTACGAATTGCGTTCGGCACTATCGGAATTGCTGGCAAGAGCCCGCGGAATGTCGGTTGAACCCGAGAGAATCCTGATCACCTCAGGTGCCACGCATGGTCTCGGCCTCGCCCTGTCGGCTCTGCGTACCCGTGGTGCTGTTCTGGCGATGGAAGATCCCGGATACCGGTATGCGTCCTCGGCCGCTACAGCCTGTGGATGGTCGCTGCTCGACGTGCCCGTCGACGCTCATGGTCTCTGTGTCGACCAACTCGAAACTGCGTCGGAGAGCGTCCGTGGCGTGTATGTGACACCGTCCCATCAGTATCCGACGGGTGGGCTGCTTCCGGTAGGTCGGCGCAACCAGTTGATCGAGTTCGCCCGCGTCCGCGACGTCGTCCTGTTCGAGGACGACTACGACTCCGAATTCCGTTACGACGTAGCGCCTTTGCCTGCGCTTGCCCAGTTGGCTCCTGATCGGGTGGTGTATCTCGGAACAGTTGCCAAGACGCTCGGCGCCGGAATTCGATTGGGCTGGTTGGTGGCTCCCCTCGACCTGGTCGACCGCATAGCAGTACACCGCCAGCGAATCGGCGACTTCCCGTCGGTTCCGCTGCAGCAAGCACTCCTGTCCCTGCTCCGTGACGGCGAATGGGATCGAGCGGTACGTACCGCCCGGCGCAGGTACCGGGAGCGCGATCGGGCGGTCGAGGATGCGCTGTCATCGTTCGGTGAACTGCGGGGTCTCGGCGCCGGCATGCACACGACGCTCATGCTCGACGCGGATCTGGCAGCGACCGTCGCTCGCGAGGCACTTGAACACGGCGTCGAAGTGCCCACCCTGGTCGAGTCCACCCGAACGCACGGAGACCCTGGCGGATTGGTCATCGGCTACGGACGGGTGGAATCCGCGGACCTCGAATATGCGCTCGAGGTGATAGCCGAGTGCCTCGCACGTCACAGCGCGTGAAGTCTCGTTGATCGGGAGTGCGGCAACGGATGGGCGTGGTCCGGTTCTAGCGTCTGCTCGTGACGATCCGAAGCCAGACCTTTCCGCACCTGCTCGCACCAGGCACCATCGGCCCGATGACCGTGCCCAATCGCGTGGTTCTCCCTGCGATGGACATGAACCTGTGTGAAGACGGGGAAATCGAAAAGGGCGACATCGACCACTTCGTGGCGCGTGCAGCTGGTGGAACGGGTCTGATCATCACCGGTTGCTGCGCTGTTGCGTATCCGCTGGGCTGCACCAGCCGCAAGGAACCGGGGCTTTCGGAAGACCGGTTCATCCCCGGTCTCAAGGCGTTGGCCGACGCAGTCCACGACGCAGGCAGCAAGCTCTGTGTGCAGATGACACACCACGGCAAGGTGGCGCGCATCGATACCCTCGACGGCCGACCGCAGTTGGTCCCGTCCACGCCGAAGCCGCCGGGTGACATGAGCGCGATGGCCGATTGCACGCCCGAAGAACTGGGCAAGATGGCTGCCATCAACGAGGGCAAGAGGGCTATGTACCACGAGGCAACCGAGGAAGATCTTGATTGGCTGGTCCGCATGTTCGCCGAGGCTGCCGGACGGGTGAAGGCGGCGGGCGGCGACGCCGTCGAGATTCACTGTGCCCACAACTACGTCCTCGGAGCGTTCCTGAGTCGGTACACGAATCAGCGCAGCGACGAGTACGGAGGTTCCATGGAGAACCGTGCTCGCCTCGCTTGTGAGGTCATTCGGGCGGTCAAGGAGGAGGTCGGTGGTGCGCTTGCCGTCATCGTGCGTCTGGCCGGTCAAGAGTACGGCGAAACCGACGGGCTGACGGTCGACGAGGCTGCTGCGGCCGCGAAGATGTTCGAAGAGGCCGGAGCTGACGCCATTCATGTCACCGGTACCGCGCTGAATGCTTTTGCCAACTTCACCGACGGACCACTGCCCGACAAGGTCGGCTATTACACCGACAATGCAACGCGAATCAAGCAGGCGATATCGATCCCCGTGATCACCGTCGGACGTATGCTCCCCGGGGTCGGCGAGAAGATGATCGCGGAAGGTCGCACGGACTTCGCCGCAATGGGCCGCCAGCTCCTGGCCGATCCACAGTTGGTGAATAAACTCAAAGACGGTGTACCCGAGCGGGTTCGGCCTTGCATCAATTGCTACGTCTGCGTGCAGGAGAACTTCTGGGACGAGACCCCGCTGTGCGCGGTGAACCCTGCCCTGGGCAACGAAGCGCTTCTCCCCTTCGTTCGGACCAGCACTCCGAAACACATTGTTGTGGTCGGAGCGGGCCCCGGTGGTCTCGAAACGGCTCGCGTGTCCGCTGAACGTGGGCACCGAGTCACGGTGTTGGACAAATCCGATCGCCTCGGCGGCACCCTGTGGTTCTCGAGCCTCACTACCCCGGACAACGGGCGTCTGCTCAGCTGGTTGAAAGTGGAAATCGAGCGTCTCGGTGTCGATGTTCGACTGAAGACCGAAGCCTCGGTTGCCTCGATCCGGGCACTGAACCCCGACGCCGTAGTCGTGGCCACCGGTGCGGTTCGTGAGCGGCCTAGCGTTCCGGGCGGTGATCTCCCGCACGTGCACACCGGTGATTCGTTGCGCGCGTTGATGACCGGAGCTGGAGACGTCTCACAGGTACCGCCGTTCCTGCGGACGATGGCCAAGTTGGGCAAGCTGTCCGGTATTACCAAGAGCCCCGCGGCGATCCGAGCTGTGACCCGCAAGTTCCTGCCCATGGGTAAAGACGTTGTCGTGATCGGTGGTTCGCTTGTCGGACTCGAGCTTGCGGAGTTCCTGGCCGAGCGAGGTCGCAATGTGACGCTGATCGAAGAAGGCCAGCAGTTGGGTATTCCGATGGCGATGCCGCGCCGCTGGACGGCGGTGCGCCACGCCAAGCATGTCGGTGTGGACATTCACCGCAATTCAACGGTGCAGCGAATCACCAAGGAGCACGTCGAATTCCGTTCCGGTGACAAGACACGGACCGCTCCAGCCGACATGGTTGTCGTCGCGTCGGG
The DNA here is from genome assembly GCF_036541985.1 of Rhodococcus sp. IEGM 1306. Lineage (NCBI taxonomy): Bacteria > Bacillati > Actinomycetota > Actinomycetes > Mycobacteriales > Nocardiaceae > Rhodococcus > Rhodococcus sp. IEGM 1306. The sequence continues at coordinate 173,418 of NZ_JAZHFF010000009.1, forward strand.
AGTGTCGGCGCAGGCGCCACTGGCCGATTCTCTGATCGGCGTCGTGTCCGACGTACATGTGGTCGGTGACGCGGTGAACGTCGACTACATCGAGGGCGCGATGCACACGGCGTGGAAAGTCGCGATGGATCTGTAGTTCAGCATCAGGTAGCGCTTTGTGCCGCAACGATGTCCGGCCACCAGCGGGCCGCGACATCGGGGTGCGCACGTAGTCGACTCTTGAGGGCATTCGCCCCGTAGGAATCGTGTATCGGGTTGTTCGCGTCCACGGTGACGCCGGTGGCGCGCGCCGCCAGCTCGGGCGGTAGGTCGAACTCCGGGATCTGCGCTGCGTAGTTCGGGTTGAAGAAGAACGGCACCGAGATACGTTCGCCGTCGCCCTCGGGTGAAACTACCCGGTGCACAGTCGCTTTCAAGTATCCGCCGGTAGCGACCTCGAGCAGTTCGCCGATGTTGACCACCAGCGCCCCGTCGATCGGCGGCGCGTCGATCCAGTCGCCGTCGTGCTCGACCTGCAGACCGCCCTTGCCCGGTTCGACATAGAGCAGAGTCAGCACACCCGCGTCCTTGTGTCCGCCGACGCCCTGGGAGCCGGCACCTTTCGGGCGGCCCGGGTAACGCACCACCTTGATGAGGATCGACGGATCGTGAGCGAACGCGTCGTCGAAAATGTTCGCATCCTGGCCCAGGGCTACCGCCCATTCGCGTAAGAGGCTCAGTGCGATCGAGGTGAGCGTGTCGTTCCACTCGGTGATGACGTCGCGAAGTTCGGGAAGGGCGTCGGGCCACTGGTTGGGGCCCTGCAGGATCTCCCAGGCCGGTGAGGTGTCGGTGCGCTCGGCCGCGGGCTGTTCGGCCCCGATGTCGATCTGCTCGCGCCAGTCCTGCTTGCCTTCGGTCAGTTCGCCGCCGAGCCGGGTGTACCCACGGAAGTGCGGGCTGCGGACGTTCTCGATCGCGAGCTTCTCGGCAGTCGGCAGCGCGAAGAACTCGCGGGCGACGGCGAGGAGGCGGCGCTGCAGTTCGTCGGGAATTCCGTGGCCGACCAGGTAGAAGAATCCGACCTCGTGGGTGGCCTCGCGGAGCTGAGTGCGGAACTGCTCGGCGGTGTCGGGGTTCTGCGCAAGCGACAGATCGAGCACTGGCAGCGACGTAATCGACATGGGGTCCTCGATCCGTGTGATGGTTCTGATGTCCATCATTCCACGCTGAGCGGCACCCGGACCCGCACGGCAATTCGGCAGCCGCAGGCGTGATTACCCGCGCGGATGCGGAAACACCCTGCGGATAACAGAATCGGGGCCTTGCGCCGTTGGCGCAAGACCCCGAATCAGCGTGAACCTAAATCAGGCCTCGTCGGCTCCGATGATGAAGGCTTCGAGCTCGATGCGAGCCTTGTCGTCGGCCATCTGGACCGGCGGGGACTTCATCAGGTAAGCGGAAGCCGGGTAAACCGGTCCACCGATGCCGCGGTCCTTGGCGATCTTGGCTGCGCGGACGGCGTCGATGATGATGCCGGCAGAGTTGGGCGAATCCCAGACCTCGAGCTTGTACTCCAGGTTCAGGGGAGCGTCACCGAAGGCGCGGCCTTCGAGGCGGACGTATGCCCACTTGCGGTCGTCGAGCCACTCCACGTAGTCCGAGGGACCGATGTGGACGTTGCGGTCGTGAACCTTGCCGGCAAGTGCGCCGGTCAGGTTGGACGTCACGGCCTGGGTCTTGGAAACCTTCTTGGACTCCAGGCGATCACGCTCGAGCATGTTCTTGAAGTCCATGTTTCCACCGACGTTGAGCTGGTAGGTGCGGTCCAGCACGACGCCGCGGTCTTCGAACAGCTTCGCCATCACGCGGTGTGTGATGGTGGCGCCGACCTGGCTCTTGATGTCGTCGCCGACGATCGGGACGCCGGCGTCCTTGAACTTGGCAGCCCACTCCGGGTCGGAAGCGATGAAGACGGGCAGAGCGTTGACGAATGCAACGCCTGCGTCGATCGCGCACTGTGCGTAGAACTTGTCAGCGTCGTCGGAACCGACGGGCAGGTAGGAGACGAGGACGTCGACCTGAGCGTCCTTGAGTGCCTTGACGACGTCGACGGGCTCGGCGTCGGACAGCTCGATGGTCTCGGCGTAGTACTTGCCGATGCCGTCGAGGGTCGGGCCACGCTGAACGGGAACGTCCAGGGGCGGGACGTCGGCGATCTTGATGGTGTTGTTCTCGCTCGCGAGGATCGCCTCGGAGAGGTCGAAGCCGACCTTCTTGGCGTCGACGTCGAACGCAGCGACGAACTGCACGTCGCGGACGTGGTACTTACCGAACTTGACGTGCATGAGGCCGGGGACCGTCTGGGTCTCGTCGGCATCCTTGTAGTAGTGGACGCCCTGAACCAGGGACGAGGCGCAGTTACCCACGCCCACAATGGCTACGCGCACCGCGGTGCTGTTCTCACCCATGGTCGGGTTCTCCTTCTTTCCGGGATGTTCCTGTTGTCGATTGCTCGGCTGCGATCAATTCGTTGAGCCAACGCACTTCGCGTTCACTCGATTCGAGTCCGAGCTGATGGAGCTGACGGGTATAGCGGTCCAGCGATCCGCTGGCCCGACCGACGGCCTCGCGGAGCCCCTCACGGCGCTCCTCGACCTGACGTCGCCTGCCTTCGAGGATCCGCATCCGCGCTTCTGCGGGGGTGCGGCTGAAGAAGGCGAGGTGAACGCCGAAACCGTCGTCGGTGTAGTTCTGCGGCCCGGTGTCGGCGACCAGTTCGGTGAACCGTTGCCGACCTTCCGGAGTGAGCTGGTAGACGCGACGCGCCCGACGCTTGAGCGTGCCGGTGGCAGTGTCGACGTCTTCCGAGATCAATCCGTCGGCTTGCATGCGCCGCAGTGCCGGGTACAGCGATCCGTACGAGAACGCGCGGAATGCGCCGAGCAGACCAGTGAGCCGCTTACGCAGCTCGTATCCGTGCATCGGTGACTCGAGGAGCAGCCCGAGGATTGCGAGTTCGAGCAACTGACAAACCTCCCGAGTCGTTGAACCTAACCGCTTGATGCGATAACCAACTATATCGCGCCGATATATAAAACCACACTGCGGCCCGATACGTGTACCAAGGTGTCACGGCTAGATCAGGGGGTGAACGGGTAGATCGACATGATTTCCCCGTCGAGGCCAGCGGTCAGGTACCCGCTCTCGTCGAGGTCGTTGCCGACGTGAATCTGGATGGTCGGAACATTTTCGGTGCTATCGACAGAGACGTACCGAGTGGTCGGATTTTGCACCGACGTCGTTGTTCCGGCGCCGTCGAGCAGGGCGATCACGATGCGAGGATCGAGCTGTCTGACGTCGATCTGTGTCACGTCGGGTTCGCGTGATCCTCCTGAAGTCGTGTCCTCGAGGTCGCCTCGGTAGTAGCTGTCCAGGCTCTTGCGCGGCGCGGCAGGATCGGCGCGCGTTACGCGTGCATAAGTGGGATAGATGGTCATCTCGTCGACCAGTCCGCTGCCGTACTCCGTTTCGATGGCATGGAACATCGCCCCCAGGCCGTCGACGGTGTGTAACTGTGGCTCGGGGCTCGAGAAGATCGTGACGTCGGACGCGGCGTATTTGATTCCGAAACCGACAGCCGAGACCAGTGACAGCGCGATGATCACAACGGCGATCCAACGCGTGTCGAGCGAAGGTTCTTTCCGAAGAATGGGTAGGGACGCCTCGGTCTGCAGATCGGACGTCAAATCTTCGAGATCGCCGAGAGTGACTGCCACCGCGGCGAGTTCGGTCAATTCGTCGTGCTCGGTCGCCGTGAGTTGTCCGTCGGCGAAGGCGGAGTCCAGCACTGCGCAGGTAGCCTCGCGATCGGCATTGCGAGCGCGGGTGGTCCTGGTCAGATCGTTCGGCATGTCCGGGGCCTATCGAGGAGTGAAGGGAGACAAGCGGATCGGGCGGCCATCCGGGGTCAAATCCATTGAGCCGCTCGCGCCGAGGTTGTTGCTGGCGTAGATGGAGATGCGTGGATCGTCGCTCGACGAACTCATGCTGATGTGTGTGATCTCGGCGTCGGGGACGTTGAGATTTGCGGACACTCCTGCCAGATATCCGGCGAGTTTGTCGATGTCGACGGCAGCGAGGTCGAAGGTGACGGTGCTGGCTGCTCGAGTCGACGTGCTGTCGCGTGGTGTGAAACCGCCTCGAAAGTCGATGTCTTCCTCCAGGTTCGGCGAGACAGCGGCGGCGCGAGTGACGCTTGCATAGCCGTCGTAGAAGTTGGCGGAATCGATTATCGTCGTGCCGTACTTGGCGCTGTATCTGGTGATGAATTCCCCGATCCCGCTTGCGGTGACCGTGTTCAACGTCGAACTCACAATGGGGGCAAGCGGTTCGACGTTTTCGGCTGCCGCCGGTGGAGGCGGTGGGGGTGAAGGGTCGGCGGACAAGGTGAGGTACCCGATCAGGCCGGCGAAGATAGTCGATGCGGCTGCGAGGTACCAGATCTTGTCGATACGGCGAACTTTGGCGACGGCGTTGCGCAGCGTTGCTTTCTGCAGATCGCGGACCAGCAGATCGAGCTGTCCGAGCGTGGTCGCGGTCATGGCCGCAGCCGTCCGGTTCGCGTGCTCGTCGACCGTGATCTGGCCGTCGGACAGAGCCGTATCGAGAACGGCGCAGGTATCGGAACGGTCGACGTCGCGCGCACGGGTGCGCGTAGAGGTAGTAGTCGGGGACCCACTCACCGGCTCACCCTAGCTCCCGTACGGGTAGGAACGAGAGATCTCGCCCCACGGCGTGACCTCGATGCGTCCTTGGTGGCCGAGTCCGTTCTCTGCATAGATCGCGATCTCCGGGACGCCGTAGTTCGCGTCCACGATCAAGTGGGTGATCGCGGCGTCCGAAACATTGACATAGTCGCCGATGTTCACCATGTACGGCGCGAGCTTGTCGATCTGGATGGAACCGAGGTCGAAGGTCGGCTGGCCCGTTCGCCGCGGAATGGACGTCACTTCCCTCTCGAAGCCGTCGCGAAAACTGATGGACTCGGTGAGAGCGGGAGCATCGGGGACCGCCCGGCTCACTGATGAGTAGTCGCCGTGGAAGCTGGCGTCGTCTACGAACATGTCACCGAACTCTTCTCGATACCTCTCGATGAATGCGCCGATTCCTTCCGGCGTCAACGTGTCGATGTGTGCGATCAGGATCGGTTCGACGGTCGGCTCCGGCACCGGGGTGGTGGTCGGCAACGGCGGAGCGAGGGAAGTAGTGCTGGCATAACTGGCTGTGATGTCTTCCGAGGGCGTCAACGGTGACCGACTCCACGCCACTGCTGCGATCGCGCCGACGACGATCAGAGCAGCAGCACCGACGAACACGGCCTTTCGTGCCGTCGACGTCCGAGGCACCGTTTTGGTCTCGATCTTCGGCACCTGCAGATCGTTGACCAGGCGTGCGAGTGCGAGCAGGGTCTTCGCGGACTTCGCCTTCTCGGTCCGGTCGAAGTAGTCCTCCGCGCTCAACTGCCCTTCGGCGTACGCGGCGTCCAACACATTGCACGTTTCGACGCGATCAAGATCACGAGCGCGCGTCATCGGAGAACGAGAAGACTTCACAGGAAGTGATCGTAATGGCTGGTCGCCATGCCCCCAGCCCCCGAAATGTGTTCATCGTGACCCTCCCGAACCGTCCGTCGCGGCACGGACGCACGTACGCTGGTCAGGTGCGGATACAGCGGCAAGTTGTGGACTACGCGCTCGCGCGTCGGTCTGTGCTGGCCGAAGTGTCTGCGGGTCGGACCGACGTCAAGCAGGTGTGTGACGCCGATCCGTACCTACTCAGAGCCGCGAAGTTCCACGGCCGGGGCAGCGACGTCGTCTGCCCCATTTGCCGCAAGGAACAGTTGACGCTCGTGTCCTGGGTGTTCGGCGACAAGCTCGGTCAGGTTTCGGGATCGGCCCGAACCTCGGACGAGCTCGCTCGGCTTGCGGAAACAGCAGAGGAGTTCACGGTGCACGTTGTAGAGGTGTGCCGTACCTGCAGTTGGAACCACTTGGTGCAGTCCTATGTGCTCGGCGCAGTACCTGCGCCGCCGCGACCGCGGCGAGCACGCCCACCAAGCCGGCGCACCGCCAGCGAGTAACGCCACACCCGAAGAAGGGCCCGATCGAAGTCTGCACGTGATCGGTCCGTGACCACTGGAGATTTGATTCGTGAGTTCCCCCAGCAACAACAACCCGGGCGGCAACAACCCGGGTGGCCGTCCCGTCGGTCCCAACCGTCCCGCCGGACCTCCTCAGGGTCGTCCGCCGCAGGGACGTCCCATGGGCCCACCACCGCAGGGACGCCCTCCGATGGGTCCGCCCCCTCAGGGTCGTCCGCCGCAAGGTCGTCCGATGGGACCCCCGCCCCAGGGGCGTCCGCCGCAAGCCCGACCTGCCGGCCCGCCTCCTCAGGGCCGCCCCGCCGGTCCCCCTCCTCAGGGTCGTCCGCCGCAAGGCCGACCTGCCGGCCCGCCGCCTCGAGATCGCGCCGTAGGCGCTCAGGCGAACGAACCGACCCAGCGCGTCGCGGCAGCAGCAGCGACCACCCGTAGCAACGCGGGCACCCGCCCGCCGGTCGGACCTCCACCGACGAAGCCACCGACAGGTGGCTCCGGTGGCGGTGGCAACGACGGACAACCCCCGAAGGGAAGAAAGAGCACCGTGAAGAAGAAGTCCAAGTGGCGCACAGTTCGCCGCTCGGCCTACGTCTTGGTGGCGCTCGGTCTTGTTCTGCCCGTCCTTGCCTTCATGGCGGCGTACATCGTGCAGGACGTCCCCAAGCCCGGTGACCTCAAGACCAATCAGGTGGCGACGGTCTTTGCCGCCGACGGCACCACGGTGATCAGCACTGTCGTCCCGCCAGATGGCAACCGCGTCGAGGTCTCGCTCGATCAGGTACCGCCGCACGTTCGCAACGCTGTTCTGGCCGCAGAGGACCGCGATTTCTACTCGAACCCGGGCTTCTCGATCTCCGGTTTCGCACGCGCGGCCCGAGACAACGTCCTCGGTCGCGACAGCGCCGGTGGTGGCTCGACCATCACGCAGCAGTACGTCAAGAAGGCGCTTGTCGGCTCGGAGCGTTCGCTGACGCGAAAGATGAAGGAACTCGTCATCTCCTCGAAGATGGCCAACGAGTGGTCCAAGGACGACATCCTCGCCGCGTATCTGAACACCATTTACTTCGGTCGCGGCGCATACGGCATCGGCGCAGCATCCAAGGCTTACTTCGGTAAGCCCGTCGACCAGCTGTCCATCGAAGAAGGCGCCGTCCTGGCGTCGTCGATCCAGCTTCCGTCGCTCCTCGATCCCGAGACCAACCCGACAGGCGCGAAGTCCCGTTGGGATTACGTGCTCGACGGCATGGTGTCCGCCGGCACGCTGGATCAGGCCGCGCGCACGCCGATGCAGTACCCCGCCTACATCCCGCTCGCCCAGGTCGACAACAGCAGCCAGGGCTCGACCGGACCCGAAGGCCTGATCAAGCGTCAGGTGCTCAAGGAGATCGGCGACGCTGGAATCAGCGAGCAGTTGCTCAACACCGAGGGCTTGCAGATCACCACGACCATCGACCCGCAGGCTCAGGCCGCAGCGGTCGAGGCAGCCCGTTCCAATATGGAGGGTGAGCCGGAGAATCTGCGTACCGCAGTTGTCTCGGTCGATCCGAAGACCGGAGCCGTCAAGGCGTACTACGGCGGTGAGGACGGCGCGGGATACGACTTCGCGAATGCCGGACTTCAGACTGGTTCCTCGTTCAAGGTGTTCGGCCTCGCAGCCGCCCTGGATCAGGGAATCCCGCTCTCGCAGATGTACGACAGCTCACCGCTGACCGTCAACGGCATCTCCATCGGCAACGTCGAAGGTGAAAGCTGCGGCACCTGCACCATCGCAGAGGCGCTCAAGCGTTCGCTGAACACCAGCTTCTACCGTCAGATGCTCAGCCTCGACGGCAACGGCCCGCAGGAAATCGCGGACATCGCTCACAAGGCAGGCATCCCGAAGGACATCCCGGGCGTCGGCCCGTCGCTCACCGAGGCCGACGGTTCCGGCCCCAACAACGGCATCGTGCTCGGCCAGTACCAGGCCCGCGTGCTCGACATGGCGTCGTCGTACGCGACACTCGCCGCGTCCGGTACGTATCACGCACCGCACTTCGTGCAGAAGGTCGTCGCGGCCGACGGCACCGTGCTGCTGGACCGCGGCGCGCCCGCCGGTGAAGACCGCATCGACGCTGCCGTGGCGGACAACGTGACGGCTGCGATGCAGCCGATCGCGGCGTACTCGCGCGGTCACAACCTGGCCGGCGGACGTCTGTCGGCGTCGAAGACAGGTACTGCGCAGCTCGGTGACACCGGAGCCAACAAGGACGCGTGGATGGTCGGCTACACGCCGTCGCTTTCGACCGCGGTCTGGGTCGGAACTCCCGACGGTGAAGCGATCACCAATTCCGGTGGCGCGATGATCTACGGCTCGGGTCTGCCTTCGGACATCTGGAAGGACACGATGGACGGCGCCCTCGAGGGCACCGACAACGAGAAGTTCCCGACGCCGGGCAAGATCAACGGTCAAGCCGGTGGTGTTCCGGAGTACACGGCTCCCGCACCGCCCAAGACGTCGGCGCCGCCGACCACCGCACCGACGACGACGGAAAACACTCCGCCGCCCGTGGTGACAACGACGCAGGTCGAGGTTCTGCCGGGCATCACGATCCCGATTCCGGGCATCTCCCGGCCGACGACAACCACGCCACAGGTACCGGGGGCAGGCGAGACCACCGAGGAAGAACCGGCAGGTGTGAGCCCCGGCCAGTAGTTGGAGGGTGGTCGGTTCGAAAGACGGTAACCTCGCGGAGTGGCCGCGAATGCTGATGATGCCGAACCGACCTCCCCCGCTCCGCTGGCCGAAGATCTTCGTTCGGCGGATTGGCGGGACGTTCCCAGTCGCAACGACGCGATGGTGTCTGCGCTGTCGGGAACCGTCGGCGGTCCGGTAGGTCGTCACGCACTGATCGGGCGCACTCGCTTCTTCACACCGATGCGAGTGATCCTTCTGCTCGCCGTGGTGTTCTTGGCTTTCGGCTGGTTCGCCAAGGCGGGTTGTATTCAGCAGGCGCCGGTCGGCGAGAGCGGGCAGGTCGGCCTCGACTGGAGTGGCAGCCGTCAGTACGTGGCGATGTGTTACTCCGATACCGTTCCGCTGTACGGAGCCGAGCGCCTCGATCAGGGAGCATTCCCGTACAAGACGTCGTGGGAAGAAGTACGCGGCGACGGTTCGATCCAGATGCGGTACATGGAGTATCCGGTCATCTCGGGGCTCTACCAGTACGGCGCAATGAAAGTCGCGAAGGCGTGGGATTCGATCACCTGGCTGCCGGGCGCGATTCAGGTGGCGCTCTATTTCAACGTCGTGGCGTTCGGGTTGGCGTTGGCGTGGCTGGTCACCGTGTGGGCGAGCACCCTGCTGGCCGGACGACGAGTGTGGGACGGCGCTCTGATCGCGTGCTCCCCTTTGGTGATCGTGCACGTGTTCACGAACTTCGATCCTCTGGCGACGGCGTTCGCGGCGGGTGGGTTGTTGGCGTGGGCACGCAAGCGGCCCGTGCTCGCGGGAATCCTGCTCTGCCTGGGCGGCGCCGCAAAGCTCTACCCGCTGCTCCTACTGGGACCGCTCTTGGTCCTGTGTCTGCGCGCGGGCAAGACGAGGGACTGGCTGGTGACCGCTCTCAGCGCGGTCGCGGCATGGCTTGCGGTGAACCTGCCCATTGCCGCGCTGTACCCCCATGGTTGGTACGAGTTCTTCCGGCTCAACTCCGAACGCGGGGCCGATCCGGATTCGCTCTACAACGTGATCGCGTCGTTCACGTCGTGGAAGGGCCTCGACGGTCCTCTCGCACAGGGTGAGTCGCCGTCGAATCTCAACGCCGTCTCTCTGCTTTTGTTCGTGGCCGTCTGCATCGGTGTCGGATACGTCGCCCTGACGGCGCAGCGTCGTCCGCGAGTTGCGCAGCTGTGCTTCCTGTTGGTGGCGGGCTTCCTGCTCACGAACAAGGTGTGGAGCCCGCAGTATTCTCTGTGGCTGGTGCCGCTGGCCGTGTTGGCCTTGCCGCACCGCAGACTCCTGCTCGCGTGGATGACCATCGACGCCCTGGTCTGGGTTCCACGAATGATGTATTACCTCGGGGTGTCCAACAAGGGGCTGCCCGAGCAGTGGTTCACCGGAACGGTCGTGATCCGGGACATCGCGGTACTCGTTCTGTGCGCGCTGGTGCTCCGGCAGATCTACCGGCCGTCGGAGGATCTCGTGCGGTACGGGTTCATCGACGATCCGGCGGGCGGTGTTCTCGATCAAGCACCGGACAAACAACCTGCCTGGCTACCCGGTTGGCTGAAGCCGTCCAAGGCGAAGGAACCGGAACCCGTCACGGTCTGAGGTCACCACTCGTCGAGGGTGGTGTACCCGTCCTGGACCGCGCGGGCAAACAATGCTGCCTTCGTGGGAGCCGGCCGCCCGACGTCGCTGTACTTCGTGCGGATCCGAGTGATGTGTGTGTTGACGGTGCAGACGCGTAGGCCGAGTGTCTCGGCGACCTCGGACTTGGAATCCGAACGTAGCCAGGCAAGAAGTACTTCGATCTCACGGACGCTCAGCTTCGGCTTGTGTTTGCCGTGCTTGGGGTTGCCGACTCGGGACACGTTTGCCTCGATCTTCGGAGAAATGCCGATTGAAGACATGCGAGTAGCGCCTTTCGACGGAGGGGATGGGCGTCGACTGCCGTATTTGCAGAAGGGCTGCTGGCTCAGGGTGCGACTGAGACGAGTATTTCGATCGAGGTGTCTCAGTGGAACGGGTGCAACTCTCTCGATACAGAGTCCATACAACGGACAAATCCCCTACCTGCTCCGATAGAGTGCGTCGCTATGAACTCGAAGGCGGAAGCCGGTACGCACAATCAGGTCGATCCCGCCCGGATCGAGTCGCGTGGGCAGTTTGCTGAGACGCTCACTGCACTGCGGAACGCAGCCGGACTGACGGTCCGCGAAGCCGTCGAGCGTTCGGGTGGTTTGCACGGAACCGTCAGCGGATGGTTTGCCGGCCAACACCTGCCGACGCCGGCGAGTACCCCGATGTTTTTCGCGCTCCTCGAGGCCTGCGGCGTCGATTCCGAGGATGAGCGGCAGCGCTGGATCAGTGCGGTGCAACGAGTGAGACAGCTGACGGCCAGACGACGCGGCGACGCCACCGTTCCGTATCGAGGTCTCGAGTCGTTCCGGCAAGAGGACGCCGAGTGGTTCTTCGGTCGAGACGAACTCACTGCCAACTTGGTTGAGCGGGTGGCGTCGGCGATACGAGGTGTCGGTCGCCGTCAGTTCATGGTGATCGGTGCCTCCGGATCGGGTAAGTCGTCGTTGCTGCGGGCCGGGCTCGCCCCCAAGATCGCCGGGGACGATCCACGGTTCGACGGTTGGCGGGTGGAAACCCTGCAGCCGGGTACGGGAGGAATTCCGTCGTCGATCTCCGACGAACCAACCGTCTTGATCCTCGACCAGTTCGAGGAACTGTGGACGCAGTGCGACGGTGATCGGCGCGAGGAAATACTGCGGACCCTCGCGGAACTCGGTGAGAACACGATCGCAATCATCGGAATGCGCGCCGACTTCTACGGGCTCGCGGCGGAGGAACCACTTTTGGTGCCGCTGCTCGACGATTCGCCGATGGTGGTCGGGCCGCTGACCGACGAACAATTGCGCGAGGTGATCGTCGAGCCGGCGGTCAAGGCCGGGATGACCGTGCAGAGCGAATTGGTTCAGGTTCTGGTCTCCGAGCTGACACCACGCGGCTCGCGCACGGCGAGCGACCCCGGAGCTTTGCCCTTGCTGTCACACGCACTGTTGGGGACCTGGCAACGGTCGACGCGTAAAACTCTGACCGTCTCGGATTACTACGCCACCGACGGGATCGCCGGAGCTGTCCAGCAAAGCGCGGAGGAAGTGTACGGCGAGCTCACAGAGAGGCAGCAGCAGTTGGCGCGCAGGATCTTCCTGCGATTGGTCAACGTCGACGAAGTGACGCAGACGCGTCGGCGGGCACCGCGCACCGAACTTTTCCTCGGTGACGACGTCGACGACGTGAATACCGTCATCGACCGGTTCGCCTTACGCCGCCTTCTCACCGTCGACGAGGAGACCGTCGAGGTTTCGCACGAGGTCTTACTGTCAGCGTGGAGTCGGCTTCGCGATTGGATCGACTCGGACCGCGCCGGCCTGGCGGTTCATCGCCGGTTCACGTACGCGGCGCAGGTGTGGGAAGACAGTGGACGCGACCCCGGCGCGCTGCTCGGACCCGCACGTCTTCACCTGACGGAAGAATGGCTGAACTCGGGTGAACTCGGTCTCCCACTGGAACCGAGTCGGACCCGCGCCGCCGACCTCAACGCCACCGAGCGGGAGTACCTCGCCGCGAGTATCGAGCATCGTGATCAGCAGGAATTTGCCGATCGCCGACGTACACGCGTGCTACGACGGCTCGTGACTGCGCTGGCAGCCGCGTCGGTGATCGCTCTGGTGTTGGCGGTGGTTGCCACCGTCGCCGGTATCGGCGCCAATCGTCAACGTGTCCAAGCAGATACTGCGCGCGACGAGGCGATGTCGCGTCAGGTGGCCACCGAGTCGATCAGGATGCGTGAGCGGGATCCGTCGCTGGCGTCGCAGCTTGCTCTGGCGGCATTTGCGGTCAACGAAACGACCGAAGCCCGCTCGGCATTGCTGGATGCGTCGGGCGTTCATTCGGCTACTCGCATCATCGGACCGCCCGGCGCGATGAAGGCCCGGATCAACCCAGCTGGAACTGTTGTGGCGGTGGGTGGTTCGGACGGGAAGGTCAGGCTTTATCCGATGGTGGACGGTGTTGCCTCAGCCGTTCCGCAGGCGGAGTTCCTCGGAGTCTCGGAGGGCACGGCCCTCTTTGCCGTCGCCTACAGCCCGGACGGACGGCTCCTTGCGACCGGTGGTGCCGGCGGCGCTGCACTCTGGGATGTGTCGGACCCGAAGAATCCGGTCCGTGGAACACTTCCCGTCGACGGTGAACGCGTAGTGCAGGACATGGAGTTCAGCCCAGACGGAACCAAGCTGGTCGCCGGTACCTCGACGCCCGACGTCCTGCGATGGAACATCGACACCTCCACGAATGCCGTTGCTTTGCCTGCTCTTCCGCATCCAGCTGACGGCATTGTCACCGCGACGTTCAGCCCCGACGGACGTTTCCTCGTGGCGGGCGGGCGTCAAGCGACTCTGCGCGTGTGGGACGTCGCGAAGTGGGGTGAGGAATCGGCGCCGATCTTCGCGACCGAGCCCAACGGCACCACCGTCCACTACCTCGGCGTTGCCTTCAGCCCGGACGGACGTGAGCTCGCGGCGGGAACCACTGGCAGGGAGGTGGTTCGGTGGGACATGAGCGATCCGGCGCGCCCCACTCCCCTGCAGGCACTGACGGGATTTTCCAGCTACGTCAACGAACTCAACTACGGTAAAGATGGAACACGCCTTGCTGCAGGGAGTTCCGACAACTCCGTGCGCGTGTGGGACCCCCGAACCGGGGCATTGATCGAGACACTTCCGGACAGTGGGGCGGTGACCACAGTCGACTACAGCGATGACGGCCGCAATCTGGTCACCGGGGGACTCAACGGTGTGACTCGCGTGTGGGCTCTTCCGGGTCCGGTCTGGGCGGGAGCTCGGGACACGATCTTCACCAGTCCCTTTGCCGCGGACGGCTCGCGTCTGGTGGCCGGCGTCGGTGCCAGGGGTGGCGCGATGTTGGCGTGGAACACCGAGGATCTCGATCGCCCCGCGGTGATGCCGGAGTTGAAACCGCAAGGGGACGACTCTTTCAGCGGTGCGTCGGCGGTGTCGGCAGACGGGAACCTGGCTGTGAGCGGCACCGGCGGCGGCGGTGCATATCTTTGGGACCTGAGTGATCCGGCGTCGCCACGTATCTACGGCGAGCCTGCGGTATATGTGAAGGGCATCGTGGCGGTTGTCGCGCTCAATCCCGCCGGAGATCTGCTGGCGGTGTCCTCGCAGGACGACAACAGTATTGCGTTGGTCGACGTTTCCGACCCGTCGGCTCCGAAACTGTTGTCGTCGACCGATGTCGGCTCCTACCCGCAGATGATGGCCTTTCAGCCAGGTACCGACATCTTGGCGATCGCGAACGCCAAGAACGAAGTGGATCTGTGGGACGTGTCGAACGCAGCGTCGCCCCGGGTGGCGGCGACGGTGGGTGGATTCGAAAGCTACGCATTAGCAGTGTCTTTCAGCGCCGACGGAACGCTGTTGGCCGCTGGAAGTGCGGATCACGGTGTCGCCGTGTGGGACGTACGCACACCGTCGGCACCCGAGGAACTCGCTCGTCTCGTCGGCCCCGAGGGCGCAATCTATTCGATCTCGTTCAACCGCGCCGGTGATCGGCTCGCTGCCGGTGTCGGCGACGGAACCGTCTGGCTCTGGGACATCGAGACTCCCTCGCAGGCAACACGATTTGCGACGCTGTCCGCCTACCCGGGTCGCGTCAACGACGCTCAGTTCGCCGGCGAGAGTGACATGATCGCGGGTAGCGGGTCGGACAAGACCGTTCGCTTGTGGGGAATCGACCCCGACGGCGTCGTTGATCGATTGTGCCGCACCGCAGGATCTCCCATCACGGAAGCCGAATGGGAGCGGTACCTGCCCGGTGTTCCCTACCAGGATCCGTGTGCCGGCTGACGCGCTTCAGTTCATCCAGAACTCGAGCGCCGCTTCCCGACCCAGCTCGCCTCCGCTGCCGGTGATCACCAGTCCGGCGGAGGTGAGCTTGTACGTCACGTCCTTGTTGGTGACGGTGAATCCGTTGCCCGTGGGCGTCGGATCGTCGAGTTCGATGGTGGCGCCGTCGCTCAGCCGTTGACCCTTGTAGTAGTAACGCCCGACTCCGGTTTCGCAGATGACGATTCGTGATCCGGTCGTGACGGCGATGGCGACGGCGGGATTGGTGGAGTTGCAACTGGGGCCGCCGGAGATGAAGCCCTGACGGTTGGTGCCCGAGACGGTCGGCGCTGGTCCGATCGAGGTTGTGACGCGTGGGGGCGTCGTCGTTTTCGGCGCTGTGGTGGGTGCACTCGGCGCCCGAGTCGTGGTCGTGGAGTACGAGTACGGCGTCGTATAGGTGAGACTCCGCGAACTCGCTTCATTGGCGGCGTTGCCGAAAGCGGCGGCGAGCAGCCCGAAGAACGCGATCCACACGATCACGGCCAGGATGCCGAGTGCGGTGAAGATGTAGCCGATGATCAGTCCGGCAAGGGCGAGTCCGTCGCCTTCTTCGCCGGTCCGTTTGATCTGGCCGCGAGCGATGTGCCCGAAGACGATCCCCAACGGCGCGATGAGGAACGCGAAGACGAGGGCGAGTACCGCGAGTGTGTTCGTCGGCCGCCTGCCGTACGGATCGGGCTGCCCGTACGGAGCCGGTTGCCAATTCTGATTGCCCTGGTACCCGTACCCACCCTGATCGCTCATGAGGTGAATCTTGGCATGGACTTCGTCGAAGAGTGCAGGTGATGGCTAGTTTCGGGTACGTGTCTCGAGCTGAGGTGCGATGGTCGGCCAATCGTCGTCGGTCATCGCGAACAGCGCTGTTGTACGCCAACTGCCGTCGACACGGCGTCGGTGCTTGCGCAGCAGGCCCTCGAACTGAGCGCCGAGCTTTGCGATCGCGGCCCTGGATTGATCGTTGAACTCGTCCGTGTGCCACTCGACGCGTACGGCTTCGAGCTGGTCGAAGGCGTGACGAAGCAGGAGCAGCTTCGATTCGGGATTGATCCCGGTTCCCTGAACCGATCGCGACAACCACGTGTATCCGATTGCAAGACTGCGGTTTACCGGGTCGATCTGGTACATGGACGTGGTGCCGACCACGGCGTTCGTCACGATGTTCACCTGCGCAAAGGCGATCCGATTAGGGTCGTCGGTTGCTGCAGCGATGTACTTCTGTGCCTGTTCCCGATCGGTGATGGGCGATGCGGTCCAACGAAAGATCGCCGGGTCGTCGGCAGCAGCGAGCAGAGCGTCGGTGTGCGCGACGCCCAGGGGTTCGAGTCGGACACGATCACCGGTCAGCGTCGGTGATTCGAACCATGATGCAGTCATCAGGCGTGCTCCCGTGAGTGAGTCGGAAGGTTGTTGTCGGAGTTGGCAATCTGATCGGTCCCACCGGCAATCGGATACCGCAACGGGACTCGCAGGAACAAGAAGAAGAACACGGCGAGCAGGATGACGTGGCCCCACACGCTCGCCTGGACGACGGCCTCGTACTTGCTCGGATCGAGATTCATGTCCAGTTGGTAGAAGTACCGGAAGATGCCGATACCCAACGCTGCGTCGGCGATCAGATAGGCGACGATCCAGAACCACCGGATCTTGAACAGTACGAGGAAAGGCAGGATCCACAGTGTGTACTGCGGTGAATTGACCTTGTGCAGCAACACGAATCCGCACAGCATCGCGGCACTGACTGCAATCCACGGAAAGTAGCCGTCGCGGACGTAGCGGCGCCAACCCAGATACATCGCGAGCGCGAACGACAACAGGATCATCACCGGAGACAGGATGCTCACCAGTGCGTCGTAGTCGGCGTTGAGTTCGCGAACTCCGAAACCGTAGAAGGGGCGCAAACCCCAGAACCACACCGAGTTGGTGGTGATGTCCGCGCTTCGCTTCTCCTGGAAGCTGAACGACGCGCGCCAGCCTTCGTAGGAAATGAGGGCGAACGGCAGGTTGACGAGGACGACGGTGACGATCGCCGCGCCCGCCGTCATCAGCGCTCCACGAACGTCGTAGCGCTTGCCTTCGGTGCCGCGTAGAAGCACGTAGGCCATGAGCGGCAGCACGAACATTCCCGGGTACAGCTTCAAACAGAAACCGATCGCCAGGATGACGGCCGCCAGAACCGCGCGAGTTCGCAGCGGGATCCGCTCGAACGTCATCAGGAAGATCGCGCCGACGCTGGTGGCCACCACCGGGAGCTCCCAGTTGTGGAATGCGTACAGAACCAGGGGCGGAGTCGCCGACCACACGAGCGCGTACGCGCCGCTCATCTTGCCGAGCATCCACGCCGTGAGCAGTCCGAAAGGAGCCAGGATCAGGGCCGAGTGCAGAAGGAAATCGGTGTCGGTGTGTGAGCCGATACCGCCCAGCCACATCAGAATTCCGCTGAGCACCGGGTATTCGACGGTTCCGCCGGTCAGGAATCCTTCGGGCGTTATCCCTCCGGTGACGAAGGGGAACAGATGCTGATCGATACCTCGTCCGAGCCAGAGCAACTGAATGTCGGAGTAGCAGACGTCGATGTTCTTGTTGACGTCGAAGTTCAGGCTTCGTCCGTCGGGCGCGAACGGTGCACCGCCGCATCTGGCCTTGTTGAAATAGCCCAGCGCCATCGTCAGCCCGCACAATCCGACGACCAACGCCAGGATCGACGCCGGGGTCTTGCGGTCTGTTCGCATGATTCTCACCCTAAGGGGGCGCAGTGGCTCGCGGGGTGATGCGTCTGCGCCACGCGTCGCGCATCGACCTGGCGGTCTTCCCGGAGGGCCGGGACGATTTCCCTGGTCAAGGCCCCTCGTGTAACCTACGAGGGTTGCTGACGCAACGACCCTCCTGCCACGGATAGTCCGTGGCCGTTTTCACTTAGTCCACAGGAGGTGATGAGGTCTTATGCGTCATTACGAATTGATGGTCATCCTTGACCCCAGCCTGGACGAGCGCACTGTCGCTCCTTCACTGGATACGTTCCTCAATGTTGTGCGCCAGCACGGCGGCACGATCGACAAGGTCGATGTCTGGGGTAAGCGTCGTCTCGCCTACGAGATCCTGAAGCATGCTGAAGGTATCTACGCGGTGATCGACATCAACGCCACTCCCGCCACCGTCGCTGAGCTCGATCGTCAGCTCGGTCTGAACGAGTCGGTTCTGCGCACGAAGGTTCTGCGCCACAACAAGTAATTACTGTCGGTAGCGAGCTCTACTCTCGCGCCCAACGGTCTTACATCAATGCAGGAGGAACCACATGGCTGGCGACACCATCATCACCGTCATCGGAAACCTGACGGCTGATCCTGAACTTCGTTTCACCCCGGCGGGTGCCGCGGTTGCAAACTTCACGGTTGCTTCCACGCCCCGCACCTTCGACCGTAATTCCAATGAATGGAAAGACGGCGATGCGCTGTTCATGCGTTGCAACATCTGGCGCGAAGCAGCCGAGAACGTCGCGGAGAGCTTGACCCGTGGTTCACGAGTAATCGTGAGCGGCCGGCTCAAGCAGCGTTCGTACGAAACTCGCGAGGGCGAAAAGCGAACTGTCGTCGAGCTCGAAGTCGATGAAATCGGTCCTTCACTGAAGTACGCCACGGCAAAGGTCAACAAGGCCAACCGTGGTGGCGGCGGTGGAGGCGGCAACTTCGGCGGTTCCTCCGGCGGATCGGGTGGCGGACGTCCGAGCGCTGCACCTTCGGGTGGAGACGATCCTTGGGGCAGTGCGCCTCAGGCTTCGGGCTCCTTCGGTGGTGCGGGCAGCGACGAACCGCCCTTCTGATCCGTACCTGATCAGGAACATCCAGAAAAGAGCAAAGACATGCCGAAGCCGCCCTTGCGCGACAAGGTTATGAAGAAGAAGGTCTGCACCTTCTGCAAAGAGAAGAACACGCAGATCAACTACAAGGACACGACGTTGCTTCGTAAGTACGTCAGCGATCGCGGAAAGATCCGTGCTCGCCGTGTCACCGGCAATTGCGTCCAGCACCAGCGCGACGTTGCCATTGCCGTCAAGAACTCACGTGAGGTAGCACTGCTGCCTTACGCCACCGTGGCTCGCTAAGGAAAGGGAGGAAAGAACATGAAGCTCATCCTCACCGCTGACGTGGACAACCTCGGTGCGCCTGGCGACACCGTGGAGGTCAAGGACGGCTACGGCCGTAACTACCTGCTCCCCCGCGGACTGGCAATCGTCGCCACCCGTGGCGCCGAGAAGCAGGTCGAGGGCATCCGTCGTGCACAGGAAGCGCGCGCTGTGCGCGGCCTGGATCACGCCAAGGAGCTCAAGGCAGCTATCGAGGGCCTCGAGTCCGTAACGCTGACGGTCAAGACCGCCGGTGGCTCGGGCAAGCTCTTCGGTTCGGTTACCGTCGCTGACGTCGCTGCTGCGATCAAGGCTGCCGGTGGACCGGTTGTCGACAAGCGCTCCATCGTGTTGCCGAAGGCTCACATCAAGAACACGGGCAAGCACGCCGTGGTCGTGAACCTGCACCCCGATGTGGTTGCCAAGTTCAACCTGAACGTCGTCGGCGCATAGTCGACTGTTCGTCTCGTCGGGCCCCGCACACTTCGGTGTGTGGGGCCCGACGTTTTGTTTCGGGGTGCGGTGTGCCGCCTGGCAGCGTCCCGAATCGGACCTGGGGATAACTCTCACACTGTGATGTTCGACTTGGTGATCAGTGACGAATCGGGCGAGGCAACACGCCCGACACGCCGACGCGCCGACTGTGGAAAAACTATTTTCATCAACAGGCCTGTGAAATTGTGGATAGCCATCTACCTGGTCTTATGTAGTTACTATGCAAAGTAGTCCCCAAATGCTCCACAGGCGGTGCACACCGTGGGGCGGGAGTTTCCACAAAGCATCCACAGCTTTATCCACAGTCCGGTTTGTATGCGGACCTACTAGTCCCTAACGTCATCTCGGCGTCTATCTACAGCCCGGCCGAATGCGGCTAGGGGATGTCGGTGGGGGCAGGTACAAATGATGAGGGCGCTGCGGTTTCTGGCAGTGTCGTCGAGTGTTTTACGGGAAGGTCTCGCTTGTGGCTGTTGTAGATGATCGAGGACCTTCCGACTTCTCGGGGCCGGACTACCCGGGCCCTCCCGAGGCCGAGCCCGACCAGGAGTTCGGACGCCAGCCACCTCAGGACATGACTGCCGAGCAGTCGGTGCTCGGCGGCATGCTGCTGAGCAAGGACGCCATCGCTGACGTCCTCGAGGTACTGCGCCCGGGTGACTTCTACCGGCCCGCTCACCAGTCCGTCTACGACGTGATCCTGGACCTCTACAGCCGTGGCGAGCCCGCCGACCCGGTGACGGTCTCCGCCGAGCTCGACCGTCGAGGTGAGCTCCGCCGTATCGGTGGTGCTGCCTACCTGGTGACGCTGACCCAGACAGTGCCCACAGCCGCCAACGCCGCCTTCTATGCCGAGATCGTGGCCGAGAAGTCCGTGCTGCGTCGTCTGGTCGACGCCGGTACGCGCATCGTCCAGTACGGCTACGCCGGCACCGAGGGCCAGGACGTGGCCGAGGTTGTCGACCGCGCGCAGGCCGAGATCTTCGAGGTCACCGAGCGTCGAACCACCGAGGACTTCGTACCCCTCACCGAGCTCCTCCAGCCCACGATGGACGAGATCGACTCCATCGCCAGCCGCGGCGGAATTTCCCTCGGTGTGCCCACCGGATTCAAGGATCTCGACGAGATCACCAACGGCCTTCACGCTGGTCAGATGATTATCGTCGCGGCTAGACCTGGTGTGGGCAAGGCTCTTGCCCTCGACACTCCCCTCGCGACCCCCAGTGGCTGGACCACGATGGGTGACGTTGCTGTCGGCGATCTGTTGATCGACAACCACGGCAAGCCGACGCGGGTTGTTGCCGCTACCGATGTGATGGTCGACCGCCCTTGCTACGAGGTCGAGTTCTCCGACGGAACTGTGTTGGTTGCCGACGAGCAGCATCAGTGGTTGACGGAGACGCGCGCTTCGCGCCGTTCGGCGCAGCAGGCGGCGACGGGTTACAACCGCTACAAGAATCAAAAGACGTTTGCCGAGGTTCGAACCACAGCGGAGATCGCATCGACGGTGCGATGCGCAACGGCGGATGGTCGCGTTAATCATTCGGTCGTGAATGCCAAGCCGCTCGACCTTCCGACGCAGGATCTCCTTGTCCCGCCGTACACACTCGGCGCTTGGCTGGGTGACGGTTCTACCGCTTGCGCACAATTCACCACTGCTGATCCTGAGATCATCATGTTGATCGAGGCCGAAGGCCTGGTTGCAGTTCCGTCCAAGTCGGCGCATTTGCGCTACAGCCTTAAACTAGCTCCGGAAGATCCCGTCGCTCCGCGCGATTGCGTTGTGTGCGGCAAGAGTTTCGTGCCGTTCACCAGTCAGGTGCGCACGTGCGGCCAATCATGTGGCGGCAAAGCCCGCTTCTTGTCGGATCCCGTTCCCGCGCCGACCTGTTCACACTGTGGCGGGCCTTCTATCGGGCTGCGACTTTGCCAGAAGTGCCGCAACGAGTACGGCACGGTACAAGGACGCCTACGTACGGTCGGTGTTCTGGGCAACAAGCACATCCCTGTCCAGTATCTCCGTGGGTCTGAGGCGCAGCGTCGTGCGGTTCTTGCGGGGCTTCTCGACACTGATGGAACTGTGACTGCCGGTGGCTCCGTTCAGTTTTCGGTAACCAACGAGCGCCTCGTCCGCGATGCCCAGGAATTAGTGGTCAGTCTTGGCTATCGCTGCCAAATGAGCACAAAGCGAGTCAACGGTCGCACCGAGGCTTCGTCGACTGCATTCACCTTGACCTTCTCGACTGATGACGAAGTGTTCGGTCTTACGCGGAAAGCGATGCTGCACAAGGAGCGTCGAGCGAGTAAAAGCACTGCGCGCAGCGGATCGCGCTACATTGTCGATGTTCGACCAATTGCGAGTGTTCCGGTTCGCTGCGTCGAGGTCGACAACGCCGACCACATGTACCTGGCCGGTCATTCGATGGTCCCGACGCACAATTCCACGCTCGGAATGGATTTTCTGCGTTCCTGCTCCATCACGCACGGCATGGCCAGCGTCATGTTCTCGTTGGAAATGAGCAAAACCGAGATCGTCATGCGTCTGCTGTCCGCAGAGGCAAAGATCAAGCTCGGTGACATGCGTTCCGGCAAGATGACCGACGACGACTGGACCAAGCTCGCGCGTCGCATGAGTGAGATCAGTGAGGCGCCGCTATTCATCGACGACTCCCCCAACCTCACCATGATGGAAATTCGCGCAAAAGCGCGGCGGCTCAAGCAGAAACACGACATTCGCCTGATCGTCATCGACTACCTCCAGCTGATGAGCTCGGGTAAAAAGGTCGAGTCCCGTCAGCAGGAAGTCTCCGAATTCTCCCGTAGCCTAAAGCTTTTGGCGAAGGAGCTCGAAGTTCCGGTTGTCGCGATCTGTCAGCTCAACCGTGGTCCCGAGCAGCGAACCGACAAGCGTCCCCAGGTCGCCGACCTTCGTGAGTCCGGTTCACTCGAGCAGGACGCCGACATGGTGATTCTGCTGTACCGCCCCGACGCGACCGAGCGAGACGATCCCCGTGGCGGTGAAGCCGACCTGATTCTGGGTAAGCACCGTAACGGCCCGACCGCGACAATCACTGTGGCGCACCAGCTTCATCTCTCGAAGTTCGTCGATATGGCGCGGGGATAGTGGCTGCCGCCATCGCCTGAAGGTGGGACGGATTTCAGATCTTGTGAGATCCTGCTACAAGCACCAATTCGATTCCACTAGTGCAAAATTCGGTTTTTCTACAGGTGGGGTAGTGCTGCAGTGAGGAAGACGGCGCCGAAGGCGATTCCGGCAATGCCGGTGAGGATCCCGACCACGCCGGCGGTGTTGTCGCCCAGATCGCGTCCGGGGGTGTCGGGTCGGCGCGCTGCCAGGGCGGTTCCGATGGCGGCGGCACCGAGGAGGATGCCGAGGCCGAACATCCAGAACGTCAGTATCGAGAGTGCACCGAGCATCAACGCCATGTCGCTGTATTCATCGCTGGTGATCGGACGGTGGTGATCCCACCAATCGGGTGGAGTGTGCGCGCGGGATTCGGTGTTGTCGGTGTTGTCGGATTGCTCGTGCGGGGGGATAGTGGATGCAGTCATGGCAGCTAAAGGGTTCTCGCGCTGATTCTTTCGTGTGGTGGATGTACCGGTGTGCGCCACGGGTGTGCAGTGGGAGATCGAAACGATGGTGGGTGAGGCCCGAGAACCCATCGCGTGTCCTCGGGAGTCACCCCACCATCAAGCGGTGTTCGGGCCAGGCGGATCAGGCTTCGATCTGCACCTGTGTTGTCGATCCGGCGTTATCGGTTCGGGAGGGTGGTCCGGAGGAGACCTCGATCCGCCGCGGTTTCGCCTTCTCTGCGATCGGCAACGTCACCGTCAACACGCCGTTGTCGTACGAGGCCTCGATCTGTTCGGCGTCGATGTTGTCGCTGATGGACAGCTGCCGTTTGTATGTTCCAGCGAAACGCTCACTCGCCAGCCAGCTCACACCCTCTTCGGAGAGGGCCGTGCGATGCGCGGTCAACGTCAGAGTCGAGCCGTCGATGTGAACGTCCACCGAGCCGGGATCGACGCCGGGAAGATCGGCGTGCAGGACGTACAGGTCCTCGACCTTGTAGAGGTCCATCGGCATGAACCGTGGACTGCGTCCGTTGCCGGTTCCCGCGGCGAGGACGGACTTGGTGATCGCATCGATGTCGGTGAAAGGATCGAAACGAAGCACAGCAACACACCTCCCATGTCGTGAAAAGAAAGGTCACCGCCACTGTGGCGGTTGACCGAACTTACTGTGCGAGAACATGATAACCACACGAATTAGCACTCTGCAACCGAGAGTGCCAGAAGCTTTGGGGAAGTGTTCCGGTCCCTGAAGATCGCTGCTTTGCCTGGTCCCGACAAAAGCGGTGGCCGCCTTCGGCCTCGATTCGAAGCGGGCGGCGCGGTACGGCACTTCGTCAGTAGCGGCGGTGCGGCAACGGATCCGCCGGAGCCCCGACTCTGCGTGTGCGAGTCGGGGCGTATGACCGACGTCGGCATTGAGCACACAACACCGATGACCCACTATCCGTGCGAAGTCGACGTTCATGTCGTCCGCACATCTTCAACCATAAACAGTGCGATCGGTATAAATCATGTTCAGTCGCCTTCGATGCCAAGAAGTGACATGGCCGTTTGCATGGCAAGGTGAACATCTTGGTCGTCACGCTAGCGGCGCAGTAGCCGCGGTGCCTGGAAAGGTGGCCCGTGCCTGGTATTTGGTTTGCAGACGTCTGTTCCGAATGCTTTTGCAAAATAGGTCTTTTCCCGATGTTTGCGGGTGGATCGAGCATCGAACATCGCGGGTGCTCGTTCGTCGGAGTCGCTGCGAACGATGTCGGTGTTCGTGCACACACCGAACCGGCTGTAAGGGAGAACACTTCGGCTACCGTCAAAGCTTGCTCATCACAATGGAACTGGGACTTTCGACCCTGTCGTCTACAAGCAGTGCGCAATAACCTTCGTCGGGTCGGGGGCACCCGTTCCGTTCGAGGGGGCAAACAATCGGGCGGGTGTTCGTCAAGGCAAGGCCATATCACCCTCACTGGTCTCCTTGCCGGGCCTTGAGCTGTGCGCGCCCAGAAGTGCTCAGGGCCCGCCCGATGCGGGGATCGAGAAAGTGAAGACGAAAGGTTCTCAGATGAGCCGAAGGAGTGATCGGCGATCGACAAGTTCTGCTCGCCGCCTGGCCACGCGGACTACCGGTGTCAGAGGTTCGGCGTGTAAGCCGAACTCGCTCACGGCAGAAGATCTGAGGGCTGTAATCGAGTCCCTCACTGGAGTTCTCGCTGCTCGAGAATCGAGCGCGGAAACCGCACCTCTCGCCGGAAATCCTCCGTCGTCGACGCCAACTGACAGGCAGTTCTGAATCGCACCGGTATTTTCGCAGCCGGACAGCATATTCGAACTCGGACGCGCTGTCAGCCGGGACGGGTGGTAATCACAGAAGTAGGTGGAAGATGTCGAAGGCGACTGTCCATTGGGCTGTGCCGGGGTTCTTGCGGTCCGGTTCGACCGTGGCGAAGGTTTGCGCCAGCGCTACGCTCAACCCTCCTGCGATCAGCGGCAGTCGTTGCTCTGTCTCCTCTGAGAGGGCCACGTCCAAGGGCGGGCGGGCCGTGAGCTGATCGAGCAGCGGTTGAAGTTCGATCTCCTCGTCGAGTTTTTCGAACCGGTGGATGCTCTCCTGTAATCCCTTGGTGATCGGCAGGTCCCACGGTTCGATCACGTCGCGCAAGTTTGCTTTCGCGGAGGCTTTCCCGATCAGGATCACGTCGTAGATCTTGTCGTCGATGAAATCGGTATAGCGCTTGAGATCGTTCCGGTCGACCTGCAGTCCGGCCGCTGCCCTGAAGAACCGCTGGAATTTCACGGTGCCCATTACTGGCATGTCGTCAGCTCCTTTCGAAGTATTCATGGATTTGGCGTACGGCCATCGCTCCTTCACCGACGGCGGATGCGACTCGTTTCACCGAACCGCGGCGGATGTCGCCCGCCGCGAACAGGCCGGGCAGGCTGGTTTCGAGCGTCCTGGACAGGCCGCCGTTGATTGGCAGGCTGCCGTCCGCTCGCGCGTGGATCGCGTCCACACCGGTGAGGACGAAGCCGTGGTCGTCGAGTGCGATCGCGTCGGCAAGCCACCCGGTGTGCGGTACCGCCCCGATGAAGACGAACAGGGCGCGCACCCGAATCGTGTCCTGGTCGCCGGTGCGATTGTCCTCGACTGCAATTGCTTCGAGGTATTTCTCGCCGTGGACCGCACGAATCTCGGTGTGCCGGTGCACGGTGACCCGCGGATGGTGTTCGATCTGGTCGACCAGGTATCGGGACATGCTCTTCCCGAGGTCATCGCCGCGGATGAGCAGGTGCACCTGTGAGACGTGCTCGGCGAGGAAGACGGCGGCCTGGCCGGCGGAGTTGCCGCCACCGACGATGGCTATCGGGTCGGTGCCGCATATCCGTGCTTCCTGATGCGTTGCGGCGTAGTACACGCTTGTTCCTTCCAGCGCCTCGATCCCCTGAACGGCCAACTTGCGGTACCGCGCCCCGGCGGCGAGCACAACGGCCCGGGCGTGCACCGACCCGCCGTCCGCCAGTCGGAGCACATGGTTCCCGGCCTCGGATCCCAAACCGGTCACTTCTGCCGACACCAGGATGCGGGCGCCGAACTTCCCGGCCTGGAGCACGGCTCGCTCGGCCAATTCGGAGCCGGAGACCCCGGCGGGGAATCCCAGATAATTCTCGATCCGGGATGAGGTACTGGCTTGGCCGCCCGCAGCGATCCGCTCCAACGTCACCGTGTTCAACCCGTCCGAGGCGCCGTACACCGATGCGGCCAGGCCGGCCGGTCCGGCACCCACGACGACGAGGTTGTAGACGTCCTTGGCTGCGTCCGCGACGGGTGCCGGGACAGGAAGCCCGACGACGCGTGCGAGTTCCGCATTCGTCGGATTGCGCAGCACCTTCTCGCCGTGCCAGATCACGACGGGTGTGTCCTCGGGTGCGACGTTCAGGCTGCGTAGCAGCTGCTCCACTCGTTCGTCCTGTTCCAAGTCGAACCACTTGTGGGGCAGACGGTTTCGCATCGCGAACTCACGAAGTCGCAACGTATCCGGGGAGAAGCAGGAGCCGATGATCCGGAATCCGGAGCCGAGCCCGATCAGCAAGTGCCGACGCACAAGGTAGGCGCGCAGGATCAAATCGCTGAGCACGGGATCGTGGGCAATCAGCTCGCGTACCTGCTCGGCCGGGACGACGAGTATCTCGCCGTCCTCGATCGCTTCGGCGGTGAAGAACGCCACCTGACCTTCCAGGAGTCCGAGCTCGCCCAGGAAACGCCCAGGACCGTGCACGCGCAGTATCCGGCGCTCGCCGTCCGCGTCGCCTTCGTCGACGACTACGATCTTTCCGGAAAGGACGACGACGAAATCGTTGTCAGGCGCGCCTTCTCGGATCAGCACCTCGCCGGCGTGAACCGGTCGACGCGAGCCACCGACCTCGAGCTTCGCGACCTGGTCGTCCGTCAGCCGCGGGAAGGCGCCCTCCTCGTCCGGGGTCTCGTCGTCGACCGGCGGGCTGTACCCGATGGGCGAGGCGCCCTCAGACGAAGTTCTGGTCGACATAACACCACCGCCAATCCTCGCCGGGCTCCATCGACTGGACGATCGGATGCCCGATGGCGTGAGCGTGAGCACTCGCGTGCCTGCCCGGCGAAGAGTCGCAGCAACCGACGTGTCCGCACGTCAGGCACAGCCTCAGATGCACCCACGGGGTGCCGAGGCGAAGACATTCCTCGCAGCCCTGCGGGGTACGGGGCACCACGGCCCGGATCGCGGTTACATGTGGGTCCGCATGGACAGGACTCATGACTTCGCCTCCTCGCCGGCATTTTCCGAGAGCGCCTGATCGAGCCACGTGCGCAGCTGGGGGACCGGAGCTGCGCCCGACTGGCGAGCGAGAACCTCACCCCGGTCCATCACCAGCAGAGTCGGCACGGCGCGGACGGTGAATCGTTCAGCCGTCCGGGGTGCAGCATCGACGTCCACCTTGACCAGCTTGATCTGGCCGACGTGTTCTCTGGCGAGCTGCTCGAGCGCGGGGCTGACCATGCGACACGGGCCGCACCACGTCGCCCACAGATCCACGAGCACAGGCACCGAGGATTTTTCGACGATCTCCGCGAAGTCACCGTCTCCCGCCGCGGCGATCCAGGGCAGCGGCTCGTGGCAGTTGCCGCAGCGAGGTTTTCCTTCCCCTGCTGCCGGGATGTTGTTGGTCTTGCCGCAGTTCGGGCACTTCACCTTTTCGGATCCCATGACCAGTTACCTCTTCTCAGGCCGCCGCGAAGGCGGGTTCGGCATACGCGACGGCAAGCTCGCCGCCGTCCACCGTGACGCTGATGGTGCCGTCCGGTTTGATCTCGCCGCGCAACAGTGCACGGCCGATCTTGGTTTCGACCTCGTGTGCGATGTATCGGCGCAGCGGCCGCGCACCGTAGACAGGGTCGAACCCGTGTTCGGCGATCAGTCGGCGTGCCTCCGGCGTGATTTCCAGGTGTATCTGTCTCTCCGACAACCTGTTTCGAAGGTCGGTGAGTTGCAGTTCCACTATGTACTCGATCTGGGGCAGGGTGAGTGGGGAGAACAGCACGATGTCGTCGACCCGGTTGAGGAATTCGGGGCGGAAATGCCCGCGCAGTTCTGCCATCACCCGTTCCCTGGCGTCCGGCTTGATTTCGCCGTCGGCTGTGACCCCGTCGAGGAGATGCTGGGATCCGATGTTGGAGGTCATGATGATCACCGTGTTCCGGAAATCGACTTGCCTCCCTTGAGAATCGGTGATCCGGCCGTCGTCGAGCACCTGCAGCAGGGTATTGAAGACGTCGGCGTGGGCCTTCTCGATCTCGTCGAAGAGCACCACGGAGTACGGCTTACGCCGCACCGCCTCGGTGAGCTGGCCACCTTCGTCGTACCCGACGTATCCGGGAGGTGCACCGATGAGCCGACTCACCGTGTGCCGTTCCTGGTACTCGCTCATATCGAGGCGCACCATGTTGTCTTCACTGTCGAATAGGGCGCTGGCCAATGTCTTTGCAAGCTCGGTCTTTCCGACGCCCGTCGGGCCCAGGAAAATGAACGAACCGATCGGTCGACGAGGATCACGGATACCGGACCTCGCCCGGATCACAGCGTCCGCGACCAGTTGCACCGCCTCGTCCTGACCGACGACCCGCTCGTGCAGGATCTCGTCGAGCTTCAACAACTTCTCCCGCTCACCTTCTTGCAGCCGGGCGACCGGGATACCCGTCCATGCGGCCACGATCTCTGCGATCTCGTCTTCGGTGACCACTTCACGCAGCAACGGATTTCGGCCTTGTCTGGTGGCCAGTTGCTCCTCCGCCGCCTCGAGCCGGCGTTCGAGCTCGGTGATCTCGCCGTATCGCAACTCGGCGGCCCGATTGAGGTCGTAGTTGCGTTCCGCCTCCTCGGCCTCGTGGCGCAATCGTTCCAGCTCTCCCCGCAGCTCCTGCACCCGCCGGATCGCCTGCCGCTCCGCCTCCCATTGAGCGTGCCGGGCGTCTGCCTCGGCCCGTAGATCGGCCAGCTCCTTACGTAGCTCTTCGAGGCGCGTCTTGCTGGCCGCGTCCGTTTCCTTGGACAGTGCGGCCTCTTCGATCTCCAGACGGGTCACCTTCCGGGTGAGCTCGTCGAGTTCGGCAGGCATCGAATCGATTTCGGTGCGGAGCCGAGCGCATGCCTCGTCTACGAGATCGATCGCCTTGTCCGGAAGGAAGCGGTCGGTGATGTACCGGTGCGAGAGGGTCACGGCGGCCACCAATGCACCGTCTTGAATTTTCACGCCGTGAAACACCTCGAGGCGTTCTCGAAGTCCGCGCAGAATCGAGATCGCATCCTCGGCACTGGGCTCGTCGACGAGAACGGTCTGGAATCGACGCTCCAGTGCCGCATCGGATTCGATGTGCTTGCGATACTCGTCGAGAGTGGTGGCACCGATCATGTGCAGTTCGCCGCGTGCGAGCATCGGTTTGAGCATGTTGCCGGCGTCGAGAGACCCCTCGCCGCCGACTGATCCCGCTCCGACCACGGTATGCAACTCGTCGACGAACAACAGGATGCGCCCCTCGGCAGCCTTCACCTCGGACAGCACGGCCTGCAGTCGCTCCTCGAACTCGCCGCGGTACTTCGCACCGGCCACCAGGGAACCCATGTCGAGCGAGAAGATCGTCTTGTCGCGTAGGCCCTCGGGCACGTCGCCGCGGACGATCCGCTGGGCGAGGCCCTCGACGATCGCGGTCTTACCGACGCCGGGGTCGCCGATCAGCACCGGGTTGTTCTTCGTTTTCCGGCTCAGGATCTGAGTTACCCTGCGTATCTCGGCATCTCGGCCGATGACCGGATCGAGTTTGCCTGCCCGTCCCTCGGAGACGAGGTCGCGTCCGTACTTCTCCAGCGCCTCGTACGCCCCCTCCGGGGTGGCCGAGGTGACGCGCTGATTGCCGCGCACTTTCGTCAGCGCTGTGAGGAAGGCGTCTCGTGTGACCCCGTGACTGGCGAGGACCCGCCCGGCCGCGCTGGCCGACCCCTCCTCGGAGAGGGCCATCACGAGATGCTCCACCGACACGTAGGAATCCTTGAGTCGCTTCGCCTCCCGTTCCGCGGCATCGAGCAGCTTGGCCAGGCGCTGGGTGATCGTCACCTGACCGGGGGTCGCGCCGGGGCCGCTGACCTTCGGCCTACGCGACAGTTCACGTTCCAGATCGGATCGCAGGGCATCGACGTTCGCGCCGGCCTGTTCGAGCAGTCGGGGTACCAACCCTTCCTGCTGATCGACCAATGCGAGCAGCAGGTGCTCTCCGTCGACCTCGGTGTGACCCATTCTGGTCGCGACGTTCTGGGCTTCCTGCAGGGCTTCTCGTGACTTTTCAGTCAGGCTGCCGGTGTCCATGGGGGTGTCCTCCTTCTGCGGGAAGCTGCTTCGAGTTTCTCGATTCGATCCAGCAGATCGAGCACGAGCCCGATTGCCGAGTAGTTCAGGCCCAGGCCGGTCCGCAGCCGTTGGATGCGGGCGGCGTGGGTCACTTCGGATGGTTCGAAAGACATCTCTCCGCCGGCGTAGCGGTGGGCGTCGAGCAGTCCGAGAGCCACAAGCTTTCGTGCCAGGTCGGGGTGCAGCCCGGTACGTTCGGCGAAGGCATCTGGCGACAAACCGGCACGGCGAACCAATACGTACTGAGTGACCGGGGTCGGGGTGCTCATGTGTCTTTCCTCGGATCGAAGTTCGATTCGGTGGCCAACTGCTCGAACAGCTCGCGTTCGCGTGCTGTCGGTTTCGGCGGCACCATCACCTTGATTTCGGCGTAGAGGTTGCCGTTGGCGCCCCGCGGATTGGGCATTCCTTCTCCGCGCAGGCGAAGCTTCCGTCCCGTCGACGAGCCCGGCACCACTTTGACTTTCGCCTCGCCACCCGGTGTGGGAACGACGACGGTCGACCCGAGGACCGCCTCCCATGGCGATACGGG
The DNA here is from genome assembly GCF_036541985.1 of Rhodococcus sp. IEGM 1306. Taxonomy (NCBI): domain Bacteria; kingdom Bacillati; phylum Actinomycetota; class Actinomycetes; order Mycobacteriales; family Nocardiaceae; genus Rhodococcus; species Rhodococcus sp. IEGM 1306. The sequence continues at coordinate 204,405 of NZ_JAZHFF010000009.1, forward strand.
CAGGTCGACGTAGATGTCCCGGCCCTGGACGCGGAACCGGGGATGCGGTTTGATCCGCACCACGAGGTACAGATCCCCGGGCGGCGCGTCACCGTTGCCTCGGCCGCCTTGCCCGGCCAGCCGGATTCGCTGGCCGTCCAGGACGCCGGCTGGAATGTCGACGTCGTACTGCCGGCCGTCCAGTCTGAGAGTGCGTTTTCCGCCCTGATAGGCCTCTTCCAGGGGCAGTTCCAGTTCCGCTTCCTGATCGGCGCCGGGAATCGGCCCGTACCCGCCACCTCCTCCGCCGAACATCTGCCCGAAGAGGTCTTCGAAGTCGACGCCGCCCTCGCCACCGACACCGTGACCGAAGTGCACCCTTCTGCCCCCGCCCCCACCGCCGTACCCGCCGCCGCCGAACCCGCCGCCGTACCCACCGGCGCTTGCCCGGACCCGTTCGTCGTAGTCCTCGGGCACACGCCGGAAGTCGTCACCGAATCGGTCGTAGCGTTTCCGGGTGTCCGGGTCGGACAACACCTGGTAGGCCTCGTTGGCCTCCTTGAACTTGTCCTCCGCAGTGGGGTCCTTGTTCACGTCGGGGTGGTACTTGCGGGCCAGCTTGCGGTAGGCCTGCTGGATTTCGTCGGTGCCGGCGCCCTTCGGGACCCCGAGCACTTCGTAGTAGTCACGGGCCATCGGTGCTCACCCCTCGGGGCGGCTGACGACCACCGCGGCGGGACGCAGCTGCCGCCCGTCCTCTCCATAGCCCGGGCGCAAGACCTCGACCACGGTCCCGGACGGAAGGTCGGGTCGGGTTACCACACTGACCACCTCGTGGAGTTCCGGGGAGAACGGCACACCGGCCTCGTCGTGGCGCTCGAAGCCGAGTCGTGAGAGCACCTGTACCGCCTGGTCCCGGATCGCCTTCACACCTTCGACGACGGCCTGCGGATCGCTGCCTGCGTGTGCAAGCGCAAGCTCCAAGTTGTCCAGTATCGGCAGCCACGCCGCCGAAACCTTCGCTACTTCCGCGGCGCGTTCACGGTCCAGATCTTTGGCGTATCGCTTGCGCAGGTTGTCCAGATCTGCGACGGCCCTGCGCCAACGGTCCTCGAGTTGAGACAGCTCGTCTGCCGTCCCGGCGCGATCGGACTCGGTCTTGCTTTGATCCGTGTCGGCGCTGTTGGTAGTCGGCTCAGTCGTCGAATGATCTGCAGACATTTCCATCGTGCGCCTCAGCTTCGATCGAATTCGGCGTCGATCACGTCGCCGTCATCCGACGACGCAGCATCAGCGCCGCCTGCTTGCCCGTCGTCCGACTGGTCCGGCACAAGTCCGTAGAGCAGCTGTTGCAGCTCCGAGGTGAGTGGCTGAACCTCCGCGGGTGAAGCGCCGTCCTGCACGGCCTTTCGGGCGTCGGCAACCAGCATCTCGGCCCGCGCCTTCTCATGCGGCGGGGCACTGTCACCGAGTTCGGCGAGTCGCCGCTCCACTTGATACGCAACCGAATCGAGCCCGTTGCGCGCGTCGACCGCCTTGCGCAGCGCCTCGTCCTCACCCCGGTTCCGTTCGGCCTCCGCCAACATGCGCTCGACCTCACCCTGATCAAGGTTGCCCTGTTCACTGATCGTGATGCTCTGTTCCTTGCCGGTATCCTTGTCGCGAGCGGTGACGTTCAGGATGCCGTTGGCGTCGATATCGAAAGTGACTTCGACTTGGGCCTCGCCACGTGGCGCGGGGCGGATGTCTTCCAGCCGGAACCGGCCCAGCACCCGGTTGTCGGCCGCACGTTCGCGTTCGCCCTGCAACACCACGACGTCCACGGCGGACTGATTGTCTTCCGCCGTGGAGAACACTTCGCTGCGCCGTGCCGGGATCGTCGTGTTGCGCTCGATGATCTTGGTCATCACCCCGCCCTGCGTCTCGACGCCGAGGGACAGTGGGGTGACATCGAGTAACAACACATCGGAGACCTCGCCTTTGAGCACGCCTGCCTGGACTGCGGCTCCGAGGGCAACGACCTCGTCCGGGTTGACGCCCATGTGGGGGTCCTTGCCGCCGGTGAGCCGGCGAACCAGCGCCTGTACAGCCGGGATACGTGTCGAACCGCCGACCAGTATCACTTCGTCGATGTCGTTGGCGGCGACCTTGGCGTCACTCATGGCCTGCTTCACCGGGCCGAGGCACCGTTCCACCAGATCGGCAGTCAAATCATCGAACTTCGATCGCATGATCGTAGTGGTGAGATGTTTGGGACCATTCGCGTCAGCGGTAACGAAAGGCAGGTTTACCTGGGCCTGGGTCACCGAGGACAGCTCAACCTTTGCCTTCTCCGCGGCTTCGAACAGTCGTTGCAACGCCTGCGCATCCTTACGCAGATCGATGTTCTCCGCGCGCTGGAATTCGTCGGCGAGGTAGTCCACCACGCGTCGATCGAAGTCGTCGCCGCCCAAGTGGGAGTCGCCGGCCGTGGAACGAACCTCGACTACCCCCTCTCCGACGTCCAGCAGGCTCACATCGAAGGTTCCGCCGCCGAGGTCGAAGACCAGTACGGTTTCGTGGGTCTGTTTGTCCATGCCGTACGCGAGTGCCGCAGCGGTCGGTTCGTTGATAATCCGCAAAACCTCGAGGCCTGCGATACGGCCCGCGTCCTTGGTGGCGTTTCGTTGCGCGTCGTTGAAGTAGGCCGGAACGGTGATGACCGCTTCCTTGACCTTCTCACCGAGGAACTTGCTCGCGTCGTCGACGAGCTTGCGCAGCACGAGAGCGCTGATCTCCTCTGGTGCGTATTTCTTGCCGCGCACGTCGAAGCGGGCCTCACCGTTGTCACCCGCTACGACGTCGAAGCTGACCGCTTTGGCTTCCTCGGAGATCTCGTCGTAGTGACGTCCGATGAAGCGTTTCGCCGAGTAGATCGTGCCCTTCGGATTCAAGATCGCCTGCCGTCGGGCAAGCTGGCCCACCAGACGCTCACCGTTCTCGGTGAACGCCACCACCGAAGGCGTCGTCCGTGCTCCCTCCACATTGGAGATCACCACCGGCTCGCCGCCTTGCCAGCTTGCGATGACCGAGTTGGTTGTGCCCAAGTCGATGCCTACAGCAGTTGTCATGACTCAATTCCTTTCGATCGGCCCGGCCGTTGAGCAAGTGCGATTCCGCCCGCAACTTCGCTCGATGTCGGCAAGGACTTCGTAGTTCCCTGGTTTTGGCGAGTGGATTGGGTGAAGTCACGGAGACCGAGCAGGGCGCCGATAACGGCGCCCGACACCAATCCGTGGATGGCGGGCGTGAGGCTCGAGAGCGGCCGAGGGTAAGGGTTTCCGCCACTGTGCTTTGACATCACGCCCCTCAGCGTTGATGTTGTGGGGTTCGCCGGGCCTGTGTGTACTGACAGGGCCCGACCGCCGGTCAACCGGTTGAGCTCACGAACCACCCAGCCATGATGAGTCTTTTCGTCCACCTAAAGGGCGTCAACAACATTCGCCTGATGGGCGGGGCGCAACGGGGCAGTGGCGACCACACCTGCCCTTGATCGAAGATGCCCGCCGGAACCCGATCGAAGCGGCCATCGCATGAAACTCCGAGTATCGGCTTCGACACGAAAACTCGAGTGTCGGCCGCTACTGCGGTACGTCCACACTACCGCGGCGCATGCAAAAGGAGAACTCCCTTTGCGAAAGATCGTCACAGTCAGTGAACAGCAGCTCCGTTGAACCCGGACGAGATTCATTGTAGTTCTATCGAATCGCCTTGTGACAGAAAGGTAATGAGCCACTACTGGCCGGTTCCAATTGGTTGCGAGTAGGTGGCGAACACCCGCGTGCTGCACGGTTCAACGTCCCGTTCTGTGGCTGGTCAACAGACCGCTCAGGCGGGAGCTATTGCAATTCAACATGTTTCGGCCACCGTCACTACGGGACTTACGTGGTTCTCGTCTATTCCTGTGCTACATCCTTTGGCAGGATTTCGATCGAGGGGTCGGTTTGCTCTCGCCCCCGTGGTGGCGCAGGTGTGCCAGGTCTGGCCGTGGTTGTGTTCGTCTCGGCTCGGAGCCGCCTCAGGGATGCAGTACGACTTTGGTCCAACCGTCGTCGTGAGCGTCGAAATGCTGGTAGCCGGATTCGGTTTCGCCGAGCGGGCTTGGCCGGCGTCAATTCACCTGACGCGCGGATGAAACAGAGCTCACAGCGCCGCCACGGCCGCCTCGGCGACGGTCTTGTCCTGCTCCCCGGTGCCGCCGCTGACGCCGACAGCGCCCACGACCTGGCCGTTGTGCCGCAGAGGCACACCGCCTGTGAAGATCATGATGTGTCCGCCGTTGGAGGCGTGTATCCCGTAGAACTGCTCGCCCGGGCCCGCGTTGGCCGCGAGGTCCTCGGTCGAGACGTCTAATGCCCGCGCGGTGAACGCCTTGTTGATCGAGATGTCGATGCTGGCGATCCAGGCACCGTCCATTCGCACGTGAGCCACGAGGTTGCCGCCGGCATCGACCACCGCAATGTTCGACGGCGACTCGATCTCGGTGGCTTTGGCCTGTCCTGCGGCGATGACCCGCTGCGCATCGTCGAGGGACACCGAGGTCTGGTTCACGGTCATGACGCACCTGCCCCGAGCTTCGCGAACTGCTCGACGATGGCCTGACGGAACGCAGGAAGGTCGTCGGGCGAGCGGCTCGAGATCAGGTTCCCGTCGATCGCGACCTGTTCGTCTACGACTTCTACTCCTCCGGCCCCGTCGGCAGTCGATATCGCTATCTGCTTGCCCTGCAGTGGCATTGGCATCGTTGTGCTCCTCTCGGTTCTGGCCGTGTCAGGGATGCAGGACGACTTTGGTCCAGCCGTCGTCGCGAGCGTCGAAGTGCTGGTAGCCGGATTCGGCTTCGGCGAGCGGGAGTTCGTGGGAGATGATCCAGGAGGGCTTTGCCCGGTCTTCGTGGATGAGGTCGCGCAGTTGCCGGTTGTAGTGTTTGACGTTCGCTTGTCCGGTGCCGATCTTCTGGCCCTTGAACCAGAATTTGCCCATGTCGAAGGCGATCTTGCCGTTGCGCTCGAGTTCGTCGGGGCCGTTCTGGTCCTGGGGAAGGAAGATGCCGACCACCCCGATGTGGCCGGTGAAGCGCACCGAATCCACGAGCCGGTTCATCGTCATGGCGGCGTCCTCGTGGCCTTGCGGGTCGTGTGCCTGATAGCCGACGCACTCGCACCCCTTGTCTGCGCCTTTCCCGTTGGTTTGCTCGAGGACCTGCTCGACGGGGTCGCCCTTCGAGTCGTCGATGGGGACGACGCCGATCTGTTCGGCCAGGCGTAGCCGGTCGGGGTGGCGGTCGACGATCATCACCTTGCTCGCTCCTTGGATCATCGCCGAATACGCGGCCATCAAACCGACTGGGCCAGCGCCGTAGACCACCATCGAATCGCCGGGTTGCATGTCGGCCAGGCGGGTGCAATGCCATCCGGTGGGAAAGATGTCCGACAGCATCACGTAGTCGGTTTCCTTGTCCTGGGCATCCTCGGGCAGTCGCAGACAGTTGAAGTCGCCGAACGGCACTCGCAGATATTCCGCCTGTCCGCCCCAGAACGGGCCCATCCCCGCGAAACCGAATGCAGCGCCGGCCATCTTCGGATCGGGGTGCACCGTCAGGCAGAATGCGGTCAACCCTTCCTCGCAGTTTCGGCAGAAGCCGCAGCCGATGTTGAACGGCAAGCACACTCGATCCCCTGGCGATACTTTGACTACTGCATTGCCGACTTCGGCGACGATGCCCAAGTTTTCGTGACCGAGGACCATTCCGGGCTCCAGATCGGTGCGGCCTTCGTACATGTGTAGATCCGACCCGCAGATGTTGGTGCTCGTGATCTTCACCAGCACATCTGTCGGATTCTCGATCCGCGCATCGGGCACGTCCTTGACGTGGACCTCTCGAGGCCCGTCGTATACAAGCGCTTTCATCGCGGCACTCCCTTGTCTTGTAGCTGCGGCTTTCCGGTTGATCTCGTCGGCCGCAGGCGTCCACGCGTGAGCGACCGACCGAATGAATCGTGCTGTTCGGGAAGGTCCACGGCGCGCAGAAGTAAAGACCGCACCAAAATGTCGGCGCACCAACATTTTTCCTGCCATCGACGCAACTGCGGCTGCATCCAGGCATCGCATTCCCTCACCATGGAGTCTCCTCCTTCGGCTCCACGATCGCTAGGGGGTTGGGATCGGTTTCCTCGAACGGTGGGTTTGGGTACCTTCCATTAGCCGATGGATGGTGTGATGCTTGACAGTGTTCACCACCTCGAAGAGGAGATCCGATATGGCCACCAAGGCGCTGCTGGTCCGACTTGAAGCGAAGCCCGGCAAGGAAGAAGCGGTCGAGGAATTCCTCCGATCGGCACTGCCGCTCGTCGAGCAGGAGCCCGGCACGAAACCCTGGTTCGCGGTGCGGTTCGGGCCCTCGTCGTTCGGCATCATCGACGCATTCCCGGACCAAGCTGCCCGCGAGACACATCTCAATGGTCCGGTCGGCAAGGCCCTCGGCGAACGCGCCGACGAACTCTTCGCTGCGCCGCCCGAAATCAGCTACCTCGACGTTCTCGCTGAAAAAGTCTGAACAACCGACTGGAAAATGTCTTGTCGATGGCGGTCACCTTCGGTTGTGAATACAGTTGTGCCACAGCCATACCCGAATCACGGTAGCTTTGCCGGCGTGCGCGGCTGTGGCGTACTGTCCGTCGCTCGCTTCCACCCAGGTATCGGTAGATCACGAGCAGGGCACTCAGTCGAGCCAACTCGCTACCCGTGTAGGAAGAGCATTTCAAACTCGTTTCATTGCAAAGTGTTTCGAGTTTGAAGTGACCTGCCTGGAGTGAAGTAGGACTCCTTGTTCTTGGAGGAGAGCTTAGTGGAGCACCACGGATCATCGAGCAAGGACGATTGGTGCTAGTCCTGTTGGAAAAGATGGTCATAGACGATGGCAAAGGTGAGGTCGGATGGATTCACCATCACCGTGCGCCGGTCACCGACCTGGGGTAGCACGTTACCTTTGGGTGCCTCGCAGTCAGCGTCGAACGTGTCCAAACCCGGGCCGCTGATACGGACGGTCAGTTCGGCGGTGTCTTGGCCCTCGTTGAGGTCCCGGATGCGGTTGACGGCGAAAATTTCTGCAGTCGCTGCGATACCGACGGTCCGGAATCGCTTTCCTCCCAGCGCCATCCATAGGTACTGACTGCAAGCCCGATTCCGATCGGGAAGGTGAAGACTCCCCACTACACGGCCGGTCGATCGAGTACGTCATCATCCCGGCGGCGAAACCGATGAGTTCGACCTGCCGCGGTTTGTCCGTGTTCTTGTTGGACAAACCGACACCCTAAGTGAGGGGGTGGTTTTCGGGTGGCTGTTTCAGGATTGAAAAGCGGTGATGCCGCGTCCCCGTGTGGTTGGCGTCGGAGCGGTGTGAGCCCGGATTGCCGTGGACTGAATATTGTTGCAGTCGTTAGCTGTTCGCCGTTTGATGCGATCTCGTTGTGTGCGGTTTTGTTGGTTGCCGACGATATCATGTTGCCGTTGTTGCAAAGCGCCAGTAGGTGTTTGTTGGCATCAACGACGGCTGAGGTTGGAAACGACATGGACGATCTCCGCTGGCAAAGTATGTAGGGGGTGGTGGGTGCCCCTTGGAGCGCTCGGAATGCTCGTGGGAAGTCGCGGCCACACCTGTTGTCGCAGAACCATGGCGATAGGTCACCTGTCGGGTCGGTGCCTGGTGCTGGAAAGGTTCGAACCTAGTCAACAGTTTCCATCGGCAGTCACTCCCGGTCCTCGACACACTGGTGAATCCTGACGCCCCGTGCCTCGTTCGTAGCTCCGTTGCTAACGGTTTCATCCCGTCGAGTCCAGGGAGAGGGGCAGTGTTGACCGACTGCTGGTGGATTGTTCTCAGCTGTCGAAAAGGCCATCTTTGCCCGGAATTTGAGCGCCAACTGTCGCGTAGTTTTTCGAAAGTCGCAGGTTGATCTGACAAATAGATCGGAATCTACAGCCGCCATCGCCTGAAGGTGGGACAAGAATCGGTCGTGGTGGGATCCGGGGCGAGCACCAGCGATTATGTCGATGTTGGGCGGCCGCCGAGCGGTTACGGTGTTCGTCGAATCAGTCTCGGAGCCCGACGATCATCCGGCCACGACAAGTGCGACCGTAGCGAGAATCGCAACAGAAGGGATGGGTACGCGGCGACTGTCACGCTGGACTCCGTTTCCTCGGTTTCGCGAAAATCGCCAGGACAACCGGCTCTCAGAATTCACTCTGAGCCACGAGATGCCTGTTTTCGATACCCTCCGCCAGAGAGTGAGCCCGGGAACGCGCGTTGGTGAGCAGCGCTCTGCGGGGCGGCAAACTGAAGGGGCGGCAGCACCAGCTCACCGGAGAAGACGTACATCCCTTGCGATTTTAGAGACCGGCCAGCCATAAACCGAAGTTTCATCAGGTCGATCATCACGAGTAACACTCAGTGCCAGCATCTTTCGAACGCACCCAGCTCGACGATTCCGGTGTCACTGCAAAGCCGAGAGAACCGTGTCGACCCGCCCACGGAGTGGGCCGTCAAGCTCGACAACTACCAGGGAGTCACACACCTGCATCGGATCGGCGTACACCAAATCCAGCAACGCGTCGTTCACCGCGCGCTGCAGCTCCGGCATCCCCACCGCAGGCAACTTCTGCACTGTTTCGACGGTAATCGGCACCACAACCAGCACGTCGAGAGTACGTAGCGCGGACCTCACAATCGCCGCCTCGACTTCTGCCTCCGGATCGACACCACACGCCGACAAGTACGCCAGGAAGTCGAGCGGAGTGCGATCGAATACAACACCAGAAGAAGGTGTAGTCAGCAAGCGCAGTGAACGACGAAGCTGCGCACGGTAGTCATCAGCCGAGGGTGGAAACTCGAACTCGCGCCCCTCCTCTTCGAGCACGAAATACGGTTCATCGACCCGAATGTGTCCCGCGAGGCGGCCACACAACTCGTCGACCAGCGTGCTCTTGCCGGTCCCGTGCGGGCCGGATACTCCAATACGCATTAGTGGGACCCTCTCGAAGAAAGTTACGGAACTACCCGTCAGTTGAGCACCCGTCGACCGTCGGCTCGATACCGACCCCTGGATGCCCCGACCCGTCGACAATTCTCGTTGCACCTCGGTCGAGTCGTACTGAGGGTATCGAGGTGAGATCGGATCACCGTGGTGATCTGCTCGGAGTCGGTGGGCATCTTCGACGACTGCCTGCCCTCGGTAGTGGGATCTGCTGAACTGATCGTGCATCCCGAGAGCAGCAGTGCTGCAAGGGCTCCGCCGAGGAGGATCGACTCCACCGATCGCCGGCGGTAGTGGTTTACGGGTGGATTCACCGAAACTCCTTTATTCGTGAACATGTTGCGCCCGGAAAGTCATCCAGCCGGCGGCCAGAAGACAAACGCGGCGGACAGCAGAGCAAGGGTGAGGACCGCGGTGGCATTGGCGGCGCGAACAAAGACGTACTGCTCCGCATCCTCGGTGCCGAGACACAGCGGGGTCAGCTGCAAGGCCAGCGACAACATCCCGGTACCGAGCGCGCCGAGGGCGAACAATTGTCGAGAATCCATCAGCGGTATCCAATCCCGTTGCAGTCCAAAGGAACAACGAGCTGGTCACATGCGCGAACGTAGACTCGGCGAGAGTTCTCCGCACCAGCGGCCGAACTCCTGAACCGAGGATGCAGTCGAGAAGCTGCAGGGGGAGATTTCAGCATCTGGTGAGGACTCCCCGGCAAAATGCGACACAAAACGTCGCTACTTCAGGTGGTTGGGCCGAATCGCAATCCGCGGAGCAGTCGGCGGTAGGAGAAGCGGTCGTCCCAAATGCGAAGCAGGCCGTTTGCGAATGTGTAGTGGCCGTCTACGTCGAGGTGCATGGCAAACCATCCGATGCGGATGATCTCTCGTCGCCGGGAGGACACGGTGTTGTGGTCGGTGGTCATCGTGAGCACTTCCACGACCTCGTACCTGGTGATCAGGCGAGAGACGATCGTGAGCGCCAGTTCGACGCGTTTGCTTCCACGCACGCTGGGCAGGCCGGTATTGCGCCATTCGATGTCGGGATCGACGAGTGCGCGCACGGCATCGGCGTCCATTTCTTCCAGTGCGATCAGCAGGTCCACCACCCGCGATGTCAGTTGATCGTCGTTCAACAGGTACTCCGGTTGTCTGGAATTGTGTTTTCTCATCGGTGGATTCATGTGGTGACCGTCAGGCAGGGACTGTTGCTCCGCGAAATGCACAGGAGCATCTTGCCGGCGGCGCGCTCGGCTGGGCTCAACGAATTGTCACGATGATCGACGTCGCCGTCGCTGACGTGGACCATGCAGGTGCCGCAGAAGCCCTGACGACATGAATAGGGGGCTTTCGGGTTCACACGCAGCACCGCGTCCAGTGCGGTCTGGTCGGCGGCGACATCGATGACCTGACCGGTGCGAGCCAGTTGGATGCGGAAGGGTCGTCCATCGACGACCGGTGCGGCGGAGAAGCGTTCGGCGTGCACTTCCACACCGGGCTCGTTGCGCACACTAGCTGTGATCACGTCCAGCATCGGGACCGGACCGCAACAGTAGATCGCGTCGCCGCTGCGGACATTCGGCGGGAGAAGATCATTCGCTGCGGGTAGGCCGTATTCGTCGTCGGTGCGGATGGTGACCCGATCACCAAACGGCGACAATTCCTCGAGGAACGGTAGTGTGCGGCGCTCGCGACCGACGTACATCAGCGACCAATCCAGGCCCATGCGCTCCGCCTCGCGGACCATCGGCAGTATCGGTGTGATGCCGATGCCACCCGCCACGAAGTGAACGCGCTTCGCGCGCTCGATTCGCCCGGGTTCGACGAACCCGAATGCGTTGCGTGGACCGCGAACGCCGACGACGGTACCGACTGGCAACTCGTCGTGGACCTCGTTCGATCCGCCGCCACCATCAGGAATCCGGCGTACCGCGATCCGGTAGCAGCGTCGATCGGCGGGATCGCCGCACAGCGAGTACTGACGTACCCGTCCCGAGGGCAGGTACAGGTCGAGGTGTGCCCCGGGATACCACCGTTCGAGGTCGCTGCCGTCAGGTGCTCGCAGTTCGAGACTGACCACGTCGTTGTCGGTGGCCACCGTCGTGCGCTCCGACACCGTGAGCGTTGTCTTGTACTCGTCGATCCGGTTTTCCGGTGGCTCGTCGCGATGAATCAAGACCGCCAACTTGACCTGCGTGGAGACCAGGACGTCCAGAATGCGCAGAATCGAGTCGCGGCGCTTGCCGCGACGTAGGTCGACCGGGATCTCGCGGGGGGCCGGCCACCGCTGTGTGAGTTCGGGCGCGTTGGGTGTCATGTGTTGACCCGCTTGGCCGCTGGCGATTGCGCGACGTAGGCGAGGGCCTGGGCGGTGGACCCCACACTGTCGGGGTGAAATCCCGGCACGAACGTCGACACACCGCTCCAGAACCATTTCGATACACCAGGCACCAGTCCGCGGCGTCCGGCGCGGACGAATTCCAGTAGCAATCGTGGATAACCGATGTTCGGCGTGTTGGGGTCGTTGCGACTCAGATACATCGCAGCACGGAGCAACCACCCCAAAAAGATTGGCCACGTGATGATCATGGAGATACAGCGGCGAAAGTAGCCGACTCCGAAGTACGTGGCGACCTCGTGTGCCACGGCACGATGCTCGACCTCTTCGGCCCCATGCCACCGATAGAGGTCAAGCATCTGCGGATCCGCGCCGAATTTCTCCAAGTCCGCGTTCAACGCCCAGTCGCCCACGAACGCGAACATATGCTCCGAAGACGCGCAAATCCCGAGACGCTCGATCAGACGCTGCCGGATGGCCCGCGGATCGGGGTCGTCACCGACGCCCAAAGTTCTACGGAAGAAATACTGCATCTGGCGGTTGAACGGGGCCGGGTCGATCCCGTGCCGTGTGAACACCTGATTCATGACCTCGTCATGCGCCTCTGCGTGCAGCAGTTCTTGACCCATGAAACCGAGCATGTCCTCGCGAAGCTTCTCGTCGTGCACGTCCGGGAGGGCCTGCTCGAAGGCCTGGATCATCATCCGTTCGCCCTCCGGGATGACGAGGTTCATCGAGCTGAGGAGGTATGAGGCGATCGGCTCGTTCGGCAACCACACCAAAGGCGCTCTCTCCCAGTCGAAATCGACTCGCCGCGGACGGATCGCTACCCGGCCGGGCGGTGCGATCGGACTCTGTGTCAGTCCACTCGTAATTCGCATGACCACTCCTCATTCATAAGTACGCAGCAGTACTTATGAATGAGCATGGCGATCTACCCTTGGCTTGTCAACACCGGACTACGAAGGGTCGGACGAGAGATCCAGTACCCGTTCAAGGAAGGACATGATCGGCGCATGAAGATTCATGTACGAATTCGACCCGTCAACCACCTGGCGGTAGAACAACTCGTTGCAACCGCCGATCGCCGCGAGAAACACTTCACGCCCCGGGGCTTCTGAAGACTTGGACGAGTAGCCGACGAGCAATGCATCGGCGAGCAGTTCCACGTACTCGTTGCGCTTCGCCACCCCGGCCGGGCCGGCCACAGGTAGGTCCACCACCCAGGCTCGCACGAACTCCGGTTCGGACGAACACGTCTCGAGATACTTCTCGATGACAGCCGAAAGCTGTTCGTGTAGAGATAAATTGGCGGTCGAGCTTTGTGTCGAGGTGATGTTGGAGACGATCACCTCGATGCCGGCGTCGATCGCCGCGATCAAGCACGCTTCTTTGCTCTCGAACTGCTTGTAGAAAGCTTGACGAGACACCCTGGCACGCCCGACGACATCGGCGATCGTGGTCGAGGCGATCCCCTTCTCCGCAGTCGACGAGATCACCGCACGCAGAATGCGATCGCGTTGCGCGTCTTGGACCTCGTCCACAGCCAGTCGGCCGCGGCCACGCGGCAACCCGGGGAGGTCACGATCGAACGATCCAGCCAGCCTGCGCATACCGAAATCGTAGCCCGCCTGGCGCCATCGGTTCTCTCGCTCACCACGTCTGTGGACCAACAGCCATGCGAGTGGACCGATGTCGAGTGGAATTGCCCCCGTGGTGCTCTGAGGCAATCTCCCATCGCGACACGGTTGCGTCCAGTTCGTCGTTTCTCCGTGGTGGGGCTGCTCCCTGTGACGAGTCCAGCCGTGGTGCGGCGGAGGGCATCGAAAAGCCTCCTGCATCGACGAAGGCCGTCCGCTGTATTGCATGGTCGTGGAGTGTTGCCTCGTGGAGTGTGAGCACGGGTGTGACACAAGCGTTCAGGCCGTCGAAGACCTCGACCCAGGCGTCGCGATCGTGTGTGGCGAAGGTTCTGCCGAAGCGTTCGGACAAGTCGTCCCAGGTCGATTGGTCCCAGCGATTCGGCAATGAGGCGGGATCCAATCCGAGTCCGAACACGAAGCGGTCGTAGTACACGTCTTCGAGGGCCCCTACCGCCATGTACCTGTGGTCTGCGCACTCGTACGCGCGGTAGAACGGGGCAGATCCGTCGAGGAGGTTGGTTCCACGACGGGCTGACCAGCGGCCGGCATGCTGCCACGATCGGACGAGCGCAGTCAACGAACTGGCGCCGTCGACCATCGCTGTATCCACCACCTGGCCTCGGCCAGTGCGTTCTCTTTCGTGCAGCGTGGCAAGTACTCCTACGAGCAGGAACATCGATCCGCCGCCGAAGTTCCCGACGTAGTTCAGCGGCGGTGACGGCGGCCCGGAAGCCGGTCCGAGCTGTTCGAGCGCGCCCGAAAGCGCAAGGTAGTTCAGGTCGTGCCCGGCTTCTCGGGCCATCGGTCCCTTCTGGCCCCAGCCACTCATTCGGCCGTAGATCAGCCCCGGATTGTCCTGCAGGCAGATCTCGGAGCCCAGGCCGAGCTTCTCCATCGTGCCGGGCCGAGAGCCCTCCATCAGGACGTCCGCTCGGCCGATCAGCCTGCGCACCTTGGCGAGATCTTCGGTCTTGGTCAGATCTGCAGTGAGTTCGGTCCGCCCTCGGAGCATCCCCGCATTCGCATCGTCGATTCCGTCATCTGCTCCCATCGAGATGGGGCGCACGATGCGCACGACATCGGCGCCAAGATCTGCCAACATCAGACCGGCGTGCAGTAGCGGCCCTATGGCCTCCATTTCAATGACCCGGATACCCGACAGCGGCCCGCCGTGCACTCCGCCGGTGGCTTCGTCCTGCATGATCACCCTCGCGCGGTCGGAGTCGGGACCGACTCGGAGCGTGCCGGCTCGGTACGAAAATCTGCCGGGTCGACTCGGTAGGTCATGGCCCAGTAGTCGTTGATCCGCCATGGAAGGACCGACACGACGCGACCGTCCGGGTTTCGGTACCAGTTCTCCATTGCCGGATGGGTCCAGACCATCTGTGCGTGCTGTCGGTCGACGGCCTCGTTGTATCGATCGTTGACCTCGGCCCGGCACTCCATCGCGCCGAGGTTTTCCGATTGCATCAACTTCAAGGCATCCATGATGTAGCGGACCTGACATTCCAGGATCGTGATGAAGCTCCCCCCATGTCCCAGGCCGGTGTTCGGTCCGGTCATGACGAAGAAATTGGGGAAGTCAGGAACTGTGATCCCCAGGTAGGCGCGCGCGTCGTGCTCGCCCCAGATTTCTCCGGTGGACCGGCCGGATCGACCGACGATGTCCATCGGGTAAAGAACGCGCACACTGTGGAAACCCGTCGCCATGACAATGACGTCCAGCTGGTGCTCGACGCCGTTCGTGTCGACGAGTCCAGAAGGTGTCAGGGCGTCGACTCCGTGGGGCACCAGTGTGACGTCGGGCTTACGAAGCATCGTGAACCAGCCATTGTCCAGCAGCATTCGCTTACCAAAGGGCGGATAGTCCGGAAGAGATGCCTCGATCAGATCTGTTCGATCACCCAGCTGATCGCGGAGATAGCGTTCGTAGAACTTGCGATGACCATGGTTGGTCGCATTGATCGAGGCGCTCGGCTCTGGCCAGTCGGGGTCGACCTGGAGGGACGAGTACACCTTGTCGTTGAAGATCCACGACAGACGCGCCCGGTACCACTCGCGATAGCCGGGGATGTTGTCCATCAGCCAGTGGACGCCGTCGTCGATGGTCGTGAAGTAGTCGTCGTTCGGTGCGATCCACTGTGGTGAGCGCTGGAAGATCGTCAGCGATCCGACACGATCCGCGATGGCCGGGCCGATCTGCATAGCACTGGCTCCGGTACCGACGATGCCCACTCGCTTTCCGCGGAGCGACTCGGGATCGTCGAGCTCGCTCGGCCACTCGGCGGAGTGGAAGAGGCGACCACGGAAGGTCTCGATTCCCGGTAGATGCGGGATCTTCGGACGATTGAGCAGACCGACTGCGCTGATCAGGATGGGAGCCTCGAGGGTCTCCGGCGCCTCACCTGGTCGCTGGACGGACACACGCCAACTCTGTTTCGACTCCTCGAACTCGGCGCGCGTCACCTCATGACGGAAGCGGACATTGCGCCGGATGTCGTTGGCCTCCGCAAAGTCCTCGAGATATCCCTGAACCTCGTCGCGCTTGCCGAAGTGGGTCGACCAGTTACGAGGGAACGACGAGATCGAGTAAAGGTGGCTCGGTGTATCAACTCCGGCGCCCGGATAGCGGTTCTCCCACCATGATCCGCCGACGTCGTCGTTCTTCTCCAGGATCACGTGAGGGATTCCAGCGCGGGTGAGCTCGGCGGAGGCCAGCATCCCCGCGATGCCTGCTCCGATCACGATGGCGTGGAGTCGCTCGTCGCACTTGGCGGTGGCAGGCTTGATCTGCGGACCATTGACTATCTCCGCCATCATCGGCGCGAAGTCCGGCGGTACGGTCTCGCTGCAGGTGAAGTTGAGGATTCGCTCGACTTCCGAGCTGTCCAGCGTCCGCCGGGACGGCTCGTCCAGCGTCCACCAGCGTTCCACTGCGTCGATCAACGCGCTCCGGATTTCGGACTGAACTTCCTCCGGAAGTCCTCCCGTGGAGTTGTCATCCATGCCCCGACTGCGCGTGGGTTGATAGCGGGGTGCCACCCACCGCTCATCGGCGGTCAGCTCCAGCAACACGGCGAGCATGGTCGGAACGTTGCCCCGTAACACCGCCGAACGCAGGTGGTCACGGTCCAGGTCAGTGACGATAGTCATGTCATGCAGGCTAACAGTCGTTAGCGACACAACCAAGTGTGATTTCGATATTCCCATTGTTGCTTGGAAACTCTGCTTGACCCGCGTGGATGCCGATGACAGTATGAGCCACATCATACTAACCGCGGTAAGCATTCAGGAAGTTGAGGAACCATGGATCTGTCGACAAGTGTCGAATCGGATGCCACTGATGTGCGACGGAGTTCAGGTCCGCTTGTCCGATCCCTCACAGCGACCCAGTCGTCACCGCTAGGGCGAGCGACGTTGGGCGACCAGCTACGCCGCCACTCGCAGAGTCGATACTCGAAGCCGGCGATCGTGTCGTATGCCCCAGGTGGTCGACGCACCGTGACCACCTACGGTGCGCTCAATCAGGATGCCAACCGGGCATCCCATATGTTCCTCGGACTCGGTGTTTCCCGCGGTGACCGGGTCGCCGTGATGGCCCGCAATCGCGTGGAGTCGATCGTCGCCTACTACGGTGCTCTCAAAATAGGGGCGGTGTACTCCGGCATCAATGTCCTTTTCGGACCGAACGAAGTGGCTCAACAGATCGGGCACCTCGAGCCCGCGGTTGTGGTCGTGGCCGCGGAATTCCTGCCGGTACTGGAAGAAGCGCTGGCGGGACTCGGTACCCGCCCCGAAATCATTGTTCTCGACAGCACGGACGAGTTCGGCGGCCACTGCTTCGATCAACTCCTCGAGTCCTCGTCGCCGACAGAGCCGGATTGCGATGTCGACGAGCACGATCTCGCAATGATCGTGTACACCAGTGGAACCGAGGCGGCTCCGAAGGGCGTCATGCTGCCGCATCGCAACTACCTGGTCTCCACCGCACCTGCGTACACATGGGGACTGCGATGCCTGGACGATGACGTCTGGCTCTACGTCATGCCATTCCACACTATTGCCGGAATCGGCTCCCTGACCTCGCTCCTGCTGTTGGGAGCGACGCTCGTGCTCCCGGCCAGCCTCGCGCCTGCCGACGCTTTGCACATGATCAAAGCGGAGCAGATCACCGTCCTGGCTCAAACCCCGACGTTCTTCATCTCGCTCGCAGATCATCCTGACTTCGGTCCTGAGACTGTCGGGACCATCCAGCGCTGCCTGACCTATGGAGGTCAGGTCTCGCCGCGAACGGTGGACGCATGGCACCACGCGGCGCCCGCATCGGTGTGGGGCACTTATTGGGGTCAGTCCGAGTTGACGCAGTTGGGCTCCGTCGGCTGGTTCAAGCGACTCGAGGACATTCCCGATCAGGATCCGACCTGGATCGGCAAGCCTGTAGGCCATCTCGAGGTCAAGGTGGTCGATGCCGACGGAAATGAAGCAGAGCGAGGTGAACTCCTCTGTCGCACGCCGTCGGTGATGCTGGGTTACTACAAGGATCCCGAGAAGACCGCCGCTGTCCTCGACGGTGGTTGGGTCCACACCGGCGACATCGTACGTCGCGATTCGGAGGGCAACATGTTCTTCCTCGATCGCAGCAAGGACATGATCAAGACGGGCGGCTACAACGTGTCCTCGCAGGAGGTCGAGCGCGTACTACAAGCCCACCCCGAGGTGTCGCGCGCCGCCGTCGTGGGACTTCCGGACGAATACTGGTCCGAGGCGGTCACAGGCTTCGTCATCGTCATAGACGGCAGCGACCTCACCGGCCAGGAGTTGCGAGACCACTGCAAGACCGTGCTCGCAGGCTATAAGGTTCCAAAGGCGATCAAGATTGTGGATGAGCTGCCCACGGACCCTCAGGGGAAGCTGCTCAAGAGAGAACTACGCCGCCTGTATGCAAAGGACTGAAACGCTGAACATCGATCCTGCCAGCAGCGCGACACCCGGATCCGGTCGACCACGGCTTGAAGGGCTTCCAAGCAGACGTGACGACATACTGGCCGCGGCGGCCGAATACTTCGCTGATCAGGGCTACCACTCGGCAGGCATGCGTGGCATCGCAGATTCGGTGGGAATCAAGGGCGCGAGCCTCTACAACCACTTCACCTCGAAAGAGGAGATCCTCTACGCGATCGCGCTCAAGATGACCCGGGACCCGGTCGAGGAGCATCTACTTGTCCTCGACGAGACTGGAACTCCGGTCGAGCGACTCACCTCGCTGATCGATGTTCATCTGCGGTATTTGGCGATGAACAGGGTCGAGCATCTGGTAAGCCTACGAGAGATCTCGGCGCTTACCGACGAACACCGTATGAGGGTGCTCGAGTACCGCAAGTACTACCAGAGGCGTGTGCGCGATGTGATTGCTGCCGGGGTCCGCGCCGGAGAGTTCGAGATCGCCGACCCACAGCGTGCGGCTGTTGCGGTGCTCGACCTCATGAATGGCGTGAGCTGGTGGCTTCGAGACGACCACGATATCGAGGCGCTGGTGGCAACCTACGTGGATTACATCGTCGTCGGAATTCTCCGTCACCGTCCCGGAACGCAGAGTGGTAACGGCGGTACGCCCAGCTGACGGTTACGCCCGTTCAGCCCGAAAACAAGTGATCCCCCTCCACCCGACGTGGAGGGGGATCACTTGTTTTCGAGCTCGATCAGAGTGCCCGCCGCAACAAAGGAACCAAAGCATCCGGATTCGCGATGGGGTTCGGGTTGGTCCCGCACCAGATGTCCTTGAACGTGTACGTAGCCAGACTGGGGAGGTCGTTTTCGGTCAGCCCGACTTCTCCCAGCGATCTCGGCATGCCGAGTCGCCGGATGAGCGAGTCCGCCAACTCGTGTGCGGGCGTTTGCGGCGCACCCAAGGACGCACTGATCAGCGCCTGGCGATGCTCGTTGACTTCGCGGTTGTACTCGAGCGCGAAGGGCGCCATGACGCAGGAGGTGTACCCGTGTGGGACGTTGAACGAACCGCCGAGTGCATGCCCGACGGCATGGCTGACGCCCATGTCGAGGCCTGCGACGATCGCGACCATTGACGACCACGCACCGACCTGGCACATCAGCCGCGCATCCACGTCGTCTTCTCCGAACTAAAAATGATCTTGCAATTTGAGGGTTGGAATCTTGTTCGACGAGTTCAGTGATGAGGTTGATGG